>NZ_JBPJZR010000010.1:0-290704 GCF_051216615.1 Variovorax raffinosi
CTGTACCGGCGCCGACGCACCTCTTGACCGTTTGCCATCATGTCCATCTATTCCTTCGTGGACAGGATCGTTACCGCCAGCGCCCGGGTGTTCAAGATGGGATGGCCAGCCCCTTACTTCCAGTGCGCTCGCACAGGGCAAGAAGCTGGTCGAACGCCATCCGTTTCTGACGGGGCTACTCGGATCGTCGATTGCTCGGACGCTGTTCGGTCGGTGAGAAGAGCGAGGCCCAGCGGGGAGGCTGGGCCCGAGAACAATCAAGCAGGCTCAGATTCAATCGAGCGGACAAACTCACCAATACCCTCAGCGCAAAGCCGAATGCACGATTGGTCAACCACGAAGGACCATCGTCCCTGCATAGCGGCGCCACATGCATACGTCAGTGTGCATGCAGGCTTGTCGACCGAGTAGATCAAGTTTTCATCACGACCGATAGCAAACGTGATTCGCTGCCCGCCCTTTCCCAAGAGCCCAAGCTCCAAGGTAAAGGCGCTTGGATTGACTTGCCATTCGACAAGTCGCTCACGAAGTGATTTCAAAGAAACGAGGTTGATCAAGACCTGCGGCAACGTGACGTGAAAATCAGTCACAGTGCCCGCGCTCCGGTCGCCCTGCCCACGCGGCCAAAACTCCCCACTCGCCTCGATTCCGCATACGAGCGCACCGGGTTCTTGCGAGTGCGCCACGAATGCACATCTAATCTGGGCACGGCCACTAGCGGCCGGCATGGACCAGTTTGCGGCCTCTCTGTTAACGACGTGGTCCATTATTTCCTTTGGGTTTGATGGAGTGCTCCTCGCGACTGTTCACGTTTCTTTCACCTGTGTCGTGCGGCGTCCGACCACGCGCTTCGTGGCCTCCCATGTCTCGACCGGAACCTTGATCCGGTATCGGTGAGTCAGGATCCAAGTTCCCTGTCTCCAATGCATCCCGTAGCCTGCTACGACGACCATCGACTGACTCGGGTGAGTATGGATCACCAGGCAGGAAGGGGGATGGCGTCGATAACATCCGGTCACTGATCCCCTTGCACAGGTCGCGGATCAATCCCGGTATCGTGAAATCCAAGGGTGAAATCTGCCGAGGTTGCGGCCACGAAACTCCAGGTGGCGAAATCGGTAGACCGTCAGGATCGACCAACGGCGGCGGACTAGCAACACAACCACCCGGCACGTAGCAAGTCCAGTCCTGAGCAAGTCCCCTACGGTCTGTGAAGCCGAGCGGGTTGCTCCCCACGTAGCCAAAGCGATTCCATCCACCACGCAAACCAATGGGATCGCCCTGAGGATAGCGACCGGTTCTGGGATCGTATGAGCGGAAGTAGTTGTAGAACAGCCCCGACTCCTCATCCGCATACTGCCCCGGATACCTCAGGTTGAACCTCACCTCAGAGAGGTTCGTGCTGCCCGGGTTCGGCGTCGTCTCCGGATTGGCGAAGCGGTTCCTTGCCAGCGTCGGCTTGTCTTCCCCGAACGCGCTGTAGCTCCATTGCCAGACCGCTCGCCCATCCGCGTTCGTGAGCTTGCGCGGCGTGTTCAAGTGATCGCTGTGCACCGCAAACGTGTTGCCGTTGACGATGGCTGCAATCGGCATCGGCCCATTGGCCGTGGGCAGGTAGATGTACTGGCTCTGCCCCGCACTGTTCGTGCCCCCGCTGCCCACCTCGGCGATCAATGTGCCCTGCTCGTCGTAGACATACGCATAGCCCAGTTGTTCAGCTTGGCTTGTGGTCGGGTTCCACAACTTGGTGAAGAAGGCAATCAGGCTCTGCATGAATCCCGGATCAGCCGCATTGCCCTGGCTCGGCGGATACAGCGGCTCGGTCTTGAACACCCGCTGCCCCAGTGCGTTGTGCGCGTAACGCGTGGTTGGGCTGACGTCGGTGGCACCGGTGGTCGATGCACCGAGGCGGCCTTCGGCGTCGTAGGTGTAGCTGCGCAGGCCATCGCTCACGAGGTCGCCGTTGGCGTTGTAGCCGTAGGTGACGCTGGTGTTGCTCGCGCCGTTGATGCTCTGGGTGAAGCCTGTCAGCCGGTTGCTCGCAGCGCCCACCGTGTACGTGCGGTTGGTGCTCAGTCCGTTGGCGGCCCGGGTGCTGCTGTTTCGGTTGCCGTTGGCGTCGTAGCCGAATCCTGCGGTGTTGCCCGTGGCATTGAAGTTGGTGATGCGCCCGACGTTGTTGTAGCCCACGCCCCACGTCTGCGGCGCCAGGGAGATGGTGCTGTGCGTGGGGTCGGTATCGCCGGGCTGGTACAGGTTCTGCGTCAGGCTGGTGATGCGGCCTGCAGCGTCGTAGACGTAGCTGCTGAACTCGGTGGTGGTCAGGCGGCCTGCGGTGTCATAGACCCGGCTGGCGGCCACGGCGGGGTTCGCGAAGGCCCAGGTCCATGCGGTGGGCTGGCCCAGCGGGTTCCAGGCGATGCCGGTGACGAGAGGGTTGCCGTTCCAGTTCAGACCCATAAGACGGCCAGTAGCGTCGTAGACGTGCGTGAGCGTGGCGCCGTTGGGGTAGCCGATGCTCGCCAGCGTGCCGCTGGGGTTGTAGCCGTAGCTGACCTGCTGCACGCTGCCGTTGATCAGGGTCTGCTTCTTGAGGGTGACGCGGCCGAAGGCATCGCGGGTGTATTCGGTGGTGCCGCTGCGGTCGACGATCTCGGAGAGATAGCCCTTGCTGTTGGCGTCGAGGTCGTAGCGCAGCGTGGTGGTCTTGCCGTCGGCGAAGACGAGGCTTGTGGGGCGGCCCAGTGCATCGCGGGTGATGGTCGTGGCTTGACCCAGGGCGTCGGTGATCTGGCTGGGCAGGCTCAGGTTGTCGTACTGGGTGCTGGCGCTGCCCACGTCGGCACTGGCTTCGGTGGTGGCGTTGCCTTGGGCGTCTCGGGTGTAGGCGGTGGCTACGCCCTTGAAGTCCTTGGCTTCGGTGACGGCATCGAGGGCGTTGTACTTCAGCGTGGCTGTGGCGTTGGCTGCATCGGTCACAGCCTTGACTCGGCGCAGGTTGTCGAGGCCGTACTGGGTGCTCTGGTTCTGGCCGTTGGTGGTGCGGGTCAACTCGCCGTTGGCGTCGTAGCCGAAGGAACTGGTCTGGTTCGGGCCTTCGGTCTTGGCACTCAGGCGGTTGATGTTGTTGATGGTGCGGGCGGTGTTCCACGCGACGCTGCCCGCGCTGTTCTTGATCTGCTCGGCGGTGCGGTTGCCCATGCCGTCGAGGGTGTAGGTGCCGCTCTCTCCTCGGTTGTTGCTCCAGCCTGTGAGGCGATGGGCGGCATCGTAGGTGTAGGTCAGGACGAGGCTAGTGGGCAGTGTGATCGTCTCGACGGTGCCGTAGGGCTTGTAGGTGAGCGTCGTGGTCTGGCCGCCGACGGCCTGGGTCAACAAGCGGTCGCGGGCATCGTAGGTGTAGGTGATGACGAGGCCGCTGGGAGCAGTGGTGCTGACGACGCGATTGGCGGTGTCGTAGCTGTAGCTGGTGACATGACCCAAGGCGTTGGTGGACGTCAGGACGTTGCCGAGGAGGTCATAGGTGTAGCTGGTGACTGCGCCGTTGGGCTCCGTCTGCGTGCTCACCAAGCCTTGGGCGGTGTAGGTCCACTGCCAGAGCTGGGCCTTGTTGGTGACCGTATCCGTGATGGTCTTCGACAACAAATTGCCCAACGTGTCGTAGGTGTAGGCGGTCGTGCGACCTGCTTCCGTCACAAGCACAGGCAACGCAAAGGTCGCATGCCATTGAGTGGTCACAGTCTGGGCATCGGGGGTGCCGGAGGCATACACAACATTGATTGGCAACCGACGGGTGACATCCCACGCCGTGGTGGTGGCGACGCCTTTGAAGTCGGTCTCAGAGGTGATAAGGCCGTTCGCATCTTGTACGCGAGAGGCGGCGTCAGACTCATCCTCGCCCGAGGGAGAGGATCCAGCAGTCACAGCCAACCTCCCCGCACTGTTCGCATAGCTGTAGGTTCGACTGGTTCTCAGCGGATCGACGATGGTGGCTATGCCGATAGACGGGTAGCTGACTTGATAACCCGCCACGCCGCCTGCGAGTACGCTGGATACCGCACGACCGCTACCGTCATAGGCAAAGGTCCCCCAACGTACCCCCGCTTCATCGACGATGCCGGTCAAGGCTTGAGGGAAATAGGCTTTCTCGTAGAGGAAGCTGCGGGTCTTTCCATCCGGGTAAAGAACAGAGCCCAAGCGACCGCCGCCATCGTAGGCGTAACTGATCAGGCGGCCATCGGGCCTTGTGACTGAAACGAGTTGACCGCCTCCGTTATAGGCAAAGGTCAGGGTTCGGCCGAAAGCGTTGGTTACTGAGGCTAGACGACCCGCTGTATCGTAGGTGTAGGCGCTCGTCCTTCCATTGCGTTCTGTCTTCGTCTGCAATTTTCCGCCGCCATCGAAGTTGAAGACACTATCGTCGTCAGCACGCTTGTATGCCCACCCGCCCGCTGATGTCTGGATCAGGGTGTCCGCGCTGTTGCTCGGACTCCAGGCAGAAGATCCCGCAGACAGCACAAAGCTGCGGGTATAGCCTTCAGAACTGGTGATTGCTACAGCGGTCGGTGCACCAGACGGCATAGCTGACAAATGCACAACATGGTTGTGGGACCAGACTTGGCCCAAACCGACCGACGGCGGTGAAGTTTCAATTCCCCAGGTGCTGCGATAGATACGCGACAGCGTCAGAGCGGCAGGACCGGAGTCGCTCCAATCCATCTCGTCTCTGTACTTCTCGCCCGTTGCTGGACGAATAGGGTATGGGGTCTGTTGGCCAGCAGTCGATCTCTTGCAACTTGGCGCGGGCTCAGCTCGTTCAGCGGGGAGATTGCGCTGAATGCAGAGGACACGGTTGGCAACAGGGTCGACGCCTGCGGCGGGAATTTGAGGTGTGAATGTTGGCTCACAAGCAAGGAAGCGAAGAAGCACATACATGTAATCGGGCTTGAACTGACAAGGTCTCCCGCATGTGAAATACCCCCCCGACCATAAGACTGTGCTCCAAACACCTTGTTGATCCCAGCCAAGCCCAACCTTGCTGCAATTCCCGAACTCAGTTGGGGACACCAACCGCTGCAAGGCCAATTTCTTGCATTCCACCTCTGCTTCAGCAGCGTTCGACCAAACTTGCTCGATCACCAGATGCAGTGGACTAATGGCAACTTCGCGTTTGTAGAGGAGATCCGCTCCAGCATGCGTACTCAGGAACCCAATTGCAACCAGCGCGATGAATCGAATAAATGACACGGACACGCGTATACGCCGAAGCGCAGCCAAAGACCTCATTGCACCCTCCTCATATTTTTGGTTTTCGTACCTGACCATCCACGGCAACCTTCTGGTTCGACGTGGACGATCGGTACTTCTCGGACGGTCAATCACCCCCTCAGGTGACGCGCACTGCTGCGTAGCGCACTCCGTACAAGTTGTTTCAGGATATCCGAAAGTTTGCGCTCCAATGCGGTCGGGCCGATGACATGAAGAACATCGCAGCCGAACCTCGGCCTCGCGGGCCAGCTTCAAGGCCCAGCGCCCCAAGCGGTAGAAACAGGTTCGCAGTGCGTACCTCGGTGCGCATTGCCTCATTGCGTACCGACTCGTCGGCCTTGGCCTGAATAGCTGCGGAGAGGTCACGCATCCAGCCTTCGGCCTCCGCCCGCTTGCGGATGGCGCCCTCTGAGAAACGGTGCTCTCGGGCGATCCGGCGCACGCTCTTTACGCCGGCTCGGTAGTCGGCTTCGATGGTCGGCCAGTGGGGCTGGCTTATAGCGATTTCAACAATTCAATGACCGCGGACCTTTTCCAAACGAAACCCAGATCCGACTTCTCATTTATGCGGCCGGAATAGATGCCAATGAACAACGTGCCCGAGTAGGCCAACTGAGTGGTGCCATTGGTAAGCATTGCAGGTTGCCCGACGACGTGCTTGACCACCGGCGAGCCGGATTGGCCAGGGCGCGCACGGCAATCAACAAGCAACAACGGCAGGTCGTCGAAATCTAGTGAGGGCTCGGTAGCAACAAAACCAGTCGCCCAAATCGGGTTTCGACCAGCGTACGAAATGCCGAAGGGAAAGCCGACGACACTGATCGGCATGGCCGGCGCCAACTGCTGCTCCACCGGCGCGACCTCATCGATCCCCCAGGAAAGCGTCTGGGTATTTGCGAGGTTTTTAAGTGGAAGTGCGACGAAATCCGCCCTTGGCCCAAGCGAAGGATGTTCGATCCACCGCGGTTGAGTTTGATCGGCATCGTGATACAGCGATTCGGTCCTCACCACCCAACCCGTTTTCTCTGCGTTGTGATGATGGATGTGTAGGGTATCTGGAATGCATGCGTTGGCATCGAGACACGTTCCCGTCTCGTTATGCCTGCCAGTCACGACGTGGCGATTGGTGAGAAGGAACCACTCAGCATCGTTCTTGCAATAAATAAATCCAGTGGCGGACCCAAGCGGATTTCCGAGACCTGATATCTCAACGAAGAGCGTTGCTGGCCCGACGGTTGCGATTGGCAACGTCACCCTAGTTTGGTTCGGTATGCCAGGCGACATGGGGATTGATGGTGCGTGGAGGATGCCAAGAGTGTTGGGTGCTGTCATTCGAACATGGTATCCGTCGGCATCTGCCCGTGCCGGTTGCCTCCGGCACTGCTACTTCGGTCACGGCTCGCCCCACAGGGGATCAGGTAGAGGGGCTCCCTACAACGTCGAAGGCACCAGCATCCGCGCGCTCGAAATCGATGGTGAGCCGTACTTTGTCGGCAAGGATGTCGCGGCCACTCTGGGCTACGTGAACGTAAGCGATGCCATCGCTACGCACTGCAAGGGGGTCGCCAAACGCTACCCCCTTCAAACCGGCGGCGGCGTGCAGGATGGGCGCGTGATTTCCGAGCCCGACATGCTCCGCCTGATCGTCAACAGCTCGCTGCCGGCGGCCGAGCGCTTCTAGTGTTGGGCAATCCCCCGGCGATTTGAAGCCGCTCCGGGCGCGGCCCGTCCTATCGCCCGAACGCGAACAACACTCCTCCGCTGGCCATCGCAAGCATGCGCAACTCGCGCAGGGTGAGGTCTGCGCAGAGGTCCCCGATTTCTATCTTGGCGCCGCCTCCCGGCAAGTGCGTGACGGAGATGGCTCGATCCTCCGGCGCCTCGAGCACAGCCTCAAAGATGCCGGGTGCCACGCGCCGAACGCGGCCATCCTCGATCATCCGCTTCACGTGGTCGTCGACGATGGAATAGCTCAGGCCCAGTGACTCCATGAGCACCTGGCGCGTGGCCACCCTATTGCTTTCGCTCAAGTCCACGATGGTCTGATAGATCAGCGTCCCGACGCCCCTTCGGACGCGCGGCTTGGTGACGGTCTGAGCAGGGCCGGCCATCTGGAGCGGCTGAGCGTCGGTGGTGGTCACGTTCATGCCTAGGTGTTGCTCGGTGCTGTGATAGGCAGGACGATGCGCGATCGATTCGGTGCCGTCAAAGGGCATTGGGGTGCTCCGCCGCTACAGGTTTTCTCAGGTTTTCTTGCATCGCCGATCGCATTTCGGGTCGTGCCCTTCTTCGCCGTGGAAACCGCTTTGGAAACCTTCGCCTTGGAAACCATGGATACCTGCGCGGATACCAAGGCGCTTGGATACCAGCAAGCCTGGGCCGTCACCGAGCCGCAGGCCCACTGATGGCAATCAAGAAGGGCTGCACACCTTCGCTGTCTCGGCGCGGATCTCGGCAAGCATGGGCACTACTTCCCGGTCGTACACCTGGAAACCGAGATTTGCGGTCAGCCTCCCGATGTTGATCGTCCCGTCTTCCGCAAAATTGCCGCGCCTGTGTTCCGCGATCATCAGTTCGATCCCCTTTCTGATCGAGTCCTGACGTTCGAGAAAGGGACCTTTCAGCGAAGCCGGGAGGCTCTCTTCGGTGGGAGTGCGATATTTGGCGTTGTGCATGGTGATGATCCTTGAAAAAGCACCCGGATTGAAGGCGGCTAGATGGGTGAGGTCTGACCGTCGGTGTGTGATGAGGAGCGCTCAGGCGGCGACGCCGAGCAGCCGTTTGATGTCGGCGACGGGCCAAGCGAGTCGGCCGCCCACGCGCAGCGGCGTCACTGGCCCGCCCTTGCATGCCCACAGCTGCAGGGTGGCCGGCGAGCGGCTGAGGTGGTGGGCGGCCTCCGCGGTGGGCAAAGCCGCGCGCTTCTCCTGCTCCAGCGGAACGATGCTCTTGGCGGTCATGGTGCGGGCCTCAAATGCTTGAATAAGGCTTGTCATTCTTCGCATTGGCAGCATTTCCCCAATCCCTACTGGGGGCTGTTGATGTTCCCCATCGGCCTGCTACATTCCGCCAATGGCCAGAGACCCAAAGAACTTCACCGGTGAGGACGTGCCGGCGCTGCTGGCAGAGCACGCCCGGCACAAGCGCGCCAAGGAAGACCGGAACATGCTCGCGCACGTCCTGTGGGGTGTGCTCTGCCTGATCCTCTTGGTGGTCATCATCGGAAGTTGGGTAGCCGAACTACTCCACTGACGCGCTCCTCTCCTGCAGCGGACGAAGCACATAGAAGCCGCCCCGTGGGTGGGGCATCACGGTGCCACCTGCCTCCTTTGCGGCCTTCCCCGCTCTCATCCGGTTCGTGAAGGGCTGGCTGCCATCCAGGATGGTGTCCTTACGCGGCTCAACGTTTGGCGCTTGGGCCAGAGCGCTTGCGGCAGCAGGGGTGATTGCGGGGCTCAAGGTCGACCTCTTCGCGATCGCCTCGACAACGCCGGGGCTCGTCGCCAACTTTGCTGCGCCACGCGCAAGCGTCGGCACCGCGAGCACCTTCGCGATGCCCACCGGGTTGCCTGAACCGATGGCCTTGCCAAGCTCCAGCCACCAGCCACCGAGCCCCACCTGGCGTGCGGTGCCGCTTGGGTTTGCGAACACCGTCGAGCTTTCGCGCCGCACCGCAGCCATGCGCCCCATCTGATTGATGCTCTGCTGCAGGCCCGGGAAGCCCGAGCTGGTGAAAAGCGCATTGCGCGCGGCGGGGCTCATCGCGGCCAGGTTGGTCAGGAACGTTTCCGAGCTGAAGACGCTGCCCATTTCGTCCTGAGCACTGTTCCGGGCCCGGCCGAGGCGTTGCAGCACTGCGGCGGCAACCTCTTGGCGGTTCTCCACGGGCATGCTCTTCATCAGCCGGCGAATCTGGGTGCCGCCATCTGCCAGCCCACTGGTGGCAGCACGGAAAATGTGCTCTGGCGCATCCTTGTTGATGATGCTGGAGATCTGCTCCATGCGCTCATTGGCGAGTCGCGTGAAGGTGTTCGCGCGCGTCCATGCCTGCTCGGCCTGCGGGCCGGCCGCCTTGGCCGCCTTGCCCAGGTCCTCGCTCAACGCGGCGTATACCGGCGCCCATTTGTTGCGACCGATGGGTGACAGCATGTTCGTGTCGCTCATCGTGCGGCCCACCAAGCTGCGCAATTGCTTGACCGCCTCAAATGGAAGCGCGGCGGCATCGAGGTTCGGGGGTGCAGGGTTCATCAAGCTGCTGCGCGATCCCGGAGGCGCCGACTTAGCAAGCGCGGTTTCGAGGTCTGACACGAGGGCCTTCTCCAGTGCAGACAGCTGGCCGTTCACAAACCACTTGGAAATCTCCGGCGCGCCTTCGATCGATGCATTCAATTTCTCCATCGCTGCGCGCGTGTTGCCGACCGTGACCGGTGCGTCAGGCGAGACGAAGCGGTCCAGGTTGTTGTACAGACGCTGCTGTGTCTCGCGCACGTTGTCGCGGAAGGTGGCCACGCCACGGGTGATGGCCTCGCCAGCGGTGGTCGCGTTTGCGCCCGGAGCGAGGCGCTCACCGAGATCCTGCACGCTCTGCTGCAGGGCTTGAGCTTGTTGCTCGGCCTTCTTCACCATGATGCCGTGGCCACCGATGACGTTGGTCAGTCCCGTCTCGATGCCCTGAATCGAACGGCTCTGAGTTGCTTGGCCAAGCGTCGGCGTGGTTCCGGCAGCGCCCTCGAACGTAGCGATGTTGTCGGCCATCTGCTGACGGCCGGCTTCACCGCCGCGGATAGCACCGCGCAGGCCCGCCTGGGCTGCGAAGGGCACGGCTGTCGGCGCGATGGCGCCGGCGAGCCCCGCCACGGTCTGCGCGACAGCGCCGCCGCCGGCCTCTCGGGTAGCGCCTGATGCAGCGCCGCTTACCACCTGGATGCCAGGGGCGGCAGAAAGGCCAGCACCCAGCGCGCGCGTGATGGGGCCCGCCGCCTGTGCCAGCACATTGCCGGCCCCCACTCCAGTCAGTGCCGCGCTGGCACCGCGGCTCGCGTCCTGCGCGACTCGCTCCCAGCCGTTTTCCGCGTGCCCCACGCCGGCGCCGGTCAGCAGGTTGCCCGCGGCCTGCTCAAGCGGCTGCAGCCGGAAGCCAGGCTGTTTGCCGGTCACCAACTCCGACATGGCCGGCGTGCGCTTCTCGTCGTACAGGTCGAGCGCGGCATTGACCGGCTTGGCGATGAGGTTGTCCGTGACCAGGCCAGGAAGACTGGCCACGCCCTCCACCAACCCGCGCACGCCGACGCCGACACCATGGCCGAAACGCTCCAGCGCAGAGCGCTGCGGCGCGGCCGTGGGAGCCGCCGGCAACAACGCGAACAAGTCCTCCGTGCTCATCTTCGAATAGTCCGGCTCGGCGGTGTTGCCAGCCGCGAGCGCGGCGGTGAGCGTTGGTGCAGAGGTGGTGGTGCCAATTGGACTCGTCGTCGGCGGCGTGACAGCGGCGTCAGCCGTAATGGCCGACACCGCGGGCCCCAGAGCTACGGGCGCCGGCGCGTCCGTCGGCACGGGCCCGGTGGTGCGCGGCGTGATCTGCGCAAACAGCTCATCGGTCGAGAGCTTCGAGTAGTCGATCGGATCAGTCATTCAGTACCCCATTTGCTTGAGACGTGCAGCCACAGCGGGATCGCTTACGGCGCGGCGTTGAAGTTCGGCGATCTGCGGAGGAACCACTGGTGCGGCCGGCGCAACCACCGCTGGCTTGTAGTCCTGCGGGACGACCAGCGACGGATCCGCGCTCGATTTCTTGGCGATCTCCGCGTACCGATCACGGGCAGCGCCGTATTCCGTGTCGAAGGTCCCCATCCGGGACTTCGCTTCGGTCAGGATCTGCTTCTTGACCTCGTCCGTCAGCTTGCCGCCGCCGGCGACGTAGCTGGCCCAGCCCTTCACGCGCTCCGGCATGCCCGGCGCATTGGCGACGGTCGCGTACTCGCCTTCGCGCACCACGCTGTTCGGGTCGTAGAGCTTCGCAATGCCGTACACGATGTTGATGTCCGACATGGGCGTATTGCGCTTCACCGCGTCTTCGATGCCGCGATACGAGGGCAGCGCCTGCTTGTAGTTCTTGACCTCGGGCAGGCTCTCAAACTCCTTGCGGATGGCGGTCGACACCTCGCCCGTCTTCGCGGCCTCGTCGAGCCCCTTGCCCATCAGCGCAGCCTTCTGCGCCGCTGCGGCCTTCTGCTGCGCGGGAGTCCCGCCCAGGATCAGCTCGTCCAGCTGCGCGACACGCCCCTTTCGCGCCTGCTCGGTCAGGGCCGCGGTGACTTGACGGTCATCGCGGCTGGCGTCAAGGGCGACCTTCTGCGTATCGAGCGCGAGCCGCTGTTTGTTGATGCCAAGTTCTTGCTGTTGGCGCACATCCGCCATGCGCGCTCGAGCATCGGTGCCGCGCTCGGCAAGTTGCGCGCGCTGGGTGTCGCCGGCCTCCTTGACGGTCAGCTGCGCCATCCGAGCACGGGCGTCGATCGGCGCCATTGCAGCAGCCACAGCTGCATCGTTCACCTGAGTGCCGCGGCGTGGCGACCATGAGGTGCGCGCGAGCGCGTTGCCCAGGTTCGCCTGTTCGTTGAACTGGGCGCGGCGGTCGGCCTCGGATGCGGCGTTGTCAATGATGGTCACGCCGGGCGTGGGATCGCTTGGATTGCGCCAGGTCTGCTTGTCCTTTTCGAAGGCGATGTCTCGGTTCAACTGCGAGAGTCGATCCGCAGCAGAGACGCCGCCGGACACAAACCCGACCGAGCCGGCCCCCTGGTACGACGCTGGAGCCTCTTGCACAGCCGGTGCCGCTGCAGTTGCAGGCGACGTGACAGGCGCCGCGCCAATGGCGTTGTCGATGCTCCGAACCTGAGCTTGCTCAGCCGGTACCGGAGCTGGCGCGGGGAACGGTGCCGCCGACTCGTAGCGGCCGCGCGGGATCTCGGCGACGTAAGGCTGGGGCGTCGCGGACGCTGCGGCGGCCCGGGGCGATAGGGATGCCATCTGCACGTCGGCAGCCATGTTGCTCCGTGCGTCAGCGGCCATGCCAGTGAGAGCCTGTGCGGCAGCATCTGGAGATGCGAACATCGGCAGGGGCGCCGGCTTTCGCGGGTCATCGATCTCGCCGCCGTCTGCGTAGCCCAGTACGCCACTCGCGAAGATCTGTCTGTTCGTAGAAGCGAGCTGCGCCTGTGCCCGTGGCGCTGGCGCGGGTTGGATGCGCTGACCCGCTTGACCAAGCGCGGCAAGGATTTGGTCCGCGCCGCTCGGGCGCTGCGGCCGACCGATCCAGCTGGTTTGCCCGCCCGTCTGCATGCTGTTGGGCGCAGGTGCCGCAGCCGCCGCGCTGGGCAGCGTAGACGTTGGGGATGCGGCAGGCCGCGGCGCGATGGGCGTGACTGCTGCGGGCGCGCCCGGTACCGGCGAAGCGGCCGGTGGTGCTGGCGCACGGAAAGAGTCGATGGTGCTCACGGTGCCGCCTGGGGCCTGGCCGTTGATCGAAATGTCACCCGTCACGTTGCCACCTGAGTAGGAATTGCCAACGCGGGTCACAGCACCCGGCTGGTCATCGATAAGACCACCGTCCGCCCGAGCGATCCGGCCCATCTTCTCGCGCGCCTTGTCGGTGGGCGTGTGCGTGGCGTCGACGAGCGCCTGCAGGTTCTCTTTGCCGACTGCCGCGGCCGTGTCAGCCGGCAGCATGAATTCGTCCCTCGATGCCCAGATAGGCACCGAGTCGCTGGTGGGTGTGCCAGGCCCAAGGATCGCGCCTCCTTGCTCCATGGTCTTGGCCTTGGCGTGGCTGGCTGGCATGGTCGACAGGATGAGCGCCGCGCCGATGCGTGGCGCGCGTGGGGCCTTGGGCTCAGCAGGATGACGAACCTGGCCACCATCGGCGAGGCGCTGGATCTCGGGGCGCTTGGTGCGCGCGAGTGTCGGACCAGAAAGAGTTGCCAGCATTTGCGCGGCGGGGGATCGAGTGGCGTTCATGGATTGCCTCGGTTGGTTGAAAAGTCACGCCCGGCCGCCGGCCTGGCTCGTTGGGAAAAGCGGAGTTGTGAGGGCTTGCGCATGCGGCGCGCGCAGGCGCAGGCCTCCCGGTGGGTTGGTGCACGCCGTCATGCGGTAACCTTCTCGTGAAGGGCAATAGACGGTGCGCCGCCGGCAAGCACCCGTCTGGCTCCCATCCCGATGTGGGGTACGGCTCCCGGACGGATGCACCTGATTGGCCAGCAAAGGGGTTTTGAATCCCCCTGGCCCTTCCCCGAAGGCTTCCCGAAAGCCTTCAACGAGCCCTTCACCCATGCCTTCACCAAAGGGGGCCTTGGTGCTTCAGTCATGACCGACTCCAAGGTCGAGCTGCTCCACCGGCACGGCCTTGCGCTCGTCGCGCCGCGTCACGCGTGACGACGTGTGACGCGGCGTGACCACTGCACCCGATTCATCCAGCTCGCGACAAAACTCGGTGACGAGGTCGAGCGTGGCCGCGCTGAAGGCCATCTCGTAAGTTAGGTCCGCATGCCCGTGATCGCTGCAGGTCACCAGGTAGTTATCGAGGTGATCGATGCGCTCTTGCAGCAGGCGGAGGCGGCGGCCCAGCCTATCGACCACCCGCAGCGCATCCGCTTCAGTCGCGGACATGTCGCGCACGAGCCCCAGTTTCTCGGCGACCAAGCGCAGATGGATCGGGTGCAGGTCGACCGAATAGTCCTGCTGCGAATCGGACTTGTCGGTCACGCGCACATTGCCGTTCGACATCAATTCGATTTCCACTGCCGGGATCGTCTCGACCCAGCCGCTGATGGTCTCGGTCGTCATGCCGGTACCCCAGCGCCGTAGGTCTCGCGCTCGGCCCGATACAGGGCCTCAGCCATCTCCAACAGGCGAACAGGATCCGGCAAGCTGCCGGGCCCGCCACGCTCGCCCGCGATCTCCAAACAGAACTGCAGCGCCAGCCGTTCCTGTTCAGCTGAGCAGGCGTCGAACTGCGGCTCCCATTGAACGGCGCCGGTCATGCCGTCACTCCCTTTGTGCGCTCAATCTGCAGCGCAGGGATGGCAATACTGCATAGGTGTTCGATAGTCGAAGCGGAGGCCACTTTTCGGCGCGAGCACGACAAAAGAGCCGAATTGCCAGCATTCATGCGGGTTGCGGGACCGTTGAGGGCGCTTTTCTCCGCTTCGATGATCGAAGCACAGAAGTGCTCTCGTGTTCGATAGTCGAAGCACAAAACGGCCTCTCCGCTTCGATAGTCGAAGCACTGTGCTTCGATGGTCGAACCTTCGATGTGTTTTTCATGGGCAGCGGCCGGAGCGCAGACTTGGCATGCGCGATCGACGTGAAGGCCTGCCATTCGTTCGTCGCAGGTGCGGCTTTCACATCGATCTTGGACATGTCGAAGGTCGGCTCGTCGGTGAAGCGGTAGAGGCTGCAAACCTTCCCGCCCATCGCAATGCCGCCCTGCCTGGTCTTGGCAATGAAGCCGAGCGATTCGAGCCGCTGAAGCGCGGCCGCCAGCGTCGAGCTGCTTGTGATGCCGTGGTGCGCCGTGTCGGTCAGCGTGGCACTGATGTCGCCATTGTTGGTCTTGCCCAGGCGTCGCCGGATAGCGAGGTACACCCGCACATCCGCATGCGTCAGGGCGCGCCATGCGGGCGAGTCGAGCAACGCCCAGTAGATTCGGACGTGCCCCCCGCGCGGGTCGGCCTTGGGTTTGAAGCGTGTCATGCATCAACCGCTCCTTCCGGCTCGCCGATGAGCGTGTAGCGGGCCATGCGGGCGTGCGAATACCCATCGGCCGCGTAGCCGTCGAACAGGTCGGTCGTGATCTCGTAGCCCCACCGGTGGCGAAGGCCGTGAATGCGCGCGCTAACCTGGTAGCAGCCCAGGGCACGGAGGTTATCCGTTGTCTTGGGACCACTCCGAAGGGCCGCGATGATCCGGAGCTGCTGAGCTTCCGTGCGCGTGCTCTTCTCGCTAAACTTCAGGCTCGACTGCGTTTTCTTGAGGACCCCGACGGCTGCAACCGGCGGGGTTTTCTTTTTGGAGGTCATTGCGAGACACCTCCCGCACGTTTCGCAATCCAAGCGTCGACGGCCTCGCCGTTCCATACTGTGATGGATTCGCCGAGCTTGAACGGTTTCGGGAATCCGTTGCGCCCTTCACGCACCCATCGCCAAATCGTGGCGGGGCTGACGGGCAGTAGCCCAGCTTTGCCAGTGGAGGTTGCGAGATCGGCGAGGCGGTAGAGGCGCGGCCGCTCTTGTGTGTTCGCGGTGCTCATGCCGACACCTCGAGAAGGCGGCGGATCTCGGAGACCGGCCAGGCAAGGCGACCGTGCACACGGATCGGGCGAATCGGGCCGTTGTTAAGACACGCCCAACCGCGAAGAGTCTGAGGCCGTCGGCTCAAGTAGTGGGCCGCTGCAGCGGTATCGACCGCGGGGCGTCCCTCGAATTCGAGCGGTGGATATTTTTTAGAGCCAAGACCGGCAGGGCGAGCGTTTGCGGTCGGGTGAGTTGCGGCTTCCATGGAGAACCATCCTTTAGCCTTCCGGCGTAGTTGTGATGGTTCGCTAGTGTTGACTCCCTACATTCCCTGGAGCGCTTTCCGGTTCCCTGGGGAACTGTGGGAACGGGCTAGTTGCCAGACGCCGCTGTTCGGAGCGCCTTCCATTTGTTTTGAACCGTCTTCAACGAGAGCGGTTGATTTCCTTCTCGTACAAACAGACTGCCCTTGTGCAGGCCTGTGCCTTTGTCGAAAGGTGACAAGGGTGCGTCGGCCTCCTCATGCAGCGCGGCATAGAGCGCCTTCGCGGTAGCAAACTGCCCGCTCTTGAGCATCAAGACCATGTGCGGGCCCGCAATATCCCACCATGTTCGCGAGCTGCCCCGCGACACGCCCATGCCGTCCCCGTCCGCTGCATCGAGCCCTGCACTCTGCCCCTCTGCAGGCAACTCAGTCGATTCGCGCCAAGAGACGCCACAAGCCGACAACCAGGCCGCGACATGCACCGCAGGAACCTCACCCTTTGCCAACCACCAATTCGCAAACTCGTTGGCACTTATCAGGTAGTCCACCCAAACATCGACCTGTTCCTTCCCATCGTGAATCGGGAAATGGTCTACATGCTCGAACGCTGTGCAGCGTAGATCACCATTCTTGCAAGCCGCAATTGCAGCCTTGTTAAGGTAGCTCTGACCAACAGGATCGCGGGGATACTGAAGGGAGGCAAGCCTGTGCGGCTCCAAGGCCTCGGGCCAACCGCCCTCAATCTCGTCTTCGGTGAAATTTCGTCCTACGAGTTTGGTGGCTTCGATCCAAGCCCGATCTACGATCCCTGTCCGCCGCAGGGGTAAGCCAGATCCCACGCCAGCAGACCGCAAAAGGAACTGCACGATGGCTTTTCGCCAGCGCCGATACGCCGCGCTGGCCTCTTCGGCCGCATGGGCGCTAGCAGCCTTCAAACCAGCAACGGCAGTACGCGCACGTTCGCGCCGAGCCTCGCGCTCCTCGTCGCTGATACCTTGTTCGTACAGCTTTACCCAGATGTTCTCCATCTGATTCTGGGCGCGAAGTTCGTCGGCAATGAGCTGTGCTTTCCACTCGAGATCCTTTGGCCGAGGCCCGACGATTTCTGCGGCCCGCCGATAGGCGGTGTAGGCCTCGCGTAGTGCTTGCTTCGCTCGGGTCGCCATATCGCCAAGCTCGTCGACGAGATGCGCATCGGGCCCATCTTCCCAGGGCCCGAAGTGCGCCCCGAGATGCGCTCCGACCCCGTCGACCATGAACGCAGCAAGTTCTGACGCGTCGAAGGGAAAAGGCAGGCTCGGCACCACCAACGGGTTTGGTGCATTTGGTCCGTCGACCTCGCAAGCCGGGGACCAATGGAACGGGCGGGCGTCGCTGTCTCGAAGCAACGCCTTCGGGATGCGCACCCCGTCACTTCCCACCTCAAGCAGGGGCTCGTCGGCACGCTCGAGAAGTCGGCGAAAGATCGCTTCCGCGTCTTCCCTATCAAAACGGTTCACGTGCATCCCTTCCGGTGCCCTTCGATGGGGAGCCTCTGCAGGCGGGTGAAGGACTCCCGCTCTTCGGCCTGTCGGCCTAGCTGAGGCAAATACATGGCACCCATCGGCGCAGCGATCAATAGTGCCATGCTTATGACGCACCGCCTTCACCGTCTGCGGAGCGATGCTCTTCCGGGAGCATCGATTCCCGATCGTCTGCATGGGGTCTGAGCAGGCGCTGCAGCGCTTCGTCGGCCCGCGCAGCGCTCGCGGCGCCAGCCTCTGCGGCAAGGGGCACCACCACCGCGCGCCGCACCACCGCTCGAGCCTTCAACAGCAGGTCGCTGATGTGCTCGGTGTCGGTGGCGTCAAGCCGGAACGCGCGGCCGCCTGTACGGCACTCCGGTGCTGGATAGAGCATCTCCAACACCAGGTGCAGGCCGAACAACACTGCATCACGGTGTCCGGCGGCAGCGGGCGATTCTGCGTTGACGTGGGCCTTAGCCATGGATCACCTTCGCCGCGGCCAATTCGAAATTGAGCATCGCATCTTCGAGGCGTGGCATCAGCATGAGATCCGCTTCCCCGCCAAAAGTAATGTGGTACTGCACCCGCGGACCGCACGGCTGACCATAAATCTCATGCGCCATCGTTTGCGAGCGCCAGAGCCGCCAGCGGCCGATCTGGCGCAGAAGTCCGAAGGTTGCTTGTTCCTGCGGTAGAAAGCGCCGTGTGACGGACGCGGGGGCGGTTTTAGCCATGGTCCACCTCATCCTCGAAGTGGGTGGCGTCGCGGAAGAGCACCGCGTGTGCGTCATCCATCGTGATCCCGTCGTCGGACAAGTAGCTCATGAGGACTGAATTCAGTTCCTTGATGCGGCAACCGAGCATGCGCAGCACCGCGGGCGGCGGCGCGTCTTCAAGGTTAGTCGCCATCTTCTGATCTTCCGCAAGCCGAATCAGCATGTCGGCCAACGGCTCGATGTTGTAGGTGCATTCACGCGCCATGTAAGCGGACCTTTCGCCACCCTCAACAAATCGCGTCTTCGAGGTCACCGGCGCCCGCGCGGGGCTCGACGTGGGCGATGCTGCCTTAGACATGTGCCACCGCCTTCCGCTTGGCGACGGGCTTGCCGCCCATGCTCTCGATGAATGCTGCATTGGAGGTCTTCATGTCGTCGACCAGGCTGGCAGCGCATTGCTCATATCCGCGAATGTCGCGGGTCAGCGTCGGCCTGAAATCCCAGCTTTTCACAGCGGCAGAAAGTGCACCAGCCATCGCGTCGAGGAAGCCAACGGCAGCCCCGCGGCGGCTCGGGTCCAGATTCTTTTTGGTGCTGGCCAGCACATCGGCAGCCTCTTGCAAGGCATTGCGCAGAACGGCCGTTGCGCCATCCGCGTCGAAATCCCCCTTCGAAGCAGCGTGCAGCAGTTCCCACGCTGCCTTGATGCCCGTCAGCGATCCTTCGAAGTACTCTTCGTCTGGGACATCGAACAGGTTGGCGTCCGTGAAGCCGGGCCCGTGCGTCATGAAGCTGACACCTGGGTGGAGGCGGGTGCGGATGGTGACCTCAGACATGGCTCGGCCCCTCCAAGTAGTCGCTGCCCGCGGCCTGGCCCAGTTCGTTGATCAGCTTGCCAAGCATGCCGAACAACACGCGATCCGAGCCCGAATCTTCGACTACGGTGAACAGGCGTCGCTCGATTGGAAACTTGGTGCCGCACCACGCTGCGCCAGCGTAGATTTTGTCCTGCTCGGAAATGCACTCTTCGAGAACGGAAAGCGCGTGAGCGTGAATCGTCGCGGCGGTCCGCGGCGCCGTGGCCGTGGGCGCAGTGAAAGGGGTGTGTGCGTGATCAACCATTGTTCACCTCCCGAGCCGCGATGATGGAGGTCATGTCCCAATCCATGCGCGGGCTGGGTGTAATGAAGCGGCCGGCGGCGCGGGCCCTGGCCTCGGCAACGGGGCGAGCGCTGCAGTAGTCGCGTAGCACTTCGAGCCACGCGGTGGCGTGCGCGTACTCGTTGAGGTGCTTGAGCAGATCGCGCTCGATGTTTAGCACCGACTCGCCCGTGACGAGGGAGCGAGCTGTGAGTTGCCCGGTCTCGCTGTCGATGCCGACGAGCAAGGCGCGTGCGCCTACAGGCAGCTCCCTGATGGTGATGGATTGGGGCGCGGCGGTGCGCTGCCCGATAATCTTCGTAGCCATGGTGTGCGTCCTTTCAGAGTAAGCACGTTGTGGTTAGACGGTCCTCGGTGTGCAACCACCTTGGGCCGTCGCCTTTTCTGCCTCAGATTCAAATGCGGGAAATTCCCGTATTGCCGCCCTGAGGCGCGGCGCTATTCGTTCGGTGCCGGTCCTTTGCGCTCAATGAGCATTTTTCAGCAATTCGCCAGCCTGTTCAGCCGACAGGCCCATCTTTTCGGCCAGTACCTGCTCGCGCTTGGTCAAGGTGAACTTCTTGCTGCGGATCTCAGTCTTTGGCGGCGGCGGCTCGCCAGCATCGAGAGCTTCTAAGTGCGCGTGGATAACATCGCACGCGGCTTCGCCAACGGAAGGCAAGCGCCGGAGCCCGGAGCCACCATCTGCGAGTGCCAGGCGCACCTGTTGCACCGTCCGGATGCCGGCCTCCTGCAAGCGATTTGCCACACCGAGGGGCAGGAACAATTCCGAGAGGCCCGGTCCGGCCAGCATGCCGGCCTCCTGCTGGCGGAGATCAAGCGAGCGTTGGATGGTCTCAGCGAGCGCTAGGATCTCGCGACGTACGACCGCGTGCTGAGCGGACTCGCCCAATTCGCGGAGTGCCTGTGCCACGCGGCTTAACTCTGGCATTTCCACGAGGATCTCTTCGCGCTTTTCCAAACGCGCAGTTGCCAGCCTCTCCCGACGCTCATTCACGGCAATCGTGCTGTCGGTCTTCTTCTTAGCCATGGGTCATTCCTTCGGCTCCTTCGCCTTGTCGATGCGCTCGCGCACCCAAGGGGCGCCGCCGAGGCGCTGCAGCTTCTCCTTCTGGGAAGGCTTCATTTTCACCATCACGGGCACCATCGCCTCGCCCTCTGGAAGCCGCGGCCTTCCTCGCCCTTGTGCCTCATCCGATGAGTTGGGTTTAACTTCGTTCATGGGATTTATGGTAAACCCATAAATCACTCCATGCAACCCGAAAAACCCCTGAGTTATTCAGTCCTGATCGTGTCGAACGCGATTTCGCCAAGGGTGGCTGGCAGGTGGACCGCCTCCAAGGACCTGAGCGGCACGCTCTAGCGCTGAGAGTGGTGAAATGCTTGCGACGCTCGGTATCTGCTGCGAAGGACTGCCGTCGCTTCTGCGTTCGCCGGACTGGCTTTCGATGAACGGCACGTCGAGTGCACCGCGCATGACCGCGGCCAATTGCACCTCGACGCGCAAGGAGTCGATGATGCGATCAGTCAACGCGCATTTAAGACGGATGCGGTCTATGTCGGCTTCCGTTGGTGCCCCTCCGCTCAGGGTATCCAACTCAGCGAACAAGCTTGCTCGCAGATCGGCGATGTTCTTCATCACGAAGCCCTTTCTTCAGCTTCCGGTTGATGGCGATAAGGTCGCGGACCTCTCGCGGGAGGAGGAAATGCGCACTATGGGCCTCGATCAGTCTCTTGGTCGTTTTAGAAAGCATGAGCTTTACTGCCCGCCCTCTGACGGAGGACGTGGTCCTGCCCATAAGCTGAGCAAGCTCGGTAGTCGAAATGTGAGGGTAGAGATCAACCAGCATCTCGTCTTCGCATTCCGAGTACGCGGCAAAATCGGCAGGGTAAGGCTTGCTCAACCCAAATTTGTACCGCGTAGCGGTGACGCTTCGTTCTGTTCGACCAAATAGCTCAGCCGCCTGCGAATCAGTACAGCTAGCAGCCACGGCGAGCAACAATGCTGTGTGGTTCGCCGTCCAAGGGCTTCCGCAAGGAGTCGGAGCGAAGTTGGAGCAAGACCGAGAACAAAACCTGACTAGGCGCCTGTGATCAATTTCTCGAGGTCTTTCGAACCTCTCTCCGCAGTATTCACAGACCAAAGAAAACATCGCACCACGCCAGCACTACGCTGCGCGCCGCAACGGGATCACCTCCGCCCCGGCCGACAGCTTGTCTAGATAATCAGCATCCATCGGATCTCTCCTTCGCGTCGAGCGGCTGCGAATTCGAACAACGCAGTTTGCACAGAATTGCAAACCACTATGCCAGCGGCATTTGACAAGGTGATGCAGCGCACGGGCCGAAGTCACCGCTAACGGCCCGTCGTGGCGCTGAATCATCACCTGATCGGGGAGAAGACGCCGCACCCGTTCGCCGGCCGGCAGCCATTCGTGGCACCATCGCATCACGATGCTCCAACGCCTCTCCCGCGAATGTAAGAGTGATGTGCTGCCAAACCAGCCGGCAGTGCCGCATTTCACCGTCGGACGGGTCGGTCGGACGCCCACCCTGGCGGATCCGGAATATGCGGATGCCCTCGAAGACTTCAGGCGAAAAGTAACCAGCAGCCCGGATGCGGCTCGTGCGTTTTTGCGTAAGGTCGGCATCGCCGACGAACATGGGCGCCTGACCAAGACCTACGGCGGGTGAGGTGGCGCTCTGGGCCTAATGGCCTACCCGCCAAATGCCTTCGATAGCTTGCCACCCCGCGTGAGTACGCCGCGCTTGTGGAAGTGCTCGATAGTCGCCTCACGCGTTGGGAATAGCCGGCGCTGGGCTTCTTCAATTTTCGCGTCCATCCCAGGATCGGCTAGCGTCGGCCCGACGAACCGGCCGTTGACCAGGCGACATGTTTGGGTTGAGGTGACCTTGACCATGTGCCGAATCTAGCAGGCTCGACCAATGGGGGATTTCCACCCAATGCCCGCAGGACAGCCCGCACGGTGTCGGTCCGGCCAACGCCATCGCTGCGGCCACTTATGCCCAGTCGTACCCATAGGTGCCCTCAGAAATGCTGGGTACGAATGGGCATCACTGGGCACGAATGAGGGGCGAGTGCCGATGCCGCGCGATACTGGTGGCTCACACCGAGGAGAGGGCATGAGGGAACTGCTTGAGGAGCTTCGCCGGCTTGAGGACCGGGCAAATGCGCTGTTGAAGTGGGGCGCCGATGTTGTTGGCAACCGTGCAGACGAAGAAGGCGCCAAGGCGGAATACAAATCGCTGAAGGATGGCCTCGCGAGCCGACTCAAAGAAGTCGAACGTCGGCCGCCACCTGACGCAGAGGATTGGGTCGTCGCGACGTTCAAGGCAGCGCTGCGTGCGGCGCACATCGGCATGCGCGCCCCCACGAATACGAGCCCCAAGAGCAGTAGTTGGCGCAGTTCCGTCCACGAACTGGCCGACGAGTTGAGCTACTACGCAGCTACGCTTGCAAAAGGGTTGGGTGGATAGGAATTCGGCGGGTACGAACTGCGGGCCGACCTGGTCGACCGGGTACCCTGCGGCGCAGCTGCAGCGCTGCTGGCTGGCCCGGCATGCCGTTCTCGCCTCAAGTCTCTTTCTTCGGTCGATTCAGCTTTCTCTTGCTCAGATGCTCGAGCATCCCCTCAACGTTTGGCTGTGTGCGAGGGTCGAACGCGGGCGCGGCGTTTGGACCGATCCGTCCGCTCAGCACCCACTCCGCATGCGAGCGCACCACCAGCGGCTTTCCATTGGGCTTCTCGTTCACGACCATGCCAAAGGCACGGAGGAAGCGCTTTTGCGCAGCGGACGACTTCAACGGCGCACAGATCTCGGCGATCTCGGCATCGGTGAGGAACATGGGTGATGTCAAAGGGCAATCCTCTATCGATCTACGGGCGCCGCAGTTGATGCGCCTTCGATCCACCTGTTGTATGCCTCTGGGTTGATGTAAATGTTTCCGTCCGGGCCAATGCGGCATTGCACACCGTCCGTCCAGATCCGCTTGCGGCGCCTGGCGTGCACGGCGTCGGGCGTGTCGCCGGTGACTTCGCAATGCTTCTTCAGCTTGATCCAGCGGTAGCCTGATTCGCTTGCACCTAGAGCTTCCACTTTCCTACCTGCGATCTTCTCGGGCGTGTGCACCACCGCATGCTCGCCACGCTTCATCTCCTCAACGGAGCGCAGCAAAGCTGCGGCGAACAGTTCGATCTCGTTAGCTTGGGCTTTTCGCATTCGACAGCTCCTTCACGCGGAGGGCCTTCAGGTCAAACTACCCTTTCGGCGTCCGCCTCAACCGCGGCGTTGCATCTGGTCCCCACGAGCACTCTCGAGGCCGGCTTGAATCCAAGCTCGCTGATCCAAGCCGACCACGGCGGTCAACGGCGCCAGTTCCTTGAGAGTTGCGAGCAACGCGGGAAAATCGTCGGCGACGAATGTAGCGATGCTTTGGTGCACGCCCATCAGGTCGATGTAGTAGCGAGGTCGATCCCGCTCTTCGGTTTCGTAGATCGTGATTTCTGCACCTCCACCCGCGTCGACAGCAGAGCTGCAGACGGTGACCGTGTAGCCCGCAGCGCGGATGCACTCCTCCACTGAGCCTTCGTCGTGGCTCTCAGTTGGATCTGGCATCGGCTGCAGTGCACCGCCAACTAGCTTGTAGCAATCCATGATCTTCTCCTTGTGAGCTGAAGTATCGCCGCAGCCCTGTTGCGAAATACGAATGCACGCCCTTAGGTTTGATGATCTCGACGCTCATGAAAAAGCCGCCTCAAGGGCGGCCATTCCACGTTGCTGGTGCAACTCTATACAAGCAACTCGCGGATCTGCTTAGGCAGTTCCTTCTTCGGGACTTGCGGCCCCGTTTGTGCGGGAAGGTTGTTCCGGGGCAACGTGGCCTTCGCCACTTCCATCGATCGCTGATTCGCTTGGCGCATCGCTTGCTGAACCATTGAAGCCGTTTGATGTGGTCTCACCATGCTCTCCTTGAAGTTGCAAAGAAAAAGTGAACAGGCGGACATCCGGAGTAGCGCTGAACATGTTGGGCGCCATCTGGGCCTGCAGAGACTCGCATATTTGCGATAGTACACCGGTGGGCTGTACCACTGACGTAAAGATCGTGCGAGCTTCCTTCCTGTCGATAACGAAGTCGTGGGACGGGTAGCCGACAACAAGTCGTTGAAGGCCGCCCACACGCAAGTTCTTGCTGGCTTCGTCCAACCGATTTCCATAGGCGAACGCGATCTCCAATGCCCGCTGCATCTCGGCCAGGCGCATCGGATCAATCTGCGAAAAGATCGGACCGAAAAGGCCTGTGGTCAGCTTGGACGAAATATCAGACGCGAGCCGTGTCGAAATGCCAACATCTTCAGTAAGTTCACGCAGCGACGTTCGGAACCCGTCGAGTGCTTGAGTCTTAAGGTAGTTGACCGCTTGAACGATGTCCAAACCCGAGTTGCGCCCAACGATTTCGTCGTTTTTCTTGACCTGAACATCCAACGGCCCAAGCTCACTCTTGTCTGCCAAGTAGAGACGGGATGCACCGATGGCAATCAGCGTACCGGCGCTTTTGCAATATCGAGGGATCAGCGCGTCGAAAGTGCCGTAGACATGCTGTAGTGCCCGTGCGATGCGGAAGCCACTGTGCGCGTCTCCCCCAGGGCTCGCGATAACCAGAAGAGCCCGCTCCGAGCGCTTGGTCTCGAGTGCTGCACATATTGCGTCGTAGCCGGACGGCATCACCATTCCGCTATAGGTAATGATGTCCGTAGTGCCCATCTGCGAAGAAACGGGGCCAGGGTCGCTCTGTTCGTTCATGTAACCGATCATGTCTACATTCCGCAGGGTGCAACATAGGTGATTGGACCTACGCCCGGCGCCGGGCGGCGCGACAAAAGCGGCGCGCCGTTTTTCGCAACGGCAGAGACGCTTTGCATTTTGTCGGCACTTATGTCGGCACTTTAAAACTCGAAATTTGCAAAAGTTAGTATTCATGCGGTCTGCAGGTCATTCTGCGATTCCGGCCCCGGCACCACGCATTTAGCGCCAAAACTCGATGGCACTCGGAGCACCCTCGCGAAATGCAGTCTGCGAGCGGTAAACTGCACCAATTTGGATCAGAAAAATTGGGACCCGAGGGACATGAGCATCGTAGAAAAGGCCATCCGCAAATTGCGCATGGCGACATTGAAATGGCAGAAGCCGTCGGCACCGCCCGCGCTTGATGCCCACCCCATAGAAACCCCACCCGATACCGAACATGCAGACGAAGGCCTTGTGCTTTCAGGCGTGTGCTCTGTCTGCGGCACGGCCGCCCGCTTTACCGGGTTTACCGACAATCCGCGTGAATCGGGCCGCTGCTCGAATTGCCAGTCGTTCAACCGACAACGACAGATGGCCTTTACGATCCGCGAGCAATGCGAGCTGCCTCAACGGGGAGGCTGGCACTTTCCGCCCGGCTTCACCATCTACAACACCGAGACGACGGGGGCACTGCATCTGCAACTGGCCGAACTGCCCAACTATCTGTGCTCGGAGTACTTCGGCGACGAATACAAGTCCGGTGAGATGGTCGATGGTCGTCGCCATGAAGACCTTCAGGCCCTGTCTTTTACCGATAACCTGCTCGACCTCGTGATGACGAGCGACGTGATGGAGCACATGCCGGAGCCCTACGCAGCGCATGCGGAAATCTTCCGTGTACTGAAGCCCGGTGGACGCCACATCTTCACGGTGCCGTACAGCCCGCTGCTTGCCGAGGATCAGGTCCGCGCCAAGATCGTCGATGGGGAAATCGTCTACCTCGAAGAGAAGGCCTTTCATGGCGACCCAGTACGGCCCGATGAAGGCGTGCTGGTCTGGACGATTTTCGGCCTGAACATGCTCGACCGTCTGCGCTCTATCGGCTTTGAGGCCTCGCAGTGGGATCTCGACGAGCCGGCATACGGCATCGTCGGTCCCGGCGCGCTGACGTTCGAGGCCAGAAAGCCACTCGCAGCAGCCTAAGCCGCTACCGGCTGGTGCTCTCCTTGAGCAGGCCGGTATGCACCGTCGGATGCGCCAGCCGCACGCGCAGCTCCCTCTTGAGCCGCGTGTTGTCCAACCGGCGCGATTCCCCCATGAAACTCAGCAGCTGCAGCGGCAACTGCCGCTCGGCCTCATCGCGGGCCACGCGCTGCGGGCGCTGAAGGCCATAGAGATCGGCCGCCAGGTCCATGTAGTCGCCCATCCGCAACTCGGTGTCGTCCGACGCATGCACGATGCGCTGCGGCCGGCCGCGGAACAGCGCGGCCTCGCAGGCGCGCGCCAGGTCGTCGGCGTGGATGTGGCTGGTGTAGACGTCGTCCTCGCGCCGCAACACCGGCGTGCCGCGCTGCAAACGCCCGCGTGGCGTGCCGTTTTCGCGATCCGGCGCATAGATGCCCGGAATGCGCAAGATGCTCGCGCGCAGGCCCGTGCTGCGGCCCAGCCAGCGCACGGCACGCTCGGCATCGACGCGCCGGTGGGAACGCGGCGTATCAGGCCGCACGCCGCGCGTTTCGCTCACGCGCGCACCGCCACAGTCGCCATAGACGCCGCTGGTCGACCCGTACACGAAGGCCGATGGCACCGAGCGCAGCCGCAGCGCACGCACCAGCGATGTGGTGCGCTGGTCGCGCCACCAGGCGGCACCGCCATCCCGCGCGGGCGGCGCCAGGTGCAGCACGCGCGTGGCAATGCCAGCCAGGCGGCGCAGCGTGGCGACATCGTCCAGATTGCCCACCAGCGGGCGAATTCCGGCCGCGCGCAGGGCCGCCACCCGGTCCGCCGAAGAAGTGAGCGCCACCAGTTGCATGCGCCCTTTCAGGTCACGCGCGACACGCTGGCCGACGTCGCCGCAACCGACGATCAGAAGGCGCTCCCGCCGGAACCGCGCTGGCAGCGCGCCGGAGGGACTATTGATTGAAGGCAAAATCCCGTTTCCTTTCCCTTTCAGACACAGGCTGAAAACAAGCCGAAGAATACCGATGACTGTTGCAGCACCGCATGAAGCGGGCTTTTCCATCACCGTCGAGCCCAGCGGGCGCCATTTCGTGGTGCAGGGCGACGAGACCATCCTCGCAGCCGGCATCCGGCAAGGCATCGGCCTTCCCTATGGCTGCAAGGACGGCGCCTGCGGCTCCTGCAAGTGCAAGAAGCTGTCGGGAGAGGTCACCCTCGGCCCCCACCAGAGCAAGGCCCTGAGCGCCGAGGAACAGTTGGCCGGCTTCGTATTGACCTGCTGCGCCCACGCCAAGAGCGACGTCGTCCTCGAATCGCGCCAGGTGACCGAAGCCGGAGCGCTCCCGATCCGCAAGATGCCGGTGCGGGTGCTGGCCCTGACCCGCCAGTCGCACGACGTGATCATGCTGCGCCTGCAGTTGCCGGCGGGCGAGCCGCTGCAGTTCCATGCGGGCCAGTATGTGGAGTTCATCCTGCGCGACGGCGCGCGCCGCAGCTATTCGATGGCCAATGCGCCGCACACGCTGAGCCAGCCGGGCACGGGCATCGAGCTGCACCTGCGGCACCTGCCCGGCGGCAAGTTCACCGACCATGTCTTCGGCGCCATGAAGGAAAAAGAGATCCTGCGCATCGAAGGCCCCTTCGGCAGCTTCTTCCTGCGTGAGGACTCCGACAAGCCGATGATCCTGCTCGCCTCGGGCACCGGCTTCGCGCCGATCAAGGCGCTGCTGGAGCACATGAAGTTCAAGGGCATCGATCGGCCCGCCGCGCTCTACTGGGGCGGCCGCCGACCCCAAGACCTCTACATGGACGAATGGGTGCGCGGCCAACTGGCCGAGATGCCGAACCTGCGCTACGTGCCGGTGATTTCCAACGCGACGCCCGAAGACAACTGGACGGGCCGCACCGGCTTCGTTCACCAGGCGGTGCTGGAAGACTTCGCGGACCTCTCGGGCCATCAGGTCTACGCCTGCGGCGCGCCCATCGTGGTCGACTCGGCCAAGCGCGACTATGTGGCGCTGGCGGGCCTGCCCGAGGAAGAGTTCTTTGCCGACGCGTTCACCACGGAGGCCGACAAGGCCATTCCCTAAGCGACGACGCGCACGTCGCGTCGCAGCGCCCGACAAGGGGCAACGCCGACGGCTCGACGGGGCCTGCTCCGCGGTGTTCCCGTGTCCATGAGATGTTGAAATCCGAGAAAAAAATGAAAACGCGACACTTCCTCCTGACCCTGCTTGCCAGCACCACCGCCTTGCTGGGCGCCGGCCAGGCCAACGCCCAGCAGCAACGCCCGATCCGCCTTGTGGTTCCGTACGCCGCGGGTGGCCCGATCGACAACACGGCGCGCATCCTGGCCGAGCGCGTCAAGGACACGCTGGGCCCGGTCATCATCGACAACAAGCCGGGCGCGGGCGGCAACATCGGCGCCGACATCGTGGCGAAGGCGCCCGCCGACGGCCTGACGATCGGCATTGCGGCCACGGCCACCAATGCGGTCAATCCGTGGCTGTACAACAAGATCCCGTTCAACGCCGCGACCGACTTCGCGCCGATCACGCAGATGGTCCGCGTACCCAACGTGCTGGTGATGAATGCCGACACGGCCAAGCGCCTGCACATCAACACGGTGGCCGACCTGATCCGCTACGCGAAGGCCAACCCCGCCAAGCTCAACTACGGCAGCGGCGGCAACGGCAGCGCCGGCCATCTGGCGGGCGAGCTGTTCAAGAAGGAAGCCGGCATCTTCGCCGTGCACATTCCGTACAACGGAGGCAGCCCGGCGCAACTGGCGCTGATCTCGGGGCAGGTCGATTTCAACTTCGACAACCTGGCCACCGCTGCGCCGAACATCCGCTCGGGCAAGCTGAAGGCGATTGCGGTGACGACCCTGCAGCGCAGCAGTTCACTGCCTGATGTGCCACCGGTGGCCGACACGATCAAAGGCTTTTCGATCGACACCTGGTGGGGTTTGGTGGCACCCGCCGGCACGCCGCACGATGTGGTCGTGAAGCTCAATCAGGCCTTCGTCGCCGCGCTGAACGCGCCGGAAACGAAGACCCGTTTTGCCTCATTGCTTGCAGAGCCGGTGGGCAACTCGCCCGAGCAGTTCGGCGCCTTCATGAAGAGCGAACTGGGCAAGTACGAGAAGGTGGTCAAAGCCACCGGCGCAAAGGTCGACTGAGTTATTCGCCCAGGTACGCGGCCCGCACGCGCGGGTCGCGCAGCAGTTCCTTGGCGTCGCCGTCCATCGTGATGAGCCCCGACTCCATCACGTAGCCACGGTCCGCCAGTTGCAGCGCGCGGTTGGCGTTCTGCTCCACCAGCAGGATCGTGACGCCCTGCGAGGCCACGGTCTGCACCACCTCGAAGATCTTGTCGCACATGATCGGCGACAAGCCCATGGTGGGTTCGTCGAGCAGCAGCACCTTGGGGCGCGCCATCAGCGCACGACCCATGGCCAGCATCTGCTGTTCGCCGCCCGACATGGTGCCGGCCAGTTGGTCCTTGCGCTCGCGCAGGCGCGGGAAGGTGACGAACACGCGCTCCATGTCGCTGGCGATGGCGGCCTTGTCCTTGCGGATGTAGGCACCGATCTGCAGGTTCTCGGTGATGGTCATGCGCGTGAACACGCCACGGCCTTCCGGCACCATCACAAGGCCCTCTTCCACCAGGTCCCACGCGCCACGGCCCTTGATGCTGCGGCCCAGGAATTCGATGTGCCCGGCGCCCGCCGGCAGCGTGCCGGTGATGGCCTTCATGGTGGTGGTCTTGCCGGCGCCGTTGGAGCCGATCAGCGACACCAGCTCGCCTTCGCGCACTTCGAAGTCCACGCCCTTGACGGCCTGGATGCCGCCGTAGCCGACCTTCAGGCCATTGACCTTCAGCAAGGTCTTGCCGACAGCCTTGGCTTGTGCCGCGTTCGATACGGTTTCTTGTTCGCTCATGGTTGCGGTGCTCATATCAGTGGCCTCCGGTGCCGAGGTAAGCCTCGATCACCTTTTCGTTCTTCTGCACCTCGGCCGGCGTGCCTTCGGCGATCTGCTTGCCGTAGTCCAGCACGGTGACGCGGTCGCACAGGCCCATGATGAGCTTGACGTCGTGTTCGATGATCAGGATCGTTCGGTCGTCCTTGCGGATGCGGTCGATCAGCTCACGCAGCAGGATCTTCTCGGTCAGGTTCATGCCGGCGGCCGGCTCGTCGAGCGCGATGAGCTGCGGGTCGGTGGCCAGTGCGCGTGCAATTTCCAGCCGGCGCTGGTCGCCGTACGACAGCGTGCGCGCCTTGTAGTCGGCGAACTTGCCGATGCCCACGTAGTCGAGCAGCTCGTGCGCGCGCTTGGCGATGGCGGCCTCTTCGGCCTTGAAACTGCCGGTGCGCAAGATTGCGCCGAACACGCCCGAATGGGTGCGAATGTGGCGCCCGACCATCACGTTCTCCAGTGCCGTCATTTCAGCAAAGAGGCGGATGTTCTGGAAGGTGCGCGCAATGCCGGCCTTGGCCACTTCATGCACGGCCGTCGGCTGGTAGGGCTTGCCGGCCAGCTCGAAGCTGCCGCTGTCGGGCGTGTAGAGCCCGGTGATCACGTTGAAGAAGGTGGTCTTGCCGGCGCCGTTGGGCCCGATGAGCCCGTAGACCTGGCCGCGCTTGATGGTGATGCCCACGTCCGAGAGGGCCTGCAGCCCGCCGAAGCGTTTGGAGATGCCGCGAACGTCGAGGATGGTTTCTGTCGTCATGTCTGTGTCTCCTGCGCTCACGGATTGATGGACATGGGACGCGAAGCCGAACCCGGCAATTCGTCGGCGGGCGTGTCGATGCCCGGCGCATGCGTTTGCAGCGAGCCCGGCGCCACGGCGGCATGGGTCGGATCGACCGGCACGCCGCCCTTCTTGGTCAGCGTCTTGCCATGCTCCGGCGAAGGCCAGAGGCCGCGCGGGCGCAGCAGCATGATGACGATCATGGCCAACGCAATGAAGAGCTGGCGCAGGATGGACGCATCGAGACGGCCATCGGTCAGCGACTGCAGCGGGCCGGCCACATAGCGCAGCACTTCAGGCAACGCGGCCAGCAGCACGGCACCCAGGATGACGCCGGGCAGGTGCCCGATGCCGCCGAGCACCACCATCGCGACGATCATCACCGACTCCATCAGGCTGAAGGACTCGGGCGACACGAAGCCCTGGAAGGCCGCGAACATCGCGCCCGACACGCCACCGAAGCTGGCGCCCATGCCGAAGGCCAGCAGCTTCATGTTGCGGGTGTTGATGCCCATGGCCTTGGCGGCGATTTCGTCTTCGCGAATGGCCATCCAGGCGCGGCCGATGCGCGAGATCTGCAGGCGGTGCGAAACGATCACCGTGCCGATCACGAGCGCAAGAAACAGGTAGTAGTAGAGCGAGACCGACGAGATCGTGAAGCCGTCGAACTTCCATGCCTTGCCGAGGTCGAGCCCCCAGAACTTGATGGAGTCGATGGCGGTGATGCCCTTCGGACCGTTGGTGATGTTCACCGGCTGGTCGAGGTTGTTCAGGAACACGCGGATGATTTCACCGAAGCCGAGCGTGACGATGGCCAGGTAGTCGCCGCGCAGCTTGAGCGTGGGTGCGCCCAGCAACACGCCAAGGCATCCGGCCACCACCAGCGCCAGCGGAATCACGATCAGCAGCGAGGTGTGCATGCCGTTCGGGAACATCTGGGCGAACCAGGGGAAGGTCTCGGTCAGGTGCGACGAGCCCATCAGCGCGAAGAGATAGGCCCCCACCGCGAAGAAGGCGACGTAGCCCAGGTCGAGCAGGCCGGCGTAGCCGACCACGATGTTCAGGCCCAGTGCGAGCAGCACGTAGAGCAATGCGATGTCGGCGATGCGCACCCAGGCGTTGCCCTGCATCTGCAGCAGCAGCGGCAGCGCGAGCACGAGGACGATGCCCACGATGTAGAGAGCGAGGTTCTTGCTGTTCTTCATGATGCGTCGCTCCTCAGGCACGGTCCGCCACGCGCTCGCCGAGCAGGCCCGAGGGCCGCAGCGTGAGCATGACGATCAGCACGATGAACGCGAAGATATCGCTGTAGTTGCTGCCCAGCACACCGCCCGTGAGGGTGCCGATGTAGCCGGAGCCGATGGCTTCGATGAGGCCGAGCAGGATGCCGCCGACCACCGCGCCGGCCAGGTTGCCGATGCCGCCGAACACGGCTGCAGTAAAGGCCTTCAGGCCAGGCAGGAAGCCCATCGCGTGTTGCGCGATGCCGTAGTTGGAGGCGTACATCACACCCGCGATGGCCGCGAGGATGGCGCCGATGATGAAGGTGGCCGAGATGACCATGTCGGGGCGAATGCCCATCAGCGCCGCAACGCGCGGGTTCTCGGCGGTGGCGCGCATTGCGCGGCCGAGCTTGGTGTAGTTGACCACCCACATCAGCACCACGAGCGAGAAGGCCGTGACGCTGAGGATCATGACCTGCGTGGGAGAGATGACTGCGCCACCCACGTGGATCGGATCGGTCGGCAGTAGGTTGGGGTAGGCCTTGTTGGTCGGCTTCCAGATGATCATGGCCAGCGTCTGCAGCAGGATCGACATGCCGATGGCGGTGATGAGCGGCGCGAGCTTGGGGCTGTTGCGCAGCGGCCTGTAGGCCACTTTCTCGATCACGAAGTTGAGGGTTGCCGCAACGATGCAGGCAATGATCAGCGCGATGAGGAGGATCAGCCAGCCCGGTGTGTTGGGCATGCCGTCCTTCATGAGACCGATGATGGTCCAACTGGTGAGTGCCCCCACCATCAGCACTTCCCCGTGCGCAAAGTTGATCAGGTTGATGATGCCGTACACCATGGTGTAGCCCAAGGCTATCAAGGCATACATGCTGCCGAGAACCAGACCGTTGATGATCTGCTGCAGCAATATTTCCATAACGCGATTCCTATGTGTTGCACCGATGCGGGGTGCCATGCACCCACCGAGGCACCGGTTTGGCGCCCTTGGCTTGACAAGCAAAAAACCAGCCAACATGTGTCGCTGGCGGATTAGTGGGCGGGATTGTAAGCACGCACCAGCGCTGGTTTGGTGCGTGTTGACCGGGGTTTACCCGCTCACCTCATGCTGTATGCGCGTGAGGTCATGCGCTGTGCGAGCGCATGTTGCAAGACAGTATCAGTCGTCTCGTTCGGCGTTTCGGCGGCGCAGTTCGCGCAGCTTTTCGGCGATGCGGATTTCGAGTCCGCGCTCGACCGGCTCATAGAAAACCTGACCTTCCAGGCCCTCGGGAAGGTAGCGCTCGCCGGCGGCGAAACCGCCCTCTTCGTCGTGCGCATAGCGGTAACCCTTGCCGTAGTCGAGCTCCTTCATGAGCTTGGTCGGCGCGTTGCGCAAGTGCATGGGCACCGGGCGGGTGCTGTCCTTCTTGATGAGGGCGCGCACCGCGTTGTAGGCCTTGTAGACCGCGTTCGACTTGGGCGCGATCGCAAGGTAGACCACGCATTCGGCCAGCGCGAGTTCGCCTTCGGGCGTGCCCAGGCGCTCGTAGACCTCGGCCGCATCGAGCGCCAGCCGCAGCGCGCGCGGATCGGCCAGGCCGATGTCTTCGCTCGCCATGCGCACCAGCCGCCGCGCCATGTAGCGCGGGTCGGCACCACCGTCGAGCATGCGCACGAACCAGTAGAGCGCGGCATCGGGATCGCTGCCGCGCACCGACTTGTGCAGCGCGCTGATGGTGTCGTAGAACTGCTCGCCGCCCTTGTCGTAGCGGCGCATGCGCTCGCCGAGCACTCGCAGCAGCCATTCGTCGTTGATGCGCTCGAGCTTCTCGGCGCGGGCCGCGACGGCCAGCGTTTCGAGCGTGTTGAGCAGGCGGCGTGCATCGCCGTCGGCATAGGCCACCAGACGGTCGACGGCCGTGTCGTCGATCGCGGGCACAGCTTGTATCGCCTGGGCCCGCGTGACGATCTGCTTGAGATCGGCTTCATTGAGCGACTGCAGCACGTAGACGGCGGCGCGAGACAGCAGGGCCGAGTTGACCTCGAAGGAAGGGTTCTCGGTGGTCGCGCCGATGAAGGTGAAAAGGCCCGACTCCACATGCGGCAGGAAGGCATCCTGCTGGCTCTTGTTGAAGCGGTGCACCTCGTCGACGAAGACGATCGTGCGCTGCTGCTCCAGCCCGTCGCGCGCGGCCGTGGCGCGCTCCACCGCCTCGCGGATGTCCTTCACGCCGCCGAGCACCGCGCTGATGCTCAGGAACTGCGCGTCGAAGGCATCGGCCATGAGCCGCGCGATGGTGGTCTTGCCAGTGCCCGGCGGGCCCCAAAGGATGCAGGAATGCGGCTGGCCCGACTCGAAAGCGATGCGCAAGGACATGCCCGGCCCCAGCAGGTGCTGCTGGCCAATCACTTCGCCCAGCGTCTTGGGACGCAGGCGCTCGGCGAGGGGTTGGTGGGCGGTAGCCAAGCCTGTCGTGCTTTTCTTGCTTATTGCTTGACGACATCCGCGCCCGCAGGCGCCTTGAAGTCGAACACGCTGGCAGGCAGCGAAGGATTCACTTCGACCTTGCTGAACTTCAGCACCGAACGCTGGCCGAAGCTGTCGAGAATTTCGAGCGCCGCCAGTGCCTCGCCCTGAAAGCCGACCTGCACGCTTTGCAGCTGGCCATCCTTGTTCTTCGGCGTGGCCTTGACCCATTGCAGCCCATCGCGCTCAGGCGCGGCTTCCAGCGCGAAATCGGCCTGCAACGCGCGCAGATCGGGCGCCGCCGCGATCAGCGCGGCGGGCGTGGAGCCCAACGCCTGCGCCTGGGCGCGCTGCGTGACCTGGTTCAGGTCGGCGTCGTAGAGCCACAGCGTCTTGCCGTCAGCCACGATGACTTGCGCAAAAGGCTTCTGGTAGTCGAACTTGAATTTGCCCGGGCGCTGGAATTCGAAGGTGCCGGTCGACGTCTTCACGCGGCCCGGCTGCCCTTCGCGCGCAGGCGCGGTCACGGTCTGGGTGAAATCGGCGCGGCCCGACTTGACCGTCTTCACGAAGGTTTCGAGGCTTTCAAGCCCGCCGGCCCATGCGTTGGCGGAACTGAGAAGGCCGATCAATAGCCAATGACGCAATTTCAATTTGGATTCCTCGGAAAAGCTGTGGCACCGGGCATCGACCCTACACGCCGCGAATTGAAGCAGGTGCAGGTCTTCATGAAGATTTGCAACGCCGAATGCGTGTTTTTGCAAATTGCCTTTCAGCACGTAACCTGAATACCGACACCCGGTTCGCGAATTACTCCGTGCGCGCGGGCACCAATATTTCGCGCTGGCCGCTGCCGCTCATGGCACTGACCAGGCCAGCCTTTTCCATGTCTTCGACAAGGCGCGCCGCGCGGTTGTAGCCGATCTTCAGGTGGCGCTGCACCAGCGAGATGCTGGCCTTGCGGTTCTTGAGCACGACCTCGACCGCCTGGTCGTACATCGGGTCTTTCTCGGCATCGCCGCCGCCGAGCATGTCGCCATCACCGTCGCCATCGACCGTGCCGCCTTCGAGCACGCCTTCGATGTAGTCAGGCTCGCCCTGGCTCTTGAGGTAGGCCACCACGCGATGCACTTCCTCATCGCTCACGAAGGCGCCATGCACGCGAATCGGCAGGCCGCTGCCGCTGGCCATGTAGAGCATGTCGCCCATGCCCAGCAGCGCCTCGGCGCCCATCTGGTCGAGGATGGTGCGGCTGTCGATCTTGGAGCCCACCGAGAACGCGATGCGCGTCGGGATGTTGGCCTTGATCAGGCCGGTGATCACGTCGACGCTGGGCCGCTGCGTGGCCAGGATCAGGTGGATGCCGGCGGCGCGCGCCTTCTGCGCGAGGCGGGCGATTAGTTCTTCGATCTTCTTGCCGACCACCATCATCAGGTCGGCCAGCTCGTCGATCACGACGACGATGTGCGGCTCGCGGCGCAGCGGCTCGGGATCGTCGGGCGTGAGGCTGAAGGGGTTGTAGATGAACTCCTCGCGCGCCTTGGCTTCGTCGATCTTGGTGTTGTAGCCGGCCAGATTGCGCACGCCGAGCTTGCTCATGAGCTTGTAGCGGCGCTCCATTTCGGCCACGCACCAGTTCAGGCCGTGGGCCGCCTGACGCATGTCGGTGACCACGGGCGCCAGCAGGTGCGGGATGCCTTCGTAGACCGACATTTCGAGCATCTTCGGGTCGATCATGAGCAGGCGAACATCGCGTGCCTCGGCCTTGTAGAGCAGCGACAGGATCATGGCGTTGATACCGACCGACTTGCCCGAGCCGGTGGTACCGGCCACCAGCACGTGCGGCATCTTCGCGAGGTCGGCCACCACGGGGTTGCCGATGATGTCCTTGCCGAGGCCCATCGTGAGCATCGACTTGCCTTCGTTGTAGATCTGCGAGCCCAGGATTTCGCTGAGCTTGATCGACTGGCGCTTGGCGTTCGGCAGTTCGAGCGCCATGTAGTTCTTGCCGGGGATGGTCTCGACCACGCGGATCGACACCAGCGAGAGCGAACGCGCCAGGTCCTTGGCCAACCCGAGAATCTGCGAGCCCTTGACGCCGGTGGCGGGCTCGATTTCGTAGCGTGTGATCACCGGGCCAGGCGATGCCAGCACCACGCGCACTTCGACGCCGAAATCCTTCAGCTTCTTCTCGATCATGCGCGAGGTCATCTCGAGCGTATCGGGCGACACCGTCTCCTGGCGCACCAGCGCGGCATCGAGCAGATCGACCTGCGGCAGCTTGCTGTCGGGCAGTTCATTGAAGAGCGGTTTCTGGCGCTCCTTGACGACACGATCGCTCTTGGGCACTTCGGTCATCGCGGGCTCGATCTGCACCGGCGGCGATGCGGCACGGCGCTTGGGGCGCGGCTCGATGAGGATTTCTTCGTCGTCATCGGCAAAGGCGGACGATCCGGGATTCATCGCCGGCTCGCTGCCTCGGCCCGAGTCACCGCCGCGCGTGAACGCGGGTTCGTCGGCCTCGGCGCGTTCGCGGGCAGCCTGCTTGCCCATGGCGATGTCGGCCGCCATTTCGCGCTTTTCGCGGCGCGACTCGAACAGCGAATAGGCGCGTGCGCCGATGCGCTCGGCAATCAGGCTCCACGAGAAACGGAAAACCAGCGCCGAGCCGATCACGCCGATGGCGATGGCCACCAGCGCCGAGCCGGTAAAGCCCATCCAGCGAACGCTGGACGGCCCCACCAGGTAGCCCAGCGCGCCGCCGCCAGAACCGGGCAGGTGCGATTCGAGCCGGTACAGCCGCGACCATTCGAGCATGGTGCTTGCGCACAGCAGCAGGACAAGGCCAATCCAGAAGGCAATGCGGCTGCGGTTGAACCGGCCGCGCACGGGCTGTTCGGCCGGTGCCGACTCGCCACCACGCAACCAGTTCGCCAGCGACGAGAGCCATGCGCGCAAACCTGCGGCCAGGCACCACCAGACGGAATAGCCTGCCAGGAAGTAGCTGCCATCGGCCAGCCAGGCGCCGATGCGGCCACCCCAGTTCTTGACGTCTCCGCCTGTACCCGAGGTCGACCACGCGGCATCGGAAGGCGTGAAGCTCAGCATCGCAAGCAGCCAGAACAGCAGCGCCGCGAATCCGACAATCAGCGTGATTTCGTGGGCGAAGCGCATGGCGCGCATGCGCACGGGTTGCCCTTCGGCGGCAGAAGAAGATTGAAGCGTATTGAGCGAATAGGTCATGGAAAACACGGCGCCCGACCCAGAAAATCGGGAGCCGGACGCACGAACACTACAACAAAAGGCCGTGGCGGTCGCCCAAGGCGGCCCCAGCCCCGGAGGCTCAGGCGAGAGACAGGAGCCGTTCCTTGACGATCATCGACCCATCGTCCTGGGTCTGCACGAAGCCGCGCTCTTCGAGATCCTTCATCACGCGGCTCACCATTTCGCGTGAGGCGCCAACCATCTTGGCGAGGTCCTGTCGGGAGATCTTGTCGCGAACCTTGAGATTGCCCGCGCCGTCATCGACGGCGAATTCGAGCAGCGAGCGTGCCACGCGACCGTAGACGTCCATCAACGCGAGCGACTCGATCTTGCGGTCGGCGTGGCGCAGGCGCTGCACCAGGCCGCGCATGATGTTGTAGGCCATCGAGGAGTTCTCGGGCAGGCAGCGCGCAAAGGCGTCGCGGCCCAGCATGAGCACGTCGCACTGGATTTCGGTGCGGACGGTGGCCGAATGCGGCTCGTCGTCGATCAGGCTCATCTCGCCCAGGTAGTCACCGGGGTGCAGCGTGGCAAGAATTACCTCGCGGCCGCGGCTGTCGGCGCTCGTGACGCGCGCGCGCCCCGTCAGGATGATGTAGAGCGCGTCGGACTTCTTGCCCTGCTCCACAACGACTTCGGCACGCTTGAAGCGCTTCTTGATGATCGCATCCGCGATGCTTGCGGACTGCGTGGCCGTCAGCGACGCGAACAAAGGAACGCGCCGAAGCAATTCAAGGTTGGACAGCATCGACATTTATCAATTCCCTGATACAGCGCGCGGAGTCGTCCAAAAGGCAAGCCAATGGATTACTACAATCGCGCGCATTGAAAACACCGTGCACCCGGTGTTGAACCGAGCGGTGATACTCCACATATATCGCTACCACCCTGAAAATGTACACGCTGAAGCAGCGTATTTCCTAGGTTTTCTACTCATGTCTGCTCCCCAACACGCCAAGGTTTTAATTCTCGGCTCCGGCCCGGCCGGATATACCGCCGCGGTCTACGCCGCCCGCGCAAATCTCCAGCCTTTGCTCATTACAGGTATCGCCCAAGGCGGTCAGTTGATGACGACCACCGAGGTCGACAACTGGCCGGCCGACGTGCACGGCGTGCAGGGCCCGGACCTGATGCAGCGCTTTCTGGAGCATGCGGAACGGTTCAAGACCCAGATCGTGTTCGACCACATCAACAAGGTCGACCTGAGCAAGCGCCCCTTCACCCTCACGGGCGACAGCGGCACCTACACCTGCGACTCGCTGATCATTGCCACCGGCGCCTCCGCCAAGTACCTGGGCCTCGATTCAGAAGAAAAGTTCATGGGGCGCGGCGTCTCGGCATGCGCGACCTGCGACGGCTTCTTCTATCGCGAGCAGGAAGTCTGCGTGATCGGCGGCGGCAACACGGCCGTCGAGGAAGCGCTGTACCTCTCCAACATCGCCAACAAGGTCACGCTGGTTCATCGCCGCGACAAGTTCCGCGCCGAGCCCATCCTGATCGACAAGGTCATGGAAAAGGTGGCCGAAGGCAAGATCGTGCTGAAGCTGCACAACCAGCTTGACGAGGTGCTGGGTGACGGCACCGGCGTGACAGGCATCCGCATCAAGAACACGCAAACCGGCGCCACCGAGCAGATCGACCTCAAGGGCTGCTTCATCGCCATCGGGCACCACCCGAACACCGACATCTTCCAGGGCCAACTGGAGATGAAGGACAACTACATCCTGACCCGCTCGGGCCTGCAGGGCTTCGCCACGATGACCAGCATTCCGGGCGTGTTCGCGGCCGGCGACGTGCAGGACAACGTGTATCGCCAGGCCATCACGAGCGCTGGCACGGGCTGCATGGCGGCGCTGGATGCGCAACGCTTCCTTGAACAGGACGACTAGCCAAACCCGCCCTCGAGCAAAAGGGCTATAATCCGAGGCTTTGCCGAAATATGGCCATGCCCTCATCGAGGGCTGGGTTACGGCAAAGCCGGGGTACCGCCACCCGTTTCTGGCGAGGTCAAGCTGCAAAACACCCTGCAATCGCCACGATTGCGCCGGTGCCAGCTGTTCAAGAAAGAGTGTCCACATGGCACGCGTATGCGACGTAACGGGCAAAGGCCCGATGGTCGGAAACAACGTTTCCCACGCCAACAACAAAACCAAGCGCCGGTTCCTGCCGAACCTGCAATATCGCCGTTTCTGGGTCGAGACTGAAAACCGCTGGGTTCGCCTGCGTGTTTCGAGCGCAGCTCTGCGCCTGATCGACAAGAACGGTATCGACGCCGTGCTCGCAGACCTGCGCGCACGCGGCCAAGCTTAAGGAGCTGAATCATGGCAACGAGCAAAGGCGGACGCGAAAAGATCAAGCTGGAATCCACCGCGGGTACCGGCCACTTCTATACGACCAGCAAGAACAAGAAGACGATGCCTGAAAAGATGTCGATCATGAAGTTCGACCCGAAGGCACGCAAGCACGTCGAATACAAGGAAATCAAGCTGAAGTAATTCAGCCTTGGTTGTCCAAACAAAAAACCCGCTGTGATCCAGCGGGTTTTTTGTTGCCCGTCTATTTCTCTTTCACTATTCATTTGGGAAATACAAATACGGCGGACACAAAAAAGCCGACCTTGAAGGTCGGCTTTTTTTATGGGCAGATGAACCGCTCTGCTTGCTTGATCTTCCTAGATGCGCGCAGCGCGCAAGCGGGTCGAGAACTCACGCAGGCCCGCAATGCCGCTGGCCTCGGCCCGGTGGCACCAGGCTGCCAGATCAGCCGCCAACTGCTCGCGCGACTGCGAGGTGTTCAGCCAGAGCTGACGCAGCTCTTCGCGCATCGTGACCATCTTGTCGAGCACCGGGTGAGCGGCACGGGCTTGCACCACATGCGTACGGGCCGATGCAGGCACCTTGTCGTCGTCGCGGTGCAGCCAGCGCTTGGCAGCCTTGAGCACCGACAGGTCGGCACCCTTGGTCTTCAGCATGGCCAGCTCTTCGGTGGTTGCACGGCGCATTTCGCGGGCATAGCCGGCCATCACTTCGTAGCGATTGGCAATGACGGCTTCCAGCGTCTTTTCATTGGCCACGGGCTGGATGTCGCCCATCTGCATCTTCGGCGGCACCTTCTTGACCTTGGCCCAACCGATCGCCTGCATTGCCTGGATGTAGACCCAGCCGATGTCGAATTCGTACTTCTTGACCGAGAACTTGGCCGAGGTCGGGTAGGTGTGATGGTTGTTGTGCAGCTCTTCACCACCAATGATCAGGCCCCAGGGCGAGATGTTGCGGCTGGCGTCGGGCGCCTCGAAGTTGCGGTAACCCCAGTAGTGACCAATGCCGTTGATGATGCCAGCGGCAGTGATCGGAATCCAGAGCATCTGCACAGCCCACACGGCCATGCCGAGCGTGCCGAACAGCGCCAAGTTGATGATCAGCATCAGGCCGACGCCTTGCCAGCTGTAGCGCGTGTAGAGGTTGCGCTCGATCCAGTCATCGGGCGTGCCGTGACCGTAGCGCTCCATCGTTTCCTTGTTCTTCGACTCCTTGCGATACAGCTCGGCGCCGCGCCAGAACACTTCGTCGATGCCCTTGACCTGCGGGCTGTGCGGGTCTTCTTCCGTTTCGCACTTGGCGTGGTGCTTGCGGTGAATGGCGACCCATTCCTTGGTCACCATGCCGGTGCCCAGCCACAGCCAGAAACGGAAGAAATGCGACGGGATCGGGCCCAGATCCATGGCCCGGTGCGTCTGCGTGCGGTGCAGGAAGATCGTGACCGCTGCGATGGTGATGTGCGTGGTGACGAGCGTATACAACACCACTTGCCACCAAGCAAGATCCCACAGGCCGTGTCCGAGCCATTGGATGGCCGCGTTCAGAACGGCGGAGTCAGGAAGCAACATTGAGTCAGGTACTCCATGGCCACACGAAGGTGCAGCCTTCAGATAACCAGCGATTTTAAGTCGGGAGGGTCAAAACGAGGCCTTTTACCCTTCAAGAAAAGCACTGATTAACCCTCGATTGGAGTCCTGCGCCTATTTGCGGTTCCACACCGCCGCAAAGAATCCATCGGTGGAATGGCGATGCGGCCACAGCCGCACGTAACGCCGGCCGTCCGCCCCGCCAGCGCAAAGTGCCTCGAAACCCTCCACTTTGAGCCCCTGCAGCAGTTCCGCAGCGTCCTGGGGCTCGAAATCGGGGTTGGCGGCGGCAAAAGCTTCGGCAATGGCCTCGTTTTCCTCTGGCAGCACACTGCAGGTGGCGTAAACCAGCCGGCCGCCCGATTTCACGAGCCGTGCCGCACTTTGCAGGATGGCGGTCTGCTTGACCGTCAATTCTTCGACCGATTTGAGCGACTGACGCCATTTCAGGTCCGGATTGCGGCGCAGCGTGCCGAGCCCCGAACAGGGCGCATCGACCAGCACGCGGTCGATCTTGCCCGCCAGACGCTTGACGCGGTCGTCGCGCTCATGAGCAATCGCGGCCGGATGGACGTTCGACAGCTTGCTGCGCGCCAGCCGCGGCTTGAGCGCGTCGAGCCGGTGCGCCGAGGTATCGAAGGCGTAGAGACGACCGGTGTTGCGCATCGTGGCGCCAATGGCCAGCGTCTTGCCGCCGGCACCGGCGCAAAAGTCGACCACCATCTCGCCACGCTTGGCGTCCAGCAACAGCGCCAGCAGTTGCGAGCCTTCGTCCTGCACCTCGACGGCGCCACGGGCAAAGACATCCAGCTTGGTCAGCGCCGGCTTGCCCTCGATGCGCAAGCCCCAGGGCGAGAACGGGGTCACTACCGATTTGATAGCGGCCTTCGCAAGCTCCGCCTTCACTTCAGCCCGCTTGTCCGTCAGGACATTGACGCGCAAGTCGAGCGGCGCCGGCTCCTGCAGGCTTTCGACCAGCGGCCAGAAACCGTCGCCCAGCTGGGCCTTCAGCGGTGCCACCAGCCACTCAGGCAGGTTGTGGCGATGGCGCTCCAGCAGGTCTTCCGGCTTGACGGCATCGCAGTTGTCGAGCCAGCGCTTCTCGACATCGTTCAGCGCGCTTTTCAGAAAATCGCGCGGGCCGTAAAAGCCCAGGATCGCCATGCGGCGCTCCTTCGAGCCACTGCCCGAGGGCGAGAGGTGATCGAACAGCAGCTTCTTGCGAAGCACGGTGTAGACGGTCTCGGCAAGCGTCGCGCGTTCGCGCGGGCCGAACTCGCGATGGTCGCGAAAGAAGCGGGAAACGACCTGGTCGGCCGGGTGATCGAATTTCAGGACAAGGCCGACCAGATCGGCGGTGGCCTCCAACAGGGCTTTGGGGTGCATCCCCCGATTGTCTCAGCCAGCCGGACCTGCAACCCGAAGGGCTATGCTTGGCGCGTCCAGAGCGCTCCGAAAGCCTGCCTTTCGATGTCCTCCAGAGTGGGCGAATGGCCCGCCCACAGCACCAGCGCAGCGCCCGGCAGAGTCAGGGTGTGCTCCAGTTGGCGGCACAGTTGCCAGCGATCGTCATCGTCCAGGCCCGGCAGCTCGATGAACACGATGTAGGCGCGGCGCCACGGAAATTCGCGCAGGTCCTTGCGCACCAGCCAGGCCCGCGAAGCGGGCAGGCAACGCACGAGGTCGGCCCGCAGTTCGCCCAACTCGTAGTCGTTCAGGTCGTGCCGCGAAATCTGGCTGAAGAAAGGCGTGCCGGTGATTTCTTCCCAGGCGCGCGCCTCGGCCTCTTCAGCGTCCTTGAGCCGGCCGCGCCACAGCTTGAGCGCCTCTTCATCGTGCCCCCCGGCATCGGGATCTTCGAGCGAAGCCACGGCGCTCTTCGCCGCCCACCAGCGGCTGGCTGCGCCCGATTGATGCAGCCGTTCGAGCACGACCAGACGGGACGTACGATCGCTGCTGGGCAGCATCTGAACCAGCCCGCGCAACGCACCCGGATGTTCCGGCGCAATCCGAAGAGCGCTCTCGTAGCGGACCCGCACGGGCGCCGCTGGATCGAGCCGCCGCTCCGAGTCGGCCCACTCGACCATTTCGTCGGGCGTGTTGTGCTCGCCGCGGGCGGCCAGCACCTCGATGCGCTCGCGAATGCGCGACCTGTGCGCGTGATGCTGTTTCCAGTCGGCGGCATGCGCACCGCGCCACTGGTTGTCGAAATGCTCGATCCATTTCTTGCGATCGGCCAGCAGTTCCAGCGCGGGCCGCACCGACCACTCGGGCAGGACGGCCTTCTGCTCCAGCGCCTCGAGCCGGTCGCGCAAGACGGGGTGGGTGTCTTCCAGGTCGCTGACACGGCGCATCGCATCGCGCAGTGCCTGGCGCGCGAATTCGTCGCTGGGCGGCGTGCGGACGCGCTTGCGCAAGGCGGCGAACGGCCCCGGCGGCTGCGGTTCGTGCTCGGCGCGCGACCAGTGCCAGGGCCAGAACTCGTTGGCATACCAGTTGCCCTTGATCGCAATCTCGGTCAGTGCGGCGGCCGCCACCGGCGCGCCCAGCAGTCGGCCCGAAATGCGGTCGGCCTCGTACTCGTCCTGCCGGGCGAGCGCAAACGTCCTGGCGGCGAAGCGCGGAAAGTACCAGTGGAAGAACGCCTGCGAAAACAGCGCCATCACGCCTTCGTTGCGCTGCAGGTTGGCGTCGAGCTTGAGCCACGACAGGCGCGTGCGGTAGATCCAGGCGCTCAGCTTGCCGTGATTGCCGCGCAGATGGCCGTATTCGTGCGCCAGCACCGACAGCAGCCGGCGCCGGTCCAGCATCATCAGCAGCGGCAGGCCGATGCTCAGGGAGTTGACCGCGCCGCCGAAGAGCCCGAAGCGCGGCACCTGGCGAATGCTGGCATTGAACTCGTCGTCCAGGTAGACGTGATGAACGGGCGGCCCCTTGATCCTGGCGCGGATGCGGTCCAGCGCTTCGAAGAGCACCGGCGCATCTTCGCGGGAAAGCTCCTGGCCCTCGGGCGCTTCAAAGCGCACCCAGAGCGCTCGCACCGTGGCCCACAGCAAGCCTGCGGCAAACAGCAGGAGCCAGCCCCGCATGAAGCCGAAGCGCTCGCGATCGAACGACGAAATCACCCAGACAATGATGCCCACCGCGAGCCCGAGGCAACCCAGCACCCACAGGTAGCCGAGCGCGGCAAAGGCCGCGACGTTGCGGCGATAGCGCGCACTGTCGTCCGCGCTGGCATGCTCGCTCAGTCGAACCAGGTGAACAAAATCAGCGCGATCCATCCGACTCCGTCAAATCAAACCCCGACAGTTTTTGAAGAAAGAAGCCCCCGTTGAACGACGACGACCTGCCACCCCTGATCGAAACCCCTCCCGGCCGCTACCGCCACTACAAAGGCGGCGAATACGAGGTGATCGGCACTGTGCGCCACAGCGAAACCCTCGAGCCGATGACGCTGTACCGCGCCTTGTATGGTGCCCATGGACTCTGGGTCCGTCCTGCCGCGATGTTCGGCGAAACCGTCGAGATCGACGGCACGCTGCGGCGAAGATTCACCCCGATCTAGTCCGGCAGGCCTGTCGCGGGCGTCCTGCCTGTGTGGGTCGCTATATTTTGAATAGCAACCCGAATTCCATCAACCGCAGCGAACGCCAGTCACGCGGTTGCGTGCGTCGACATCGAGATTGAGCCGGCCGCCATTCAATTCCATCGTTGCCGCCTGGTTCGGCTTCAGCACGCGCAGAACACCGGCGCCAGAACGCGAACGGGCCGCAGCTTCGAGTTGAGGTGTCAGTGGCTGGCCAACGGCGAACCGCGCTCCGTCCGCATTGCACTGGTAGACCGGCTCCGGCGGCGGCGCGGCGGGCGCCGGGGCGGGTGCGGGGGCCGGAGCGGCGCAGGCGGCCATCAGGGCGGCACCGGCAACGACAGTCAGCATCAGCGATTGGGTTTTCACGTCGAAACTCTCGGAAAACCCGCGAATATAAACAACTTTACCGAATGTGACTCTATGTATCTGACAGCCATCCAGCGATGGCACGTGGATACAACAGGTGCTCTTGCGCCAGCACCCGCCCCGCCAGCGTCGCCGCAGTGTCGTCGGGCAGCACCGGAACAGCCGCCTGCGCCAGGATCGGCCCATGGTCGAGTTCGGTGGTCACTTGATGAACGGTCACGCCCGCCACCTTGCAGCCCGCCTCGATGGCGCGCTGGTGCGTATGAAGGCCAGGAAATGCGGGCAGCAGCGAGGGATGGATGTTCACCAGCCGCCCGGCATAGCGGCCGACGAAGCCGGGCGTCAGAATGCGCATGAACCCCGCCAGTACCACCAGCGCCGGCGAATAGCCGTCGACGACCTTCGCCAGCGCCTCGTCGAAAGCCTCGCGGCTGGCGAAATCCTTGTGCGGGATGACAGCGGTGTCGATGCCATGTGACTTGGCCAGCGCCAGCCCGCCGGCCTCGGCCTTGTTGCTCACGACCGCCGCGATGCGCGCGCCGAATCGGTCGGCCCAGCGGTCGCGCTCGGCGGCGCGCACGATCGCCGCCATGTTGGAGCCGCCGCCGGAAATCAGGATCACGATGTTCTTCATGGGAGGCGGGATTATCCGTGCCCCCGATTCCGCCCCGACCGGGGCACCGTTGTCACGGCTTGTCGCCGCGCGGACACCGTTTCACAGCACGACCGTGCTAAAACTCGCAGTTCCGGAGACACACCGCGTCTGCGGTGAACCGATCAACACAGCGAGGCACGCATGGATTTGAGCTTCACACCCGAAGAACAGAAGTTCCGCGAAGAGGTTCGCGCCTGGGTCAAAGAAAACCTTCCCAAAGAGATTTCGCACAAGGTGCACAACGCGCTCGAATTGACGCGCGACGATCTGCAGAACTGGGCCAAGATTCTTGGCAAGAAGGGCTGGCTCGGCTACGGCTGGCCGAAGGAATTCGGCGGCCCCGGCTGGACCGCCATCCAGCGCCATCTGTTCGAGGAAGAAACCGCACTGGCCGGCGCGCCGCGCATCATCCCCTTCGGCCCCGTCATGGTGGCCCCGGTGATCATGGCCTTCGGCAATGCCGAGCAGCAAAAGCGCTTTCTCCCGGGCATCGCCAGCGGCGAAGTCTGGTGGAGCCAGGGCTACAGCGAACCGGGCTCGGGCTCTGACCTGGCTTCGGTCAAGACCAAGGCCGAGCGCAAGGGCGACAAGTACATCGTCAACGGCCAGAAGACCTGGACCACGCTCGGCCAGTACGGCGACTGGATGTTCAACCTCGTGCGCACCAGCAACGAAGGCAAGCCCCAGACCGGCATCAGCTTCCTGCTGCTCGACATGAAGTCGCCCGGCGTCACCGTGCGCCCGATCAAGCTGCTCGACGGCGGCCATGAAGTGAACGAAGTGTTCTTCGACAACGTCGAAGTGCCGGCCGAGAACCTGATCGGCGAAGAGAACAAGGGCTGGACCTACGCCAAGCACCTGCTCTCGCACGAGCGCACCAACATCGCCGACGTGAACCGTGCCAAGCGCGAACTGGAGCGTCTCAAACGCATCGCCAAGAGCGAAGGTGTCTACGACGACCAGCGCTTCCGCGACGAGATCGCCAAGCTCGAAGTCGACATCGTCGCCCTCGAGATGATGGTGCTGCGCGTGCTCTCCGCCGCGACCTCGGGCAAGAACTCGCTCGACGTGGCGGGCCTGCTCAAGATCCGCGGCAGCGAAATCCAGCAGCGCTACAGCGAACTGATGATGCTGGCGGGCGGCCCGTATTCGCTGCCGCTGATCCGCGAAGCGATGGAAGCCGGTTGGCAAGGCAACTTCCCGGGCGGCAATCCGGCCATCGCGCCGCTGACGTCGACCTTCTTCAACATGCGCAAGACCACCATCTACGGCGGTTCGAACGAAGTGCAACGCAACATCGTCGCGCAGACGGTTCTGGGCTGAGGAGACACGCACATGGATTTCAATTTCACCGACGACCAGGAACAACTGCGCGACGCCGTTCGCAAGTGGGTCGACAAGGGCTATGACTTCGAGCGCCGCCGCGGCATCGAGGCCAAGGGCGGCTTCTCGCGCGAGGCCTGGGACGAACTGGCCGAGCTCGGCCTGGGCGGCCTGTACATCGCCGAAGACGACGGCGGCCTGGGCATGGGCCCGGTGGCCGGCATGGTCGTGATGGAAGAACTGGGCCGCGGCATCGTGCTGGAGCCTTTCGCGCAGACGCTGATTGCCGGCGCGGTGCTCAGCGGCTATGCCGACGCAAGCACCAAGGAAGGCTGGCTGCCGCGCATCGCCGGCGGCCAGGCCATCGTGGTGCTGGCTTACCAGGAGCGCAAGGCACGCTACCGCCTCGACGTGTGCGACGCGCACGCCGCCAAGACCGGCACCGGCTGGGCGCTGAACGGCGCCAAGAGCGTGGTGCCCGTGGGCGACGAAGCTGATGCCTACCTCGTGCCCGCCAAGGTCGACGGCAAGATCGCCCTCTTCCTGGTCGAGCGCAGCGCCAGCGGCGTCGAAGCCCGCGGCTACGGCACGCAAGACGGCGGCCGCGCGGCCGAAGTCGTGTTCGACAAGGCAGACGCCACGCTGATCACGCTCGACGGCCTCGCCGCCCTCGAATACGCGGTCGACGTCGGCATTGCCGCCACCTGCGCCGAAGCCGTCGGCGTGATGGACAAGACGGTCGCCCTCACCATCGAGTACATGAACCAGCGCAAGCAGTTCGGCGTGGTCATCTCCAGCTTCCAGGCACTGCGCCATCGCGTCGCCGACATGAAGATGCAGCTCGAGTTGGCACGCTCGATGAGCTACTACGCCACGCTCAAGCTCAACGCCCCGGCGGAAGAACGCCGCCAGGCGCTGGCGCGCGCCAAGTACCAGCTGGGCACGTCGATGCGCTACGTCGCCGCCAACTCGGTGCAGCTGCATGGCGGCATCGGGGTGACCGACGAATACATCGGCAGCCATTACTTCCGCAAGCTCACGCAGCTCGAGCTGACCTTCGGCGACACCCTGCATCACCTGGGCGAAGTGTCGGCCCGCATGCAGGACACGGCCGGCGTCTTCGCCTGACGGCCTTTTTCCCCTAGCATCCAACGCCCGCCCGCCTTGCGCCGGTGGGCGTTTCTACTTGGAACCCCGCCCAGGAACGACACATGCCATCACGCCGCACCCTACTTGCCCTTGCCGTCATCGGGACCGCATCGACCACCGCCATGCTGACCGCTTGCGCCACCGCCCCCTCGCCTTCGTTCACCGAACGCCCGCCGATCGTGTTCATGCACGGCAACGGCGATTCGGCGGCGCTGTGGCAAACGACGATCTGGCGTTTCGAGTCGAACGGCTGGCCGCGCGACCGGCTGTTTGCGGTCGACCAGCCCAATCCCCTTGCCCGCGACGACGATGCCGTGGCCCAACCCGGACGCAGCTCGACCGGCGAGTCGGCGGTGTTCCTCAAGGCCGAAGTCGACAAGGTGCTGAAGACCACGGGCGCCAGCAAGGTCGTGCTGATCGGCAATTCGCGCGGCGGCAACACCATCCGCAACTACGTGCAGAACGGCGGCGGCGCGGCGGTGGTGAGCCACGTGGTGCTGGGCGGCAATCCAGCCCACGGCATCTGGGCGGTGAAGGGCTTCCGTGAGAACAACGAGTTCTCTGCGCTGTCGGGCTTCATGCAGCAGCTCAATGCACCGAAGGGGCCGAACGGCGAAGAAGTCACGCCCGGCGTGAAATGGCTGACGCTGCGCTCGGACAACAACGACAAGTACGCCCAGCCAGATGGCGTGTGGATTGGCGCCCCAGGCAAGGCGACCAACATCGGCTTCGACGGCCCGGCGCTCAAGGGCGCGACCAACATCGTGCTGCCGCGCGTCGACCACCGCGAGACCTCGTTCTCGCCCGCTGCGTTTGCGGCAACGTGGCAGTTCCTGACCGGCGAGGCGCCGCGCACCACGGCGGTGGTGGCCGATGCGAATGTCGTGCTCAACGGCCGTGCAATCGGTGCGGAGAACCTTTCGCTGAACGGCGGGCAGGTGACGGTCTATGCCGTCGACCCGGCCACGGGCGCTCGGCGCGGCGACGCGGTGCACAGCAAGAACATCGGTGCGGATGGCCGCTGGGGGCCGTTCAGCGCACGCGGCGACACGGCCTACGAGTTCGTCCTCAGCGCGCCCGGCTACGGCACCACGCACATCTACCGCAGCCCGTTCCCGCGCAGCGGCAACTTCGTGCACCTGCGTCCCGAGCGCATCCTGCCGGCCGATGACGGCGCCAATGCCGTCGTCGTCTTCACGCGGCCGCGTGGCTATTTCGACGCGCAGCGCGACACCATGCGCTTCGACGGCCAGAGCCCGCCGGCGGGCGTGCCGCCCAAGGGCGCGGGGGTGGCGACTTCGCGGCTGCGCCTTGCCGCCAGCGGACCGCAGCGCGCGGTGACGGGCGAGTTCAACGGCGAGCGCATCACCGGCCTCACCTGGCCTGCCGCCAAGGAGCAGACCACGGTGCTCGAGCTGACTTACTGAGTGAGGCGCGCCGCCGTGTCCGACACCACCACCCCTTTCGTGCTGACGACGCGCGATGCGCGCGGCGTGGTCACACTCACGCTGAACCGCCCGGCCTCATTCAACGCGCTCTCCGAGGGCATGCTCGGCGCGCTCGAACAGGCCATCGACGAGATCGCGGCCGACGACGCCGTGCCTGCCGTCGTCATCGCGGCGGCGGGCAAGGCTTTCTGCGCGGGCCACGACCTGAAGGAAATGCGCGCCGAGCCCTCGCTGGGCTACTACCAGCAGCTCTTCGAGCGCTGCGGCGCGATGATGCTGTCGATCCAGCGGCTGCCCGTGCCGGTGATCGCGCGCGTGCACGGCATCGCGACGGCTGCGGGCTGCCAACTGGTCGCCGTTTGCGATCTGGCGGTGGCGTCGAGCGAGGCGCGCTTTGCGGTCAGCGGCGTGAACGTGGGGCTGTTTTGCGCCACGCCGAGCGTGACGTTGTCGCGCAACCTCGGGCGCAAGGAAGCCTTTGAAATGCTGGTGACGGGTGAATTCATCAACGCGCAGGAAGCCCGCGAAAAGGGCCTGGTCAACCGGGTGGCGGCGCCTTCGGAGCTCGATGCCGCCGTCGAATCGCTGGTGGCCAGCATCGTTGCCAAGCCCCGCCAGGCGCTTGCGCTCGGCAAGGCCCTGTTCTACCGCCAGCTCGAAACCGGCATCGAGGCCGCACTGGCCGACGCCAGCCAGACCATGGCCTGCAACATGATGGACGAGAGCGCGCTCGAAGGCGTTCAGGCCTTCATCGAGAAGCGTCCGCCGGACTGGAAGCGCTGAAGAAGCTAGGTGTCGTGCAGCCGCGAGCTTTGCGGCAGGTGCGCCATCAAAAACTCCATCTGGTCCGCCAGGATGCGGCGGTTGCGCAGGATGAAGTCTTCCCAGAGGCTGGGCACGTAGGGCGCGTACAGCAGCGGCATGTTCGCCTGCTCGGGCGTGCGGCTGCTCTTGCGGTGGTTGCACGGCTTGCAGGCCGTGACCACGTTCATCCAGGTGTCGATGCCCTTCTGCGCGAACGGAATGATGTGCTCGCGCGTGAGCTCGTCTTCATGAAAATGCCCGCCGCAATAGGCGCAGACATTGCGGTCGCGCGAAAACAGCTTGCTGTTGGTCAGGCCCGGACGCTGGGTGAAGGGATTGATGCGCGGCACGCCCTTGGTGCCGATGATGCTGTTGATCGCGATCTGCGACTGCTCGCCCGTGATCGCGTTGTGGCCCCCACGGAACACCGCGACCTGCGCGCCCACTTCCCAGCGAACTTCGTCCGCTGCATAGTGAATCACCGCCTGTTCGAGCGATATCCATGACTGGGGCAGCCCTTGGGCCGACAGCTTCAAGACCTTCACCAACGTCTCCTCAAAAAGGGAAGAACCACGGAAAGACCAGGGACACGGAGTGCATTGGAGACCCACGCCAATCAACGCACTGCGTCACAATATACCGGCTTTGTGACAAAACGGCCTGATTCGCCCATTTGGCGGGCGAAAGGCGCTATCAAAAAGATACTCACCGATGCAGGTTTTCCGCGGCTTCCGGCACCCGGGCGTAGCCCCGGCCTGCGCCCTCACGATTGGGAATTTCGACGGCGTTCACCGTGGCCACCAGGCCATGCTCGCGCTTTTGCAGACCGAAGCCCGCCAGCGCGGGCTGCCGAGCTGCGTGATGACCTTCGAGCCCCATCCGCGCGACTATTTCGCCGCCCTCACCAAGAAACCCGACCTGGCGCCGGCGCGCATCGGCACGCTGCGCGACAAGCTCAGCGAGCTGGCGGCCTGCGGCGTGGCGCAGACCATCGTGCTGCCCTTCGACGGCCGGCTGGCGTCGCAATCGCCCGAGGAATTCATCCAGAACGTGCTGGTCGACGGTCTGGGCGCGCGCTATGTGCTCGTGGGCGACGACTTCCGCTTCGGCGCCAAGCGGGCCGGCGACTACGCCATGCTCGATGCGGCCGGTGACGCACGCGGCTTCGACGTGGCACGCATGAACAGCTACGAAGTCCATGGCCTGCGGGTTTCCAGCTCGGCCGTGCGCGAGGCACTGGCCGAAGGCCGCATGGCCGACGCACAGACCTTGCTCGGCCGGCCCTACACAATCTCGGGCCACGTGGTCCACGGCCGCAAGCTGGGCCGCGCGCTGGGCGCCTCGGCGCCGGGCAAGGAGGACGGTTTCCGCACCCTCAACCTGCGCTTCAAGCACTGGAAACCGGCGGCCAGCGGCATCTTCGCGGTGCTGGTCCACGGCCTGGCCGACCAGCCCCTGCCCGGCGTGGCAAACCTCGGCGTGCGCCCCTCGCTGGACGCCAACGACGTCAACGGCGGCCGTGTTTTGCTGGAAACGCATTGCCTGGAGTGGCCCTCCCATCTCGGGACCGAAGGGGCCTACGGTAAAATCGTCCGCGTGGAACTCCTGCACAAACTGCACGACGAATTGCGCTACACCAGCCTCGAGGCCCTCACAGCGGGCATCGCGAAGGATGGGCGCGACGCACGTGCGTTCTTTGCATCGACCCACGCCGAAACCCACCGCCAGACCACGCGCGACCGAATTTAGCCCTGCACGCCCCGTGCTGCCGCCCTTCGACAAGCTCAGGGCGAACGGCTTTTCTTCCGCACCGACCGCTCAATGCAGTTCGGGCTGAGCCTGTCGAAGCCCCTCTGTTTCGCACCCCAACATGTCTGACGCTGCCGCCACCCCCACCGACTACCGTTCCACGCTGAACCTGCCCGACACCCCCTTCCCGATGCGCGGCGACCTGCCCAAGCGCGAACCGGGCTGGGTGAAGGAATGGAACGACGAAGGCCGCTACCACCGCCTGCGCGACGCCCGCCACGGCGCGCCCAAGTTCATCCTGCACGATGGCCCGCCGTACGCCAACGGCCAGATCCACATGGGTCACGCGGTGAACAAGATCCTCAAGGACATGATCACCAAGGCGCGCCAGCTCGAAGGCTTCGACGCGCTCTACGTGCCCGGCTGGGACTGCCACGGCCTGCCGATCGAGAACGCCATCGAAAAGCAGTTCGGCCGCAACCTGAGCCGCGACGAGATGCAGGCCAAGAGCCGCGCCTACGCCACCGAGCAGATCGCGCAGCAGTTGGTCGACTTCCAGCGCCTGGGCGTGCTGGGCGAATGGGACCATCCCTACAAGACGATGGACTTCGCCAACGAAGCCGGCGAGCTGCGCGCATTCAAGCGCGTGATCGAGCGCGGCTTTGTCTACCGAGGCCTGAAGCCCGTGTACTGGTGCTTCGACTGCGGCTCGTCGCTGGCCGAGTTCGAGATCGAATACGCCGACAAGAAGAGCCAGACCATCGACGTGGCCTTCAAGGCGAACGACCGCGAAAAGGTGCTCAAGGCCTTCGAGGCCGACCACCTGCTGCTGGGCGACGTCTTCGCCGTGATCTGGACCACCACCGCGTGGACCATCCCCGCCAACCAGGCGATCAACCTCAACCCCGAGCTTGAATACTCGCTGGTCGACACCGAACGCGGCCTGCTGATCCTGGCCAACTCGCTGGTCGAGATGTGCATGAACCGCTATGCGCTCGACGGCAAGGTGGTCGCCACGGTCAAGGGCGAAAAGCTCGGCGGCCTGGAATTCCAGCATCCGCTGTACGACGTGGATGCCGGCTACCGCCGCGTGGCCCCGGTCTACCTGGCCGACTACGCCACCGCCACCGACGGCACGGGCCTTGTGCACTCCTCGCCTGCCTACGGCGTGGACGACTTCAACTCCTGCATCGCCCACGGCGTGGCGTACGACGACATCCTGAACCCGGTGCAGGGCAACGGCAGCTATGCGCCTGATTTCCCGCTGTTCGGCGGCCAGAACATCTGGAAGGCCGTGCCGGTCATCATCGCCGCGCTGCGCGACGCGGGCCGCCTGCTGACCACCGAGACGATCACCCACAGCTATCCGCACTGCTGGCGCCACAAGACGCCGGTGATCTACCGCGCGGCCGCGCAGTGGTTCGTGCGCATGGACGAGGGCGAAGGCGTGTTCACCAAGGACAAGGCGCCCAAGACGCTGCGCCAGACTGCGCTCGACGCCATCGAGCAAACCAGCTTCTTCCCCGAGAACGGCAAGGCGCGGCTGCACGACATGATCGCCGGCCGCCCCGACTGGTGCATCAGCCGCCAGCGCAGCTGGGGTGTGCCGATCCCGTTCTTCCTGCACAAGGATTCGGGCGAGCTGCATCCGCGCACCATGGAAATCCTCGACCAGGCCGCCGACATCGTCGAGAAGGGCGGCATCGAGGCCTGGAGCCGTGTGACGGTCGAAGAGATCCTGGGTGCCGAAGATGCGCCGAGCTACACGAAGAGCACCGACATCCTGGAGGTGTGGTTCGACTCGGGCTCGACCTTCTATCACGTGCTGCGCGGCACGCACCCCACGGTGCACCACGAGACCGGCCCCGAAGCCGACCTGTACCTCGAAGGCCATGACCAGCATCGCGGCTGGTTCCATTCGTCGCTGCTGATCGCCTGCATGCTGGAAGACCGCGCGCCGTACAAGAGCCTGCTCACGCACGGCTTCACGGTGGATGCCAAGGGCATCAAGATGAGCAAGTCGCTCAAGAACGGCATCGATCCGCAGGAAATCAGCAGCAAGCTGGGCGCTGAAATCATCCGCCTGTGGGTGGCTGCGAGCGACTACTCGGGCGACATCGCGGGCGACGACAAGATCCTTGCGCGCGTGGTCGATGCGTACCGCCGCATCCGCAACACGCTGCGCTTCCTGATGGCGAACACCAGCGACTTCGACATCACGAAGGACGCGGTGCCGCTCGACCAGTTGTTCGAGATCGACCGCTACGCGATGGCGCGCGCGGCGCAGTTCCAGGCCGAGATCCTTGCGCACTACCAGGTGTACGAGTTCCATCCGGTGGTGGCGAAGCTGCAGATCTACTGCTCGGAAGACCTGGGCGGTTTCTACCTCGACATCCTGAAGGACCGCCTCTACACGACGGCCCCGGGCTCGCTGGCGCGCCGCAGTGCGCAGACGGCGCTGTGGCACATCTCGCAAGCCATGCTGCGCTGGATGGCGCCGTTCCTGAGCTTCACGGCCGAAGAGGCGTGGAAGTTCGTGGGCACAGGCAAGCCGGGCGAGTCGATCTTCACGCAGACCTACAGCCAGTTCGCCGCGCCCGACGAAGCTCTGCTCGCCAAGTGGGGCCGCATCCGCGAGATCCGCGATGCGGTGAACAAGAACATCGAAGCGGTGCGTGCCGAAGGCAAGGTCGGTTCATCGCTGCAGGCCAACCTGCAGGTGACGGCTCCGGCCGACGACTTCGCGCTGCTGGGCTCGCTGGGCGACGACCTGAAGTTCGTCTTCATCGCCTCCGCCATCGAGCTGGCGGCCGGCGAGGAGCTGTCGACGGTGGTGACGCCGAGCACCGCGCAGAAGTGCGATCGCTGCTGGCACTACCGCGACGACGTGGGCCACGACCCGGCGCACCCGACGATCTGTGGACGCTGCACGAGCAACCTGTTCGGCGCCGGCGAATCGCGGAGCTTTGCCTGATGGCGGCCGCGCGTTCCGCATCGGCATCATCGCGTTCGCGCGGTGGCAGCCTGGGCATCTGGCCCTGGCTGGGGCTGGCGCTGATCATCGTGATGATCGACCAGTTCACCAAGACGCTGATCCTGGGCTACTACAAGGTCGGTGACTGGACTTACGTCACGAGCTTCTTCAATGTCGTGCGGGCGCACAACACGGGGGCGGCCTTCTCATTCCTGGCGGATCACTCGGGGTGGCAGCGCTGGTTCTTCACGGCCATCGGCGTGGGGGCTGCGGTGTTCATCGTCTGGATGCTGAGGTCGCATGCGGGGCAGAAGCTGTTCTCGTTCTCCATGGCTTGCATCCTGGGCGGGGCCATCGGCAACGTTGTCGACCGGATGATGCATGGGTACGTGGTGGACTTTTTGAGCTTCCACTTGGGGAACTGGTATTTCCCTGCGTTCAATGCTGCTGACAGTGCGATCACGCTGGGGGCGATCTGTTTGATCGTTGATGAGATTCGTCGCGTTCGTCGCGGCAAGTAGTTTTTCTTTTGGGGCGGCGCCCGGTACGCGGTTCGGCGCGCTCAGCCCCACTGTGCCGGCCGCTTCGCGGCTTCCCTGCGGTGCTCGCGTCTCGCGGGGTCTCGCAGAACTCGCTTCGCTCAAACAGCTGCGAGCCCTGATCCGCGAAACGCTGCGCTCCTCGGCGGCCCAGAGGGGCTGAGCGCGCCGAACCGCGTACCAGGCGCTTGTCGTGGCGTTGATGCCGCTGCCCTCACCCCAACCCTCTCCCGGAGGGAGAGGGAGTAATGCGGGGACGTGGCCTCAAAGACGGGGCATAGCAACCACACCCCCGACGAACAAAACCCAAAGGGTTTCTCCCCGCTTCCAAGGCCTGTCATAGCGGGGTCATACTGCGGCGGTTCAATGTAATCGATTACATGAACACCGCACGATGAGCATTCAAGCCGTTGCAGCCAAAGCCGGAGTCTCCGTGGCCACCGTGTCGCGGGCCTTCAATTTCCCCGACAAGGTGACCCCGGCCACACGGGAGTTGGTCGAGCGCGTGGCGCGTGAACTCAACTACCTGCCGAACGCCAGCGCCCGCACCCTGCGCACCCAGCGCAGCCGCGTGCTCGGCGTCGTGCTGCCCACGCTGCTGAACCCGACCTTCGCTGAATGCCTGCAGGGCATCGCGCGCGCCGCCGTCGCGGGCGGCTACGCCATCATTCCCGTCACCACCGGTTATCAACTCGACGAGGAAGAGCGCGCAGTCCATCTGCTGTTGGCCGGCAACGTCGATGGGCTCATCCTCGTGGTGTCGAACCCCTCGACCTCGACCGCCCTTCCCCGGTTGCGAACGGCCGGCGTTCCCTACGTCCTTGCCTACAACCGGCACCCTGAGCACCCTTGCGTCTCCGTCGACAGCGAAGGCGCCGTGGCCGATGCAGTCACGCGCCTCGTGCTGCTCGGACATCGCCGCATCGCCATGGTCAGCGGCACGCTCGCCGCGTCGGACCGCGCGCAACAGCGTTATCGCGGCTACCAGAAAGGCATGGCCGACGCCGGACTCGATGCGCCGCCGCTGATCGAAGTGCCCTTCGTCGAAACCGCCGTCGATGCGCTCTCGCACCAGTTGCAGGCGACCCGCAACCGCCCCACCGCGCTGATCTGCTCGAACGACCTGCTCGCCATCCGCAGCATCCGTGCCGCGCACCTCAGCGGCCTCTCGGTGCCCGACGACCTGAGCGTGATCGGCTTCGACGGCATCGCGCTCGGCGAAGACCTCACGCCCGCCCTCACCACCATCGCCCAGCCCAACAGCGACATCGGCCGCCACAGCGTCGAGTTGCTGATCCAGGCGATGGCCGGCGGCACCACGCTGCAGGCCGATGCGAGCCTGCTGCTTCCCCATGCCTTCCGCGACGGTGAGTCGTGCGCATCCGCGCGCGACGCCATCGCTTCCTGATCGACCTCCCCCCGTTCTCCGCCCCCATCCATCCAAGGAGCTCTTCCATGTCTTTCCGTTTCCATCGCATGGCCCGCCTCGGCGTGCTGGCCGCCGCGCTCGTTGCCGCAGCCGGCAGCGCCATGGCCCAGACCGCCATTTGCTACAACTGCCCGACCGAGTGGGCCGACTGGGGCACCCAGTTGAAGGCCATCAAGGCCAAGACCGGCATCACCGTGCCACCCGACAACAAGAACTCGGGCCAGTCGCTCGCGCAGATGGCCGCCGAGAAGGCCAGCCCCGTGGCCGACGTCACCTACCTGGGCGTGACCTTCGCGGTGCAGGCCGCCAAGGACGGCCTGGTCGAGCCCTACAAGCCGGCCGCATGGAACGACATTCCCGACGGCCTGAAGGACCCCGCAGGCAACTGGTTCACCATCCACTCGGGCACGCTCGGCTTCATGGTCAACGTCGATGCGCTCAAGGGCAAGCCGGTGCCCAAGTCGTGGGCCGATCTGCTCAAGCCCGAATACAAGGGCCTGATCGGCTACCTCGATCCCGCCTCGGCCTTCGTCGGCTATGTCGGCGCCGTGGCCGTGAACCAGGCACGCGGCGGCACGCTCGACAACTTCAAGCCGGCCATCGATTACTTCAAGGCCCTGCAGAAGAACGAACCCATCGTGCCGAAGCAGACCTCGTATGCGCGTGTGCTGTCGGGCGAAATCGCGATCCTGCTCGACTACGACTTCAACGCCTACCGCGCCAAGTACAAGGACAAGGCCAACGTCGCCTTCGTGATCCCGAGCGAAGGCACGCTGGCCGTGCCTTACGTGATGAGCCTCGTCGCCAAGGCCCCGCACGCGGCCGACGCGAAGAAGGTGCTCGACTTCACGCTGTCCGACGAAGGCCAGGCCATCTGGGCCAAGGCGTATCTGCGCCCGGTGCGTGCCAGCGCGATGCCCAAGGACATCGAGGCTCAGTTCCTGCCCGCGAGCGAATACGCGCGTGCCAAGAGCGTGGACTACGGCCGCATGGCCGCCGCGCAGCGCGCCTTCTCTGACGAGTACCTGAAAGAAGTGCGCTGACCCGCACGGCATGAGATGACGCAAGCCACCACCTCCAACGCCTGGAACCCGCGCTGGCGGCTGCTCGCCTGCGCGGCACCGGCGGCCGCCTTCTTCGCGGCCTTCTGGCTGCTGCCGGTGGTGCGCCTGCTCACGCTGCCAGCCGACAAAGGCTGGGCCACCTACTTCGCCGTACTGACCGACGCGCGCTACCTGCAAAGCATGGCCAACACAGTCGTGCTCTCGATCACCGTCACGCTGGCCACGCTGGTGCTGGGCGCGGCGGTGGGCATCTACCTCGCGCGCCACGCCTTCGTGGGCAAGCGCATGCTGCTGTCGCTGCTCACGCTGCCGCTGTCGTTTCCGGGCGTGATCATCGGCTTCTTCGTGATCCTGCTGGGCGGACGGCAGGGCGTGGTGGCCGACCTCAGCGACAGCATCTTTGGCGAACGCATCACCTTCGCCTACGGCCTGCTCGGGCTGTTCCTAGCGTACCTGTATTTTTCGCTGCCGCGCGCCATCGCCACTTACACCGCGGCGGCCGAGTCGATGAACACGCAGCTCGAAGAAGCGGCCCGCTCGCTCGGCGCCTCGCGGCTGCGCGTGGCGCGCGACGTGTGGATGCCGGAGCTTGCACCCACCACGCTGGCCTGCGGCGCGATCCTGTTCGCGACCTCGATGGGCGCCTTCGGCACGGCCTTCACGCTGGCCAGCAAGTTCGAGGTCATTCCCATCACCATCTACAACGAGTTCACCAACTACGCCAACTTCGCGCTCGCCGCGTCGCTGTCGATCTCGTTGGGCATCGTGACCTGGCTGGTGCTGTTCGTCGCGCGCCGCTTCGGCGCCAACCCCGTCGCACGCTGAAGCACGTTGAGACACGCAAACCATGCGAAAGAACACACAAGCCAAGGCGCCCTTCCTGCTCGCCGTCACGGTCGTCGTGAGCCTCTTCATGATCGCGCCGATGCTGCTATCGGTCATGGCGGGCCTGGTCAACAACTACAGCGCCGGCCTGAAGAGCGGCCTCACGCTGCGCTGGCTCGGCGAGGTGTGGGAGAACTACGGCGGCACCGTCGGCTGGTCGATCGCGTTGGCCATTGCTTGCGTCGTCGGCACCGTGCTGATCGGCGTGCCCTGCGCCTATGCCTTGGCGCGCAGCCGCTCGCGTGCCGCGCGCATCTTTGAAGAGCTGCTGACGCTGCCTGTCGCGGTGCCGGGGCTGGCCACCGCGCTGGCGTTGATCCTGGCCTACGGCCAGCTCACGGCTTTCCGCCAGAGCTTCGCCTTCATCCTCGTGGGCCACATGATCTTCACGCTGCCCTTCATGGTGCGCACCGTCAGCTCGGCCTTCGAGCGCGACGACCTGCTCGCGCTCGAAGAGGCCGCGCGCTCGCTGGGCGCGAACTTCCGCCAGCGCTTCCTGGGCATCCTCGTGCCCGCAGTGTTCCCGGCCATCGTGGCCGGCAGCCTGATGGTGTTCACGCTCTCGGTGGGCGAGTTCAACCTCACCTGGATGCTGCACACGCCGCTCACGCGCACGCTGCCCGTGGGCCTGGCCGACAGCTATGCCTCGATGCGCATCGAGATCGGATCGGCCTACACGCTGGTCTTCTTCGCCGTCATTCTTCCGGTGCTGTGGGGCCTGCAGTACCTTGCCAACCTGATGCAGAAACGCCATGGAACTTGAACGCATCCCCGTCGACATCGCGAACTGCGCGAAGACCTACACAGACGGCACACGCGGCCTGCAACCCACCGACCTGCACGTCGAGGCCGGTGAAGTGCTCGCGCTGCTCGGCCCCTCGGGCTGTGGCAAGACCACGCTGCTACGGCTGATCGCCGGACTGGAGGCGCCCGACGCCGGCAGCCGCATCGTGTTTGGCGACCAGGACGTGACGCAGCGCCCGGTCGAGCATCGCGGCGTGGGCATGGTGTTCCAGAGCTACGCGCTCTTTCCGCAGATGACGGTGGCGGCCAACATCGGCTATGGCCTGCGCATTCGCGGCATCGCGCCCGATGAAGAAAAACGCCGGGTCGGCGAACTGGTCGACCTCGTGCGGCTCGGTGGCCTGGAGAACAAGCGTCCCGCCGAACTCTCGGGCGGCCAGCGCCAGCGCGTGGCCCTGGCGCGCGCCGTGGCCGTGCGGCCGCGCGTGCTGCTGCTCGACGAGCCGCTGGCCGCGCTCGACGCCAAGCTCAAGGAATCGCTGCGCGACGAGCTGGCCGAGCTGCTGCGCAGCCTGCACATCACGGCCATCCACGTGACGCACGACCAGCAGGAGGCCCTGGCCATTGCCGACCGGCTCGCGGTGATGCGCGCCGGCCGCATCGTGCAGGTGGGCCGTGGCGAAGACCTGTACCGCGCGCCTTCGCATCCTTTCGTGGCCGAGTTCCTGGGCCGGGTCAACAAGCTCGAACGCGCGGCCGAGGCCATCGCGCAAGGCGTTGTCCGACTCGGGGGTTGCACCGTGCCCTGCCCCATCGCATGGCAAGACCATGCGATGCTGTTGGCGCGACCCGAAGACATCGAGGTCGGCGCGCCCCAGTCGGACTGGGGCAACGCCACCGTCGAACGCCGCACCTTCCTTGGCGACCGCGTGCAGTTGCATCTGCGCACGCAAGACCAGCCCGTGCTGGTGGCCGATGTGGGACGCGACAGCCCCTTCGGTCCGGGCGACGCAGTCGGTCTTCGCATCCACCCCGATCGCCTGATGACGTCGCAGGAAACCAGCGCATGACGACAACGCCAAACAGCAGCAGCAACACCTTCCTGGTCCAACTGACCGACCTGCACATCCGCGAACCGGGCCGGCTGGCCTATGGCCGCATCGACACCGCGCCGTACCTGGCACGCGCGGTGCAGTCGGTGCTGGCCCTGCGGCAGCCGCCCGATGCCGTGGTGATCACCGGCGACCTGACCGACTTCGGCCGTGCCGCCGAGTACGAGCACCTGGCCCGCCTGCTGGCGCCGCTGGCCATGCCGGTCTACCTGATGCCCGGCAACCACGACGACCGCGACCAGTTGCGCCGCAGCTTCCCCGGCCACGCCTACCTCGGCACCGGCACCGACACCGACGGCTTCATCCAGTACTCGGTGCGTGTCGGTGCGCTGCGCCTGCTCACGCTCGACACCTGCGTGCCAGGTGCCAGCCACGGTTCGCTGTGCGGGAAGCGCCTGGCCTGGCTCGAAGCCCAGCTCGATGCCTGCCGCGATGAACCCGTGGTCGTCGCCATGCACCACCCGCCTTTTGAAACGCTGATCGGCCACATGGACGAGATCGGACTGCTGCAAGGTGCCGACGCACTCGAAGCGCTGATCGCCCGTTATCCGAACGTCGAGCGCGTGATCTGCGGCCACCTGCACCGCGCCATCGACGTGCGCTTCGGCGGCACCATCGCCTCGACCTCGCCGGCGCAGGCGCATCAGGTCTGCCTCGACCTGGCGGCCGATGCGCCCTCGGCCTGGACGCTCGAACCACCGGCTTTCCGGGTGCACGCATGGTCGCCGCGCAGCGGCCGGCTGATCACCCATCTGGCGGCCTCCGGTACCTTCGAAGGCCCTTATCCTTTCCACGACAACGGAGCCCTGATCGACTGAAGCGCCCACTTGTGGAAAATGGGGTCGAAACGAAGCCAAACGAAAACAAGAGAAAGGCCAGAACCCGACCTCCATGAAGCACCTTCTGAATCTGCTGGCGGCAGTCGCATTGCTGGTGTGGGGTACGCACCTCGTTCGTACCGGCGTGCTGCGCGTGTTCGGCGCCAACCTGCGCAAGATCCTCGTGCAGAGCATGCGCAACCGCTTCACGGCCGCCCTCTCGGGCATCGGCGTCACGGCGCTCGTGCAGTCCAGCACCGCCACTTCCCTCATGACCTCGTCCTTCGTCGGGCAGGGCCTGGTCACGCTGCCGGCAGCGCTGGCGGTGATGCGGGGCGCCGACGTGGGCACGGCGCTGATCTCGGTGCTGTTCTCGGCCGACCTGTCGTGGCTTTCGCCCATGTTCATCTTCGTGGGCGTGGTGCTGTTCATCACCCGCTCGGCCACCGTGGCGGGGCGCGTGGGACGCGTGCTGATCGGCCTGGGGCTGATGCTGCTCGCTCTGCAACTGGTGGTCGAAGCCACCGAACCCCTGTTCTCTTCGCCCGCCGTGCGCGCGCTGCTCGCATCGCTCAACAGCGACGTGCTGCTTGAAATCACCATCGGCTCGGTGCTGGCCATCGTGGCGTATTCGAGCCTGGCGGTGGTGCTGCTGGTCGCGGCCATGGCCACGTCGAACGTGGTGCCGCTGGATGTGGCGCTCGGGCTGGTGCTCGGCGCCAACCTCGGCAGCGGGCTGCTGGCTGTGCTGACCACGGCCAAGTCGGCGGTGTCGGTGCGGCAGGTGACCATCGGCAACCTGCTCTTCAAGGCGCTGGGCGTGGCCGTCGTCGCGCCCTTCATCGGGCTGTGGATTCACTACGTGCAGCCCGAGCTGCCGAACCAGACGCATGGCGTGGTGCTGTTCCACCTGGCGTTCAACGTCATCATCAGCGTCGGCTTCATCGGCCTCACGCAATGGGTGGCCAAGCTGGTGACGCGGATGCTGCCCGTGCCGCAGCAACCGGCCGGCACCACCCGGCCGCATCACCTCGATCCGTCGGCGCTGTCGACGCCTTCGCTGGCCATCTCGAACGCGGCGCGCGAAGCGCTGCACCAGGCCGACATCGTCGAGACCATGCTGATCGGCACGCTGGACGTGATCCGCAACAACGACCTGCGCCTGTCGCAGGAACTGAGGCAGCTCGACGACACGGTGGACGAGCTGTACTCGGCCATCAAGTACTACATGACCCGGATCTCGCGCGAGGCGCTGGGCGAAGAGGAAAGCCGGCGCTGGACGGACATCATCAGCTTCACCATCAACATGGAGCAGATCGGCGACATCATCGAGCGCGTGATCATCGACATCGAAGACAAGAAGATCAAGCCGCAGCGCAACTTCTCGGAAGCAGGCATGGCCGAGATCGTCGAGCTGCACGGACGCCTCGTTGCCAACCTGCGGCTAAGCATGAGCGTGTTCTTGAACGGCAATGTGCGGGACGCGCAGAAGCTGCTCGAAGAAAAGGCGCGCTTCCGCGATCTGGAGCGGGCCTATGCAACGACCCACCTGGATCGACTGTCGGACCAGACAACGCTGAGCATCGAGACCAGCTCGCTGCACATCGACCTGATCAGCGACCTGAAGCGGATCAACTCGCACATCTGCTCGATTGCGTATCCGATCCTCGAATCGGCCGGGGCGTTGGCGCCGAGCAGGTTGAGAGAGTCCCGACTGGGCAAGATCGAAGGGTAGCGTTCTCGCGGGCAGCATTCGACTGCCCCGGACTCCCCAAAACCTGAGACGCACCGCGCCGAAACGCGCCGGCTGCGTCGTTGCCGGCATGCATGCCGGCCTCGTCATTTGCGCTTTGCCGCGTCCCTGGAAGGACCACCGGCAAGCCCCCAATTCCATCGCCTCGAACGACCCGACGTCTTGAGAAAAGACGCGTGAACACCTGTCGTTCCGATGTCATGAAGCCTGCCTAGCATTCGAGGCATAAATTGCTTTTGAGTGAATTTGTGTAATTTCATAAGTTCGCATGAATGCGATTTATCGCGTCCGGCTTCAAGCCATTTCACGCTGCCCTTCGACTGCAAGGCGTCCTGCTCCGAACGCCTGCGCCAAGGGCATCCACTCTTTTTTCCAAGGGGAGAGCCACATGATGAGCAATCGACAGAAACAACGGATGGTGCGCGCCGTATCGGGCGCGGTCCTGCTTGCCGCGCTCGCGGCTTGCGGCGGAGGCAGCGGGGGAACATCGTTCGTGCCAGCACCGCCCGTCGCCGTCACGCCCGAGCCGCCCGCACCGGACACCGGTGCCAAGGCCGTCTTTCACTGCGCGCCTTGACGGCACGCCCCATCTTCATCGCCTCTTTGCCGACACCCACACCATGACCGCTTCAAACCCCGGCCGCCGTCGCTTCCTGCGCAGCTCGGCCACCACCGCCGGTGCAGCCGCCGCGCTCACGATGCTGCCGCCCTCGATCCAGCGCGCGCTGGCCATTCCACCGAACAACGTGAAAGGCACCATCGAGGACGTCGAGCACGTGGTGATCCTGACGCAGGAGAACCGCTCCTTCGACCACTACTTCGGAACCCTGCAGGGCGTGCGTGGATTCAACGACCCGCGCCCGCACGTTTTGCCGGACGGGCGGCCGGTCTGGTACCAGCCCACGCCGAACGAAAGCCCGGTCGACCCAAAACGGGTCTACAACCCGCGCGGCCTGCCCAGCGACGCGACCTACGTGTTGCCGTTCTATATCGACCCACGCACGACCAAGGGACATGCGGGCACGCAGCATGGATGGAGCGACGGCCACGGCGCCTTGAACAATGGCAAGAACAACCAGTGGCTGAACCAGAAGCAGGATGCGATGACGATGGGATACCTGCGCCGCAGGGATCTCGCATTCCACTACGCACTGGCCGACGCGTTCACCATCTGCGATGCCTACCATGCCTCCGTTCCCGCCGACACGGTGCCGAATCGCGTGCACTTGTGGACGGGAACCATCGATCCGCGCAACGTCATGGGCACCCAGCCCAATGGCCCCGGATTGCAGGAGCGCAACGGATCGAACGGCTACACGTGGACGACCTACCCGGAGCGGCTGGAGGCCAAGGGGATTCGCTGGAAGCTCTACCAGGGCGGCTCGGAAGGCTATAACAACCTGACCAAGGAGGCCGACAACTTCACCGACAACTCGCTGGAGCACTTCGCGGCCTACCAGACGAACGGCGTCCTTCGGGACAAGGGAGCCTCCAGGCACACCCTGGTGGAATTCGCCAGCGACGTCAGCAAGAACAACCTGCCGCAGGTCAGCTGGATCGTCGCGCCGCAAAAATTCTGCGAGCACTCGAGCGCCACGAGCGTCAATGGCGCGCTGTACATCGAAGCCATCCTGAGCGCGCTGACGTCGAACCCCGAGGTCTGGAGCAAGACGGTCTTTCTCATCAACTACGACGAGAACGACGGCCTGTTCGACCACATCGTTCCGCCAATGCCGCCACTGCAGGCGCTGGCAAGCAACACCAACGACAGCGGCCTCGTCTCCAAGGGCCTGGTCGACAGTCTCAAGGATGAGTTTCTCGACCTGGACCGCTTCCCCTACGAAAAGGGATCGCTGGTGCCGAGCGGCGACCCCGGCGGCTTGCAGCCCGTCGGCCTGGGTTCGCGCGTTCCCATGCTTGTCGTGTCACCGTGGAGTGCCGGAGGATGGGTCTGTTCGCAGACCTTCGACCACACCTCGGTCCTGCAATTCCTGGAAGCGCGGTTCGGCGTCGCCGAACCCAACATCTCGCAATGGCGCAAGGCCGTCTGCGGAAACCTGACGTCGGCCTTCGATTTTTCAGGCAACCAGGACACGTCGGTTCCGAAGATCGCGCCGGTCGCATCGATCACCGTCGGCACGCGGACCGACTACGTACCGAATCCCCAGTTGATGCCCTCCCAGGAGCCGGGCACGCGCAAGGCGCGGCCCCTGCCCTACGAGCACTTCGTGCACAGCCGCGTCGATACGCGCAACGTCCAGATCTGGCTAGACTTTGCCAACACCGGCAGCGTGGGCGCCGCGTTCTGTGTGTACAACCGCCTGAAGCCCAACGACAACCCGCGCCGCTACACCGTCTCCCCCGGCGATGTGTTGTCGGATTACTGGCTCCTGTCGGACACGAAGGGCGCCTACGACTTCGCCGCCTACGGGCCGAACGGCTACCTGTGCCAGTACAAGGGCAATGCCTCCGCGGTGTCCCAAGGCACAGCCAGCCCCGAAGCGAAGGTTTGCTACGACGTCACCAACGGCAATGTGGCCCTGACGCTGACCAACAGCGGATCGGCGGCGTGCTCGGTGACGGTGAGCAATGCCTACAGCAAGAAGGCTGCACGCACCCACAACCTGGCCGCCGGAGCGACGCTGCAGGACCTCTGGGTTCTGAGTGCCAGTTCGGGCTGGTACGACCTGTCGGTCAGCTCGGACGCCGGGTCGTCGGCCAACGCGCCCTTCCTTCGCCGCTTTGCGGGACACGTCGAAACCGGCAAGGCCAGCATGAGCGACCCGGGGCCGCTGAACAGCAACCGCTGAAGCCGAAACCACTGGGGCCTGGCGAAGAATCGCCAGGCCCCGTGAAACCTACTTGGCCTTGACGAGCTTGCCAGCAGCCTCGGCGGGCTTTTCGATCTGTCGCCGCGCATACCGCTGCGCCAGCACGGCACACACCATCAGCTGCATCTGATGAAACAGCATCAGCGGCAACACGATCGCCCCCACCGCATGCGAAGCGAACAAGACCTTCGCCATCGGAATCCCACTGGCAAGGCTCTTCTTCGATCCGCAGAACACGATGGTGATTTCGTCGGCCACATCGAACCCGAGCTTGCGTGCCATCAGCGTCGTGATGCCCAGCGCCAGGGCCAGCAGCACCGCGCACACCAGCAGCAGGCCCAGCAGCGCGCTCACGGGAATCTGCTTCCAGAGCCCCTCGATCACCGCCGCGCTGAACGCCGTGTAGACCACCAGCAGGATCGATCCCTGGTCCACGAACTTCAGCACGGCCGCGCGCTTCTGGATCCACTTGCCGATCACCGGGCGCAGCAGGTGGCCCGCCACGAAGGGCACCATCAGTTGCAGCAGGATGCGGCCGATCGAATCGAGTGACGACGACGAAGTGATGCCGCCGCCGTTGGGCAGCACGACCAGGTTCACTAGCACCGGCGTGATGAACACGCCCAACAGGGTCGAGGCCGATGCGCTGCAGATGGCCGCGGGCATGTTGCCGCGCGCCATGGCCGTGAACGCAATCGCGGACTGCACCGTGGCCGGCAGCACGCAGAGGAACAGCACGCCGGTGTAAAGCTCAGGCGTCACCAGCGGCGACAGCACCGGCCGCAGCGCCAGCCCGAGCAGCGGAAACAGCACGAAGGTGCTCGCAAACACCAGCAGGTGCAGCCGCCAGTGCGTGATGCCCGCCATGATCGCCTCGCGCGACAGCTTGGCGCCGTGCAGGAAGAACAGCAGGCCGATGGCGACGGTCGTCAGGCCCTCGAAGAAATGTGCGATGCGCCCGCTCGCGGGCAGCAGGCTGGCGAAGGTCACGACCGTGACGAGCGCGAGCGTGAAGTTGTCGGGGAGAAAGCGTGAACGGGCCATGGGACGTATTGGAGCGGCTGCCCATTCAAAAGAGAAATGGATTTATCGGATGGATATATGATTCCGGCGCATGAACGTCACGCTTCGCCAACTCCGCGTCTTCCGCTCGGTGGCCGAGGGGCGCAATTTCAGCCGCGCCGGCGATCAGGTCGGGTTGAGCCAACCGGCCGTCAGCCGTTCGATCCTGGAGCTTGAGTCGCAGCTCGGCCTCAAGCTGCTCGACCGCACCACGCGCGAGGTGATGCTGACCGAGGCCGGCCAGTCGCTCGCCGCCCGGCTCGACCGCGTGCTCGACGACCTCGACCAGACGCTGCAGGACGTGGCCGGCCTGGCCAGCGCGCGCGGCGGCAAGGTGCGGGTGGCCAGCAGCCCCACGCTGTCGGCCAACCTGATGCCCGGGTGCATCGCGGTCTGCGCCGACAAGGCGCCGGGCATCCAGTTCCTGCTGCTCGACCGCATCCAGCAGGACGTGCTGGACAGCGTGCGCAGCGGCGAGGTCGATTTCGGCGTGGTGATCGAGCCTTCGGAAGCCGACGACCTGCATTGCGAGCCGATCCTGAACGACCCCTTCGTGCTGGTGGTGCCGCCCGCCCACCGGCTGGCCCAGAAGACTTCGGTGCGCTGGGCGGCGCTCGACGGGCAGCCGCTGGTGCTGCTCGACCACGCCTCGGGCAGCCGCCGCCTGATCGACCAGGCGCTGGAGAGCCATGGCGCGCAGTGCGAGGTGAAGCAGCAGCTCGGCCATCCGACCACGGTCTTTCGCATGGTCGAGGCGGGCATCGGCATCAGCGTGATGCCGGGCATGTCGCTGCCGCCCGAAGGGCTGGCTCAGTTGGTGGTGCGCCCGCTGGTGCCGCGCGTGCAGCGCGCGATCATGCTGATCCGCCGGCGCAACCGGGCGCTGTCGCCGCTCGCGCAGCAGGTGTGGGGCATCGTGCGCGACACCGCCGCGCTCAGTGCGACAGCGGAGTCGGGCGCGACGACGCCGACGTCGAAGAAGCTGCCCGCCTGAACTGCTCCTGCCGCTGGCGCAGGCAGAAGTCGATCAGGTCCTCGACCTCGGTGGCCTTGTCGAACACCGCGTCGGCACCGAGCAGCGCGCATTTGCGGCGCATGTCCGGCGTGGCGTGGTTGCTCAGCACCACCATCTTCTGCATCGGGTCGCGGTTGCGGCAGGCTCGCAGCACGCTGAAGCCGGTGCCGTCTTTCAGGAACAGGTCGACGATGGCCAGGTCCCACTGCGACGGGTTGCCTGTCAGCCAGCGCGTGCCCTCGGCTTCCGATTCGGCCTGGCCGATGGGATCGACGCGTGCCACCTCCCGCAAGGTGCCCACGAGGTTCTCGCGGATGGTGGGGTTGTCTTCGACGATGAATGTGCGGATGGTGTTCATGACGCTGGCCTCGTAGCTTTTGCCACAGGCTACAAAGTGCGCCCGGCACAAGTCGAAGGCATGACACCCCCACGCGGGTAGGACAAGGCTGGCGGCGCTCTTCCTACCCTTTTTCCACCCTTGCGCGCAGCTTTACAGCGTCAGGATCGTGCAGCCCGTGGTCTTGCGCGCTTCCAGGTCGCGGTGCGCCTGCTGCACATCGGCCAGTGCATAGCGCTGCTCGATCGGGATCTTCACCGCGCCGCTGCGCACCACCGCGAACAGGTCGTCGGCCATGGCCTGCGTGCTTTCGCGCGTGGCCATGTGGGTGAACAGCGTGGGCCGCGTGACGTAGAGCGAGCCCTTGGACGCGAGCGTACCGAGGTTGATCGGCGGCACCGGGCCCGAGCCGTTGCCGAAGACCGCCAGCAGGCCGAAGGGACGCAGGCAATCGATGGAGCCCTCGAAGGTGTCCTTGCCCACCGAGTCGTAGACCACCTTCACGCCCTTGCCGCCGGTGATTTCCTTGACGCGCGCCGCGAAGTTTTCGGTGCTGTAGTTGATGGCGTGCGCCGCGCCGTATTCGAGCGCGAGCTTGCACTTGGCGTCACTGCCGGCCGTGCCGATCAGTTGCAGGCCCAGCGCCTTGGCCCACTGGCAGGCGATGAGGCCGACGCCGCCGGCGGCCGCGTGGAACAGGATGAAGTCGCCGGGCTGCAGGCCCTCGGCCGGCAGCGTTTTCTTCAGCAGGTACTGGGTGGTGAGGCCCTTGAGCATCATGGCCGCGCCGGTCTCGAAGGAGATGTCGTCGGGCAGCTTGCAGACGTTCTTGGCGGGCATCACGCGCAGCTCGCAGTACGCGCCGGGCGGCGGGCTCGCATAGGCGGCGCGGTCGCCAGCCTTCAGGTGCGTGACGCCCTCGCCCACTGCCTCGACCACGCCCGAGGCTTCCATGCCCAGTTGCAGCGGCATTGCGAACGGATAGAGCCCGCTGCGCTGGTAGGTGTCGATGAAGTTCAGGCCCACCGCCTTGTGGCGGATGCGGATTTCGCCGGGGCCCGGGTCGCCGACTTCGACCTCGACGATCTTCAGTTCTTCGGGACCGCCATGACGGTCGATACGGACGGCTTTGCTGATCATTGCTACTGTCTCCACGCGCAGAAAAAGAAGAGGCGCATCCTGCCACGTTTGGCGTTTTCGCGATGGCGCGGGACATTGCCCCGGCACGTCGGCGCCCATGCAGGCGCTGCCTGGCGTCAGGCCGGGTTTTGTGGCGGCTCAGGCGCGAACTCGATGCGGTAGCCGCTGCGCTCGAACATCTGCAAAATTTCGCGCTCGCCATACCAGCCGTCGAGCTGCGACAGCGGAATCAGCGAACGCAAGGTGAGCGGCGCCAGGCTCACCAGTTGCCGCACCTTCGCATGGTGGCCGAACAGCTGCATCGCGTCATAGCCGTGGTGCAGTTGCGGCCCCGCATGCTCGATGGCAAAGCTGCGCGCCAGCTCCAGCGGCGCGAAGCGCATGCCGACGGCTTCGAGGGCCGGTCGCAGCACGCCGCTCAGTTGCACGTCTTCGAGCAGCGCGTTGTGCTGCCAGTGCATCCTGAGCGGATCGCCCGTCACCACATCGGGCGGCGGAATCTCGACACGGATGTGCGGATGGTCGATGAGCGCTTTCATGAAGCGCCGGCTGCGCAGGCTGAAGCCGCCGTTCTGGATCGGCGTGACGACGTGGTCGGGCTTCTGCAGCTCCTGCGCCCAGTCGAAACTGTTGCGCCAGAAGGTGCCCTGCGGCGAATCGATTTTTGCCAGATGGATCGGCGCGCCGATGTAGTCGCAGCCCAGAAATTCGTCGCGCCAGTTGGCGGCATTGACGACCCAGCCGTCGTCCTGCACCACCAGCGCGAACTCGGTCTGCACCACGCGCCAGAGCGCGAACATCATGAACCAGCCGTACTCGTGGTAGTTCATCGGCGCGATCGCCACATGCGCGATGCCCGGCGCCAGGTTGTCGGGCGCCTGCGGGCTGCACAGCAAGGCGCGGGTGCCGGGCATTTGCGACTGGCTCAGTTGCAGGGCCATCGCCGCGCCGCGCGCATCGGGCAGGCCGGTGACCGACACCAAAGTGATCTGCCGGAAAGCCTCCCCGCTCATGCGCGCTTGCCTGTGCGGATGCGTCAGTAGGTGCCGGGGTAGGCGCCGCCGTCGGCCAGCACGTTCTGGCCGGTCATGTAGCCGGCCTGCATGCTGCAGAGAAAAGCGCAGATGGCGCCGAACTCGGCCGGCGTGCCGAAGCGCCGGGCCGGAATGTTCTTCTTGCGGGCTTCCCACACGGTGTCGAAGTCCTGCCCGGTCTTCTGCGCCGCGCCGGCCATCGTGCCCTTCAGGCGGTCGGTGTCGAAGGAGCCCGGCAGCAGGTTGTTGATGGTCACGCCCTGCGCCGCGATGGGCGTGCGTGCCACGCCGGCCACGAAGCCGGTCAGGCCGCTGCGCGCGCCGTTCGACAGGCCCAGGATGTCGATGGGCGACTTCACCGAACTCGACGTGATGTTCACGATGCGCCCGAAGCCGCGCTTGGCCATGCCATCGACCGTGGCCTTGATCAGCTCGATGGGCGTGAGCATGTTGGCATCGACCGCCTTGATCCACGCGTCGCGATCCCAGTTGCGGAAGTCGCCGGGCGGCGGGCCGCCAGCGTTGGTGACGACGATGTCGAAGTCGTGGCCCAGTGCGAACACGGCCGCACGGCCTGCTTCGGTCGTGATGTCGGCGGCCACGTGCTTGACGAACGGACCCGACGCACCTGCGGCCTCGGCCAGCTTCTTCGCGGCCGCATCCAATGCCTCGGCGCCGCGCGCCACGATCACCACGTTGACGCCTTCGCGCACCAGCGCCTCGGCGCAGCCGTAGCCCAGCCCCTTGCTCGCGCCGCACACCAGCGCGGTCTTGCCTGCAATACCCAGATCCATGTTGTTTGCTCCTATCGTGCAGGGGCTTGCCGCCCCTTGCGTGTGAAAACGAAGATGCCCGCGATGACGAGCACGGTGCCGGCGGCGATCCACGGTGTGAACGGCTCGCCGAGTATCACCACCCCCATGAGGATGGTCGACAGGGGTCCGATCATGCCGGTTTGCGCGGCCACGGCCGGGCCGATGCGCTCGATGGCCATCATCACCATGAGGACGGGCACCGCCGTGCACAGCGTGGCGTTGAGCACCGACAGCCAGATGACCTCGGGCGCGAGCCCGAAGGCCACGCTCATCGGCCGCGTGAGCACGAACTGCAGGATGCACAGCACGCAGGCCACGGTGGTGGCCAGACCCACGAGCCGCAGCGAGCCCAGGCGCTTGACGAACTCGCCGCTGTACACGAGGTAGCCCGCATAGCTCACCGCGCTCAGGAACACGAGGAACGCGCCCCAGGCCGCCGCCCCGCCGCCCTTGCCGCCACCGCCGGTCCACAGTTCGTGGCCGAACACCAGCAGCACGCCGGCATAGCTCACGACCATGCCCAGCACCTGCGGGCGCGTGGCGCGCCGCCGGTACATCAGCCAGCCGAACAGCAGCACCAGCGTGGGGTTGAGATAAAGAATGAGCCGCTCGAAGCTGGCCGAGATGTAGGCCAGCCCCGCAAAGTCGAGAAAGCTCGCGAGGTAGTAGCCCGAGAAGCCGAGCCCGATCACGCCGAGCCAGTCGCGTGAGGTGAGCTTCGGCTTGCCGCGCCCTGCCCACCACGCCATGACGGCGAAGAGCGGCAGCGCGAACAGCATGCGCAGCATGATGAGCGTGATGGCGTCCACGCCGTGGCGGTACGCCAGCTTGACGATGATGGCCTTGCCGCTGAACGCGATCGCGCCCAGCGTGGCAAGGACCAGGCCGGTCGCATAGCCTTTTCTTGCGCCGTCGTGAGAGGGGATGCCGAGCGACGCGGCTGTCTTGTTCATCCCCCGATCATCGCGGCAACCCCGAGACCTTGCTTGCTCAGTACCCTGCCGCCACGCCGTCGCGGCGCGGGTCGCTGGCGGCCACATAGCCTTCGACCGACGGCTCGCCCGCACGCCAGATGAACTGGCCGGCGCCGAAGTCCTGGTACGAGTCGTTGATCACTTCGAGGTGATGGCCCAGGTCGCGCAGGCCCTGCAGGGTGTTCGGGTTCATCGCGGCCTCGACGTTGATCTCGAGCCCCGCATTGAAGCGCCAGCGCGGTGCATCGCAGGCGGCCTGCGGGTTCTGCTTGTAGTCGAGCATGCGCACCAGCGTCTGCATGTGGCCCTGCGGCTGCATGTTGCCGCCCATCACGCCGAAGCTCATGACCGGCTGGCCGTCCTTGGTGAGGAAGGCCGGAATGATCGTGTGGAACGGGCGCTTGCCCGGTGCCACCACGTTCGGGCTCTCGGCCTTCAGGCTGAAGCCGTGGCCGCGGTTCTGCAGGCTGATGCCGAACTCGGGCTCCACGCAACCCGAGCCGAAGCCCATGTAGTTGCTCTGGATGAAGCTCACCATCATGCCGCTCTCGTCGGCGGCCGTGAGGTAGATGGTGCCGCCCTTGACCGGGTTGCCGGCCTTGAAGTCCTGCGCCTTTTTTACATCGATGAGGCGGGCGCGCGAGGCGAGGTAGGCGTCGTCGAGCATCTGCTCGGTCGTCACTTCCATGGTCTTGCGTTCCGACACGTAGCGGTACACGTCGGCAAAAGCCAGCTTCATCGCTTCGATCTGCAGATGCTGCGACTGGACCGAGTCGACCTGCAGCGAGGCGATGTCGAACTTCTCCAGGATGCCCAGCGCGATCAGCGCCGCGATGCCCTGCCCGTTCGGCGGAATCTCGTGCAGCGTGTGGCCACGGTAGTCGCGCGAGATCGGCTTGACCCATTCGGGCTGGTAGGCCGCGAGGTCGGCCACCGTGAGCGCGCCGCCCTGTTCGGCGGAGAACTTGGCGATCGCCTCGGCGATCTCGCCGTTGTAGTAGGCCTCGCCCTTGGTGCGGGCAATGGCCTTGAGCGCGCGTGCCGCGGCGGTGAAGCGGAACAGCTCGCCCACCTCGGGCGCGCGGCCCCAAGGCAGGAAAGTCTGCGCAAAGCCCGGCTGCGACTGCAGCACCGGCGTGGCCGCAGCCCACTTGCCCTGCACCACCGGCGGCACGAGGTAGCCGCGCTCCGCGATGTCGATGGCCGGTGCCATCAGGTCGGCGAAGGGCAGCTTGCCGAAGCGATCGCTCATCGCGACCCAGCCGCGCACCGCGCCCGGCACCGTGACCGAGTCGATGCCGCGCATCGGCGGCGTGGCGGCGTCCGCGCCGTACTTGGCCTTGAAGTACTCGGGCGTCCAGGCCTTGGGCGCCGGGCCCGAGGCGTTCAGGCCGTGCAGTTCCTTGCCGTCCCACAGGATGCAGAAGGCATCGCTGCCCAGGCCGTTGCTCACCGGCTCGACCAGCGTCATGACCGCTGCGGTGGCAATGGCCGCATCGACCGCGTTGCCGCCCTGCTGCAGGATGCGCAGCCCGGCCTGCGAGGCCAGCGGGTGCGAGGTCGACACCACATTGCGCGCAAAGATCGGGATGCGGGTGGAGAGATACGGGTTGTTGAAGTCGAAGTTCATGTCGGTGTGCTCTTCTTTATTCATTCGTTGGTGATCTTGCGGTCGACCACGATCTTTTTCCACTTGGCGGCGTCGACCGCCACCAGCTTGGCGAACTGGTCGGGCGTGCCCGGCGTCGCGGGCTCGATGCCCAGGCGCGCGAGCTTTTCCTTCACCTCGGGATCGGCCAGTGCTTCATTCGCGGCCTTGTTGATGCGCGCGACGATGTCGGCCGGCAGGTTCTTCGGGCCGTAGAAACCGAACCAGGTGTTCGACTCGTAGCCCGGCAGCGTGTCAGCGATGGGCGGCAGCTCGGGTGCCAGCGGGCTGCGCTTGAGCGAGGTCACGCCCAGCGCGCGCAGGCGGCCGTCGCGCACGTGCGGCATGCCGGTGGGCAGCGAGTCGAACAGCACGTCGACCTTGCCGCTGATCAGGTCGGGAATGGCCAGCGCCGTGCCCTTGTAGGGAATGTGCGTGACGAACACGCCAGCCTGCGCCTTGAACAGCTCGGCCGTGAGCTGCACGATGGTGCCGTTGCCGCTCGACGCGTAGTTGAGCTTGCCGGGGTTCTTCTTCGCGTAGTCGATCCACTCGCGCACCGTCTTGGCGGGCGAGTTCACGGGCACCAACATGATGCTGGCCGCATCGCCCACATGCGCGATGGGCGTGAAGTCGCGCACCGTGTCGTAGGGCAGCTTGTTGATGGCCGGGCCGATGGCGTGCGTGCTGGTGGTTGCCAGCAGCAGCGTGTAGCCATCGGGCGCGGCCTTGGCCGCCTGGTCGGAGCCGATGGCGCCGCCGGCACCGGGCTTGTTGTCGATGACGAGCGTGGTGCCGAGCTTCTCGCCCATCTTCTGGCCCAGCGTGCGGGCAAAGAGGTCGGTGGCGCCGGCTGCGGGGAACGGCACGATCAGCCGGATGGGCTTGTTGGGGTAGCCCTGCGCCATGCTGGCGGTCGACGTGGCCACGCACAACGCAATGGCAAGCCCTTGGAGGAACTGGATTCTTTTCATGGTGCTGGATTCTGTCCCCGTGGAGAAACCTTGCATGCTATGCAGCCCCCGCGCATCAAGCCAGATAATTCCACTTATTCAACTATGAGCGCGGCTTATGACAAAGAACGCCACGGAAGAGGTCTCGCTGCAGCAGCTTCGGGCGCTGGCGGCGGTCGCCGAATCGGGCAGCTTCACGCTGGCGGCGGAAGCCCTGCAGCTCACCCAGCCGGCCATCAGCCACCTGATCAAGCGCATGGAGGAAGAGCTGGGGCAGCCGCTGGTGGTGCGCGGTCGCCGCATCCAATTGACGAGCGCCGGGCAGGTGATGGTCGAAACGGCCGTGCGCGCGCTGCGCCTGATCGATGAATCCGTGGGCGCCTGCCGCTCGCAGTCGCAACTGCGCGAAGGCCGCGTGGTGCTGGCCGTCGGCCACCTGACGGCGGGCGCGCTGCTGCCGCCGGTGCTGGGCCGCTTTTCGCAAAAGCACCCGACGCTGGCAGCCACGCTGCTCGACAGCACGGCGGAGCAGATGATTTCGCGCATCCTCTCGCAAGAGGCCGACCTGGGCTTCGGCTCGGACATCGGACAGAAGCATTCGGAGCTGGCGACCGAGCCGCTGTTCACCGAGCGCATGGCGCTCTTCGTGCGGGACGACCACCCCTTGGCACAGCGCGTGGTGGTCGATGCCAGGCACCTGGAGGCGCTGCCGTTCATTCACGTGAACCCCGATGCCAACGTATGGCGCGCCGTGAGCCGCCAGTTGTCGAGCGTGGCCAACGTGTACCCGCGCGTGGTGCATCACGTGTCGATGCTGTCCACGGCGTTCGGCCTGATCCAGGCGGGAGCGGGTGTGGCGTTGCTGCCCCGGTATGTGGAAGTGCTGATGCCCAACAACCTGCGCGCGGTGGCCGTGACGCGCCCAACGCTGGAATACCCGGTCGTCGCCATCCGGCTGGCCAAGCATCCGCTCAGCCCGGCGGCCATGGCCTTTCTGGCGATGGCAAGGCAGCACATGAAACCGCCTCGGGGCAGCAAGCCTTAGGTCTTTTGGTTTGCCGCGTTGTTGCTCTGGTGCTGCCGTTGTTCGGGGCGGCGATCACCAGCAGCGTGCCCATGTGCGAATGGCACCAGGTGCTCCCCGCAGCGAAATAAAGGAGGAGCGAAGCGGGGGACATTCGCGGAGGGGAGCTCCTGGTGTCATTCGCACTCGCCCCGAATGAACCTGTTCAACTTCCGCGCACAAAAAAAACGGCACCCGAAGGTGCCGTCTTTTTGCAGGAAGGGGACAAAGCCGCCCCCGCTTATTCCTCGACGAAGGCTTCCTCGCGCTTCGACTTCACAGCCGGCAGCAGCACGATGATCAGCAGCAGCGCAGCGGCGGCCAACAGGCTGGCAGAGATCGGACGCGTCACGAACACGCTCCAGTCGCCACGCGACAGCAGCAGCGAGCGGCGCAGGTTCTCTTCCATCATCGGCCCCAGGATGAAGCCCAGCAGCAACGGCGCAGGCTCGCAACCCAGCTTGAAGAAGGTGTAGCCCACCAGACCGAAGATGCCGACCATCCACACGTCGAAGGTGTTGTTGTTGGTCGAGTACACGCCGATCGCACAGAACAGCACGATCGCCGGGAACAGGTACTTGTACGGCACCGACAGCAGCTTGATCCACATGCCGATCAGCGGCAGGTTCAGGATGATCAGCATCGCATTGCCGATCCACATCGAGGCGATCAGGCCCCAGAACAGTTCCGGGTTGCTGGTCATCACCTGCGGGCCCGGCTGGATGTTGTGGATCGTCATGGCACCCACCATCAGCGCCATCACCGCGTTGGGCGGAATGCCCAGCGTCAGCAGCGGGATGAAGGAGGTTTGCGCGCCCGCATTGTTGGCCGACTCGGGAGCTGCCACGCCGCGGATGTTGCCCTTGCCGAAGGGCACTTCGCCCGGCTTCAGCTTGGTCTTCTTCTCGATCGTGTAGGCCGCGAAAGCCGCCAGCAATGCGCCGCCGCCCGGCAGGATGCCCAGGGCCGAACCCAGCGCCGTGCCACGCAGCACGGCGGGGATCATGCGCTTGAAGTCTTCCTTGGTCGGGAACAGGCCCGAGACCTTGGCGGTGAACACTTCGCGTTCGTCGTCCGGACGCGAGAGGTTGGCAATGATTTCGCCGTAGCCGAACACGCCCATGGCGATGGCCACGAAGCCGATGCCGTCGGTAAGTTCGGGAATGTCGAAGCTGTAGCGAGCCACACCCGAGTTCACGTCGGTACCGACCAGACCCAGCAGCAGGCCCAGCACGATCATCGCGATGGCCTTGAGCAGCGAGCCCGAAGCCAGCACCACGGCGCCGATCAGGCCCAGGATCATCAGCGAGAAGTATTCGGCCGGGCCGAACTTGAAGGCCAGCTCGGTCAGCGGCGGTGCGAAGGCGGCCAGGATCAGCGTGCCGACGCAACCTGCGAAGAACGAGCCCAGGCCTGCAGCGGCGAGTGCCGGACCTGCACGGCCCTTGCGCGCCATCTGGTAGCCGTCGATCACGGTCACCACCGACGACGATTCGCCCGGCAGGTTGACCAGAATTGCGGTGGTGGAGCCGCCGTATTGCGCGCCGTAATAAATACCGGCCAGCATGATCAGCGCCGACACGGGCGGCAGTGCGTACGTGGCGGGCAGCAGCATCGCGATGGTCGCGACCGGGCCGATGCCCGGGAGCACGCCGATCAGCGTGCCAAGAATGCAACCGACCAGGCAGTACAGCAGGTTGGTGAAGGTAAAGGCAACGCCAAAACCCATCGAGAGGTGTTCAACCAATTCCATGATGTGAGCAGCTTTCTTCTCAACCGGTGATGAAGGTCGGCCAGACCTGGATCTGGAGCTTCAGCGCCCAGATGAATGCGACATAGCTGCCAACGGCCAGCACGGTCGCAAGGACCAGTACTTTCTTGAGATCGAACTCGCTGCCCGCAAGGCTGCCGATGATCACCAGCGCGTAGATGGCAATGATCATGCCCATGGCCGGCACGCCGATGCTCGGCAGGCCGCCGAGCAGCACGCCGAAGGCAAGGTTGGCGCCAAGAATGAACACCACCTGCTTCCAGGCCCACTTGCCGATTTTTTCGCCGTCGGTGGTTTCAACGGTGAGCCCGCTGAACATGATCCCGAGGCCAATGAGGGCCATCAGGATGCCGAGCATCAACGGAAAGTAACCCGGCCCCATGCGGGCACCGCTGCCCACGCTGTAGGTGGTGGCACCCCATGCGAATCCGACGCCCACGATGGTGAACATCAGACCCGAGAAAAAGTCTTTCTGACTTTTGATCTTCACGAACAGTCTCCTCGAACAATTTCGATGCGGGATTGTCCGGTCAGGCGGTGGTCAGGCTGATGTGGATTCCACTAACGAAAGACCTAGGGATAACCCGAAAGGCCACATCTCCAACACCTCCAGCCTCTCCACTTTCGCGGAGGGTGAGAGCTTATTCGAGCGGCGGCGTCGCGCTCAGCACTTCTTCGATGGTCGTCACGCCTTCGGCCACGCGCAATGCGCCAGCCAGACGCAGCGGCCGCATGCCGTCGATCACCGCCTGGCGCCGCAGCCCGGTCAGGTTGGGCTCCTTGGTGACCTGGTCCTTGAAGGGCTCGGTCACGCTCAGCAGTTCATACAGGCCCATGCGGCCCATGTAGCCGGTCATGCGGCAGTCGACGCAACCGACCGGCTTGTAGGCGCGCACCGAGCCGGTGATCTGCCACGGCTTGACGATGGCTTCGAGGCTTTCGCGCGTGACCGTGTCGTCGGGCTGCTTGCAATGCGGGCACAGCGTGCGCACCAGCCGCTGCGCGAGCACGCCCAGCATCACGGCCGTGATGAGGTACGACGGCACGCCCAGTTCCATCATCCGCGTGATGGCGCTCGGTGCGTCGTTGGTGTGCAGCGTGCTGAACACGAGGTGACCGGTCAACGCCGCCTGCACCGCCATTTCGGCGGTGGCGAGGTCGCGGATTTCGCCGACCATGATGATGTCCGGGTCCTGCCGCATCAGCGCGCGCAGGCCTTCGATGAAGCCGAAGTCCAGCTGCGGCTGCACCTGCGTCTGGTTGAACGAGGGCTCGATCATTTCGATCGGGTCTTCCACCGTGCTCACGTTGACCTCTTCGGTCGCCACGCGCTTGAGCGTGGAGTACAGCGTGGTGGTCTTGCCCGAGCCGGTCGGCCCGGTCACCAGGATGATGCCGTTGGGCCGCGTGACGAGCTGCTCCCAGCGGTGCGCGTCGTGCTGCGCGAAGCCCAGCGCGTCGAGGTCTTTCACTGCCGTGTCGGGGTCGAAGATCCGCATCACCATCTTCTCGCCGAAGGCGGTCGGCAAGGTCGACAGGCGCATTTCGACTTCGTCGCCGCGCATGTTGCGGGTCTTGATGCGGCCGTCGAGCGGACGGCGTTTTTCAACCACGTCCATGCGGCCCAGCAGCTTGATGCGCGCGACCATCGCGTTCATCACGCCCATCGGCATCTGATACGCCGGATGCAGGATGCCGTCGATGCGAAAGCGGATCACGCCCTGCTCGCGGCGCGGCTCCAGGTGGATGTCGCTGGCGCGCTGGTCGAAGGCGTATTGCCACAGCCAGTCGACCACCTGCACCACGCTCTGGTCGTTGGCGTCGAGCTGCTTGTTGCTCTTGCCCAGCTCCACCAGTTGCTCGAAGCTCGCGCCGCCGGTGTTGCCGCCGGCCTTCTGCGCGGCGCGCACCGACTTCGCGAGCGCGAAGAACTCGGCCGTGTAGCGCTGGATGTCGGCCGGGTTGGCCACCACGCGCCGCACCGTGCGCTTGGACTGGCGCTCGACCTCGGAAATCCAGTCGGTGAGGAAGGGCTCGGCCGTGGCCACCACCACTTCGTTGGGCAGCACCTGCACCGGCAGCACCTTGTGGCGCTCGGCATAGGCCGCGCTCATGGTGTCGGCCACCTTGCCCACGTCGACCTTGAGTGGGTCGATGCGCAGGTAGCTCAGGCCGGCGCGGCCCGCCAGCCATTGCGTGAGCATTTCCAGGTCGAGCGGCTTGTTGTCGCTCTCGCGGGTCATCGCCACGTTGGCCAGGCGCACCAGCGGTGCCTGCCGGCTTTCGGCCTGCGCGCAGCGCGCGATGGTGCGCTTGGCCTCGACCGGAGAAATGACGCCATCGGTGGCCAGCCATTCGATCAGGCGGCGCAGGTCGAGCGGGCCTTCATGGCGGGCGGCCAGGGGAACGGGGGCGGAAGCAGCAGGAACAGCGCTCATGGGCCGGAAGGTCAGGTGATGGAAAGAGTCAGCGGCTTGAACACCCGCAACCACTTGGGCGCGGGCAAGTCCCAGCGAGTCTGGATCGTTTGCGCGCGCTCGGCAAGCACCTCGCGCTTCGGGCGGCTGGGTGTGCGCTGGGCCAGCACCACCGTGTTGCCTTCGCGCGTCGGCTTGAAGGCCCAGACGGCATCGGCACCAAAAGCGGCCGCGATTTTTTCGAGGCTGCGTTCGTAGCTCGACGAACGACCGAAGAGGTTGACCGTCATGCAGCCGTCTTCCGTGAGCAGCGCGCGGCAGTCGGCATAGAAGTCTTCACTGTCGAGCACCGGCGCGGCGGCCTCGTGGTCGTACAGGTCGACCTGCAGCGCATCGACCGTGCCGTGCCATTCGGGCTTGCGGACTTCGAGCGCCGCATCGGCGATGACCACGCGCAGCTTCAGGTCGTCGGCCGGCAGCTTGAACCAGCCGCGGCAGGCCGACACCACCTGCGGATTGAGTTCAACCGCGGTGGTGCGCATGCGCAGCGTCTTGCGGCTGAACTTGGTGAGCGTGGCCGCACCGAGGCCGAGCTGCATCGCATGTCGGCTGGCCACGGTCTTGCCGTCGACGAACAGCAGCCAGGCCATCATACGCTGCACGTATTCGAGTTCGATCTCGAACGGCGCATCGAGCTTCATCGAGCCCTGGACCCATTCGGTGCCCAGGTGCAGGTAGCGGATGTCGCCCCAGTCGGAAAAATTGACTTCGGGAAGAAGAACGGGTGTTTTGCTCGATGCCATCAGAGAAGGTGGTGGGCGACGAAGACCTCGCGCCAGGCCGCGAGCTTGCGCTCGAAACTCCATGACGCATTGGCGGGACTGGTGGAAGGCAGCGGATAGACCGGCACGCCCAGGGTGCGCGTGTGGCGCGCGTGCTTGAAGCTCTCGCCGCCGTTGTGCGCAATGGCCGCGAGCCGGGGCAGATGAAGGCCGGCGATGTCGTTCGCCACCGGCGCGCGGATGGCCGAATCGAGGCTGCCCTCGCGCTCGCAGGCGCCGTACACGTCCCACACGCCCAGCCCGCGATCGAGCAGCCAGCCGCAGCGCTTGCCGTAGCTGTCTACGCCCGAGGGGAGAGGGTTGTCGGGCCAGACGGCTTGCAAGATCTTCCAGAACTGGTTTTGGGGGTGTGCATAGTACTGCTGCTGCGCGAGCGACTTGACCCCGGGGAAGCTGCCGAGGATCAGCACGACGGTGGCGGGCGAGACGATGGGCGCGAGCCCCGTGAGCACAGTGCTCGCGGCGGCGGGTGCGGCGGATGGATTCATGGGCGGTATCTTGGCACTGTCGGCGCGCACCTTCCGCCCTTCACCTTCTTCGAGCCAAGGAATGCCGGGGATAGACTTCTCCGATGAACTCGCGCGACGATGATTCGAACAAGACAATCTGCTTCGCCCTTTCAGGAGAGCAGGACACTCTCCACGCGAACACGCTTGAGAAGCAGCAGGCCGAAAACCATGCAGCCGGACGCCAGCTTTTCTACCGGAACGTCAGCTGGGAAATCCTGGCGGACAAGATCACGCTCAACTTCCGGGCCGTGCGCGAGCATGCCAATCGGGTCGGCTGGTTCGAATGGATGTACATCAGCCGGATCGACGCGCGCCGAACGATTCAACTCTTCTGCGGCCAGCATCCTGTTGGCAATACGAAGGGCGAACGGAGCCTGGAATCGGGCTGCACGCTCGTCATGTCGCAAGGCCCGCTGGGAAGCGTGATCGTGCTGTTCTATCCGTTCGAATCCGAGGTGGTTCGGCGAAAGAAATCCCGCATCATCTGGGGACACTTCGATGGTCCGGAAGAAATTGCAGACCATGTGCTGGCCCGCATGCTCAAGGACTTCCTGATCTACGAACGAGTAAGCAGCGCCTTGTTCGTCGAATCGGCGAACGACAGAAAGCGGGTGGAGAAACTGGAAGACCGGAGCCGGGCCATCGAGGGCGATGAGACCGGCGGTGGACTTTCGCGCACGGTCGTCGGCTTGCTGGCAACCGGGTCTGTTGCGGTTGCCGTACTCTTGGTCTGGTGGATGATCGATGGCTTGCAGGGCGGCTCGAAGAGCGCTTTCCTTGAGCCCATCGTCGGGCTGCTCACGCTGGTCGTTGGCTGGGCAGCCGCGAGGGCGCAGAAATACAAGGATGCCATCGCAAAGGCACAGGCGCGCGAAGAGGCCGAGCGTGCGATGAAGGAAGGCAACGCTGCTATCGAGAAACAGCGCCTCTCCCGCCAGTAGCAGCTCTTCGCCTGAAAGAGCGAGCGCTCACAAAAAAACCCGCCGCGGCGGGTTCTTTCGTTCAGGCCTAAGCCCGGGGTGCCAACTTACTTCTTGGCGGCTTCGTTCTCGGCCGTGCCGGGGATCTTCTCGCCGATGGCCTTGCCGGTGCTGCGCATGCCGTCGGCCGTCTTGTGGCCGGCGTTTTCAACGGCTTCGCCGGTCTTGGCTGCAGCGTGCTTGGTGGCCTTGGTGGCCTTCTTGGTGGTGCGCTTGGTCGCGTCCCATGCCTTCTTGGTGCCGCGTTCGGTGGCGGCAACGGCCTTCTTGGTGGTGCGCTTGGTCGCGTCGACTGCGTCCTTGCCGGCTTCCTTCACCTTTTCGGTGGTGCTGGGTTCGGCCGCTGCGGGCGCCGCAGCCGGTGCCGGCGCGGGCGCGGAGGTCTGCGCCACGGCCGACACGCCGATGGAGGCGAGCGCCAGGGCGAGGACAACAGGCACGGTGCGAATGAAAGACGTGGTCATGAAAAGGCTCCTGGATGTTGGATGAAGTTTTGGAGTGACGTGCTTGCCACTGGACTAGCAACGAACTTGCGAACCTCAAGGATGACAGCAAATCTGCAGCATCTGCACACACGGGCGCAGAACGGGGCGTTGACCTACGCGGCCTGCGGCGGGCGCTCCGACAAAGCCATCAGACTTTCGAGCTTCGGCAGCGTTTCGACCGCATTGCGCGTGGTGGCCCGGGCCAGTTCCTCGATGCCGATGCCCCGCAGGCCGGCCACCACTTCGGCGATGCGCGGCAGCTCGCCGGGCTCGTTGCGGCCTTGCGGCTGGCCGGCGGCGCGCTGCTCTTGCGTGCGGTAGAGCCAATGCGGCTGGATGTCGGGCGCATCGGTCTCCATCACGATCGATTCGAGCGGCAGCGTGGCGGCCAGCCGCCGCAATTGCAGCGCGCGCTCGAAGGTCACCGCGCCGCCGAAGCCCAGCCGCAGCCCGAGCGCGATGCAGGCCTGCGCCTGCTGCTCGCTGCCGTTGAAGGCATGCGCGATGCCGTGCCACGGTCGGCCGCCCGCCGTTTGCCGCAGATGCTTGAGCACCTTGTCGACCGAACGCCGCACGTGGATGAGGATGGGTAACCCGTGCTTGCGTGCCAGTTGCAACTGAGTGTGAAAGAAGCGCTCCTGCTTGTCGCCGTCCAGGCCCTCGACGAAATAGTCGAGCCCGATCTCGCCGACGGCCACCAGCCGGGGGTCGTCGCGCCGCGCGCTCAGCTCGGCATCGAGCGCGTCCAGGTCGGCGTCTTTCGCATCGCCGGTGCACAGCGGGTGGATGCCCAGCGCGTAGGCATCGCCCTGCACGTGGGCCAGCTCGCGCACGGTGGCGAAGTTGAAGACGGCCACGGCCGGAATCACGCACATCGCCACGCCCCGCTCGGCGGCGCGGGCGCGGATCGCCGGCATCTCGGCACCGAATTCGGGCGCATCCAGGTGGCAGTGGGTATCGACAAATGCAGCCATCGCGCGATGATGCCCGAAGGGATGCGCAGGCGCGGAAAGCGTGCTACTGTGAACTCCTTCACGCGATTTTTTGCCGGAGGTTCTCCGATGCGCAGGCCCGCTTTCTACAGCCGTTCGCCCCGCACGCTGCCGCCGGCCGCAGAACAAGCGGCCGATCAGGCGGATGCCCCGGCGTCGCCTGACGCGGCAGGCCATGGCGCGCGAACCGCATCTTCATCAAGGACGGGCTGGCAACCGGGCCGCCGCAGCTTCGCACTGCTGATCGTGCTGAGCGCCGCGCTGGTCACCGGCGCCGCCCTCTGGGCTCCGCGCCCGGGCAGCAAGGCCCTCACCCAAAAGGACATCGACGCGGCCGTGCTGCGCACGCTGCAGACCAACACCCTGCCCTCGCCCGCCGCCAAGGCGGCCGACATCATCCGGCCCTCGGTGGTGCGGGTGGTGAGCTATGGCGAAGAGAAGCACACCCCCGAGGCCCGGCTGCAAAAGCGCGGCCGCAACCTCGCCAAGGGCAAGGCGCCGGACGCCGATTCGCCGCCCGGCGAAGTCGAGCGCGGCGTGGGCACGGGCGTGGTGATCGTCGACAAGGGCGTGATCCTCACCAACCTGCACGTGGTCGCGGGCGCCGACAAGATCAAGGTCACCTTCTTCGACGGGCTGGAAGCCATTGCCACCATCACCGGCGTGCAACCCGAGAACGATCTCGCCGTGCTGCAGGCCCAGAAGGTGCCCGACGACCTGATCCCGGCCACCATGCGTTCCACCGCCGACCTGCGCCCCGGCGACAACGTGGCGGCCGTGGGCTTTCCGTTCGGCATCGGGCCGTCGGTGTCGGCCGGCGTGGTGTCGGGCCTCAACCGTTCCTTCCGCTCGCCCGAGGGCAAGCAGGAGCTGGGCAACCTGATCCAGTTCGATGCCGCCGCCAACCCTGGCAATTCGGGCGGACCGCTGATCAACATGGACGGCGAAGTGCTCGGCATCGTCACCGCCATCCTCAACCCGACGCAGCAGCGCACCTTCATCGGCATCGCCTTCGCGATCCCCATCGAGAACGCCGCCTCCGCCGCCGGTTCGCCACCGTTCTGATCTGATTTCAACGAAAGCCCTTCGCATGAGCACAGAGACCGCCTCCCCCACGCCCGCCGGCACCGCCGAACTGATGGAGCAGATCCTCTATGAGGTCAAGCGCGTGGTCGTGGGCCAGGACCGTTTTCTCGAACGCGTGATGGTCGCGATGCTCGCGGGTGGGCACCTGCTGGTCGAAGGCGTGCCGGGTCTTGCCAAGACGCTCACCATCAAGACGCTGGCCGATACCGTGCGCGGCCAGTTCAAGCGCATCCAGTTCACGCCCGACCTGGTGCCGGCCGACCTGGTGGGCACGCGCATCTACAACCAGAAGACCGGCGAGTTCAGCACCTCGCTCGGCCCGGTGTTCGCCAACCTGCTGCTGGCCGACGAAATCAACCGCGCGCCGGCCAAGGTGCAGAGCGCGCTGCTCGAAGTGATGCAGGAGCGGCAGGTCACCATTGCCGGCGAAACGCACAAGGTGCCGCGCCCCTTCCTCGTGATGGCCACGCAGAACCCGATCGAGACCGAAGGCACCTATCCGCTGCCCGAGGCGCAGGTCGACCGCTTCATGATGAAGGTGATGGTCGACTACCCGAGCGACGAAGAAGAGTTCGTGATCGTGCAGCGCGTGATCGGCCCGCCCGTGGAAGTGAACGCGGTCGCCACCACCGACCAGCTCGCCGCGCTGCAGGCCGAGGCGCGGCGCGTGTATGTCGATCCTTCGCTGATCCAGTACGCCGTCAAGTTGGTCTCGGCCACGCGCACGCCCGAGAAGCACGGCCTGAAGGACCTGCGCCGCTTCATCACCTTCGGCGCCAGCCCGCGCGCCAGCATCAGCCTGACCGAAGGCGCGCGCGCCCTGGCACTGCTGCGCGGCCGCAGCTACGCGCTGCCCGAAGACATGATCGCGCTGGTGCCCGACGTGCTGCGCCATCGCGTGACGCTGTCGTACGAGGGTCTGTCCGAAGGCCTGACGCCCGACGGGCTGGTAGAAAAGATCATGCGTGCAGTCCCCGCTCCTGCAAAGCCTCTCGAACATGAAAAGCTGGTGGCGTAAGGCCCCTGCGGCCGCGAACGACGAACGGCTTGCCGCGCAAGCCGGCGGGGCGGAACGCGCGCTGCGCCGGCTCGAATGGACCGTCATCCGCCGCCTCGACGGCCTGCTGCAGGGCGACTACCGCACGCTGATGCGCGGCGTCGGCCTCGACCTGGCCGACCTGCGCGAATACCAGCACCACGACGATGTGCGCCACATCGACTGGAACGTCACCGCGCGGCTGCAGGTGCCGCATGTGCGCGTGTTCACCGAAGACCGCGAGATGGCCGCCTGGTTCGTGCTCGACCTGAGCCGCTCGGTCGACTTCGGCTCGGGCCTGAAGGCCAAGCGCGAAATCTCCGCCGGCTTCGTCGGCGTACTGGCGCGCCTGCTCACGCGGCACGGCAACCGCGTCGGCGCGCTGGTCTACGGCAAGGACCTCGAAGCGGTGATTCCGCCGCGCAGCGGCCGCCGCCATGTGCTGCACCTGCTGCATGCGATGGAGCGCCGCGCCGGCAAGGCCGAGGCCGCGCCCACGCAAAAAGGCATGACCCGCCTCGACGAACTGCTGAAGTCTGCCGCCGCGCTGATGCCGCGCCGCTCCACCGTGTTCGTGGTGTCCGATTTCCTGAGCGAGCCCGGCTGGGAGCGCCCGCTGGGCCAGTTGGTGCAGCGCCATGAAGTGATCGCAGTGCGCCTGTTCGATCCGCTCGAGTTGGAGCTGCCCGACCTCGGCCTGGTGCCGCTGCGCGATGCCGAGACCGGCGAACAGCTCTGGGTCGACACCCACGACGCCGGCTTTCGCAAGCGCTTCGCACGGCTGGCGGCCGAGCGCGAAGCCACGCTGCGCGCGTCGCTCGCCAAGGCCGGCGTGGACGCGCTCGAACTCTCGACCAGCGACGACCTGGTGGAAGCCATCGTTCGTTTTGCCGACATGCGCAAGCGCCGCACGCGCATCGGCCTGGCTGGCCTGAAGGCGGTGGCAGCATGAACTTTCTCTGGCCTCAATTCCTCTGGCTGCTGGCCGCGTTGCCGCTGCTGGTGTTGCTGTACCTCTGGCTGATCCGCCGCAAGAAGAAGCTGGCGGTGCGCTATGCCAGCCTGTCGATCGTGCGCGAAGCCATCGGCACCGGGCAGAGCGTGCGGCGCCACATCCCGCCCCTGCTGTTCCTGCTGGCCATGGCCGCGATGCTGGTGGCCGCCGCGCGGCCGATGGCGGTGGTGGTGCTGCCGTCGAACCAGCAGACCATCATCCTGGCGATGGACGTGTCGGGCAGCATGCGCGCGGCCGACGTGCTGCCCAACCGGCTGGTGGCGGCGCAGGAAGCGGCCAAGAGCTTCATCAAGGACCTGCCGCGCAGCGTGAAGGTGGGCATCGTCGCCTTCGCGGGCAGCGCGCAGGTGGCGCAGTTGCCCACCACCAACCACGACGACCTCGTGACCGCCATCGACAGCTTCCAGTTGCAGCGCGCCACGGCCACGGGCAACGCCATCGTGGTGTCGCTGGCCACGCTGTTCCCCGATGCCGGCATCGACGTCGAGCAATTCAGCGCACCGAGCCGCCAGCGCGGCATGCCGCTCGACCAGACGGAGAAAAAGCTCAAGGAGTTCACGCCCGTCGCGCCCGGCTCGTTCACCTCGGCCGCGATCATCATGCTGACCGACGGCCAGCGCACCACGGGCGTCGATCCGCTCGATGCGGCCAAGGCGGCGGCCGACCGCGGCGTGCGCATCTACACGGTGGGCGTGGGCACGGTCGATGGCGAAACCATCGGCTTCGAGGGCTGGTCGATGCGCGTGCGGCTGGACGAAGACACGCTCAAGGCCATCGCACAGAAGACGCAGGCCGACTACTTCTACGCCGGCACCGCGAACGACCTGAAGAAGGTCTACGAAACGCTGAGCACCCGGCTCACCGTGGAGAAAAAAGAAACCGAAATCTCGGCGCTGTTCGCGCTCTGCGCGGCGGTGCTCACGCTGCTGTCGGCGGGGCTCTCGCTGCTCTGGTTCAACCGCATCCTCTAGGCTTCTTTCAGGCGCCCGTGGCCGACTTCGACGCCAGGCGTTCGAGGCCGGTGCGCACCTCGTCCAGCACCTCGTCCGACAGGGCCTTGTCGTTCACGGCGCGGGCGATCACCACGCCGCCCAGCATGGCGGCGAGCATCAGGATGGCGTCGGCGCGTGCCGCCTTCTTCGTGCGCCACGGAAAGTGCTTCGTGAAGCGCTCGATGGTGGCCTTGAAGTGCGCCGTCACCGATGCGCTCAGGCCCTGCTCGCGCCCCGTCTGCTCCGCGAATGCCGCCATCAGGCAGCCCTGGCCGCGATCGTCGCGGTGGTCCGCGCTCAGGTAGGCGCGCATGTAGGCCAGCAGGCCATCGGGCGTTTCGGCCACGCTGTCGATCTGGGCCAGCGCGGCGGCCGAGGCATGGTCGATGCACTCGGCCATCAGCGCCTCTTTCGAGGCGAAGTGGTTGTAGAAGGGCCCGTGCGTGAGGCCCGTGGCTTTCATGATCTCGCTCACGCTCACGCCACCGAAGCCGCGTTCCTTGAACAGGCGCGAGGCCTCGTCCAGGATCTTCTGGTGCTTTTCGGCGGTTTCTGCTGGGGGGTATCGCATGTGACCTCTTCCTGTTCCGGGGTACTTCAAGACCTGGCTTGACGTTAAGCATGATACCCATCATGCTTCGCCACCTCAAACATGATGATCATCATGCTTTGAAGCCAACCACCTTTGAATGGATACGAAATGAGCGAACACGCAACCCTCGGCACCGCCGTCGTCACAGGCGCCTCCGCCGGCCTCGGCAAGATTTATGCGGACCGCCTGGCCCGGCGCGGACACGACCTGCTGCTGGTGGCCCGTCGCGGCGACCGGCTGGAAGAAGTGGCAAAGACCCTGCGCGCCGAATACGGCGTGAAGGTGCAGACGCTGGTGGCCGATCTGGGCGCAGCCGACGACCTCGAACGCGTGGCCGCCGTCGTTGCCACCGACCCCGCGATCACGCTGCTCGTCAACAACGCCGGCACCTCCACGCTGGCACCGGTCGCGCAGACCACCACCGGCCAGATGCAGCAGATGCTCGACGTGAACATCCACGCCCTCGCCCGCCTGAGCCACGCGGTGCTGCCCGCCTTCAAGGCACGCAACCGTGGCAGCCTGGTCAACGTCGGTTCGGTGCTGGGCTTTCACACGCTGCCGATCAGCAGCATCTACAGCGGCACCAAGGCCTTCGTGGTGGCCTTCACGCGCGGGCTGCAGGACGAAGTGACGGGCACCGGCGTGAAGGTGCAACTGGTGTTGCCGGCGGCCACGGCCACCGACATCTGGGAGCTGTCGGGCGTGCCGATGTCGGCACTGGCCGAAGGCACCATCATGGCCGCCGAAGATTGCGTGGACGCCGCACTGGCCGGGCTCGACCTGGGCGAAGCGATCACCCTGCCATCGGTGAACGACGCCGCCCTGCTCGCCACCTTCATCGACGCAAGCGGCAAGCTGTTCGCCGCCTCGCAGATCGGCAAGCCGGCGACGCGTTATTCGGCAGCGGCCCTGGCTGCTGCTGCGGCAGCCTGAAGGGCCTTGGCATTGGCCTCGATCGCCGCATAGTCCGGCGACTTGACCGCACCGATGCCCCCCAGGAACAGATCGGCCACGATCGGCGCAATCGCCGCGTGGTCGAGTGTTCCGCCGGGCTTCATCCAGGTGAACATCCAGTTGATCATGCCGAACAGCAGCATGGTCAGCGGCTTGGCGAGGTCGTCGCTCGGCGCGCCGGGCCGCAGTGCGGAGACGGCGCGCGCGAAGCCCGCGACCACCTCGCGCTCCTTGTCGAGCACGCGCTCGCGGTCGGCCTCTTCCAGAAAGCGCACGTCGTCGGTCAGCACGCGGTGCGCGTCCTGTGCGCCGGCGTATTCCTCGACGATGCGGTAGATGAAGCGGCGCAGGCGCTGCTCGTCGGTGTGGGTCGAGGCCTCTTCCTCGGCCACCAGCGCAGCCAGCTTCGACACGTGCGTCTCGGCAATGCTGATCAACAGGCTGCTCTTGTCCTTGTAGTAGTGATAGAGCGTGGCCTTCGAGAGATTGCAGGCCTCGGCCACCTGGTTCATCGACGTGGCGGGATAGCCCCGGCGCGCGAACAGTTGGGCCGCCTGCGCAAGGATCAGTTCGCGCTGGTCGTCGTAGGTGGCGGATCTTCCACGCGGCATCGGGTCTTGTTCCTGGGTTGTTCGGTCAAAGGCAACGGGCGATCTTGCACGAAGCGCGAGCGGCGTCGTCAGCCGCGCTTCGTCGCGATGAGAGAGCGCACATCGGTCGCCGGCAGGCGCGGCCGATCTTGCTCGACCACGGCGAGCGGCGCCACTTCATGCAGGCTCGCGAGGCTGCGCACCGTGAGCGCCTGGTAGGTCTGCGTGCCTTCGAGCTTCCAGGCGATCTCGTCCTCGCTCAGCTCGCGCTTCACCTTCGCCGGAATGCCCGCGACCAGCGAGCGCGCCGGCACCTTCATGCCGGCCGGCACGAAGGCGCAGGCCGCGACGATGGCCTTCTCGCCGATCTCGGCCTCGTCCATCACCACCGCATTCATGCCCACCAGCGCATCGCGCCGCACGATGCAACTGTGCAATATCGCGCCGTGCCCGATGTGGCCGTTGACCTCGATCACCGTGTCGTTGTCGGGAAAGCCGTGCACGCAGCAGTGGTCCTGCACGTTCGAGCCCTCCTGCAGCACGATGCGGCCGAAGTCGCCGCGCAGGCTGGCGCAGGGGCCCACATAACAGTTCGGGCCGACGATCACGTCGCCGATCAGCACGGCCGTGGGATGCACGTACGCGCTCGGGTCGACGACCGGGATCACACCGTCGATGGAATAGCTGGGCATGGGGTCCGTCTCCTTTTTTGCGGGTCGCAGGGTTTTCCCTGAATCAAACCCGCTTGTGCCTTGATTGGGGTCGATCCTAAAATCAACCGAACGGTCGGTCAATAGTGTTTGCGAGCCGATCCGCCCCCACACAGGATGAGAGACACAAGCCATGAGTGATCCTTTGGTACTCACCAGCAATGCCGGCGCGGTCCGCACGCTGAGCCTCAACCGCCCTGCGGCGCTCAACAGTTTCACGACCGAACTGCATGCCGAATTGATGGCGGCGCTGGAGTTGGCCGCACAGGACGACACCGTGCGCTGTGTGGTGCTCACCGGTACGGGCCGTGCCTTCTGCGCCGGGCAGGACCTGGCCGATCCGTCGGTCGCTCCCGACCCCACGCCCGGTGCCGCGCCCAAGGACCTGGGCCATGTCATCTCCACGTACTACGCCCCGCTGGTCGCCCGCCTGCGCTCGATGCCGGTGCCGGTGATCGCAGCCGTGAACGGCGTTGCCGCCGGAGCGGGCGCCAACCTCGCGCTGTGCTGCGACCTCGTGGTGGCGGCGCGCTCGGCCAGCTTCATCCAGGCCTTCACCAAGATCGGCCTCGTGCCCGACACCGGCGGCACCTGGCTGCTGCCCCGCCTCGTGGGCCCGGCGCGCGCGCTCGGCATCGCGATGCTCGGCGACAAGCTGCCCGCCGAAGAAGCCGCGCGCATCGGCCTGATCTGGCAGTGCGTGGACGACGCGGGGCTGGCTGAAACAGCCACGGCACTCGCCTCGAAGCTGGCCGGCATGCCGACTCGCGCCCTTGTCGCCACCCGCCAGGCCATGGCCGCCGCGCAGAACACGGACCTGGGCACCGCACTCGCCGAAGAAGCCCGCATTCAACGCGAGATGGGCAACGCCAACGACTACCGCGAAGGCGTCGAAGCCTTCCGCGCCAAGCGCGCGCCGCAATTCAAGGACCGCTGAGTCATGACCGCAACCAACCGCACACCCCAGCAAACAGCCGAATACGTCCGCGACGGCATGCTCGCGAACGACAACGCCACCAAGGGCCTGGGCATGCGCATCGTCGAGGTCGGCCCCGGCCAGGCCACCATCGAAATGCAGGTGCGCCCCGACATGCTCAACGGCCACGCCACCTGCCACGGCGGGTTCATGGCCACGCTGGCCGACTCCACCTTCGCCTTCGCCTGCAACTCGTACAACGAGCTGACCGTCGCCTCGGGCTTCTCCATCGACTTCATCGCACCCGCGCGCGAAGGCGACCTGCTCACCGCGCGCTGCTTCGAAGTGTCGAAGGCCGGCCGCACCGGTGTGTACGACACCGAAATCACCAACCAGCGCGGCGAGCGCATCGCCATGTTCCGCGGCCGCTCGTACACGGCCAAGGGCCGCCCCGCCGTCGCTGCAGCCACAGCCTGAAGAGACAAGACAAGAAGACCACCATGACCGCCCGACACCCAGCCCCCGGCGAACTCGAAGCCATCGAAACCGCCAGCCGCGACGAGATCACCGCGCTGCAGCTCACCCGCCTGCGCGCCACGCTGCAACGCGCCTACGACAACGTGCCGCACTACCGCCGTGCCTTCGATGCCAAGGGCGTGCACCCCAATGACCTGAAGTCGCTCGCCGACCTGTCGAAGTTTCCGTTCACGGTCAAGACCGACCTGCGCGACAACTACCCCTTCGGCATGTTCGCCGTGCCGCGCACGCAGGTCGCGCGCATCCATGCATCGTCAGGCACCACCGGCAAGCCGACGGTGGTGGGCTACACGAAGAACGACATCGACACCTGGGCCGACCTTGTCGCGCGCTCGATCCGCGCAGCGGGCGGCCGCGCCGGCGACATGATCCACGTGGCCTACGGCTACGGCCTCTTCACCGGCGGCCTCGGCGCGCACTACGGCGCCGAGCGCGCGGGCTGCACCGTCATCCCCATGTCCGGCGGCCAGACCGAGAAGCAGGTGCAACTCATCCAGGACTTCAAGCCCGACATCATCATGGTCACGCCCAGCTACATGCAGGTGATCATCGAGCAGTTCGAGCGCCAGGGCCTGAGCGCCAAAGACAGCTCGCTCAAGATCGGCATCTTCGGCGCCGAGCCCTGGACCGAGGCGATGCGCCGCGACATCGAAGCCAAGGCCGGCATCGACGCGGTCGACATCTACGGCCTGTCCGAAGTGATGGGCCCCGGCGTTGCCAGCGAATGCGTCGAGAGCAAGGACGGCCCCGTGATCTGGGAAGACCACTTCTACCCCGAGATCATCGACCCCGAGACCGGTGAGCTGAAGGCCGACGGCGAAGAAGGCGAACTCGTCTTCACCTCGCTCAGCAAAGAGGCCATGCCGATCATTCGCTACCGCACGCGCGACCTCACGCGCCTCTTGCCGCCCACCTCGCGCGCCTTCCGCCGCATGGGCAAGATCGTCGGGCGCAGCGACGACATGATGATCATCCGCGGCGTCAACGTGTTCCCCACGCAGGTCGAAGAGATCGTGCTCGCGCACAAGGCGCTGTCGGGCCTCTACCAGGTGCACGTGAGCCGCGCCGACAAGCTCGACCAGGTCGAGATCCATTGCGAACTCAATCCCGCCGACGTCGCCGCGGCCGACCGCGCCGCCATCGGCGATTGGGTCAAGCACCGCGTGAAGACGCTCATCGGCATTTCGACCCAAGTGGTAGTGCACGCGCCCAACGAGATGGAACGCACCCAGACCGGCAAGGCACGCCGCGTGATCGACACGCGCCCGCGCTGAAGCCACTTCCAAACATCCACCGAAAGGACACGCACATGTACACCCAGGCAATGGACACCATGGGCAAGGACGCAGGCGACGGCAAGCCGAAAAAAGCCGTGCGCTCCGCCGAGGAGATGCGCCTCGAAGAGCGCTTCGACGCCCACATCGACGCCGGCGACTTCATCGAGGCCAAAGACTGGATGCCCGAGCACTACCGCAAGACGCTGGTGCGCCAGATCAGCCAGCATGCGCATTCCGAAATCGTCGGCATGCTGCCCGAAGGCAACTGGATCAGCCGCGCGCCCACGCTCAAGCGCAAGGCCATCCTGCTGGCCAAGGTGCAGGACGAAGGCGGCCACGGCCTCTACCTGTATGCGGCCGCCGAAACGCTGGGCACCTCGCGCGACCAGATGTTCGACGCGCTGCACAGCGGCAAGGCCAAGTACAGCTCGATCTTCAACTACCCCACGCTCACCTGGGCCGACATGGGCACCATCGGCTGGCTGGTCGATGGCGCGGCCATCATGAACCAGGTGCCGATCTGCCGCTGCTCGTATGCGCCGTACGCCCGCGCCATGATCCGCATCTGCCGCGAGGAGAGCTTTCACCAGCGCCAGGGCTACGAAGCCCTGCTGACCATGATGACCCACGGCACCGACGCGCAGAAGGCGATGGTGCAGGACGCGGTCAACCGCTGGTGGTGGCCCTCGATCATGATGTTCGGCCCGCCGGACGACCAGTCGCCCAACAGCGCGCAGTCGATGCGCTGGGGCATCAAGCGCTTCAGCAACGACGAGCTGCGCCAGAAGTTCATCGACGCCGCCGTGGAGCAGGCCGCCATCCTCGGCGTGACCCTGCCCGACCCCGACCTGAAGTGGAACGAGGAGCGCCAGGCGCACGACTTCGGCGCCATCGACTGGAGCGAGTTCTGGCGCGTGATCGGCGGCGACGGCCCCTGCAACCGCGAACGCCTGCAGGCCCGCGTGGACGCATGGGAAGACGGCGAATGGGTCCGCGAAGCCGCGATGGCCCACGCCAACAAACAACCATTGAAGGAGGCCGCATGAGCGCCGATACGACAACCAAACAAGAGTGGCCCCTGTGGGAAGTGTTCGTGCGCAGCAAGGCGGGCCTGGACCACAAGCATTGCGGCAGCCTGCACGCGGCCGATTCGAAGATGGCGATCCAGATGGCGCGCGACGTGTACACCCGCCGCCAGGAAGGCAGCAGCATCTGGGTGGTGCGCTCCGAGCAGATCGTGGCGAGCGATCCGGGCGACAAGGACATGTTCTTCGACCCGGCGGAAGACAAGGTCTACCGCCATCCGACCTTCTACGCGCTGCCCAAGTCCGTGGACCACATGTGAGCGAGCGGCACGCCATGCAAGCATCGATAGAACTCAACCGCACGCCCGCCGTGCAGTACCTGCTGCGCATCGCCGACACCAGCCTGGTGCTGGCGCAGCGGCTTGGCGAATGGTGCGGCCACGCGCCCGTGCTGGAGGAAGACATCGCGATGGCCAATATCGCGCTCGACCTCGTCGGCCAGGCGCGCGCGCTGCTCACGCACGCCGGCAAGCTCGAAGGCGCCGGCCGCGAGCACGACGAAGACCAGTTGGCCTACCTGCGCGACGAGCGCGACTACTTCAACCTCACCATCGCCGAACTGCCGCGCGGCGACTTCGCCTTTGCCGTGGTGCGCAACACGATGGTCTCGACGCTGCTCAAGCTGCTGTGGCAGCGCCTGGCCGCATCGAGCGACGCCGAAGTGGCGGCCATCGCCGGCAAGGCCGTGAAGGAAGCACGCTACCACCAGCAGCACTCGGGCGACTGGGTGGTGCGTCTGGGCGACGGCACCGAGGAATCGCGCCGCCGCACCGAGAAGGCATTGAAGCAGTTGTGGCTCTACATGCCCGAGCTGTTCGAGAGCGACGCGGTCGATGCCCAGGCCAGTGCCGACGGCCTCGGCCCGGCGTGGAGCGAGCTGCGCGAGCCCTGGCTGGCCGAGATGCAGCAGGTGCTCGATGCGGCCGGCCTCGCGATGCCGAAGGAAGCCGCCTTCCGCAGCAACGGCAAGCACGGCGTGCACAGCGAACACATGGGCTACATCCTCGCCGAGATGCAGCACCTGCAGCGCAGCTACCCCGGGGGCGTGTGGTGATGACCACAGCCGATCTCGCGACCGCTTCGCGCATCGATGCCGCGTGGGCCGTGCTGCACACCGTGCCCGACCCCGAGGTGCCGGCCGTGTCGGTCTGCGACCTGGGCATCGTGCGCGACGTGATCGAGCATGACAACGGCCTGGAGATCGTGCTCACGCCGACCTACTCCGGCTGCCCCGCGACCGAAGCCATCGAGCACGACGTGCTGGCCGCCATCGAACAGGCCGGCCTCGGCCGCGCCCGCGCCACCCTGCGCCGCGCGCCGGCCTGGACCAGCGACTGGATCAGCGACGAAGGCCGCACGAAGCTCAAGGCCTACGGCATCGCGCCGCCCGCTCACCTCACCCCCGAAGCCGCGGCCAACACCGCCATGCCGATCAAGCTCTTCGGCCGCATGGCCGGCGAACGCATCGCCTGCCCGCGCTGCGCGAGCGAGCGCACCGAGCGCCTGTCGGCCTTCGGCTCCACGGCCTGCAAGGCCCTCTATCGCTGCATGAGTTGCCGCGAACCGTTCGAACATTTCAAGCCAATCTAAAAAGCGCCCCAAGCGATGAGCACCCTCTTCCACCCCTTGCGCGTGAAGGCCATCGAGCCCGACACGGCCGAGGCCGTCATCGTCTCGTTCGAAGTGCCGACCGACCTGCAGCAAGTCTTCGGCTTCACGCAGGGCCAGTACCTCACCCTGCGCCACGACATCGACGGCCAGGACCTGCGCCGTTCCTATTCGATCTGCGCCGGCCTGGACGACGGCGAGCTGCGCGTCGGCGTGCGCAAGGTGCGCGGCGGCGTGTTCTCCAACTGGATCAACGCCAGCCTGCAACCCGGCGACACCCTACAGGTGATGGCGCCGCAAGGCCGCTTCTTCGTGCCGATCGAACCGGCCTCGGCCCGGCACCACGTGGGCATTGCGGGCGGCAGCGGCATCACGCCGATCCTGTCGATCATGAAGACGGTGCTGGCGCGCGAGCCCGCGAGCCGCTTCACGCTGATCTACGGCAACCGGCAACTGCAGTCCACGATGTTCAAGGAAGAAATCGAGGACCTGAAGAACCGCTACATGACGCGCCTCGTGCTGCAGCATGTGTTCTCCGACGAGCACACCGATTCGCCGCTGGGCTTCGGTGTGATGAACCGCGAGAAGATCGGCGAGTTCCTGCAGAGCGTGGTGCCGGCCGCGGCCATCGACCATGTGTACGTGTGCGGCCCGTTCCAGATGAACGACGAGGCCGAGGCCGCGCTGCTGGCGGCGGGCGTGCCCGAGGACCGCATCCACATCGAGCGTTTCGGCGTCGCCCTGCCCTCGGCCACGCAGGTGGGCGCGGTGGTGCACGAGGCCCAGCCCGGCGACGCCAAGCAATCGCGCATCACCATCGTGCGCGACGGCCTGCAGCGCGACATCACCTATACCGAAGGGCAGCCCAGCATTCTCGATGCGGCGTCGGCGGCCGGGCTCGAAGTGCCGTTCTCCTGCACTTCCGGCGTGTGCGGCACCTGCCGCGCCAAGTGCGTGGACGGGGAAGTCCGAATGGAACGGAACTTCGCGCTCGACAAGAATGAGGTCGCCGCGGGTTTCGTACTGACCTGCCAGGCTCACCCCCTCACCGAACGCGTCACGCTCTCTTTCGACGAGCGGTGATCGAAGATACTTCAGGCCTCAACCATTTTTCAACCCGGAGACAAGACCAAATGAAATTCTTCAAGCCCTTGCTGATCGCCTCGCTGTGCGCCACGGCCGTTGCCGCCTGGGCCGACATCAATGTCGGCGTGACCATCTCGGCCACCGGCCCGGCGGCATCGCTGGGCATCCCCGAGAAGAACACCATCTCGCTGATGCCCAAGACGATCGGCGGGCAGAAGATCAACTACATCGTGCTCGACGACGCCTCCGACACCACCGCGGCCGTCAACAACACGCGCAAGCTCATCGCCGAGAACAAGGTCGACGTGATCCTGGGCTCGACCACCACGCCGGCCTCGCTCGCCATGATCGACGTGGTCAGCGAAGCGCAGACGCCGATGATCTCGGTGGCCGCCTCGGCCCGCATCGTGGAGCCGATGGACGCCAAGAAGAAGTGGGTCTTCAAGACGCCGCAGAACGACATCATGATGTCGCTGGCCATCGCCGAGCACATGGCCGCCAACGGCGTGAAGACCGTCGCCTTCATCGGCTTCTCCGATGCCTACGGCGAAGGCTGGTCGCAGGAATTCGCCAAGGCGGCCGAGCTGAAGAAGATCAAGATCGTGGCCAACGAGCGCTTTGCCCGCACCGACACCTCGGTGACCGGCCAAGCCCTGAAGATCATGGCCGCCAAGGCCGACGCCGTGCTGGTCGCCGGCTCCGGCACGCCAGCCGCGCTGCCGCAGAAGACGCTGAAGGAACGCGGCTACGCCGGCAAGATGTACCAGACCCACGGCGTGGCCAACGCCGACTTCCTGCGCGTGGGCGGCAAGGACGTGGAAGGCACCTTCCTGCCCGCCGGCCCGGTGCTGGTGGCCGATCAACTGCCGGCCAGCAACCCGCTGAAGAAGTCCGCGCTGGCCTATGTGGCCGCGTATGAAGCCGCCTACGGCAAGGGCACGGTCTCGACCTTCGGCGCGCACGCCTGGGACGCCGGCCTGGTCATGAGCTCGGCCGTGCCGGCCGCCCTGAAGAAGGCGCAGCCGGGCACGCCGGAGTTCCGTGCCGCGCTGCGCGACGCGCTGGAACAGACCAAGGACGTGTCGGGCGCGCACGGCGTGTTCAACATGACGGCCACGGACCACCTGGGCCTGGACCAACGCGCCCGCGTGATGGTGAAGATCGAAAACGGCGCCTGGAAATACCAGCCCTGATGTCTTTGCTCCCTCCCCTCCCGGGGGAGGGCCGGGGTGGGGGCACGACGGCATACGACACAAGGCACTGCGCCGAACAGGTGCCGCTTGCCCCCATCCCGACCTTCCCCCAAAGGGGGAAGGAGCCATGCAGCGGCAGACACTGATTCGACACACGGGCCGAGCCCAAAGGTTTTTTTATGGATTCGCAGATCGCCCTGCTTCTGGGGCAGGACGGCATCGTCAACGGTGCCGTCTACGGTTTGATGGCGCTCGCGCTGGTGCTGGTTTTTTCAGTCACGCGCGTCATCTTCATTCCCCAGGGCGAGTTCGTCGCCTTCGGGGCGCTCTCGATGGCGATGCTGCAGGCCGGCCGCGTGCCGGCCACGCTGTGGCTGCTGCTGGCGCTGGCGGTGGTGGTGCTGGTGATCGAGTTCTGGCGCTGGAAGCGCGGCGCGGTGGTCGACTGGGCTTCCGCGCTCGCATGGTGCGTGGTGCTGCCGCTGGCCGCCGCCGCGCTGGTGCTGCTGCTCAAGCCCACCTCGATGGCGGGGCAGACGCTGACCACGCTCATCCTCATCATGCCGCTCGGCCCGCTGCTCTATCGCCTGGCCTACCGGCCGCTGGCGGATGCCAACGTGCTGATGCTGCTGATCGTCTCGGTCGCGCTGCATGGCGTGCTGGTCGGGCTGGGCCTGTTGTTCTTCGGTGCCGAAGGTTCGCGCACCACGGCGTTCTCCGAAGCGCGCTTCGACGTCGGCGGCATTCCGGTCAGCGGACAGGCGCTGGTGGTGGTCGGCGTCACGCTGCTGCTGGTGATTGCCATGTTCCTTTTCTTCGGCCGCTCGATGGTCGGCAAGGCATTGCGCGCCACCGCCATCAACCGCGTCGGCGCACGGCTGTCGGGCATTCCGACCGAGCTGTCGGGTGACCTGAGCTTCGCGCTCGCCGCGCTCATCGGCGCGGTGTCGGGCCTGCTGATCGCGCCGCTGACCACCGTGTACTACGACACCGGCTTTCTCATCGGCCTGAAGGGCTTCGTGGCCGCCATCGTCGGCGGGCTCGCCAGCTATCCGCTCGCGCTGCTCGGCGCGCTGCTGGTCGGCCAGCTCGAAGCCTTCGCCTCTTTCTGGGCCAGCCCTTTCAAGGAAGTGCTGGTCTTCACCCTGATCATTCCGGTGCTGTGGTGGCGTTCGCTGCGCAGCCATCACGTGGAGGACGAGGAATGAACCCGTCTTCGAACAACATCGCTGCCGTCGACAACGCGCCCCCCGTGGGCAAGCCGCTGGTCACGCCGCGCCAGCTCACGCTGGTCTTCGTGGTCCTGCTGGCGCTGGCCTGGGGCTTCTTGCCCGAGTTCACGGTCTCGGTGCTCAGCAACATCGGCCTGTATGCGCTGGTCGCGGCCGGGCTGGTCATGCTGACCGGCGTGGGCGGCATGACCTCCTTCGGCCAGGCCGCGTTCGTCGGCATGGGCGCCTATGCCACCGCGTGGATCTGCACCTCGCCCACCGCCGCCGCATGGCTGGGCGGCGCGGTCAGCCCCGCGCTGCTGCCATGGGCCGGCCTGCTGCTGGGCCTGGTCTTCACCTTCGCGCTGGCCTGGGCGCTGGGCGCGGTCACGCTCAAGCTGCAGGGCCACTACCTGCCGCTGTGCACCATCGCCTGGGGCCTGAGCCTGTACTACCTGTTCGGCAACATGGAGTTCCTGGGCGGGCAGACCGGCATCACCGGCGTGCCACCGCTGGTGATCGCGGGCGTCTCGCTGGCCACGCCGCGCGCGCTGGGCGTGGTGATCTGGGCCGTGCTGCTGCTTGCGCTGTGGGCACTGCACAACCTGCTCGATTCGCGCGAAGGCCGCGCCATCCGCGCGCTCAAGGGCGGACGGCTGATGGCCGAGTCGATGGGCGTGGACACGGCCCGCCACCGCATCAAGCTCTTCGTGCTGGCCGCGCTGCTCGCGGCGGTCTCGGGCTGGCTCTACGCGCACCTGCAGCGCTTCGTGAACCCGACGCCCTTCAACCTGAACATCGGCATCGAGCTGCTGTTCATGGCGGTGGTCGGCGGTGCGGGGCACCTGTGGGGCGCTGTGCTCGGCGCCTCGCTCATCACGCTGCTGAAAGAGAAGCTGCAGGACGTGCTGCCCGCGCTGCTCGGCACCAGCGGCAACTTCGAAGTGATCGTGTTCGGCTTGCTGATGCTGTTCGTGCTGCAGCGCTTTGCGGACGGCCTGTGGCCCACGCTGGCGCGACTGACGAGCCGCTGGGTGCGCAATGACACGAAGGCTGTGGCGACCACGACGACAACGACAGCGACATCGAAGACCGCACCCGCACAACTCGCGCAGCGCACGCTGCCCGCGAGCGGTGAACTGCTGCTGCAGGCCGACAACGTCAGCAAGCGCTTCGGCGGCCTCGTTGCCAACAACGAGATCTCGATGACGCTGAAGGCCGGCGAGATCCACGCGCTGATCGGCCCGAACGGGGCAGGCAAGAGCACCTTCTTCAACATGATCTCGGGCGTGGACGATCCCAGTTCCGGCGAAGTGCGGCTCTCGGGCCAGTCGATGGCCACCAAGCCTTCGCGCGCTTTTGCCGCGCTGGGCCTGGGCCGCACCTTCCAGCATGTGCGCCTGCTCGGGCAGCGCAGCGTGGTCGAGAACGTCGCGCTCGGCGCCCATCTGCGCGCCAAACGCGGCTGGCTGTCGGCGATGCTGCGGCTCGACCGCGCGGAAGAAGCCGCGCTGATGGCCGAAGCCCGCCGCCAGATCGAACGCTGCGGCCTCGGCGCGCATGCCGACACGCCGGCCGCTTCGCTCTCGCTCGGCCAGCAACGCGTGGTCGAGATCGCGCGCGCACTGGCCGGCCAGCCGTCGCTGCTGCTGCTCGACGAACCCGCCGCCGGCCTGCGCCATCTTGAAAAGCGCGCGCTCTCCGTGCTGCTGAGCCAGTTGCGCGCCGAAGGCCTGGGCATCCTCGTGGTGGAACACGACATGGAATTCGTGATGAACCTTGCCGACCGCATCACCGTGCTGGAGTTCGGCACCGTCATCGCCACCGGCACGCCCGCCGAAGTGCAGGCCAACCCGCGCGTGCTCGAAGCCTATCTGGGCGGCGCCGACGACGAACTGCTGGAAGACGCCCGATGAGCACGCCCATTCTTCAACTGGACGGTTTCTGCGTCGCCTACCGCAGTGTCGAGGCGGTGCACAGCGTGCACCTGCATGTGAACGAAGGCGAGATCGTCACCGTGATCGGCCCGAACGGCGCCGGCAAGACCACGCTGCTGTGCGCGGCAATGGGCCTGCTGCCCTCCACCGGCAGCCTCTCGCTGCATGGCGAACGCATCGCCCGCCCCGGCGTCGAGACCATGGTGGCGCGCGGCGTGGCACTGGTACCCGAGCGGCGCGAGCTGTTCGGCGAGATGTCGGTCGAAGACAACCTGCTGCTCGGCGGCTTCTACCAGTGGCGCAAAGGCAAACGCGACCAGCGTGCGCGCATGGAAGAAGTGTTCGAGATCTTTCCGCGCCTGCGCGAACGCCGGCCGCAGATGGCTTCGACACTGTCGGGCGGCGAACGCCAGATGCTGGCCATCGGCCGTGCACTGATGGCACGGCCCCGGCTGCTGATGCTCGACGAACCGTCGCTCGGCCTGGCGCCGCTGGTGGTGCGCGAAGTGTTGCGCGTGGTCGCGCAACTGCGCACCCATGGCGTCTCGGTGCTGCTGGTGGAACAGAACGCACGCGCCGCGCTGCAGGTGGCCGACCGCGCCTATGTGCTGGAGATGGGCGACGTGGCACTGGAAGGCAACGCGCGCGAACTGCTGCATGACCAACGAATCATCGATACCTACCTGGGCATCGGCAACAAACACTGATCCGCTGCCTCGCTCCCGGTCTTTCTCCCTCCCCTTCCGGGGGAGGGTCGGGGTGGGGGCAAGCGGCACTTGATGAAGCACTGCGCCGAACGAGCCATGCCCCCATCCCAGCCTTCCCCCAGAGGGGGAAGGAGCAAGACCCGAACGGCCTCATCCGTCATTGATGAAAAGGACACCGACATGACCACCCTTCAAAGCTACATCGCCGGCCGCTGGATCGGCAAGGAAGCCTCGCAGCCACTGCGCAGCGCCATCAACGGCACCGCAGTGGCCAGCACGCACGCCGAAGCCATCGACTTCGCCGAGGCGCTGAACCACGCGCGCCGCGTCGGCCTGCCCGCGCTGATGGCGCTGGACTTCCAACAGCGCTCCGAACGCCTGAAGGCGCTCGCCAAGTTCCTCGCCGCGAACAAGGAAACGCTCTACGCGATCTCGGCCCACACCGGCGCCACCCGCGCCGACAGCTGGATCGACATCGAAGGCGGCGCCGGCACGCTCAGCGCCTACGCCGGCATCGGCACCAACGAGCTGCCTTCGGGCAACCTCGTGCACGAAGGCCCGGCTTTCCCGCTCGGCAAGAAGGGCGGCTTCGCGGGCACGCACATCCTGGTGCCGCGCGGTGGCGTGGCGGTGCACATCAACGCATTCAACTTCCCGGTGTGGGGCCTGCTCGAGAAATTCGCGCCCAGCTTCCTCGCGGGCATGCCCTGCATCGGCAAGCCGGCCACGGCCACCAGCTACCTCACCGAAGCGCTGGTGCGGCTCATCGTGCAATCGGGCATCCTGCCCGAAGGCAGCCTGCAACTGGTGATTGGCGGCACGGGCGACCTGCTCGACCGGCTCGAAGGGCCGGACGTGCTCACCTTCACCGGCTCGGCCGACACGGCAGCCAGGCTGCGCGTGAACGCGAACCTGGTGCGCCAATCGATCCCGTTCAACGCCGAGGCCGATTCGCTGAACTGCGCGATCCTCGCTCCCGACGTGACGCCCGACGACGAGGAGTTCGATCTCTTCGTGAAAGAGGTGGCGCGCGAGATGACCATCAAGGCCGGCCAGAAGTGCACGGCCATCCGCCGCGCGATCGTGCCGCGCCAGCACCTCGATGCCGTGGCCGAGCGCCTGCGCGCGCGGCTTGCGAAGACCGTCATCGGCGATCCGTCGCGCGAAGAAGTGCGCATGGGCGCCCTCGCCTCGCATGCGCAGCAGGTCGATGTGGCCGAGCGCGTCGCGACGCTGCTGCAAGGCGCCGAGCTGGTGTACGGCGAGCGCGACGGCTTCTCGCCGGTCGGCGACGGCGTGAGCGAAGGCGCCTTCTTCGCGCCCACGCTGCTGCTGAGCCGCAAGCCGCTCGAACACGATGCGGCGCACGACGTCGAAGCCTTCGGCCCCGTCAGCACGCTCATGCCCTACGACGGCATCGACGAAGCATTGGCACTGGCCGCGCGCGGCCGTGGCAGCCTGGTCGGCACGCTGGTCACGCGCGACCCGGCCATCGCAGCCAAGGCGATCCCTGTCGCCGCCGCCTGGCATGGCCGCCTGCTGGTGCTCGACCGCGAAGCCGCCGCCGAATCGACCGGCCACGGCTCGCCGCTGCCGCAGCTCAAGCACGGCGGCCCCGGCCGCGCGGGTGGCGGCGAAGAACTCGGCGGCCTGCGCGCCGTGAAGCACTACCTGCAACGCGCCGCGGTGCAGGGTTCGCCCACCATGCTGGCCGCGATCACCCGCGAACATGTGCGCGGCGCGGCCGTGCGCGAGAGCGACATCCATCCCTTCCGCCGCTATTTCGAAGACCTGCAGATCGGCGACTCGCTGCTCACGCACCGCCGCACCGTCGGCGAGGCCGACATCGTGGCCTTCGGCGGCATCTCGGGCGACTACTTCTACATGCACTTCGACGAAGTGGCGGCGAAAGAGTCGCCCTTCGGCAAGCGCATCGCGCACGGCTACTTCGTGCTGTCGGCGGCGGCCGGCCTGTTCGTGTCGCCCGCGCCGGGCCCGGTGCTGGCCAACTACGGCCTGGACACGCTGCGCTTCGTCAAGCCCGTGGGCATCGGCGACACCATCCGCGCGCGCCTGACCTGCAAGCGCAAGATCGACCGCAACAAGAAGGACGCGAGCGGCCAGGGCCAGGGCGTGGTGGCGTGGGATGTGGAAGTGACGAACCAGGACGGCGAGCTGGTCGCCAGCTACGACATCCTGACCCTCGTCTCCAAGAAGCCCGAGGCCTCCTGATGTTCGATCTCACCGGCAAGACAGCGCTCGTCACCGGCGGCAATGGCGGCATCGGCCTGGGCATGGCCCAGGGGCTGGCCAGGGCCGGTGCCCGCGTCATCGTCGCCGCGCGCAACGCGCAGAAATCGGCCGCCGCGATCAAGGCTTTGAAGGCGCTGGGCAGCGACAGCTTCGCGCTCGAAGCCGACGTGAGCGACGAGGCCTCGGTGCAGAAGCTGTTCGACGAAGTCGCAGCGCGTTGCGGGCGGCTCGACATCCTCGTCAACAACGTCGGCATCACGGTACGCAAGCCGGTCGACCAGCTCTCGCTGGACGAGTGGAACAAGGTGCTGGGCACCAACCTCACGAGCGCCTTTCTGTGCAGCCGCGCCGCGCATCCGCACCTGAAGGCGGCGGGTGGCGGCAAGATCATCAACATCGGCTCGATGATGTCGATCTTCGGCGCGCCCTATGCACCGGCCTACGCCGCGAGCAAGGCGGGCATCGTGCAGCTCACCAAGTCGACGGCGCTGTCGTGGGCGGCGGACAACATCCAGGTCAATGCCATCTTGCCGGGTTGGTTCGAGACCGAACTCACCGACGGCGCGCGCAGCCAGATCCCGGGCCTGTACGACCGCGTGGTGGCACGCGCCGCCGCCGGCCGCTGGGGCCAGCCCGCCGACATCGCGGGCACGGCCGTGTTTCTGGCGAGCCCCGCGTCGGACTACGTGACGGGCACGGCCATTCCGGTCGACGGCGGGTTTTCGATATCCGGCTGACGCGCGCGGCCCGTGTAGATTCGGCCGCCATGCTCTTCTGGTTCCAGCTCATCGTTTTCATCGCCGGCACGGCCGCGCTGCTGTATGTCTCGCGCGGGCCGTTGCGCCAGCCCGGCTCGCACGGCTTCTATCGCTTCTTCGCGTGGGAATGCATGCTCGTGCTGATCCTCGTGAACCTGCCGGTGTGGCATGTCGATCCGCTCTCGGTGACGCAACTGCTGTCGTGCGTGTTCCTGGCGCTGTCGATCTGGCTGCCGATCCATGCGGTGCGGTTGCTCAAGGCGCAGGGCAAGCCGAGCGACGCACGCAATGACGACCCGGCCCTCTATGGTTTCGAGAAGACTTCGTCGCTCGTGACCACGGGCGCCTTCCGCTACATCCGCCACCCGATGTACACGGCGCTCATGCTGCTGGCCTGGGGCGCGTTTCTCAAGCAGTTCACCTGGCTCACGCTGGCGCTGGTGCTCGCGGCCACGCTGCTGCTGTTTCTGACGGCGCTGCGCGACGAGAAGGAATGCATCGCGCATTTCGGCGATGCCTACCGCGCGTACATGCGCGGCACGCGGCGCTTCATTCCGTTCGTGCTGTAGCGCAGCTGGCGCGGGGGCGCGCTTATCTTATACACGCACCCCGTGACATTACCTTGCGGGAAGCTGACGCGGAAGATCAGGTTCCATTCACGAGAGCAGCCTAGGATTCCCGCATGCTGCTCGCACGCGTACGCCGTTTTGCTGAAGCGCACTACAGGATGTGGTGCGTGGCGGGCGTGTTCCTGATTCTTCTGCAGCCCTTCATTGCGGTTCACTTCCGCTGCGACGGACTGGAAGACGAACCGATGCTGCGCGTGCGCAGCCTCGGCGACACCACGCAGTTCGAGGCCGACGACCGCGCGGACCATCCGAACGACCACGAGACCACGGTGTTCGCCCAGGCGCCGGCGAGCATCGACCACCCCGACGCCTTGCTGTCCGCGCTGGACGGCTTCATGGCGATGGTGTTGGCCCTTCTGCCGCTGGCCCTGGTGATGACCCGGCTGGTCACGCCGGTCGAGCGCGAGGCGCCCGAGCACGTGCCGCCGCATGGCGGGGCACCACCTGCCACACGACCCTGGCGGCGACTGCCGCCCACCGCGGCCCCGCCCTACGGGATCTGAGAAGCGACGCCTCGCGCGCCGCATTTTCCCGCTGCCTTGCGCTGCCGCGCAGATGCGTTGCCGTGTGTCGCCGCGGGCTCTTTTCCTCGTCGAAAGGTCCTGACCGTGACCCATTTTTTCTGGCATGCATGCGGCAACCGGTGCCGTCGTGCGCCCCTCTTTTTCTTCGGCCCTCTCGCGGGGGTGGCCTTGTGAACGCGCTGAATCTCACCCTCTTTCAATGGATCGCCGCCGGCAGCCAGCCTACGCCCTGGGTGCTTGCGATCGCGACCAGCCTGGCCCTCTGGGGCAGTTGGCTCTGCGCCGGCCTCATCGCCGTGGCCCTGTGGCGGCATGCTGCCGACCGCGCCTACCTGTGCGTCGTGGCCGCGATGGCGGGGCTGACCTCGCTGATGTCGCATGCCATCGCGGTGTCGCTCAACGTGGCCCGGCCCTTCGTGCAGGGGCTGGCACCGGCCTACATCGAGCATGCCGGTCGCGGGTCGTTGCCCAGCACGCACGCGGCCGTCATGTTCATGGTGGCACTGGCCTTCCTGCTGCGCCCCAACCTGCGCCGGCTCGGCGTGCCGCTGCTGGCATTGGCCGCCGCCACCGGCTGGGCACGCGTCTACGTGGGCGTGCATTTCCCGCTCGACATCGTCGCGGGCCTGCTGCTGGGCGGTGTGATCGCCGGGCTGCTCGCCGCCGTGCTGTGGATCGTTCATTTTTTCGCAATGCGCTCTGGTCATGCTTCCGCCAACGGACACGAGACCAAGTCGCTCTGGAGGCCTTCATGACTTCTCCCACCACTGCAAGACATTCGCGCACCGGCGCGGGCCTCGGTGCAATCGCCTCCCCCGCCACGGAAACCGCGCCGCAAGCCGCCACGCCGGTGACGGCCCAGACGCAGCCGCGCAGCATCTCGTGCGTGATCCCCTGCTACAACGAGGCCGCCAACCTGCGGCACCTGCTGCCGCTGCTCGAAGACATCCTGTGGGCCACGCGGCTGCGCTGGGAAATCATCGTGGTGGACGACGGCAGCACCGACGACACCGCCACCGTCGCGCAGGCGTGGTGCGAGCTGTCGGGCTTTCGCTGCATCTCGCTGTCGCGCAATTTCGGCAAGGAAGCCGCGCTCACCGCCGGCCTTGCGGCGGCCAACGGCGATGCGGTGGTGCTGCTCGACGGCGACCTGCAACATACGCCCGAGCTCATCCACGCCATGATCGCGCAGTGGGTGGCCGGTGCCGAGGTGGTGTACGCAGTGCGCCAGGAGCGCAGCGACGAAAGCCGCTTCAAGCAGATCGGCAGCAAGCTCTTCTACAAGTTCGTCAATTCCTCCGACCGCTTCGAGGTGCCCAAGGACGCGGGCGACTTCCGCCTGATGGACCGCAAGGTGGTCGATGCATTGATGAGCCTGCCCGAGCGCAGCCGCTTCATGAAGGGCCTGTACGCGTGGGTGGGCTTTAGAGCCGTGGCGCTGCCCTACACGCCCGCGCCGCGCGCCGAAGGCACCACCACGTTCAACGCGCGGCGGCTGCTGAACCTGGCCATCGACGGGCTCACCGCCTTCACCACTTGGCCGCTGCGCCTGGTCAGCGTGGCGGGCCTGATGCTCGCGGTGCCGGCCTTCGCCTATGGCGCCTACGTGGCCGTGGACCACCTGCTGTTCGGCAACTCCGTCTCGGGCTGGACCACCATCGTCGTGAGCCTGATGTTCTTCATCGGCATCCAGATGATCTCCACCGGCATCGTGGGCGAGTACATCGCGCGCATCTACGAAGAGGTCAAGGGCCGTCCGCTGTACGTGGTGCGCCGCGAACACGGCAGCGGTCTCGAGGCCGAAGAGACATGAAGCGCGCCGGCAATGGCCGGTGGACATCGCCGCAGCCCCTGTGGCTCATCGCCGCGATCTTCGCCTGGCTCCTGGTGACGGCCTGGGCGCGCCCGTTGATGGCGCCCGACGAAGGCCGCTATGCCAGCGTCGCGCTGTCGATGCTGCATTCCGGCGACTGGCTGGTGCCCCGGCTCGACGGCCTGCCCTTCTTCCACAAGCCGCCGCTGTTCTACTGGATCGGCGCGGCCGCGATGGCGGTGACGGGGCCGGTGGAATGGGCCGCGCGGCTGCCCTCGCTGCTGGGCGGCGGCGTGGCGGCTTCGGCGCTGTTCCTCTTCCTGCGACGGTGGTCGACGGAGCGGCAGGCGCTGCTGTCCACGGTGGTGCTGGTGACCACGCCCTTCTTTTTTCTGGGCGCACAGTTCGCGAACCTCGACATGCTGGTGGCCGGCTGCATCTCGGCCACCGTGCTGCTGGCTGCCGCCGCCGCGCTGGCCCGCGAACGCGCCGAGCCCTGGCGGGCGCTGCTGGCCGGTGCCTACCTGTTCGCTGCCGCCGGGCTGCTGGCCAAGGGGCTGATCGGCGTGGTGCTGCCCGTGGGCGTGCTGCTGATCTGGTGCGTGGCCACGCGCAGGCCGTCGGTTCTTCGGCTGTCGGTCTGGCTGCCCGGCTGGGCGATCCTGCTGGCGGTGGCGGGCCCGTGGTTCGTGGCGATGCAGATGAAGTACCCGGAGTTCTTCGACTACTTCGTCATCACGCAGCACTTCAGGCGCTTCGCTTCCTCGGGCTTCAACAACGAGCACGGCCTCTGGTTCTACCTGCCGGTGCTGGCGGGCTTCACGCTGCCGTGGTTCGCCTGGGTGCTGGTGCCACGGCACAAGGACGAAGACGCGCGGCCCCGGCTGTCCGATGTCGACTGGCTGATGTGGATCTGGCTCGCGGTGATCGTGGTCTTCTTCTCGCTGCCGCGCTCCAAGCTCGTGGGCTACGTGCTGCCGGCGCTGCCACCGCTGGCCTACCTGATCGCGCAGCGCGTGCTGGCGGGCCGGTCGATGGAAGCGCTGCTGCCCAAGGTGCGCGCAACCGCGCTGGCATCCGCCGCCGTGTGCGTGGCCGTCGTGGCCGCCGTCGCGATCTACGAAGTGCCACCCGCCGCCCGGCTGCGCCTGCCCGCGGGCCAGGCCGTGGCTGAGGGCGACCAGGTGCTGATGCTCGACAGCTATTCCTATGAGATCCCGTTCTACTGGAACCTGCGCCAGCCGGTGCTGATCTCGGACGACTGGAAGGCCGCCGCCACCGACACCCGCGACAACTGGCGCAAGGAAGTCGTGGACGCCGGCCGCTTCGAACCCGCGCGCGCCGCCCGCACGCTGGTCGACCGCACGCAACTCGCCACCACGCTGTGCGTGCCCCGCACCACCTGGCTGGTGGGGCCGAGCAATGCGCAACTCGACAACCCCTGGCTGGCCCACGTGCAGTTGGTGGCGGCGCACGAGACCGTCGCGGCCTGGCGCTTCGCGGGCAGCGTCACAAGCGACCCGCACTGCCTGGATGTCGAGGCCGCCGCGCCCACACCTTCCATACCTCAACCCACACCCCAACCTGCAACAGGAACGAATGGCGACGACTGAGACTTCCGGCCCTTCGGGGCCGACGACGACCCGCTACCTGTGCATCTGCGCGGACGACTTCGGCATGAGCGCGGGCATCAACGCGGCCGTGCTCGACCTCGCCGCACAGGGGAAGATTTCCGCGACCAGTTGCATGGTGCGGCGCGGCGCGTGGATCGAGGGTGCAAGGGCGCTCAAGCAGGTCGACCCCGCGCGGCTCGACACCGGGCTGCACCTCGACCTCACGCGCCCCGACACGGCCGACGGCTTCGAGCCCGGCCTGTTCGGGCTGCTCGCGCGGACCTACACGCGCACCGCGTTCACACCGGCGCTCTATGCGGACATCCGCGACCAGCTCAGCCGCTTCGAGGACGCCATGGGCCGGGCACCCGCGTTCGTCGACGGGCACCGGCACGTGCATCAGTTTCCGGTGGTGCGGGACCTCCTGGTCGAGGAAATCGCGCGGCGCTACCCGGCGTCGCCACCCTGGATCCGCTACACCGCACCGGTCTGGCGCGGCGGCCCCGAGCGGCTGAAGGCCCAGGTCATCCATGCGCTGGGCGGCGCGCGGCTGGCCGCGCTCGCCCGCAAGCGCGGCATTCCCGTGAGCCGCCGCCTGCTGGGCGTCTACGATTTTTCGGGCGACACGCAGGGCTACGAGGCGCGGCTGTCCGAGTGGCTTTCCGAATGCCGCACGGGCGATGTGCTGATGTGCCACCCCTCCGCCGGCGCCAACCTGCCGGGCGACCCGCACGGGGCGGCCCGGTTGCGCGAATACACGGCGCTGCGGCGCCTGGCGTTCCCGGTGCAGGGGCTGCCCGGCCAGATCGCGCTGGCGCCGTTGTCGCAGCTCTTCGGGCGGGGAGAGCTGGCCATCGCCTAGCGCCGGCGTGACTCGGCGCGGCGGTAGGTAATATGCGCGCCTCCCCTTCCCCCGAGCGCCACGCGTCCGAGATCCATGCACTCCCCGAAAAGCGCGGCCTTTCCCTCGGCGGCACAAGCCGCCCTCCTGTTCCTGGCGCTGTTCCTGTGCGAACTGGTCGTCGGCGCCGCGCTGCGGGACGCCAACGGACTGCTCGGGCTGAACGGCATGCAGATCGGCGTGCTCTCGGCCGTGCTGGGCAACGGCTGCGTGTTCGCGGTGGTGATGCATTTCCAGCAGCTCACCTACCGCGAGCTGTTCCACCGCTCGCCCACCTCCGCCGGGGCCACGCTGATGTTCGTGGTGCCGCCGGTGCTGCTGCTGGTGCCCGCGCTGCTGCTCACCATCACGTCGATGCTGAACCTGCTGATGCGGGTGATGCCGCTCTCGGCCTGGGAAGAATCATTGTTCAGTCGCATGGCCGACGGCAGCATCGCGGCCGTGCTGGCGGTGTGCGTCATGGCGCCGCTGCTGGAAGAAATGCTGTTTCGCGGCATCGTGCTGCGCGGCTTCCTGCAGCGCTATTCGCGCTGGCAGGCCATCTGCCTGTCGGCGCTGCTGTTCGGCGCGGCGCACATGAACATCTACCAGTTCGTGGTCGGCTTCGTCATGGGCGTGGTGCTGGCGTGGCTGTACGAGCGCACGCGCTCGCTCATTCCCTGCATTGCCCTGCATGCCACCTACAACACCGCCACGCTGCTGCTGGGCGAATGGCTCGGTGCCGCGTCGCCGCAACGCATGCTGTGGATGCTGCTGCTGGCCACCGTGGCGGCCGCCTGCGGCGCGCTGGCCCTGCGGCAGATGCTGGTGGTGCCTGCCGCGCGCGGCACCGCGCGTTAGCAACTCGCTTCAGCCGTTCACAGGCGGGAACGGCCGCGCATCGACCGCCTCGCCATCGACGATGAAGTGCCCGCCCGCCACATGGTGCAGCGTGCGCAGTTCGTCATGGCCGGTGAAGTTCCAGCGCCCGTCGGCGAACACGCGGGCATCGGCCTGCGCCGCGATCACTTCGCCCAGGAACAGGTCGTAGCGCTGCTGGATCGGCGGCTCGGGCAGCAGCCGGCATTCGAGCCAGGCCACGCAGTCTTCGAGCAGCGGCGCATCGGTCGCCACGCCCGCGAAGGTCTGCAGGCCGTAGGCCGCGAACTTGTCATGCCCCGCGCGCTCGACGATCTCGCGGCCCGAGCTGTTGCCCAGCGCTTCCGTCAGATCGAGCTGCGCGCGCGACGGCACCTGCAGCGCGAAGCTGCCCGCGCCTTCGAGCAGCACGCGCGTCCAGGTGCTCTTGTCGAGCACCACGGCCACCTTGGGCGGATCGAAGTCCAGCGGCATGGCCCAGGCCGCGGCCATGATGTTGCGCTGGCCGCCGTGCGCGGCACTCACCAGCACGGTGGGGCCGTGGTTCAGCAGGCGGTAGGCCTTGTTCAACGGAACCGGCCGGCGGTGAGAGGCATTCATGCGCGTGGGATGAAAGTGGTTGCGGGATGGGAAGCGCGCCAGCCTACTACCAAATCGGCCCTTGCCTCATCAACCCATCAACCGGTCAGGCGCCGGATTCCGGCGCCGGCAGCCGCCGCACGGCCACCGTCCGGATGCGCTGCGCGTCCACGTCGGTCACCACGAACTCGTATCCGTCGTGCACCCACGTCGCCTTGGCCGGCGGCAGCCCGCCGAAGCGGGCCAGCAGGAAGCCCGCGACCGAGGTGTAGCTGTCGTCGTCGCTCACGAGGCCGTGGGTCTGCAGCGCCTGTTCGAGCAGGTGCAGGTCGGCGCTGCCGGACACGGTCCATGCATCGGGTGCGGTCTGCAGGATCTCCAGGGTCTCGTCCTCGTCGGGGAACTCGCCGGCAATCGCCTCCAGCACATCGATGGGCGTGACCACGCCGGTCAGGGTGCCGTGCTCGTCGTTGACCAGCGCGAGCTGCCCGCGCGCACCGCGCAGCGTGTCGATGAGCCGGATCACCGTGGTCGATTCGGGCACGTAGATCGGCGTGCGCAGGCCGCCGTGCGCGTCGATCTTTCCGTCGCGCAGCAGGTGGCCCAGCAGGTCCTTCGCGCGCGCCACGCCGACCACGTCGTCGAGCGAGCCGCGGCACACGGGGAAGATGCCGTGCGGCGTGTCGAGCAATTGCTCGCGCACCGCATCGGGGTCGTCGTTCAGGTCGACCCATGAGATGTCGGCGCGCGGCGTCATCACCGAGCGCACATTGCGATCGGCCAGCGACAGCACGCCGCTGACCATGTTGCGCTCTTCGACGGCAAAGGCCGGCTGCGCTGCCGATGCCGCACCGGATACGCCGCCCGCAGGCACCGGCTCGCCGGGCGCGCGGCCACCGAGCAGCCGGATGATGGATTCGGCCGTGCGGTCGCGCAGCGGACGGCGCGCCTCGTGCCGCAGCGCATTGCGCTTGGCCCACTGGTTCAGCGTCTCGATCATCACGGAGAAGCCGATGGCACCATACAGGTAGCCCTTCGGAATATGAAAGCCCAGGCCTTCGGCCACCAGGCTCAGGCCGATCATCAGCAGGAAGCTCAGGCACAGCACCACCACGGTCGGGTGCGCGTTGACGAAACGCGTGAGCGGCTTCGATGCCCACAGCATGATGCCGATGGAGATGACGACGGCCGCCATCATCACCGGCAGGTGCTCCACCATGCCCACGGCGGTGATCACCGCGTCGAGCGAGAACACGGCGTCGAGCACCACGATCTGCGTGACCACCAGCGCGAAGCCCGCATAGGCGGTCGAGCCGCTGGCCGTGTGCGTCACGCCCTCCAGCCGCTCGTGCAGTTCCGACGTGGCCTTGAACAGCAGGAACAGGCCGCCCAGCAGCAGGATCAGGTCGCGGCCCGAAAAACCCTGGCCGAACACGCTGAACAGCGGCGTGGTCAGCGTGACCAGCCACGAAACGATCGACAGCAGCGCCAGCCGCATGAAGAGCGCCAGGCTCAGGCCGATCAGCCGCGCCCTGTCGCGCTGATGCGGCGGCAGCTTCTCCGCGAGGATCGCGATGAAGATCAGGTTGTCGATGCCCAGCACGATCTCCAGGACGACCAGCGTCAGGAGGCCGATCCAGGCGGCGGGGTCGGTAAGAAGTTCGATCATGAAAAGAAAGCGCGCGAGCAACAGGTGCAGCCCGGCATGGCGCAAGCCATGTCGGGCGACAGGAAAAAGGCGGGGGGAAGATTCGCTGCGAAGGCGTTGTGGGCAACGCAGCGGTGCAGACAAAAGCTGGCGCAGGCCAGCGACCTACTGGGAGGCTCTGAAGAGGATTTCACCCCCGCAGTTTATCGAACCCCGTTTTGACGGCCTGGTGCCAAGAGGTTTTCAGCCTCTGCGAATCAACGATAGGCGTCGCACAGTGCCAGGTATTCGTCGCCCGAAATCTGCAGCGCGGTCGCGCGGCGCAACACACGCGCCTTCGGCTTGGGCAGGTCGGTCTTGATCTGGATCTGCTTGCCGATGGGAATGCCCATGTAGCTCTGGTTGACCCAGATGTTCTCGACGATGTTCTGCCATGGAATCAGCAGGCCGTTCTCGAAAGTCAGGCCCTGATGGCCCACCACGAACGCGGGTGTCGTGATGTTGCCCAGTTGCCGGATGCACTTGAAGGCCAGCCATGCGGCCAGCAGGCCGAACGCCGCCGCGATGAGGATGCCGATGTTCTTGTCCTGCGCGCGAATGCACAGGACGGCCAGCACGCACGCCACCACCACCCAGAGGATGGCACCGGCGATCAGGCGCGAGCGGGAGTAGAAGACCGGACGGTCCTGGCGGGTCTTTTCCTGCTGGCTGGTGGAGCTGTAGATTTCCATTTTTTTCCTGATTCGCTTTTGTGTTGGAGTGGTTGAAGAAAAGAGAGACAAAAAAAGAATGGCTCAGGCAGAGGGAAGATGCTGCATCAGACAGGCCATGAGAACAGGCTCGTTGTCGATCTTCGAGCGATCGATCTTGCGGGCCTTTCCGTTGGCGACGATCACGAGGTGTTCGTCCACGTCCATGCCCTCTTCATCGGACTGCGTGCGAATGGTGTCGATGCTCGACCATGCAATGAGCTGGCCCTTGTGCACCAGCCCCTCGGCATTCAGACCGAGCGCGCCGAAGGCCACGGTGTCGCCGGCATGCACGCGCCGGTCGACGTCGTGCCGCAGCACTTCGCTGATGGCCTCTTCCACTTCGGCGACCAGCGCGGCTGCGTTGTCCCACAGGTCCAGCCGCAGCCGCAGCGTCTTGCCCTTGCGCGTGGTGATCAGCACATGGTTGCGGTTGTGGCGATGGCGCAGGCGAGTCACGTCGGCGAAGGCGATGATGTCGCCGCCCAGTTGCATGCCGTGCGCGCCGACCGTCAGCACCTTCGGCGTGCGCCACCATGCAAGGAAGTCGCTGCCCTTCCAGAAGATCAGGTAGATGGCGGCGGGGATCGCAAGCACCAGCACGAAGAAGGCGCCCTTGTAGCGAACGAAGTCCGCGGTGATCAGGTAGGGAAGGATGTAGATCTTCGCCGGCACCAGCATCATGGCGCAGAAGACATAGATCGCGGCCAGGCCGGCGAGCACACAGTAGAACGCGTAGCGCGGAAAGATTCGGGCGTGACGAATGGGCATGTGAATGGCCCAGTGCGTCGACAACGGGCGTGGTGGCGTGAACAAAAAACGGTGCGCGCAACCATACCAGCGCGATGCGTCGCGCAAGGGCCGTGAGAGGCCGTCCGGTGTCTCTTTTTGCGAATGAAAACGTGCGTCGAAGAAGTGGCTAATTAGGAAGAATTAAGTTTGGCGCTTACTTCGGCACAACCGCTGCTTAAGCATTCATGGTGCCTGCGCGACAAGCGCGGCCGCCGCTGCTGGCGCACCACGGGCACCGGATCGCCTTGAGCAAAGCCCTGTACAGATGCGTCGCGGGGGCCGACACTTCGCGCCCTCTCAACGCCGGAGCCTCTTCAGTGAATCCATCACATGCCAGCCGCACCGCCCTTGCCACCTCGCTCATGCGGGCCCTTCATTCGCGCAGCGACCCGGCCCCGCTGCTGGACGATCCGTGGGGCGACCGTCTCGTTCCGGAGACCGTGCGCGCGGCCTTCCGCGAGCGGGCGATGGCGCAACGAGATCCTTCGGATACCGACGCAACGCCCGACGAAGTGCTTGACGCGGCACTGCATGCCAACGCGGGGTACCCCGAAGTCATCCTGCGCTCGCGCTACACGGAAGACGCACTGAAGGACGCCGTGGCCCGGGGCATCAACCAATACGTGATCGTCGGCGCGGGCTTTGACAGTTTCGTCTGCCGCCTCCCTGCGTGGGCCGAGGGCCTGACCATCTACGAAGTCGATCACCCGGCCACGCAGCAACTCAAGCGCCAGCGCCTGCGGGAGTGCGGCGTTGCCGAATCGCCTCTGGTGCATTTCATCGAGGCGGACCTGTCGGTCGAAGGCCTCGGCAGCGCGCTCGCGCGATCGCCGTTCCAGGCCACGAAGCCAAGCTTCTTCTCGTGGCTCGGCGTCACCGTATACCTCACGCGGCAGGCCAACCTTGCCGCCCTGCAGGCCATCGCCGCCTGCGCGCCCGCCGGCAGCGAACTGGTCCTCACCTACATCGACGAAACCGCCCTGCGCCCCGGCCACCAGAACGCCGAGGCCTTCCGCAAGCTGCAGAGCGAGGTGTCGGCGGTGGGCGAGGCTTTCCTTTGCGGCTTTGCCCCGGCGGACTTGAAGGCACTGCTGCTGGAAACGGGCTTCGCGCTGAAAGAGGACATGGACGGCCATCAAGCCCTGGCGCGCTACGACGCCAAGGGCGTCAACGGCTTCCAGCCCGCAGGGGCCGCGCACATCGCGCACGCCGTCAGGTTCCGGTCCGTCTGAGGCTGCTAGCGTGCGGGCCACTTGTGGCGCGGCCTGTCGATGGCGATGATGGCGCCGACGCGCTGCCACCGGTTTCAACAAGCACAACAAGAGGCCTTGCCATGACCGCCAAACCCAACCTGATCTCCGTCGCCCTCGACGAACGCCACCCGACCCGGATCAGCATCGACAAGGCCGTGGCACTCGCGCGCACCGCCGACCACCATCACAAGCCCGCACCGTGAACACCACGTCGCGCCGGCCCGGCATCGCCGACCTTGTGGCGGGCGTGTCCATCGCGGGCCTGCTGCTGCCCGAGGCGGTGGCCTATTCAGGCATCGCGGGGCTGCCGCCGCAAGCCGGTGTGATCGCGCTCTTCGCGGGCCTGCTGGTCTACGGCATCTTCGGCAGCAGCCGCTTCGCGATCGTCTCGGCCACCTCGTCGTCGGCGGCGGTGCTGTTCGCGGCCACCACCTCGATTCCCGGTGTCGATACCGCCACGCGGCTGGCGCTGGGCGCGGGCATCGTGCTGCTGGCGGGGGTCTTCTTCGTGATTGCCGGCATTGCCAAGCTCGGCGCGGTGTCGAGCCTGATCGCCAAGCCGGTGCTGCGCGGCTTCGCGCTCGGGCTGGCGCTGACCATCGTCATCAAGCAGTTGCCGAAGGTGCTGGCGGTGCAGCCCGCGCACAGCGATTTCTTCCGGCTCATCGCGGGCCTGGTGTCCGAGTGGCGGCACTGGAACCTGGCCGGCGCGGCGATGGCGCTGGCCGCACTGGTGCTGCTGCGCGTCCTCGCACGATGGCGCGCGGTGCCGGCGGCGCTGTTGGTGATCGTGTGCGGCATCGCGCTCGACGTGAGCGGGCTGTGCCATGCCTGGGGCGTGGCGGCGGTGGGGCCGATCTCGCTCGACTTCTCGCACCCGGGCGTGCCTTCGCTCGACCGCGCGCAATGGCTGGGGCTGGGCGAGCTGGCCTTTGCGATGGCGCTGATCCTCTATGCCGAGTCCTATGGCTCGATCCGCACCTTCGCGATGCGCCACGGCGACAACGTGTCGGCCAACCGCGACCTGCTCGCGCTGGGCGGCGCGAACCTGCTGTCGGCGCTGTTCCAGGGCATGCCGGTGGGCGCGGGTTATTCGGCCACCTCGGCCAACGAATCGGCAGGCGCGCAGAGCCGCGCGGCGGGCATCGTGGCGGGGCTCGTGGTGCTGGTGGCCGTGCTCACGCTGCTGCCGTGGATCGCGCACACGCCCGAGCCGCTGCTGGCGGCCATCGTCATCAACGCGGTGAGCCACTCGCTGAACCCTTCGTCGCTGCGGCCGTACTTCCATTGGCGGCGCGACCGGCTGGTGGCATTGGTGGCTGTTGCCGCCGTACTGCTGCTGGGCGTGCTCGACGGGCTGCTGGCCGCCATCGGCGTGAGCCTCTTGATGCTGCTGCGTGGTTTCTCTCGCACCACCGTGAGCTGGCTCGGTCGCCTGGGCCAGAGCCACGACTATGTAGACACCAGCCGCCACCCCGAGGCCGTGGTGCCGCCGGGCGTGCTGATCGCGCGACCCGAGGTGCCGCTGTTCTTCGGCAATGCGGATGCGGTGTTCGCGTCGATCCGTGCGCGCATCGACGCCACGCCAGGGCTGCAGCGCATGGTGCTGAGCCTCGAAGAATCGCCGGACCTGGATGCCACCAGCATCGAGGCGATGTGCGACTTTGCTGCCTACGTGCGCGTGCGCGGCGCGCGCCTGTCGCTGGCGCGCGTGAAGGACAACGTGCGCGACCTGCTTGCCAAGGTCGATTCGCCCGACCTCAAGGCCGAGGTGTATGCGCCGTGGAGCGTGGACGATGCGATGCAAGCGCCGCAGAACGCCGGCAGCAGCGTCAGCGCTGCGCCGCCTGCCGCCTGAACTCGCTCGGGCTGCCGCCCGTGTGCTCGCGGAACACGCGGCTGAAGTGCGAAAGGTTGCCGAAGCCGGCGGCCAGCGCGATGTCGGTGATGGAACGCGCCGCGTTCGCCGGATCGAGCAGCTCGCGGATGCTGACGGCCAGCCGCTGGTGCTGGATGTAGCCGGTCAGCGTTTCGTCGTCGCCCGCGAAGGCGCTGTGCAGCAGGCGCTTGCTGCAACGCAGGGCCAGCGCCATGCTGTCGATCGACAGGGCCGGGTCGTGCAGGTTCTGCGCAACGTGGCGGCGGATGCGGTCCTTCAGCGCTTCGCGCTGGGTCTGCGGTGTTTCCTGTCCCGCGAGTTCCATCAGCGACAGGCGCACCAACTGGATCAGCAATTCGCCCGCGCCGCGCGCGGCGGCCTCGCTCATGAAGGGCAGCTCCAGGTAGGTGCTGCGCATGGTCTCCAGCGCCACGCGCGAGATGCCGCTGCCTCCGCCGATGCGGCGCGCCACGAGGTCATTGAGCGGCAGTGCGGGCGTGGCGAGCTGGTCCTTCGGCAGCATCACGATCAGGTGGTCGCTGCGCTCGGGGTTGGCCACGGTGTAGTCGGCGGTGGTGTCGTAGAGCGTCCATCCGCCTGAACGCACGGCAGCGGCGCGGCCGCGCTGCGTGACCTCGGCCAGGCCCTGCCAGGGCGCGACGATCTTCAGGTAGGGCGCTTCGCTCATGCGCGCCATCTGTGTGGTGCGCAGCACGCGATGCCGATTGGCTTCGAGCCGCGTGAGGATCACGTCGCCCGCATGCGAGGCCGCAAGGTGGCCGTCGAATTCGCTGTCGTCGTACAGGTCGGAGCCCAGGCCGCCGAAGTGGCGCCACACCCACTCGCACCACAGCGGCCCGCGCTCCTTCGGCGGGATCTGGTCGGTGGACAGGAGCAGGGAGGCGGTCATGCAGGCGGGGACAGCGAGAACGAAAGATTTCAACACGGAGCCGGGGTGCCGCGCATTGTGAAGTGCCTTCAAGCCCCAAGGGATTTCGGGTTAACCACTAGGCGCGTGCACGCTGCGTCAAGTGCTTTGTGCGCGGCGGGCACAGCACCCGAAGGCCCGCGTTTCTACGATTCCGGGCAGCGGGCGCATGTCGACGCCCACAGGAGACTTCCATGCTTCACCCCAATCGCCGCCACTGGATCAAGGGCACCGCCACCGCGCTGGGCGCGGCCGCCGTCGCGCCGCAACTGTTCGCGCAAAGTGGGCCCGTGCGCATCGGCTACGCCATCGCGCGCACCGGCCCGTGGGCGGCCGGCGCGCAGGTGAGCCAGGAACCCAACTACCTGCTGTGGGCCGAGCAGGTCAATGCCGCGGGCGGCCTGTCGGTGAAGGGCACGAAGCGCCCCATCGAGCTGATCGGCTACGACGACCGCAGCGAGACCGAGACCTGCGTGCGCACCTTCGAAAAACTCATGGGCAGCGACAAGGTCGACCTGGTGCTGCCGCCCTGGGGTTCGGGCGCCAACTTCGCTGTGGCACCACTGGCCAACCGCTTCGGCTATCCGCTGCTGGCGCCCACGGCCCTGTCGCGCAAGCTGATCGACATGCACCTGCCCTTCTTCTTCTCGCTGCTGCAGCAGCCAGACAAGATGATGGGCGCGCTGGTCGACATGCTGGTGGCGAACAACGTGAAGACCATCACCATCGTCTACATGGACGACCTGTTCGGGCTGGAGAACTTCGCCGCGCTCAACGCCGCGCTGAAAAAAACCAGCATCCAGGTGCTCGACCGCAAGAGCTACCCGCTGGGCGTGAAAGACCTAGCGCCCGTGCTGCGCACCATGAAGGACCTGAACCCCGATGCCTTCATCGGCATCACCTACCCGCCGGACACCATCCTGGCGAGCCGCCAGTCGCGCGAGGTGGGCTTCAACCCCAAGTACTTCTACGCCTCGGTGGGCACCGCCTTCCAGCTCTACAAGAACGTGATGGCGGCCAACACCGAAGGCGTGATCGGCATGGGCTCGTGGAACAGCAAGACCAGCCCCGAGGCCAAGGCGTATTTCGACGCGCACACGAAGAAGTTCGGCAAGGAACCCGACCGCTGGGCCAGCGGCCATGCATGGGCCGGCCTGCAGATTCTTCAGCAGGCGGTGGAGAAGGTGGGCCTGGACCGCAAGGCGCTGCGCGAGCAGATCGCAAAGAACGAGTTCAAGACCATCCTCGGCCCGATCCGTTTCGAGGGCAGCGAGAACGCGTCCATTCCCGGCACCGTCGCGCAGTGGCAGGGCAGCGACTTCGAAGTGGTCTGGCCGAAAGACCGCGCCACCGCGCAACTGATGCCGAAGCCGGCCTGGAAATAACAGCGTGTCATTCACTGGATGGGCCGAGCTTCTGGCCGGCGGATTGATCACCGGTGGCATCTATGCGCTGGTCGCGATCGGGCTGAACCTGCAGTACGGGCTGATGCGCATCATGAACATCTCGCACGGCGAGTTCCTGATGCTGGGCGCCTTTCTCACGTGGTGGGCGCACACGGCCTTCGGCATCTCGCCGCTGGTCTTCATGCCCGTGGCTTTCGCGGTGCTGATGGTGCTGGGCATGGCGGTGCACTGGCTGTGCTTCCGGCAGGTGGCGGCGCGCGCACCGAACGTCGACGTGTTCGAAGCGCGCAGCCTGATGGTGGGTTTCGGCCTGATGTTCCTGGTGCAGAACACCGCGCTGCTGATCTGGGGCGGCGACCTGCGCGGCTATGACTACCTGGCCGATCCTGTGCAGTTCGGCGAGATGCGCTTCACCGCCAACAAGCTGGTGCTGTTCGGCGTGGCGCTGGCGCTGAGCCTCGGTCTCATCGCGCTGCTCAAGCTCACGCTGCTGGGCAAGGCGGTGCGCGCGCTGATGCAGTCGCCCACCGGCGCGCAGCTCGTGGGCATCAACACGAAGCGGCTGCATCCGCTGATGTTCGGCATCGGCCTGGGCCTGTCGGGCGTGGCCGGCGCGCTGCTGTCGATGACCTATGAAATCTCGCCCTCGATGGGCGAGCCCTACACGGTGACGGCCCTGATCGTCATCACGCTCGGTGGCTTCGGCAGCATCGCGGGCAGCCTCGTCGGCGGCCTGCTGCTGGGCGTGGTGGAAGCGCTGGGCATGTACTACACGAGCCCCTCGCTCAAGATGCTGCTGTCGTATGCCGTGTTCATCGGCGTGCTGATCTGGCGGCCCAACGGACTGTTCTCCCGCAGATGATTTCCCTCTTTCAAAACAAGCCGTGGTGGGTGCTGGCCATCGGTCTCGTGCTGGCGGCCGCCGTGCCGTGGATCGCCTCGGAGTTCGTCGCTTCGGTGGCGCTGGGCTGCCTGATGTACATCGCGCTGGCCACGAGCTGGTCGCTGTTCTGCGGTGCCACGCGCTACCTGTCACTTGCCACTTCTGCCTTCTTCGGACTCGGCGCCTATGCCAGTGCCACGCTGCTCGATGTGCTGCCGTGGCCGCTGGTCATCCTGTGCGGTGCGGCCATCGCCAGCGTGGTGGCGGTGGTGATGGGCGCGGCGGTGCTGCATTTGCGCGGCACCTACTTCGCGGTGCTGACCTTCGGCATGACGGAGCTGATCCGCCACGCCGTGACCTTCGTCGAGAAGCAGGTGTCGGGCACGGTCGGCCGCGTGCTGACCGTCGTGCCGTCGAACGAGACGGTGTACCTCACGGTGCTGGCGATCGCGGGTGCGGCCATTGCGACGGCATTGCTGGTCAAGCGCAGCCGCTTCGGGCTGGCGCTGGCCGGCATCGGCGCCGACGAGCAACGGGCGCAGACGCTGGGCGTCGATACGCGCCGCGTGAAGATCATGGGCTTCGCACTCACCGCAGCCTTTGCCGGCGCAGTCGGCGCGGCGATGGCGGTGCGCTGGACCTACATCGATCCGCCGGCGGTGTTCAGCCCCTTCATCGGCTTCCAGACGGTGTTGATCGCGATGATCGGCGGCGCAGCCAGCATCGGCGGGCCGGTGGCCGCGGCCATCGTGTTCAGCCTGCTGTCGGAAACGCTGCGGCTGCAACTGCCCTACGGCTACATGATGGTGCTGGGGCTGCTGCTGATCCTGTGCGTGATGTACCTGCCCAATGGCCTGGCGTCGCTGTGGCAGCGCAAGACGGCGGCGTTGCGGAGGCACGGCCATGAGTGACATGAAGCCTCTTCTCGAAGCCCGCGAACTCACCGTGCGCTTCGGCGGCCTCACGGCCGTGGACGCGGTCAGCGCCACGCTGCATGCGGGCGAACTGGTCGGAATCATCGGGCCGAACGGCGCGGGCAAGACGACCTTCTTCAACGCCATCTCTGGCGTGGTCATGCCGACCTCGGGCCAACTGCTGGTGGAAGGCAACGTCGACCTCACGCGGCGCGGGCCGCACCTCTATGCGGCGCATGGCATCGCGCGCACCTTCCAGACGCCGCGCGTCATGGCCGACATGACGCTCGAAGACAACGTGCGCTTCGGCATGCAGTTCGCGGGGCGCCATCGCGCGCCCATCGCGGGGCTGGGCAGCACGGGCGAAATTCTCGACATGCTGGGCCTCGGAGGCCTCGCAAAGAACATCGCCGCCGACGTGACGCCCTCGCAGCAACGCCTGCTGGAGATCGGCATGGCGCTCGGCACCCGGCCGCGCGTGCTGCTGCTCGACGAGGTGGCGGCGGGCCTCACCGAAATCGAGGTCGATGCGATGGCGCGGCGCATCCGCCGGCTGCGCGACGAGCACGGCCTCACGGTCGTGTGGATCGAGCATGCGGTCGCCACGCTGCTGAAGTACGTCGAACGCGTGCTGGTGCTGCACCAGGGCCGCAAGATCGCCGATGGCACGCCGGCCGAAGTGGTGCGCAATGCCGAGGTGGTCGAGGCCTATCTGGGCGATGAGATGGAGGCCACGGCATGAGTGCCGCACAACTCAACGTGCACGGCCTCTCCGCCGGCTACCACGGCTTCCAAGTCATCCAGGGCATGGACCTCGATGTGTCGCCCGGCATCACCGTCGTGCTCGGGCCCAACGGCGCGGGCAAGACCACGCTGCTGAAGGCACTGGCCGGGTTGCTGCCGCGCTCGGGCGAGGCGTTGCTCGACGGCGCCGCGCTGCCTTCGGGCGAGGCCACTGCCTGCGTGCGGCGCGGCCTTGCGCTGGTGGCCGAGGGCCGCCAGCTTTTTCCGCAGATGACCGTGACCGAGAACCTCGAACTCGGCGGCTGGCTCATTCCCGCGCGCCTTCGCGCCGAACGCCTCGCACGCGCCTTCGACGACTTTCCACGTTTGAAGGAACGCGCCACGCAACTGGCCGGCACCATGAGCGGCGGCGAACAGCAGATGGTGGCGGTGGCGCGCGCCATGATGAGCGGGCCGCGCCTGCTGATGCTCGACGAGCCCTCGCTCGGCCTTGCGCCGCGCATGGTCGACGAGCTGCTCGCCATCGTGCGCCGCATCGCGTCGCAAGGCGTGACCGTGCTGATGGTCGAGCAGAACGTGCGCAAGGCGCTGCAGGCCGCGGACCGTGGCTATGTGCTCGAACGCGGCCGCGTCGTCGCCTCGGGCGAGGCGCAGGCGCTGCTGCATTCCGACGTGGTGCGCCAGGCCTACCTGGGCGTCGCCTGATCCATTCATCCATTCATCCACCCTCTTTTTTCCCTGAAGGACACCTCATGACCGACATCTCCATGTTCATCGACGGCGAGCATCGCGCCGCCACTGGCGGCGCCACCTTCGAGCGCCGCAATCCGCTGGACGGCGGCATCGCCACGCGTGCACCCGCCGGCACGCCGGCCGATGCGGTCGCTGCCGTCGAGGCCGCGCACCGCGCCTTCGCCACCTGGTCTCAGACCGGCCCCGGTGCGCGCCGGGCGCTGCTGCTCAAGGCCGCGCACGCGCTCGAATCGCGTGCCGATGCCTTCATCCAGGCGATGGCGCGCGAGACCGGTGCCTCGGCGCTGTGGGCCGGCTTCAACGTGCATCTGGCGGCCGGCATCCTCACCGAAGCCGCCTCGCTCACCACGCAGATCAGCGGCGAGGTGATTCCCTCCGACGTGCCGGGCAGCCTGGCCATGGGCGTGCGGCAGGCGGCCGGCGTGGTGATCGGCATTGCGCCGTGGAACGCACCGGTGATCCTGGCCACGCGCGCCATCGCAACGCCGCTGGCCTGCGGCAACACCGTGGTGCTCAAGGGCTCGGAGCTGTGCCCCGAGACGCATGCGCTCATCATCGAAGCGCTGGCCGAAGCCGGCCTGCCCAAGGGCACGGTGAATTTCGTCACCAACGCGCCCGCCGATGCGGGCGCCGTGGTCGAGGCGATGGTGGCGCACCCGGCCGTGCGCCGCGTCAACTTCACCGGCTCGACGCGCGTCGGCAAGCTGATCGCGCAGACCTGCGCCAAGTACCTGAAGCCCGCCGTGCTCGAACTCGGCGGCAAGGCGCCGTTCGTGGTGCTGGACGATGCGGACATCGACGCGGCAGTCAACGCCGCGATCTTCGGCTCCTTCGCCAACTCAGGCCAGATCTGCATGTCGACCGAACGCATCGTGGTCGACAACGCCGTGGCCGATGAATTCGTCGCAAAGTTCGCGGCGCGCGCGCAGACCCTGCCGCTGGGCGATCCGCGCGAAGGCCCGGTGGTGCTCGGCTCGGTGGTCGACATGAGCACGGTCAAGCGCTGCAACGCGCTCATCGACGATGCGCTGGCCAAGGGCGCCAAGCTGGTGTGCGGCGGCAAGGCGACCAACACGCTGATGCCCGCCACCGTGCTCGACCACGTGACGCCGGCGATGGAGATCTACCGCGAAGAATCCTTCGGCCCGGTGAAGGCCGTGGTGCGCGTCAGCGGCGTGGAAGAAGCCGTGGCCATTGCCAACGACAACGAGTTCGGCCTTTCATCGGCCGTGTTCGGCCGCGACGTGGCGCGCGCATGGAACGTGGCGCAGCGCATCGAAGCCGGCATCTGCCATGTGAACGGCCCGACGGTGCACGACGAGGCGCAGATGCCCTTCGGCGGCGTCAAGGCTTCGGGCTATGGGCGCTTCGGCGGACGGGCCGGCGTGGAAGCCTTCACCGAGCTGCGCTGGATCACGGTGCAGACCACGCCGCGCCACTACCCGTTCTGACGTTCTGAGGCGGGGCCTCACGCGGGCCGCGCTGCATCGAGCAAGGGCCCGCGCTACTTTTTCGATGCGCTGGTGGCCGCGGGAATCCACGCCACCAGCGGACTGAGCAAGCGCGGTCGCCAGCTCAGCGTGAACGCCACCACCAGCGCCGCGCTGGCGAGCGTCATGAACCAGACCAGCGAGGCCATCGACACATGGTCCACGTGCAGGCACAGGACGAGCGAGCCCGCAAGGCAGGCCGCGCCCAGGACGCGCAGGAGCCGGACCACGCGCAGCGAACACTGCGCGTCGGCGCGCACCTGCTCCCAGTGCACATCCATCGACAGCGCCAGAAAGCCCGCACCGGCAATGCTGAAGAGCCATGCAATGAACAGGAACATGGCGTCAGGCCCGGGCGGCCGAGGTGTTGTTGTTGTCGGGTGCGGGTCGCGCGGACGCGGTGACCGCTGCGTCTGCCCGCCGCTTGAGCTTGCGCGCGGCCACGACGGCAATCGCAGCGCTCGCGAGCAACGAAAGGTCGACACCCGCCACCGGCCAGTAGCCGGCGCCCAGCGTGCGCAGCAGGTGATCGCCCGTGGTGATCCAGTTGAGCAGCACCGCCGCCACGGCCAGCACGGCCACGGCCCAGCACTGCTCCGCCCAGGCGGGTGACATGCGCCCTTCCGCGGTGGGCGCGGTGCGCCAGATGCCGTGGGCAAGGGCCAGCAGCCACGCGCCCAGGAAGATGCCTTTTTCCCAACTGCCGCGCAGCGGCAGGTTGTCCGGCAGCAGTCGATTGCCGATGAGCATGGTGAAGGTCGCGACCAGCAGGCCGGTCACCGTAGCGACCGCGCAGGCGTCCACCCAGCGCGCGCCGCTCACGCCCTGTTTCGCGTGCTGGCGCTTGCGCTTTTCCACGAAGAAGATGAAGCCGGTGGCAATGCACACGCAGCCCGACAGCCCGCCGAGCACATACAGCCAGCGCAGCAGCCAATGCTCGAAATGCTGCAGGTGCAGGCCGGTCAGAAAGTCCAGGATGCCGGCCACGACCGTTGGTGGCGGGTCTTCGCGGATCAGCTCGCCGGTGTCGCCCTTGAAGTGAATGCCTTCGCCGGTGAGGGTGACGCGATCGTTGCCCGCGCGATAGACGCTGACATAGGCGTTGGCATCGTTCACATGGCGCACGACGAGCAGGCCCACTTCGCCAGCCACGTCCCGCGCGGCCCAGCGGCGCTTGGCCTCGGCCACCATCGCATCGACCGACGCCAGCGTGGCGGGAACGCCCGCGCGGTCGTGCGGCAGCCCGGTCTTCATGGCGTCCAGTTTCTCGTGCATCTCGTGCAGCGGCTCCAACTGCGTGTGCGAGACCGGGAAGTAGATTCCCGCAAAGACCACCAGACCCGACAGCGCAAAGATGAAGTGGAAGGGCAGCGCCACCACGCCCGTCAGGTTGTGCAGGTCGAGCGCGCTGCGCTGCGTGTGCTTGGCCGGGCGGAAGGTGAACAGCTCGCGGAAGATCTTGCGGTGCATCACCACGCCGCTCACCAGCGCGGCCAGCATCACGAGCGCCGCGAAGCCGACGATCCACATGCCCAGGCTCAGCCATTCCAGGTGCAGGCTGTAGTGCAGCGGATAGAAGAACTCGCTGCCGATCTTGAGCCGGTCGTCCGGCAGGGCCTTGCCCACGCGCGGGTCGATGGTCCGTTCGCCGAAGACGCCGTCTTCCGGGTCCTTGGCATTGGGCAGCGTGAAGCTCGCGAACAGACTCAGCACCGGGTCGCGGTGGGTGGTGTAGGCGGCCCATTGCTTGGGGCTGAAGCTTTCGGCCATCGGCCCGTTCACGCGGCTGCGGGCCTGCTCGATACTCTCGGCCGTGGGCTTGATGTCCTGGAAGATGGGCAGCAGCATGCGGTCGAACGACGGCATCGGCTGCGGCTCGAAACGCGTCTGGGGAATCGCCCAGCGGTCGATCTCGCGATCGAACACCGACAGCGAGCCGAAGAAGAAGACCACCATCAGAACGAAGCCGAGCGTCAGGCCGAACCAGGTGTGCAGCCAGGCCATTGACAGCCGGAAGTTCTGATACACGGGGGAGTTCCTAAGGAAAAAAAATCAGAGCAGGGCTCGCTGCACCAGCGAGGCCGCGCCCGTCATGACGAGGCCGCCGCCCAGCAGCACAAGCCACACGCGCGTGACGCTGCCCGCGGCAAAGGCCCAGAGAAAGGCGACGAGGAACACGAGAAAAGCCAGCATGCTGCTGAGCGACTCGGCATCGTGAAACGGCATGCCCGCACTGAACAGCAGGCCGATGCCCAGGGCGATGAAGCCCCAACTGAAGACGTAGCCGCCCAGCACGCCCGCGGCGATGCGGGAAATCACTTGAACAGCGGACGCAGCACTTCGAGCCATGGTTGGGAGGGATCGGGGCGGCTCGCGGAAACGAGCCAAATAAGAATGGCTCGCATTATCCGCGAGGCGCACCGCGATCCGGGCGAACAACCCTATGCCCTGTGGCGACGACCTATCCCACCAAAAAATCCGGCTGGTTGAATTTCTTCTCCAGGAACTGCCCGTTCGCCACCAGCGCAGCCGCGTCGCTCGAAGCCACGTTGGCCACGATCTCGCGCAGCTTGCCGTCGAGCAGGCCCAGTTGTTCGCCGAGCAACTGGCGCGCGGTCTTGCCGTCCTTCACCGCATGGGTGATGCGAAAGGCGGGCGGCAGCGCGACGTAGTTGGCCAGCGTCTCGGGCAGGTAGCGCAGCACGGTCTCGCGCACGGTGAACAGGTCGTCGCCGTTCGAGCGCGCGCCCACCAGCCGCGGCAGCACCTCGCCCACCGAGCCGCGCACGCTGTCCAGGCTCTTGCGCATGTCCTCGGTCAGGTGCGGCTGCGCCTGTGCCACCACGCGGTCCAGGCGCTCCAGCGTCTGCTCCACGCTCAGGCTGTCTTCGATGCGGCGCTCCAGCTCGGGCGCCTTGCGGCCCAGCAGCCAGCCGGCCACGTACAGGCCGGCGGTGATCAGCAGCCACCCGCGATCGATGACGCCGGCGAACAGCAGGGCCGGCCCGAGCAGCGCCAGCGCGCAGCCCAGGATGTTGGCATTGCCGTACAAAAACAGCAGCGCCCGCAGCTTCAGCGAACGCTCCGGCATCACTGGTAGCCCCGGATTTCCTTGAACACCTGGCCCAGTTGCAGCTTGCGGCCGTCGAACTCGCGGCCCCCCGAGAGCTGCGCGATCTGCTGCATCTCGGACACGTTGCCCTCGCCGAACAAAATCGGGAAGATGCGCGCCGGCAGGCCGCGCGCATAGCGCTCGCGGAACTCGTGCAGCTTCAGGCCCGAGTTGTTCTCGCCATCGGTCAGCAGCACGATGCTGACGAAGCGGTCGGGCTCGCGCTGCTGCTCTTGCCGCGCGAGGTCTTCGGCGGCCGCGAGCGCCGAGTAGATCGCGGTGCCGCCATCGGCCTGCATCGCATCGGCCTGGCGGCGCAGCTCGGTGCGCGCGGCATCGATCTGGTCGGCATCGAAGCGCACCCACACGGGCGCCGACACCTGGGTGGCAAAAGGAATCAGCACCACGCGCTCGCGGCTCTGGAAGGCGCTGTAGCGCGTGCTGGCCGTGCCCGCATCGGCACCCGAGAGCAGCTTGAGCGCCTCGCGCATCGATTCCAGGCGCTTGCCCGACATCGAGCCGCTGAGGTCGAGCACGAAGATCGAGGTGGCAGGCTTGCGCCATTGCGACTGGTAGGTGCCGAGCACCGCGTCGATCACTTCCAGCCGGTTGGGAAAGCCCAGCTCGGCCACGGCCGCCGTGGGCAGCGCGCTGGCGGTGGCCACCTCGGGGTTGGCGGGGCGCAGGAAGGCGGCCGAGAGCGCATCGCGCTGGAACGGCGCGGCCTTGAGCGTGGCCACCAGCTGGGTGTAGGCCTCGCGCTTGTCGGCGTTGAGCAGCATCAGCGGGTAGTCGGCCGAGATCATGCCGTCGCGCGGGTAGATCAGCGTGAGCTGGTCGGCGGCGGGCAGCTTCTCGTTGGCGCGCAGGATCACGGCTTCGTAGTTCACCATCGCATCGATGGCCGAGGGGTCCTTGATGTACGCCTCGGCCAGCCAGCCCGAGCTGCCGGCGGTGAGCTTCTGGCCCGAGAGAAAGGCCTTGAGCGTCTTGCCATCCACGTCCTGCGCGCTCAGGTCTTCGGTCTTGCCGGCCAGCGCGGACGCCACCGCGAACAGCGCGCTCATGCCGGTGTTGGAGCTGGTGGCGTTGGTCATGCCGTAGCGCAACTGGCCGCTGCTCGCGGCCTTGGCGATCTCGGCCCAGCCGGGCGGGCGCTTGTTCCAGCCGAGCTGCGCGGCCTTGGCGTTCTTCACGCCGAGCGCGATGCGCGAATAGAAGAGCTTGTCGCGCGCCAGCGGTTTGGTCTGCAATGCGAGCGCGGGGTAGGCGCCGTTGGGCGGCAGGATCGCGTCGAAGCGCTCGCCGGCGTTGATGCGCTCGACGATGTCCAGCGTGCCGGCGTACGAGAGCCTCAGCTCCACGCCCGCTGCCCTCGCGGCATCGACGATGGGCGCTTCGAGGTCCTTCAGCTCCGAGCCCGCGAGGATGGTGAAGGCGGCGTTCGACGCCACCGCCGGTGCGCCCTTGGTGGCCTGCGTGTCCTGTTGCGGCTCGCAAGCCGCAAGGCCCATCGCCAGCAGCGCGATCGCGAACAGCCAGCGCATGCGCGCCAAACTCACAGCGCGACCTCTCCGCGCGGCTGCTGCAGCGCCTGGGTCGTCTCTTGGCGGCGCACGCGGTCCAGGTAGGTGCGGCTCTTGGCGACTTCGTTGGTCAGCGTGTCCACCGTGGTCTGCATCGAATCGAGCGCGCGGCTCTTGAAGTCGGCGATGGTGTCCATGGTCTGGTAGATGTTGGCAAAGGCCTGCTGCAGCTTGGCGATCTCGATGGTGCTCGATGCCGCCTGCTGGTGGATGGCGCTGCTCTGGTCGCGCAGCATCTCGCTGGTGCTGGCGATCAGGTTGCCGGTGGTGGCGTTGAGCGCGCTGATCTGGTCGAGCACCAGCTTCTGGTTCGACAGCGCCTGCGCCACGATCACGGCAGTGCGCAGCGCGGCCACGGTGGTGGTGGTGGCGCGGTCCACGCCCTTCATCAGCTCCAGGTTGTTCTTGCGGATCATGTCCAGCGCCAGGTAGCCCTGGATGTTCACCGCCAGTTGCGTGAGCAGGTCGGTGACCTTCTGGCGCGAATAGAACAGCATTTCCTCGCGCACCACACGGGCCTTCTCGGGGTCGGTCACTTCGAGTTCGCGCGCCTTGGCATCGAGCTGGCTGTCGAGCGCCTTGCCGATGTGCACGTATTTCTCGAGCCGCTCCATCAGCGTCCAGAGGTTGACCTTTTCCTGCTCGATGGCGGTGTTGTCGCGCAGCAGTTCGTCCTTGCCGCGCTTGAGCGATTCGATGATCGCGTTCAGGTGCGTCTGCGACGACTGGTAGCGCTCGAAGTAGGCAATCAGCTTGTTGCCCAGCGGAATGAGGCCCAGCAGTTTTCGCGCCGAGAACAGGTCGCCCTGCTTCGAGGGGTCGAGGTCTTCCACCTGGTGGCGCAGGTCGATCAGCGACTGGCCGATCTGCGCGCCCTTGTCGAACAGGCCGTTGCGCAGCGAGCCCACGGGCCGCTCGAGCATGCGGTTGGACACCGACGCCGAGGCCTCGATGTCCTTGGTGCCCATCGAGTGGATGCGCTCCACCGCTTCCTTGAACTGCGGATGCTGGCTGTCGTGCTGCGTGATGTCGTCGATGAAGCGCGCCACCTGCGCATCGAGCTCGGCCACGTCCTCGGGCTTCAGGCGCACCTTGCCGCTGGCGGATTCCACCGGCACCACCGCGACGGCGGCTGGCGGTTCGAGCGTGAAGGCCTGTGGGGGCTGCAGGTCGATGGGAGCGGTTGCGGTAGTGGTCGTAGTGACAGGCGCATTCATGGTCGATCCTCAGTCCGTTCGTTGTTTGTTCGTTGATTCACTTGAAGCGGGCTTCGATGCCCACGGTCATTCGTTCCAGCCACTCGAAGCTGGGCGGGTCGATCACGTCGACCAGCACCTCGGGCACCTTCACGCCGCGCGCGGCCCAGGTCTCGGGGCCCTTGGTGTCGCCGCCGGTGCGGTAGCCGTATTCGTGCGCCAGCTCGCGCAGTGCCGGGTCGTTCTCGAGCGCGGCGCCGAGCCGCACGCCGCCCGGCGTGTAGGGCACCAGCACATGCTTGGAGAAGACGGTGGGCTTGGGGTAGAGCAGCACCATGTCGCTCTTGAGGCGGTCGGGGTTCTTCAGCCAGAACTCGACCATCTGCGATTCGTAGGCCACCAGCAGCGGCGCCTTGCCCATGCCGAGCGCCAGGTAGTCCTCGAACGGACCGGCCGACGACTGCTCCTGGAAGCCCTGCCGCAGGAACAGCGGCGCGACCACCGGCATGACGCGGTCCACGTCTTCCTGGCTCTGCACGATCTGCTGGCTGTTGGCCAGGTAGCTTGCGAGCGCGAGGTACATCGCGGCCGAGTTGGAGGTGCGAACGTCGGTCGAGTTGATGAGCAGCGACTTGCTGGTGGAAAAGGCGCTGCTGGCCTTCAGCTCCTTCCAGCGCGTGCCCTTCTCGATCATGGCCATCAGGCCCGGCAGGTCGACCACGTAGTAGAAGTCGCCCTGCTTCTGCGCCATGCCATTGGCCACGAGAATTTCTGCAATCGGCCGCCAGCTCGCCAGCACGATCGGCGTGTAGAACGGGTTGAAGACGTTCGGCGCCTTGGCCAGCGTCTTCAGTTGCGCCGCGGCGGGCGCGCCCGAGGGAAAGCCGAAGTCGAACTTGCTGGCGTCATAGCGGCTGGCGATGGCGCGCGAGCCGGCCTTCTCGACCGTGACGGTGATGCCCTGCGCGGCCAGCGCCTTCTGCACGCGCGGGTCGGCGAAGAAGGTTTCTTTCTCGGAACCGATCAGGCCGCGCAGCGTGACCTGTTTGTCCTGCTCGATCCGCGCGGCGGCGGCGGTGGCCGATTCATCGTGCAGGCGGGTGTTGGAATACCAGACACCGGACGCGACCGCCGCCAGCAGCACCACGGCCAGCACCGGCGCGATCAGCTTTCGAATTTCCAAATCTCATGCTCCTCACCTCCCTGTGAGCGGGAGGCGAGAAACATCCTACCGACCGAATATGACGGTTTATGACAGCCCGATGTCAGCCGCGATCTCGGCGGTGATGCGCAGGAATTTCTCCATGTCGGCCACCGAGTTGCAATGCAGCGGCGACACGCGCACGGTGCCCGCAAGGCCGAAGGATTCGAGCATGCGCTTCGAGTAGATACTGGTCGCCACGCGCTCGTAGACCGTGACGCCGCGCTTGCCGTACTCGACCACCGCCTGCGTGCAGTCGATGCGGTCGAAGCCGATGCCCAGGATCAGGTCGCGCTTGCTCAGGTCTTCGTGGTCGAGGAAGACATTCACACCCGCCATCTCGCGCAGGCCGGTGGCGTCGGGCGTGCCTTCGAGCAGCGTGGCGAGCAGCGCGCGTTCGTGCAGCTCGATGTGCGTGATGCCGGCAACGAACAGCGCACGGCGGTCGGTGGCATCGGTGAAATGGCTGCCGAGCCAGCACACGTAGTCGACGATCTCGGTGAGCACCGCGAACTGCCACGGCGCGGCGCTGCCCAGGTCCCAGTAGTCGGGCTTCTTGCCCGCCAGCTTGTGGTGCGGCAGCACGGCCGCGCGGTCGGACACCCAGGTCAGGCCCGAGCCCCGGCAGCCGAAGAACTTGTAGGGCGCGATGTTGATGCCGTCCACCGGCGTCTTCTGCAGGTCGATCAACCCGTGCGGCGCGTGCTGCACCGCGTCCACCACGATGTACAGGTCGGGCTTGATGGCACGCGCGCGGCGCACGATTGCTTCGATGTCGAGCTTGGCGCCGGAGATGTTCGACGCGTAGATCACATTGAGCAGGCAGGTGCCCTGGTCGACCAGTGCAACGATGGCATCGACATCGACGCCGCCGGTGACGGGGTTGCTCGGCGCCACGCGCAGCTCGCGGCCGAGCCGCTGGGCATAGAGGCTCATCGCATCGAAGGCCGACGGATGCTCCAGCACGGTCGTGACCATGTTTGTGCCCGGCACGTTCTCGGCGATGGCGCGAACCATGTCGAACATGGCACCCGATGCGGTGAGCGAGGCGTACACGCTGCCGCCCTGCGCATTGAGGATGGTGCGCAGGTCGGCACAGCCCTTGGCCTGGATGTCCTGCAGCTCGACGGCGGTGGCGTGGATGCGCTCGGCGTTGTCGGGAATGGCATCGACCTGCGCGAAGCGCTCGACCGCCGCCTTCAGGCGGAACGAGCCGCCGGCGTTGTCGAAGTACAGCCGCTCGCGGCCGTGGTGGTCATGGTCGACCAGCAGAAAGCGCTGCTTGACCTCGCGCATCAGCACGCTGGAAAAGGCCTCGCCACGGGTGCGGTTCAAAAGCTTGGAAACCATCGCTCAGACGCCCTTGTTGTTGGGGTTCTTGTAGATCTCGCGCACCGCATCCGACATCGGGAAGTTCAGGTTCGCGTTCTTCGGCGGGATCGGCGACATGAACCACTTGGTGTAGAGCTGCTCGATGGCGCCCGACTTCATGAGGCCGGTGACGGTCTCGTCGACCAGCGCCTTGAACTGCGGGTCGTCCTTGCGCAGCATGATCCCGTAGGGCTCCTGGCGCAGCGACTCCTTCAGCAGCTTGTAGTCACCCGGGTTGGTGGCGCTGGCGACCATGCCGGCGAGCTGCACGTCGTCGAGCACGTAGGCGTCGGCGCGGCCGGTGGACAGCAGCAGGAAGCCATCGGAAGTGTCCTTGCCGGCGATCTCGTTCACTTCGATGGTGCCGCTCTTGCGCGCGCCGCGCAGCAACTGGATCGAGGTGCTGCCCGAGACCGTCGCCACGTTCTTGCCGTTGAGGTCGGCCAGCGAATTGATGCCCGAGGCCTTCTTCACCGCGGCGGTGATGTTGGTCACGAAGTGGCTGGGCGCGAAGTCGACCTGCGCCTGGCGCTGCGTGGTGTTGGTGGTGGTCGCGCAGTCGAGGTCGACCGTGCCGTTCTGCAGCAGCGGAATACGGTTGGTCGAGTTGAGCATGGTGTAGCGCACCTCGATCTTGGGCAGGCCCAGCTTGGCCTTGATCGCGTCGACGATCTTCAGGCAGATGTCGTTGGTAAAGCCGATGGGCGCGGCGTCGGCACTGAGCTTGTAGGAGAACGGGATCTGGCTGTCGCGCGCGCCGATCTGGACGGTGCCGCTTTCCTTGATCTTCTGCAGGGTGCCGCCGTCCTGGGCGCTGGCGGCGCCGCATGCGAAGACAAGGGCGAGTGCTGACGCGAGAGGCAGTTTGAAGTCCATGGTGTATTCCTTGGTTTGCAATGACGGTGGCCTGGCGCGAATCTTCGGTGCGTCGATGAATTTCTAAAAGCGATTTTTTGTGATCGAATCACATGAACAAAAGCGTTCTTTGGCGTCGATTTCACTGGAAACCCACACCGTGATGACCTTCAAGCAGCTCGAAGCCCTTTACTGGATCGCCCGGCTGGGCGGCTTCGCGCAGGCGGCGAACCAGTTGCACACCTCGCAGTCGGCCGTGTCCAAGCGCGTGCATGAACTGGAGCTGCTGTTCGACACCGAGCTGTTCGACCGCAGCCAGCGCACCGCGCGCCTGACCGAGAAGGGCGAGGAGATGTTCGTGCTCGCCAAGAAGCTGCTGGAGCAGCGCGATGCGGCCGTCGAGCAGTTCGGCAAGCCCGGTGTGGTGGAGCGCCGCATCCGCATCGGCGTGACCGAGCTGACCGCCATGACATGGCTGTCGCGGCTGGTCGGGCTGATCCAGCAGCACTACCCGAAGGTGATCCTTGAACCCGACGTGGACGACAGCCTGCAACTGCGCGACAAGCTGCTGGCCGATGAGTTGGACCTTGTCATCGTGCCCGACACTTTTGCCGACTCGCGCCTGCCGAACAAGGCCATCGGCCAGGTGCAGAGCGCATGGATGTGCAAGCCCGGCGTGGTGCCCGCCGCCGCCGGCGCCGGCACCATGCGGCTGCACGAGCTGGCGCGGCATCGCATGCTGGTGCAAGGCAACAACTCGGGCACCGGCCGCGCCTACGACGCGTGGATGAAAGAGCAAGGCGTGCAGCCCGCCAACGTGATCGTGGTGAGCAACCTCGTGGCGCTGACCGGGCTCACGGTGTCGGGGCTGGGCGTGAGCTACCTGCCGCGCGAGTGCCTGTCGCCGCTGGTCGCGGCCGGCATGCTCGCGGTGATCGACGTGACGCCCGCGCTGCCGGTGGTGAACTACGTGGCGATGCACAAGGGCGAGCACCGCAGCGCCCTCACCTCTTCCATCGTGATGCTGGCGCAGGAGTGCTGCGACTTCACGCGGATGTTTCAGGCGCAGGCGGAGGAAGAGGTGGCGAAGGAATGAACTGCGTCAGGTCGATGCCGCAGCCAGCTCGACGATCTGCGCCACGACCTGCGCGACGGCGGCTGTCTGCGTGCTCACATCCTGCGGCGGTGGATTGGTCGCCGCCGTGGCCACGGCGAGCCGGAGCGACGGAACCAGCAACGAGAACTGCCCGCCATAGCCCCAGGCCCACGCCACCGGCCTGCCGGCGAGCGTTCCGGTGAACCAGAGGTAGCCGTAGCCGGTGTCCGTGACCGGCGGATTGCGCCACTCCGCCGGCCCGTGGCGCCGGGTGCTGTCGGCCACCCAGTCGGCCGGCGCACACTGCGCACCGTTCCACCGGCCGCCATCGGCCATGAGCCAGGCCAGCTTGGCAAGGTCGCGCGTGCGCAGGCGAATGCCCGTATAGGCCGGCCAGTTGCCGGACTTGTCGCGCTGCCACGCGACATGGTCGATGCCCAGCGGCACGCACAGGTCGCGCTTGGCGATGTCGGCCAGCGGCATGCCGTGCGCGCGCTCGAGGATCGGCGTCACGAGGAACACGGCGGCATCGTTGTAAGACCATGTGCCCGGCGCCTTGCCATCAGCCTTCAGGTCCATCGCATAGGCCACCGGGTCGGCCGCCGTGAACAGCGGCGCGTATTGCGTGCGCCAGTCGTAGGCCAGGCCGGTGGTGCCGGTGAGGATCTGGCGCAGCGTGACGCGCAAGGCTGGTGAGTCCGGCGCCTTGGACACCTGCTCGGGCAGCAGCTCGCCCACGGTCTGCGAGAGGCTGCCGATCTTTCCCTGTTGCAGCGCCTGGCCGACCAGCACCGAGCAGACGCTCTTGGTGGCCGAATTGATCGCGCGCAAATCGTTGGCCGATGCCCCCGCGTAGTAGCGCTCGCCCACCAGCAGGCCGTTGCGCACGACGACGATGCTGCGCAGTGCAGGCACCTTGCCTCCGGCGTCCAGCGCCTTCTGGAGACCTTCGCTCGCGATGCCCTGGCTCTCGGGGCTGGCGGTCTGCCAGTCGGCGCTTGAAGTGGCAAAGCCGGTCACTGGTGCGCCCAGCAGCGCACCGGTGCCTGCGGCAACGAAGCTTCTTCGGGAGGGCATGGTTTGTCCTTTTTTTGGGGCGAGAAGAAATGCGGCACGCCAGTGGTCGCACATCCTACCGGCGCCTGTTCTTGCGGTGCACCAATGAAAACGGCCGGGCATCAGCCCGGCCGTTGTGCGTCGCCTGGTGCGAAACGCGGCGCTTACTTTGCCGCCAGCGACGCGCGGTAGTTCAGGGCGTATGCCAGCTTGCCGGGCTTGGCCTGGTCGACAGCCACGTTGAGCGCCGTGAGATCGGCCGGGGCATAGGCCTTCGTGATCTGCCCCATATCCTTCGCGGTCTTCCCCGACGAGCCGATCATCGTGGCGGGATCTGCACGGTTCATCAGGTCCGATGCCGCGCCAATGGCTTGCAGATAGCTGGCCGCATTGGTCAGGTTATAGGCCGACAGCTTCACATTCTGCGGGCTCGCCTGCAACCATTCGGACCAGTAGAACTCCAGGAACTCGGTGCTGTTGGCGGGCTGCTTGTAGCCGAGATCGCGCGTGAAGTAGAGCAGCGCGCGGTACGGGTCGTCCTGCAGGCCGTTGCTCAGACCCAGTTGTGCTGGCAGGTCGGCCGGCGTGATGGCACGGCCATCGGGCAGCTTGAGCCACACCGTCTTGTTCGCGCGCATGCCGCGCCAGAAGGTCGCGTTGTTCTGGCTCATGAAGTTGCCCTTCATCACCACAGGCACCTTGACGTCGGCACCACCGCCGTTCGGCGCTTCCCAGAAGCTGGTGAGAGTGTGGTGGCCGTCCGTGAGGTACAGCACGCCGCGCGGGCCGACCACTGCCGACTTCATGGCGGTGGTGTCGGGAGCGTTGACGTTGCCGGTGCAGGTGAAGGTCGCGGGGTTGTTCAACACGCTGTTCGAGGTGACCGTGTTGTTGTCGACGTCGCTCAGGCCCGCAGCCTCGCAAAAGTCGGCGAACTCCTTCTTCCATTCCTTCACTACAGCGGTGTTGCGATAGCGCGCCTGCTTGTAATAGACCTGGTCATAGCCGATGGCCGGCTGCGTCGGGCGGGCGTCGCCGATGCGGATGGCCATGGGAACATTGAAAGCCGCCGCCGCATAGGTATTGATCACCGGCTGCACCGGCAACGCACGGCACACGCCCGAGATGTTGGTAGGCGCAGCGGCACCCGTGCTGGCGCCGGTGCCGATGTAGTACGCCGTCTGCTTGCCCACGGGCAGCAGCACGCGTCCGGCCTTCTGGTTGTCGCTCCACTGGCCGGCGACGAGGCCGTTCATGCCGCTGACGGCGGAGGTCGACGCACCGCCGATGCCGGCATTGGCGCTGAGCTTGACGTCGGTGTCGATGGTGTCGGTCTGCAGCAGGTTCGCGCCCACCGAGACGAAGTTGCGCTGCGTGCGGCCGGTGGCCGCGCCGGTCGTGGCGTCGAGTTCGGGTTGGGCGCACAGCCATTCGCCGTCGAGCGCCGTAGCGGGCAATGCCACCGACGCACTCTGCAGCACCCAGGTGCCGGTGCGGAAGCTGCCATCGGCGGCACTGGTGGTGAATTCATCGGCCAACAGCGTGGCCGCACCCGACTGCGCGTTGACCATGACGCGGCCGATGCGCTGGCCGTCGATGCTCAGGGCCAAGGCGCCGGGGTAGGTCTTCTGGTCGGCTTCGGCCGCGAGCTTGCCGGGCTGGCCGGCGCTGCAGTTGTCGGCATAGGCCTGGCCCACGCAGGCGCGCACGGTGCCGTCGGCCTTGATGTTGAGTTGTCCGAATGCAGCGTCGGCACCGCTCTGCATCACGCCTTTGGCGTTGTAGGCGGCCGTGCGCTTGACGAAGCTGTAGACGCCGGCCAGTCGTGCCACATCGGCCACGCCCTGGTTGGAAGCAGCGACCTCGCCTTGCAGCAGCGAACCGTCGGCCGCCTTGAGGTTGGGCACCTGCGCCAGCGAACCGCTGAGCAGGCCGCCTTCGAGCTGGAAGCGCAGGCTCAGCTTGGGCAGCGCGGCGGTGAGTGCATCGGGCACGCCCGTGCCTGCGATGGCGGCGAACTTCGTGGCGAGCAGCGAGCCATCGGCCTGGGTCGCGTAGCTGGCGCTCAGTGCGCCGGCCAGGCCGAAGCGCGAGTCGACAAAGCGCAGCGTGAGCTGGCCGGCGGCCGGCTGGTCGAGCGTGATGGAAACGGTGTCGCCGAAGCTGGCCGTGCCCGCGTACTGCGAGCCACCCGCGAGCGGCTGCAGCGCCACGGGCGGTGTTGTGTCGGAGTTACCGGCGACTGGCGCCGCGGCCGGAAAAAATCCGCCACCACCACTGCCGCCGCCACAGGCCGCCAGCGACAAGGCCGCGAGGCCGATCATTCCCGCCATGCGCGCGCGGGTCCAATGAGAGTTCGTCATGAAGGTCCACAGAAAGGGGCTGAACACACGCCAGCGCAGGCTTGGCCCGCAACCGCCGGAAGCGGCCCGATTCTGTGAACTTAAGGTGACGCTCGTGTGACGACTTGCTCAGTGTTATGAAACTGCAGCGGGCGGGCGGAGCCTCGGTGGAGAGCCGCAGAAGCGGAATCGGGATCGGCGCGCAGCAGGTTCATTTGCAGCTTGTCAGTCCATGCGCTGCAACTGGACGTCGGTGACGGCCACGCTGCCCGAGGCCTTCGGAAAGCGCAGTTGCACCTGCTTGATGCGTTCAAGATCCACCTCGTGCAGCGCGAAGGCCTTGAGCGGCACGGCCACCATGTTCAGCAGCGGGCGCGTGGTGCCGGTGTCTGCGTAGATCGCGTCCTCGGGCGCATCGACCAGCGGAATCGTGCCGTTGGGTTTGCGCGCAATGCCGTAGAGCGCATCGCTGAAATCGCTGCCTTTCAGTGCCACCTTGCGGCCTTGCGTATCGATCACGGAGACCTCGACCTCCTGCCCGATCGGCGCTTCGACGGCAACGCGGAAGCTGAGGGTGTCGAAACCCTTGGCCGAGAGGTCGCCGGTGTTGACGGTCATGGTCGGGCCGGGCGCGTCCCATTGCAGTTGGGCCTGGTCCGTGACCGACCAGATCAGCAGGGTTCTGGGGTCGTAGGTGCGCCAGTTGTACCTCTCACCTTCCCCGAACAGGGACGCAACGGAGATGTTGGTCACAGGATCGGTGCACGCCACAGGCCTTGCCGGTGTGATCTGCGAGCCCCGGATTCCCAGAAACTGGCATTGCACCATCCGGTTGAATTTCTCGAGCACGGTCGGCAACCCGCTGGGGTTCTTCGCAATGCTGTCGGCGGTGCGAAAGCCCTGGAGCAGCTTGCGCTGCGCCGCCGGCTGGTGAATGGTCAGGACCACGCGCTCGTCGCAAGTGGCCTCGCCCACAGGGCATCCCGCCGCGGGTGTGGGTGCCTGCCCTTTCCAGTAGGGCGCGAACTGGACTTCGTCACCGACAAAGTAGCGCATGAACGACTCCATCAGGAAGGCGCCGTTGCGCCGCTGGTCGGATGCGGTCAGGCGCAGCGTTTCGATCCGCCCGGGTTGGCGGCAATAGAGAGGGGCGCTGCCGGCCGAGTCGTCGGTCTCGGACCAGTGGCTGTTGTAGAAATTGTGGTTCGCGCCCCGCACGACCACCTGGTACTTCGGCGCGCTCTCGTCATGGGCGGTGTGGCGGCTGTCGTCGAAGATCTGCGCGCCCGGCATGTTGTAGACGTCGCCATCGCAGGTGGGCAGCAGGGTCGCGAACGGCACATGGGTCACGCGCGACAGTTGCCTGGCATTGATCGGCGCCAACGAGAAAACCGCGCGGAGCTTGTGTGGCGCTTCGGTGCTGGACGGCAACACGATCCCGGACGCCGCCAGTGCGTCCGGCGAAGTCGTCTGCTCCAGCCATTTCGTGCTCTCCGCGTTGATGGTTTTCGGCGTGATCGCCTGGGCCTGCCTGAGCTTGACCTTGGCTTTTTCCAGTTCGAGCTTCTCCGCGTCGAGCTTTGCCTGTGCCTGCAGCGACTCTGCCTGGCGCTGTGCCACCGCCTGGGTGGAGGCATCGATGGCAGGCGAGTCCACCGGCAGCGCGGCGAGTGCGCTCTTTGCCTTGGCCAATTCGGTGGCTGCCGTGTTGAAAGCAGTGGTGGCTGCATCGACCCGCTTCTGGGCAGCCGCAGCCAATGCAACGGCGAACCGAAGCCAGCGCACGTTCTCGACATCCTCGTAGCTGATGCCGATGCGCTGCTTGTTCAATTCCACCGCATAGGCCACTGCCTCCGCACCACGCGAGTGCCCGAGGATGCCGACGCGATCCAGGTCCAGCTTGCCCTTGAGCCCCGCCAGCTCGACACCGTTGAAGACACCCGTGTCATTGCCCGTGCGCAACAGATCGAGCGTCGTCATGAGCAACTGCCCGCGTGCCAATGCGCCGGCATCGGAAGCGTTGCTGTTGTTGAGCCCGTTGATCTTCCCTGCATCGATGGAAAGCGCCACGTAGCCGTGCTCGGCCAGGCTCTTCTGCAGGTAGTCGTAGCCCTTGGCGTTGTTGAGCTCCGTCGAGTCGTGCATGCCATGCAGGAACACGACCACCGGGAAGCCACCCGAAGGCGAGACCCGCACCTTCGACAGGCCCCGCGAAGCGGCCTCGCCGGCCGGGTATCTCACCGTGCCGCGCAGAGGCACCGTGTAGATCACGTCCTTGTTCAGCGCATCGGACACCGCCGTGTTGCCCAGCCGGTAGACCACCTGCTCGGAAGACACGAAGCCGCCCTTTTCACCGAAGGGCACGGCCGACGAATAGCGGGTGATTTCGGAAGGGTCGGCCGGGTTGGGCATGACCGCGACCAGGGCCGTCGGCGCAGGCTGCGCGGGCGGCTCGGCCACGCCACCGGAAGGTGCCGGCGGCATTGCAGCGATGGGTATTCCGCCGCCCCCGCCTCCGCCTCCTCCGCCACATCCCGCCAACAAGACAAGCACCAGGAAAACCGCGCACGCCTGCGGCACGCGCTTCGCACATCCGATATTCATTTTTCTCTCCCTGACTCTCTCGATGCACAACGAGAGCGCGCCACTCGCGTGACGAGAAGGTCGCGCTCCTGCGAGTGTCTGAATGTCCGGAAGTCGAACGCTACCGCGGGCTGCGGCTTGATGGCCGGCCCGTCTGGTGATGAACTCCTCCCTCGCAAACGACACAACACCGTCGCACTATCTGTGCCAAGGCCTGTGGTGGTTCTTGCGGGGAGAGAGCCTCAGTCGGCGGTGCCGAGGCGGGGTGTTTCGGGGTGCAGTCGCCGCAGAGCGAGCGAGAGTTTCATGGCAAGGTCACGCGCGCCGGGCTCTCCACGGGCCAGGGCGGCCAGTGCTTGTTCGTAGTCGTCGGTGAGCTGTTGCCACAGCTCGAAGTCGGCGCCAAGACCCTCTGCGTCCTTGTCCATCTGCGCTCCTGTCTGCGTGCCTTTCTCCCTGCACTCATCAGTTTGACTGATTTTCTTCGGGAGCGTTAGAACTTTAGAAGACCCTTGTTGCGCTGGCCTGTATTCGGCGGTTGTCGATCGCCTGCCGATTTGGTGAAAACATATTTCAACAACCACCAAATTTGCGTCAATATTCGCGTCATTCCGTGAATTCAACTTCGATTCGAGGGAATTAAGAAAAAATCTTTCATTCCTGAGTCTTGTTTGAAAGCTCGACAGAAGCCGCGCAAACGCCCTGTGTTCCCTGCCTTCCATCGTCGCAAGACGTCCATCAGAAAGCGCACATGACCATCACCGTGACACGCCAGGATGCCCGCTACAACACCTTGAAAAAGGGCTTCAACCTGCGATGGCCTGCAACGGAATCGGATGCGGCTTCGCGCATCGAGCTGCCGGAGAACGCCGGCGACACCGCTGCCGCCCTGCAGCGCATCGTCGATGCGGGCCTTCGGCCCACCTTGCGCAGCGGCGGCCATTGCTATGAAGACTTCGTGTCGAACAACCCCGACGGCGCGATCCTCGACCTGAGCCTGCTCACCCAGGCGAGCACCGCCAAGGTCGACGGGCGCCATCGCATCGGCCCCGGCACGCAGAACTGGAACGGCTACCTCGACCTGTACAAGCGCAGCAACGTCACGCTGCCGGGCGGCTCCTGCTATTCGGTCGGCGCAGGCGGGCATATCTGCGGCGGCGGCTACGGCCTGCTGTCGCGCCTGCAGGGGCTGACGGTCGATTGGCTCTCGGCGGTGGACATCCTGACGGTGGACAACCACGGCAAGGTGGTGCCGCGCACCGTGGATGCGAGCCATGAGCCCGAGCTGTTTCGTGCCTGTCGCGGTGCGGGCGGCGGCAACTTCGGCGCGATCACCGGCTATGTGTTCGACACCTTGCCGCAAGCGCCGCGCGAAGTCGCACTGGCGGTGGTCGCGTTCGACTGGGCCACCATGACGCCCGAGCGCTTCGCCACGCTGCTCTCGATCTACGGTGAATACTGGGAAACGCGCGGCAAGTCGCCCGACACCTGGGGCATGTTCTCGCTGCTCAAGCTCACACATCGTTCGTCGGGCCAGATCGTGATGCTGACGCAGTTCTGCAACCCCGACGGCACCTGCAACGACCTGACGGTGCTCAATGAATTCCTGAGCCGCTTCCAGGCCTGCGCACCGGTTCCCGCCAAGGGCCGTGCGCCGGGCGTGGGCCCTGCCCCGCAGCGCGATGCGGGGCAGTTGCTGTGCTCCAAGCCGCACACAGTGACGCGCTACGACTGGCTCACGGCCACGCAGTACCTCAACGGTTCGGGCGACAACCAGCGCGGCAAATACAAGTCGGCCTACATGAAGCAGAACTTCAGCGCACGCGAGGCCCAGCGCATCTACACGCACCTGACGCGCGTCATGCCCGGTGTCGATCTCAGCCAATCTTTGGTGCAGGTGGACTCGTATGGCGGCGCCATCAACAAGCCCGAGCGCATCAACGACACGGCGGTGCCGCAACGCGCCTCGATCATGAAGTTGCAGTACCAGACCTACTGGCGCAGTGCCGCCGACGATGCCGGGCATCTGCGCTGGATCAGCGACTTCTACCGCGACGTGTATGGCACGCCCGATGTGCCAGAACGTTATGCCGGTACGCCCTACCCCGGTGAGCGTTACGAGGGCTGCTACATCAACTACCCGGACAACGACATGCTGGCGTACCCGTTCTGGTCGCAGCTCTACTACGGCGACCAAGGGCTCTATGGCTTCCTGCAGAAGGTGAAGCGTCGGTATGACCCGAACAACATCTTTCACCATGCCATGTCGGTGCGGGCCTGAGATGAATGCTTTCTCTTCGGTGTTGTTTGGAGTGCGTTGTTCTTGGCGCTGCTGTTGTTCAGGGCGGCACTCCCGCCGACACGGTGCTCTTTTTCGCGAATGTCCCCCGCTTCGCTCCTCCTTTATTTCGCGAAAAAGAGCCCCGTATCGACGTGAGCGCTCAGAGCAGTCGTTGATCGGCGATCACCAGCAACGCGTCCATGTGCGAATGACGCCAGGTGCTCCCCGCAGCGAAATAAAGGAGGAGCGAAGCGGGGGACATTCGCGGAGGGGAGCTCCTGGTGTCATTCGCACTCGCCCTGAAAACAGCAGCGCCCGAACACACCCCCTCAACCAAGAGAGAGGAACCCGATGACACATCGCCCAAGTCAACCCGGCCAGAAACGCCGCGCCGTCATGCAATGGATAGGCGGCGCTTCCGCCCTCGGCACGTTGACACCATGGCTTCCCGCCAACGCCCAAAGCCCGAGTGCAACCGCGACAGGCGCGACGGCAGCCAGCGAGACACCAACACCCCGCTTCGCCTACGTAGGCACCTACACCAGCGATGCGCCCGGCGGCACGGCCGGAGGGCCTGCGTCGAAGGGCATCCATGTGCTGGCCGTCACGGACGGTGGCTGGCCGCAAGTGCAGACGGTCAGCAGTGCGAACCCCTCGTTTCTTGCGGTACACCCCAACCGACGCTTCCTGTACGCAATCAACGAAATCGACATCTACCAAGGCCTGCCCACCGGAACCGCCGAGGCCTATGCCATCGATGAGCGCAGTGGCCGCCTGACGCTGATCAACCGCCAGCCACTGTCGCTGTCGGGCGTGATCCCGGCGCACCTGGCCGTGTCGCCCGATGGGCGCGCATTGGTCGTCGCGTTGTATGGCGGCGGTGCCTACAACGTGCTGCCGATCGGTGCGGACGGCACGCTCGGCAAGGTCTCGGGCATTGAAAAGGAAACCGGCTCCGGGCCCGATGCCGAGCGGCAGGAATCACCGCATCCGCACATGGTGCTGTTCGATGCGTCGGGGCAGCGCGTGATCGCCACCGATCTCGGCAGCGACCGCATCAACGTTTTCTCGGTCGCCGATGGCAAGTTGAACTTGCTCGGCCGCACGTCCGTGTCGCCGGGCAGCGGCCCACGCCACCTGGCGCTGCATCCGTCGCAACGCTTCCTGTACGTGGTGAGCGAACTCGATGCCACTGTCGCTTGCTTCGGCTACGACGCGGCGAGCGGCAAGGTCGGGGAACAGCGCCAACGCATCTCGACCGTGCCGGAGGGCTTCACCGGCCAGAAGAATGCGGCGGCGCTGGTGATGCATCCCTCGGGACAATTCCTGTACGCCAGCAACCGCCGGTTGAAGTCGGACCATCCGATGGCCGACAGCGTCGCCGCATTCCGCATCGACGCGAACAGCGGCGCGCTGACACCGCTGCAGCACTGGGGCGAAGGCCTGCGCTTTCCGCGCGCGCTGGCGATGGCGCCCGGTGGCAGCCATCTCTACGCACTCAGCCAGAAGGGCGACACCATCCTGCGCCTGCGCATCGACCCTTCCAACGGCAAGCTCGACCAGCCGGTGCAGGTCGCGCAAGTGCCGACACCGGTGTGCCTGGTGTTTGCCTGATGCGCAGCAGTGCTTAGCTAGCTCCCGCGCGTGAGCATCCGCCCCGCGCGCGCGATCACCCGGGCTTCGGGCTCGCCGCCGCGATAGGCCAGCACGCCGTTCACGAACACGTGCTCCACGCCCAGGCTCACGCCGTGCGGCTTGTCGTAGGTGGCGGTGTCGGCGATGGTTTCGGGGTCGAACACCACCACGTCGGCCATGGCGCCGGCACGCAGCAGGCCACGGTCGGCGATGCGCATGTTGCGTGCGGTCATGCCGGTCATCTTGTGCACCGCCTGCTCCAGCGTGAACAGCTTGCGCTGGCGCCAGTAGCGCGCAAACACGCGCGGGAACGCGCCCCACAGGCGCGGATGCGGATGGCGGTCGTGCGGCAGGCCGTCGCTGCCGATCATCGTGAACGGGTGCGCAATGACGCGCTCCACGTCTTCTTCCTGCATTTGGAAATAGCAGGCGCCACCGGGCTTCAGGCGCAGGCAGGCCTCTTGCTCGGTGGTGCCCCACTCGCGCGCGATGTCGGAGATCAGGCGGCCCGTCATCTCGGGGTGCGGGTCGGACCAGGTCAGCAGCACGTCGATGACGCCATCGACCAGGTCTTCGCGCAGCACGGTGGAACCGGCCACGTAGGGGTACACGTCCATCGCGATCTTCTGGCGCTTGGCCAGGGCTTCGATCAGCGGCAGCGTTTCCTTGGTGCGGCCCCAGTTGGCGGGGCCGGCGCACTTGTGGTGAGAGATGACGAGCGGCACGCCGGCGTTGAAGGCCGAGTCGCCCGCTTCGTGCAGCGCTTCGATGATCTGCTGCATCTCGCTGCGCAGATGGGTCGCGTACACGCCGCCGTGGCGCGCCACGACGCGTGCGAGTGCTGTCACTTCTTCGGCCGGCGCGGCAAAGGCTTCTTCATAAAACAGGCCCGAGGACATGCCATGCGCACCATCGGCCATGCAGCTGTCGAGCAGCGCTTCCATGCGCGCCAGTTCATCACCGCTTGCAGGCCGTTCGAGCGCTTCCATGGTCGCGAAGCGCAGCGTGGTGTGGCCGACCAGCGCGGCCACGTTGAGCGCCGGCTGTGTCGCATCGACGGCCGCACGGTACTCGGCCATGGTCGCGTGCTTGAACGACTCCGCGCCCAGCAGCGTGAGCGGCGGCTTCGACTGCGGCGTGCGGTACGGCGCGAGCGAAATGCCGCAGTTGCCCGTCACCACCGTAGTGATGCCTTGCGACACCTTGGGCAGACACAGCGGATCGCGCAACACGATCGCATCGTCGTGCGTGTGCGCGTCGATGAAGCCGGGGGCGATCACCTTGGCGCGGCAATCGACGATCTCGATGTCGGCCAGCGCGAGCCCTTCGGGCAATCGCGCGCGCAGGCCTTCGCCCAGCGCAAGAATGCGGTCGCCCTGCAGCAGCACGTCGCCGGGCCACGAGGGGCCGCCCGATCCGTCGACCACGAGGCCGGCTTCGAGCAGGATGGCTTTTGCGGGATCGCTCACGATGCGCGTCCTCCTTCGTTGATGCCGCCGCCATCCCAGCTTTGCAGCGGATGCGTCGCGGCATCGATGCCGTGCCGCTGGAAGGCATCGCGTGCGCGCTGCAGGCGCTGCACCGCGGGCTCGCCACGGCGCTGGGCCACCAGCACCGTGAGAATTTCAATGGCGGTGAGGTGCGTCAGGTAGGCATCGATGCCCACGTGCATCACCGCGTCGTCGGGCACCGAGAGGCCCAGCAGAAAGTCGGACTTGGCCGCGAGCGCCGTGCCGGGCCGCGTGAGCGCGACCACCTTGGCGCCCTGCCCGCGCGCGATGTCCACCGCATCGAGCAGCGAGGGCATGCCGCCCACGTGCGAGATGGCGATCACCACGCCGCCCGGCCGCTGCGCCGCGCCGGCCACCTGCTGCAGGTGGTAGTCGGCCCAGGCGTTGGCCGAGATGCCGAGGCGGAACAAGCGCGCCTGCAGGTCGTTGGCCATGAACCACGAGGTCGCGCCCGCGCCGTACAGGTCCACATGCGGTGCGGCCGCAATGGCCGCCACGGCGCCGTCGAGCACCTGCATGTCGAGCTGGCCGCGCACGCCCGAGACCGAGGCAGCCGCGCTGCGCGCGATCTTGCCGACCACTTCGTCGGCCGCGTCCTCGATGTTGACGCGGCGGTGCAGCGGCGAACCGCCCAGCGCCAGCTCCTGCGCCAGCGCGAGTTTGAACTCGCGCAGCCCGGCAAAGCCGAGGTCGCGGCAGGTGCGCATGATGGTCGGCACCGAGCTGCGCGAGCGCTCGGCCAACTGCTCGAAGCTTTCTTCGAGCACGCGGTCGGGGTCTTCGAGGATCAGGTCGAGAATCGCGCGCCGCGTCGCCGGGGCGCTGCTGCGGATCTCCGCGATTTTCTGAAGCAGTGAAGGGGTCATCGGTGCAGGTTCAGAAATGCATGGCGACAGCGTCGCTCACGCGGTAGTCGTTCTCGACGACAGGCATCCAGTGCCATTTGTCGAAGGTGGTGCAAGGGTGCGAGATGCCGAGGCCGACGCGGTCGCCCACGGCCGGGGCCTGCGCCTCTTCGGTGGCATCCCAGCGCAGGTAGGCGTGCTGGTCGTTCAGCGCGGTGATCTTCCAGCCGGCGGGCACGGCCTGCGCTTGCAGCGCGCCACGCGCCGCGCGTGCGATCGGCACGGGCATCGACAGGTCGAAGGAGATGTCACGCTTGCCCACGGCAAGAATTGCCAGGCCGGGTTCGGGACGCGACTGCACGGTGGCCCAGACTTCCATCGCCGGTGTCAGGCCTTCGCCGCAGTCGCAGCCCAAGCGCTGGTCCACCGCGTTCACCATGCGCTTGTAGAAGCCATGGTCGTGCGTGACGTAGCAGCCCGAGCGCAGCAGGCCGCGCACCGGCGCGCCCAATGCAGGCTTCAGGCGCCCGGCCACGAGGTCGAAGATGGCCGAGCCACCGGCCGAGACCAGCACCTCGTCGGTCTCGAACAGCTTGTTCGTGTCGCAATGGCGCGCCACCGCTTCCACGCGGTCCATCAGCGTGTTGGCGTAGGCCGTATCGGGTTCGCTGGCACCGGTGGCGCCCTGCCCCTCATAAGTCTCGATGCCCACGAGCTTGACCGCGTCGCTGGCGCGCAGCCGGGTCGCGAGCGCGATGGCTTCTTCATGCGTGCGGCAGCCAGTGCGGCCGCCATCGACACCGATCTCGATCATCACGTCGAAGGGCACGCTCGCAGGATGGCGCTTCGTCCAGTCCTCGATCAGCGCCAGTTGCGCGAGCGAATCGACCAGGAACACGATGCGCAGGTCGGCGTGCGCGCGCAGCAGCATCTGGATGCCCGCCAGATCTTCGTCGCTCACCACCTGGTTGGCGATGAGCGCGCGGCGCGCACCGGCGGCCACGCCCACGGCCAGTTGCGTGACGGTGGCGAAGGTCAGGCCCCAGGCGCCCGCGTCGAGCTGGCGCCGGAAGAGCTGCGGCGACATCGTCGTCTTGCCGTGCGGTGCGAGGTCGATGCCCCATTCGCGCACGCGCGCCTGCATCCACGCCAGGTTGTGTTCGAGCGCCTCGCGCTTGAGCATGGCCAGCGGCAGCGGCAGGTCGCCGGCCAGCACGTTCCAGCCTGCCTGGCCGATCTCGCTGCGGCGGCGCGGCGGCTGGGTGCGCGGGTAGCCCTTGAAGTTGCTGCCCAGCAGCGGGTCTTGAAAGTCCTTGGCGGCGGAGTCGGTGGTGGTCATGGTCATGCGGCAATGTTGGAGAGCAGGTCTTTGCGGAGGCAGGCGCGATAGTGTCCCGCCGAAATTTCTTCGAGCACGGGCACAGTCTGCGCGCAGATGTCGATGGCATGCGGGCAGCGGGTGCGAAACACGCAGCCCGAGGGTGGCGAAATGGGGCTGGGAATGTCGCCCTTGAGCGCGATGCGCTCGGTGGCCATCTCGGGATCGGGCTTCGGGCTCGCGGCCAGCAGCGCCTGGGTGTAGGGGTGCGAGGGGCGCGCGAACAGCTCGTCGGTGGTGGCCACTTCCATCACCTTGCCCAGGTAGAGCACCACCACGCGGTCGCACAGGTACTCGACCACGTCGAGGTCGTGGGAGATGAAGAGCATGGTGAGGCCGAGGCGCTCGCGCAGGTCGGCCAGCAGGTTGATGACCTGCGACTGGATCGACACGTCGAGCGCGGACAGCGGCTCGTCGGCCACGATGAACTCGGGCTCGACCGCCAGTGCGCGCGCCACGCCGATGCGCTGGCGCTGGCCGCCCGAGAACTCGTGCGGAAAGCGGCTCGCATGCTCGGCGCGCAGGCCGACGGTTTCGAGCAGCTCGGCGATGCGCTTGTCGCGCGCGGCCGCGCCCTTGTGCAGGCCGTGTGTGGACAGCGCCTCGCCCAGGATGGCGCTGATGCGCATCTTCGGGTTGAGGCTGGCGTACGGGTCCTGAAAGATGATCTGCAGCTTGCTGCGCAGCTTGCGCATGCGCTCGCCCGAGAGCGCGCCGATGTCCTCGCCCCGGTAGAGCACCTGCCCTTCGGTGCGCTCGAGCAGCCGCAGCACGGTGCGGCCGATGGTGCTCTTGCCCGAGCCGGATTCGCCGACGAGGCCCAGCGTTTCGCCGGGCTGGATGGCGAACGACACGTCATCGACCGCGCGCACGGGGCGGTCGCTGCTGCCGAAGTATTTCTTGAGTCCGCGGACTTCGATGAGGGGAGCGGCGGTGGTCATCGTGGGCTTTTTGGGTTTGGCTCCCTCCCCTTCCGGGGGAGGGTTGGGGTGGGGGCACGACGGCACTTGATGAAGCACTGCGCCGAACGAACGCCGCTGGCCCCCATCCCAGCCTTCCCCCGGGAGGGGAAGGAGCAAGACGGGATCGGCACGCGACTCATGCGGCCCTCGCGAGCGTTGCTTGCGGCTGCACGCGAATACAACGGGCCTGGCGGTCTTGCCGGATATCGATCAGCGGCGGCATCGCATCCTTGCAACCCGCCAGTGCCTGATCGCAACGCGGCTCGAAGGCACAACCTGGCGGCGGCGACAGCGGGCTCGACACCTGCCCCCGAATCGCAAACAGCCGCTTCGGCTTGGGCTGCCCCGGCAGCCGCGCCTTGCCCGGCAGGCAGGCCAGCAGGCCCTGCGTGTACGGATGCTCGGGCTGCGCGAACAACGGCCGCACGGGCGCGCTCTCGACCACACGGCCCGCATACAGCACCACCACGTCGTCAGCATGGTGCGCGACCACGCCGAGGTTGTGGGTGATGAACAGGATGCTCATGCCCGTCTCGGCCTGCAGCCGGCGCATGAGTTCGAGGATTTGCGCCTGGATGGTCACGTCGAGCGCGGTGGTGGGCTCGTCGGCGATCAACAGCGTCGGGTCGCAGGCCATGGCCAGCGCGATCATCACGCGCTGGCGCATGCCGCCCGAAAGCTGGTGCGGGTACTCGTGAATGCGTTGCGCGGCGGCGGGTATCTCGACCAGCTCCAGCATGCGCAGCGCATGGGCCAGCGCCGACTTGCGGTCCAGCCCCTTGTGCAGGCGCACGCTTTCGGCGATCTGCTCGCCGATGGTGAAGACCGGGTTCAGGCTGGTCATCGGCTCCTGGAAGATCATCGACAACTGGTTGCCGCGCAGCGAGCGCATCTCGCGTTCGCCGATCTGCAGCAGGTCGAGCGTCTTGCCCTCACGCGTCACGAACGACGCGGTGCCGCTGACCTGCGCGTTCGCGGTCTTGGGCAACAGGCGCATCAGCGTGAGGCTGGTGACCGACTTGCCCGAGCCCGACTCGCCCACCAGCGCGGTGGTCTTGCCGGGCTGTATCGAAAAGCTCACGTCGGCCACCGAACGCACGAGGCCGTCTTCGTTGGGGAAGCTCGTGCTCAGGTTGCTGACCGTGAGACGCGGTGTGTTGTTGGAGGCGTTCGTCATCACGATGTCTTCTTGAGCTTGGGGTCGAGCAGGTCGCGCACGCCATCGCCCAGCAGTTGCAGCGACAGTGCCGTGAAGATGATCGCGAGCCCCGGGAACAGCACCACCCAGAAGGCCTGGTGCGCGTACTGCTGGCTGCCCGCGACCATGGTGCCCCAGGTCGGGATCTCGGGCGGCACGCCGACACCGAGGAACGACAGGCCCGCTTCGGCCAGGATGGCGTAGGCAAAGATGAACGACACCTGCACGAGGATCGGCGACATCAGGTTCGGCAGGATGTGCCGCCACAAGATGCGCGAGGTGCGCACGCCCAGCGCGCGCACCGCTTCCACGAACAGCAGCTCGCGCACCACCAGCGTCGAGGCCCGCACCACCCGCGCCACGCGCGGCGTGTAGACCAGCACCAGCGCCAGCACGGTGTTCATCAGCGAGGGCCCGAGGATCGCCACCAGCGCGATGGCCAGCAGGATGTCGGGGAAGGACATCATCGCGTCGACCACGCGCATCAGCGGCGTGTCGAGCCGGCGGAAGAAGCCGGCCATCAGGCCCAGCACGGTGCCGGCGATGACCGAGCCCAATGCGGTGAGCGCGGCAATGGCCAGCGAGTAGCGCGCGCCGTGCACGATGCGCGAATACATGTCGCGCCCGAGTTCGTCGGTGCCCAGCAGGTGCTCGGCGCTCGGTGCCTTCAGGCGTTGCAGCACAGCCGTGTCGTTGGGGTCGGCGGAGGCGAACAGCGGCGCGCCGATCGCCATGATCGCGATGACCAGCAGCACCAGCGCGGAGACCATCACGATGCGGCGATGCATCAGTTGGCGGAGCATTCTTGGCATTTGCATTCTTCAGACCTTCACGCGCGGATCGACGACGGCGTACAGCAGGTCGATGGAGAAATTGATCAGCACGTAGATCGCCGCGATCACCAGCAGCGCGCCCTGAATGACGGGGTAGTCGCGGCGCAGCACCGCGCTCACCACCAGGTTGCCCACGCCGGGCAGGCCGAACACGGTTTCGGTGATGACGGCGCCGCCGATCATCAGCGCGACCGTGAGGCCGATCACCGTGACGATGGGCACCAGCGCATTGCGCAGCGCGTGCTTGAGCACCACCGTGCTTTCGCTCAGGCCCTTGGAGCGCGCGGTGCGCACATAGTCTTCACCCAGCACGTCGAGCATCGAAGCGCGCGTGAAGCGGATGATGAGTGCCGAGTTCAAAAGGCCCAGCACCGCAGCCGGCAGCACCAGCGAATGCAGCCGCTCGGCCAGCGCCGCATCGGGCGCGCCGTAGCCCGACACCGGGAACCAGCCGAAGGACACGGCGAATATCTGTATGAGCACGATGCCGAGCCAGAAGCTCGGAATGCTGGCGCCCAGCATCGCGATGCCGGTGAAGAGCTGGTCGACCACGCGCCCACGGAACACGGCCGAGACGATGCCGCAAGGCACGCCGATCAGCGCCGCGATGGCCACGGCCATCAGCGCGAGCAGCGTGGTGGGCTCGGCGCGCTCCCACAGCGCCTGCGTGACCGGGCGCTGCAGAAAGATCGAGGTGCCGAGGTTGCCCTGCAGCACTTCACGCAGCCAGTAGCCGAACTGCACAGGCAGCGGTTTGTCGAGGCCGTATTCCTTCTGCACGCGGGCGATGTCGGCGGCGGTGGCCTGGTCGCCCAGCAGCACCGAGACCGGATCGCCCGATGCCGCGCGCGTGAGCACGAAGACGAGCACCGCCACGATGGCGAGCACGACGAGCATGCCGCCGGCGCGCGAGGCGATGTAGCGAAGCGAAGACTTTTTCATCACGCAGAAAACTCGATGGCTGCCGCGCTGCCCACGGCCACGTACTGGCCGGTGAACTTGATGTCGCCGCCCTGCACGCGGAAGACCGTCACGTTGTCGCCCTGCTTGTTGTGGCACACGTAGAGGAACTTGCCGCTCGGGTCGAGCGTGCAGCTTCGCGGGTAGTTGCCGCGCGTCCATTCCTCGCGCACCAGCGTGGGCGCGCCGGTGCGCGCATCGATCTTGAACAGCGAGATCGAATCGTGCAGGCGGTTGAGCGACACGAAGTGCTGGCCGTCGGGCAGCATGCGGATGCCCGATGCGTAGCTGGTGCCCTTGAAGCCCTTTGGCAGCGCCGAGGTTTCGCTCACGAGCGTGAGCACGCCAGTGGCGTTGTCATAGCGCATGAAGGCGATGGTCGATGCCTCTTCATTCACCAGGTAGAACCACTTGCCGTTCGGATGAAAGATGAAATGGCGCGCGCCCGAGCTTTCGGACACGGCCACCGTGCTCGGCTGGCTCAGCACGCCGGTGATGCGGTCGAAGCGGTACGAGATGACGCGGTCGAGCCCCAGGTCGGCCACCAGCACGAAGTTGCCCTTCGGGTCGGCATGCACCATGTGAGCATGCGGGCCGTCGTGGTCGCTGGTGGCGAAACCCTCGTGCGAGCGCGCGGCTTCAGGCACCACGTCGGCGCCGGGGTTGCACGGCGTGGATGCGCCGCAGGCCTCGACGTCCTTGTAGACGACGGCGGGGACGCTGGCATCAGGCGTGCCATCGGCGCGCAGCGCGATCACGCTGACGTCGCCACTCGCGTAGTTGGCGGTAAAGAGAAAGCGCCCATCGGGGTGCACGCTGATGTAGGCCGGGTCCTTGCCGCCGCAGGGCGTCTCGGACACGAACGACAGCGCGCCGTTCGCGCCGATGCGAAAGGCCGAGACCGAGCCGGCCTCGAACTCGTTGGCCGCGTAGAGCATCGGCAGCTTCGGATGGCGCGCGAGCGAAGCGGGGTTGCGCAGCTTCGCGTTGTCGCCCGTGCTGGCCACGGCCTGCGGCGCACCGGGGATGGGCTTGAGCGCACCGGTGGCGCTGTCGAGCACGAACTGGTGCACGCCCAGTCCGCGCCCGCCGCGCCACGGCTTGCCGCCGTCGCTGTAGGTGCCGACATAGGCATAGACCGGGCCGGACGTTGCGGCCTGGACGGTGGAGGCCGTGAGGCCAAGGGCTCCGAGGCCGGAGGCCAGTGCGCTGGCTTGCAGAAGTTGGCGACGCGATGGCATGGCTGTGTTCCCTGTGCCTTACTTGATCTTCGCGTTCCAGAAGAACGGCCAGGTCGCGGGCGTGTAGTTGTCCAGCGCCGGGCTCTTGGCTGAGAGGCCATTGAACTTGCCGATGTTGATGTAGGGCACTTCGTCATAGACGACCTGCTGCACCTTGCCCCACAGCGCGCCGCGCTTGGCCGGATCGCTCTCGGTGTTGAAGGCATTCAGCGCCGACTTCTTGGCGGGCGAATCCCACCAGCCGGGTGCGCCGTCGCCAAGCTGCGGCGGCGAGAGCATCGGCTCGGGGAACTGGCCCGAGTGGGTCACGTAGACGTCCCACAGCTTGGCGTCGTTGCGGCGCTGCACCAGCGTGGCCCAGTCGACCACGTTGAGGTCGACCTTGAAGCCGGCGCGCTTGAGCTGCTCTGCCATCAGCAGCGCCATGTTGTAGTGAAAGTCGTACTGGCGGCTGGTGAGCACGCGGATCGGCTCGCCCTTGTAACCGGCCTTGGCCGCGAGTTCCTTGGCCTTGGGTGCGTTGCGCTGGTTGTACTGGTTGACGCCCGAAGCCGAGAAGAACGGCGAGCCCTTCGGGAAGTGGTTGCCCTCGGCCACGAAGAAGCGCGTGTCGCCAAAGCCGGCCGCGAGCATCTCGCCTTCGCCCAGTGCGGTCTGGATCGCCTGGCGCACGGCCGGGTTGGCGGCCACGCCTTCCTTGGTGTTGAGCACGAGGTACGGGAAGCCGAAGGACGGCGTCATGATCGGCAGCGTCTTGCCGCCCGAGGCTTCCAGGCGCGGCAGCGCTTCCACCGGCAGCAGGTCGGCAAAGTCGTACTGGCCGGCCAGCGCGCCTTCGACGCGCGTGCTGGCGTTGGGCACGGGCACGAAGCGCAGCTCTTCGATGGCCGCCTCGCGCTTGCCGCCGTAGCCGCTGGCCGGTTCCTTGCGCGCCGAATATTTGTCGAAGCGCGTGAGCAGCACGAACTGGTCGGGGCGGCGCTCCTTGAACTTGTAGGGGCCGGTGCCGATGAATTCCTTGAGCGGCGAGGCGATCGAGTCCTTCGCCATGATGGCCGCCATGCCGCTGGGCAGCGCGAACTGCGAGAGCAGCGGCGCATAGGGCTCCTTCAGCACGACCTCGATGGCCAGCGGGCCCTTGGCCTTGAGGCTGTCGATTTCCTTGCCCACGGCCTTGCCGCGCGGCGACTGGTCCATCCAGCGCTGCAGGCTGGCGACCACGTCGTCGGCCGTGAGTTCGCGGCCGTTGTGCAGCATCACGCCCTTGCGCAGGGTGATGGCGTAGGTCTTGCCGTCGGCCGAGATCTTCGGCATGCCCTCGGCCAGCATCGGCACCACGTTCCACTTGGCGTCGAAGGTGTAGAGCGTTTCGTACACGTGCTGCATGATGGTTCCGACCAGGTCGGCGGTCGATGCCATCGGGTCGAGCGTCTGCGGCTCGGCCACCATCGCCAGCGTGGCGAAGTTGCGCGGGCCTTGTGCATGCGCTTGCTGGTGGGGCAGCGCGGCGCAGAGCATCGCGAACAGGGAGGCGCCCAGCAGGCTGCGCTTTGACAGCAGGGGCAGGCGCTGGACAAGACCGACGTGGGGCATGGGGAACTCCTTCATGGGGGCGGGCGAGTTTGTGAAAGAAATTTTCTTTTCGGCCCGGACTTTGAAGCAGTATTCATGCCAAATCATCCGTGTTAACCCTTGTTAAAGGGTTAATCTGAAATAGATTTTCAAATTCGACAGATACTCGGCGCTCCCCTCCCATTCCTTTTCCACCACCTCAGGAGATCTTTCATGCCGCTCGAATACCTCGGCGCCCCGCCCCTTGCTTCCGACCGCCAGGTCCGCCCCTTCTCCCCGGCGGTGCGTGCCGGCGACTTCGTTTATGTGTCGGGCCAAGTGCCGGTCGACAAGAACGGCGAGCTGGTGGTGGGCGGCATCGAGGCGCAGACGCGCCAGGTGATGGAAAACATCAAGACCGTGCTCGCGCTGGCCGGCGCCACGCTCGACGACGTGTGCAAGAGCACCGTGTGGCTGCAGGACGCGCGCGACTTTGGTGCCTTCAACCGCATCTACATGAGCTATTTCGGCGAAAACAAGCCGGCACGCTCGACCACCGAGGCACGGCTGATGATCGATGCGCGCGTCGAGATCGACGTGGTGGCTTACAAGCCCAAGGCCTGATCGATCAGGCCTGCTGCAGCTCGGTCTTGCGCTGGATGATGCGCGAGACCAGCCCGTATTCGACCGCCTCCTGGGCCGACAGCCAGCGGTCGCGCTCGATGTCGGCCAGCACCACGTCGATCGGCTTGCCGGTTTCCCGCGCGATCTCGTGCGCGATGCGCTGGCGGGCCTTGATGATTTCCTGCGCCTGAATGGCGATGTCGGTGGCCTGGCCACCCGCGCCGCCGCTGGGCTGGTGAATCAGGAAGCGGGTGTTGGGCAGGCACACGCGGCGCTCGCGCGGTGCCGACAGGAACAGATGGGTGGCGGCGCTGCCGACCCAGCCGGTGCCGATCATGTTCACCGGCGCGCCGATGAAACGCACGATGTCGTGGATGGCGTCGCCCGACTCCAGGTGGCCGCCCGGCGAACTCACGAGGATGTCGATGGGTTGCTGGTTGTCCGCGTCGAGCGCGATGAGCCGGCGCGTCACGTCGGCGGCCACGGCATCGGTGATGGTGCCGAAGATCAGCAGCGTGCGCGATTTGAATGCCTTTTCCTCCAGGTAGGAGTTGCGCGGTTCGGCGGTGGCCGCGGGCTTGGTGTCGTCGTCGTCGTTTTCCATTGAGAACATCGGCTGCATGGAGAAAGCTCCTGTGGTTGAACTGTCTTGACGAACAAGCCCACAGTTTCGTGACATTGCCTGCGCTGTGGCAAGCTGCCGCGATGCTCGATGAACGCTATCTGTCGCAATTCCCGGCGCATCGCGGCCGGCTGGTTCGTGCTGCCATGCGCCTGCTTGGCGGCAAGGCCGAAGCTGAAGACGCGGTGCAGGACACCTACCTGCGCGCCTTGGAAGTGGGCAACACCCGCGAACTCGACGCGGCGCAGGCCTGGCTGACCACGGTGATGCAGCACCTGGCCATCGACCGGCTGCGGCGGCGCAACTGGATGCAGGCTTGGCTGCAGGACGCCGAGGCGCGGCAAGCCAGCTCGCATGAGGCGGTGCCTTCGGCGGAGGACGATGCGGCGGTGGCTGAATCGACGGCACAGGCATTGCGCCTGCTGGCTGCCAGGCTGTCGCCATCGGATGCCGCTGCCGTGCTGCTGCGCGAAGTCTTCGAGGTCAGCTTCAAGGAGATTGCATCGGCCAGCGGCAAGACCGAGTCGGCCTGCAGGCAGCAACTGCATCGCGCGCTGCTGCGGTTGCGGCAGGACGAACATCGCGACGATGGCGGATCGGAAGCGCACTTTCACGTGTACCGGCAGGCGCTGCATGACTGCGATGCGACGCAACTGTTCGCGATGCTGCGGCAGCCGCCTGCGCAAGCCCTTGCGATGTCTGCTTCCGTTGCTGTCAAGTCCGGTGCGCCGCGCGCGGTCTGCCAGGTCATGCAGATCGGCGGGCGGATCGGGCTTGTGCTGACGCTGGGCGGGAAGGTGTTGTGCGTGCTGCCGCTTGATGCGCGGCAGACGGAAGAAGAAGCCTTGTCTTCGCATTAGCCCCTTCCCCCTCTGGGGGAAGGTTGGGATGGGGGCTGCGCGGCCTCAAAGACTGCGCGGCATCGAAGGCCGCCGAGCCCCCACCCCTGCCCTCCCCCAGAGGGGGAGGGAGAAAGACGGGATCAGCCGGCCAACCGGCCTGCCACCAGCTGCAACACCCGGTCGCAGCGCTTCGCCAGATCCTGATCGTGCGTGACCATCACGAAGGCCGTGCCATGCCGGTGCGCCAGATCGAGCATCAGCGCGAACACGGTGTCGGCGGTGCTGCGGTCGAGATTGCCCGTGGGCTCATCGGCCAGCACACAGGCAGGCTGCGTGACCAGCGCACGCGCGATTGCCACGCGCTGGCGTTCGCCGCCCGACAGCTCGGCCGGCCGATGGTGCAGGCGCTCGGCCAGGCCCACGCTGGAAAGAATCTTCGTAGCCGCCTGCGTCGCCTGCGCGGGCTCCACGCGGCGGATCTTCAGCGGCATCGCCACGTTGTCGAGCGCGCTGAACTCAGGCAGCAAATGATGGAACTGGTAGACGAAACCCAGGTGCTGGTTGCGCAAGCGCCCTTGCTCTGCAGCATCGGCATGCGCGATGTCCTTGCCCAGCAGCTCGACCTTGCCGGAAGTAGGCGCATCGAGCCCGCCCATCAGGTGCAGCAGTGTGCTCTTGCCGGAGCCCGAGGCGCCGACGATGGCCAGCGTTTCGCCGGCATGCACGTCGAGGTCGACGCCGTGCAGCACGGTGAGATCGAGCCGGCCTTCGTGAAAACGCTTCGTCAGTCCACGGGCCTTCAGAACAACTTCACTCATAGCGCAGGGCCTCGGCAGGATTCACGCGGCTGGCGCGCCAGCTCGGGTACAGCGTGGCCAGGAACGACAGGACAAGGGAAATGATGGCAATCGGCATGATGTCGCTGCGCTGCGGATCGCTCGGCATCTTGCTGATCAGGTAGATGTCCTTGGGCAGGAAGCTGGCGTGAAAGAGCCGTTCGAGAAAAGGCACGATCACGTCGATGTTGTAGGCGATGCCCAGGCCCAGCAGCAGGCCGGCCACGGTGCCGATCACGCCCACCATCGCGCCCTGCACCACGAAGATGCCCATGATGCTGCGCGGCGAACTGCCCAGCGTGCGCAGGATGGCGATGTCTGCGCGCTTGTCGGTCACCGTCATCACCAGCGTCGAGACGAGGTTGAAGGCGGCCACCGCCACGATCAGCGTGAGGATGATGAACATCATGCGTTTCTCGACCTGCACGGCCGCGAACCAGGTCTTGTTCTGGCGCGTCCAGTCGCGGATCAGGAATTCGCCCGGCAGGCTCACCGCGAGCTGGTCGGCAATGCCGCGGGCCTCGTTCAGGTCCTTCAGCTTCAGGCGGATGCCGGTCGGGCCTTCGAGGCGGAACACCTTGGCCGCGTCCTGCTCGTGGACCATGGCCAGCGCCGAGTCGTACTCGTAGTGGCCCGAATCGAAGGTGCCGACCACGGTGAACTGCTTGAGCCTGGGCACCACGCCGGCCGGCGTGACCTGCCCACCCGGCGCCACCAGCGTGACCTGGTCGCCCGGCTGCACGAACATCGAACGCGCCAGCTCGATGCCCAGCACGATGCCGAATTCACCCGGCACCAGCTTGTCGAAGGTGCCCTTGGAGGCGATGCCGTTGGTGTCGGTGACTTCGGGTTCGAGCTTGGGGTCGATGCCGCGAATGATCGCGCCCTTCATGTCTTCGCCGCGCGCAATCAGCGCCTGCGTGTTGATGAAAGGTGCCGCGCCGATCACCTCGGGGTTCTTGCGCGCCGCCGCCATGATCTCGTCGAGGTTTTGCAGTGCCTGGCCGTCGCGCGAGAAGATCTCGATGTGCGACACCACGCCGAGCATGCGGTCGCGCACCTCTTTCTGGAAGCCGTTCATCACACTGAGCACAATGATCAGCGCCGCCACGCCCAGGGCGATGCCAAGCATCGAGACACCGGAGATGAAGGAGATGAAGCCGTTGCGCCGCGTCGCCCGGCCTGCGCGCGTGTAGCGCCAGCCAAGCTGCAGTTCGTAGGGGAGTCGCATAGGGTCGGAATTGTGGCATCCCGGATTCCCTTGGGGCTTCCCGGACAATAAGGGGATGGCCGAACACCCCCCACGTCACTTGTTGATCCCCTTTGCCGGCCGCGGTTCCCCGGCTTGCCGCGCCGCACTGCCCACCCTGCGGCTTCCCAACCTCGAAACCCTGCTGCTGCGACTGACCCTGGCGGACACCGACACGCAGGACGAAAGCACGCGCTCGCCTCCGCATGAACGCGCGCTCGCGCAGGCGCTGGGCATTTCCGCCGCCGACGGCTGCATCCCCTGGGCCGCGCTCGAAGCCCGGCGAACCGGCCTGGCCGCACCTGGCGACCACGAAGGCTGGGGCCTGGTCACGCTGTGCAACTGGCAGGTCGGCATCGACGACGTGGCGCTGGGCGATCCGTCCGCCATCGAGATCGATGCCGACGAATCGATGGCGCTGCTGGCCGTCGCAGGCCCGTTCTTCGAAGAGGACGGCATCGCGCTGTATCCCTCCGACACGCCGGGCCGCTGGCTCGCTCGCGCGCCCATCTTCGACGGACTGGCCACCGCCTCCATCGACCGCGCGGTGGGCTACCCCATCTCGCAGTGGTCGCCGCTGGGCGATTCGTCGCGGCTCCTGCGCCGCCTGCAGAACGAAATGCAGATGCTGCTGTACACGCAGCGCGTGAACGACGACCGCGCCGCGCGCGGCGTGCCGCCCATCAACTCCTTCTGGCTCAGCGGCACCGGCGTGCTGAAGAACGACGAGGCGACGCGCCCCGCCGCAACGCCCGAGGTCAGCGACGCCTTGCGCATCGCCGCATTGCGCGACGACGGCGCGGCCTGGGCCGCCGCCTGGCAGGCACTGGACGCGGGCGAGATCGCTTCGCTGCTGGCCGACTACACACGCGGCGCCGACGTGACGCTCACGCTCTGCGGCGACCGCGCCGCGCAGCGCTACACCGTGCAGCAGCGCGGCCTGGCCCGCTGGGCCAAAAGCCTGTTCGACCGCACACGCGCATCCAGCGTGCTGGAGGCCCTGTGAAGATCATCGCCAGAGAAATCCCGCCGCGCACCGTCTGGGCGCTGGAACAGGCCGGCGTGCATCCGCTGCTGGCGCGCCTCTTTGCCGCACGCGGCGTGCGCGCCAAGGAAGAACTCGACGACGGCCTGGCCCGGCTGCTGGCGCCCGACACGCTGCGCGGCACGCGCGAAGCCGCCGTGCTGCTGGCCGACGCGATGGCGCAAGACAAGCGCCTGTGCATCGTGGCCGACTACGACTGCGACGGCGCCACCGCCTGCGCGGTCGGCGTGCGCGGCCTGCGCCTCTTGGGCGCAAAAAACGTGAGCTACCTCGTGCCCGATCGCGTGGTCGACGGCTATGGCCTGACGCCACCGATTGCCGAGCGCGTGGCCGACAGCGGCGCCGACATGCTGATCACCGTCGACAACGGCATCGCCAGCGTCGAGGGCGTTTCTGCCGCCAAGGCGCGCGGCCTGCAGGTGCTGGTGACCGACCACCACTTGCCCGGCCCCGAGCTGCCGGTGGCCGACGTGCTGGTCAACCCCAACCAGCCCGGCTGCGAGTTCGAGAGCAAGAGCATCGCCGGTGTCGGCGTCATGTTCTATGTGCTGCTCGCGCTGCGCTCCGAACTGCGCAAGCGCGGCATCTTCGACGTGGCGACGCAGCCCAAGCTCGATGCACTGCTTCCGCTGGTCGCGCTCGGCACCGTCGCCGACGTGGTGAAGCTCGACGCCAACAACCGCCGGCTGGTGGCGCAGGGCCTGCGCCGCATCCGCGCGGGCGCCATGCCCGCGGGCGTGGCGGCGCTGTTCAAGGCCGCGGGCCGCACCGCGTCGGTCGCCACCACCTTCGACTTCGGCTTTGCCCTCGGCCCGCGCATCAACGCGGCCGGCCGGCTGGCCGACATGACGCTGGGCATCGAATGCCTGCTGACCGACGACACGGGCCGCGCCGAAGAACTCGCGCGCATGCTCGACGGCATCAACCGCGAGCGGCGCGACATCGAAGGCGGCATGCGCGACCAGGCGCTGCTGCTGGCCGAATCGCTGTTCGCCACCGACGGCGAAGGCATCGAGGCGCCACCAGCAGCCATCAGCGTGTTCGACGCGGGCTTTCATGAAGGCGTGGTCGGCATCGTGGCCTCGCGCATCAAGGACCGCTTTCACCGGCCGACCTTCGTGTTCGCAGCGAGCGGCGCGCCGGGCAAGGAGCACGAGCTGAAGGGCTCGGGCCGTTCGATCCCGGGCTTTCATCTGCGCGATGCGCTCGACCTTGTGGCCAAGCGCCACCCGGGCGTGCTGCTGCGCTTCGGCGGGCATGCGATGGCTGCGGGCTGCACCGTGGCGCGCGAGCACTTCAAGACCTTCGAGCAAGGGCTGGCGCAGGTGGCTGGCGAATGGCTGGCCGCCGCCGCGCTCACGCGGCAGATCGAAACCGACGGGCCCATCGCACGCGAGTACATGCGCATCGACCTCGTCGACACGCTGCACAAGGAGGTGTGGGGCCAGGGCTTCGCGCCGCCGACCTTCAGCGAAGAAGTCGAGGTGGTGTCGCAACGGCTGGTGGGCGAAAAGCACCTGGCGCTCAAGCTCAAGCACCAGGGCCAGCCAATCGACGCGATCTGGTTCAGCCACACCGATCCGCTGCCACCGAAGGTCAAGCTGGCGTTCCGGCTCGATGCGGACGAATGGCAGGGCGTGCGGCGCCTGCGCTTCCTGGTCGAAGGCGCGGAGTTCTAGCCTGCGCAAAGGCGAGTGATGCGGGGGACATAGGTACACGGGGGACACGCGCACCCAGGCTTCGGAGATACGATCGGTTACCAGCCTTTCACAAGAAGAACTTCGAGACGCCCGGATGCCTTCCAGCCACTTCCCCCACCCCTGCGCCGGGCCCCGCCCATGATCGACGGCGTGAGCTACGGCCTGCTCGCGGGCCTCATGGTCTGCGGACTGGTGTTGCTGCTGGTGTTCGGTGGCGTCATCCACGGTTACTACGCATTGGCTTGCGCCTGTGCGCTGGTCGCCTTCGCCGGCCTGAACGGCCTGCCGCCGCGCGGCCCATCCGTCCATTGGCCGGCGGCGGCGCTGGTGCTGTGGACGGTCTGCCGGCTGCAGTTCGCGCGGCACCTGCTGCGGCTGAAGGACTTCGCGCCACGGCTGGACCGCATCGCGCGGGCCACGCTGGTCATCTTCGCGATCGCCACGCTTTATGCCGCCCTCGAAACACAGCTCGTGTGGACGCTGCGCACGGTGCAGGCGCTGGCGGTGGCCTCCACGGTGATCCTCGCGGTGGGCGCGGTGACTGTGCTGCGCCGCCTGCCCTGGCCGGCGGCGTTGTTCCTGGCCGGCGCGGTGCTGCTGATCGGCGGCATCGCGACCACCCCGATGTCGATCTGGCTCGACCCCGCATGGGCACCCCGCCGCATGAACTTCGCGCAGGCCGCCGTGATTGCGGAGCTGCTGGTGTTCGTCATCGCCATCGGCGTGCGGCTGCGGACCGACCGCGCGCTCGAAGCCCGCACGCAGCAGAAGGTGGAAGACCTGGGCACCGACGCGCTCACCGGTGCCACCAGCCGCGCCGGCTTCGAGAGCCGTGGCCGCGACTGGCTGCGCGAGGGCCGACCGTTCTCGCTGATGCTGGCCGACCTGAACGGCTTCAGGCGCGTGAACGAACGGCACGGACGCGCGGGCGGCGATGCGGTGCTGGCCGCCATGGCCCGGCGCCTGCGCCAGCAGGTGCGCGCAGACGACATGGTGGCCCGGCTCGGCGACGACGAGTTCGCAATCCTGCTGGTCGGCACGCCGGCGCGGCACAAGCTCGCGGAGATGGCGATACGCATGCTGACCGCCGGCGCGCGGCCGGTCGAGCACGATGGCCGGCTGCTTGCGGGCGGGGAACTGAACTTCGGCATTGCCAGCCATCCAGTCGATGGCGACACGCTGGAAAGCATCGTGCAGGCGGCCGACCGCGCGCTGCGCCACTGCGAACAGCAACGCATGGGGCCGGCCTATGCGTTCGCCAATGAACTGCATGAATGAATTCTTCGTACCTGCCGCCGCATGAGGCCCGGTGCATGATTCAGGCATGAAATTTCCTTCATTTCCATTGCCTGTTTTTTCAGCACCATCGCGCGCCCGGCCGTCACGTAGCTGACGGATCGGGCTTTCACATCGGGCCCGTATTCTCGGTCGTGAACACGGCATGCGCAGATGCTTGGGTGAGCCCCGTCGCGCATGCCGGCCTGCAGATGTGCAGGCCGCGGCCATCGCCCCGATTCATTCGCCACATCCAGCGCCTACAGGGCGCGTCGTCGATTCACAGGAGGACGTTTTTCCATGCGCCGTTTTGAACTGATCGAAGGAACCGCCAGCAAATTCTGGGAAGTGGAACAGGTCGGCACCGACCTCAACATCCGCTGGGGCCGCATCGGCACCGCAGGCCAGAGCCAGACCAAGTCTTTCGCCGACGCCACCAAGGCCGATGCCGCGCTGACCAAGCTGGCCGCCGAAAAAACCGGCAAGGGTTATGGCGAAGTCGGCGTGGCGGCTGGCGCGGCCATCGGCAAGACGGAAGCCAAGCCGAAGGCCGAAGCCACCGCTGAAAAAGCGGCCGCACCGGCAGCGGCGACATCCACGGCAACGGCCGACGCCAGCGTGCCCGCGCAAGAGGCCGCCGCAACCACCGAAAGCATCGACAGCCAGGCCGACCGCGTGTTCGAAGCGGTGCGCGCCAGGATGGAGGCAGGCGAACTCACGAGCAAGGACACGCTGTCGCCCGGTACGCTCAAGCGCCAGCACGGCGTGAGCGAACAAGCTGCCGCGCTGGCGTTCAAGCGGCTCAAGGCGCAGGGGCTGCTGGACGGCTGGGGCACCAGTTGCACGCCCGTCAAGGATGCACAGGCACTGGCAAAGGAACTGGGTGCGAGCGCATCGCACGCAACCACGGAAGCGCCCACCGCGCCGTCCGGCACCGAGCTGCCCGTCAGCGCCGACACGCCGCCATGGCTTGCCAGCGGCGCGCCCGTGCGGCTCTCGCCCGAGATGCTGCGGCTGGCCTTTCCCTCGCGCCGCTTTCCACCGAAGCCGATCGCCATCACGGGGGTGGCCGCCACCTGGCAACTGGTGCGCCGCCAGCTCGATCCGAAGGTCGATGTCGGCAACAGCGATGCGGCGCTGCAGCCTGCGGTGCAACGCATGCTCCATCGCGTGGCGCTGCCCGCCCCTGCGGCCGATGCCGAGTCCGACACCGTGCTGCTGGCGTTGGCGCTGAGCACCGGTGGCTACTACGGGGAAAGCGAGCCCGGCGAGATGGTGGCGAACTACCTGGTGGCGCAGTACGGGCTGCCGGGTGCCATCGACATCCTGCTGTCGGCGCAGCAGATCCAGGTGCAGACCGATTACGACCGGCAAGCCCAGGTCCGCCGCAGCAGCTTCGGCAGCGCGGTGAGCCGCGCCATGGGCAACAGCTACTACGGCCCGCTGGGGCAAGGCGAGCAGGCGCTGCGCGCGCACCTGGCCGGCGCCGAACCCGAGGTCTGGCAGGCCTGCCGCGACAGGATCGAAGCCGCGCTGCCCCGCGTGCACCCCAGCCGCCAGCCCACGCTGGCCCTGATGCTGCCCGACGCCCCCGAGATTTCGAATGCGATGGTGCTGGCGCTCGCGGCCGAAAAGGACACGCCTGAAACCATGCACTGGCTGCTGCTGACAGCCACCGACCCTGCCGCCATCGCACTGGCCGCCAAGGTCAAGCTCAGCTATTCGAGCGGGTTCTGGGGCGACAGCCACATGACGAGCACGCTGGTGCAGGAGCGCGGCACCGAGGCCGTGCCCGTGCTGGAGCGCGGCGCCGCCAACGACGACGCGGGCGATGCGCTCGCCTGCATCGGCACGCCCGAGGCGGTACAGGCGCTGGCCCGCGTGGCGAGCCAATCGAAAGGCGCGCTGGCGCGGCTTGCGCTGTCGGTCGACCGCTGGCCGGCCGCCGCCATCGCCGCGCTGTCGCGGCTGGTGGCCGCTGGCGGAAAAGACGCCAACCTCGTCACGCCCAGCCTCACGCGCCTGCTGCGCGCGCACGGCGCAGCCCTGCTGCCCGCGCTGCGGCCCTGGCTGGATGCCGGCGCGCAGGCCGCCATCGACCGGCAACTCGCGCTGCTGTCCGGCCCCGCCGAAGTGGCCGCCGCCGACGAACTGCCGCCCGTGCTGGCCGCACCGCCGTGGCTTGCCAAGGTGCAGAAGAAGGCCGCCGCCACGCTGGTGCTGGAGCCGCTCGCGCTGCCCGTGGCGGAACAGTGGAACGAAGGCGAACGCGAAAAGGCGCTGCGCCTGAACTCGTGGCAGGTGAATCGCCATGCGTCGGCACGCCAGAACATGGCGGTGCTGCTCGATGAACTGGGCTTCGACATCAAGAAGCAAAAGTCGCACGGGCCGCTCGCCAAGGCCGCCGAAGCCGCGATCCGCAGTGGCGATGCCGAGGGGCTGATCGCCAACTGGCGCGCCATGGTGGTGGAGCGCAAGAAGGAGCGCTACAACTGGTTCCGCTTCACGTCGAGCTTCGTCACGCTGCTGCCGGCTGCGGTCGGCGTGCCGTTCTGGAACGCGATTGCGAGCGAGGCGGAAAGCGACGACATCGGCATGGTGCTCGCCACGCACGGCCAGGCCGTGATGCCGGGCCTGATCGCGATGGTGCGCTCCAAACCCTCCGAGAACCTGTCGTACGCGCTCAACTACGGCACGCCCGACCTGGCCATGCCGGCGGCACGCGCCTTCGCCAAGCTCAAGACTTTGCGCGCCGCCGGCCGCGAATGGCTGCTGAAGTACCCCGAGCACGCCGCCTGCGGCCTGGTCGCGCCGGCACTCGGCAAGGCCGGCGAGGCACGCGACTGTGCAGGCTCGGCGCTGCGCCTCTTGCAAGCCAACGGCCACGAGGCGCTGCTGCTCGACGTGGCCGGCCGCTACAACCAGCCCGACGTCGTGCAGGCGCTGCGCACCGTGCTCGACGAAAGTCCGCTCGACCGCTTCCCCACCAAGCGCGCCAAGCTGCCCGAGTTCTGGCAGCCGCGCGGCTGGCGCCGCCCGACGCTCAGGAACGGCAAGGCCCTGCCCGACGATGCGCTCGACCACTTCGGCCAGATGCTGACCTTTCCGACCAACGAAGGCATCTACGGCGGCATCCCCATGGTCAAGGAAGCCTGCGACGCCGACTCGCTGGCCGAATTCGCATGGGACGCCTTCACCGCCTGGCTCGAAGCCAGCGGCCCGAGCAAGGAAGGCTGGGCACTCACCTCGCTGGGCCTGTTCGGCAACGACGACACCGCGCGCAAGCTCACGCCCTTCATTCGCGCCTGGCCCGGCGAGGCGGCGCATGCACGCGCCGTGACCGGCCTCGACGTGCTGGCCACCATCGGCAGCGACGTCGCGCTGATGCTGCTCAACGGCATCGCGCAGAAGGTCAAGTTCAAGGGCCTGCAGGACAAGGCGCGCGAGAAGATCGACGCCATCGCCGAGGCGCGCGGCCTGAGCACCGAGGAACTCGAAGACCGGCTCGCGCCCGACCTCGGCCTCGACGAGCAGGGCACGATGCTGCTCGACTTCGGCCCGCGCGCCTTCAAGGTCGGTTTCGACGAAGCGCTCAAGCCTTATGTGCGCGAGAGCACCGGTGGTGTCGACGGCGCGCGGCTGCCCGACCTGCCCAAGCCCAAGAAGACCGACGACGACGCACTGGGCAAGGAAGCGGTCGAGCGCTTCAAGCTGCTCAAGAAAGACGTGCGCACCATCGCGAGCCAGCAGTTGCTGCGCCTCGAAGTGGCGATGTGCGCGCGCCGGCGCTGGACGCCCGAGGTGTTCCGCCTCTTCCTGGTCGAGCATCCGCTGGTGCGCCACATCGTGCAGCGGCTGATCTGGGGCGTGTATGCGGTGGAAGGCGGCGGCAACTACGGCGGCACGCTGCAGGCCTGCTTCCGCGTGGCCGAGGACGGCAGCTACACCACGGCCGAAGACGATGCCTTCGAGTTGCCCGAGGGGGAGAACATCCGCATCGGCGTGCCGCATGCGCTGGACCTGTCGCCCGCCGATGCCGCCGCCTTCGGCCAGGTGTTCGCGGACTACGAACTGCTGCAGCCCTTCGCGCAGATCGGCCGCGACATCTACACGCTGACCGATGAAGAAAAGAAGAGCCTGAAGCTCGAACGCTGGAAAGACGTGAAGGTGCCCACCGGCCGCGTGCTGGGCCTGGCCAACAAGGGCTGGCGCCGCGGCCAGGCGCAGGACGCGGGCTGCATCTGGTACTTCAGCAAGCCGCTGGGCACGAACCGCGTGATCGAGCTGAGCCTGGACCCCGGCATCATCGTCGGCATGGTGGACGAATACCCCGAGCAGACGCTGGGCCAGGTGCAGGTCGGCCAGCCTTCGGGCTGGGGCGACATGCGCGATGCCGAAGCATTGCATTTGCTCGATCCGATTTCAGCGAGCGAACTGATCCGCGACATGGAAGGGCTGCGGGCATGAATGCCGCCGTCGCGCGGCTGCGCCCCTGGCTGCTGGCCGCGGGGCTGCTCGCGGCCATGGCTTCCGCGACCGCCCGCAGCACCGCGGCGCCCGAGGTGCCGCCGCAGGTCGACACCGTGGCCACCGGCGGCGAATGGAACTCGGCCCGCGACAGCGGCGTGCTGCGCATCGTGATCGTCCACCAGGGCTTCGAACACGTGCACTCGCGGCTGTGGATCGAATGGCTGGCGGTCGGCGAACGCGGTGCACCACGGCGGGTGGCGCGCGTGCTGGTGAAGGAGCTGTCGAACGGCATGAACGTCATCGACGTCGGCAACCGACGCGAAACCTTCCAGGGCGGGCGCATCCGGCTGCGTGCCACCCACACCTATTCGCACGAAAGCTCGGACATCACCATCGAGACCGGCAAGCCCGGCCAGTACAAGCTCCTCTAGTTTCATCAGCACCCACCATGGCCACATCCAGCAAAAGCTCCAAAGACACCGGTGCGCCGCAAACGCCAACGCAACTGCAACGCCCGCCGGCCGAGATCCAGTACGCCGCGCAGCTCGCGCGCTTGCAGGCGCAGGACAAGGACCCGCGCCCGCCCGGCTGGGTGCTGGGGCTGAAGGCCGCGCGCGCCTTCATCCTCGGCGATGCGTCGCTGGACATCGCACCCAAGATCGTCGCGCCCGTGGCCAGCATCGAACGCATGCTGGTGACGCTGGCCACCGGCCGCGGGCTGATGCTGGTGGGCGAGCCGGGCACGGCGAAGTCGATGCTGTCGGAGCTGCTGGCCACGGCCATCTCGGGCATCTCGACGCTCACCATCCAGGGCGGCGCGTCGATCACCGAAGACCAGATCAAGTACGGCTGGAACTACGCGCTGCTCATCAACGAAGGCCCGAGCCCGCGCGCGATGGTGCCGGCGCCGCTGTACCTGGGCATGCAGCAGGGCCAGGTGGTGCGTTTCGAGGAAATCACGCGCGCGCCGCTCGAAGTGCAGGACTGCCTGCTCGGCATGCTGTCGGACCGCGTGATGGCGGTGCCCGAGCTGTCGGGCGAGCACGGCATGCTCTATGCGCGCGAGGGCTTCAACATCATCGCCACCGCGAACACGCGCGACCGTGGCGTGAACGAGATGAGCGCGGCGCTCAAGCGCCGCTTCGACTTCGAGACCGTGTTCCCCATCCTTGACTTCGACCGCGAGCTGGCGCTGGTGGAGGAATCGTCCGCGCGCCTGCTGGCGCAGAGCGGCATTCCGAAGACCATTCCCGCGCCGGTGCTGGAACTGCTGGTGTCCACCTTCCGTGACCTGCGCGGCGCGCCGGCCAAGGAAAGCGGGAACGGCAATGGCGGCAACAGCGGCGACGCGGCGATGGACCGGCTCACCGCCGTGATGTCCACCGCCGAAGCAGTGAACGTGGCGCATGCGGTCGGCGTGCGCGCATGGTTTCTCGAACAGCGCGAAGGCTCGCCGGCCGACCTTGTCGATTGCATCGCGGGCACGGTGGTGAAAGACAACGCGGACGACCGCGCCAAGCTGCGCCGCTACTTCGAGCAGAAGGCGGCCAAGCGCAACGGCGCGCACTGGCGTGCGTACTACGAGGCGCGGCATCGTCTTCCCTGAGCGCGCGGCCATGACACAGCAGCCCCACATCGTCGGCGTGCGCCACCACAGCCCCGCCTGCGCGCGGCTGGTGGCCGAGCGGATCCGCACGCTGCGCCCCGCGCATGTGCTGATCGAAGGGCCAGCCGATTTCAACGAACGGCTGGCCGAGCTGTACCTGCCGCACCAGTTGCCGGTGGCGATCTACAGCTACCTCTCGGGCGACGAAATGCATCGCGGCTCGTGGTCGCCCTTTGCCGAGCACTCGCCCGAATGGCAGGCGCTGCAGGTGGCGCGCGAAGTGGGCGCGCAGGTGCGCTTCATCGACCTGCCCGCGTGGCACGACGCCTTCTCGCGCATGGAGAACCGCTATGCCGACGTGGCCGATGCACAGCATGAAGAACGCGCCGAAGCCTACGAGCGCGCGCTGACCGAGAAGCTCTCGGTGCAGGGCCGCGATGCGCTGTGGGACCACCTGTTCGAAGACGGTTGCGACGCCACCGAGCTGGCGCAGCGCCTGGCCACCTACTTCGAGCATCTGCGCGGCGAAGACCCCGGCTCGCTGGGCAACCAGGCGCGCGAACAGATGATGGCGCGCTGGATCGCCTGGGCAATGGCACAGCCCGCCGAGCCCGGCCGTGTGCAGGCGCTGGTGGTCTGCGGCGGCTACCACGCGCCCGCGCTGGCGCGGCTCTGGCGAAAGCAGCCGGCCGAGTTGCCCGCCACGCCCGAGCCATCGCTTGAACCCTGCGGTGAAGAAGACCGCGACGACAAGGCCGATGCGCCGCTGCGCTTCGGCTCCTACCTCGTGCCCTACACCTTCAAGCGTCTCGATGCCTTCGCCGGCTATGCCTCGGGCATGCCCTCCCCGGCCTACTACCAGTGGGTCTGGGAGCACGGCCCCGAAGGGGCAGCGCACCGCGCGCTGCAGCACGTGATGCAGCGGCTGCGCGACAAGAAACTGCCCGCCTCCACCGCCGACCTGATGGCCGTGCACTTGCGTGCGCAAGGCCTCGCGCGACTGCGCGGTCATGAGAAACCGCTGCGCTCCGACTGGCTCGATGCGCTGGCCGGCGCGCTGGTGAAAGACGCACTCGATGCGCCACTGCCCTGGACTTACCGCGGCGCGATCCGCCCCGGCACCGACCCGGTGCTGGTGCAGGCCATGGACGTGCTGGCCGGTGATACCGTCGGCCGCCTCGCGCCCGGCACGCCGCAGCCGCCGCTGGTGGCTGCGGTTGCGGCCGAGCTGGCGGCACACGGCATCGTGCTGCGCGGCCAGCTCAAGATCGACCTGCTGCTCGACGCCGACCGCGCGAAGAGCCGCGTGCTGCACCGGCTGTCGATCCTGCGGCTGCCCGGCGTGCGACGCGCGCAGGGGCCGGCGCTGGCAATGTCGGGCGAGCGCACCGAAGTCTGGTCGCTGGCCGAACCACTGGAGCAACAGGCCGCGCTGATCGAGGCCGGTGCCTGGGGCGCGAGCCTGCATGACGCGGCACGCGCCCGGCTCGAAGACGATCTGCGGCAGGCACAAGGCCGCATCGGGCCACTGGCCGATGGGCTCAACCAGGCCGCATGGGCGGGGCTGTCGGCGCTCAGCGATTCGCTGCTGCGCGAGCTGCAGGGCGCCATCGCCAACGAGCCGCGCTTCGAGGCGTTGGGCCCTGCCCTGTCGGTGCTGCACACGCTGTTGCGCCACGGCCAGATGCTGGGCATGGCCGATGCGCCGGTGCTGCGCGTGGTGATCGAGTCGGGCTTCGACCGCGCGCTGTGGCTGCTGGAGCCGCCCGCCGCCGTCATGCCGGCCGACATGCAGGCGCATCTGCAGGCTCACCTTGCACTGCGCCAGATCGTGGCCGACGTGCTGGCCCATGCGGCCGACACGTCGCACGATGCCAACGCACCGACGCTGCTCGACGTGGAGCCGGCGCGCGCGCTCGCGGTGTGGCAGCGCAAGGCCGCCGATGCCAGTGCCGCGCCCGTGAGCCGAGGCGCCGCGCTGGGCGCCACGCTGAGCCTGGCGGGCCGTGCAGCGAATGCGCAGCCGCACGATGCCGGCGTGAACGAAGCGATGCAGCTGCTGCATTCGCTGCCCGCGCCGGTGCTCGGCGATGCGCTCACCGGCCTGCTCGCCCTGGCACGCGAAACGCTGTCGTCCGAACCGGCCTTCGTCGCCGGCATGGACCGCACCGTGCAGGCGCTGGACAACGCCGACTTCGTGCGCGCCATGCCCAGCCTGCGCGCCGCCTTTGCCTGGCTGCCGCCGCAGGAACGCGGACTGCTGGCCGAGCAGGTGTTGAAGCTGCACGACGCCGCGCACCTGTCGCGCCGCGCGCTCACTGCAACCCACACCGGCGAGGCCGCGCCCGAAGCGCTGGCCCAGGCGCGCATGGTGGAAGACGCCGTGCTCGCGCGCCTCGCGGCATGGGGCGTCACGCTCGACAACAACAACGACAACAGCGACGACGGGAGCCCCCGCCCATGAGCCTGGACATTCCCGATCCGCTGCAACGCTGGCGCCTGCTGCTGGGCGATCCGGCCGAAGCGTGTTGCGGCAGCCTGGGCGCCGAAGCCAAGGCCGCCGATGCCGCGCTCGACTGGCTCTACGGCCGCGACAGCGACCGCGCCGGCCGCGGTGAACGCAGCGCGGGCCTCGGCCCCTCGGCGCTCAGCACGCCGGACTGGATCAACACCATCCACTCGCTCTTTCCGAAGGAAGTGATCGAGCGCCTGGAGCAGGACGCGGTCGAGCGCTACGGCATCGACGAGGTGGTGACGAACCTCGAAGTGCTGGAGCGCATCGAGCCTTCCGAATCGCTGCTGCGCGCGGTGCTGCACACCAAGCACCTGATGAACCCGCAGGTGCTCGCGGCCGCGCGCAAGCTGGTGGCCGAGGTGGTGCGCCGCATCATGGAAAAGCTTGCCACCGAAGTGCGGCAGGCCTTCAGCGGCAGCCGCGACCGGCGCCGCCGATCGCGCATGAAGATCGCGCGCAACTTCGACTTCAAGCAAACGCTGGCGGCCAACCTGCACCGCTACGACCCGGAACGCCGCAAGCTCTATGTGGAGCGGCCGGTGTTCATCAGCCGCACCAAGCGGCATGCGGAGCCGTGGGACATCATCCTGCTGATCGACCAGAGCGGCTCGATGGTCGACTCGGTGATCCACAGCGCGGTGATGGCTGCCTGCCTGTGGCAGTTGCCCGGCATGCGCACGCGGCTGGTGGCCTTCGACACGGCGGTGGTCGACCTCACGGCCGATGTGTCGGACCCGGTCGAGCTGCTGATGAAAGTGCAACTGGGCGGCGGCACCGACATCGCGAAGGCGGTGGCCTATGCGCAGTCGCTGATCGCCAATCCGCGCAAGAGCATCGTGGTGCTGGTGAGCGACTTCTACGAAGGCGGCAGCGAACACGAGCTGGTGCGGCGCGTGAAGGCGTTGGTCGAGTCGGGCGCCAAGGTGCTCGGGCTGGCCGCGCTCGATGCGCAGGCCGAACCGGCGTTTGATCGCGAGATGGCCGCGCGGCTGGTGCGCGAAGGCGCGCAGATCGGTGCGATGACGCCGGGGCAACTCGCGGGCTGGCTGGCCGAGAAGGTGCGGGGATGAGCGCGATGACTTCTTCCGCACTGCGCACCGATTTGCTCGAACTGACGCCCGAGGCGTTGACCGCGCTGGCCAATGCGGGCTTCGTCAAGCGCGCGCAGAAGGATGTGGCGGCCGGCCTGTTGCCACGCCTGGAGACCGGCGCGGACGGCGTGGTGCAGGCCCACTTCGACGACGGCGTGCGCACCAGCCTGCCGCCCGGGCGCACGCTGCGCGATGCGCAATGTAGTTGTCCCGCCAGCGGCATGTGCCGGCACCGGGTGATGCTGGTGCTGGCCTACCAGGCGCAGGCGGCTTCTGCGGCCACCACACAGGCACCGTCGACCGACGACGCCGAAGCGCCCACCGAACCGGGCGGTGCATGGAGCCCCGCCGAATTCGACGATGCCGCGCTGGCGGCCAGCCTTGCGCCTTCCGTGCTCGAACAGGCCCACAAGCTCGCCGCGGCGCGGCCCGTGGTCGGCGTGCAGGCGTGGCGCAGCGCCAGCGCGCCGCCGGTGGCGCGGCTGCCGATGTGCAGCGTTCGCTTTTTCTCGCGCAGCTCGCTCGTGCATGCGCGCTGCGACTGCAAGCAGGGCAGCGGCTGCGCGCATGTGGTGATCGCGCTCTGGGCCTTCCGGCAGGCGGGTGCGTTGCTGCCGGGCGCGGCCGAAGTCATGGTCGAAGTGCGCTCGCCGGCCTCGGCCAGCGCCGATGCGGCCGATGGCAGCGCCTCGCCGCAAGCGATGCAGGGCGAGGCCGCACGCACGCTGTGCGCGCAGATCGACGCCCTGCTGCTGTCGCTCTGGCTCGACGGATCGAGCCAGCCATTGATGGCGCTGGCGGCACGCTTCGAGGCGGTGCGCAACCAGGCGCGTGCGCTGACCTGGAGCTGGGTCGACGACGCGCTCGACGAACTCTGGCAACTGCTGCAGGCACAACAGGCGCGCAGCAGCCGCTTCGAGCCCTTGCGGCTGGTGCGCGTGCTGGCCGAGCTGTGGGCCCGGCTTCAGGCGGCCGCGCATGCCGAGCGCCCGCAGACTCGGCCCGCGTTGCTGGCAAGCCAGATCCTGGGCATCGGCGTGAAGGGTGAAGTCGCGCTCGACCATCTGCGGCTGGTGTCGCTCGGCGCCGAACTCTGGTCCGACGAAACGGCCGAAGGCGCGAGCATTCTCTTTGCCGACCCCGACACGCAGAACGTAACGGTGCTGGAACGCCAGTGGTCGCGCGCGGCGGACATCGCCGCCGGCGGCGCCGCGCCCAACCTGCTCGGCCGCCGCGTCGCGGGCTTTCCGCTGCGGCAACTGGCGAGCGGGCAGGTCATCACCAAGACCGCGACGCGGCGCGCCAACGGGCTGGTCGACATCACGGCGGGCGCACGGCAAACCGGCGTGCTGCCGCTGTCGCCGAAATCATGGGACGACCTCGTCGCGCCGCTGCGGCAGGACAGCGTGGCCGCGCTGGTGGCGCATCTGCGCGAGGCGCCGCCGGACTTCGTGCGGCCGCGCCAGGCCGCGAGTGGCGCGTCGGCAGGTGCGGCGGGGCAACTGCATGTGGTGGCCTTCGATCGCATGGAAGTGGTGTCCTGCCACTGGGATGCGGCGGCACAGGTGCTGCACGCGAGGCTGCGGCAGGCGGCGCCGGACGAGCTGCAGGCAGCGGATGAAATCGACGGTGATGGATTGCTGCACCTCGCGCTGCCGCATCGCGCCGTCTCGCCGGGGGCCGTCGACGCACTGGCACGCGCGCTCGCAGGCGAATGGGGCGACCTGCGTGCCGTGGCCGGCACTGTGCATCTGCAAGGTGGTCGCGCGGTCATGCAACCGTTGAGCCTGCTGACGGCTCAGCGCGCCGTGGTGCTGCAGGCAGAAGCTGCAACGCCGCAGCCGCTGGATCTGCAGAGCGATGTCGAGGAGGTGCCTGCGCTGAATGCGCTGGCCTGCGACACGCTCGAACTGCTCGCGCTCTGGCTGCGCCAGGGGCTGCGTCATCAGGGCGGCGGCGCGTTGTCGCGGGCCGAGGCGCAGGTGCTGCGGTTGAAGCAATCGGGCCTGGGTCACAGCGCGAAGCTGCTGGGCGGCGTGCTCGAGAACATGCGGTCTGCGCAGCGTCCGGCGCTGGTGGCGCAACTGGCGATGCTGGGGCTGTTGATGCAGGGGGTTGCGCAGTCGGCTGGGCCTTGAAGCGGCCAGCACTGCGTCAGGCAGCCCACTGTCACGAGCGGCGATTCATCGCATCCGCCATGCGACAGTGTCAAACCGCGCAGCGGCCCCTTGGCCGGCAGAAACGGCGCGCGGACGGATCTAGCTGGGCTTCACGCCCGGTGCGCCCTGGGCGCTGCCGCCGCTTTCCTTGACCGTCCTGGCCCATCTGTGGCCCCAACCCGCGATCGGCCGCTCAAACCACCGATAGAGCACGTCGGCGGCCAGCAGCGCGACGGCCAAGCCGCTGAACAACAGGAATGGGCCGAAGAGCGTGCCGGGGAACACGAGAATCACGGCCTGCACCGCCATGACCTGGATCAGGTACATCGAGTACGAACGCTGGCCGATGAACACCAGCGGCCGCCACGCCAGCGCGCGGCTCAGGTAGGTGCTGTTGACGATGAGGGACGGCATCAACAGCCCGACCAGCAGACTGAACACCACGATCAGCGTCGCATGGCCGAGGTGCGACTCGAAGAGATCACCTCGCCTGTACCAGACGAACAGCACGAAGGCGATGATGAATGCGGCCTTGTTGGTCATGAGGACGCGAAGCTTGTCGAACACGACCCGCGAATGCATGGCCACGGCAATGAGCGAACCCAGGATCAGCCCGAAATAGAACCACGGCGTGAACCAGGCGGGATAGAAGCCGCCGATCAGAAGAACGCTCGTCACCCCAAGACAGAGCAGCGCAAGACCCATGCGCGACGTCGGCGTGCGCCCGAACAGGGCAAACAGCAGCGGCCACACCAGGTAGTACTTCCATTCCACGCCCAGCGACCAGGTAATGGCCAACGGCGACGACCCGGCAAACTCGTTCAGGAAGGTGAGCATGTAAGGCGTTGCCGCCTTCATTTCGGTCCAGGCCAGGCCCTGCGAGAAATAACTCTGGACCATGACCAGCAGGTACACGAGAAAGTAGACGGGCATCAGCCGCGTGCTGCGCCGGATGTAGAACGCCTTCAACGACACGAAACCGGTGGCATCCCACTCGCGCAGCAACAGCGTTGTGATCAGAAAGCCGGAGAGCACGAAGAAAACATAGACACCGAGCCAGCCGGTCCGCGTGCCCGACATTTCTCCGCCGAAATGAACCGCAAAGACAAGAAAGACCGAAATCGCCCGCAGCCCGTCCAGGGCGGGGAAATACGAGGTCTTCAGGTAGGCATCGTGGTCGAGGGCTGTTTTCGGTTCGCGCATTCGGCGGGCGTCACGAGAAAGTGGCGCTCAATAAAAATCCCCGAATTTTCTGGAAATCCTGGGGATTGGGGTGCCCTCGGTGGCCGAGGACAGTGTGATGGTGCCGCTTGTCGGAATCGAACTGACGACCTTCCGCTTACAAGGCGGGTGCTCTACCAATTGAGCTAAAGCGGCGTATTTTTCTCTGCGGGATTCTAGCCGCGCGGCGCGGCCCCCAATTCAGGGCACCGGCGCCGTTGCTTGTCTACTTGACGCGCTTGAGCGATGGCCTGGAACCGCCACCGGCCGGCGGGCGCGGTGGCTCGTCGACCGGGTCGGTCTGGCTCGCCTCGACCGCTTCGTCGGCGTCCTCGCCCGTCACCAGGTGGACGATCTTGCCTGCATCGCCTTCGGTGCCGCGCGAAGCATCGCGCAAGGGCATGCGTGCCGGACCCGTGTGCGCGGGCACGACGGGCGGTGCATCGCCGCTGCTGTTGTCCGCTGCGGCAGGCGCGGGCGCCGGAAACGCCATGCCTTGCCCGTTTTCACGCGCATAGATCGCGATCACGCGCCCCACCGGCACACTGATTTCACGCGCACTGCCCGCAAACCGGGCCTTGAACTCGATGAAATCGTTGCCCAGCTTGAGCGAACTGGTCGCGTCGAAGCTGATGTTGAGCACGATCTCGCCGTTCTTCACGTACTCGCGCGGAACCTGGACACTGTCGTCGACCTGCACCGCGACATAGGGCGTGAACCCGTTGTCGGTGCACCATTCGTACAGGGCCCGGATGAGGTACGGGCGGGTGGAAGACGACTCGAGCGCGTTGATCATGAAAATTTTCTACCGTGCAATCAATCGCCAACCAGGACTTTTCGCGAAACACCGCGGAACCGGCTCCGCCGGGCCGCAGGTGTTGCCCCCGGAAGGGGGTTGGCGAAGCGACACGAAGTGCGCGAAGCCTGGGGGCGAACTCATTTACTTGCGCATGACCTTTTCGGAGGGCGTGAGCGCTTCGATGTAGGCCGGGCGCGAGAAGATGCGCTCAGCGTACTTCAGAAGCGGAGCCGCGTTCTTGCTGAGGTCAATGCCGTAGTAGTCGAGGCGCCAGAGCAGCGGCGCGATGGCCACGTCGAGCATCGAGAAGTTGTCGCCCAGCATGTACTTGTTCTTGAGAAACACGGGAGCGAGCTGCGTGAGGCGGTCGCGGATGTGCGAACGGGCCTTTTCGAGCGCCTTGTCGTTGCCCTTGACGGTGCGGTTCTCGAGCGTCGAGACGTGCACGAAGAGTTCCTTCTCGAAGTTGAGCAGGAACAGGCGCACGCGGGCGCGGTCGACCGGGTCGCCAGGCATCAGTTGCGGATGCGGGAAGCGCTCGTCGATGTACTCGTTGATGATGTTCGACTCGTACAGGATCAGGTCGCGCTCGACCAGAATCGGCACCTGGCCGTACGGGTTCATCACGCTGATGTCTTCGGGCTTGTTGTAGAGATCGACGTCGCGGATCTCGAAGTCCATGCCCTTTTCGAACAAGACGAAGCGGCAGCGGTGGGAAAACGGGCAGGTCGTTCCTGAATACAAGACCATCATGGCGAAAGACTCCTAAAAATCAAAAAGAGTGGGTCGCGTTGGCAACCCACTCTGTGGGACCGGATGCACGAGGCGCCCGGTCGGCGTGGACGGAACTACTTGACGTCTTTCCAGTACGAGGCGTTCAGTCGCCACACAAAAACCACGGACATGGCCAGGAACAGCAGCACCCAGACGCCGATACGAATACGGGTGTTCTGTGCGGGCTCGGCCATCCATTGCAGGTAGCTCACCAGGTCGCCCACCGCATTGTCGTACTGCACGGATGTCAGGGTGCCGGGAGTGACTTGCTCCCAGCCCTTGAACACTTCGGTTTCATGACCGTGCTGTTCGACCTTGGTGTAGACCGGCCGGCGTTCGCCCTGCAGTTCCCACAAGGGGTTCGGCATGGCGACGCTCGGGAACGCGAGGTTGTTCCAGCCGGTGGCCTTGGTGTCGTCGCGGTAATAGGTGCGCAGATACGTGTAGAGATAGTCGGCGCCGGTTCCGCCATGGCCGGCGCGCGAGCGCGCGACCAGCGTGAGGTCGGGTGGCGTGGTGCCGAACCAGTCCTTGGCCTGGCGCGGGTCGATGTTGGCCTTCATGGTCTCGCCGACCTTGTCGGTCGTGAACAGAAGGTTGTCCTTGATCTGCTGCTCGGTGATGCCGATGTCCTGCAGGCGGTTGTAGCGCATGAAGGCTGCCGAGTGGCAGTTCAGGCAGTAATTGACGAACAGCTTGGCGCCGTTTTGCAGGGCGACCACGTCGTTGGTCTTGGTATTCGCCTTGTCCCAGGCAATGCCCTCGGACTCGGCGGATGCCGTTGCACAGAAGGTCAGGCCCAGCGCGAGACCCAGGACCGCGAGCCAGCCGGAAATGCTTTTCTTCATCGTGTGTTCTCTCAGCTCTTGGCGCTACTCAATGGGCGGCGAAGACCACGCGCTCGGGCACGGTCTTGAACTCGCCCTTGCGGCTCCACCAGGGCATCAGCAGGAAGAAGCCGAAATACACCAGGGTGCCGATCTGCGAGATGGTTTGCGCGATGTCCAGCTTGAAGGAGCCGATGACCAGTTCGCCCCAGACGCCCGGCGGCTGGATGCCCAGGTAGCCCAGGATCAGGAAGAAGAACACGAACACGCCGTAGACATACTTGTGCCAGCTCGGACGGTAGCGGATCGACTTGACTTCGCTGTGGTCGAGCCACGGCAGGAAGAACAGGATGATGACCGAGCCGCCCATGATGACCACGCCCCAGAACTTGGCGTCGAAGGACTTGAGCAGGAAGATCGCGACGGCGGCCACGACCACGATCGCAACCTTGAGCGCCGTGCCCGACTTGCCCTTGACGAAGTTCCAGATGGCGGCGGCCGCGATGATCAGCGAGAACACGTTGACCATGTCGTCGGTGGTTGCACGCAGCATCGAATAGAACGGCGTGAAGTACCAGACCGGGGCGATGTGGTTCGGCGTCTTCAGCGAATCGGCCGGAATGAAGTTGTTGTACTCGAGGAAGTACCCACCGGCTTCGGGCGCGAAGAAGATCACCGCCGAGAAGATCGTGAGGAACACCACCACGCCGAAGATGTCGTGCACCGTGTAGTACGGATGCGACGGAATGCCGTCGAGCGGATGGCCGTCGGGGCCGCGGTTGGCCTTGATCTCGATGCCGTCGGGGTTGTTCGAACCCACTTCGTGCAACGCGATCAGGTGGGCCACTACGAGGCCGAGCAGCACGAGCGGCACGGCGATCACGTGGAAGCTGAAGAAGCGGTTGAGCGTGGCGTCGCTCACGACATAGTCGCCGCGGATCAGCAGGGCCAGGTCAGGACCGATGAACGGGATGGCGGCGAACAGGTTCACGATCACCTGGGCGCCCCAATAGGACATCTGGCCCCAGGGCAGCAGGTAACCCATGAAGGCTTCGGCCATCAGGCACAGGAAGATCGCGCAGCCGAACACCCAGATCAGCTCGCGCGGCTTGCGGTAGCTGCCATACATGAGGCCGCGGAACATGTGCAGGTACACCACGATGAAGAACGCCGAGGCGCCTGTCGAGTGGATGTAGCGGATCAGCCAGCCCCAGGGCACGTCGCGCATGATGTATTCGACCGAGGCGAAAGCCTGGGCCGCATCGGGCTTGTAGTGCATCACCAGGAAGATGCCGGTGACGATCTGGATCACCAGGACCAGCATCGCCAGCGAGCCGAAGATGTACCAGAAGTTGAAATTCTTCGGTGCGTAGTACTTGCCCCACTGGTCGTTCCAGAGCTTGCTCAGCGGGAAACGGTTGTCGACCCAGTTGAGCAGCTTTTCGCTGGCGGGTGCGTTGGGGGAAATTTCGTGGAATTCAGCCATGTTCTTCGACTCCCTCAGGCCTTCTTGCTGTCTTCGCCGATGAGCAGGCGGGTATCAGACAGGTACATATGAGGAGGCACCGGGAGGTTGTCGGGCGCGGGCTTGTTCTTGAAGACACGGCCGGCCAGGTCGAAGGTGGAGCCGTGGCAGGGACAGAGGAAGCCACCTTCCCAGTCGGCGGGCAGCGAGGGCTGCGGGCCGGGCTGGAAACGGTCGCTCGGCGAGCAGCCCAGGTGGGTGCAGATGCCGACCACGACCAGCACTTCAGGCTTGATCGAGCGGTTCTCGTTCTGCGCGTACTTGGGGGTGAATTCGTCGGGGTGACGCTTGGACAGCGGATCGGCCAGTTGCCCGTCCAGCTTGGGGAGTTCGGCGATCTGCTCGGGGGTGCGCTTGAGGATCCAGACCGGCTTGCCGCGCCATTCGACGGTCATTTTCTCGCCGACCTTGAGGGCCGAGATATCGACTTCAACCGCTGCACCGGCGGCCTTGGCCTTCTCCGAGGGTTGGAATGTGCTCACGAAAGGGATGGCGGTGGCCACGCCGCCCACTACGCCGGCACAGCTGGATGCGATCAACCACGTCCGTTTGCCTGTGTCGATCCGGGGCGAGCCGGAGGTCATGTCACTCATGGGGATCCTCTTTGTCTTCTTCGCTGGAGCAGGGTCAACCCTTGGCTTGAACAGGGTCAACCCGCGATTGTAGCGGGGCGGTGGGGGAGAATTCAACGGTCGCAATGTGCCCGGCCTGCGTCCAGGTGGACGACAGGCGCGCACACGGACCGCGCACCGACTGGCGACGAGGACCGTCGCCGTCCGGTCTTCAGTTCAGAAGACCGTGCTGCATCGCCTCATGAACCGCCTGCGTCCGCGACTTCACGGACAGCTTGCGATAGATGCTCTTGGCGTGAAACTCGATCGTGTTGACCGACAGATACACCGCTTCGGCGATCTGCCTGTTGCTCCAGCCCTGCGCGATCAGGCGCAGCACCTTGAGTTCGCGCGGTGACAGCAAACCCGGCGGAACCTTTGCAGCCGCATCGGCATTCACGGCCGGCGCCTGAACGCGGATAGGCGCGATGGTCCGCACCTTCGCCGATGCGGCAATCGAAGAAAGGATGCGCCGCGCGATGCGCGAATCCATCGGCGCGCCACCGCGCTCGATCGAACGCAGCAGATAGGCCAGTTCGATCTCGTCCGCTTCGGTCAGCAGATAGCCGATGGCGCCAGCGGCAATCGCGGCGCTCACCAGTTCGTGATCGTCCGTAGCCGACATGCCGACGCTTTCGATGCGCGGATAGGCCTGGCGCACATGCATCAACAGCGAGACGCCGTCGCGGCACGGCAACCGCATGTCGACCAGCACCAGGTCATAAGGCAGCGAAGCCAGCAGGCTGCAGGCTTCGGTGCGACTGGACGCAATCACGATGCGCCGGCGCGGCGCGAGCTCGGCAAGGATGCGGCGCATCCGTTCGGCCACCGCGAGATCGTCCGCAACGATCAGCGCCGCATGGAAGACACCGCCATACATCTGCGATGCCGACAGTGCCGGCTGTGCAACGGCGCAATGGATGCTCATGTCCATGACCGCCCTCCCCCAATGGCACAGCGGACCGTGTCCGCGGATGCACTGGCAATGCTCAAAAACAAATTGACCATGCGACGTCCCTCTGACTCTGTTGCTACCCGTGGGTAGCCTCGAAATGTTGACTTTCGTTTCAGACGTCGCAGGAACGATGCCCGCGCAAAAACGCGCCGGGCAAAAAGCCACGCAGTTGCGTGTAGTACTTTGATTTCGTTGAAGAAATTGCCAAAAACGGGCTGTATTGCGCAGCCCTGAACGGCCCTTCGGAAGGCCGTTTTTGCGTCGCTGTTACGTGCGAGTTACTGCGCGTGTTACGTAGCACTGCGCCACACGAAACACGCTCGACATCGCATGCCGAGACCTCGCTCGATGTTTTGCGCGATGCCCGCAAAGCCGCATGGGCGTTGGCTTCGCGAGCCTCTCTTCATTTTTTCGATCACGCATCGAATGCTTCGCGCACATCAAGAACTACGGATACCGGTGATGTTCAGCAAGGCACCCCATTCCTAGCATCAGTTGCATTGGGTAACGCGATGAAACCCAACCCTGCTTTCACGCCGCAAGAGCGCTTGGAAGCCAAAAAGTTGCCACCGATTGATCAAGGAAAAAGGTCCAAATGACTACTACCAAGCGCGCTTCCACACGCTCGTCTTTCAACCCACGTCGCGCGGGCGTCAGCCGGCTGCTTGCTTCGGTTCTTGTGGGGGCTGGGTATGTGATGACGCTGCCTGTTGCGCAGGCGCAGGTGACCATTGGCGGGCAGGACGTTCATGCAGGCAGTGTCTTCAACAACAGCAACAACAATGGCGTCCTGCTCGCCACTACCGGCGGCATCCACACAAACACACTCACCGCCAGCAGCATCACCTCCACCACTGTCTCCGCTGGCAGCGTCAGCGCCGGCAGCGTGACCGCCAGCAACGGCACCATCAACACGTTGAGCGCAACAAGCGTCAACGTAAGCGGCAACGTGAGCGCAGCCGGTGCCAACCTCAGCGGCAACCTGACGGCAGCTGGCGCCAATATCGCCTCGCTGACCGCAGGCAACGCAAACATCACTGGCACGGTCACGACCGGCGGCGTTCAGGCAACCAACGGGACCTTCACCGGAAACCTTGGCGCGAATGTCCTGACGGGCGCAACCGGCACGATCACGAGTCTCACGTCGACCAACATCAGCACGAGCACGCTGACAGCAGGCACCATCAGCGCCAACAGCATCACTGCCACGACGGTCTCCGCCGGCAGCGTCAGCGCCGGTAGCGTGACCGCCAGCAGCGGCACGATCAACACGTTGAGCGCCAGCAGCATCACGGCCACCACGGTTTCCGCTGGCAGCGTCAGCGCCGGTAGCGTGACCGCCAGCAGCGGCACGATCAACACGTTGAGCGCCAGCAGCATCACGGCCACCACGGTTTCCGCCGGCAGCGTCAGCGCCGGTAGCGTGACCGCCAGCAGCGGCACGATCAACACGTTGAGCGCCAGCAGCATCACGGCCACCACGGTCTCCGCCGGCAGCGTCAGCGCCGGTAGCGTGACCGCCAGCAGCGGCACGATCAACACGTTGAGCGCCAGCAGCATCACGGCCACTACAGTCTCTGCTGGCAGCGTCAGCGCTGGTAGCGTGACCGCCAACGACGCCACCATCAACACACTCAGCGCCAGCAGCATCACGGCCACCACGGTCTCCGCTGGCAGCGTCAGCGCCGGCAGCGTGACTGCCAACGACGCCACCATCAACACGCTCAGTGCCAGCAGCATCACGGCCACTACGGTCTCCGCTGGCAGTGTCAGCGCCGGCAGCGTGACCGCCAACGACGCCACCATCAACACGTTGAGCGCCAGCAGCATCACGGCCACCACGGTCTCCGCCGGCAGTGTCAGCGCCGGTAGCGTGACCGCCAACGATGCCACCATCAACACACTCAGCGCCAGCAGCATCACTGCCACCACGGTTTCCGCCGGCAGTGTCAGCGCCGGCAGCGTGACTGCCAACGACGCCACCATCAACACGTTGAGCGCCAGCAGCATCACGGCCACCACGGTTTCCGCTGGCAGCGTCAGCGCCGGTAGCGTGACTGCCAGCACCGGCACGATCAACACGTTGAGCGCCAGCAGCATCACGGCCACCACGGTCTCCGCCGGCAGTGTCAGCGCCGGCAGCGTGACTGCCAGCACCGGCACGATCAACACGCTCAGTGCCAGCAGCATCACCGCCACCACGGTTTCCGCTGGCAGCGTCAGCGCCGGCAGCGTGACTGCCAGCACTGGCACGATCAACACGCTGAGCGCCAGCAGCATCACGGCCACCACGGTCTCCGCCGGCAGCGTCAGCGCCGGCAGCCTGACCGCCAACACCGGCACGATCAACACGCTGAGCTCCACCAGCATCACTGCCGGCACCGTGCACGCAAACAGCGTCGGCACCGTCAGCCTGACCGCCAGCAACGGCACGATCAACACGTTGAACGCCACCAACGTCAGCACCACCAACCTGTCGGCAGCCAGCGCCACCATCAACGCACTGACCGCCAACACGGTGAGTGCCACGACGGTGAACGCGAGCACGGTCAACGCGAACACCGTGAATGCCAGCACGGTCAATGCAACCACCGGCAACTTCCAGACGATCACGGCGGCCAACGGCAACATCACGGTGCTCAACACGCAGACCGGCAACATCACGACGATCAACGCGGTGACCGGCAATGTCACGACGTTGAACGCGGGCACGGTCAACGTCACAGGCAACGTGTCGGCCGGGGGAACGATTGCGGCGGGCAACGGTGTGATCGCGAACGGACGCGTGCAGAACGTGTCGGCCGGCATCCTGCCGACGGACGCAGCGAACATGCAGCAGTTGAACCAGGTCCGCGCCGAAGCACAGGACGCACGCAAGACAGGCAGCACCGGTGCAGCCATCGCATTGGCGGCAGCCTCGGTGCCCGCGCTCGAAGCCGGCAAGCAGTTCGGCGTGGGCGTGGGCGTGGGCTCCTATGACGGACGTTCGGCGATTGCCGCGGCAGTCAGCTTCCGCTTGAACGATTCGGCGCAGATCAAATTGAACGTCGGCACCGGCCAAAGCGGCAAGGTCGGCGGCGGCATCGGCGCCTCCTGGTCCTGGTAACCCGGCCTGCCTGCCCATGGTGCTGCAACGCACCACGGGCAGGACAGCCAACGAAACAGAAGGCCGGCCCCTATACTGGGTGACCGGCCTTTTTCACCTGTGTCAGTGTCAAGGTCGATACGCCCGCGGCTGACCTCCTGACCCGTTCATCACACGGATCCATGAACTCACCTTCACTTGCGCCCGCCCCCGTCACTTCCGCCAGCGATGCCACCAGCCTTCTGGAACAGGGACTGTCGTTGCACCGGGTGGGCCGGTTCGCTGAAGCCCTGCAGGTCTACGAAAACCTGTTGTCCCTCTTCCCGGAACACGCCGATGCGCTGCATCTGACGGGCGAAGCGCTGTACCGGCAAGGCCGACCCAAGCTCGCGCTGAACTACGTGAACCGGGCGATTGCGCAATCGCCGCATCACTTCTATTTCAATACCCGCGCGACGATCTTCATGCACATGGGTTTGCTGGCCGAAGCCCAACAAGACTTGCGCCGTGCAATCAAGGCGCTGCCCAACTACCCCGAGGCCTACGTGAACCTGTCGGCGGTCTACCGCCAGCAGAAGAAATTCCGCCAGGCGCGCGAAGCCGCGGCCGAGGCCACGCGGCTCGCACCGCAAGTACCCGCGGCCTGGAACAACGCCGGGGCGATCGACATGGAGCAGAACCGCTTCGACGAAGCGGTCGAGCAGTTCATGCAGGCGCTGAAGCTCGACCAAGGCTACGCAACGGCGCACAAGAACATTGGCAAGATCCGCGCACACCAGAAAGACTGGGCAGGCGCATTGACATCCCTCGAGAGGGCCGCGGCCGACCCGCTCGACTTCGAGGCGTCGTACCTGCTGGCAAGAGCCTTGCTCAACGGAGGCCGCGGCGAAGACGCCATCGCGCCCATGCAGCACGCCATGCGCAACTGGTCCGCCGAAGACCGGCACAAGGCGCTGTCGGACCCCGAAGGCGTGGCTGCGCTGTATGGCGTCTGCGGCACGCTCGAAGGCGCATCGATGCGATTCAACGAGTCGGCCGAGCTCTACAAGCTGGCACTCGAAAGCCTTCCGGAAAACGAGTCGCTGCTGAACAACCTGGGCACGGTGAACTTCCGTCTCGGGGACTACGACAAGGCCATCCAGGTGCTCAAGAAGGCGCTGGAGGTACACCCGCGCCAGGTGCTCGCGCGATGCAACCTGGGCGTGACCTACGTGATGGCCGGCCAGTCGGAAACAGCCATTGCCGAATTCGAGCAATGCCTGCGGGACGACCCGAACTTCATGCCTGCCATGGTCTGGCAACTCGGCGAGAGGGCGCACATCGCGCGCTGGGAAGGCGTGCCTGAACTGCGCGCCCGCATCGCCGCTCACCTCGACAACCCGAGCAACGACCAGACGGTGTCGTCCTTCATCCTGATGTCGAGCTACGACGATGCGCAGCGGCTCAAGACCTGGACACAGCGCTCCGCCGAGTTGACCGACAAGACGGTGAACATCAAGCCCTTTGCAGATGCCGGCGCACGCCGCACCTCGCCCCGCATCCGCGTCGGCTACTACTCCTTCGACTTCCGCAACCACCCGGTCGCCCACCTGACCGCCGAGCTGTTCGCCCTGCACGACCGCAAGGACTTCGAGGTCTTCGCGTACTCCTACGGCCCCGACGACGGCCATCCGGCGCGCGCGCGCATCGCGGGCTCGGTCGAGCATTTCGTCGACATGCACGGCCAGTCGATCCAGCAGATGGCCGAGCGCATCCGCGAGGACGAAGTCGACATCCTGATCGACCTGTCCGGCGACACGCGCGGCGCCAAGCCGCAGGTCATGGCCTACCACGCGGCGCCCGCGCAGCTCATGTGGCTGGGCTACATGGGCACCAGCGGCACGCCCAACTACGACTACCTGGTGTCAGACAACTTCCTCTCGCCGCCGGGCACGGAGGACTGCTACACCGAGAAACTGCTGCGCCTGCCCGAGACCTTCCAGGTGATCGACACGAAGCGGCCCGTCAATCCGCACAAGGCCACGCGCGCCGGGCATGGCCTGCCGGAAGACGCGTTCGTGCTGTGCAACTTCTCGCAGTCCTTCAAGATCCAGCCCGAGACCTTCGATGCGTGGGTGCGCATCGTGCAGGGCATTCCGGACTCGGTGCTGTGGCTGGCGCAGGGGCCGAACGGCTTCGAGCAGAACCTGCGCGCGCACTGGGAAAAAGCGGGCCTGGCCCCCGAGCGCCTGATCGTGTCGCCGCGCATGCCGGTCGACCAGCATCTGGCGCGCATCGGCCTGGCCGACCTGTTCATCGACACCTTCCCCTACAGCAGCGGCGCCACCGCGAACGACGTGCTGTGGTCGGGCGTGCCGCTGCTCGCACTCGCCGGCTCGACGATGGTCTCGCGCATGGCAGGCAGCCTGCTGGGCGCCATCGGCCTGCCGGAACTGGTGGCCACGAACCACGCGGAATACGTGCAGAAGGCCGTCCACTACGCCACGCATCCGGACGAACTGGCCGCGTTGCGCGCACGGCTCATTGCCGCCAAGGAAGCGCGCCGCGGCTACTTCGACACGCCGCGCTTCGTGCGGCACCTGGAAGACGGGTTCAGGCACATCGCGGCCCGCAGTCGTGAAGGGATGCCGGCGGAGCACGTCAGCGTTGCGCTGCGCCCGCTGGAGAAGTGAGCAATCGCGGGCATACTCGGCACTCCTTCAACAGCAGAGCTCCAGCAGCCTTTTGAATCATGAGCATCCTCAGTGAATTCAAGGAATTTGCCGTCAAGGGCAATGTGATCGACCTTGCGGTCGGTGTGATCATCGGTGCAGCGTTCGGCAAGATCGTCGACTCGCTCGTGGCCGACATCATCATGCCGCTGGTCGGCGTGGTGTTCGGCAAGCTCGACTTCTCGAACCTCTACGTGGTGCTGGGTACTGCACCGGCCGGCGTGGCCAACACGTTGGCAGACCTCAAGAAGGCCGGCGTTCCGGTGCTGGCCTATGGCAACTTCATCACCATCGCGGTCAACTTCGTGATCCTCGCCTTCATCATCTTCATGATGGTCAAGCAGATCAACAAGCTGCGGAAAACGGAAGCCGAAGCGCCTGCCGCTCCGGCCGCCACGCCGGAAGACATCACGCTGCTGCGCGAAATTCGCGACAGCCTCAAGCGCCCCTGAGCGGCTTCACAAGGTGTGAAGAAACCGTAGCGAGCGCGCCGAGCTTGCATCGAGGACCGGAGCCGTACTCTGTACGGTGAGGACCGCAGGTGCAAGATCGGAGCGCGCAGTAGGTTTATTCACACCCTGTCAGGCGCCGGCCAGGGTCTTGGCCATGCGCAGCGCCTCGATGAGGCTCGACGCATCGGCAAGGCCCCTGCCCGCGATGTCGAACGCGGTGCCGTGATCGGGGCTAGTCCGCACCAGCGGCAGCCCCAGCGTCACGTTCACGCCCTTCTCCACGCCAAGGTACTTGACCGGGATCAAGCCTTGGTCGTGGTACATCGCAATCACCACGTCGAATTCACCGCTGGACGGCACGCCGGCCTTGGCGCGCGCACGCATGAACACGGTGTCGGGCGCGTGCGGGCCGTTGGCATCGATGCCCTCGGCACGCGCGGCCTCGATGGCCGGCAGGATGATCTCGCGCTCTTCCGAACCGAAAAGACCGCCCTCGCCCGCATGTGGATTGAGGCCCGCGACACCTATACGCGGCGCGCGGCCCAGCGCCTGGGTCAACGCGCGGTGCGTGATGCGCAGCGTTTCGAGCACGCCCTCGAAGCGCACAGCCTCGATAGCATGGCGCAGCGACATGTGGATGCTGACGAGCACGGTGCGCAGTTCGTCATTGGCCAGCATCATGCGCACTGGCACGTCGGCCACGCTGCGACCCAGGTGCGCGGCCGCTTCGGCCTGCAGCAGCTCGGTGTGGCCGGGGTACGGGAAGCCGGCGGCCGACAGCGCCTCCTTGTGCAGCGGTGCGGTCACGATGGCGGCGATTTCGCCGCGCAACGCGGCGCGCGCGGCCCAGACCACGCATTCACCCGCCACACGACCGGCCTCGGCGCTCACGCGGCCAAGCTCGATGTGGGCTGGCGCGGCGATCACCTGCAGCACGGGAATGCAGCCGGGCGGCACTGTCGCCACCTCCGCCACGGATTCGATTTCCACCACGGGCCATGCCAGTTGCCCCGGCGAGGCCAGCGCCTGCGATGCCCGGCGCATGGTGGCCACATCGCCGGCGACGAAAGTGCCGCGCGTCGCATCGGGTGCGTCGCGAAAAGCCTTGGCGATGATCTCCGGGCCAATGCCCGCGGGATCGCCCAGCGTGATGGCGATGGCTTCGCTCATTGATGAATGACCTTCGTGCGCGGCACCGCGGTGCGAGCCTGCATGGGGAGGTTGCGCGGCGCTCATGCCGGGTTGTCGATGTCGATGAATTCGTGCGTCAGGCCGAGCTGTGCCGCCACATGCCCCGCCACCGCCGGCGCGCCGTAGCGCTCGGTCGCATGGTGGCCGCAGGCCAGAAAGGCCACGCCCATCTCGCGCGCGTAGTGGGCCTGGGGCTCCGAGATCTCGCCGGTGATGAAGGCGTCGGCGCCGGCCGCGATGGCCGCTTCGAAGTAGCCTTGGGCGCCACCCGTGCACCAAGCTATATTTTTAATAGCGCGATGCGCAGTATCGACGAGCGTTACCGGCCGATTCAGTACTTTCTCGACATGCGTGGCGAGCGCCTTCGCGTTGGCGAAGTTCTCGCCGTTCTCGCGCGTGCCGAGAAAGCCCAACTCCTGCTCGCCGAAGCGCCCCGTCGAGCCCGCGTGGGCCACGAGCCCCAGTTGCAGGCCGAGCTGGGCGTTGTTGCCCAGTTCGGGATGCGCGTCGAGCGGCAGGTGGTAGGCGAACAGGTTGATGTCATGGCCAAGCAAGAGGCCCAGGCGCTGCTTCATCCAGCCGGTGACGCAGCCGTCCTGCCCACGCCAGAACAGGCCGTGGTGGACGAAGATGGCATCGGCCTCGGCATGGATCGCCGCTTCGATCAACGCGCGGCTGGCGGTCACGCCCGAGACGATCTTGCGCACCACGGTACGCCCTTCGACCTGCAGGCCGTTGGGTCCATAGTCCTTGAAGCGCCCGGAGGCCAGCAGCAGGTCGAATGCGTGAAGCAGTTCGTGACGGGTGGTGCTCATCGCAACATTGTCGCGCCACCTCGCGCCCGGCCAGACGGCATGGTTTCCAACTCGCACCATTGAGGGACAATCACGGCCAGTACCGCGCCAGATGGCGCTCTTCACCGCCTTTTTCATTCAAGTTTCATGAAACGCACCTGGCTGCTCTTTGCCCAAGCCGTGACCGTCCTGCTGGCGGCCTACTTCGTCGTTGCGACGCTCAAGCCCGAATGGCTCAACAAGCGCGCGACCTCGTTGGGCGGCGTGGTGTCGATCGTCGAGGCGCCGGCCGGCAACCCGGCCATCGCGACGCCCGGCAGCCTGAGCGTGCCGGCAAAGAAGGCCTCGCCGGCGGTCGTGAGCATCAACACCAGCAAGGCCGCGCAACGCCATCCGCGCAGCAACGACCCGTGGTTCCGCTTCTTCTTCGGTGACCAGGACGACCAGCCGCAAGTCGGCCTGGGCAGTGGCGTGATCGTGAGCCCCGACGGCTACATCCTCACCAACAACCACGTGGTCGAGGGCGCTGACGAGATCGAGGTCACGCTGAACGACAGCCGCCACGCGCGCGGCAAGGTGATCGGCACCGATCCCGACACCGACCTGGCCGTGCTCAAGATCGAACTCGACAAGCTGCCGGTGATCGTTCTGGGCAACTCCGACGAACTGCAGGTGGGCGACCAGGTGCTGGCCATCGGCAACCCCTTCGGCGTGGGCCAGACCGTGACCAGCGGCATCGTCTCGGCGCTGGGCCGCAACCAGCTGGGCATCAACAACTTCGAGAACTTCATCCAGACCGATGCGGCCATCAACCCCGGCAACTCGGGCGGCGCGCTGATCGACGTCAACGGCAACCTGCAGGGCATCAACACCGCGATCTATTCGCGCTCGGGCGGCAGCATGGGCATCGGCTTCGCGATCCCGGTGTCGATGGCCAAGATCGTGCTCGAAGGCATCGTCAAAGAAGGCCAGGTGCGCCGCGGCTGGATCGGCGTCGAGCCGAGCGACCTGTCGCCCGAACTGGCCGAGACCTTCGGCGTGAAGGCGGATGCGGGCGTGATCATCACGGGCGTGCTGCAGAACGGCCCCGCCGCCAAGGCCGGCATCCGGCCAGGCGACGTGATCACCTCGGTGGGCGAGAAGAAGACCGACAACGTGCAGGCACTGCTGACCGCGGTGGCCGGCCTGAAGCCCGGCAGCACCTCGCGGTTCGCGCTGCAACGCGGCAGCGACAAGATGGAACTGGATGTGACGCCGGGCCTGCGGCCCAAGAGCCCGGTGCGCCAGGTACCCAACCAACAAGAATAGGTTCGCCCCCAGGCTTCGCGCACTTCGTGTCGCTTCTCCAACCCCCTACCGGGGGCAACACCTGAGGCCCGGCAAAGCCGGTTCCTCGGTGTTCTGGAATCTGTTCAGGGCGGTACAGGCGGGCGAGGTTTGCAGTGCGCCCCGCTGTGGCCTCGGGGCTTAGTTAGCTGGAAGCCGAATCCGCGCTTTCTTCCTCTTCAGGCTTCTTGCCTGAACTGGCGAAGTAGCGGGCACCGATGATGCCCACTTCGTACAGCAGGCACATCGGCACAGCCAGCGCAAGTTGCGACACCACGTCGGGCGGCGTCAGCACGGCGGCCACCACGAAGGCCACCACGATGAAGTAGCCGCGGAAGGACTTCAGCTTCTCGATGGTCACCAGCTCGAAGCGCACCAGCAGCATCACCACGATGGGCACCTGGAAGGCAACGCCGAATGCGATGTAGAGCGACAGGATGGCCTCGACGTACGAGGAAATGTCCGGCGTCGCCTGCACCGCGGCAGGCGCAAAGCGCTGGATGAAGCTGAACATCTTGTCCAGCACGAAGAGCTGCACGAAGGCGATGCCGCCGTAGGCCAGCAGGCTGCCGAAGAAGATCAGCGGCAGCGCGAATTTCTTTTCATGGCTGTAGAGCCCCGGCGCCACGAACATCCAGGCCTGGTACATGAGCCAGGGCAATGCCAGCAGCACGGCCGCCATCATCAGCACCTTGAGCGGCACGAAGAACGGAGAGAACACGCCGATCGCGATCAGCTTCGCGTCGTGCGGCATGTGGGCCTTGATCGGCATCGCGATGATGTCGATCAGCCCGCCCGGCCCGGGCCAGATGGCCAGCAGGATGCCCGCGACCACGAGGCCATAGACGCAATAAAGCAGGCGATCACGAAGCTCGACCAGGTGCGCCACGAACGGCTGTTCGGTGCCCGCCAGCTCGTCTTCTTTGTCTTTGTTCTTGTTGTCGGAATCGGCCATTGGAAAAGAAGAAAGCGTGATGTCGGCAGCCGGCGTGCGGCGCACGAGCAACGCGGTGGTGGGGGTGCGCTAATTGATCTTGTGGGGGCGGAAGCGGGCAACCCGCGCCGCACCCGACAGCGCCTTGGTGCGCACGCCGTTGCGCGCCTTGTACCACTGCGGCGTGGCGCCCTGCTTCAGGCGCCAGTTCTTGCGGGGGTTCCTGTATTCGGGCACCGACGCCTCGGGCTCGGCCAGCGCCGAAAGCGTTTCGCCCGAGCCGGAGAACTGCTTTTCGAAGTCGCTCGCACCGGTGTGGATGCTGTGCTCGACGTCGCGCGCCGCATCCTCGACGGTGGTCTTCATCTTGCGAAGCTCCTCGAGCTCCATCGAGCGATTGACCTCGGCCTTGACGTCGCTCACATAGCGCTGTGCCTTGCCGAGCAAGGTGCCGACGGTGCGAGCCACGCGCGGCAGCTTTTCCGGCCCGATGACGATCAGCGCCACGACGCCGATCAGCGCCAGCTTTTCAATGCCCAGGTCGAACACGTTGCTGTGCCCGTGCTCAGGACTTCTGACGCGCTTCGACGTCGATGGTCGGCTTGTCGCCGTTGGCCGGCTGGCCGGTCACTTGCTGGGCGGGGGCCGACGAGGCGGCGGAAGCATCGGCGGAAGAGCCGCCTTCTTTCATGCCGTCCTTGAAGCCCTTGACGGCGCCACCAAGGTCCGAACCCATGTTCCGCAGCTTCTTGGTGCCGAAGATCATGACCACGACGAGCAGCACGATCAGCCAGTGCCAGATAGAGAAAGAACCCATGGAAGACTCCTAAGAATGTGTCCGATTTTAGTCGGGCGAAATGTGACAGTTTGGCTTAATGCGGCTCAGCCGCGAAGCCATGGCCGGGGACCGCCCATGACATGGACATGGAGATGGTGAACCTCCTGCCCGCCCTCGGCGCCGGTGTTGACGACGACCCGGTAACCGCCGTCCGGATAAGGCCTGCAGCCCTGCTCCAGCGCCAACTTGGGCGCCAGGGTCATGATCTTGCCCATCAGCGCCGCGTCGTCGGGCGTCAGCTGCGCCATCGAGGCGATGTGCTTCTTGGGCACCAACATGAAATGCACCGGCGCCCAGGGCGCGATGTCGTGAAAGCCGAACAGGTCGTCGTCTTCGTAGACCTTGCGCGAGGGGATCTTGCCTTCGATGATTTTGCAGAAGACGCAGTTCGGATCAGATGACATCTTTGGGTTCCATGGGGCGGCCGTCGTTCATCCGGATCATGCCTTTCACGATCCGGTAGAGGAACCACAGCGAAATCAGGCTCCAGGCGATCCAGCCGGGCACGAAGAGCAACAGCCAGAGCCAAGCGGTCAGAAGGTAGGCCAGGCCGGCCCAGAGCACCGAGCGGATGCGCCAGCTGAAGTGCGAGGCCTGCCAGGTGCCGGCTGCGTCGTCGCGCTTCACGAAATCGATGACCAGCGCCACCAGGAGCAGCAGCACCGAGGCCTGCGCCCCGGGCAAGACGGCGCCGATGGCCACGATCAGGTGCAGGATGTAGCTGACCCAGCCCCAGGTCTTGAGGGAGTCGTCGGGTTCCACGTTCACGATGTCGTTGGCCATAGGGGTCCTTTCAGTCGTTGCCAGCCTCGCGGGCGTGCACCTTGCGCAAGGCTTTTTCCTCGATGCCGCTGGTGCCTTCGCGGCGCTCCAGCTCCGCGACCACGTCGGCCGGCGAGAAACCGTAGTGCGCGAGCGCCACCATGGTGTGGAACCACAGATCGGCCACTTCGTTCACTATTTTCGAGCGGTCGCCGCCGTGGTCGGCGTCCTTGGCGGCCATCACGACCTCGGTGGCTTCCTCGCCGATCTTCTTGAGGAAGGCGTCGGGCCCCTTGTGCAGCAGGCGCGCAACGTAGCTTTTCTCGGCATCGCCGCCGCGCGCGGGCAGGCGGGTCTCGATGACCGCGGCCAGGCGTGCGAGGGCGTCGGAGGTGTTCACGACGGCGGTCATTTGTAGATCGACTCCGGGTCTTTCAAGACCGGTTCGACCACGGTCCACTGGCCCTTCTCGTACTTGCTGAAAAAGCAGCTGTGGCGGCCGGTGTGGCAGGCAATGCCGGGCTCGTGGCCCAGCTGGGTGACCTTGAGCAGCACCACGTCGTTGTCGCAATCGAGGCGGATCTCGTGCACGGTCTGCACGTGGCCCGACTCCTCGCCCTTGAACCACAGCTTGTTGCGCGAGCGGCTGAAATACACCGCACGGCCCAGCTCGGCGGTCTTTTCGAGCGCCTCGCGGTTCATCCAGGCGAACATCAGCACGTCGTTGCTGCCTTGTTCCTGCGCGATGACCGGCACCAGGCCGTTCGCGTCCCATTTCACTTCATCGAGCCAATTCATCGGCATATTGTCGGGGATAGAAAAAGACCCTTGAAGCTCAGCTGCGCACAGGGATACCGCGCTCGGCCATTCGGGCCTTGGCTTGCCCGACCGTGTATTCGCCATAGTGAAAGATGCTGGCGGCCAGCACCGCATCGGCGCCGCCGGTCTGGATGCCGTCGGCCAGGTCGTCGAGATTGCCGACGCCGCCCGATGCGATCACCGGCACATTGACCGCATCGCTCACCGCGCGGGTCAGCGCCAGGTCGAAGCCGCTTTTGGTGCCGTCGCGGTCCATGCTGGTCAGCAGGATCTCGCCCGCGCCCCGGCGAACCATCTCGGTGGCCCATTCGACGGCATCGAGGCCGGTGTTCTTGCGCCCGCCGTGGCTGTACACATCCCAGCCCGCGCCGCGCGTGGCCGCGTCTTCGGGGCTGCGGCGCTTGGCATCGATGGCGACCACGATGCACTGCGCGCCGTACTTCTGCGAGGCGTCGTTGATCACCCGCGGATCGGCGATGGCGGCCGAATTGAAGCTGGTCTTGTCGGCGCCCGCATTGAGCAGGCGCCGCACGTCCGCCACGGTGCGCACGCCGCCGCCCACGGTCAGCGGGATGAAGACCTGCGAAGCCACCGCTTCGATGATCGGCAGGATCAGGTCGCGGCCGTCGCTGGTGGCTGTGATGTCGAGGAAGGTGAGTTCGTCGGCGCCCTGGGCGTTGTAGCGCGCGGCAATCTCCACCGGGTCACCGGCATCGCGCAGTTCGAGGAAATTGACACCTTTGACGACACGACCACCGGTGACGTCGAGACAGGGAATGATGCGTTTGGCAAGCATGGGAATGGACCGGTAAGAAATCAGAGAACGCGAAGCTGTTGCCAGCCCTGCCATTGGGCGCCGGGTGCAAGCAGCACCGGCTCGTCGATGCGCGCCGCTTCAACGCACAGCATATGGCGATAGCCGTCTTCGGGCATGTCGGCGAGTTTCGCACCGAGCAGCGCGCCGGGGTTCCAGACCACGGTTTCGCTGCAGCTCGCGCTTTGCGAAATTTCGAGTGTGCCGCCGGGTTGCACCAGCCGCAGCGGCTGGGCCGGCGCGGCGTAGACGCTGTCGAACTCGGCATCGAACTGCAACGCGGTAGCGGTTTCCACATGGCGGTCGTCGCGCAGCGAATCCCATCGGTTGGCACCCTGCAGGCCTTCGAGGCGAACCGTGGCGATGTCGTCGACGCGCAGGTAGGTGTGCAGCGCCGCGGCGAAGGTCCAGGGGGCTTGGTCGATGTTGGTCAGCGTGAGCGCCGTGCGCAGTTGGCCTGCGGACAGCGTGACGTCGAGCCGCGCCTCAAAAGCGTGCGGCCAGATCTGGCGGGTGGCTTCGCTGTCACGCAGCGCCAGCCGCAACGTGTCGGGCGCGCCCGCGGGCTCCTGCGCCCAAGGCAAATTGCGCATGAATCCATGCTTGGGCAACATGCCGCGCTGGTTGAACTGGGGGCAGCAGATGGGCACGCCGCCACGAATGGCGGCCTGTCCGTCGAACACGGCGCGCGGGCTCAGATAGAGCCTTTCCACTGCGTCGGCCGTGGTCCAGGAGAGCACCTGCGCGCCATGCAAAGCCACTGTGAGGTGGCTACCATCGGCGCCCACGGCACGCAAGGCGGGCTGGCCGCGAAACTCGATCGAGCTGATTTCCATGTGAGGAATTGTAGGCAGCGGGCGCTTCATGGCATGGATTTGGCATCGAGCCATTGCGTGCCCGGGGCCTTCTTGGATACCCTGTGCCTGCTTGCATGGGGGACAACATGCAAGTCGGTCCCGTGCATTCGAGAAAACCACTCTTACACGACAAAAGGGGATACGTATGAAGAAAAAGCTGCCGATGGCCGCCTGGATCCTGATCGCCATGGTGCTTGGCATCTTCATCGGCTACATGATCTTCACGAGCTTTCCGAACAAGAGCTCGGCGAAAGAAATCGCAGACTACGTCTCCATCGTCTCGGATGTGTTCCTGCGCCTCATCAAGATGCTGATCGGGCCGCTGGTGTTTTCCACGCTGGTGGTGGGCATCGCGCACATGGGCGATGCCAAGTCGGTGGGCCGGGTGTTCGGCAAGTCGCTGGGCTGGTTCATCACCGCATCGCTGATCTCGCTGATCATCGGCCTGGTCATGGCCAACCTGCTCAAGCCCGGCGAGAACCTCGGGCTGCCGCTGCCGGACATCGGGGCCTCGACCAACCTGGCCACCTCGAAATTCACCTTCAGGGATTTCGTCTACCACGCGGTGCCCAAGTCCTTCGTCGAGGCGCTGGCCAACAACGAGATTTTGCAGATCGTGGTGTTCTCAATGTTCTTCGGCGTGGCCCTCGCCTCGCTCGGCGACAAGGCCAAGACGCTGGTGTCGGCCATCGAGGAACTCTCGCATGCCATGCTGAAGATCACGGGCTACGTGATGAAGCTCGCGCCGCTGGCCGTGATGGCCGCCATGGCCGCCACGGTGGCGGTGAACGGCCTGGGCATCCTGCTCAAGTTCGCGGTGTTCATGGGCGACTTCTACCTGGGCCTGTTCGTGCTGTGGGGCGTGCTGGTGCTGGCGGGTTTCCTGTTCCTCGGACCGCGCGTGTTCAAGCTGCTGGTGCTCATCAAGGAAGCCTTCCTGCTGTCCTTCGCCACGGCGAGTTCGGAAGCCGCCTACCCCAAGATCCTGCAGGCGCTCGACCGTTTCGGCGTCAAGCGCAAGATCTCCAGCTTCGTGATGCCGATGGGCTATTCGTTCAACCTGGACGGCTCGATGATGTATTGCACCTTCGCCGTGCTGTTCATCGCGCAGGCCTACAACATCCACATGCCGATCAGCACCCAGATCACGATGCTGCTGATCCTGATGCTCACATCCAAGGGCATGGCCGGCGTGCCACGCGCCTCGCTGGTGGTGATTGCCGCCACGCTGAACCACTTCGACATTCCCGAGGCCGGCCTGCTGCTGATCCTGGGCGTGGACACCTTCCTGGACATGGGCCGCTCGGCCACCAACGCGGTGGGCAACTCCATCGCCACCGCGGTGGTCGCCAAGTGGGAAGGCGAGCTGCTTTCCGAGAGCGATGCCGAGGTCAACGCCCGCACCCTGGACGCGGAAAGCGACGCCACCCTCGCCCACCCGGCCCACGCATGAGCCACGCCATGAAGCGCACAGGCCCGCTGCCGCGTTTCCTGGCCGCCTTGCTGCTGGCGGCCGCGGCCCTTGCTGCCGGGCCCGCGCAGGCGCAAGACCAGGGACTGACGACGCTGACCGGCACCCTGGCCAAGGCGCGCGAGACCGGCGCCATCACCATCGGCTACCGCGAATCGTCGGTGCCCTTCTCGTACCTCAATGCGCGCAAGGAGCCGATCGGCTATTCGATCGAACTCTGCCGCGCATTGGTCACGGCCATCGAGGACGCGGTGAACAAGAGCCTCGCGATCAAGTGGGTGCCCGTGACTTCCGATTCGCGCATCGATGCGGTCGCCAGCGGCAAGGTCGACCTGGAATGCGGCTCGACCACCAACAACCTCGAACGCCAGAAGCGCGTGAGCTTCTCGCCGACGATGTTCGTCTCGGGCACCAAGGTGCTGGTGAAGAAGGGCTCGCCGATCAAGACCTTCCGCGACCTGGCCGGCAAGAAGGTGGCAGTGACGGCCGGCACCACCAACGAGAAGACGCTGCGCGACCTGTCCGAGAAATTCAAGCTCGGCATCCAGTTGCAGGTGGCGCGCGACCACGCCGAATCGTTCGGGCTCGTGAAGAGCGGCCAGGCCGACGCCTTTGCCACCGACGACGTGCTGCTCTACGGCTTGATCGCGCAGGACGCCGCCAAGGCCGACTACGAGGTGGTCGGCGACTTTCTCTCCTACGACCCCTACGGGATCATGTACCGCAAGGGCGACGCGCAACTGAACAAGGTCGTCATTGACACCTTCCAGGTGCTGGCGGAAGACGGCGAGATCGACCGGCAGTACAAGCGCTGGTTCCTGCGCAAGCTGCCTTCGGGCGCAAGCATCGACCTGCCGATGAGCGCGCAGCTCGAAACGATCATCCAGACGATGAAGGTGAAGGCCGAGTAGGCCAGCAGCACCCCCCGGCTACCGCGCAGGCCACTCCCAGCGCGGGATCTCGCTCATGTCGAGGTTCGCGATGCGGGTTTCGCCGAACTGCTTTTCGAGCACCACCGATTGCAGGTCTTCGCTGTCTTCGAGCGCAGCAATCAGGCGCGCGGCATGCGACACCACGATCACCTGCGACCCACGCGCCGCCTGCGCGATGAGGCGCCCGAGCGCGGGCAGCAGGTCGGGGTGCAGGCTGGTTTCGGGCTCGTTGAGCACCAGCAGCGACGGCGGGCGGGGCGTGAGCAGCGCGGCGATCCAGAGCAGGTAGCGCAGCGTGCCGTCTGAAAGCTCGGCGGCCGTCAGCGGACGTAGCAGGCCGTGCTGATGCATCAGGGTCTCGAAGCGGTCCTCGGCCACGCGGATCTCGATGCGGGCGCCGGGGAAGGCGTCATCGACAGCGCGGTCGAGCGCCTGGTCGTCACCGATCTCGCGGATGGTCTGCAAGGCCGCGGCCAGATCGGCGCCGTCGTTGGCGAGCACGGGCGTGTAGGTGCCGAGCTGCGGCTGGCGCGCGGGCGCGTCGGCGTCGGAGCGGAAGTGATCGTAGAAGCGCCAGGAGCGCATCTGCTCGCGCAGCGTGAGCATCTCGGGGGCCGCGTGCGGATCGGCGTACTCGGTCATCATGCTGGCGAAGGCGGGAATCGGGCGGCCGACGGCCTGCCAGCTCTTGTCTTCACGCAGGCGCAGCGCGGCGCCCTTGCGGTCGACAAGCTGCGTCGCGGGCCGCAAGAACGGGCCGCTCCAGATGGCTTCGCGCTTGATTTCGGGGTCACGCCCGAACACGGTGTCGCGCGGCGTCGGCAGGCCGATGTCGATGGCATAGCCGAAGTCTTCGGCGCCGTCGCCCGCAAAGCCCAGGCGCAGGTTGACGGGTTCGCTGCGCGACGTGCCCTGTACCGGCGCCTCACCACGCAGCATCGCGGCCGAGAAGCGCTCGGGCCCGGCCCAGAGCGTGGAAGAAAGCCCGCCTTCGCGCACCAGCGAACGGATCACGCCGCCGTTGGCAATATCGGCCAGCAGCCGCATCGCGCGGTACACGCTCGACTTGCCGCTGCCGTTGGCGCCGGTCACGACCGTGAGCCGGCCGAGCGGCACCGTCAGCTGTCGCAGCGAACGGTAGTTGGCGATGGCGAGCGCGGAGAGCACGCGCTGCTGGAGGAAAGCGTCAGGCCCCGGCCAGCTCGTCCGCGCGGGTTTGCGCGGCGGCGAAATCGAGGTCGCCCGAATAGATGGCACGGCCGCAGATCACGCCCTCGATGCCTTCGAACTCGACCGCGCAGAGCTGGTCGATGTCGGCCATGTTCGACAGGCCGCCCGAGGCGATCACCGGAATGGTCAGCGCCTGCGCCAGCTTGACGGTGGCTTCGATGTTGATGCCCGAGAGCATGCCGTCGCGGCCGATGTCGGTGTAGATGATCGACTCGACGCCGTAGTCCTCGAACTTCTTGCCCAGGTCGGCCACTTCGTGGCCCGTGAGCTTGCTCCAGCCGTCGGTGGCGACCTTGCCGTCCTTGGCGTCCAGGCCCACGATGATGTGGCCGCCGAAAGCGCTGCAGGCGTCCTTCAGGAAGCCCGGGTTCTTGACCGCAGCAGTGCCGATGATCACGTAGCGCAGGCCGTCGTCGATGTAGCGCTCGATGGTGTCCAGGTCGCGGATGCCGCCGCCGAGCTGCACCGGGATGTCGTCGCCGACTTCCTTCAGGATTGCCTTGATCGCCGCGTGGTTCTGCGGCTTGCCGGCGAAGGCGCCATTCAGATCGACCAGGTGCAGCCGGCGCGCGCCTGCGGTGACCCACTTGCGGGCCATGGCGGCGGGGTCTTCGCTGAAGACAGTGGACTGGTCCATGTCGCCCTGTTTGAGGCGAACACAGTGGCCGTCTTTGAGATCAATGGCGGGAATGAGGAGCATGGAAGTGGCGCGAGTATGCGAAATCCGGGCTGTCGGAAGGTCGGCCCGGGCGGGAATGGTAGGTCAGGGATTCCAGTGGAGGAAATTTCGATAGAGCTGCAACCCGTGGTCCGCACTCTTCTCCGGGTGGAACTGGGTGGCAAAAATGTTATCGCGTGCAACGGCTGCGGTAAAGCACGCACCGTAATCCGCCTCGCCCACGCTGTGGCGGGCGTCGGCCGGCCGGGCGTAGAAGCTGTGCACGAAATAGAAGTAGCTCAGGTCGGGCACGCCCGCCCACACCGCGTGTGGCTGGGCCTGGCGCACCTGGTTCCAGCCCATCTGTGGCACCTTGAAGCGGCTGCCGTCGGGCTGCAGGCGTCCAGCCAAGTCGAACTTGATGACCTCACCCGGTATGAGGCCAAGGCCATCGGTCGGGCCTTCGTCGCTGCGCGACAGCAGCATCTGCATGCCGACGCACACGCCGAACAGCGGCTTGCTGGCGGCGGCTTCGAGCACCGATTCCTGCAGGCCGGAGTCGCGCAGCTCGCGCATGCAGTCGGGCATGGCGCCCTGCCCCGGCAGCACCACGCGGGTGGCCTTGCGCACCACGTCCGGATCGGAGGTGACGAAGACCTGCACGCCGACCTGGTCGGCCGCATGCTGTACGGCCTGCGAGACGGAGCGCAGGTTGCCCATGCCGTAGTCGACGACAGCGACGGTGTTGGCTGCTGATTTCATGGCTGTGCGCTAAAGGAATTCAGAGCGAACCCTTGGTCGAGGGAATGACGCCGATGGAGCGGGGATCCAGCTCCAGCGCGCCGCGCATGGCGCGTGCGAAGGCCTTGAACACGGTCTCGCACTGGTGGTGCGCGTTCACGCCCTTGAGGTTGTCGATGTGCAGCGTCACGAACGCGTGGTTCACGAAGCCCTGGAAAAATTCGTAGGTGAGCTGGCTGTCGAAGGTGCCGATCATCCCGCTGGTGAAGGGCACGTGCATCACGAGGCCGGGGCGGCCCGAGAAGTCGATGACCACGCGGCTCAGTGCTTCGTCCAGAGGCACGTAGGCATGACCGTAGCGGCGAATGCCCTTCTTGTCGCCGATGGCCTGGGCCACGGCCTGGCCGAGCGTGATGCCCACATCTTCCACCGTGTGATGGCCGTCGATGTGCAGGTCGCCCTGGCAGTCGATCTCGAGGTCGATCAGGCCATGGCGGGCGATCTGGTCGAGCATGTGGTCGAAGAAGCCGATGCCGGTGGAAAGCTTGGCCTTGCCGGTGCCATCGAGATTCACGCTGACGGTGATCTTCGTCTCGGCGGTGTTGCGGGTGACCGTCGCGGTGCGATCGGCGTTGCCCGGGGTGGTGGGGGTGGTCATAGTGAGGCTTCGAGTGCCGCCAGCATCCGCGCGTTCTCGTCGGCCGTTCCGACGGTGAGGCGCAGGCAATTTGCAAGCAGTTCGTGCATTTTAGAAACGTTCTTCACCAGCACCCCGTGAGCCTTCATGCCCTCGAAGGTCTTGGCGGCATCGGGCACGCGCAAAAGGATCATGTTGGCGTCGCTGGGCCAGGTCTTGACGCCCGGCAGCCGGCCCAGGCCCATCATCAGGCGCTCGCGCTCCTCGCGGATCTGCGCCGCCTGGGCCTCGAACACCTCGGTGTGCTCCAGCGCGAACAGCGCACACTCGCAATTGAGCACGCTGATGTTGTAGGGTGGGCGCACCTTGTCGATCTCGGCGACCAGCGCGGCCGGCCCCATGAGGTAGCCCAGGCGGATGCCGGCCAGGCCGAACTTGCTGAGCGTGCGCATCAGCAGCACGTGGCTGTGGCCGGCGAGCCGGTCGATGTAGCTGCGGGCGGCGAAGGGCTCGTAGGCCTCGTCGATCACCACCAGGCCGCCCTGCGCGCCCTGGGCCTGCACGATCTTCTCGATGACGGCGTCGTCCCAGAGATTGGCGGTCGGGTTGTTCGGATAGGCCAGGTAGACGATGGCGGGCTTCTCGCGTTCGATGGCAGCCAGCATGGCGGCCTCGTCCAGCTCGAAGTCGGCCGTGAGCGGCACACCAACGAAGCGCAGGCCCTGCAGTTGCGCGCTCATGGCGTACATCACGAAGCCGGGCACGGGTGCCAGCACGGTGGCGCCTGGCAGGTCGCAGGCAATGGCCAGCAGCGAGATCAGTTCGTCGGAGCCGTTGCCCAGCATCAGGCTGAAGCCTTCGGGCATCTGCGCATGCGCGGCCAGCGCACGCTGCAGGTCGGCGCCGCGGTCGCCCGGGTAGCGGTTCAGCGCCAGCGCACCGAGCCGCGCACCGAGTTCGGCCTGCAGCGCGGGCGGCAGGCCGAAGGGGTTTTCCATCGCGTCGAGCTTGATGAAGCCGCGCGCGTCCTGCACCGCGTAGGCATGCATGGACTGCACGTCGGCGCGGATGCGTTGAAGGGGGCGGGCGGTATCGGGAGCGGTGGTCATCGGGTGCAGCGGTAGCTGTTTCGTAGAGCGCCGGACATGACCAGTTGCACGGGCATGTCGGCTTCGTAACTGTCGGCGTTGCGGGTCAGTTCGGTTTGATAGAGCGAGCGGGCCATCGAGGGTTCGAGGCGGCGTCCCTCGACGCAGAACAAGGGCTTCTGGCCGTTGCGCTGCGACGATTCGACGCCTTCGCGCAGGCCTTCGAGCACGCCGACGAGGTAGTAGCTGGCGTAGGCCTTGCCGTCTTTCTCGGCGGCTTCGAGCGTGCGCAGCTCGCGGATGCTCATGGCCTGCGCACCCGCACCGGCCGCCAGTGCGAGTAGCAGCACCGACAGGCGCGGCAACAGCAACTGGACGGCGGTGCGTTTCATCGGCGGATCACTTGCGGTAGCGCGGCGCCGGCGCGTAGGCGCCATCGGCCGGGAAGGCGCTCGGCTGCGACGGCGTTGCGTCGCGGCGGGCACGGCGCGGCACATTGGGCTCTTCCAGCTCGAACAGGGCGGCACCGATCACGCCGATGTTGCGCACGTCGCCGGCCTCGGTGTTCGCGGCATAGGCGCGGCCCGGGGCGGCGAAGCGGAAGGCCGCAACCTCGTTCTGGCTCTTGCGGAAGCCTTCGATGGTCAGCGACTGCTGCGGGCTCAGCACGTAGCCGCCGTTGCGCAGGCTGCCGGGCTTGCCGTTCAGCACGTCGAGGCCGTCGACCGTGGCGATCACCTCGTAGCTGCGGTCGCTGAGATTGCGAAAGCGCAGCGTGTAGCGCGAGCCTTCGACGCCGGCCAGCCGGAACATGTCCTCGGCCCGGCGTGCGCGCTGCAGCGGCAGCGGGCGACCGTTTTCGTCGAGCACCGACCACTCGATGTCGCCCTGCGCCAGTTGCAGGTTCAGGCGTCGCTCGGGATCGTTGCCGACCGTGCGGCGCACGGCGCTCGCTTCGTTGTAGCCCAGCGAGGCCACGTCGTCGGGTTGTTCGGACAGGCGCTTGGCCGAGACCGAGCGGGTCTTCGACTCGATGCCCTCGCCCCATTGGGTGCCGAGTTGCGCGGGAGCAGGTGCAGCAGCGCTCTGCGTTGCAGTGGCCGGCGGGTCGCGAAGCGGCTGCTGGCCGCAGGCAGCGAGCAGGGCAGCACCCGCGATGAGGCCGGTGGCGAACCTGAACAGGCGCGAACGATAGAGACGATGAATCATCTTGGCTCCTCCCGAAGCGAGTTATGGAGCCTCAGATCTTACGCAGCCGCATGCGGGCAGCTTCCGCATGCGCCTGCAGGCCCTCTCCTTCGGCCAGCGTGACGGCGATCGGGCCGAGCACCTGGGCGCCGGCTTCGCTGACCTCGATCAGGCTGGAGCGCTTCTGGAAGTCGTAGACACCCAGCGGACTCGAAAAACGCGCCGTGCCGCTGGTCGGCAGCACGTGGTTGGGGCCGGCGCAGTAGTCGCCCAGGCTTTCGCTGGTGAAGGCGCCGAGGAAGATCGCGCCGGCGTGGCGCAGCAACGGCTCCCAGCGGTTGGGCTCGCTGCTGCTGACTTCCAGGTGCTCGGGGGCGATGCGGTTGCTGATCTCGCAGGCCTCTTCCATGTTCTTCGTGTGGATCAGCGCGCCACGGCCATTGAGCGAGGCAGCGATGATTTCCGCGCGCGGCATCGTGGGCAGCAGGCGGTCGATTTCGGCCTGCACGCGATCGATGTAGGCGGCATCGGGGCACAGCAGGATGCTCTGGGCCAGTTCGTCGTGCTCGGCCTGGCTGAACAGGTCCATCGCCACCCAGTCGGGCGGCGTGGTGCCGTCGGCCAGCACGAGGATCTCGCTCGGGCCCGCGATCATGTCGATGCCCACGGTGCCGAACACGCGGCGCTTGGCGGCTGCCACGTAGGCGTTGCCGGGGCCGGTGATCTTGTCGACGGCGGGGATGGTGGCGGTGCCGTAGGCCAGCGCGGCCACGGCCTGGGCGCCGCCGATGGTGAAGCCGCGCGTCACGCCGGCCACGTAGGCGGCGGCGAGCACGAGCGGGTTCTTCTCGCCCTTCGGCGTCGGCACGACCATGATGATTTCGGCCACGCCTGCGACATGCGCGGGAATGGCATTCATCAGCACGCTCGACGGATAGGCGGCCTTGCCACCCGGCACGTAGATGCCGACGCGGTCGAGCGGCGTGACTTTCTGGCCGAGCAACGTGCCATCGGCGTCGCGGTAGCTCCAGCTCTCGCCGCTCGCCTTCTTCTGGGCCTCGTGGTAGCTGCGCACACGGCGCGCGGCGGCTTCGAGCGCGTCGCGCTGGGCGGCAGGCAGCGACTCGAAGGCGGCCTTCAGTTCAGCCTGCGTAAGTTCCAGCTCAGGCAAGGTGGCAGCGCCCAGCTTGTCGAAGCGGTTGGTGTACTCCAGCACCGCCTCGTCGCCGCGCTTTTGCACGTCGGCCAGGATGTCCGCCACCACCTTCTCGATGGCCGCGTCGTCGTCCGCAGACCAATGCAGCCGCGCCTTGAATTCAGCATCGAAGCTGGCTGAAGTCGTGGAGAGTCGGGCGGGGGCTGCTTTCAGAGTCATGGGGTTCGTGTGGGAGTCAGGAAGACGGAATGGCCGACGCAAACGCGTCGATGATGCGGCGGATCGGCTCGCGCTTGAGCTTGAGCGCGGCCTGGTTGACCACGAGGCGCGCGCTGATGTCCATGATGCGCTCCACCTCAACGAGGTGGTTGGCCTTCAGCGTGTTGCCGGTCGAGACCAGGTCGACGATGGCGTCGGCCAGGCCCGTGAGCGGCGCCAGCTCCATGCTGCCGTAGAGCTTGATCAGGTCGACGTGCACGCCCTTGCTGGCAAAGAAGTCGCGCGACAGGCCGACGTACTTGGTCGCCACGCGCAGGCGCGAGCCCTGGCGCACGGCCGAGGCGTAGTCGTAGTCGGCGCGCACGGCCACGCTCAGACGGCAGGCCGCGATGCGCAGGTCGAGCGGCTGGTACATGCCCTGGTTGCCGTTTTCGAGCAGCACGTCGAGGCCGGTCACGCCGAGGTCGGCGCCGCCGTACTGCACGTAGGTGGGCACGTCGGACGCGCGCACCAGCACCACCCGCACGTCGGGCCGGGTGGTCTCGAGAATGAGCTTGCGCGACTTCTCGGGGTCTTCGGTGACCTCGATGCCGGCGGCGGCCAGCAGGGGCATCGTCTCTTCGAAGATGCGGCCTTTGGAAAGAGCCAAAGTGATCATGCGGCGGCTCCGGTCACGCGTTCGATGTCAGCACCCAGGCCGCGCAGCTTGGCTTCCATGCGGTCGTACCCTCGGTCCAGGTGATAGATGCGGTCGACCAGCGTCTCGCCCTCGGCCACGAGGCCGGCGATCACGAGGCTGGCCGAGGCACGCAGGTCGGTGGCCATCACGGTGGCGCCCGACAGTTGCGTCACGCCCTCGACCATCGCGACCTTGCCTTCGACGTGGATGGTCGCGCCCAGGCGGACCATCTCGTTCACGTGCATGAAGCGGTTCTCGAAGATGGTCTCGGTGACCATCGAGGCGCCGCGCGCAATCACGTTCAGGGCCATGAACTGGGCCTGCATGTCGGTCGGAAAGCCCGGGTATTCGGTGGTGCTGAAGCTCTGCGCCTTCAGGTGCTCGCTGGCCGGGGCCTTGGAGCTGATGCGCACGCCGCCCTCTTCCCGCGCGACCGTGCAGCCGGCATCGCGCAGCTTGTCGATCACCGCGTCCATGTGGTCGGCGCGGGCGTGGCGCAGGAACACGTCGCCGCCCGTGGCCGCGACGGCGCACAGGAAGGTGCCGGCCTCGATGCGGTCGGCCACCACGGCGTGTTCGCAGCCGTGCAGCTTCTCGACGCCCTGGATGCGGATGTGGCTGGTGCCGTGGCCCTGGATCTTCGCGCCCATGCGGATCAGCATTTCGGCCAGGTCGACGATCTCGGGCTCCTGCGCGGCGTTTTCGAGCAGCGTCTCGCCCTCGGCCAGCGCGGCGGCCATCAGGAAGTTCTCGGTGCCGGTGACGGTGACCATGTCGGTCAGGATGCGCGCGCCCTTCAGGCGGGTGCGGCCGGCCGGCAGGCTGGCGATCATGTAGCCGTGCTCGACCACGATCTCGGCGCCCATGGCCTGCAGGCCCTTGATGTGCTGATCGACCGGCCGCGAGCCGATGGCGCAGCCGCCGGGCAGCGAGACCTTGGCGTGGCCGAAGCGGGCCAGCAGCGGGCCCAGGGCCAGCACCGAAGCGCGCATGGTCTTCACCAGCTCGTAGGGCGCCTCGGGGTTGGCCAGGTCGCTGGCGTTCAGGCTCACCGTGCCGTTGTCGTCGCGCTCGGCGGTCACGCCCATGTTGCGCACCAGCTTCAGCATGGTCGACACGTCCTGCAGGCGCGGCACGTTGTGCAGCGTCACGGGCTGGTCGGTCAGCAGCGCGGCGCACAGCTCGGGCAGCGCGGCGTTCTTGGCGCCGGAAATGAGTACTTCGCCGCGAAGCTGCCGCCCGCCGCGAATCAGAAGTTTGTCCATCGAAGTTCCAGCGAAATCAGGGGGCCCGCAGGGGCCGGAAAGTCATTTTTCCACTGCCGCCCATTCGGCCGGCGTGTAGGTCTTCATCGAAAGCGCATGCACCTCGTCGGTGTGCATTTTCGCACCGAGGGTGGCGTAGACCCGTTGGTGGCGCTGGATGGCGCGCTTGCCCTCGAATTCGGCCGAGACGATGGTCGCGTACCAATGTCGGCCATCGCCTTCGAGCGTGATGTGCTCGCAGGGGAGGTGGGACTGGATCAGGGACTGGAGTTGTTCGGCGGTCATGGGGTCTGGAAAAGGGGCGTTCAGCCCCGGATTTTGTAGCCGATGCGAAGGAGATGGACGGCGATGACGCTCACCACCAGCCAGGCGGTGCCGACGATGCCCAGGCTCAGCCAGGGCGAGGCGTCGCTCACGCCGAAGAAACCGTAGCGAAAGCCGTCGATCATGTAGAAGAACGGATTCAGGTGGCTCACCTTCTGCCAGAACGGCGGCAGCGAGCCGATCGAATAGAACACGCCCGACAGGAAGGTCATGGGCATGATCAGGAAGTTCTGGAACACGGCCATCTGGTCGAACTTCTCGGCCCACAGGCCGGCGATCAGCCCGAGCGTGCCGAGCATCGCGGCGCCCAGCAGCGCGAAGACGATGATCCAGACCGGCGCCACGAAATTCGGCATCGCGAAGAACATCGTGACCACGAACACGCCCAGCCCCACGGCCAGCCCGCGGATGATCGACGAGCCCACGTAGGCGAGGAACCAGCCCCAGTGCGACAGCGGCGTGAGCAGCACGAAGACAAGGTTGCCCATGATCTTGCTCTGGATGATCGACGACGAGCTGTTGGCGAACGCGTTCTGCAGCACGCTCATCATCACGAGGCCGGGCACCAGGAAAGCGGTGTAGCCGACCGTGCCGTAGACCGTCACGCGGCCTTCGAGCACATGGCCGAAGACCATGAGGTACAGCAGCGCGGTGAGCACCGGCGCACCGACGGTCTGGAAGCCGACCTTCCAGAAGCGCAATGTCTCTTTGTAGAGCAGCGCGCGCCAGCCAGTGACCGCCATCATCGTGCGACCTCCAAAGGCGTCTGCTCGCCCGCCATCAGGTCGATGAACACGTCTTCCAGGTCGGCCTTGCGCATTTCCACGTCTTCCACTGCGACACCGGCTTCGCGGATCGCGGCCAGCAGTTGTTCGACTTCATGCGCGTTCTGCGCCGGCAGCTGCACGATGCGCCCGGTGATGCGTGCATGCTGGGCGATGGCCCAGGGCAGCATGGCGTCGGTCTTGAAGCGCAGCACGTTGCTGGCGGCCGACTTCAGCAGTTCGCTGGTGCGGTCGAGCGCGATCACGCGGCCCAGCTTGAGCATCGCGATGCGGCTGCACAGCGCTTCGGCTTCTTCGAGGTAATGGGTGGTCAGCAACACGGTGCTGCCCTGCTTGTTGAGCTTGGCGACGAACTGCCAGAGCGTCTGGCGCAACTCGACGTCGACGCCGGCCGTGGGCTCGTCGAGCACGATCACGGGCGGCTTGTGCACCAGCGCCTGCGCCACCAGCACGCGGCGCTTCATGCCGCCGGAAAGCTGGCGCATGTTGGCCGTGGCCTTGTCCGTCAGGCCGAGGCTGTGCAGCAGTTCGTCGATCCAGTCGTCGTTGTTCTTGATGCCGAAGTAGCCCGACTGGATGCGCAGCGACTCGCGCACATTGAAGAAGGGGTCGAACACCAGCTCCTGCGGCACGATGCCCAACTGGCGTCGTGCCTCGGCATAGTCGCGCTGCACGTCGAACCCGTGGACGCTGATGGCACCGGCCGTGGGGCGCGCGAGCCCGGCGAGCATGCTGATCAGGGTGGTCTTGCCAGCGCCGTTGGGGCCGAGCAGGCCGAAGAACTCGCCCGGCTCGATCTGGAAGCTGACCTCGTCGACCGCGCGCAGCCCTTGTTTGCCTTGGGCTTTTTGCTGTTTAGAGGGGGGGTAGGTCTTGGAGACCGATTGGAATGAGATCGCGGGCATGGGAGCCCGTGATTTTACGGGGCGGTTACTTTTTCAGGGCGCGGCGGGCAAAAGGCCCGCGATGCCGTACAGGGCGGCCAGTTCACGCAGCCGGGGCGACAGGCCCTTGACCGCAAAGCCTCGACCCAGCGCGCTCGACTCACGCCGGCATTCGAGCAGCACCGCCAGTGCCGACGAATCGAACTGCGCCAGCGCGGTGGCGTCGACCACGGTCGACGACGAATCCGTCTGGCCCTTCAACCCCTGCTGCAGCATGCGCATGCAGGCGGGGGCCTCGTCGTGGGTGAGCTTGGTGGGCAGGACCAGCATGGCGTCAGCCCTTGCTGTTGCCCTTGTTGCGCGCGGCCAGCGCGGCAATCAGGCCATCGATGCCGCTCTTGTTGATCTCCTGCGCGAACTGGGTGCGGTAGGTGTCGACCAGCCAGACGCCCAGCACATTCAGGTTGTAGACCTTCCAGCCAGCGCCTTGGCCCGGCGTCTTTTCGAGGCGGTAGTCGAGCTGCACGGGATCGCCGCGGCCCTTGACCTCGGTGCGCACCAACACGTCGGTATCGGTGGGCGCGCCGCGGTAGGGGCGGATCGTGACGGTCTGGTCGGTCACCTGGTCGAGCGCGCCGGCGTAGGTGCGCACGAGCAGGGTCTTGAATTCGTCCTGCAGCCGCTTTTGCTGCTCGGGCGTGGCCTGGCGCCAGGCCGGGCCGACGGCGGAAGCCGTCATGCGCTGGAAATTGACGTTGGGCATGATCTTGCTGTCGACCAGCAGCATGATCTTGTTGACGTCGCCCGCCTTGATGGACGAGTCGGCCTTGATCGTGTCCAGCACGTCGGTCGACAGGCGCTTGACCAGCGCATCGGGTGCTTCGTCGGCCGCGTGCGCGGGCTGGACAAAGGCAACGGCGGCGCCGAACAGCAGGGCACCGGCCAGCACCAGGCGGCCGAGATCGCGTCGTTGCAAGGTCTTGTTGTTCATGGTGAGTCCCTCAATCAAATTTGAAAATCCACGAAGTACGCGCAAGAAGCGCAGTACTGAGACAGAAACGGATTCGAGCCGCTCGGAGCCGACCGGGTTCCTGTCTGGCGGGTGAAGCCTTGCAACCGGATGCAAGCAGCTTCATCACCCGCCTTCACCGCGTCCTTACTTTCCGGCGCCGTCGTCCGGCGGATTGCCGTCGTAGACCTGGCTGCGGCGGCGCTGCAGGAACGCGTCGCGCGTGAACGAATACTTGTCGAGCGCTGCGTCGCCGAGCAAGCGGCCCGCACGCAGGTACTGCGCGCGCGTGTCCACCACGCGCAGGACGACCAGCGAATTGCGCCATGGGACGTCCTCCACATGGGCCAGCGGGTCGCCGTAGTAGTCGAGCGGTTTCGCCACGGTGTCGCGCAGGGTCGACGGGCCCAGCAGCGGCAGCACCACATAAGGACCGGGGCCCACGCCCCAATAGCCGAGCGTCTGGCCGAAATCTTCCTCGTGGCGCTGGATGCCCGCGTCGCTGGCGACGTCGAGCAGGCCGCCGAGCCCGAAGAAGGTGTTGACGTTGAGCCGCATGAAGGTCTCTGCACTGCCTTGCAGCTTGAGCTGGGCCACGTTGTTGGCCAGGCTCCAGACATCGCCGATGTTGCTGAAGAAGTTGTTCACGCCCGTGCGCACCATCGAGGGCAAGGCCTTCTGGTAGACGGTGGCCACAGGGACCAGCACCGCGTCGTCGACAGTTTCGTTGAAGCGCGAAACACCACGGTTCATGGGCTCGAACGGGTCGGCCGGGTTGGCATTCGGGCCGGTGGCGCATCCGGCCACGAGTGCAAAAGCGGCTGCAGCGCCCGTCCAATGGGCGTATTTAGCTATATTTTTCATAGCAATTGACAGATTAGATCGTGTTTTCATTTTTTATTCGCTGTACCAGGCGCCGTATTTCCTTCGGCTGCCTTGCTGTAGAGGAACTGGCTGATCAGGTTCTCCAGCACCACGGCCGACTGGGTCGCGGTGATGGTGTCGCCGGCTTGCAAGTTCTTCTCTTCGGCGCCCGCCTCGATCCCGATGTACTGCTCTCCGAGCAAGCCACTGGTCAGGATCTTGAGCGAGCTGTCCTTGGGAAAACTGTAACGGTTTTGCAATGCCAGCGTCACGCTGGCCTGAAAGGTCTTGTCGTCGAAGGTGATCGACTCCACACGACCGACCACCACGCCAGCGCTCTTGACCGCGGTCTGCGGCTTGAGCCCGCCGATGTTGTCGAAGCGCGCGGTGACCGCGTAGGTCTTCTGGAAGTTCAGGCTCAGCAGGTTGGCCGACTGCAGCGCGAGGAACAGCAATGCGGCCGCGCCGATCAGCACGAACAGGCCGACCCAGATGTCATTGTTGGAACGTTGCATGGTTTGCACTCTCTAGAACGATGAGGCCCTGGCCCCTTTAAATACTGAACATCATGGCGGTCAGGAGGAAGTCCAGACCCAGCACCGCCAGCGACGCCATCACCACGGTCCGCGTGGTCGCACGCGACACGCCCTCGGGCGTGGGCTGGGCCTCGTAGCCCTGCAGCAATGCGATGAAGGTCACGGTGAAACCGAAGACGATGCTCTTGATGACGCCGTTGCCGACATCGCGCCACACATCGACGCCACCCTGCATCTGGCCCCAGAACGCACCCGGGTCCACGCCCAGCATCAGCACGCCCACCACGTAGCCGCCCATGATGCCGACCGCGCTGAACACTGCCGCCAGCAGCGGCATGGTGATGATGCCGGCCCAGAAGCGCGGCGCAAGGATGCGCTGGACCGGATCGACCGCCATCATTTCCATCGCGCTCAGTTGCTCGCCGGCCTTCATGAGACCGATCTCCGCAGTGAGCGACGTACCGGCACGCCCCGTGAAAAGCAGCGCTGCGACAACAGGCCCGAGTTCGCGCACGAGGCTCAGGGTGACGAGCAGGCCGAGCGCTTCGGAAGACCCATAGCGCTGCAGCGCGTAATACATCTGCAGGCCAAGCACGAAGCCGACGAACAGGCCCGACACCGCGATGATCGCGAGCGAGTAGTTGCCCAAAAAATGGATCTGGTCGCGCACGAGGCTGAAGCGGCGCAGGCTCTGCGCGCCCTGCAGCGACAAGCGGATGAACAGCTTCGCAGCAAAGCCGATGCCGGCCAGCTTGCTGCGCACCGCATAGCCGATGTCGGCAGGCTTCCACCAGCTCATGACCGACCTCCGACCACGGGACCGAAATCGTCTTCGATGCTTGCACCCGGGTAGTGAAAGCGCACCGGCCCGTCGGGCAGCGCATTCACGAACTGATGCACCAGCGGATCGGCGCTGTCGCGCACTTCGGCGGGCGCGCCCTGCGCCGCGATACCGCCGTTGGCCAGGATGATCACGTGATCGGCGATGCGGAAGGTTTCCTCGACATCGTGCGACACGATGATGCTGGTCAGCCCGAGCGTGTCGTTGAGCTGGCGGATCAGCCGCGCGGCCGTGCCCAGCGAAATCGGATCGAGGCCGGCGAAGGGTTCGTCGTACATCACGAGGTCGGGATCGAGCGCGATGGCACGCGCCAGTGCCACGCGCCGTGCCATGCCGCCCGACACCTCGCTGGGCATCAGGTCGCGCGCACCGCGCAGGCCGACTGCATCGAGCTTCATGAGCACGATGTCGCGCACCAGCGCTTCGGACAGTTGCGTGTGCTCGCGCAACGGAAAGGCCACGTTGTCGAACACGCTCATGTCGGTGAACAGGGCGCCGAACTGGAACAGCATGCCCATGCGACGCCGCGCCGCATAGAGCGCGCTTGCGTCAAACCTGACGACGTCCTGACCATCGAACAGGACTTCACCGCGCTGTGCACGTTGCTGTCCGCCGATCAATCGCAAGACCGTGGTCTTGCCACCACCCGAGGCTCCCATCAACGCCGTCACCTTGCCACGCGGCACTGTGAACGAAACGTTGTCGAGAATCGCGCGCGCGCCGTAGCCGAACGTGACGTCTCGAAACTCTACGAAGGGATGTGGCTGGGTGGCTGGGTCCATCTCAATAAAAAAGCCGGGCGCCCTTTCGGGCATCCCGGCATGCGGTTTTCCAGCGGATGATACCGGCGCCATGACAGCGGCCGCCAAATTGAAACAAAAATCAGCGAGGTAAGTCGCTGAAACCCATCAAAAATTCATCCACTGAACGCGCGGCTTGACGGCCCTCGCGAATGGCCCACACAACCAGCGACTGACCACGGCGAATGTCGCCAGCGGCAAACACCTTTGGCGCGTTCGTGGCATAGCCGCCGATGAAGTCGACTGTGGCCTTGGCATTGCCGCGTGCATCCTTCTCGACACCGAAGGCGTCGAGCACGGTGGCAACGGGGCTGATGAAACCCATGGCCAGCAGCACGAGGTCGGCCTTGAGGATCTGCTCGCTGCCGGCCACTTCCTGCATGCGACCGTCTTTCCATTCGACGCGAACCGTCTTCAGGCCTGTGACCTTGCCCTTCTCGCCAATGAATTCCTTCGTGGAGATCGCAAACTCGCGCTCGCAACCTTCTTCATGGCTGGAGCTGGTGCGCAGCTTGATCGGCCAGTACGGCCAGGTCATCGGGCGGTTTTCTTCTTCGGGTGGCTGAGGCATCAGCTCGAACTGCGTGACGCTGGCAGCGCCGTGGCGGTTGCTGGTGCCCACGCAATCGGAACCGGTGTCGCCACCGCCAATGACGATCACGTGCTTGCCATCGGCGCGCAGTTGGCCCTTGACCTTGTCGCCCGCGTTGACGCGGTTCTGCTGCGGCAGGAACTCCATTGCGAAATGAATGCCGTCGAGATCGCGGCCGGGCACCGGCAGGTCGCGCGATTGCTCAGCACCACCGGTGAGCAGCACGGCGTCGAACTCTTTCTGCAATTGCTCGGGCGTGACGGTTTCCTTGGCCAGGTTCGTGACCTTGGAGCCCTTGCCCAGCGGATCTTTCGCGGCACCGACCATCACGCCGGTGCGGAAGGTCACGCCCTCGGCCTTCATCTGCTCGACACGGCGATCGATGTGGGTCTTCTCCATCTTGAAGTCGGGAATGCCATAGCGCAGCAGCCCGCCGATGCGGTCGTTCTTCTCGAACAGCGTCACGTCGTGGCCGACGCGCGCCAGTTGCTGCGCGGCAGCCATGCCTGCAGGGCCGGCACCGACCACGGCGACCTTCTTGCCAGTCTTGTGCTTGGCGATGCGCGGCGCGACCCAGCCTTCATCCCAGGCGCGGTCGATGATCGCGTGCTCCAGCGACTTGATGCCGACCGCCTCGTCGTTCACATTCAGCACGCAGGCTGCTTCGCAGGGCGCGGGGCAGATGCGGCCGGTGAACTCGGGGAAGTTGTTGGTCGAGTCGAGCACCGCGAAGGCGTTTTGCCAATCGTTGCGGTACACGAGGTCGTTGAAGTCCGGAATGATGTTGTTGACCGGGCAGCCGCTGTTGCAGAACGGCGTGCCGCAGTCCATGCAGCGCGCGCCCTGCACCTTGGCCTGGTCGGTGTTCAGGCCGACAACGAATTCCTTGTAGTGCTTGACGCGCTCGTCCACGGGCTTGTAGCCCTCTTCGACGCGCTCATGCTCCATGAAGCCGGTGATCTTTCCCATCGTGCTTTCCTTTGTTCTCTCTGCGTTCTCGTGGGCGCTCAGACCGAAGCCGGCACGGCTTGCGGTGCGGCGGCCAGTGCGTGCGGCTCCAGGCCGACATGCGCGTTGTTGCCGGTGCTGGCCAGCTCGACCTTGCGGTCGTGCAGCTCGCCCAGTGCACGCTTGTATTCGTTCGGGAACACTTTCACGAACTTCGTGCGCGACACGGCCCAGGTGTCGAGCAGTTCGCGCGCGCGCTTGCTGCCGGTCCAGCGGTGGTGCTCTTCGAGCAGCTTCTTGAGCTGGGCTTCGTCGGTCTCGCCGCCGTGCCAGATCTTGCGATGCACGCTCGCGGTTTGCTCGGCCGAGGTCAGCACCTTGTCGAGCGACACCATCGAGAGGTTGCAACGCGTGGCGAACTCGCCGTCTTCGTCGTAGACGAAAGCCACGCCACCGCTCATGCCGGCGGCGAAGTTGCGGCCGGTCTTGCCGAGCACCGCGACCGTGCCGCCCGTCATGTATTCGCAGCCATGGTCGCCCGTGCCTTCGATGACCGCTGTGGCACCCGACAGGCGCACCGCGAAACGTTCGCCGGCCACGCCGCACAGATAAGCCTCGCCGGTGGTCGCGCCATACAGCGCGGTGTTGCCGACGATGGTGTTGCGCACCGCTTCACCGCGGAAGTCGAGGCTGGGGCGCACCACGACGCGGCCGCCCGAGAGGCCCTTGCCGGTGTAGTCGTTGGCGTCGCCGATCAGGTACAGCGTGATGCCGCGTGCCAGGAACGCACCGAACGACTGGCCGCCCGTGCCTTCGAGCTGGATGCGGATCGAATCGTCGGGCAGTCCCTGCGGATGCACCTTGGTCAGCGCGCCCGAGAGCATCGCGCCCACCGAACGGTTGACGTTGCGCGCCACCTCGATGAACTGCACCTTCTCGCCCTTGTCGATGGCGGGACGCGACTTCTCGATGAGCTTGACGTCGAGCGCGCGTTCGAGGCCGTGGTCCTGGTTCTCGACATGGAAGCGCGCCACGTCGGCCGGCACGTTCGGCAGCGCGAACAGGCGGCTGAAATCGAGGCCCGAGGCCTTCCAGTGCTCGATGCCCTTGCGCGTATCGAGCAGGTCGGCGCGGCCGATCAGGTCGTCGAACTTGCGGATGCCGAGCTGGGCCATGATCTGGCGCACCTCTTCCGCAACGAAGAAGAAGTAGTTGACGACGTGCTCGGGCTTACCCGAGAACTTCTTGCGCAACAGCGGGTCTTGCGTGGCCACGCCCACCGGGCAGGTGTTCAGGTGGCACTTGCGCATCATGATGCAGCCCTCGACCACCAGCGGCGCGGTCGCAAAGCCGAACTCGTCAGCACCCAGCAGCGCGCCGATGGCGACGTCGCGGCCGGTCTTCATCTGGCCGTCGGCCTGCACGCGGATGCGGCTGCGCAGGCGGTTGAGCACCAGCGTCTGCTGCGTTTCGGCCAAGCCGATTTCCCACGGGCTGCCCGCGTGCTTGATCGACGACCAGGGCGATGCGCCCGTGCCGCCGTCGTGGCCGGCAATCACGACGTGGTCGCTCTTGCACTTGGCCACGCCCGCCGCGATGGTGCCGACGCCGATTTCGCTCACCAGCTTCACGCTGATGCTGGCGTGCGGTGCGGTGTTCTTCAGGTCATGGATGAGCTGAGCCAAGTCCTCGATCGAGTAGATGTCATGGTGCGGCGGCGGCGAGATCAGGCCGACGCCCGGCACCGCGTAGCGCTGCTTGCCGATGTACTCGGTGACCTTGCCGCCCGGGAGCTGGCCGCCCTCGCCCGGCTTGGCACCTTGCGCCATCTTGATCTGGATCTGGTCGGCCGAATGCAGGTACTCGGCGGTGACGCCGAAGCGGCCCGAGGCCACCTGCTTGATGCGCGAACGCAGCGAGTCGCCGTCCTTCAGCGGCAGGTCGACTTCGACGTTAGCCGCGCCGATCACGCTCTTGAGCGTGTCGCCCTGCTTGATCGGGATACCCTTGAGTTCGTTGCGATAGCGAGCCGGGTCTTCACCGCCCTCGCCCGTGTTGCTCTTTCCGCCGATGCGGTTCATGGCAATGGCGAGCGTGGCGTGCGCCTCGGTGCTGATCGAGCCGAGCGACATCGCGCCGGTGGCGAAGCGCTTGACGATTTCCGCGGCAGCTTCGACCTCGTCCACGGGAATGGCCTTGGCCGGATCGATCTTGAACTCGAACAGGCCACGCAGCGTGAGATGGCGACGGTTCTGGTCGTTGATGAGCTGCGCGTATTCCTTGTACGTGTTCCAGTTGTTGGAGCGCGTGCTGTGCTGCAGCTTGGCGATGGCATCGGGCGTCCACATGTGCTCTTCGCCACGCGTGCGCCAGGCGTATTCGCCGCCGGCGTCGAGCATGTTGGCGAGCACCGGGTCGTTGCCGAACGCGGCCTTGTGCATGCGGATGGCTTCTTCGGCGATCTCGAAGACGCCGATGCCTTCCACGCGGCTGGCCGTGCCGGTGAAGTACTTGTTGACGGTGGCGGTGTTCAGGCCGATGGCCTCGAACAGCTGCGCGCCGCAGTAGCTCATGTAGGTGCTGACACCCATCTTCGACATGATCTTCGACAGGCCCTTGCCGATGGCCTTGACGTAGTTGTAGACCGCCTTGTCGGCGCTCAGGTCACCCGGCAGGTCGGCGTGCATGGCCGCCAGGGTTTCCATCGCGAGGTACGGGTGCACGGCTTCCGCGCCATAGCCAGCCAGCACGCCGAAGTGATGCACTTCGCGGGCCGAGCCGGTTTCGACGACGAGGCCGGCGGTGGTGCGCAGGCCTTCACGGACCAGGTACTGGTGCACGGCCGAGAGGGCCAGCACAGCCGGAATCGCCACTTGCGTCGGGCTCACGCCGCGGTCGCTGACGATCAGGATGTTGTGGCCGCCCTTGATGGCATCCACCGCTTCGGCGCACAGCGAGGCCAGCTTGGCTTCGACGCCTTCGTCGCCCCAGGCGAGCGGGTAGGTGATGTCGAGCACGTAGCTCTTGAACTTGCCCTGCGTGTACTTGCCGATGTCGCGCAGCTTCGCCATGTCGGCGAAGTCCAGGATCGGCTGGCTCACTTCGAGCCGCATCGGCGGGTTGACCTGGTTGATGTCCAGCAGGTTGGGCTTGGGGCCGATGAAGGAGACCAGCGACATCACGATCGCTTCGCGGATCGGGTCGATCGGCGGGTTGGTCACCTGCGCGAACAACTGCTTGAAGTAGTTGTAGAGCAGCTTGTTCTTGTTCGAGAGCACGGCCAGCGGGCTGTCGTTGCCCATGGAGCCGATGCCTTCTTCGCCGGCCTGCGCCATCGGGCTCATCAGGAACTTGATGTCTTCCTGGGTGTAGCCGAAGGCCTGCTGGCGGTCGAGCAACGCAACCTGGCTCAGCGGTGCGGTCACCGGCTCGGCCTTGACGCTGTCGAGCTTGATGCGCAGGTTCTCGATCCACTGCTTGTAGGGCTTGCTGTTGGCGAGGGTGGCCTTGACCTCCTCGTCGTCGATCATGCGGCCCTGTTCCAGGTCGATCAGGAACATCTTGCCGGGCTGCAGGCGCCACTTGCGCACGATCTTCTGCTCGGGCACGGGCAGCACGCCCGATTCGGAAGCCATGATGACCAGGTCGTCGTCGGTCACGCAGTAGCGCGAGGGGCGCAGGCCGTTGCGGTCGAGCGTGGCGCCGATCTGGCGGCCGTCGGTGAACACGATGGAGGCCGGGCCGTCCCACGGCTCGAGCATGGCGGCGTGGTATTCATAGAACGCGCGGCGACGCGGGTCCATGGTGGCGTGCTGTTCCCAGGGCTCGGGAATCATCATCATCACGGCCTGGCTGATGGGGTAGCCGGCCATCGTCAACAGTTCGAGGCAGTTGTCGAAGGTGGCGGTGTCGGACTGGCCGGCGAAGCTGATCGGGTAGAGCTTCTGCAGGTCGGCGCCAAGCACGGGCGAAGACATCACGCCTTCGCGCGCCTTCATCCAGTTGTAGTTGCCCTTGACCGTGTTGATTTCGCCGTTGTGGGCGACATAGCGGTACGGATGGGCCAGCGGCCACTCGGGGAAGGTGTTGGTCGAGAAGCGCTGGTGCACCAGGCCCAGGGCCGAGACGCAACGCTTGTCCTGCAGGTCCATGAAGTACGTGCCGACCTGGTCGGCAAGCAGCAGGCCTTTGTAGACGACAGTGCGGCTGGACATGCTCGGAACGTAGTATTCCTTGCTGTGCTTGAGCTTCAGGCGCTGGATGTTGGCGCTGGCGGTCTTGCGGATCACATAGAGCTTGCGTTCCAGCGCGTCTTGCACGATCACATCGTTGCCGCGGCCGATGAAGACCTGGCGCAGCAGCGGTTCCTTGGCGCGCACGGTGGGCGACATGGGCATGTCGCGGTTGACCGGCACATCTCGCCAGCCCAGCAGCACCTGGCCTTCGGCCTTGATGGCGCGTTCCATCTCTTGTTCGCAGGCTTCGCGGGATGCGTGTTCCTTCGGCAGGAAGATCATGCCGACGCCGTATTCGCCCGGCGGGGGCAGCGTGACGCCCTGCTTCGCCATCTCTTCGCGGTACAGGTGGTCGGGCAACTGGATCAGGATGCCGGCGCCGTCTCCCATCAGCTTGTCAGCACCCACTGCGCCGCGATGGTCGAGGTTTTCGAGGATCTTCAAGCCCTGCAGCACGATGGCGTGGCTTTTCTCGCCTTTGATATGGGCGACGAAGCCGACGCCGCAGGCGTCGTGCTCATCAGCACCGGAATACAGACCGTGTTTTTGGAGATGTTCGATCTCGGCAGCCGTCGTCATGGCGCACTCCTTCAGTTTTCGCAGGGAAAGGGAGCATATTGCGATGCACAAAGAATGCCAAACACTTTAATAGGGGTCAGATTCTTATTAAATCCCGAGTTTTCTTGTCAGAATTAAATTAGGGACATATTAAAAACAGGAGCAAAAGACCTAGCCTTTGCAACGGCTTGAGGCCTACTGAGTGCTCAGGAAATGGGGTTTGAAGGCGGTCGCCCCGCCTTGGCCTTGACCACACGGCGGTCCGTGGCCTTCTGAAGCGAGTCGAGAAATTCCCCATCGCCCGCCGCCCAGCCCCGCAAAGTGGCCTCCGTCAGCGCGGTCTGGTCAGCCGCCCGCACCCCGCCACGCACCAAGTCGACGTAGGCGGCCTCGCGCGCGAACGGCGTGTTGCCCAGCTCCCAGTACAGCGGATGGGGCGTCAGCAGCCGGTCGTGCCGCAGCCCGGCGTAGTGGCCGTGGCTGGACCAGGGGAAGTCGCGCGCATCGGCCACCATGCCCGCCCGCACGGGGTTGAGGTCGATGTAGGCCATGCAGGTCATCAGGTAGCGATCGGTCTGGATCAGCGTCGACCGGTAGCGCCCTTCCCACAGGGTGCCGCTGCGGCCGTGGCGGTCGTTGAAGTAGCGCACATAGCTGCGCCCCACCGACTGCATGAACTGCGGCAGGCCGGTGGCGCTGTTCGGCGTGGCCAGCAGGTGGAAATGGTTGTCCATCAGCACGTAGGCGTGCAGCGCGACACCGAAGCGCACGGCGTTTTCGGCCAGCAGGCCGAGCAGCTTCTCGTGGTCCGCACGATCGACAAAGATCGGCTGGCGGTTGTTGCCGCGCTGGATCACGTGGTGCGGTATGTCGGCCAGCGTGAGACGGGGTAGACGGGCCATGGGATGGGTTGTGGCGCAGGGCTTGTATCCTAAGCGGCCCGTTTACCAACCAGTCTGGGGAGCTGCGAATGTTCAAGTTTTTCAAGGAATTGATCGACTCGGCGAAAGAAGGCCTGGCGGAGGGAAAGGCCGAACTGGCGCAGGAGGCGGCCGAGCGCGAAGCGGCGCGGCAGGAAGGCAACGCAGCGCTGGAAGCACGTCTTGCCGCCTCGTCGCGCTTCGAGAACTTCGCCGTGGCGCTGGCGGCGGTGTACCGCGAGACCTTTGCGTCCGATCTGCGGGAAGCCGAGGAGATGCAGCGCAGCGCGGTGCACCTGCTGTGCGTCGATATTCCCGCGAAAGAGGTCGAGCCCTGGAAGAAGCTGCTGGCGCGCGACTTTTCGGTCACGGAGTGCGAGAGCGCCGAGGCCGCGGTGACGGAGATCGTCCAAGGCCTTCCCCTGCAACCCAACGACGATGACCTGGCCCTCTGGATCGGACGCGCCAGCCACCTGGCCACGGGTGCGGCAGCGGTGGGCTATGTCAGCGCACAGGAGGCGCTGGAATGGCTGGTGCCGGCCGTGGAGCTGGCGGTCGAGCGCTTCAGCGGCTGGGACCACTATGCCCAAAGCTTCCTCGCGGGTGAGCGCGAAGCGCCGGGCAGCAATTTCGTCGGCCGCAAGCTGCTGGCCTCGGTGGCCGAAAAGCTGCTCGAAAGCGAACGCAGCCCTTGGAAGACGGTGGCGTGGCCCGAACGGGATTCGCTGCTCGCGCTGCTGGCGTCGCGCGAAACGCCCCGCCCCACCTGAAATTCAGTCAGGTCAGTTCAGGCGAAAGCGCGTGTCGCCCAGCGTGTCGAGCCCGAACTGCGACAGCAGCTCACCCAGCCGCGTTGCCGCGCTCGCCTTGCGTTGGCCGGTGTAGCGCGCCAGGATCAACTCGTTCTTCATGCTGTGCTCCCAACCGACCAGCTCAGTCACCGTCACGCTGTAGCCATTGGCTTCCAGGTACAGGCAGCGCAGCACGTTGGTGAGCTGGCTGCCGATCTCGCGCGTGTGCAGCGGATGGCGCCACAGCTCGGCCAGCGGCGTGCGCGACAGCGCCAGCGCCTTGGTTTCGCGCAGGCAGGCGGCCACTTCGGCCTGGCAGCAGGGCACCAGCACCATGCAGCGCGCCTTCTTGGCGAGACCGAAGGCAATGGCGTCGTCGGTGGCGGTGTCGCAGGCATGCAGCGCGGTGACCACATCGATCTGATCAGGCAGTTCGCTGGCCTGGGCCGATTCGGCGACCGTCAGGTTCAGGAACGACATGCGGCCGAAACCCAGGCGCTGTGCAAGCGCCCGTGATTTTTCGACCAGCTCGGCGCGCGTCTCGATGCCGTAGACGTGGCCGCCCTGGCGTGCCCGGAAGAACAGGTCGTAGATGATGAAGCCGAGGTAGGACTTGCCCGCGCCATGGTCGGCCAGCGTGGCGCCTGCGCCTCCTTCAGGCAGTTCGCGCAGCAGTTGCTCAATGAACTGGAACAGGTGGTAGACCTGCTTGAGCTTGCGCCGCGAGTCCTGGTTGAGACGGCCCTCGCGCGTGAGGATGTGCAGCTCTTTCAGCAGCTCGATGGACTGGCCCTCGCGCAGGACTTCGGACAGTTCTGCATCGGCCTTGGCGGCTTTGTTGGTTTTCACGGGTTGGGTCGCGACCTTGGCGTTCATGGCTTGGCACTCCCGGCACCGACGTCCAGCGCCGCCCAGCCCGACGCGCCCAGCGCTTCGAGCGTCTCGATGTTGCGCTCGAAGATCGCTTCCGCTTCGGGAAATGCCTCGACCGCGCGGCTCACGCTGTCTTCGCGCAGCAGGTGCAGCGTGGGGTAAGGCGCACGGTTGGTGGCATTGCCGATGTCATCGACCTCAGTGCCGCCGAACTGGAACTGCGGATGAAAGCTCGCAAGCTGAAACACGCCGTCGAAACCTGCGCGCGCAAGGCGGCGCTCGGCGCGCGCCGTGAAATCGTTGAAGTCCAGAAAATCGGCCAAGGTGTTGGGTGCTATCAGAAGGGTGGTGTCGCGCACGGTGGCGTCGAGGGCTGCGAGCTCGCGGGCTTCGGAAAGAAGCGCATCCATCAAGTCGGCCTCCTCGGTGGGCAGGTAGGTGGCGTAGTGGATCTGCGCCTTCACATGCACCGCCTTTGCGAACGGGCACAGGTTCAGGCCGATCACCGCGCGTTCAAGCCAGCGCCGCGTATCGGCTTCGGCCTGGGCGGCGGCTATTGTCGTCGGGCCGGTCATGCCACCTCCGCTGAAGGGCGAATCCGCCCCAGGCGCCGCGCGAGCGCCATGCCAGCCAGCGAGCAGGCCAGCGTGGCAGTCCAGGTCCAATGCCAGCCGCCGACGCGGTGGGCCACCCACGCGACCGCCGGCGGTGCCAGGAACTGGCCGAGCGAGGACGCCTGCTGCATCAGCCCGACCGTCGTGGACACGGTGTTCGGACTGGGCGCCAGCCGCACGCCGAGCAGGAACAGGGTCGCCGGCACCATGCCGCCGCCCAGAGAGAAGGCGCAAACGGCGATGTAGCGAAGCGCCGGCGGCAGGCTCAACGCCTCAGCGCCCTGCCCCACCTGCGCGAACGCCGCCACACCCCCCAATGCCATTGCCAGGAAGCCCCATTGCAGCAGCCGCTCGGGAGCCACGCCGCGCTGCAGCCAGCGGCCGCCGGCGATGTTTCCGACGATGTTCATTGCGGCCGCAAGCGCCGTGAGCACCGCATTCCAGCCGGCCGGTACGCCCGCGCCGGCATAGATGGCGGGCAGGAAGCCGATCACCGCCATCCACTGGGCCGAGTACACGGCGAAAGTCAGCGCGATCAGCCAGGGCCCGCGCGCACCGACCGTGGCGCGCAAACGCGGCGTCCAGCCGACGGACGCATTGCCCACAGCGGCCGTGCGCAGGCGGTCCGAAGGCACGGCCAGCCAGACCCAAAGCGCCGCAACGGCCGACACCACGGACAGCAGCCACCACCAGTCGGCCCACCCGCCCCAGCCGATCAGGGCCGGCCCGAGCAACAACGCAAGCGCCACGCCGAGCGGCATGTAGGCGCCCCACAACCCCATCGCGGCCTTGTCGGCGCCCGGGGGTGTCAGTGCACGAATCAGTCCCGGCCCCGGCATGACCGACAGCAAGAAACCAATGCCCTCGATGGCGCGCAAGACCAGCAGCCACTGCACCGCATGCGTTCCGCCCACGAGCCCGGCGCCGACCGCGCCGCCCAGCAGGCTGGCGACCGTCAATACCACCAGCCCCGTCAGCATGCTGCGGCGCAGGCCGATGGTGTCGGCCGCGAGACCGGCGATCAGCCCCAGGGTCATGCTCGCCACCTGCACGAGCGACAGCAGGAAGCCGGCCTCCACGAGGCTGATGCCGAGCGATGCCTGCAGTGCCGGCACGGCGGGCGGCAGCTTGCCGAGATGCAAGGCGCCGCTGACGCCTCCCAGCAGGACCGCGTAAACAGCGGCAGGCACGCGTGCAGGCGTGGTCGAACTCATGCGATGCCCCGGCGGCCGGTGAGCCGCTCGTGCTCGCGCATGGCGAAACGATCGGTCATGCCGGCGATGTAGTCGGCCACGGCGCGGTGTCGGTCGTGGCGATCGGCATAGGAAACGGGCATCTCGTCGCTTCGTTCGAGGTAAGCCTCGAACAGCTCCCACACCACTTGCTGCGCTTGGTCGGTGGTCTGGGTGACCTGGGGATGCCGGTAGAGATTGCGGAACAGGAAACGCTTGAGCTCGTCCGACTGCGCCTGCATCGTTTCGCTGAAGGCGACGATGGGCGGGGCGTTGCGCACGGCGTCTGCATCGACCGGCGCGAGCGCTTCGATGGCCGCGCGCGTTGCGTCGATCACGTCGTAGACCTGCGCGCTCAGCATGCGCCGGATGGTTTCATAGAGCACGCGCCGGTCCTGCAACTGCGGGTGCTCGGCCAGGGCTTCGCGGCGATATCGCTCGAAAAGCTCCACCTCGGCCAGCTGCTCGACGCTGATGAGGCCCGAGCGCACACCGTCGTCGATGTCATGGGCGTTGTACGCAATGGCATCGGCCAGGTTGCACAACTGCGCTTCGAGCGCGGGCTGCGTGCGGTCCAGAAAGCGCCGCGCCACGCCGTGCGGCTCGGCGGCCTCGATGCGCTCGGCATTGGCGCGCGAGCAATGCTTGAGGATGCCCTCGCGGGTCTCGAAGCTGAGGTTCAGGCCGTCGTATTGCGGGTAGCGATGCTCGAGCGCATCGACCACGCGCAGGCTCTGCAGGTTGTGCTCGAAGCCGCCGTGCCCGGCCATGCAGGCGTTCAGCGCATCCTGCCCGGCGTGGCCAAACGGCGTGTGGCCCAGATCGTGCGCCAGCGCAATCGCCTCGACGAGGTCTTCGTTCAGGCGCAGGGCACGGGCAATCGAACGGCCCAGTTGGGCGACTTCCAGCGAATGCGTCAGCCGCGTGCGGAACAGGTCGCCTTCGTGGTTCAGGAAAACCTGGGTCTTGTAGACCAGCCGGCGGAAAGCCGTGGAATGCACGATGCGGTCGCGGTCGCGCTGGAAGGCGTCGCGCGTGGGTGCGGGCGGTTCGGCATGGCGCCTCCCGCGCGATTGCGCGGGGTGGCAGGCATAGGCCGCCAGGCTCATTGGTGCACCCTTGGCGCTGCGCGCCTTCCCGCCAAGCGGGAGCGAGCTTGCTTGGGGCGGCCCGGCGCGGCGCTCATCCCGCGCAGCACTGCGCGAGCACTTCGCGCACGAGCGCATCGGGCGCGCTGCGGACCACGGCCGAGCCGGGCTTGTCGATGACCACGAAGCGGATCTCGCCGGCTTCCGACTTCTTGTCGACGCGCATCAGCTCCAGGTAGCGTTCGGCGCCAAGTGCGGGACCGACGATGGGCAGGCCGGCACGCTCGATCAGGCGCGTGAGCCGATCGACAAAGGCCGCATCGATGCCGCCGAGCCGCTGCGACAGATGCGCCGCCATGACCATGCCGCAGCCGACCGCTTCGCCGTGGAGCCACTCGCCGTAGCCCAGGCCGGACTCGATGGCATGGCCGAAGGTGTGGCCGAAATTGAGGATGGCGCGCAAGCCCATCTCGCGCTCGTCCTGGCCGACCACCAGCGCCTTGATCTCGCAACTGCGCTTGACGGCATGGGCCAAGGCGGCAGGGTCGCGGGCCGTCAGCGCATCGATGTTGGCTTCGATCCAGTCGAAGAAAGCCATGTCGTGGATCGGGCCGTACTTGATCACTTCGGCCAGGCCCGCGCTGAGTTCGCGCGGCGGCAGGGTCTGCAGCGTGTTCAGGTCGCAGAGCACGAGCTGCGGCTGATAGAACGCGCCGATCATGTTCTTGCCCAACGGATGGTTGATGGCCGTCTTGCCGCCGACCGAGGAATCGACCTGCGCGAGCAGCGTGGTCGGCACCTGGACGAAAGGCACACCGCGCATGTAGCTCGCGGCGGCAAAGCCGGTCATGTCGCCCACCACGCCGCCGCCCAGGGCGAACAGCACGGTCTTGCGGTCGCTGCCGTGGCCGAGCAGGGCGTCGAAGATCAGGTTCAGCGTCTGCAGGTCCTTGTGCACTTCGCCGTCGGGCAACTCGAGCAGGTGCACGGTGCGGAAACGGTTCGCCAGCGCATCGCGGAGCGCCTTGGCATAGAGCGGCGCAACCGTGGTGTTGCTGACGATCAGGGCTGAAGCGGCTGCGGGCGTGGCGGCAAAGCTCTGGGGGTCGTCCAGCAGGCCGGCGCCAATCAAGATGGGGTAGCTGCGGTCGCCGAGCTGGATGTCGACGCGTTCTGGCGAAGCGGAAAGTACGGGCAAGGACATGGCCGCGAGTTTAGGCGCTGCCGCCGGGGCAGTTCAGGCGGAGGGCTCTTCCGGATGGGCGCCGGGCTCGACGATGCCGGCCAGCTCGAGCTGCATCACGATGATGTTCACCAGCATCGCAATGGAAGGACGCCCGGTGTCGACCACGTCATGGGCGGTTTCCCGATAGAACGGATCGCGCGCGTCGTGCAGCTCTCGCAGCCGCCCCAGTGGATCGGCGACTTGCAGCAAGGGCCGCTTGACATCGTGGCGCAAGCGCCGGAACAGGTCTTCGGGCGAGGAGCGCAGGTAGATCACGTGGAAGTGGTCGCGCAACTGGCTGCGGTTGGCTTCCCGCAATACGGCGCCGCCGCCGGTGGCCAGCACGCCTTGTGCATTTGCCGCGAGATCGGCGATCACGGATTGCTCGAGATCGCGGAAGGCGACCTCCCCTTCACGCTCGAAATAATCGCGGATCGAGCAGCCGATGCGGTGCTCGATCACGTGATCCGTGTCGATGAATGGAAGGTCCAGCCGCATCCCCAGGCGCCGGCCCACTGCGGATTTTCCGGCGCCGGGCAAACCGACGAGTGCGACCGCCACGCGGTAGCTGCTACGCCCGCGCGTCAGCGCGCGGCGTTGCGGTCGGTAATCATCTTCGGGGTGATAAAGACGAGCATTTCGGTCTTGTTGGCAACGCGTTCGCGCTTGCGGAACAATGCCCCCATGTAGGGGATTTCACCCAGCACCGGCACGCGCGATTCGTCATTGGTTTCGGTGAGCTCGAAGATACCACCGATGACGACCGTGCCGCCGTTCTCGACCAGCACCTCGGTTTGCACGTGCTTGGTGTTGATGGCCGGGCCCGCCGACGTGTTGACGCCACGGGCATCCTTGCTCACGTCCAGGGTCAGGATGATGTTGCCCTCGGGCGTGATCTGCGGTGTGACCTCAAGCTTCAGCACCGCCTTGCGGAACGAGATCGAGGTGGCGCCGCTGGACGTTGCCTGCTGGTAGGGAATTTCTTCACCTTGTTCGATCAGCGCCTTGGTCTGGTCGGCGGTGATGACGCGGGGACTGGACACCAGCTTGCCCTTGCCGTCGGCTTCCAGTGCGGAGATTTCGAGGTTCAGCATCCGCGAGAAGCTTGAATTGAACAGTGAAAGCGCGAACGTTCCTGCCGTACTGCCCGTACTACCCGCATCGCCAGCCGGAAGATTAATGAAGTTGCTGCTGGTCGGCGAGCCGAAGCTGACAGTAGGGCTGGTCGAGGTCGTGGTCGTGGTCGTAGCCCCGCCAGTCGAGGTCTGCGAGGAGGTCGTACCACCACCAGTGACCGAAGGCCAGGTTCCAAACGAGTTGTTGCGATTGATCACCCCACCCCCCAACTTCACACCGAGCGACTTGCCGAAAGTATCGGAAGCTTCGACGATCCGGGCTTCGATCAGCACCTGCCGTACCGGAATGTCCAGCTTCTGGATCAGCTCGGTCACCTGGGCCAGGCGCGACGGAATATCGGAGACGAACAACTGGTTGGTGCGCGATTCGGCGATCACGCTGCCACGAGGACTCAAGATACGGGTCGTCGTACCGCTGCTACCACTACCGCCACCAGCCGATGCGCCCGTACCCATCAAGCCTTGTGCAATGACGAGGGCCTTGGTGTAGTTGAGCTGGAACGACTGGGTGCGCAATGGTTCCAGGTTCTCGATAGTGGCCTTGGCCTCGAACTCGAGCTTTTCCTTGGCATTGATTTCGTCCTTGGGCGCGATCCACAGCACGCTGCCATTCTTGCGCATACCCAGGTTCTTCGCCTGCATGATGATGTCGAGGGCCTGGTCCCAGGGCACGTCCTTCAACCGCAGCGTCAGCGCACCCGTCACCGAATCCGAGGTCACGATGTTGAAGTTCGTGAAATCAGCGATCACCTGCAGCAGCGAGCGGATTTCGATGTTCTGGAAGTTCAGCGAGAGCTTCTCGCCGTTGTAGCCGACGCCTTGCGTGAGCTTGGTCGGATCGACTTTGCGGGCACGCAACTCCACCACGAACTGATTTTCACTCTGGTAGGCACTGTGCTCCCAGTCGCCCTTGCCCTCGATCGTCATGCGCACACGGTCGCCGGATTGCTGCGACGTGATCAACTGCACCGGGGTGCCGAAGTCAGCCACGTCGAGGCGGCGGCGCAGGCCTTCGGGCAGGGTCGACTTGGTGAACTCCACCACGAGGTTCTTGCCCTGCTGCTTGACATCGACACCGACCTGGTTGTTCGGCAGATCCACGATGACCCGGCCGGTTTTGTCGGAACCCAAGCGGAAATCAACGTCCCGCAAAGGTAGAGTGTCGCGATTGCGGTTTTCCGCAAAAGTCGTCGCTGCGGAAGTCGCCAATGCAGCACCTGCCGCCGGCTCAAGGATGACCAGCAGCGACTTGCCCTGGATTTCAGCCTTGTACGCAGCGGCCTGCTTCAGGTTCAGCACCACGCGGCTGCGTTCGCCAGCCTGGACCACATTGACCGAACGCAGGTTGCCCTGGTTCACTTCAATCGCGGAACGACCGATGGCGTTCGTGACGCCCGGGAAATCGAGCGCGATGCGCGCCGGGTTCTGCACGACGAAGCCAGCCGGCACGGCGGCGAGCGGCTGTGCGAGATCGATCCGGATCACCTCGGCGCCAGACTGCGTCGAACTGGTGACGGCCTCGATGGCGTTTTGCGCATGGGCCACGGCCAATGCGCCGAACGCCAGCAGACCCAGCCCTGCGGCGCGCAGCCACTGTGCCATCGTTGATTTTTCTTGGTTCATTTCGCACTCTCTTGCAGCTGCAGCGTTGCCACGCGTTCGATCCATTCACCAGCGGCGTCTTGCACGATTTCACGCAAGGCAACTTCGGTTTCATTGATACGGGTAATGCGCCCGTAGTTGAGTCCCAGGTATTCGCCGACGCGCACCTTGTAGAGCAGCTTGTCGACACGGACCAGCGCCACAGGCTGGCCGTTGCGGTTCATGCTTCCGACCATCGCCATCGTGTCGAGCGGAAACGCTTCGAGCGATTCCTTGCGACGCGCCAGCTCGGGCGCTATCAGCTCCGATGTGCTCGGCTGGTTCGATTCGCGGCGCAGCGCCTGCGTCAGCTTCAGCATGTTGAAAGGCTCGAACGACGAGGCCTCGGTGTAGGTCTGCGGCGTGAACTTCTTCGGCTCCGTGATCGGTGGCACGGAAGGCTTTACCTCGGCACGCTGCTCGACCATCCAGCGCTGCAGGTCTTCCTGACCGGAATCGCAGGCGCTCAGGCCCAATGTGGCCAGTGTCAGCCACAGGACTTTGGCGACTGCTTTCATTTCTTCGCCTTCGGCGCCGCAGCGCGTTTCTGGACGGCCCGCTCATCTTCATCGAGATAGCGGAAGGTGCGCGCGGTGGTATCCATCGTCAGCACATCCTTGTCCTTTTGCGGCGTGACGGTAATGTTGTTGAGCGTCACGATGCGCGAGAGCCCCGCGACATCGGCGACAAAGGCGCCCATGTCGTGGTATCGGCCGGTGACGCGCACGGCGATGGGAAGCTCGGCGTAGTAGTCCTTGACCGAAACCTGCCCTGGCCGGAACAGCTCGAACTGGAGGCTACGGCCGAGCCCCGCCTGATTGATGTCCGAAAGCAAGGCATCCATTTCTGCCTTGCTGGGCAGTTGCTTTTCCAGCAAGGTCACGTACTGCTGCACCTGTTCACGCTGCTTCTTGAGAAGGTCGAGGTTGGCCGCCTGCGCCACCTTCTTCTTGTAATCTTCCTTGAGCGTGACTTCCCTCGCGCGCTCGCTTTCGAGCTGATCGTTCGAATTGGTCAGCCAGACGAACCACAGGGCCACCAGCACCAGCGCGGTGACCGCCACGCACAGTGCATAGCGTGGCACTGCCGGCCATACGGACGGATCGTTTGGATTGAGGCCACGAAACTGTTCGCCGAACCCGCGAAGTGCAGCGGCGACGTCAATTTTTTGGGAGGGGCGATTGCTTGCCATGATCGGTTACCCCTTGGATTGCGCCGCAGCGGCCAACGCCTTGTCGGCCGCTGCCTTCTGCGCGTCGGTGGGGCGCTTCAGGCCGATGCGCATCGTGAAGTTCGCCACGCGGCGTTGATCGCGCTGGCTCAAGTTCACCGTCGTGGACGTGATTTCGACGAGTTCCGGCTTCACCAGCCAGGGACTGTTGTTGCCCAGATTGCGCAGCAATTCGGACACCCGCTCGTTCGATTGCGCCATGCCCTGCAGCGTGACGGTCTGGTTGTCCTGCTTCATGCTGGTCAGGTACACGCCATCGGGCAGTTGCCGGACGAGTTCATTGAGCAAATGCACTGGCAGGTTGCGGTCGCCCTGCAGATCTTCGACCGCCGCCTGGCGCGCGCGCAGGGCGGCGATTTCTTCCTGCAGCGTCGAAATTTCCTTGATCTCGACCTCGAGCTTCTTGATCTCGGCCTGGAGCAAGCCGTTCTTTGATTCCTGGCTGGAAATCTGGGCCTCGAACCAGAGGTAGCCGAGACCGGCGATGAGCACGCCCAAGACCGCGGCGGCCCCCAACGTTCCATAGAAAGCCTCGCGCCGGCGCTTGCGCGCAGCTTCGCGGTGCGGAAGCAGATTGATCAGGATCACTGCAGAAACCTCCGCATGGCCAGGCCGCACGAGGTCAGGTAGGAAGGCGCTTCACGCCGGACCTTCTTCTCGCGGATGTTGGGGCCGAAGTCCATGCCGTCGAAAGGATTCACGAGCGAGCAGGCGAACGAGGTCTGGCGCGTGACGGCATTGGTCAAGCCCGGCAGCGACGACGAGCCGCCGGCCAGCAACACGTAGTCGACACGGTTGTGCGGCGTGCTCGTGAAGAAGAATTGCAGTGCACGCGCGATTTCCTGGGCGATGCTTTCCACGAAGGGCTTGAGCACGCCGGAACCGTAGTCGTCCGGCAGGTCGCCGCTGCGCTTCTTGGCTTCGGCCTCTTCGGCCGAAAAGCCGTACTGGCGCACGATCAACTGGGTCAGTTGCGCGCCACCGAACGCCTGGTCGCGGTCGTACAACACTTCCTGGTTGCGCAGCACCTGCATGCTGGTCGTGAACGCGCCCACTTCGAAAAGCGCCACGATCGAATCCACGCCCTTGCCGGGCAGTTGCTCGATCAGGCGGGCCGTTGCAAGGCGGGACGCATAGGACTCGACATCGAGGATCATGGCCTTCAGGCCGGCAGCCTCTGCCAGGCCTTCGCGGTCCTGGACCTTTTCCTTGCGCGAGGCGGCGATCAGCACTTCGACGTCACCGATGGAAGTGGTGCTCGGGCCGGTGACGCAAAAATCCAGGCTGACTTCGTCCAGCGAGAAGGGGATGTACTGGTTGGCTTCGGACTCGACCTGAATCTCGAGCTCTTGCTCGCTCATGCCACCCGGAAGAATGATCTTCTTGGTGATCACGGCCGACGGCGGCAATGCCAGCGCGACATTGCGGGTGCGCGTGCCGCTTTTGCGGATGACGCGCCGAACAGCTTCCGCGACCTCGTCGAACTTTTCGACATTGCCGTCAGTGATCCAGCCACGTTCCAGGGGTTCGATGGCACAGCGTTCCAGAACCAGCTTGCCGCTGGCCTCACGGCCGAGCTCGACCAGCTTCACGCTGGACGAGCTGACATCCAGTCCCAGCAGGGGAGCATTCTGACGACGAAACAATGATCCAAGAGCAGCCAAGTTAGGTCCCTCTCCCCCTGTATTTGTAACCAATGGAAAAAATTGCGTTCGGTTGCATGCTAGCAGCAGGCGTAGCGCCAACCAAGCAACGCCGGGGGGCAAAAACACCAATCGTTGTCAAAACCTGACATCAAAGCCGCATTCTGTAACTTTTGGATTAGAGCATCGCGAGGGGAGCAAAGATCGGACCGTGCGAAGGGACCGGCTTTTTATAATGTCCGGTGACTCTCCGGCCCTCCATGCAAGAAACATCAAGCCCCAAAGGGCCAGCCAAGACCCCTCCACTCGCACGCCCAGCCTGGCTGAGATGGCTGCTGCGCTTCTTCTTCTGGGGGTTCGGTCTTGCCGCGGCCGGCGTGCTGTCTGTCCTTTGCGTAGTGGCCGTGGCACTTGCCGTGGCCTACCCGAACCTGCCGGACATCTCGGAACTCTCCGATTACCGGCCCAAGCTGCCGCTGAGGGTCTTCTCGGCCGAAGGCACGCTGATCGGGGAATTCGGCGAAGAGCGCCGCAACCTCACGCCAATCGCGGCGATTCCCAAGGTGGTGAAGGACGCGGTGCTCGCCGCCGAAGACGCCCGCTTCTATGACCACGGCGGCGTCGACTACAAGGGAATGGTGCGCGCGGGCCTGGCCAACATGAACCGCGTGAAGAGCCAGGGCGCCTCGACCATCACGATGCAGGTGGCGCGCAATGTCTACCTGAGCTCCGAAAAGACCCTGACACGCAAGATCTACGAAGTGCTGCTGACCTTCAAGCTGGAGCACCTGCTCAGCAAGGACCAGATCTTCGAGATCTACTTGAACCAGATCTATCTCGGCAACCGCGCCTACGGTTTTGCCGCAGCCTCCGAGGCGTACTTCGGCAAGCCCCTGCAGGAACTCACGATCGCGCAAGCCGCCATGCTGGCCGGCCTGCCGAAGGCGCCGGGCGCGAACAACCCGGTCAACAATCCGCAGCGTGCGCGCGGCCGCCAGTTCTACGTGATCGACCGCATGCAGGAAGCAGGCTTCATCACCGCCGAGCAGGCCGCCGAAGCCAAGAAGGAAGAGCTGCACCTGCGCGATGCCGCCGACCCGAACCGCCTGCACGCCGAGTACGTTGCAGAAACCGTTCGCCAACTGATGTATGCGCAGTACGGCGACAGCACCTACACGCGCGGCCTGAAGGTCTATACCTCGCTGGTCGCCGCCGACCAGGCCGCTGCCTACAAGGCGCTGCGCAAGGGCATCATGGATTACGAGCGCCGCCAGATCTACCGCGGCCCCGAGAAGTTCGTCGACCTGCCCAACGACGCCAAGGACCTCGACGAAGCGGTGGACGACGCACTCAGCGACCACCCCGACAACGGCGACGTGATGGCGGCCGTGGTGCTGAAGGCCAATGCCAAGGAAATCTCCGCGGTCCGTGGCAACGGCGACCCGGTGCAGATCACGGGCGAAGGCCTCAAGCCCGCGCAGTCGGGCCTCTCCGACAAGGCTCCGCCCAACATCAAGATCCGCCGCGGCGCGGTGATCCGCGTGGTGAAGACGCCCAAGAACACCTGGGAAATCACGCAACTGCCCGAAGTGGAAGGCGCCTTCATCGCCATGGACCCGCGCGACGGCGCCATCAAGGCGCTGGTGGGCGGTTTTGATTTCGGCAAGAACAAGTTCAACCACGTCACGCAGGCGTGGCGCCAGCCGGGTTCGAGCTTCAAGCCCTTCATCTACTCGGCCGCCCTCGAAAAGGGCTTCACGCCCGCCACCATCATCAATGACGGTCCGCTGTTCTTCGACGCCGGCACCACCGGCGGCCAACCGTGGGAGCCCAAGAACTACGGCGGCGGCTACGACGGCCCGATGTCGATGCGCACCGCGCTGATGAAGTCGAAGAACCTGGTGTCGATCCGCATCCTGCAATCGATCGGCACGCGCTACGCGCAAGACTGGATCACCAACTTCGGCTTCGACAAGGACAAGCACCCCGCCTACCTGCCGATGGCGCTCGGCGCGGGCTCGGTCACGCCGATGCAGATGGCGGTGGGCTACTCGGTGTTCGCCAATGGCGGCTACCGCGTCAATCCTTACCTCGTGACCCGCATCACCGACCACAAGGACAAGCTGCTGGTCGACAAGCAGCCGCCGCTGCTCAACGACGCCAACCGCGCCATTCCGCAGCGCAACGCCTTCATCATGGACACGCTGCTCAATTCCGTGGCGCGCGCCGGCACCGCCGCCAAGGCGCAGGCGATGCTCAAGCGGCCCGATCTCTACGGCAAGACCGGCACCACCAACGACTCGCTCGATGCCTGGTTCGCGGGCTTCCAGCCGACGATGACCGCCATCTCGTGGATCGGCTATGACACGCCGCGCAACCTGGGCGACCGCGAAACCGGCGGCGGCCTGAGCCTGCCGATCTGGATCAACTACATGGAAACCGCCATCAAGGGCGTGCCCGTGACCGAACTGTCCGCCACCCCGCCTTCAGGCATCGTGAACGTGGGTGGCGAGTGGTACTACGACGACTACGCGCCGGGCCGCGGTGTCGCGAGCCTGGGCGTGGAGTCGACGCCTGCCGCGCCGGCAGAGTCGCAAGGCGGGGCGCCGTCGAGCCCGCCGGCCCCGCCCGAGGAGCGCAATCGCATCCTCGATCTCTTCAGGAACTGACGATGGCAATCAGGCAGCCGCGAACACCAGCGGCTGCCCCGCCTGAAGGGTCGCCTCGCGCGACAGGTTGCCGAAGAACTCTTCGCCCGTCTTGGTGTCAACCCAGGCTTGGCCGTTGTGCTTGTAGTGGTAGCCGCCGGAACGCGCGGCAAGCCAGATTTCCTGCAGGGGCTTCTGCAGGTTCACGATCAACTGACTGCCATTGAGGAATGAAATCGTGATCATCCCGCCCACCCTCTGGTTGTCGAGGTCGGCCTCGGTCACATCGTTGATGCTGTCGCAAGCCCGCTCGATGGCAGCAAGTGCGGCTTCTGCGCGGTCCATGTACTCGGTGTCGGTCATTACAATTTCATCATGTTGAATCTCCGCCAAATTCTAGTGAGCGCTCGCGCCCGCACTGCGCTCATGGTCTGCCTCGCCGTGGGGGCAGCCAGTTTGGCTGCCTGCGGCCAAAAGGGCGCCCTGTATCAGCCGAACGATCCGGCTGCCGCCCAACGGGCCACGCTGCCGCAACTTTTGGTGCCGGGCGGCTTGTTGAGCTCAACCCCCTCCTCGACCGAGGCGGCTCCAGCACCGGCCGCAGCCAGCAGCGCACCCGCTGCGGCCACCACCGACAACGGAGCGCGCAAGTGATGGCGAACAACACATCCTCCGCCGCCCTGCCCGGCCACCCGCACATCGCACAGCGCGATGGCGCGCTTCACATCGAAGGCCTCGCACTCGACGCACTGGCCCGCGAGCACGGCACGCCTCTCTTTGTCTATTCGAAGCAATGGATGCTGGACGCGCTCGCCGCCTACCAGCGTGGCTTTGAAGGCCGCCAGACGCTGATCTGCTATGCGATGAAGGCCAACTCGTCACTGGGCGTGCTGCGCGTGTTCGCCGAAGCCGGCTGCGGCTTCGACATCGTGTCGGGCGGCGAACTGGCGCGCGTGCTGGCCGTGGGCGCCGATCCGCAGAAGATCATCTTCTCGGGCGTGGGCAAGACCCGAGCGGAAATGCGCCAGGCCCTCGCCGCCAACATCGCCTGCTTCAACGTCGAGAGCGAAGCAGAACTCGACGTGCTCAATGAAGTGGCAGTGGCAGAAGGCCGCCGCGCGCCCATCAGCATCCGGATCAATCCCAACGTCGATCCGAAGACGCACCCCTATATTTCCACGGGCCTGAAGGGCAACAAGTTCGGCATCGCGCACGACCGCGCTGTCGAGGCCTACCTGCATGCCGCAAGGCTGCCGGGCCTTGAAGTGGTCGGCATCGACTGCCACATCGGCTCGCAGATCACGGAAGCCTCGCCCTATCTCGACGCCTGCGAGCGTGTGCTCGATGTGGTCGAAGCCATCGAGGCCGCGGGCGTGCCGATTCATCATCTCGACTTCGGCGGCGGCTTGGGCATCGACTACAACGGCGAAACCCCGCCCAAGGCCGATGCGCTCTGGCAGCAATTGCTCGCGCGGCTCGACGCCCGCGGCTTCGGCCAGCGCAAGCTCGTCATCGAGCCGGGCCGCTCGCTGGTCGGCAACGCTGGCGTGTGCGTGACCGAAGTGCTCTACACCAAGCCCGGTGAAGACAAGAACTTCTGCATCGTCGATGCGGCCATGAACGATCTGCCGCGTCCCGCGATGTACCAGGCCTTCCACAACATCGTGCCGCTGCGCACCCGTGCCGGCGATGCGCCGACCTACGACGTGGTCGGCCCGGTCTGCGAGAGCGGCGACTGGATCGGCCGCGACCGCGCGCTCAACGTGGTGGCCGGCGACCTGCTGGCCGTGCTGTCGGCGGGTGCGTACTGCATGAGCATGGCCAGCAACTACAACACGCGCGCCCGTGCCGCCGAAGTGCTGGTGAGCGGTGCCAGCGCCAAGCTGATCCGCCGTCGCGAGACGATGGAAGACCAGCTGCGTAGCGAACAGATCGACGGCTGAACACCCGGCCTGACTGACAGGCTCAGCCGGTCGTGGTGCTGCGCAGTGGCTTTTCGCCGCTTCGCACGGCACCCGCCGGTTGCTTTGCCTTGCGCTTGTTCGCGAAATTCCACACGCGCCAGCCAAGCAACACCGCAATGATCGCGACGTAGATGAACACTTCGGCAAAGTTGTTCTTGCCCGCGCGCATCCAGAAGAAGTGCAGCAAGCCGAGCCCCGCGATCACGTAGACCAGCTTGTGCAGCATCTGCCAGCGCTTCGCGCCCATCGCCTTGATCGCGCGATTGAACGAAGTGGCGGCCAACGGCGTCAGCAGCACGAAGGCCGAAAAACCCACCAGGATGAACGGCCGCTTCGCAATGTCCTTGGCGATATCGCCCCACTCGAAGCCCATGTCGAACCAGCTGTAGCACAGCAGGTGCAGCACCACATAGAAGTACGCGAACAGCCCCAGCATGCGGCGATAGCGCGCCAGCGCATTCCATTTGCTGATGACGCGCAGCGGCGTCACCGCCAGCACGATGCAAATGAAGCGCAGCGTCCAGTCGCCGGTTGCGCGGATCAGGAACTCGGCCGGATTGGCGCCGAGCCCGTCCGTGAATGCGCCGTAGCCCAGCCGCACGAATGGCAGCAGGCACAGCAGGAAGATGACCGGCTTGGTCGCCGGGTGCATGAGCAGCTTGTTCATGGGGCGATGGCCGTGTGACGACGGGGCCGGCTCAGTAGTTCTTCTTCAGGTCCATGCCTGCATAGAGCTGGCCGACCTGGGCTTCATAGCCATTGAACATTTCCGTCTTGCGACGCTTGGCGAACAGGCCACCGCCGTCGCCGATGCGGCGCTCGGTGGCCTGGCTCCAGCGCGGATGGTCGACATTCGGGTTCACGTTCGAATAGAAGCCGTATTCGTTGGCCGCGGCCTTGTTCCATGCCGTGCTCGGCTCCTTCTCGACAAAGCGGATCTTGACGATCGACTTGCCCGACTTGAAGCCGTACTTCCACGGCACCACGAGGCGCACCGGCGCGCCGTTCTGGTTGGGCAGCACCTCGCCGTACATGCCGAAAGCCAGCAGCGTCAGCGGATGCATCGCCTCGTCCATGCGTAGGCCTTCGGTGTAGGGCCAGTCGAGCACGTGCGAGCCCACGAAGGGCATGGTCTTGGGATCGGCCAAGGTCACGAACTCGATGAACTTGGCATTGCCCTGCGGCTCGACCTTCTTGATCAGCTCGGCCAGCGAATAGCCCACCCACGGAATGACCATCGACCAGCCTTCGACACAGCGCAGGCGATAGATGCGTTCTTCCTGCGCGCTGAGCTTGAGCAGGTCTTCGATGCCGTACTTGCCCGGCTTCTTGACCAGCCCTTCGACTTCCACGGTCCATGGCCGCGTCTTCAGCGTGCCGGCGTTCTTGGCCGGATCGGCCTTGTCGGTGCCGAACTCGTAGAAGTTGTTGTAGCTCGACGCGTCCTTGTAGTCGGTGAGCTTGTCCATCGACATCGCGCCCGGCACGGCCGACTTGGCGCCCGGCAGCGGTGCGAGCTTGTTGGGGCGCACCGTCTGGGCCAGCGCCTGGCGCGATGCGAAACCCGCCAGTGCCGCGCCTGCCGCGCCGCCGGCCATCAGCTTGAGCAGGTCGCGCCGGCCTTCGTACACGGCGCGCGGCGTGATCTCGCTCGACAGCGGATGGATGAAGCCGTTGTCGGTGGAGCGACGTTGCGGACGGGAATGAAACGACATGACAGGCCTTTCGCGTGAATCGTTGTGCTCAGGGTAGTTCGTGACTTACCTTGATTTGGTTACGCGCCATTGCAGCGCGTGGTTTCAATTCTTCGCGAAAAGCCGAAAGCCCGAGGCCTACAGGGTGCCGTAGCTGTGCAGGCCGCTCAGGAACATGTTGACGCCGAGAAAAGCGAAGGTGGTCACCGCCAGCCCGCCCAGCGCCCACCAGGCCGCCACGGTGCCGCGCAGCCCCTTCACGAGCCGCATGTGCAACCACGCCGCGTAGTTGAGCCAGACGATCAGCGCCCAGGTTTCCTTCGGGTCCCAGCTCCAGTAGCCGCCCCAGGCATCGGCCGCCCACAGGGCGCCGAGCACGGTCGCGATGGTGAAGAAGGCGAAGCCGACCGTGATCGACTTGTACATCACGTCGTCGAGCACTTCGTTGGCCGGCAGGCGGGCCGCGATGCGCTTGCGCCCGAGCAGGATGCCGGCCGCGATGAGCGCCGAGATGCCCGCATACACCACCCAGTAGCTGCCACCGGCCTCTTGCACGCGCTGGCGGAAGGCCACCGGCACGAAGCACAGCGCCACGCCCAACAGCCAGATCGGCGTGAGCTTGTACCAGCGCGTTTCGCTGGCCTGCTCCTTGATGAGGTAGGCAAAGGCCACCATCGCCGCGAGCGAGAAGGTGCCGTAGCCGATGAAGTTGGCCGGCACATGCAGCTTCATCCACCAGCTTTGCAGCGCAGGCACCAGCGGCTGGATTTCATGCGCCTCGCGCACGATCGTGTACCAGAGCAGGAAGCCGACCGCCGCGCTGACCACCAGCATCACGAAGGCACCGAGCGCGCGCGTGTTGTAGCGCTCTTCGAAGTACAGGTAGAACGCGGCCGTCATCCAGCAGAACAGCACGAACACTTCGTACAGGTTGCTGACCGGGATGTGGCCGATGTCCGGGCCAAGCTGGTGGCTTTCGTACCAGCGCACCATGGTGCCGATCAGCGCCATCGTGACGGCGGCCCAGGCCAGGCGCGAGCCGATCGCATCGAAGGTGTCGGACTGCTTGCCACCGAAGAAGCCGAGCCAGTAAAAGATCGTGCTCATGAAGAACAGCACGCTCATCCAGAGGATGGCCGACTGGCTCGACAGGAAGTACTTGAGCCAGAACACCGAGTCGGCACGTGCCAGGTCGCCCTGGTACGAACTGATGGCCAGCAGCGACGCAGCGGCCACCACCAGGGCCAGCACCCGCAGCGGACGCCAGAACCAGCAGATGGAAATCATCGCGATCACCGCACCGGCCAGGATCGGCTTCTCGTAGTAGTCCATCGACCCCGCATAGCGCGCGAAGGCGAACATGCCGCCCGCCAGCACCAGCGCCGCGAACACCCAGTCGAACAGGTTGCGGCGCGAGAGCCAGCTTTCATTGAGCGTGAGGGTCGTGGTGTTCATTTTGTCGCCGGTTCGTCTTTGTTCAGTGCGAGCAGCTTGTACTTGAGATGCTCGAATTCGCGATCGCTGTCGATGGTCTTGCGGTTGACCGAGAACGCCATCGTGGCGGCCGTTGTGCTGTTTCCGTTGTCCGCGGAACCAGCGTCCTGGGGCGTCAGCCACACCCACAGCCTGCGCTCGCGGACGTACAGCATGGCAAAAATCCCGATGATCAGCAACAGGCAGCCCAGATAGACGACGCTCTTGCCAGGGGCACGCGCCACCTGGAACACGCTGGCCTGCACCTGGGTGAAGTCGGTCATCATCATCGCGACGGGCGCGGGATAGAAGTGCGCGTCGCTGATCGCCAGCACCGCCTGCGTCAGGTAGGCCTGCGATTTCTCGTCGTTCGGCATGGCCGCCAAGCCAGCACCTTCGCGACTCAGGTTGAGCACCTCGAACAGCACGTCATTGAGGATGCGCACCAGCACGCCGCCGGCGCGCTCGCGCTCGGCCTCGGGCACGTTGACCTCCATGAACTCGGCAATTGCCTGCCAGCCGCCCACCGTGGTGGCGTCGGCCTTGGCGCGCTCGCTGCCCGCGAACAGCGCCAGCGCGCGGGTGGCGGACACGCGCAGCTGCTCGGCCATCTCGGGGCGCTTGGGGTCGCTCGCCTTGGCGATGTAGCGCTCGATGGCGCGTGCACGGGTGTCGGCATCGCCAAGCGCTGCGCGCATGCGCACGAAACCGTCCATGGAGCCCTGGTCGTCGGCCGGCACGCGCAGGTAGCGGAACGGGTCTTCGGGCTTCTCGCGCATGCCAAGCAGGAAGACGGGCTGGCCGTCGCCGGTGTCGACCGGCACCATGTAGTTCTGATATTCCCGCGCCTGGCCTGCGGCGTCGCGCAGCTTGTAGCCGATGCTCGGGCCTATGTTGCGCAGCACCTTGGGCTTGTTGACCTTGTTGGCGGCACCCAGGCGCGATTCGATGTCGTGCCGCAGGTCGACCTTGCGCACGTCGGCACCGCTGCTCATGGCGCCGGCATCGGCGAAGTTCTCGACGTTGATCACGCGCAGCGCGGCGTATTCGAGCGTGAGCTTTTCCTTGCCGTTGGTGATCTCGGTGCTGGGGCCACCGATGATGCCTTCGACCTCGAAGGGCTTGGCCGCGGCCGCCATCGGCACGGCCTTGAGCTTCACCTTGGAGCCGCCGTCGTCGAAGCTGGACTGGTAGATCTCCACGCCCTTGTAGCTGGCCGGGTGGTTGACTTCGATGCGCGCCGGCACCTGCTCGCCGGTTTCGCGGTCATGCAACACCACCTCGCTCGCGAACAGCTTGGGCATGCCGGTCGAGTAGTAGTCGACGATGAACTTCTTCAACTCGATGGAGAACGGCAGCTCCTGCAGCAGCACGCCGTCGGCCTGGTTCAGGATGGCCACGCTGCCCTGCCCGCCCTCGGGCACGAGGATGTTGCCGCGGAAGGTCGGGTTGCTGGCCGACAGGCGGTGCTCGGGCGCCACGTCGGCGATCATGCCGCCGCCGGTGAACACGCTCTTGCCGTTGAACCAGGTCTGGGCGCGCACCACCAGGTCGCCGTCGAGCAGCCCGCCGATGCACACCAGCACGATCGCGCTGTGGGCCGCGATGTAGCCCAGCTTGTGGGCACCGCCGGCACGCGCGGCGACCATCCAGCCGCCGGCGGACTTGCCGTCGCCCGAGGCTTCACGCTGCTGCAGCTTGACCTTCCAGCCACCGCTGACCAGCAATTGGCCGATGCGGTTGGCCGCTGCGTCCGGCGCTTCGTCCAGGCGGGTCTCGGCGCGCTGGCCGAAGGCCTTGAGGCTCTGCGCGCGGATGTCTTCCTTGAAGGTCTTCAGGTCGATCAGGATGCGCGGCGTGTTGCGCACGATGCACAGCGTGGTGCTGATCACGAGGAACAGCAGGATCAGCAGGAACCACCAGGCGCTGTAGATCGAGTCGAGCCGGGCGGCCCGGAAGAACTCGGCCCAGAACGGGCCGAACTGGTTGATGTAGTTGTTGATCGGCTCATGCTGCTTGATCACCGTGCCGATGATCGAAGCGATGCAGATGATGGTGAGCAGAGCGATCGCAAAGCGCATCGACGAGAACAGCTCCACACCAGCGCGAAGCACCTGCGGGCCGCGATGAACGCGAAGGCCATGGGTGGAGACTGACATCGAATGGGAGAAGAAAAGGAAAAAGAGAGGAAAAAACAAAAGGGCGGGCCATCCTCCTGGATCGGCCCGCCCTTTGTTTGGGGTTGTTATCGGCGGTTAGTTCATCACGCCCGAAAGCGCGTCATCTTCAGCGCAGGCCGGCGATGTAGTCGGCCACGGCCTTGATTTCACGGTCGTTCAGCTTGGCGGCGACACCGGTCATCGGCAGGCTGTTCAGTCGCACGTTGTCGCGGAAGGCGGTCAACTGGGCCACGGTGTAGTCGGCGTTCTGGCCGCCCAGGCGCGGGTATTGGGCAGGCATGCCGGCGCCGTTGGGGCTGTGGCAGCCGGCGCAGGCCGGGATCTGGCGATCGCCGATGCCGCCGCGGTAGATCTTCTCGCCCAGCGCGATGGTGTCCTTGTCTTTCGAGAAGCCCGGCTTGACCTTCTTCAAGCCCACGAACCAGGCGATGTTGCGCATGTCTTCGTCGGACAGCGCCGAGGCCAGCGGCTTCATGATCGCGCTCTTGCGCTTGCCGGACTTGAAGTCCTGAAGCTGCTTGAGGATGTATTCGGGATGTTGTTGCGCCAGCTTCGGATTGGCCGCAATGGCCGAGTTGCCGTCCGCGTTGTGGCACGAAGCGCAGCTCTGGCTGTTCGCCGGCGTTGCATTGAACACCGTGTCGCCCTTGGCGGGATCGGGCTTGGCCGGCTTCGCGGGCTCTGCCGCGGCCGGGGCCGCTGCATGCTCATCGGCTGCAAAACTCGCGCTGGATGCGATGCCCACGAGGGCTGCAAGCAGAATATTGGCAAACAACTTCATATCGGGGGCTTCGAATTTATTGGCGCAAAACCTCACGATTCTACAATGTGGGTCTAGTTTCGAAAGTCCGTAGATGCCCACCCCGCCGCGCAAGTCCGCCGCCTACCCTCCCCGCGCGGCTCAGCCTGCGGATCCCCAAGTCGCCGAGCGCGAGCGCGTCGCGCTGGGCTGGCTGCACACCGCCCACTTCCTCACCAGCGCGCCGCAGCTGGAGCATTTGCCCCCTGTAGACCTGCCTGAAATTGCCTTCGTCGGCCGCTCGAACGCGGGCAAGTCGACCGCCATCAACACCCTCACGCAGCAGACCCGCTTGGCCTTCGCATCCAAGACGCCAGGCCGCACGCAGCACATCAACCTGTTCGGCATCGGCAAGCAGAAGGTCGACGACGCGGTGCTGGCCGACCTGCCCGGCTACGGCTACGCGGCCGTGCCGAAAGAGGCCAAGCTGCGCTGGCAACGCGTGATGGGCAACTACCTGATGACGCGCGAGAGCCTGCGCGGCGTGGTGCTCATGTGCGACCCGCGCCAGGGCCTGACCGAACTCGACGAGATCCTGCTCGACGTGATCCGCCCGCGGGTGGAGCAAGGGCTCAAGTTCCTGGTGCTGCTGACCAAGTCCGACAAGCTCACCCGCAGCGAAGCCGCCAAGGTGCTGTCGATTACGCGACTGAACGCCGGCGGTGGTGAGGTGAAACTGTTCTCGGCTTTGAAGAAGCAGGGCGTTGGTGAAGCCGCCGAGCTGCTGTGGCGCTGGGTGCATCCCGAGGGGGCGGCCGCACCGGCAACGCCACCGGAGCCGCCGGCGGAACCAGAAGAGGCCTGAGCACAAAACAGGCTGCACCGACCGTCCCATCTGCGAAGTTCACTATCAAAACAATAGCGACAGTCAACCCAAGGAGACAAGAAGCATGATCGAGACTTTCCAACGCAGCCTGCCCAACGGCACCACCCTGAGCTGCCGCGCCGCCGGCAAGCCGGGGCAGCCGCTGATGGTGTTCCTGCACGGCTTTCCCGAAGCCGCGTTCATCTGGGACGAACTGCTCGACTACTTCTCGGACCCCGCTCACGGCGGCTACCGCTGCGTCGCGCCCAACCTGCGCGGCTTCGAGAAATCGAGCGCGCCGACTGAAGTGGCGGCCTACAAGCCGCAGTTACTGATCCAGGACATCCAGCAGCTCGTCGCCACCGAAAGCGCCGACGGCACCATGGCCGCGCTGGTCGCCCACGACTGGGGCGGCGCCTTCGGCTGGGGCTATGCCAACGCGTTTCCGGCGCAGGTCGGCAAGCTGGTCATCATCAATTCGCCGCATCCGGGCACCTTCACGCGCGAGCTGCGCAACAGCCCCGCGCAGCAGCAGGCCAGCGCGTACATGAACTTCCTCGCGCGCCCCGACGCCGAGGCGCTGCTCGCGGCCGACGACTTCAAGCGCATGTGGCCCTTCTTCCTGCTGATGAAGGCCGGGCCGGACGGCTTCGGCTGGCTCACCGAAGAGGTGAAGCAGAAGTACCGCGAGGTCTGGGGTGCGGGCCTCACCGGTGCGTGCAACCTGTACCGCGTGACGCCGATGAAGCCGCCGCTGCCGGGCCAGACCATCGACGGCATCCCGGTGCTGCCGCGCGAACGGCTCACGGTGAACGTGCCGACTTTCGTGTTCTGGGCACTCGACGATGCGGCGCTGCTGCCCGGTCTGCTCGAAGGGCTGGAGGACTACGTGCCCCAGCTCGAGATCAAGAAAGTGCCCAACGCGACCCACTGGATCGTGCACGAGCAACCGCAGCTGGTGGCCCGTGAGATCGAGGCCTTCCTGCAGCGCAATCAGTAAATAGGCGGCTCGCCTTCGGGGCGGGTCTTGAAGCGGCGATGCACCCAGTAGTACTGGGAAGGCATCGTGTCGATGTAGCCCTGCAGGCGCTTGTTCATGAGCGCCGTGTCGGCCTCGACGTCGTCCGTCGGGAAGTTCTGCCAGGCCGGCAGCACCTGGATTTCGTAGCCGCCGGGCGTGAGCTTCGACACGATCGGCACCACCTTGGCCTTGCCCAGCCGCGCGAAGCGCGAGAGCGAGGGCACGGTCGCGGCCTGCACGCCGTAGAACGGCACGAAGATGGTCTGGTCGCGGCCGAAATCCATGTCGGGCAGCAGGTACAGCAGGCCGCCCTTGCGCAGGCCCGACAGCACCGGCTTGATGCCGTCCACCCGGTTCAGCGCGGCCACGTCGCCGAAGCGCGTGCGGCCCTCGCGGATCCAGGCGTCGACCATCGGGTCGCGCTGGGTCGTGTAGATGGTGGCCGAGGGGCGGGCCGTGTGCATGGTCAGCGCGGTGGCTGCCGCGTCCAGGCCGTAGAAGTGCGGCGCGAACAGGATCATGGGCGCGTCGCCTTCGGCGATCTCGCGGATCTCCGATGCTGCGCCGACCACCTTGAGCCGGCTCGCCACCACCTTCTCGGGCGCATGCCAGAGCCAGCTGCGGTCCAGCCACGACTGCGCGACGAAGACGAAGGTCTCGCGCGCGATGGCGCGACGCTCGGCCTCCGATTTCTCGGGGAAGCAGACGGCCAGGTTGGTGTCGACCACGCGCCTGCGCGGCACGGCAACGGTGTGCAGGATGCGGCCGAGGAACGCGCCGAAGCCACGCACCAGCGGCAGCGGCAGCGGCGCGATCGCCCGCATGAAGCCGATGCCGAGTTGGGAACCGAGGCTCATGGCGCCTCCCCGGCCGTGGCGGCAATCACTCGCTCGGCGCGCGGCTCCTTGTAGCGTGCGTAGTCCCACACGTACTGGCCGGGCAGGCTGTGGATCAGCCGTCCGATGGCGTCGTTCATCGCTGCAGCGGCCTCTTCGATGGAGGCCTTCGGATCGGTCAGCGCGGTGCCGACGATGGGCTCGAAGCGGATCACGTAGCCCGCACCGCGCGGCAGGCGCTCGCACACGCTCAGGAAGCAGGCTGCGCCGGTTTGTTGCGCCAGACGCGGAAGCAGGGTCATGGTGTAGGCCGGCCGCCCCAGGAACGGCGCCCAGACGCCCTGCCCCAGCGGCGGCACCTGGTCGGGAAGAATGCCGGTGTAGCCGCCGCCGCGCAGGGTGCGGATCAGGCCGCGCACGCCGCTGTTGTTGGTCGGCAGCGTCTGCAGGCCGGGCCGGTCGCGCGAACCCGCGGCGATCAGGCTGGCCATCCATTTCTTGCGTGCCGGGCGAAACAGCGCCGTGATCGGGCCATAAGCCGCCAGGAAGCGTTCGCCGATGGCCTGGCCGCACATCTCCCAGCTGCCGAGGTGCGGCGCCACGAGGATCACGCCTTTCTTCGCCTGCATGGCGGCCTCGAAGGCTTCGACGCCTTCCCAGCGCACCACGCGCGGCAGCACGGTCTCGCCCTGCGGGCGCAGCCACAGCCAGGGCAGCTCGGAGGCCATCTTGCCGGCGGCGGCGATGGCGGGACGGTATTGGTCGGGCGCGAAGCCCGCGCGCTCGGCGTGGGCCTTGAAGCGGCGACGGTAGTCCGGCGCGCTCCACCAGACCAGCCAGCCCAGCATGGTGCCCAGGCGATGCATCAACGGCATCGGCACGCGGGCAAGCAGGCGGAACAGGGTGATCATTGAAACAGGAGGGGGAGTCAAAAAACGGACGCGCGCGCATGGTATTGCGCGGCTCGAATAGAATGCCAATTGTCGCCGAGTTACGGAACAACTTGCAGGGCGACAAACACAAGCGCAAAGCGATTGTGCCCCGTCGATTTTTTTCGACACTCTGCTAAAGCGTTCGCCAGGGCTCCGCAGAGTTGGCAACGCGCCAAGTCACTTCAAGGAGTTTTGAACAAATGGCGAACGATTTCCTCTTCACTTCCGAATCCGTTTCCGAAGGCCACCCCGACAAGGTCGCCGACCAGATCTCGGATGCCATCCTGGACGCGATCTTCGAGCAGGACCCCCGCAGCCGCGTGGCCGCCGAAACGCTGACCAACACCGGCCTCGTGGTACTCGCCGGCGAGATCACGACCAACGCGCACGTCGACTACATCCAGGTCGCGCGCGACACCATCAAGCGCATCGGCTACGACAACACCGACTACGGCATCGACTACAAGGGTTGCGCTGTGATGGTCTGCTACGACAAGCAGTCCAACGACATCGCCCAGGGCGTCGACCACGCGTCGGACGACCACCTGAACACCGGCGCCGGCGACCAGGGCCTGATGTTCGGCTACGCCTGCGACGAAACGCCCGAGCTGATGCCCGCGCCGATCTACTACGCGCACCGCCTCGTGGAGCGCCAGGCCCAGCTGCGCAAGGACGGCCGCCTGCCTTTCCTGCGCCCTGACGCCAAGAGCCAGGTCACGATGCGCTATGTGGACGGCAAGCCGCACAGCATCGACACCGTCGTGCTGTCGACGCAGCACCATCCCGACCAGAGCGAGACGCAAACCAAGATGAAGGCTTCGTTCAACGAAGCCATCATCGAAGAGATCATCAAGCCGGTGCTGCCAAAGGAATGGCTGAAGGACACGCGCTTTCTGATCAACCCGACCGGCCGCTTCGTCATCGGTGGTCCGCAAGGCGACTGCGGCCTCACCGGCCGCAAGATCATCGTCGACACCTACGGCGGCGCCTGCCCCCACGGTGGTGGCGCGTTCTCGGGCAAGGACCCGTCTAAGGTCGACCGCTCGGCCGCCTACGCCGCACGCTACGTGGCCAAGAACATCGTGGCCGCCGGCATCGCGCGCCAGTGCCAGATCCAGGTGGCCTACGCGATCGGCGTGGCCGAGCCGATGAACATCACGGTCTACACCGAAGGCACCGGCCTGATCTCCGACGAGAAGATCGCAGCCCTCGTGCGCGAACACTTCGACCTGCGTCCAAAGGGCATCATCCAGATGCTCGACCTGCTGCGCCCGATCTACCAGAAGACCGCCGCCTACGGCCACTTCGGCCGCGAAGAGCCCGAGTTCACCTGGGAAGCGACGAACCAGGCGGCAGCCCTGCGCGCAGCTGCCGGCCTCTGATCGAAGGCCCCAGTCGGTCGCCGCTTTCTCAAGCTCAGGCGACCGGCGGAAATCGCACCGTGACCAGCAGCCCCTGCGCTTCGCGCGGGTTGGCTGCGAGATCCACGTTGGCATCGAAGGCCCGCGCAATCTCGCGCACGATGGCCAGGCCCAGCCCCGTTCCCTCGGTGTCCTGGGCCACCCGGTAGAAGCGCTCGAACACGCGCTCACGCGCCTCGACGGGAATGCCGGGGCCGTTGTCTTCCACCGTCAATTCCACAGCAGCACCTGCCATCTGTCGCACGCCGACGGTCACTCGACCGCCTTCCTGCGTGTAGCGCAGCGCGTTGTCGAGCAGGTTCGTCACCAGCGCATCGAGCAGCGCGGGCTGCGCCAGCACGAGAGCGCCCTGCGGCCCCGCATCCGCCTCCAACCCCAGGTCGATGCCGCGCCGGTCTGCCAGCGCCGCCAGTTGCTCCACGCAGCGCAGCGCCACCGCGGCCAGATCGAGCCGTTCCAGCCGCGTGTGTGCGTCGCCGTGCTCGGCCTGCGCCAGCAACAACAGCTTGTTGGTCACGTCGACCAGCCGGCGGTTGCTGGTCTGCATCGCGACCCACATCGCATCCATGTCGGTGCGGCGCGTGTCCCATTCACCGCGATGCTGCCGCGTGTAACGCGCAAACTCGATCTGCGAGGCCTGCATCGCGAGCGGCGTGCGCAACTGATGCGCCGCATCGGCGATGAAGCGGCGCTGCGCCTCCGAGTGCGCCTTGAGCTGGCCCACGAAGCGATTGATGGTGTCGGCCACCGGCCGCAGCTCGGAGTGCAATGCCTGCGGGTCGACCACCAGGTCCAGGTGCAGCGGGTCGCGCTGCGCAAGCTGCTGGCTCAGCCGCACGATCGGACGCAGTTCGAGCGTGAGCGCCGCCACGGCAAGCGCAATGGTGAGCACCAGTGCAATCAGCAGGTACTCCATCGACGGCCACCACAGCGTGCGCAGCATGTGGTCACGACTGCGCTCGGTCTTGCCCACGGTGATCGTGATGTCGCGCGCGCCGCCGGCCTCGTACATCGAGCGCGTGGTGACGACGGCGCGCAGCGGCCAGCCTGCGAAATGCGTGTCGTACCACTGCGCACGGTCGATGCCCTCGGGCTTGCGCACGGCGGGCAGCGGGAAGTCGGCCGAGCCGGCCAGCACCTCGCCGTCAGACCCCATCACACTGAGGAACACATGATCGCGCTCGGCCGACACGAACAGGCTGAGCGCGGAAGGCGGCACGCTGGCCTTGACGTCGTCGTCCTCCCAGATCAGCCGGTCCGACAGCACCTTGGCAGAAGACAACAGGTCGTGGTCCTGCACATAGTCGGCCACCTCTGCCGCATTGCGCCAGTTCAGGTAGCCGCAGATCGCAACGAACACGGACATGGGCAGCAGCAACCACAGTGCGAGACGCAGGCGCAGGCTGGCGCGCTTCATCTGAATGCCTCTGTCGTGCGTTCGGGGTGTGCGTGTTCGGGGTACGTGCGAATGACACCGGGTGCTCCCCTCCGCGAATGTCCCCCGCTTCGCTCCTCCTTTATTTCGCTGCGGGGAGCACCCGGTGTCATTCGCACAGGGGCACGCTGCTGGTGATCGGCGATCAACGACCGCTGCGCATAACGCTCACGCTGGCGGGGTGCTCTGCGCAGCGAAATAAAGGAGGAGGGGCGCGCAGCGCCCCGGGGGACATTCGCGGAGCAGAGCACGCCGTCGGCGTGAGCGCGCCATGAATAGCAAACGCCAAACACAACGCAACGGACCTTCACCCTAGTCCTCCTGCCGCGTGCGCAACAAGTAGCCCACGCCACGCAGCGTGATGATCGTCGCCTGACTCGCTTCGAGCTTCTTTCGCAACCGATGGATGTAGATGTCGACTGCGTCCGCACTCGGCTCATCGTCCAGCCCGAAGATCGCGTCAATCAGCGCCTGTTTGGAGACAGTGCTCCCCGCCTTCAACATCAGCGTTTCGAGCAGCGTGCGTTCACGCGGCGGCAGCGCCAGCTCCTCGCCGGCCAGCGCGAACTGCCGCGTGCGCAAGTCGTAGTGCAGGTCGCCGCAAGCAATGTCGTTGGCCTTGCCCGGCATCTGGCGACGCACCAGCACCTTGATGCGCGCGACCAGCTCGCGGATCTCGAAAGGCTTCACAAGGTAGTCGTCGGCCCCGATCTCCAGGCACAGCACCTTCTGGTCGAGCGAGGCGGTGGCCGTGAGGATGATCACCGGCACCGCATCGCCACGCTCACGCAACCGCCGCAGCACAGCCTTGCCCGAGAGCTGGGGGATGTTCAGGTCCAGCAGCACCACGTCGTAGGCCGTCTGCAGCAGCAGGCGGTCGGCCGCGTCGCCGTTGTCCACGTGGTCGACCACGAAGTCCTGCTCGCGCAGCAGGCTCGCGAGCCAGTGCGCGAGTTGCGGGTTGTCTTCGATGAGCAGCAGCTTCATGGGGTCGGGGTGGTGGCGGTGGATTCTAGGAAGCATCCGCCAGCCCTAGGGATAACCATGACAAATCACGCGAGGCTTCGAAAGCTGGCCGAAGGATGCCGCTTCCTAGACTGGCCTCGTCCTGCGGCAGATGCGCTGGGACTTTCAACTTCTTCCAATAACGGAGACCCGAAAACCATGTCCGCTTCACGCCGCACTCTGCTGGCCGCCGCCATTTGCACCGCGCTCGCCGCCACCGCCCCGCTCGCACAGGCCGCCGACGCGCCCATCACCATCATGGTGGGCGGCATCAACAAGATCATCTACCTGCCGGCCAAGCTCACCGAGGCGCTGGGCTACTTCAAGGAAGAAGGCCTGAACGTCGAACTGCAGTCGCAGCCCGCCGGCGTCGATGCCGAGAACCAGTTGATCGCCGGCGCGGTGCAGGGCGTGGTCGGCTTCTACGACCACACCATCGACCTGCAGAGCAAGGGCAAGGAAATCCAGGCCATCGCCGTCTTCTGCAAGGTGCCGGGCGAAGTCGAACTGGTGTCGACCAAGGCGGCAGCCGCCGGCTTCAAGACCATGGCCGACGCCAAGGGCGGCAAGACGCTGGGCGTGACGGGCCTGGGCTCTTCCACCGACTTCCTCACGCGCTACCTGGCCGACCGCGCCGGCGTGGCCTCGAAGGACTACTCGCTGCTGCCCGTGGGCGCCGGCAACACCTTCATCGCCGCCATGAAGCAGGACCGCATCCAGGCCGGCATGACCACCGAGCCCACGGTGTCGCAGATGCTCAAGACCGGCGACGCCAAGGTGCTGGTCGACCTGCGCACCGAGGCCGACACCATCAAGGCGCTCGGCGGCCTCTACCCGGCGGCCAGCCTCTACGTGCAGAACACCTGGGCCGAGTCGCACAAGGCCGAAGCCACCAAGCTGGCCCGCGCCTTCGCCCGCACCATGGAATACATCCACACCCACAGCGCCGAGGAAATCGCCGAGAAGGTGCCGCGCGATTACTACGGCAACGACAAGGAGCTGTACGTCACGGCGCTGAAGGCCTCGCTGCCGATGTTCACCACCGACGCCAAGATGCCCGCCGGCGGCCCCGAGACCGTGCTGAAGGTGCTGGCCACCTACAAGCCGCTCGTGAAGAGCAAGAACATCGACCTGTCGAAGACCTACAGCAACGCCTACCTGGCAGCGGCGGCGAAGTGACCATGCGCAACGGAACGCCCCCCAGCAGCGGCAGCAGTGCCGTGACCTCGGCCATCGACTTCAACGACGTGTCGCTGCGCTTCATCTCGCAGGACGGCAACGCCACCGTGGCGCTGCGCAACTTCAGCATGTCGGTGGCGCGCGGCGAGTTCGTCGCCATCGTCGGGCCCACGGGCTGCGGCAAGTCGACCACGCTCAACATGATCACCGGCCTGCTCAAGCCCACCGTGGGCGACGTGAAGGTGATGGGCCAACCGGTGAACGGCGTCGATCCACGCATCGGCTTCGTGTTCCAGGCCGACGCGGTGTTCCCGTGGCGCAGCGTGGAAGACAACGTGGCCGCCGGCCCGATCTTCCGTGGCAAGCCGAAGAAGGAAGCGCTGGCGCTCGCGCAAGAGTGGATTCATCGCGTGGGCCTCTCCAAGTTCGGCAAGCACTACCCGCACCAGCTCTCGGGCGGCATGCGCAAGCGCGTGGCGCTGGCGCAGACCTTCATCAACAACCCCGAGATCCTGTTGATGGACGAGCCTTTCTCGGCGCTCGACATGCAGACGCGCACGCTGATGCAGGACGAGCTGCTGCAACTGTGGTCGGGCAACGGCGGCTCGGTGGTGTTCGTCACGCACGACATCGAAGAAGCCATCGCGCTGGCCGACCGCGTGTTCGTGCTGTCGGCGCGGCCCGCCACGCTCAAGCGCGTGTACGAGATCGACCTGCCGCGCCCGCGCATCATGTCCGAGGTGCGCTACACGCCGCAGTTCATCGAGATCTCGAAGCACATCTGGGACGACCTGCGCGAAGAAGTGGTCATCCAATGACAACGCCCTCTCCTGTTTCAGCATCCGGACCTGCCATGACCACCTCTTCTTCCACCCTCAAGGCAGCCGTGCTGCCCTCGTCGCTCAGCGACGCCGCGCTGGCGCGCGAATCCGAAATCGCGCAAGCGGCCATCCGTGGCCGTCGCCGCATGATCATCGCGCTGCGGCTGATCGTGCTGGTGGTGGTGCTGGGCGGCTGGGAGATCGCGGCGCGCCTGAAATGGATCGACCCGTTCTTCTATTCGATGCCCACGATGATCTACGACCAGCTCGTGGAGTGGATTCGCGACGGCACCTCGCAAGGCTCGTTGTGGATGCAGGTCGCGGTGACGTTGGAAGAAACGGTGATCGGCTTCCTGATCGGCTCGGTGGCCGGCGTGCTCTGCGGCATCCTGCTGGGACGCAACAAGCTGCTGTCGGATGTGTTCAGCCTCTACATCCAGATCGCCAATTCGATCCCGCGCGTGGTGCTGGGCTCGATCTTCGTGATCGCCCTGGGCCTGGGCATGGCGTCGAAGGTGGCGCTGGCGGTGGTGATGGTGTTCTTCGTGGTCTTCGGCAACGCCTTCCAGGGTGTGCGCGAGGCCGACAAGTTCATGATCGCGAACGCACAGATCCTCGGTGCTTCGCCGCGCCAGGTGACGATGTCGGTGGTCATCCCATCGGCCATGTCGTGGATTCTTGCCAGCCTGCACGTGAGCTTCGGCTTTGCACTGGTCGGTGCGGTGGTCGGCGAGTTCCTCGGCGCCAAGGAAGGCATCGGCCTGCTGATCTCGACGGCACAAGGCGCGTTCAATGCCAGCGGCGTGTTCGCGGCGATGATCGTTCTTGCTGTCGTGGCTCTGGCTGCGGACTTCCTGCTGAGTTCGCTCGAGAAGCGGTTGCTGAAGTGGCGGCCTGCTGCTTTCTGAACTCGACACGGTGATGGAAAAACGGCGGGGATTACCCGCCGTTTTTTTTGTGTCTGTTGTTCGGGGCGCGTGCGAATGACACCAGGTGCTCCCCTCCGCGAATGTCCCCCGCTTCGCTCCTCCTTTATTTCGCTGCGGGGAGCACCTGGTGCCATTCGCACAGGGGCACGCTGCTGGTGTGCAGCCGATCAACGACTGCTCTGTCCAGCGCTCGCGCCGATACGGGGCTCTTTTTCGCGAAATAAAGGAGGAGCGAAGCGGGGGACATTCGCGAAAAAGAGCACCGTGTCGGCGTGAGCGTCGCCCTGAACAGCAGCAGCGCACAAACGACGCATCAACTCAGAACCGATAAGCCCCACTCAACCCCACGGTCCAGCTACGCCCAGGCGCAGGCTCGTAGTAGCGACCGTTGCCTTCGTTGACGATCACCGACCCCACGTAGCGGCGATCGAACAGGTTGTCGATGCGCGCGAAAGCGTTGAACTCCCAACGCTCCCACTTCTTCAGATAGCCGGCGTAGGCCGCAGCGACCGCATAGCCGGCGGCGACGGCGGTGTTGACGTCGTTGGCCTGGATGCGGCCCAGTGCGCGCATCTCCACACCCGCGCGCCAACCTTCGGGCGGCACCCAGCCCAGCGACGCAAACAGCGACTGCCGCGCGATGCCCGGAATGCGGTTGCCCGCAGCCACGGTGTTCGCAGTGCCACAGGGCGACGGCGAACAGAAGGCGTCACGGTACGTTGCGTCCAGCCACGTGTAGGCCAGTTGCGTGCGCCAGTGGTTGGCCGTCTCGTGCTGCCAACCCAGCTCGAAGCCGTTGCGCCGCGTACGTCCGGCGTTCTGGAAAGTCGCACGGCCGCCGACATTGGTGTCGGTCACGATCTCGTCGCGCGTGCGGGTCTGGAACAACGCGGCCGTCAGCAGTCCGCCTGCAAGCCGGGCCTTGGCACCCAGCTCGATGCTGTCGTTGACCGAAGGCCGCAGCGCGAAGTTGAGCCCGCTGGCGCCGTTCGCGCGGTACGAGAGTTCGTTGAGCGTCGGCGTCTCGAAGCCCCGGCCGATGGAGCCGTACAGCGCGAGGTCCGGCGTGGCCTGGTAGCGCAGCGACGCGACGGGCAATGTCCGGCTGTAGCGCGCGTTGCCGCTGTCGTCGCGGTTGGTGCCGACGATGTAGTGGTCCTGCGAGTCGAAGTGCACGCTGCTGCGGCGCACGCCGGCTTCGAGCGTCCATCGGTCGGTGAAACGCCAGCTGGCTTGCGCGTAGGGGTCGAGGTTCCACACCGTGTTGAGTTCGTTGCGGCGCAGCCGTCCTTGCACGCCGAGCAGCGGCGCCGCGACGGGGCCGAGGTAGTTCTCGTAGCCGCGGCGCTGCTCGCGCAGGCTGTCGTAGCCCAGGCCTGCGACCACATCGAACGGCCGGTCGGCCAGCTTCAGCGCGGCGCTCCAGCGCAGGTCGACGCCGCCGTACTGGCGCGACAGATCGATCACACCGCCCGCATGCAGCGGGTTCTGCTGCGCCGACACCGGGATCGACTGGTATTGCGTGGTCTTGCGCTCGCCGCCGTAGACCATCAGGCGCAGCGCCTGGTCGGCATCGATGCGCCGCTCATAAAGCAGGCCGATCTGCGTCTGCTCGACCGTCTTGCGGGTGTTGTACTGGTTGGCAAGCGGCGCATTGCGCGGCGCCAGCGCGTACTGGTCGGCAGTAAGGCCCAGCGGGTCTTGTGCGTCGATGCGCACGCTGTTCAGGATCAGCGTGAGCTTGTCGCCGTTGTCCAGCGCAATGCCGAGCTTGCCGTTGGCAATGTCGCGCCGCGCCGCGCTGTGCTCACGCCAGCCGTCGGTGTGAAAGCGGCTGGCATCGAGCAAATAGTCGACGGCGCCCTCCGAACCGCTGAGCTGGAGCGACTGGCGCCAGGTGCCGAAGCTGCCGCCCGCGAGCGAATATGAAAGGCGCGGCGCGCCCTCACCCGAGGCGGTGAACGCCTGCACCACGCCACCCGAAGAATTGCCATAGAGCGCGGAGAACGGCCCGCGCAGCACCTCGATGCGGTCGACCGAGCCGATGTCAATGTTCGAGGTCTGGCCTTGTCCATCGGGCAAGGTGGCGGGAATGCCGTCGACGTACAGCCGCACGCCGCGCACGCCGAAGGTGGAACGCGCGCCGAAGCCGCGAATGGACAGTTGCAGGTCTTGCGCGTAGTTCAGCCGGTTCTGCACCTGCAGCCCCGGCACGGCGCCGAGGCTTTCGGAGAGATTGACCTGCAGGCGGCTGTTGCGCATCTCGTCGCCATCGATGCGATCGACCGAGCCGGGCACATTGAAGGGCGTGACCTCGCCGCGCGGGGTGGAGACGGTCACTTCGCGCAGCCGGGCCGCCGCCGTGTCAGCCTGCGGTTCCTGCTGTGCCTGCGCGGCGAATGGAACGCCCAGCATCAGCAGGCGGGCGGCGGTGGCGAAGGCGACATTCATCGCACCGATTCTGCTTCGGTGCGCCGGGCGGCTTGCCTAGCGGGAACCCGCTCAGTGGCGGGAAACGCAACTAGCGCGCGGGGCGGCGCCAGCCGAACCAGACGCACACGACCACGGGAACGCCCAGCGCGAACCACGCGAAGATGTCGCCCAGCCCGCCGTCGCTGAAAAGCGCGGAGATCAGGCCGACGGTTGTGAGCAGGCCCAGCACGATCGGCCAGCGCCACATGCGCCAGAAGCTGTGATGCTGTTTCATGCCTGCGCTTTCATGGCCGGTGCCGGCTCGGGTTGCGATGCGTCGGGCGCATGTTTTTCATGCGTTGCCGCTTTGGTGGACGCCTTGGTGGATGCGGGCACGGGGTTGCCCCGCTTGAGCCAGAGATACAGCCCGCTGCCCAGCACGATGATGGTCGCGATGTCCAGCAGCGCCCAGAGGATCTGCATCGGCATGCCGCCATAGTCGCCGAAGTGCAGCGGCTGCGACACCAACAGCGCCGTCAGGTACCACGGCATCTTCGGCGCCGCCGTGACTTCGGTGGTCTTGGCATCGACCAGCACCGGCTGCAGCAGCTTGGAAGTGAAGGGCTCGTTGCCGCGCAGGAAGAAGGTGTTGTGGTGCGGGCTCGAGAAAGAAGTGCCGGGGAAGGCGATGAACGACAGCTTCATGCCGGGCGCGCGCTGCATGGCCTGCTCCATCGAGCGCTGCACCGAGCCGCGTTCGGACGCCGCCACCACCGGCTCGTTCTTGTAGGGCGCGAGCAGCGCGCTGAGCTGGTCGTACTGCCAGTACTTGATGACCAGGTCGGCCCACGTGTTGATCATGCCGGTGGAGCCCACCACGAACAGCCACACCAGCGTGACCACGCCCAGCAGGTTGTGCAGGTCGAGCCACTTCAGGCGGGGCCGCTTGTCGCGCCGCACCGTGCCGAAATCGAGCTTGCGCATGAAGGGCGAATACAGCACCACGCCCGAGACGATGGCCACCAGCAGCAGCAGGCCCATGAAGCCCAGGAAGAGCTTGCCCGGCAGCCCGGCGAACAGGTCGACGTGCAGCTTGAACATCACGTACATGAAGCCTTCGTCGAACTTCGGCTGTGCAAGCACCGCGCCCGTGCGCGAGTCGACCGCCACCGACTTGAAGTCGTCGGTGGGTGCCGGCGTGGGCGTGAGCGTGACGAACCACAGGCCGTCGTCGTCCTCGGGCTGCGAGGCGAACTGCACCACGCGGTCAGGATGCTTGGCCTTCGCGATCTCCAGCACCTTGTCCAGGCTGATGTGCGGCGTGCCGGCCGCCATCTTCGGCGCCTCGACTTCGGTGCCCAGCAGGTGGCCGATCTCGTGGTGGAAGATCAGCGGCAGCCCGGTGATGCACAGCAGCAGCATGAACACGGTGCACACGAGGCTGCTCCACTTGTGCACCCAGGCCCAGGTCTTGATCTTTCGGCTGTTCATGTCGTGGTGATTCTGGTGTGGGGACGAATTTTAGAAACGGTAGGTTGCGCTGGCGACGATGTTGCGGCGCGAGCCGTACCAGCAGTCGCCACGCGAAAGACAGGTGCTGAAGTACACCTTGTCCGTCACGTTGTTGATGTTGAGCGCATAGCGCCAGCGCTCGGTGTCGTAGGCGAACACGAGGTCGGCCAGCGCCACGCCCGGAATGCGTGGCCCGATGCCGGCCTGCATGTCGCGGAACGAACTCATCAGGCGCAGGCCCGCGCCGGCCGAGAAGCCGTTCACGCCGCCGATGGAAAACCGGTACTTGGCCCAGACGCTGGCCTGGTGCCTGGGCAGGCCTTCGATCTTCGCGTCGACGTCGGTGTAGTTGTAGTGCGCGATCAGGTCGACGTTCGATCCGACGGAGCCCTTGGCCTCCAGCTCCACGCCCCGGGTCTTGGTCTGGCCGAGTTGCGAGAACACCTTGGGCTGCAGCTCGACGATCTGGTTCTTCTCGCGCAGGTCGTACACCGCGGCGCTGAAGGCCAGGGCGCGGTCCTTGGGTTCGTACTTCACGCCGGCTTCCCACTGCTCGCCGCGCAGGGGCGTGAAGATGCGGCCTTCGCGCGCCGACTGTGGCGTGAACGACTCGCTGTAGCTCAGGTACGGCGACCAGCCCGAGGGCAAGGCGTACATCACGCCAAATCGCTTGGTGGTTGCGCTGCTCTTTTCGTCGTTGCTGCCTTCGGCGCTCGACACGGCCCTGTCGTGGCGCAGGCCGGCCACGAAGATCCAGTTGTCGAACTTGATCTGGTCTTGCAGGTAGAAGCCGTTCTGGCGCTGGCGCGTGCGCGGGCGGGCGGTGCGCTCGGGCACGTCGACATGGCCGTAGACGGGCGCGTAGACGTCGATGGTGTCGAAGGTGGTGCCGCTCCACACGCTCTCGCGCTGGCGCGCGAAGTCTGCGCCCACGAGCAGCGTGTGCTTGAAGGCGCCGGTCTGGAAGTGGCCTTCGACGTGGTTGTCCAGCGTCTGCGTGCGGTTGCGCGTCAGCGAGCTGTCGTAGTAGCGGCCCAGCACGCGCTTGAAGACAGGGTCCGCGGCCCAACCGCCGGGATCGCTGAAGGAATCGCCGTAGTGGTAGCGGTTGTCGTTCTGGTTGCGCGCGTAGCGGAAGTTCTGCCGCACGGTCCAGTCGTCGTTGAACTTGTGCTCGAACTGCCAGCCGAAGGTCTTGCGCTCGCTGTCGTAGTAGTCGAAGCCCGGCTCGCCGATGAAGCGGCTGGTGGGAATGCGGCCGTTGATGCTGGGCAGCAGCGTGCCCTGCCACGGCAGGAACTGCGAGCTGCTGCCGCTCTTGTCTTTTTGCCACAGGCCTTGCAGCGTCAGCGAGGTCGCGGCGTTGGGCCGCCAGGTCAGCGAGGGCGCGATCACGCTGCGGTCGTCGGGCACGTGGTCGACCTGGGTATCGGACTTGCGCTGCAGGGCGACGAGGCGGTACGACAGGCTGCCGTCCGCATTCAGCGGACCGGTGAGGTCGGCCTGGATCTGCTTGCGGCCGAAGCTGCCGAACTGCACGCTCACCTCGCGTTGCGCTTCCTGCAATGGTCGCTTGCTCACCATGTTGATCACGCCGGCGGCCGTGCCCGCGCCGAACAGCATGCCCGAGGGGCCGCGCAGCACTTCGAGACGCTCCAGCGTGTAGGGCTCGGTGCGGGTGGTACTCGTGTAGTAGCCGTAGGACTGGCGCAGGCCGTCGAGATAGACGTCGGGCGTCGCGCCACGCACGCGCACCGCATCGTTGCGCGAATCGAGGCCGTACGCATCGGAGCGCACGCCGGCCGCGTAGTTGAGCGCGTCCTGCAGGTTGGTTGCGCCCTGGTCGACCATCTGGTCACGGGTGACCACGGTGACGGATTGCGGGGTTTCGGACAGCGGGGTGTCGGTCTTGGTGGCGGTCACGGCGTTCTTCGCGCGATAGCCGATCACGGGCGACTTGGCGGTTTCTGGCTCGGCGTTTGCGTCCACCCGCACTTCAGGCAGCGAACCCGCTCCCGCCGTCTGGGCCAGCACCTGATGCTGCATGTAAATCGCCAGGCACCCCACCAGCACCGATGCGGCCTTGCGCCGCGCCAACAACCTCGTCATTCCTGCTTCACTCCGAAAATACAATTAAGAACCATTCTCATTCTAGTGGCCACAAAGTCTCAATCCGGCCAATTCCTCCCCGGGCGCGGCGGGTTGCGTTGCGAAATTGCGTCTTCGATTGGGGGGTGAAGCAGCTACGATGCCGCGCGCACGGGCTTCTCCGTGCGTTGGCGGCCCTCATGCTCAAGCTCATTGCCTTTCTGTTTCCTGCGCTGCGCGGTCCGGCTCTGCTGCTGATCGCCTTTGCATTGGTGGGATGTGCGGGCCTGCCTCCCCGGACACCCGAGCCGCCAACGCTCGCGATCGCCGCTTCGCCCGCCACCGCGCTCGGCCACGCGGCCGAAAGCCTGAACGCCCCGCCCGACGGGCTGTCCAGCATGCGGCCGCTGATCGAGGCGTCCTACGCGCTCGATGCACGGCTGGAACTGATGCGCCGCGCCCAGTCGTCGCTCGACGTGCAGACCTACCAGCTCGGCAACGACAAGACCGGCCGCCTGATCCTGCGCGAGCTGCGCAATGCCGCCCGACGCGGCGTACGCGTGCGATTGCTGCTCGACGATTTCTACACGGCCGGCATGGACCGCCTGCTGCTGGGCCTGGCCGCGGAGCCCAATGCCGAAGTGCGCCTGTTCAACCCCTTCGTGAACGCGCGCGACCATTCGTCCGGACGCTGGCTGGAATTTTTCGGCGACTTCCGGCGGCTCAACCACCGCATGCACAACAAGCTGTTCGTGGCCGACGGCGCCATGGCCATCGCGGGCGGGCGCAACCTCGCCGACGAATATTTCCTGCGCAGCGAGAGCGCGAACTTCATCGACTTCGAACTGCTCATGGCCGGCCCGGTGGTTCCCGAATCCGCCGCCATCTTCGACACCTACTGGAACAGCGATGTGGTCTACCCGCTGCAGCGGGTCGCCAGCACCAGCCTGACGCCGGAAACGCTGAAGACCGATTTCGACGCCGCCACCTCCCCGGCCCACGCCCCGCCGCCCGACCCACTGCCCATCACCGACCTGCTGGGCGACCTGCCGCTGGCCGCGCAGCTCGCGAACATCGACGAGGTGAAATGGATGCGCGCCGAAGCGCACGCCACCGCCGACAGCCCCAACAAGGCGCTGGGCGTCATGACGCACCCCACCGAATCGCTGGCACAGCGCTTTCACGAAATGATGGCGACGGCCCAGTCGAACGTGGTGGTGATCTCGCCCTACTTCATTCCGGGCGACGAGGGCATGGCCCGCATCCGCATGGGGCGCGATCACGGCGTGAACATCACGGTGATCACGAACTCGCTCGCCGACAGCGACGAGCCGCTGGTCAACATCAACTACAACCGCTACCGCGTCGACATGCTCAAGCTGGGCGTGAACCTGTACGAGGTGAGCACCCAGCAGCTCAAGCGCAGCGGGCAGTTTCGCGACCTGCTCAAGAAGGCGCGCGGCCGGCTGCACGCCAAGCTGGCGCTGGTCGACCGCCAGTGGGTGCTGCTCGGCTCCATGAATCTCGATCCACGCTCGGCCCTGCTGAACACCGAATTCGGCGTGCGCGTGCGCAGCTTCGACCTGACGCAGGCGCTGCTGTTCGCCTACCAGCTCGACGACATCGAGGGCGTCTACCGCGTGGTGCTCAAGCCCGATGGCCAGAACGTGCAATGGGTCGGCACCGGCGACGTCAACAACGAAGTGCTCGACAGCGAGCCCGACTCGAGCATGCTGACGCGGCTGCAGCTGCTGCTGTTTTCCTGGTTCGTGCCTACCGACCAGTTGTGAGCAGGTGAGCGGGCAGCGCGCGACGCAGCGGCCCGCTCAACATCAGGCGTGTGACGCCATGGCCAGCTCGCAAACAGCCAGCCGGCTCCCCAGCATCGGCTGCTGCTGCGTAGCGCAATGCGGCAATGCGTGGCCCCGCCGCCCAGCGAGATCGCGCTGATCGGCAGCAGTTCGATCCGGCGATCCGGGAAGGCGCGGGCGAACACCTCGCGCGCCTGTTCGTCCTGGGGCACGTCGAAGGCGCTGGAAATCACCGCGCCATTCACGAGGATGTAGTTCGCATAGATGTCGCAGAAACGCGTTCGCGCGTGGCCGGCCTTCATGACGTGCGCCGTGCCATGCGGCAACAAGATCAGCTCACCGGGGTTCAATTCGATGGGCGCATCCACGCCTTCGACGTGCACGGTCACCGTGCCATGCGTCACTACATGCAGGCGGTATTGGCAGGAAACGACAGCGCAAAAGGAGCCTCGGGCGTGCACGTGAGCGCCATCTCGCCGCGAATACGGACAAGGTCCAGCAGGTCCGAAAGCGGGTCGCGCTCGGGCTGTCCGGGCCGCGGAAGCGCCTTGCATATGCCTCGAGGAACTGCCGTCGAAGTACCGCAACCCGGCGGGATATGAAAGCGGTGCCTTCGATTGCCGGGCGCGAGGTCTTTGGCAAGGCCTGGACGAATGTCAATGAAGCTCATTGCTCAAGCCCTATCGCGGCACGGACAGGCGTGGGGATTGCGCTCGTGCGCATGCGCCATGCGCGCCCGCCATCTTTGGAAATTGTTCACAAATGTCATCAATCTGAACCGGCGGCGTCCAGATTGACAAGTGCTTTTTCAGTACATCGTTTCAAAACGCTGCGGAACTCGTTGCGTTGGATGCGACGCGCGAAATAAATCCGCTGATCGCCGAAAACTTTGGCCGCGTCGGGGGAGCGAGACCCATCGCTCTGCATACAGAAATTCGGTGAATCCTGAGTGGAACCTGACGATTGGCGCGGTCCACCGAGCGCGACAAATCGCACACAAACAACCCGGCATTTGACAAATCAGGGCAGTTGTCAAAAGTCGCTGAAGACCTTGAGAAATAGTTAACACCCATAAGCAATCAAGGGCTTTTAGACTCGCGATTTTCAAAAATAGATAACAAAAGTTAACAAGACAACGCGAGCTGGATCGAGACGATTTTCAGCCGTTTGCGGGCATCAATCGATTGCAGCTGCGGGGGTTGCTGCAGGTCGAGCCCGCAACTGGCGATGGCATGTCATCGAACCGGCGCGCGGTGGAGAGCGGGACAGGCGAATCCGGCATCGAGCAGATGCGAGTTGGAAATTACTCAAAGGGAACTGACTATGAATAAGACTTACCGATCCATCTGGAACGAATCGCTTGGCGCCTGGGTGGCTGTTGCAGAAATCTTCAGCGCGCGCGGCAAGCCGAGCGCCAGCCAGCAGAGCGGCAACAGCCAGGGTCGGAAGCGATTCCGGGTGGCAAGCGTCAGTGGCGCGGTCGTCGCGGTATGTCTCGGATGGGTGAGCCTGCCCGCAGTCGCGGGCTACGGCATCTTCATCAACGATGGTTCGGACACCGCCTGTACCTGGACGTTCGATACCGCGGGCGTGTCCGTCATGGGCAACTACGGCGGCAGCAATCCCACTCCGACAGGCGGCAATTCGATGTCTCTCGGGGGATTGGGATCGGGCACGCCAGTACCCACCCTCGCCCAACTGGGTTCCCCTTCGTCGATGTGTGCCCCGACCGATAAGGCAACTCAAACAAACCGGGCGCTTTTCTACAACCCGTCCAGCGCCACCGGATCGAACTCGCTGACGCTGGGCGGAGAGCTGTACGTGAACAGCGGCAACCTGGGCTTGGGCGGCGGCACGTCCAACAACGGTTCCATGCGCATCGGCAGCAGTTCGACCTTGGCCGCTTCTTCCGGTCAGCGTGCGCTGGCCATCGGTGGCGGCACAACGGCAACGACGGCCGCTGGCGATGATTCGATTGCGATTGGCACCGGCGCGAACGCCGCGTCAAGCGGTGCAATCGCCACGGGCTTGAACGCCTTTGCCAACGGTGCCAATACCACCGCGGTCGGCAGCGGCGCCCGGGCAAATGGCGGAGGAGCAACAGCGTTTGGCAATAACGCCAACGCGGCCTTCAGCAATGACATGGCCTTTGGCACCAACGCAAAGGCGGTTGGCGATACAAGTGGCTTGGCGCCTTCAACGGCCTTTGGCAACAATGCAAATGCCAGCGGTGGTGGTTCTACTGCATTCGGCACCCTCTCCAACGCCGCAGGAAAGACTTCCGCAGCGTTTGGCTACGGTGCGCAGGCTGGCGCAGAGAACGCCCTCGCACTTGGAACCGCCTCGGTCGCGAACGGAAATCGCTCGGTGGCTATCGGCTCGGGAGCCCAGGCGACCGGTGATTTCGGTGCTGCCCTGGGCCGAACGGCGTTCGCGACCGGTAATGGCGCCACGGCGATCGGCTCGAACAGCACCGGCGGCGCATTGGCTGCTGGAAGCAATGCCATCGCGATTGGCGGGCAGTCCATCGTCACCGCGGGCGCTACTTCAGGTATCGCGATCGGTCTCGGGTCCAATGCCAGCGTCGCGGGATCGGTTGCCCTCGGGCCGAGCGCGACGACTGCCGGCACTGCAACGGCTGCCACCGGCGGCACCGGAACCGTCAGCAACGCGGTCATTGGTGGCACGACGTTCGGCTCTTTTGCAGGGAGCGATTCATCGGCAGGGGTGGTGAGCGTGGGTGGCCCGGGTGCGGAGCGCCGCATTCAAAACGTCGCAGCTGGCCTGGTTGGTGCCAACAGCACCGACGCGATCAACGGAAGCCAGCTGTATTCCGTGGCGAGCACGACGACGAGCAGCATCAGCAGCTTGTCGACCTCGACTTCCACCGGGATCAGCAGCCTGTCGACCTCCACGTCTACGGGCCTGAGCACCGCGACCAGCAGCATCAGGAGCTTGTCGACTTCGACCTCCACCGGTCTGAGCACGGCGACCAGCAGCATCAGCAGCCTGTCGACTTCGACGTCGACGGGCCTGAGCACGGCGACGAGCAGCATCAGCAGCTTGTCGACCTCGACTTCCACTGGGATCAGCAGCCTGTCGACCTCGACGTCTACGGGCCTGAGCACAGCAACCAGCAGCATCAGGAGCTTGTCGACTTCGACCTCGACCGGTCTGAGCACGGCGACCAGCAGCATTGGCAGCCTGTCGACCTCGACGTCCACTGGCCTGAGCACTGCAACAAGCAGCATCAACAGTCTTTCAACCGGGCTGAGCACGTCGGCGAGTGGCATCACCAGCCTTTCCACTGGTTTGAGTACGACGAACAGCAGCGTCGCCAGCTTGTCGACCTCAACCTCGACGGGTCTGAGCACCGCGACGAGCAGCATCAGCAGCCTTTCGACATCGACGTCCACCGGCTTGAGCACCGCAACCAGCAGCATCGGCAGCTTGTCGACTGGCCTGAGCACGACCAACAGTTCTGTTGCAAGTCTGTCGACTTCGACCTCGACGGGTCTGAGCACAGCGACCAGCAGCACCAGCAGCTTGTCGACATCGACTTCGACTGGTCTCAGCACTGCTACTAGCAGCATCAGCAGTCTTTCGACATCGACGTCCACCGGCTTAAGTACTGCGACCAGCAGTATCGGTAGCCTGTCGACTGGACTGAGCACGACCAATAGCGCGGTTGCCAGCCTGTCGACTTCGACCTCGACAGGCCTGAGCACCGCGACGAGCAGCACCAGCAGCCTGTCAACCTCGACATCCACCGGCTTGAGCACTGCGACCAGCAGTATCGGTAGCCTGTCGACTGGCCTGAGCACGACCAACAGCGCGGTTGCAAGTCTTTCAACTTCGACCTCGACGGGTCTGAGCACGGCGACCAGCAGCACCAGCAGCCTGTCGACCTCGACATCCACCGGCTTGAGCACTGCGACCAGCAGTATCGGTAGCCTGTCGACTGGCCTGAGCACGACCAACAGCGCGGTTGCAAGTCTTTCAACTTCGACCTCGACGGGTCTGAGCACCGCGACGAGCAGCATCAGCAGTCTGTCGACCTCGACGTCCACCGGATTGAGTACTGCGACCAGCAGTATCGGTAGCCTGTCGACTGGCCTGAGCACGACCAATAGCGCTGTTGCCAGCCTGTCGACTTCGACCTCGACGGGTCTGAGCACAGCGACCAGCAGCACCAGCAGCTTGTCGACCTCGACGTCGACAGGCCTGAGCACCGCGACGAGCAGCATCGGTAGCTTGTCGACTGGCCTGAGCACCACCAACAGTTCTGTTGCCAGCCTGTCCACATCGACTTCGACAGGTCTCAGCACTGCCGCTAGCAACATCAGCAGCCTGTCGACCTCGACATCCACCGGTTTGAGCACTGCGACCAGCGGTATCGGTAGCCTGTCGACTGGGCTGAGTACGACCAACAGCGCGGTTGCAAGTCTGTCGACTTCAACATCGACTGGCCTGAGCACCGCGACCAGCAGCATCGGTAGCTTGTCGACAGGCCTGAGTACGACCAACAGCTCTGTGGCCAGCTTGTCGACTTCGACATCTACGGGCTTGAGCACCGCAACGAGCAGCATCGGCAGTCTGTCGACGGGCCTGAGCACGACCAACAGCGCCGTTGCAAGTCTCTCGACCTCGGCATCGACCGGCCTGAGCACAGCCACCAGTGGCATCGGCAGCTTGTCGACCGGCCTGAGTACGACCAATAGCGCAGTTGCAAGTCTGTCGACTTCAACATCGACTGGCCTGAGCACCGCGACCAGCAGCATCGGTAGCCTGTCGACGGGCCTGAGTACAACCACCAGCGGCATCGGCAGCTTGTCGACGGGTCTGAGTACCACCAACAGTGCGGTTGCTAGCTTGTCGACTTCGACATCTACGGGCCTGAGCACCGCAACCAGCAGCATCGGCAGCCTGTCGACATCAACCTCGACCGGGCTGAGCACGGCGACGAGCAGCATCAGCAGCCTGTCGACCTCGACGTCCACCGGGTTGAGCACCGCGACCAGCGGCATTGGCAGCCTGTCGACAGGCCTGAGTACAGCGACCAGCAGCATCGACAGTCTTTCGACGTCAACGTCCACGGGTCTGAGCACCGCGACAAGCGGCATCGGCAGCTTGTCGACGGGCCTGAGTACCGCAACCAGTGGCATCAGTAGCCTTTCGACCGGCCTGAGCACAACCAGCAGCACGGTCGCCAGTTTGTCGACCTCGACGTCTACGGGCTTGAGCACGGCAACCAGCAGCATCGGAAGCTTGTCAACCGGCCTGAGCACCACCAACAGTTCTGTTGCCAGCCTGTCGACTTCGACCTCGACCGGGCTGAGTACGGCGACCAGCAGCATCGACAGTCTTTCGACGTCAACATCCACGGGTTTGAGCACCGCCACCAGCGGCATCGGTAGCTTGTCGACGGGCCTCAGCACGACAAACAGTTCTGTAGCCAGCTTGTCGACCTCGACGTCCACGGGTCTGAGCACTGCGACGAGCAGCATCGGTAGCCTGTCGACGGGCTTGAGCACGACCAACAGCTCTGTTGCCAGCTTGTCGACATCAACCTCGACCGGGCTGAGTACGGCGACCAGCAGCATCGATAGCCTGTCGACCTCGACATCCACGGGTCTGAGCACCGCGACGAGCGGCATCGGCAGCCTGTCGACGGGCCTGAGTACGACCAACAGCGCCGTTGCCAGCTTGTCGACTTCGACGTCGACGGGTCTGAGCACAGCCACCAGCAGCATCGGTAGCTTGTCGACAGGCCTGAGCACGACCAACAGCGCGGTCGCCAGCTTGTCGACCTCGACATCGACTGGCTTGAGCACAGCGACCAGCAACATCGGAAGCCTGTCGACTGGCCTCAGCACGACCAACAGCTCCGTTGCCAGCTTGTCGACTTCGACCTCGACCGGCCTGAGTACAGCAACCAGCAGCATCGACAGTCTTTCGACTTCAACGTCGACGGGCTTGAGCACCGCCACCAGTAGCATCGGCAGCCTTTCGACAGGCCTCAGCACGACCAACAGCTCTGTGGCCAGCTTGTCGACATCAACCTCGACCGGGCTGAGTACAGCAACCAGCAGTATCGGTAGCTTGTCGACGGGCCTTAGTACAGCTACCAGCGGCATTGGCAGTCTGTCCACTGGCCTCAGCACGACCAATAGTGCCGTTGCGAGTTTGTCGACTTCAACCTCGACTGGTCTGAGTACAGCGACCAGTAGCATCGACAGCCTCTCGACCTCGACATCCACGGGACTGAGCACCGCGACAAGCAGCATCGGTAGCCTGTCGACTGGCTTGAGCACGACCAACAGCGCGGTCGCCAGCCTGTCGACTTCAACATCGACCGGCCTGAGTACAGCGACCAGCAGCATCAATAGTCTTTCGACGTCGACATCGACGGGCTTGAGCACCGCGACGAGCAGCATCGGCAGCTTGTCTACTGGCCTTAGCACGACCAACAGTTCCGTTGCCAGCCTGTCGACCTCAACCTCGACCGGCCTGAGCACAGCAACCAGCAGCATTGACAGCCTCTCGACCTCCACATCTACGGGTTTGAGCACCGCGACGAGCAGCATCGGCAGCTTGTCGACAGGCCTGAGCACGACCAACAGCGCCGTCGCTAGCTTGTCGACCTCGACATCTACTGGCCTGAGCACAGCAACCAGCAGCATCGACAGCCTTTCGACTTCGACGTCCACAGGCCTGAGCACCGCAACGAGCAGCATCGGTAGCTTGTCGACTGGCTTGAGCACGACCAACAGTGCCGTTGCTAGCTTGTCGACCTCGACATCGACTGGCCTGAGCACAGCAACCAGCAGCATCGACAGTCTCTCGACCTCCACATCTACGGGTCTGAGCACCGCGACGAGCAGCATCGGCAGCCTGTCGACTGGCCTGAGTACGACCAACAGCGCCGTCGCGAGTTTGTCGACCTCGACATCTACTGGCCTGAGCACCGCGACGAGCGGAATCGGTAGCTTGTCGACTGGCTTGAGCACGACCAACAGTGCCGTTGCCAGCCTTTCGACTTCGACGTCCACAGGACTGAGCACCGCAACGAGCAGCATCGGTAGCTTGTCAACGGGCCTGAGCACAACCAATAGTTCTGTTGCTAGCTTGTCGACCTCAACGTCTACTGGCCTGAGCACCGCGACCAGCAACATCGGCAGCCTGTCGACGGGCTTGAGCACGACCAACAGCGCCGTGGCCAGCCTGTCGACCTCGACATCGACCGGCCTCAGCACCGCCATCAGCGGCGTCAGCAGCCTGTCCACTGGCCTGAGCACGACCAACGTCAACCTCAACAGTCTCTCGACCTCCACCTCGGTGGGCCTGAGCACCGCTGCAAGCGGCATCGGCAGCTTGTCCTCCGGCCTGAGCACCACCAACCTCAATGTCACCAGCCTGAGCACGACGGTCAACACCATCTACAACACTGGCACCAAGTACTTCCATGCCAACTCCACGGCGGCGGACTCCAGTGCCAGCGGGCAGGAAGCGGTGGCGATCGGCCCGCAGTCGGTAGCCAGCGGTGCCAACTCGTTCGCTGCCGGCAACGGCGCGCAGGCCACGGCCGACGGTGCGGTGGCGGTGGGCTTCGGTGCGCAGGCCACGGGCGCGAACGCCATCGCGATCGGTACGGGCGCCTTGGCCACCGGTTCGCAGGCCATCGGCGCGAATGCTCGTGCAGGCGGTGGAGGCGTGGCGCTGGGCGACAACGCCGATGCCGGCGGCACGCCGTTGAGCCAGGCGCAGAACGTCTCCAAGGGCACGGCCATCGGCTTCGGCGCGGTGGTGCAACAAAGCGGCGGTGTCGCACTGGGCTCGGGCTCTGTGGCGTCAACGGCGGCCGGTGTGGCCGGCTACGTACCAGCGAACGCAGCCGCGCAGCAGGCGGCAGCCGTCAATGCCACCACCAGCACACAGGCGGCCGTGTCCGTGGGCAATGCGGCCAACGGACAGTTCCGCCAGATTACCGGCGTCGCGGCAGGCACGGCCGACAGCGACGCGACGAACGTAGCGCAGTTGAAGGCCACGGCCAGCGCAGTAACGGCCAGCAGCGTGCAGTACGCGACCAACCCGGACGGCTCGGTCAATTACAACCAGGTCATGCTGGGCAATGGCCAGGCGCCGGCCGGCACGCGCATCAGCAACGTCGCGCCGGGCATCGCGCCGACCGATGCCGTCAACCTGGGGCAATTGACGGCCGCGCAGAGCCAACTGCAAGGCCAGATCAGCAGCACGCAGCGCATTGCCTACTCGGGTGTGGCCATAGCCACCGCGATGAGTTCGCTGCCGCAGGCGATGACACCGGGCAAGACGCTGCTGTCGGTCGGCGTGGGCAACTACTCGGGCTACAGCGCGATGGCCGTCGGCTTCTCTGGGCGCTCGGACAACGGCAAGTGGGTCTACAAGGTCAACGGCGGCTACAGCGGCCAGAAGTTCAACATCGGCGTGGGTGTGGGCTATGAGTTCGATTGAGCATCCGCGCTCGACCGTTTGTTCGGAAGGCGCGCACCCCTTGACCAGGGAGTCTGCGGCCCTCCGCGGCCTCGGGATCTGCCTGCCGGTACCTGCGAGCGCCGACGCCTCGGCGGCGCTCGCTCACTACCCGGACGACAGCCTGGGCCTGCCTGCAGGCGGCAGGGCCAACGTCGACTTCGCAACGCAAGCGGGCAGCGGCAAGACCTTCTACGAAAAGCTCGAGTCCAACGGCTGGTACTTCACAAGCTACGCGCCGCGCGATACCCAGTAAGCCAGTAACCCGGCGATGCCGGTGCGGGCCTGCTGGCGCCCCGGCCATGGAACCAACGAACATTTGCAAATGAAGATGATGACCGGCGTGAGAGGGGCGTTGTCGATCGCCATTCTAGGCAGCGACGGTACGCGCACGGCGGCCTTGCAGGGCAGGCTGGATCGCATGGGACATCAGTCCGTCGTATTCGCGGGCGCTCCCGATTTTCTGACCACGCTGAGCAACGGCGTGCGGTTCAGCCTGCTGTTGTTGCTGGCCCCGCAAGATGAAATGACGAATGCGAGCCTGCGTGCCGTGTGCAAGGTACTCGGCATGCCGGCGCTTCTCGCGACTCAGGACGGCGGCCGGGAACGTCTGCTACCGATGGATGACGACGCCCGGTGGCGCGATGCCGTCGACCTCGAGGCGCCGACAGCGATGGATGCGGAGCTGGACTGGCAGATTCACCTGCTGCTTCAGCGAGCGGGCAACGCCCAGCGGCAAGAAGCCCATGTTGCGGAAGACACCCTCGTGCGGGGCGACTACCGATTCCTGGGCGGCAGCAACACCGTGCTGCACCACGATCGCGAAATCATTCTTCAGCCGCGCCAGTTCGCTTTCGCGCTGGCGCTGTTTCGCAATGTCGGCGAGGTGCTCACGCGAGGCTGGCTGCAGAAATCGCTATGGAAGGACGCGCCTCAGCGCGAAGGAGCGCGGACGCTGGACGTCTGCGCCGCGGGCCTGCGCAGGCGGCTGGACCTTCGCCACGAGAACGGATTCGTGCTGCGCGCCGTGTACGGAACCGGCTATCAGCTCATGGCTGTACCTTCTTCGTCCAATACATCCAGGGCAACCCCCGCCCGGAAGTGATTCACCTCGCACTTCTTGCTCCCGCCCAGCTATGCACCGGCCAAATAGCGGAAAGAGTCCAAGGAAACCGGGCCGCCCCCAATTACAAAAGCTCCAGAGCTTCCTCCTAAAAAAAGCACGATCGTGCGATCAAAAGCCGGCCGGGAAGCACTCGAAATCGGCTGAAAACGGCGTCCAGCAAGCCCTCCAGACCAAGCCCTGCCCTTGAAAGGTCATCGATTGCCCTTATCATTAGCACTCGCTGATGATGAGTGCTAACAGCCCTCGCTCCCAGTCGATGGGCCGCCGGTCTTCCAGTCCGGCGCCCGACCACAAACCCGTTTCTTATCCATATCCAGGAGATGCAATGAAACTTCGTCCTTTGGCCGATCGCGTGATCGTCAAGCGTGTTGACAGCGAAACCAAGACCGCCTCCGGCATCGTCATCCCCGACGCAGCCGCTGAAAAGCCCGATCAGGGCGAAGTCCTGGCCGTGGGCCCGGGCAAGCGCACCGACAAGGGCGAACTGACCGCACTGACCGTCAAGGTCGGCGACCGCGTCCTGTTCGGCAAGTACAGCGGCCAGACCGTCAAGGTCGATGGCGACGAACTGCTCGTGATGAAGGAAGACGACCTGTTCGCAGTCGTCGAGAAGTAAGACTTCTCCTCCCTTTCGATTCATTCATATCCAATCCATTCGGAGTTAATTCATCATGGCAGCAAAAGACGTAGTCTTCGGCGGAGAAGCCCGCGCACGCATGGTCGAGGGTGTCAACATCCTGGCCAACGCAGTCAAAGTGACCCTGGGCCCCAAGGGCCGCAACGTGGTGCTCGAACGCTCGTTCGGCGCCCCCACCGTGACCAAGGACGGTGTGTCGGTCGCCAAGGAAATCGAACTCAAGGACAAGCTGCAGAACATGGGCGCCCAGCTCGTGAAGGAAGTGGCTTCCAAGACTTCGGACAACGCCGGTGACGGCACCACCACCGCGACCGTGCTGGCACAAGCCATCGTTCGCGAAGGTTTCAAGCTGGTGGCTGCCGGCATGAACCCGATGGACCTGAAGCGCGGCATCGACAAGGCTGTGACGGCCCTGGTCGCCGAGCTGAAGAAGGCTTCGAAGCCCACCACCACGTCGAAGGAAATCGCTCAAGTCGGCTCGATCTCGGCCAACAGCGACGAAACCATCGGCAAGCTCATCGCTGACGCGATGGACAAGGTCGGCAAGGAAGGCGTGATCACCGTGGAAGACGGCAAGTCGCTGGACAGCGAACTGGACGTCGTCGAAGGCATGCAGTTCGACCGCGGCTACCTGTCGCCCTACTTCATCAACAACCCCGAGAAGCAATCGGCGCTGTTGGACAACCCCTTCGTGCTGCTGTTCGACAAGAAGATCAGCAACATCCGTGACCTGCTGCCGGTGCTGGAGCAAGTCGCCAAGGCTGGCCGTCCGCTGCTGATCATTGCCGAAGAAGTCGAAGGCGAAGCCCTGGCTACGCTGGTCGTGAACACGATCCGCGGCATCCTGAAGGTTGTGGCTGTCAAGGCTCCTGGCTTCGGCGACCGCCGCAAGGCCATGCTGGAAGACATCGCCATCCTGACGGGCGGCAAGGTCATCGCTGAAGAAGTGGGCCTGACGCTCGAAAAGGTGACGCTGGCCGACCTGGGTCAAGCCAAGCGCATCGAAGTGGGCAAGGAAAACACGATCATCATCGACGGCGCTGGCGCTGCTGGTGACATCGAAGCCCGCGTGAAGCAAGTGCGCGTTCAGATCGAAGAAGCGACCAGCGACTACGACCGTGAAAAGCTGCAAGAGCGCGTGGCCAAGCTGGCTGGCGGCGTTGCAGTGATCAAGGTTGGCGCTGCCACCGAAGTCGAAATGAAGGAAAAGAAGGCTCGCGTCGAAGACGCCCTGCACGCTACCCGCGCTGCAGTGGAAGAAGGCGTTGTGGCTGGCGGCGGCGTGGCTCTGCTGCGTGCCAAGCAAGCCGTGGGCGAGTCGGTCAAGGGCGACAACGCCGACCAGGAAGCCGGCATCAAGCTGGTGCTGAAGGCGATCGAAGCGCCCCTGCGCGAAATCGTGAACAACGCCGGCGGCGAAGCCTCGGTGGTGGTGAACGCTGTGTTGGCCGGCAAGGGCAACTACGGCTTCAACGCTGCGAACGACACGTACGGCGACATGCTCGAGCTGGGCATTCTGGACCCGACGAAGGTCACCCGCACCGCACTGCAGAACGCCGCTTCGGTGTCCTCGCTGCTGCTGACGACTGAAGCCATGGTTGCTGACGCACCCAAGGACGAATCGGGCGCCGGCGGTGGCGGCATGCCCGACATGGGCGGCATGGGCGGAATGGGCGGCATGGGCATGTAATGCCCGGCTGAGCTCTGCTCACCAAAACAAAAAGGGCCGCGCAAGCGGCCCTTTTTTATTGCGCGCTCGTTCGACTCAACGAAACTGATCGCGCAGCGCCATGTACAGCACCTGGAATCGCGCATGCCGCGTCTTGTGTTGATCGGCACCTTCGGACGAAGGCACCAGCTTCTGCTTCACCGGCGGCAGCGTGCATACCTCGGCCACCGCACCGCCATCGGCCAGCCATGCAAGACGCGCCGCACCGAGCGCCCCGCCCGTCTCGCTGCCTGCGTAGAGCGTGAGCGGCACCTGGAAGATGTCGGCCAGCAACTGGCCCCACCAGATGCTGCGCGCACCACCGCCCACCAACGCGACTTCGCGCAGCGGCATGTCGGCCGGCAGTCGCAAGGTATCGAAGCCGTCGCGCAAACCGAAGCTCACGCCCTCGACCACGGCATAAGCGATCTCCGCCGGGCCGTGCGCATGCGTCAGCCCGAGCAGCGCGCCCTGCGCGTTCGGATTGTTGTGCGGCGAGCGCTCGCCCGACAGGTACGGCAGGAACAGCGGGCATCGCGCCCGATCCGCCAGCGCAACCGACGCCGCCGCTTCAAGCAGCGCAGCCTCGTCGGCAAACTTGAATGCCTTCACGGCCCAGCTCACCGCGCTCGCGGCCGAGAGCATCACCGACATCTGGTGCCAACGCTTCGGCAGCGCATGGCAGAACGCGTGCATCGCCTGCGCGGGGTTCGGCAAGAAGCGATCGGTCGACACGAACACCACGCCTGAGGTACCGAGCGACACAAAGCCCTGCCCCGCTTCGACCAGCCCCATGCCGACCGCGCTGGCCGCGTTGTCGCCCGCACCGCCCGCGATCTTCACGCCCTCGCGCAATCCCCAGCGCGCCGCCAGCTCGGGCTTGAGTTGCGCCGACACCTCGCTGCCCTCCACCAGCCGCGGCATGTGATCGCGCGTGAACCCCGTCGCCGCGAGCAGTTCGTCGGACCAGTCGCGCGCCCCCACGTCGAGCCACAGCGTGCCCGCCGCATCCGACATCTCGCTGACCGCTTCGCCGCTGAGCATGAAGCGCAGCCAGTCCTTGGGTAGCAGCACACGCGCCACGCGCTTGAAAATCTCGGGCTCGTGCTCGCGCACCCACAGCAGCTTGGGCGCCGTGAAGCCGGGCATCGCAAGGTTGCCCGCGATCTCGCCCAGGCGCGGCACGGCGCGCGTCAATGCCTCGCACTGCGCACCGCTGCGCCCGTCGTTCCAGAGGATCGCCGGCCGCAACACCTCGCCCGCCGCATCGAGCAGCGTGGCGCCATGCATCTGGCCCGACAGGCCGATGGCACGCACGCCCGACAGCGCCTCGCCATGCGCGGCCCGCAGCTCCGCCATGACCTGCTCCAGCGCCTGCCACCACTGGCCCGGTGCCTGCTCCGACCACAGCGGTTGCGGCCGTTCGACCGTGAGTGCGGCACGTGCCACGCCAACGATGCGGTGATCGTCGGCGAGCAGCAGCGCCTTGAGCTCGGACGTGCCGAGGTCGAGTCCCAGATACAAGATAGTTCTCCCTGATTGCTTCCCGAAGATTCGGGTCGTTTCAGCCGAAGCGCGTGTCGGCCTGGCGCCTGAATTCGCTCGGCGTCATGCCTTTGATTTCAAGAAATCGGCGATTGAAATTGGCCACGTTGTTGAAGCCCACCTGGTAGCAGATGTCCGTCACGTAGTGGTCGGTCTGCATCAGCAGGTGGCAGGCGCTGTTGATGCGCACGCGGTTGACGAAGTCGGTGAAGCTGTTGCCGGTGGAACGCCTGAAGAAGCGGCTGAAGCGGCTCTCGCTCATGCCCAGTTCGGCCGCCACGTCCGACATCGAGATCGGCTCCGCCATGTTGTTGGTGATGCGGTTGACGATGCCGTTGATCTGATCGACCTGTGCATCGCCGTCTGCGCCCTGCGCGCCCTGCATCTGCACACTCGACAGCAGCCGGTAGTCGGTGCATTGCGCCAGGTCGGCCATGAACTCGAAGAACAGGCCCAGGCGGCGCACGCCGCGCGCGGCCTTGATGCTGTCCCAGTGCGCCTGCGCCTGCTGCGACATGCCGAAGAACTCGATGCCATGGCGCGCGCGTTCCAGCAGTTGCATCACCTCGCGCAGCTCCGGAATGTCAGAGGCCGCGCGCTCGATCGGCTCGTGGCGAAACTGGATCACGCGATCACGCCCCGCAGCACCGCCTTCGGGCACGTCGAGCGAAATCCAGTTGTGCGGCAGCCGTGGCCCGCACAGCACCAGGTGCCCCGGCTGGAACGGCCCGATCCAGTCGCCGATGAAGGCCTTGCCCGATGTCTCGGTGATCAGGTGCAGCTCGTAGTCTTCATGGAAGTGCCATCGCACCAGCGGGCTCGGAAAGCCATGCGCCAGGCAGCGCACCAGGCCGGTTTCTTCAGGCGCCTCGTAGCCCAGCGAGGGCGAGCGCGCAAAGTCGCGCTCCAGCTCCGGCTGGCGCTGACGGGGAATCGCGCGTTTGCGTGTGGAGGTTGTCATGGCAGCACCGATCATCAGGACCGGGAAGCGGCAGCCCCATTGTCTTCCTGCGCGAGCGCGGCGTGAACGGCTTCCAGCGTCGGTGGGTCCGCGCCCTCGCGGGTGCAATTCAGGGCGGCGGCGGTGGCTGCAAAGCCCATCACCTCTTTCCAGGCCTCGTCGCCCAGCGCGTCGAGTTGCTCCGGCCGCTCGACGCCGTGCGCCAGCAACGAGACCGACAGCCCCGCGGTGAAGGTGTCGCCCGCGCCGATGGTGTCGACCACCTTCACGCGCGGCGCGGCCACCGTCAGCGCCTCGTGCCCCGTGCGCCAGAGCGTGGCGCCGTCGCCGCCACGCGTGACGATCACGGCGCGCGCACCGGCCGCCAGGCAATCGGCTGCGAGTGCTTCGACCGGCGTGCCCGGTGCAAGCAGTTCCGCATCTTCATCGCTCAGCTTGACGAGGTCGGCCATCGCGAACCAGCTTGCGGCACGCGTACGGTAAGCCGCCATATCGGCGATCAGGCTCGGCCGCACATTCGGATCGAACACGATCACGCAACGGCCCGCGTTCGCCGCGATCAGGTCGGCAATGCGCGTGGCGGCCGGGTCCTGCAGCAGCGAGATCGAGCCGAAGTGCAGGAAGCGGCACTCCGCCGGCAACTGCGGCAGCGGTTCAGGCGCCCAGGTCGCATCGGCGCTGCCGCGCGTGTAGAAGGCATAGCGGTTGGTCTGCGGCGTGCGCTCGACGAAGGCCAGCGTCGAGGGCGCGTTGCTGCGCAGGATGAAGCTGGTGTCCACGCCGTTGCGTTCGAGAAAGCCCATCAACCGTTCGCCGAACAGGTCGGTCGACAACTGCGTGAGAAAGCCGGTCGGCTGCCCGAGCCGCGCACAGGCCACGGCCGTATTGAGCGGCGAGCCGCCTTCATGGCCCAGAAAAGCCAGGGTGCCCGCCTCGCTGGCGGTGAAATCGATGAGGGCTTCGCCCGTGAGTGCAATGCGCATGGTGCTTCGGTTCTGGATCAGGACAAGGCGCGCGCATCCGCCAGGAAGCCGCTTTCGGCGGCCAGTGTGGCGGGATGGTCGAGCAGTTCGGCAAAGAGGCGCGGCGGAATGGTGATGGCTCCCACACCGAGCCCCAGCAGGGACAGGTAGGCTTCGCGCGAACGAATGCTGGCGACCAGCAGGCGCGTGCCCGACGAAGGCCGTTGCGCCACGAGCGATTGCATCTGTGCAATCAGCGCCAGTCCGTTCACGCCCGTGTCTTCGAGGCGCCCAAGATACGGTGCCGCGTAGGCAGCACCCAGTTGCGCCGCAAAGTGCGCCTGCTCGGGCGCATACACCGCAGTGAAGGTGACGGGCACGCCCTGCGCGATGAGCCGTGCGCCGGCATCGAAGCCCTGGCGTGTGGCTGGAATCTTGATGACCAGTTGGCCTCGGTCGAACTGCGACAGCAGGGCCTGCGCGTCTTCGAGCATGCCGTCGACCTCGCTCGAATACACCTGCGCCTGAACTTGCCGCGCGCCCAGGTCGATGCAGCGCTTCAGCAGGTCAGGCAGTGCGGCGCGACCAACGCCTGCGCGTTGCAGCAGCGTGGGATTGGTCGTCACGCCATGAACCACCGGGTGCGGCAGACAGGTCTTCAACTCTGCCAGGTCCGCACTGTCGAGGTACAGGTGGAAATCTTCGTTCATGGACTGCAGGCTGCAAAAGAAATCGATCTTCTCACTGTGCGGGGTGCACGTCGCCGCTTCCAGGGGAACGGTCCTGATACTTTTTTTGCTGGCTTGTGGTGTTGTTCGGGGCGAGTGCGAATTACATCGGGTGCTCCCCTCCGCGAATGTCCCCCGCTTCGCTCCTCCTTTATTTCGCTGCGGGGAGCACCCGATGTAATTCGCACAGGGCACGCTGCTGGTTTGCGCCGATCAACCGGTGCTCTGAAAACGCTCGCGCCGATACGGGGCTCTTTTTCGCGAAATAAAGGAGGAGCGAAGCGGGGGACATTCGCGAAAAAGAGCACCGTGTCGGCGTGAGCGCGCCCTGAATGACTCCAGCAACTTGAACGAACAAAAATACAGGCCGCCATCTCAGCTCATGACGTTGCCGCCATCGACATTCAAGGTCTGCGCCGTGATGTAGCGCGCCTCGTCGCTGGCAAGAAATACGGCAGCACCCGCGATGTCGCTCGGCAAGCCCATGCGCCCGAGCGGTACTTCGAGGCCCACGCGCCGCTTCTTCTCGCCGGGCGGCAACCCTTCGGCCTTGGCGAACAGGCTGTCGACGTGGTCCCACATCGGCGTATCGACCACACCGGGCGCAATGCCGTTGACGCGGATGCCGTGCGGCGCCATGGCCAGCGCGGCGCTCTGGGTGTAGCTGATGACGGCCGCCTTGGTCGCGCAATAGTGCGACACCAGCGCCTCGCCACGGCGCCCGGCCTGCGAGGCCATGTTGATGACCGACGCGCCCTGCGTGCCGGCGTCGACCATGTGGCGCAGCACGGCCTGCATGACGAAAAACATGCCCTTCACGTTGACCGCGAACAGCCGGTCGAACGAGGCCTCGTCGCTGTCGAGCAGCGGCGCGAGATCGAACACGGCCGCATTGTTGAACAGCGTGTGAATGGGACCGAAGGCAACCTGCGCTTCCGCCAGCAGGTGCGCGATGGCGCCGGTGTCCGTCACGTCGGCGGCGATGTAGGCCAGCTTGTCTGGATGGCGCTGCTGGAGCGCCCGCACCGCATCGGGTGCGGCCATTGCACGATCGATCACGCTGCAGCGCGCGCCTTCGGCAATGCAGGCTTCGGCTACGGCAAGACCGATGCCACCGCCCGCGCCGGTCAGCAGCACATGGCGGTCCTGCAGGCGGCCGTTCATGGCCGGCTTTCCGTTTCGACGAAGCGTGCCACGCGCTCGCTCGCGCGGCGCACCGCATCGACCAGGCGGGCGTCGCCCGCGATGTTGCCCCACAGCGCCGCGCCTGCGCACAGCGCGGCCACCGGGTCGGCCGCGTCGCAGATGGCATGCGCCACGGTTTCGTCCATGCCCTGGTCTTGATAAGCGTAAGGCAGCGTGCCCTTGTGCCAGCGCTGCAGGAACGCAAGGAACAGCGCGGGCAGCATCGCCACGCTGTCGATGCTTTGGCCCGCTGCCAGCCGCTCGCGCACGGTCGGTGCAATGAAGCCTGGGATCTTCGAGAAACCGTCCGCCGCCACGCGCTGGTTGGTGTCGCGGATGGCGGGGTTGCCAAAGCGGTCGAGCACCACGTCGCGATACGCCGCGAGGTCGATCGGACTCGGGCTCAGGCAAGGGATCACGTCGTCGGTGACGTAGTCGTACGCCATCTTGCGGATCGCCGCGTTGTGCGTGCCCTCGTGGATGAAGCCCAGCCCGATCAGCGTGCCCGCCCACGCAATGCAACTGTGCGTGGCGTTGAGGATGCGGATCTTGGCCTCTTCATAAGGCTGCACCGATTCGACCAGCTCCACGCCGACGCTGCCCCAGTCCGGCCGACCGGCCGCGAAGTTGTCTTCGATGACCCACTGGATGAAGCTTTCTCCGGTGACCGGCGCCGCATCGTCGCGACCGGTGGCCGCCTTCACGCGCGCACGCAATTCGGGCGGCGGGCGTGGCGTGATGCGGTCGACCATCGCATTCGGGCAGCGCGTGTTCGCGTTCACCCAGGCCAGCAGGTCGGCGTCGCCCGCGCGCTCGATGAACTCCAGCAGGCCCGCGCGGAAGCGGTCGCCGTTGTGGCGCAGGTTGTCGCAGTTGAGCAGCGTGATCGCACCCGCGCCGGCCGCCTTGCGCGCACGCAGGATCGCGCAGACGGCGCCGTAGATGGTCTCGCCCGCTTCGCCGCGTCGTGCGCGTTCGATGTCGGCCGCCAGGTCGGCGAACGACAGGTCCAGCTTTCCCTTGGTGTCGAGGTAGTAGCCCGCCTCGGTCACGGTGAACGACACGATGCGCGTGGACGGCGCCGCGCCGCGCGCGATCACGGCCGCCAGCGAGCGCTCGTACGGCAGCACCTCGCGGATGGCCTCGATCTGCTCGTAGCGGTATTCACCGGCCGGCGACACGGTTTCCAGCGTGTAGCGCCCGCCCTGCGCCTGCAGGGCCGCGACGACGTCGGCCATGTCGGGCCGGATGTTGGCGCCCGACAGCGACCAGCGGGTGTCGCCCGCGTCGATCAGCCGCTGCAGGTAGACCGCCTGGTGCGCCCGATGGAACGAGCCCAGGCCCAGGTGGAGCACCGTGAACTCGGAAAGAGCCGGTGGAGTTTGTGCAAGAGACGCTGCTGCGAGGGTCACGGGGAAATGTCCGGAAGAAGAAAGATCAGGCGGAGACCGTGCGGCCTTCGCGGTTGAAGAGGTGCAGCACCGACGGGTCGAGCTCGATCGCCACGTCGTCGCCCGCCTGCAAGGGTGTGCGGTCGTTCTGCCGCGCGATCAGCGGCACGCCGCCCACGTCGACGTGGATCAGCGTGTCGGCACCCAGCGCTTCGATCAGCTCGACGCGGCCCTGCACGTCGGACACCGGCGCACCCTGCTTCGGATGCACGCGCAGGCCCTCGGGCCGCACGCCCAGGAAACCGTCGCTCGGCAGGCGGCCACCGGTGGCGGCGGAGAAACTCGGAATGGCGCTCGCGGCCACCATGTTCATCGACGGCATGCCGATGAACTGCGCGACGAACTGGTTGGCCGGGTGGTCGTACAGCTCCAGGGGCGTGCCGACCTGCTCGATCAACCCGTCCTTGAGCACCACCACACGGTCGGCCAGCGTCATGGCCTCGACCTGGTCGTGCGTCACGTAGATTGTGGTCGCGCCCAGCGCGCGGTGCAGCTTGTGGATTTCGACGCGCGTGTTGCCGCGCAGCGCCGCATCGAGGTTGGACAAGGGCTCATCGAACAAAAACACCTTGGGCGCGCGCACGATGGCGCGGCCGATGGCCACGCGCTGGCGCTGGCCGCCCGACAGGTCCTTCGGCGTGCGGTCCAGGTACTGCGTGAGGTTGAGCGTGTTGGCCGCATGCTCGACCTTGGTCTTGATCTCGCTCTTGGACACGCCCGCGAGCTTGAGCGCGAAGGACATGTTGTCGTACACGCTCATGTGCGGATAGAGCGCGTAGCTCTGGAACACCATCGCCAGGTCGCGCTTGCCCGAAGGCGCCCAGGTGATGTCCTTGCCGTCGAGCAACAGGTTGCCGCTGGTGATGGGTTCGAGCCCGGCGATCAGCCGCAGCAGCGTCGACTTGCCGCAGCCCGAAGGCCCGACGAAGACGATGAACTCGCCCTTTTTGATCTCCAGGTCGACGCCCTTGATGATGTTGACGTCGCCAAAGCTCTTCTTGATGCTCTTGAGTTCGAGGTAGGCCATGAGGTGTCTCCCTTTTCTTTACTTGACGGCGCCGAAGGTCAGGCCTTGCACCAGTTGCTTCTGGCTGAACCAGCCGAACACGACGATGGGCGCAATGGCCATCAGCGAAGCCGCCGACAACTTGGCCCAGAACAGGCCTTCGGGGCTGGAGTACGAAGCGATCAGCGTGGCCAGCGTGCCGGCCTTGGCGGAGGTGAGGTTCAACGCCCAGAAGGCCTCGTTCCAGCTCAGCACCAGGCACAGCAGGCCGGTCGATGCGAGTCCGCCGACCGACAGCGGCATCACGACATGGCGGAACTCGGTCCACAGGTTGGCGCCGTCCATGCGCGCGGCCTCCAGGATCTCGGGCGGAATGTCCTTGTAGGCGCTGTAGAGCATCCACACCATGATCGGCAGGTTCGACAGCGTGAACACGATGGTCAGCGCGGTCAGCGAATCGAGCATGCCCGCCGTCTGCGCAAGCACGTAGATCGGCACCAGCGCGCCGACGGCCGGCATCATCTTGGTGGAGAGCATCCACATCAGGATGTCGCGCGTTTTCTTCGTGCGAAAGAAGGCCATCGAATACGCGGCGGGCGCCGCGATCAGCAGCCCGAGGATGGTCGAGCCCAGGCTGGTGATGAGCGAGTTGCGCGCATACAGCAGGTAGTCACTGCGGCGCTGCACTTCGCTGAAGTTGTCGAGCGTGGGCTCGAAGACGAACAACGGCGGCACATGGATCGCCTGCAGCTCGGTCTTGAAGGCCGTGAGGAACAGCCAGCCGAGCGGAAAGAACAGCAGCAGCGTGATGGCCCACGCGCTCACGGTGCGCAGCGCCTGCGGAAGAAAATTGCTGGGTTGCATGGCGTGTCCTTCAGTCCAGGTTCTTGCCGATGATGCGGATGAGGAACACGGCCACGATGTTGGCCAGCACCACCGCGAAGAGCGCACCGGCAGAAGCCACGCCCACGTCGAAATTCATCAGCGACTGCTTGAAGATCATGTAGGTCATGTTCGTGCTCTCGTTGCCCGGGCCGCCGTTGGTGGTGATGGCGATCTCGGCAAAGATGCTGAGCAGAAAGATCATCTCGATCATGATCACCACGGCCATCGGTCGGCCCAAGTGCGGAATGGTGAGATAGAAGAATCGCTGGAACGAACTCGCGCCGTCCATGCGCGCGGCTTCCATCTGCTCGCGGTCGAGCGACTGCAGCGAAGTGATGAAGATCAGGCAGGCAAAGGGCAGCCATTGCCAGGCCACCATGATGATCACCGAGAGCAGCGGCACGTCGGTGAGCCAGTCGATGGGCGTGGCACCGAAGAAGCGCCAGAGGTCTGCCAGAACGCCGTAGATGGGGTTCATCATCATGTGCTTCCACAGCAGTGCATTGACTGCGGGCATGACGAAGAAGGGCGAGATCAGCAGCACCCGCACGATGCCGCGGCCCGGAAAGGGTTCGTTGACCAGCAATGCGAGCAGCACGCCGAACACCACCGTGATGACGATCACGCTGCCGATCAGCAGCAGGGTGTTCCAGGTGGCGGGCCAGAAGTCGGGGTCGGTGACGAAATAGTGGAAGTTCTCGATGCCCGCGAAGGTGTGCTCGCCGGGCTGCATGAGGTTGTAGTTGACGAAGGAGAAGTACAACGTCATCGCGAGCGGCACGATCATCCAGAGGAAGAGCGTGAGCACCGCGGGCGCCATGAGGGCGCGGGGCAGGAGTCTTTTCATTGTGTGTTCCTCTCTGGCTGTTGCCCCCTCTCCCGCGTGCGGGAGAGGGTTGGGGTGAGGGCAAGCGACGCCGACAGTGGGCACGCTGCTGCCCCCTCACCCTGACCCTCTCCCCGAGGGGAGAGGGAAAGAGGCGACTTACTTGTAGTAGCCAGCCTTCTTCATCTCACGCTCCGCAGCCAACTGCGATGTCTTCAGCGCCTGATCGACCGTGACCTTGCCCGACAGCGCCGCGCTCATCTGCTGGCCCACCGCCACGCCAATCGCCTGGAACTCGGGAATGGCCGCGTACTGCACGCCGACGTACGGCGACTTGGGCAGCGTGCTGTCGGTGAGGTTGGCCGCGTCGATGGCCTTCTTCTCGGCCACGGCGAACTTGGCGACCTTCTGGAACTCGGGGTTGGCGTAGGTCGACTTGCGCGTGCCGGTCGGCACCGAGGCCCAGCCGGTTTCCTTGGCCACGAGGTTGATGTAGTCCTTGGAGGTGGCCCACTTGATGAACTTCTGCGCGGCCTCGTCCTTGGTCGAGCTGGCCGGAATCGCGAGGTTCCACGACCACAGCCAGTTGGCGCCCTTCGGCGTGACGGCGGTCGGTGCCTGCGCGAAGGCCACCTTGTCGGCCACCTTCGACTGCTTCGGATCGCTGATGAACGACGCCGCGATGGTCGCGTCGACCCAGGCCGCGCACTTGCCTTCGTTGAACAGCGCCAGGTTCTCGTTGAAGCTGTTGGCCGACGCGCCGGGCGGGCCGTTCTTCTTCATGATGTCGACGTAGAAGGTGATCGCGTCCTTCCATGCCTTGGTGTCGATCTGCGGTTTCCACTGCATGTCGAACCACTGGCCGCCGTTGGTGTTGACCAGCGTGGTCAGAAAGGCCATGTTGTCGCCCCAGCCCGGCTTGCCGCGCAGGCACATGCCGTACACGCCGCCCTTCGGGTCATTGGCCTTGTCGGCGAACTCCTTCACCTCTGCCCAGGTCGGCTGGTCGGAGAACTTCACGCCCACCTTGTCGGCCAGGTCCTTGCGGTACATGAGCATCGAGCTTTCGCCGTAGAAGGGCGCGGCGTAGAGCTTGCCGTCGGTCGACAGGCCGTTGCGAATGGCGGGCAGAAGGTCGTCCACGTCGTAGGCGGCATCGGTGGCGATGGGCTTGAGCCAGCCCTTCTTCGACCAGATCGGCGCTTCGTACAGGCCGATGGTCATCACGTCGAACTGGCCGCCCTTGGTGGCGATGTCGGTGGTCACGCGCTGGCGCAGCGTGCCCTCTTCCAGCGTGACCCACTTGAGCTTGATGTCGGGGTTGGCCTTCTCGAAGAAGGGGGTGAGCTTCTGCATCTCGATCATGTGGCCGTTGTTCACGGTCGCGATCACGAGTTCGGTGGCGGCCTGGGACACGAGGCCCGTGCCGACGAGTGCGAGGACGAGGCCCGCTTTCAGAAAACGCTTCATGTTGTCTCCTAGAGGTGAGCGACGCCCTGTGTTGCGTGTCGGGTCGCCGTGGCCGAATTCTGGAGAAACGCGCTTGCAGCTTTGGTACTTCGACCGTCAACGATGGTACTTTCATGCACCAGTTGACTGGGATATTCCCTAGTTAACGCAATACAGCATGCATACCGGGCAGTCCAAAGGCCTCAGGCAGCGCCCAGCAGCTGGCGCCGGAACTGCGCGGCGGCCGGCGACAGCGCCCGGTCTTCGCGGGTGACAAGGCAGATCGGCGGCACGCGCACCGGCAACTCCAGCGGCACGGTGCGCAGCACGCCCAGCCGGGCGTAGTGATTGGCCTGCGAGGCCGGCATCACGGCCGCCATGTCGGAGTTTTCGAGCAGCGCCGTGGTAGCGATGGGCGATGCCGTTTCGATGATGTCCAGCCGTGCCTGGATGCCGGCTTCGCGCATCGCGGCCTCGAAGCGTCCGCGCTGCGGCGAACCCGGCGGCTGCAGCACCCATGACCAGTTCGCCATGTCGGCCAGCGTGACGGTCGCGCGCTCGAACACCGGGTGGGCGGTGCGCACCACGATCACCTGCGCTTCGCCCAGCAACGGCACGCTGGCGTATTTCGATTCGTCGTGGCCGTCGGTGAGCCGGCCCAGCACCAGGTCGACATCGCCCCGCTCCAGTTGCGACTGGATCACGTCGCTGGTCTCGACCACCACCGACACCGCCACCTGCGGATGGCGCCGGTGGTACTCGACGAGCGCAGGCACCAGCAGCTCGGGCACGGCCCCCGGCACGCTGCCCACGCGCAGGGCACCGCTCAGGCCCGAGCGCAGCGCGAGCATTTCCTCGCGGGCGGAACCGAAGTCGCTGAGCACGCGGCGGGCATAGCGGATCAGGATCTCGCCGTAGGGCGTGGGCTCCATGCCGCGCGCCAGGCGCTCGAACAGCTTTTCGCCCAGCGAATCCTCCAGTTGCTGCAGCAGCTTGGTGGCCGCGGGCTGGCTGATGTTCATGGCTTCCGCCGCACGGCCGAGGTGCCGGTGGGTGTCGAGCCGGGCCAGCAACAGGAGTTGGCGCGGGCGCACATGCAGCATCAGCGAGGCATCGGTCAGGCCGTTTGTCATGCTCAAAAGTATATGGATCTCCCGGCTTTTTCGATTGGATCGCGCGAACGAAGCTCCGTAGGCTCTGGCCCATAACAAGCAGGAGACACACCCGATGAAGCTTTCTTCCCTCGCCCGCGGGGCGGGACTGGCGGCAGCAGCAATGCTCGCCGCATCGCTGGCCGGCGCGCAGCCTGCCGGCAGCACCTACCCCGACAAGCCTTTGCGCATCATGGTCGGTGCCTCGCCCGGCGGCGGCACCGACATCCTGGCGCGCGTGCTGGCCGAGAAGTTCTCATCGGTGTTGAAGCAGCCCGTGACGGTGGAGAACCGGCCCGGTGCCTCCAACACCATCGCCGGCGAACTCACGGCCCGCGCACCGGCCGATGGCGGCACGCTGCTGCTGGCCACCAACACGGCGCAGGCGGTGGCGCCGCACATCCTCAAGCTCAAGTACGACCCGCTGAAAGACCTGCAGCCCATCGGCCTCGTGGCCGTCATGCCCAACGTGCTGGTGGTGTCGGCCAACTCGCCCTACAAGTCGGTCAAGGACCTGGTGACGGCGATGGCTGCCAAGCCCGGCGGCTTCAAGTACGCCTCGTCGGGCATCGGCAGCACGCAGCACGTGGGCGGCGAGGCCTTCAACCTGGCCACGGGCATGAAGTCGATCCACGTGCCGTACAAGGGCAGTTCGCAGGCTCACATCGACATCATCTCGGGCGAGGTCGACATGATGTTCGACAGCACCTCCTCGGCCATGGGCCAGATCAGGGCCGGCAAGTTCCGCGCGCTGGCCGTGAGCGCGCCGCAGCGCTCGCCCGAGCTGCCCGACGTGCCGACGCTGGCCGAGCAGGGCATCAAAGGCGCCGACGTGTCCACCTGGTATGGCCTCTACGTGACGGCCGGCACACCGCGCCCCGTCGTCGAACGCCTGAGCGCCGAACTCGTTCGCACGCTGAAGCTGGCCGATGTGCAGACGCGCATCAAGGCCCTGGGCGGCGAGCCCGGCGCGCTGACAGGTGCGCCCTTCGCGGCCATGAACAAGCAGGAGTTCGACCACTACGGCCAGCTCGTGCACGACGCCAACATCAAGGCCGAATGAGGCCGCCTTCCCTTCCTCCCTCGCCCTTTTTCTTTTCATCAACCGTATCCGACCGACATGCCCACCCCAACGAAAACCCCGAGCGTGATTTCCGCCAAGCCCCGCATCGTCGTGCTGCTCGGCGACCCCAGCGGTGTCGGCCCCGAAATGGCCGTGAAGCTGCTGGCGCGCCAGCGCAACCTCGATGCGGCACGCGTGCTGCTGATTGCCGATCCGCTCGTGTTGGCGGCGGGCGAGCGTGTGGCGGGAGCCAGGCTCGACGTGCTGCCGGTCGAGCACCTCGACAACCTGCGCTTCGAGGACGGCCGGCCGAGCTTTCTCGCACGCGACTGGATGCAGGGGCAGGAGGCGGTGCTCGGCGAGTCGAACGAGCAGTCGGGCCGCGCGTCTTTCGAAGCACTGGAACTGGCGACGGCCACCGTGCGGCGCGGGCAGGCCGAAGCGATTCTCTTCGCGCCACTCAACAAGCATTCACTGCGCCTGGGCGGGCTCACGCACGAGGACGAGTTGCGCTACATGCAGGAGCGCTTTGCCGTCACCGGTTTCGTCTGCGAGTTCAACCTCACGGGCTCGCTGTGGACTTCGCGCGTGACCTCGCACATTCCGCTGAAGGACGTGGCGAGCCACATCACGGTGCAGGGCGTGCGCGACGCCGTGAAGATCATCGCCTCGGCCTTGCGCCGCGCGGGTGTGGCGCAGCCGCGCATCGCGGTGACGGGTCTCAACCCGCATGCGGGTGACGGGGGCTCCATCGGCATGGAGGAAATCGAGATCATCGCGCCGGCCATCGAGCAGTTGCGCGCCGAAGGCTTCGATGCGCGTGGCCCGTTCTCGCCCGACACGGTGTTCATCGGCGCGCGGCGCGGCGATGTGGATGCGGTGGTGTCGATGTACCACGACCAGGGCCAGATCGCGATGAAGCTCATGGGCTTCGAGCAGGGTGTGACGTTGCACGGCGGACTGCCGGTGCCGGTGGCCACTTCGGCCAGCGGGAGTGCCTTCGACATTGCCGGCAAGGGCGTGGCGCAGATCGAAGGGCTCCAGCAGGCCTTCGACCTATGTGTTCGCATGGCGAGCGGTGCGCCGGTACGTACTGCGCCTGCGGAGACGGCTACGTCCTGAGAGCCCTGTTCACTGTCTCTGGGGCGGGCTGTGCTTTGCGGTGGGGCGGGTTCGGGTTCATTCGGGGCGAGTGCAAATGACACCAGGAGCTCCCCTCCGCGAATGTCCCCCGCTTCGCTCCTCCTTTATTTCGCTGCGGGGAGCACCTGGCGTCATTCGCACAGGGGCACGCCGCTGGTGAATCGCTGATCAACAAGTGCTCTGAGCGCTCACGTCGATACGGGGCTCTTTTTCGCGAAATAAAGGAGGAGCGAAGCGGGGGACATTCGCGAAAAAGAGCACCGTGTCGGCGGGAGTGCCGCCC
>NZ_JBPJZR010000011.1:0-277822 GCF_051216615.1 Variovorax raffinosi
CGCGGGCCGCAAGGACCCACGGGGCGAAGGCTTCGAGTTGCGCACGGACGGCCATGGGGTGCTGAGAGCGCAAGACGGCATGCTCATCACCACAGAGGCGCGGCCCGAAGCGGCTCGCCACGCCAAAGACATGGGCGAGACCGTGCAGCGCCTCACGCAGGCGCGCGACCAGATCGAAGGACTTGCCGAAGCCTCACAGGCTGCCAAGGTGCAAGACAAGCAAGATGACCAGAGCGTCGTTGCGCAAGCGATCAAGCAACAGAACGACGCGCTTGCAGGCAAGGGCAGCGACAAGGCCGAAGGCAAATACCCGGAGCTGAATGCTCCCCACCTCGTGTTCGCCAGCCCCACGGGCATTGCAGCCACCGCCACCGAAAGCCTGCACGGCCACACCGGCGCCCATGTCCAGTTCACCAGTGGCGGGCATGCCTCCATCAGCGCTGCCAAACGCATCCTGGCCAGCGTGGCGGAAGGCGTGCGTGTCTTCGCGCTCCAGCGCGGCATCAAGGCCTTCGCCTCCGAAGGCGACATTCGAATCGAAGCGCAAAGCGATGCCCTTGAAGCGACGGCACTCAAGGAACTCTTCGACAAGATAGGTGCCGGCAAGAAGCCCGATACGGCCTTGCTGCTTACCGGCGACCTGATCGACTTCAACCGCAATATCGACCCCGCCCAGGTTCCCGACGGCATCGGTGAGCAATGGAAGAAGTTCAATGTGCTCAACAACGTCAATACGCCCGGCCTGTACCCGCGCGGGCAGGACGACATGCTGGCCTTCAGCCTTGTGCGCTACGCCTACAACGAGCTGCTGCTGCCGGTGTTCATGACCAGCGGCAATCACGAGGCGTACTCGGTGCCTTACGGCATCAGCCCGCGCCTGAACGAGTGGGCGGCGTCGATGGGCGTGATGGAAGACACCACCAGTGCGCTGGGCGACAGCTACGGGCGCGAACGCCCCTTCACCGCGACCCGAACCATCCGTGCACCACGTGGTGGCACGCAACAGCAGGTCCGCACCGTCGGGCCCGAAGCCGATGTGGGGCGCAGGCTGGTCAACAAGAACAAGAACCTCGACATCAAGGATCTGGAGACGTCTTACCGCAACTTCGACGGCGCCAGCAAGTGGAGCGGCAACATGCCCAACGAAGGCATCTCTGCCGACCACAACATGACCATCTACGAGGCCACGCTGGCCTACGGCCCGACCTACGCGCAGGCGCTCACCGGCAACAACTACAAGGTGGACAAGAGCTTGATCGTGCGCAACAGTCAAATCTATGGCAATGGGAAAAAAATCTTCGAAGCCTATGCGGGAGGAATCCAGTCCATCGAAATAGATACGGTTATCTTTGGCGGCGGCCTATCGACCGAGCCGGTGACTGTGGCTGGGGGCACAGGCGCCGATCTGAAAAATGTCCGTACTCGCGTCAACGACGGTATCGTCATCCGCAGTAGCAAGGTACCTCGCTTGAGCGTGCATCACATCAATACGTCATTGCTCCAGTTGCAAGGCTGCGAACTGGACAGCCTTGATCTTTCGAGTGGTCGTATTGCAAATCTTCAAATTTCCGGCAATACCATCGCCCGCTCGGTCGACTTCACCAACACACAGGTCAAAGAAAGCAGCGTGCAGGGTCTTGCCAAAGATCAAGCCAAGCTCGAAGGCTCCAACATCAAGCTGAATTGAGGGACGCCGCCCGCACTCAGGAAGTCGAGCAATTCAGCTCAGCCTCTGCGCCGTGCGACTGAACCTCCCCGCGCAGAAACACGAACACCACCAGCGCCGTCAACACCGTCACCCCCGCCAGCACGCACAGCAACGTGCCGAACGCCGCGCCGTACGCATGCAGCAGCGCCGCGCGGTCCATGCCCGGCAACAGCGCTAGCGCTTGCGACAAGTCCCCCGTCGTCACACGTTGTGCCGCCTGCGACGCCGCTTCCGACGATCCCAGTTGCAGCGTCACCAGCGCGGTGAGCCCCGCTCCCACCAGCGCCAGCGCAATCCCCTCCCCCGCCACCCGCACGGTGTTGAAGATGCCCGACGCCATGCCCGCCCGCTCGCGCGGCACCACGCTCACAGCCAGGCCATCCATCAGCCCCCAAGGCAGGCCGATACCCGCGCCGATCAGCAACAGCGCCCACACGATGTCATGCAGCGGCGTGCCCGGCGCACAGCGGCTCAACCAGAACAGCCCCACCGCGCACACCAGCAGCCCCACCGCCGAGATCGCACCCGCCGAGTAGCGGTGCGCGAGCCACGCCGCCAGCGTCGGCACCACGAGGATCGGCCCTGACAGCGCGAACATGAAGCTGCCCGCCTCCAGCGCGCTGCGCCCTTCGAGCCCGATGAAGCGGATCGGCAGCAGTACCAGCAGCACGACGAAGCCATAGGCCGGTGCGGCCGCCAGCAGTTGCACGCCGACGAAGCGCGGAAAGCGGAACAGCGACAGGTCGAGCATCGGGTGCGCCACGCGCCGTTCGATGGCGATGAAGGCCGCGCCCATCAGCACCGCCCCCGTCAGCGCGCCGATCACCCACGGGCTGCCCCAGCCGCTGTCGGGTGCCTGCAGCACACCCAGCGTCAGCAGACTCAATGCGGCGGTGAAGCTGAGCGTGCCTGGCATGTCGAGCCCCATCGCATCCGGGTTGCGCGACTCGCGCATGCTCATCGAAGCCATGCACAGCGCGACAAGGCTGACCCCGCCAGGACTGAGCATCACCGCCTGCCATCCGAAGGATTCGGCGAGCCAGCCCGAAAGGATCGAGCCGCACGACAGGCCCACGCCGAACGAGGTGCCGATCAGGCTGAAGGCCCGCGTGCGGGCCGCGCCATCGAACACCTGCGCGAGCGCCGCGGTACCGGCCGCGAAGGCCGCCGCCGAGCCCAGCCCCTGCAACGCGCGCGCAAGGTCGAACGCGACGACGCCCGGCGCAAGCGTCAGCAGCGAACTGCTCAGCGCCACCACCGCCAGCCCCAGCAGGAATATGCGCTTGCGCCCGTAGGCATCGGCCAGCGCACCAGCCGCCATCAGCGTGGCGCCGAAGCTCAGCATGAAGGCGTTGGTCACCCAGTTGAGTTGCACCGGACTGCCACCCAGCGCATCGCGAATCGCAGGCAGTACCACCGCAGGCCCCGTGAAGCTCAGCGGCATGCCCAGCGCCGCGAGGCAGACGGCGGCCAGCAGCCAGTTCTTGTGGGTGGAAGACGAAGACATCGCAGGAAGGCTTTCACGCAGAAGGGGAAACAGATCGGCCACAGCGGCCGGGCGTGAAGAGAAGATAGAAAGGATTCAATGAAATGAAAATGGCGCCATTGATCCTCACACTCCCAACCCAAGGTTGCTAATCAGGCCTTCCATGGACAGCTTCAGCGGACTCGAATCCTTCGTGCGGGCGGCCGACCTGCTCAGCTTTGCCAAGGCCGGCCGGCTGCTGGGCATTTCGGCATCGGCGGTCGGCAAGAACGTGGCGCGGCTCGAACAGCAGCTCGGCCTGCGGCTCTTCAACCGCACCACGCGGCATGTGCGCCTGACCCAGGAAGGCGCGATGTTCCACGAGCGCTGCCGCCGCATCCTCGACGAGCTGGACGATGCGCGCGCGATGATGCAAGACGCCGTCGCGGCACCGCGCGGCCGCCTGCGCGTGAGCCTGCCGACCATCGGCTACCGCTTCCTGCTGCCGATGCTGCCGGCCTTCAAGGCACGCTACCCCGAGATCGAACTCGACCTCGACTTCAACGACCGGCTGGTCGACGTGATCGCTGAGGGCGTGGACGTGGCGATCCGCAGCGGCGAACTGGTCGACTCGCAGCTCGTGGCGCGCCGGCTCGGCCCGTTCAGCTTCGTGCTCGTGGCCTCGCCCGGCTACCTCGCGCGCCACGGCGTGCCGCAGGTGCCGGCCGATCTCGCGCAGCACAGTTGCCTGCGCTACAAGTTCGTGACTGGCGGAAAGATCGAAGACTGGGACCTGCCGGGCCTGCCCACGCAACTGCCGCCGGGCCTGATCTGCAACAACATGGAAGCCATGCTCGGCGCGGCAGTGGCCGGTCTCGGCGTGGCCTACATGCCGGACTTTCTGGCGCGCGATTCGCTTTGCCGTGGCGAACTGCAGCGTGTGCTGGCCACGCACCTTGTTCGCAACGGGCAGTTCTCGGCGCTGTGGCCTTCGAGCCGACAGTTGTCGCCGAAGGTGCGGGCCTTCGTGGACTTTGCGAGCGAGCACATGTTCAACGACGCAGGTGCGGCGCCGACCGTCGCCGCATGAGTCCGGTCGATCGCTGACGTCGCCTCTATGCGGGCTGCGTGAGTTCGCTGTCCGCCTGCTCGCTCGTGGCGCTGGCTGGTGCCTCGATGGGCGTGGGGCTCTCCGCGACCACCACTGGCTTCACGGGTTCCGGCTGCACGGTGACCACGGCTTCGGCGGCTGCAACGACTGGCACGACTGCGGCAACAGGTGTCGCCTCGGCGGCAGGCTCTGCGCTCTCCACAACCACCGGCTTCGCAGGCGGCGGCGCAGCGACAGGCGCTGAAACAGAAGCGACGACCGGTGCCGTCTCGGCAACAGCCACCACCTCAACGGGCTTCACCACCTCAACAGGCTTCACCGCCTTGGCAGGCTTCGCCCCCTCCGCAGCAACAGCCTTTGCAGGCGCAGCCTTCGCCACCTCCGCCCTCACAGCAGCCACCGCTTTCAGAGGCTCCGGCTTCACCGATTCGCCCGCGATCCGGCTCAAGGCCAGCGCGGCCTTCAGCGGGAACAGCGTGCGCTCGTCGCCTTCCGCCGTGTTGCTCACCGTGGTGCCGCGCGTCTCGTCAAGGCTCGCCGTGCGCACCGCGTCGACCCGGTGCGTCGGCACCATGAACGGCGAGTGCGTGGTGTAGACGATCTGGTTGCCGAAGTCTTTTTCGAAATGCGCCAGCAGATCGGCCTGCGAATGCGGATGCAGGTGCAGCCCCGGTTCGTCCAGCAGCAAGACTGCGTCTTCGGCCCGACCTCCCTTCGTGTCCGCGAAGAAGGCGATGTAGAACGAGAAGAACCACTGGAAGCCACGGCTGCGCTCGTCGAGGTTCACTTCCACCTCGTAGGCACCGTTCGGGTCCGACACCATGGTGTCCAGGTGCTGCCCGTCGAGGTTGAAGCGGACCTTGAGCGGGCGGTCCTTCCACAGCCGGCGGATCTCGGCCGTCACCACCGAGCCGGCGCGATTGGCAAGCTGGTTGCGCGTGGCCTGGTCGTTCTTTTCCAGCAGGTCCTGCAGTTGCTGCGCATCGAGCCCCGCGACCTTGCACAGCTTCTCGAAGCTCTGCTGTTCGGGCGTGGCCTGCCCCCAGCCCTTGCGCACGAGGTAGTCGGCCAGGTTCTGGCGGCCGGGCAGTGCCGGGTATTCGTCGACGTAGATGAAGCGCGGCAGCTTCTCGATGACCCAGGCCTTCGCCCTGTCGAGCGCCGGCTTGTCGTTGGTGATGGAGAGCGACAGCTCTTCCAGCTCGACCAGCATCTGTTCCTGCTTGTCGCTGAGTTCGGCATCCGCGGCAGCCAAAGCCTTGCGCAGGGCCTGCGTGGCCTTCACCGCGCCCGCCGACCACTTGATGAAGTCGGGGCTGGCGATCATCGCGGCGTCGAAGGCGTCCGCCTCCTGCTCCAGCATGGCCTTGGCCTCTTCGCTGACCTTTTCGGCGGCCGCCTTGATGGCCGGCACGATCTTGCGGACCTTGCCCTTGATGTCGCTCACGTCGATCGACAGGTCAGCCAGTCCTTCGAACCCGGCCCAGCGCGCAGTGTCGTAGCCCCGGCTCGCGGTGACGTGACGAACGCCAGTGGCGCGCGGGAAGATGGCGGCCAGTGCGGCCTGTTCGCCGTCGTCCAGGGCCCAGCGTGTTTGCACGACGGGCGTGTCGCCCGCGCACTCTTCCAGGCGCCGGTGTCTGGGGAAGTCCTTGATCGGACTCAGTGGTGCCAGGCCCTCTGTCGGGTTCAGGCTGTGGAGCGCGCGCAGCAGGTTCGATTTGCCGCTGTCATTTCTACCGAGGATCGCTGTGATCTGTGATGAATCGATGGGGCCGCTGTCGTTGATCGAGCGAAAGTTGGTGATCTGGAATGACGCCAAGCGCATGTAGGGGGCTTCTCTTCGAATGAATGCAGGGTCGGGGAATGTATTGCATTCCCCACCCCTTCCCTGCCCGCGCCGGAAGAAAAATTTATTATTTATTCGGCCGCGCGGCGCAGCGTCTCGACCACCGGCCGGCGCAGCACATCGCGCAGGCCCCACCAGCCCGCGCCCAGCGCCAGCACCGCGCCGGCGAGCGCGCCCAGCACGGGCACGAGCGGCGACGCGGTCCAGGTGAACTCGAACACATAGCGCGCCAGCGCCCAGCCGATCACCGAAGCCACGATGCTCGCGAGAAAGCCCGCGAGCAAACCGACGCCCGCCAGCTCCGCGCGCTGCACCTGCCGCAGCAGGCTGGCACGCGCACCCACGGCGCGCATCACGGCGAACTCGCGCGCCCGTTCCTCGCGCGTGGCCGTCACCGCGGCGAACAGCACCACCAGCCCCGCCGCGAGCGTGAAGCCGAACAGGAACTCGACCGCGCGGATCACCTGGTCGAGCACGCGCTGCACCTGGTTGATGGTCGCGCTCATGTCCACGTTGGTCACGTTCGGATAGCTGCGCACCAGTGCGTTGTCGAAGCCGCGCGTCTCGGGCGCGCGGAAGGCGCCCATGTAGGTCACGGGCACGTCGGGCAGCGTGGCCACCGTGTACATCACGAAGAAGTTGGCATGCAGCGAGCCCCAGTCGACCTTGCGCAGCGAGGTGATGCGCGCATCGTTCTGCATGCCGCCGATGTCGAAGCGCAGGTTGTCGCCGAGCTTCAGGCCCAACGTCTCGGCCAGGCCCTCTTCCACGCTCACCTCGCCTGCCGCGCCGGGCGTCCACTTGCCGGCGGTGATGCTGTTGTGCTCGGGCGCCTGCACGGCATTGCTGAGGTTGAACTCGCGGTCGACCAGCCGCTTGGCGCGGTCTTCCGCGTAGTCGTCGGGCGTGACGGGCTTGTCGTTGACCGCGATCAGCCGGCCACGAATCATCGGATACCAGTCGAACTTGCCCACGCCCGCATCGCGCAGCGACTTCTGGAACGCATCGCTCTGGTCGGGCATCACGTTGATGACGAAGCGGTTCGGCGCATCGGGCGGCGTGGCCTTGCGCCAGCTCGCGACGAGGTCGGTGCGCAGCAGCACCAGCAGCACCAGCGCGAGCAGGCCGACCGCCAGCGCGCTGACCTGCACCACCGCATAGGCCGGCCGCGCCGAAATCTGCCGCGTGGCCAGCACCAGCCAGCGCGGCGCCGTGGTTTCGTTGACGCTGCGGCGCAGCACCTTCACCGCCAGCCAGCTCAGCAATGCGAACACCGCCACCGCACCCGCGAAGCCGCCGACCGCGATCAGGCCCAGCTTGATGTCGCTGCTGGCCGCCATGAGCAGGGCCGCGAAGCCCGCCACGCCGATGCCGAGCACCGCGAGCGACGCCGGCTTGAGCCCACCCACGTCGCGCCGGATCACGCGCAGCGGCGGCACGCGGGCCAGTTGCAGCACCGGCGGCAGGCCGAAGGCAAACAGCAGCGTCAGGCCCATGCCCAGGCCGAAGGCCACGGGCCACAGCGTGGCGGCCGGCAGCGCGGTTTCGACCAGCCCGGCCAGCAGCAGCACGAAGATGTAGTGCACCGCGAAGCCGATGGCCACGCCCAGCGCGCTGGCCACGAGGCCGATCACCGCGAACTCGAAGGCATAGGCCATCGCGATGGTGCGCTGGCTCTGGCCGAGCACGCGCAGCATCGCGCAATCGTCAAGGTGGCTGGCCGCGAAGCCGCGCGCGGCCAGGGCCACGGCCACGGCCGACAGCAGCGCCGCGAGCAGCGCGACGAGGCTCAGGAATTTCTCGGCGCGGTCCAGCGTCTGGCGCATCTCGGGCCGCCCGCCTTCGAAGGAATCGAGCCGCACGCCGCGCAGGTCGCCCTTCTTGATGGTGGCATCGGACCAGTCGGTGAAGCGCTTCACCGCCGCATCGTCGCCCGCCACCGCAAAGCGATAGCCCACGCGGCTGGCCGGTTGCACGAGCGCGGTGCGCGCCACGTCGGCCTGGTTGAGCATCACGCGCGGCGAGAAGCTCATGAAGCCGGCCCCACGGTCGGGTTCGAGCGTGATCACGCGGCCGACACGCAGGCTGGTGTCGCCCAGCAGCAGCGGGTCGCCGACCTTGAGCCCGAGCGAGTCGAGCAGCGAGGCATCGACCCAGACCTCGCCCGATGGCGGAATTTCTCGCGTGACCGCGCCCGGCCCGTCGATGGTGGCCGAGGTCTGCAGGCTGCCGCGCAAGGGGTAGCCCGTGGTCACCGCCTTCAGCGCCACCAGCTTGCTGGCGCCGCCCTGTGTGTCTTCGGCGCGCGCCATGGTCGGAAAGCCGTAGGTGCCGGTGCCTTCGAGGCCCAGCGACTTCGCCTGTGCGACGAAGGATTCGGGTGTCGGGTTGTCGCTGACGATCACCGCGTCGCCGCCCAGCAGTTGTCGCGCGTCGCGCTGCAGGCCGCCCTGCAAGCGGTCGGCAAAGAAGCCGACCGCCGTGAGCGCGGCCACGGCCAGCAACACGGCGACGATCAACAGGCGCAACTCGCCGGCGCGCAGATCGCGCCAGAGCGTGCGCCAACCCAGGCGGAGGGAGGCATTCATGGCGCGAACGATAGCCGACGGGCCCGGCCGCGGCCCGGTTCAAGGGTTATTGCGCCCCCATGGCCCTTGATCGCGGCGGGATGCTGTCGCATGATGCGACAAACGCCTCCTCTTTGTTGCAAACCGGGCACGTCCGGCCAGCGCCAAGCGGTGCAAGAAAAACAGCCCGTAGTCAGACCGTCCTTCCCCAAGGAGTCTCGATGCCACGATGTCAGCGCTTGCAACTCATGGGCCTCTGCTTGGCCCTGGGCGTGCTGTTGAGCGCCTGCGATCCCAAGCCCCCCACGCCCAAGGCCACGAGCGGCGCGAGCCCGGCGGGGATCACTCCGGCCGAGTCCGGCGACAAGATCGATTCCTCCGCCTCCCACAAAGGCCCGTCCGAAGGCGGCGCAGCCATTGGCGGCATGAGCGGCCCGAACGGCGGCGGCAGCAACAGTTCTTCCGGCGGCGCGCCCGCGCCGAGCGGCGGCGACGGCACGGCGCCCAAATAGCGGCGCCCGATTCGCGCCTTCACGATTTCCACGCAAAGAAGAAGACCCCGATGAAACAACCCACTTCAGCGATGCAGGAGGTGATGTCATGGACATAAGCCGCCGCCAATTCTTCCGCGTCAGCAGTGCCGGGCTGGTCGGCTCCAGCATCGTCGCGCTCGGCTTCTCGCCGACCGCCGCGCTGGCCGAGGCCCGCAACTTCAAGCTCGCGCGCACCACCGAGACCCGCAACACCTGCCCGTACTGCTCGGTGGGCTGCGGGCTCATCATGTACAGCCTGGGCGACAAGGCCAAGAACGTGGTGTCCGACATCCTCCACATCGAGGGCGATGCCGACCACCCGGTGAACCGCGGCACGCTGTGCCCCAAGGGCGCGGGCCTGCTCGACTTCGTGCACAGCCCCAACCGCCTGAAGTACCCCGAGGTGCGCGAGGCCGGCAGCACCGAGTGGAAGCGCATCGGCTGGGACGACGCGCTCAACCGCATCGCCAAGCTGCTCAAGGCCGACCGCGACGCCAACTTCCAGACCACCAACGCCGACGGCAAGACCGTCAACCGCTGGACCAGCTCGGGCATGCTCTGCGCCTCGGCCTCGTCCAACGAAACCGGATACATCACGCACAAGGCATTCCGCTCGACCGGGATGCTGGTGTTCGACAACCAGGCACGCGTTTGACACGGACCTACGGTGGCCAGTCTGGCCCCGACGTTCGGACGCGGTGCGATGACCAACCACTGGCAGGACATCCAGAACGCGGATGTCGTGCTGATCATGGGCGGCAATGCCGCGGAGGCGCATCCGTGCGGCTTCAAGTGGGTCATCGAAGCCAAGAAGCAGAACAAGGCGCGCCTTGTCGTGGTCGATCCGCGCTTCACGCGCTCGGCCGCCATGGCCGACTACTACGCACCGATACGCGCGGGCTCGGACATCGCATTCCTTGCCGGGGTGCTCAACTACCTGCTGAGCAACGACAAGATCCAGACCGAGTACGTGCGCAACTACACCAACGCGCCGTTCATCGTCGGGCCTGACTACAAGTTCGAGGACGGCATCTTCAGCGGCTACAACGCCGAGAAACGCAACTACGACCCCAAGTCGTGGAACTACGCGCTCGACGAAGCCGGCATGGCCAAGGTCGACATGACCATGCAAGACCCGCAGTGCGTGCTGCAGGTCATGAAGCGCCACTACGCGCGCTACACGCCCGAGATGGTGAGCCGCATCACGGGCACGCCGCAGGACAAGTTCCTGAAGGTGTGCGAGTACATCGCGAGCACCAGCACCAGCGGCCGCACGATGACGGTGATGTACGCGCTCGGCTGGACGCAGCACAGCCAGGGCTCGCAGATGATCCGCACCGGCGCCATCATGCAGCTGCTGCTGGGCAACATCGGCGTGGCCGGCGGCGGCATGAACGCGCTCCGCGGCCACAGCAACATCCAGGGCCTGACCGACCTGGGGCTGCTGTCGAACTCGCTGCCCGGCTACATGTCGCTCGCGCGGGACAGCGAGCAGAACCTGCCCGACTACTACAAGACCCGTGCGCTGAAGGCGCTGCGTCCCAACCAGATGAGCTACTGGCAGAACTACCCCAAGTTCTTCGTCAGCATGCAGAAGTCGTGGTGGGGCGACGCGGCCACGGCCGACAACGAATGGGCCTTCCACTACCTGCCCAAGATCGACAAGCTCTACGACATCCTGCAGGCCTTCGAGCTCATGAACCAGGGCAAGCTCAACGGCTACATCTGCCAGGGCTTCAACCCGGTGGGCTCGTTCCCGGACAAGAAGAAGATCGTCGACGGGCTGTCCAAGCTCAAGTTCCTCGTCACCATCGACCCGCTGATCACCGAGACCAGCGAGTTCTGGCGCAACTTCGGCGAGTTCAACGATGTCAAGACCACCGACATCCAGACCACGGTGTTCCGCCTGCCATCGACCTGCTTCGCGGAAGAAGACGGCTCGCTCACCAACTCCAGCCGCTGGCTGCAGTGGCACTGGAAGGGCGCGGAGCCGCCGGGCGAAGCCAAGGGCGACATCGAGATCGTGGCGGGCATCTTCAACCGCATCCGCCAGGCCTACATCAAGGATGGCGGCGCCTTCCCCGACCCGATCGTCAAGCTGACCTGGCCCTACAAGATTCCGCACTCGCCTTCGGCGCAAGAGCTGGCGATGGAATACAACGGCCGCGCCATCACCGACCTGCTCGACCCGAAGGACCCGACCAAGCCGCCGCTGGCCAAGGCCGGCGAACAGCTCTCGGGCTTCGGCCTGCTGCGCGACGATGGCTCGACGGCATCGGGCTGCTGGATCTACAGCGGCGCATGGACGCAGGCCGGCAACCAGATGGCAAGGCGCGACAACGCCGACCCGTACGGCATCGGCATGGTGCAGAACTGGGCGTGGGCCTGGCCGGCAAACCGGCGCATTCTCTACAACGGCGCCTCGACCGATCCGACCACCGGCAAGCCGTGGATCGCCAAGCGCCGGCTGATCGCGTGGGACGGCACCAAGTGGGCCGGCTCCGACGTTCCCGACATCCGGCCCGATGCGAACCCGATGGACGCCGAGGCGGTGCGCCCGTTCATCATGACGGCCGAGGGCGTGGCGCGGCTCTTCGCGCCCACCGGCATGGCCGAAGGCCCACTGCCCGAGCACTACGAGCCCTTCGAGTCGCCGCTGGTCAACAACCTGATGCATCCGAACAACGAGAAGGCGCGCGCCAACCCCGCGGCACGCATCTTCAAGGGCGACCTCGAGCGCCTGGGTGTGCCGAAGGACTTTCCGTACGTGGCGACCAGCTACCGCCTGACCGAGCACTTCCACTACTGGACCAAGAACGTGCGCACCTCGGCCATCATCCAGCCGCAGCAGTTCGTCGAGATCGGTGAAGAGCTGGCGAAGGAGAAAGGCATCGCCAACGGCGACACGGTGAAGGTGTCGAGCAAGCGCGGCTACATCAAGGCCGTGGCACTGGTGACCAAGCGCATCATCGGGCTGCAGGTCGATGGCCGCACGGTGCACACGGTGGGGTTGCCGAACCACTGGGGCTTTGTCGGCATTGCGAAGCCGGGGTATCTGGTGAACACGCTGACGCCTTTTGTCGGCGATGCGAATACGCAGACGCCGGAGTACAAGTCGTTCACGGTGAATATCGAGAAGGCATGAGATGAAGCATCGCCCTCTTCACCACGATACCGCCCGGACTTGCCCCCTCTCCCGCTCGCGGGAGAGGGCTGGGGTGAGGGCCGACGGCGATGGAATGACCGATGCCGCCTGCAAGGCCGCCTCCCTCACCCTAACCCTCTCCCCGCAAAGGGAGAGGGAACAAGAAGAAAACCGGAGCCGCTGATGTCCTCCCTCCAAACCCTCGACATCGCCGCCCGCTCGGCCACGACCACGCCGTCGCCCGAGATCCGCAGCCGTCCGCAAGTGCAGCAGGTGGCCAAGCTGATCGACGTGTCGACCTGCATCGGCTGCAAGGCCTGCCAGGTCGCGTGCATGCAATGGAACGACCTGCGCGACGAAGTCGGCACCACGCACGGCACCTACGACAACCCGGTCGACCTCACGCCTTCGTCATGGACGGTGATGAAGTTCTCCGAAGTCGAGCCCGAGGCCGGCAAGCTCGAATGGCTGATCCGCAAGGACGGCTGCATGCACTGCGACGACCCCGGCTGCCTGAAGTCCTGCCCCTCGCCGGGCGCGATCGTCAAGTACGCCAACGGCATCGTCGATTTCATCAGCGAGCATTGCGTGGGCTGCGGCAACTGCGTCACCGGCTGCCCCTTCGACGTGCCGCGCATCAGCAAGGTCGACAACAAGGCCTACAAGTGCTCGCTGTGCTCCGACCGCGTGGGCGTGGGCCTGGAGCCGGCCTGCGTCAAGGCCTGCCCCACCGGCGCATTGCACTTCGGCACCAAGGAAGACATGCACGAGTACGCCTCGGAACGCATCGTCGACCTGAAGGACCGGGGCTTTGCCAACGCCGGCGTGTACGACCCGGCCGGCGTCGGCGGCACTCATGTGATGTACGTGCTGCAGCATGCGGACCGCCCCGGCCTGTACGCCAACCTGCCGAAAGACCCGCACATCAGCCCGCTGGTGTCGCTGTGGAAGGGCGTGGCCAAGCCGCTCGCCATGGTCGCGATGATCGGCGCGGTGGTCGGCAGCTTCTTCCACTACATGAAGGTCGGGCCGATCGAGCCGAAGGACGACCACCCCGATGCCGACCTCGACGGCAAGCCGGACGACGTGGTGGTGATCGAAGCGCCACCCACCACGGCATCCACCAGGCCCGCCGAACCCGTGCGCGAACAACCCCGCGCCTGAGGAGACCGCGATGACACGCTACTACCTTCGCCGCTACCGCGATGCCACGCGCATGAACCACTGGTTCGTTGCGATCATGTTCTTCGCGGCCGCGCTCTCGGGCCTGGCCTTCTTCCACCCCAGTCTGTTCTTTTTGAGCACGCTGTTCGGCGGCGGGCCGTGGACACGCATCCTGCATCCCTTCATGGGCCTCCTGATGGTGCTGGGCTTCGTGTTCCTGTTCTTCACGATGTGGCGCGAGAACATCCTGGACAAGGTCGACCGCGAGTGGATCGCCAACGCGCCGAAGATGCTCAAGGGCGACAAGTCGAGCATGCCGCCGGTGGGCAAGTACAACGCCGGCCAGAAGCTGGTGTTCTGGGCCTTCGGCATCAGCCTGCTGCTGTTGCTGGTGACGGGCTTCATGTTCTGGAGCCCGTGGTTCGTCGGCTTCTTCCCGATCCTCGTGCGGCGCATCGCGGTGGTCGTGCATTCGGTCTCGGCCGTGGTGCTGATCCTGTCGGTCATCACGCACATCTACGCCGCGATCTGGGTCAAGGGCACGCTGCGCGCGATGACGCGCGGCACCGTCACCGAAGGCTGGGCCAAGCTGAACCATCCCCTGTGGCACCGAAAGATGACGCGCGGTGAGTAGCGCCTCCCGTCTTTCTCCCTCCCCTCCCGGGGGAGGGCCGGGGTGGGGGCACGACGGCCTCGACCCCACAAAGCCGCTCACTGGGCACCGCCCCCATCCCGGCCTTCCCCCGCAGGGGAAAGGAGGTATGCGGAAACGCAGGGTCGCTGTAGAGTGGACGGAATGAACAGCCCCACCGGCACACCACCGCCGATCCGGACCACGCGCGTTCTCGATCCCGAGCAGATCGCGATGCAGGCCGGGCGGCAGATGCCGTTCCTGCGCTTGCCGGTTCGGTCTCTCGTGTTCTCCGACCGGCAGTTGCGCCTGCGCCAGCTCGCGGCCTCGCACCCGATGCGCGAGTACCTCATCTTCATTGCGGACCTTGCGCAAGCGCAGCATCAGGTGCTGCAGGACTACCCGAAGGTCGCGCTGCCCGCATCCGATGCGCTAGAAGCCGCATCGCAAGCGCTCAAGCCGCCGATGCCCGCCTTCGGCTGGTCGCGCGATGCCGTGTGGCGCCAGGAGCTTCGACGCCTGCTGGGTCTCTTTCGCGCGCGCCTGCCCGAAGGCCCGGCACGCGACACGCTCGACCGCGTGGTGGCCGCCGACGATGCATGGCTCGAGCAGCAGGCCGACCTGCTCTCGCGCCGCATCATGTTCGGGCTCGACCTTGCAGCGGCACCGCTGATCGCCGCCGGCCTGCAGGCCTACTGGACGCAGCTCGTGCTGCAGGTGGCCGAACGCGATGGCGAGAACATCTTCGGCCGCACCGACCCCGGCAATGAATGCCCCTGCTGCGGCAGCGTGCCGACCGTGAGCATCACGCGCATCGGCGCCGACGAGGCGGGTTTTCGCTACCTCCATTGCTCGCTGTGCAGCACCGAGTGGCACTACGTGCGCATCAAGTGCACGCACTGCGAAAGCACCAAGGGCATTCACTTCGAATCGCTGTCGCCGCAACCGGGCATCGAACTGCCCGCGACCGGCGCGCGCGAAGGCGCAGTGAAGGCCGAGTGCTGCGACAGTTGCGGCCATTACCTGAAACAGATCGCGATGGAGAAAGACCCCGAGGTCGAGCCCGTGGCCGACGACCTCGCCAGCGTCACGCTCGACCTGCTGGTGTCCGAAGCCGGCCACCAGCGCAGCGGCCACAACCTGATGCTGCTGTTCGGCGATCCTGAAGAAATTCCCGACGACGGCGGAGGCGGCTGATGGCGTCGCCCGAAGAGTCCGTGGTCCACGGCTCGACGGCAAGGCCCCAGGATCTGCCTTCTGTCGATCAACTGCTGCGCGCCGATGCGCCGCGCGCCCTGCTGGCTGCGCATGGCCACACCCTTGTTGTCGGCGAGGCGCGTGTGCTGCTCGAAGGGCTTCGCGCTCGCGCCGTCGCGGGCAAGCTGCCCACCGCTGAAGTACAGGCCCAAGCTTTGGCCGATGCACTCGCCGCCCGTGTGCAAGGCCGCCTCGCACCGCGCATGCGCGCTGTGCTGAACCTCACCGGCACCGTCATCCACACCAACCTCGGCCGCGCGCTGCTGGCCGATGCGGCGTTGCAGCGGCTGCTGGCGGTGATGACCTCGCCCAACAACCTCGAATACGACCTGGCCACCGGCAGCCGCGGCGACCGCGACTCGCTGGTCGAAGAGCTGCTGTGCAGCATCACCGGCGCCGAAGCCGCGACAGTGGTCAACAACAACGCCGCAGCCGTGCTGCTGACCATCGCGGCATTGGCACGCGAGCGCGAAGTCATCGTCTCGCGCGGCGAGCTGGTCGAGGTCGGTGGCGCCTTCCGCATGCCCGACGTGATGGCCAGCGCCGGCGCGCGCATGGTCGAGGTCGGCACCACCAACCGCACGCACCCGCAGGACTACGAGCGCGCCATCAATGAACACACCGCGCTCGTGATGAAGGTGCACACCAGCAATTACGCCGTGCAGGGCTTCACCGCCGCCGTCGACGAGGCCACGCTCGCCGGCATCGCGCATGCGCGCGGCGTGCCGCTGGCCACCGACCTGGGCAGTGGCTCGCTGGTCGACCTGGCGCACTACGGCCTGCCGCGCGAGCCGCTGCCGCAGGAGATGCTCGCGGCCGGCTGCGACGTCGTCACCTTCTCGGGCGACAAGCTGCTGGGCGGCCCGCAGGCCGGGCTCATCGTCGGCAGCAAGGAGGCCGTGGGCCGCATCCGCAAGTTCCCGATGAAGCGCGCGCTGCGCATGAGCAAGCTGCCGCTGGCCGCGCTCGAAGCGACGCTGTCGCTTTATCTGCGGCCTGAACGGCTCGCAAAAGATCTGCCGACGCTGCGACTGCTCACGCGCCCCGCCGATGCGATCCGCGAGACGGCTGAGGGGCTTCTGCCTGCCGTGCAGGCGGCCGTAGCACCGCGCTTCGCCGTCGAGGTGGTGCCGCTGCTGGGCCAGATCGGCTCAGGCTCGCTGCCGGTGGAACGCCTGCCCTCGGCCGGCCTTGCGCTTTCGCCAGCAGGTACCTCGAAGAAAGGCACCGGCACCGCGCTCGATGCGCTGGCCACCGCATTGCGCAGCCTGCCATTGCCGGTGATCGGCCGCATCGCGGAAGACCGCCTGCTGCTCGACCTGCGCTGCCTCGAAGACAGCGCCCCCTTCACGGCCCAGCTCGGCGAACTGCGCGAGCGGCTGTTGTAGTTCCTTTCCTCAACCACCCCTCAGGAGAAAGCGATGAACCCCCTCGACGTGCTCGCCGGTATCGACACTGAAACGCTCCAGCTATTGGCGCCAAGGACCGACAGCGAGGGACGCTTTCCACGAGAGGTGATCGACGCGATGGGCAACGCCGGCCTGCTCGGGCTGGTCTCGGCCGCATCGGTCGGCGGCCAGGGCCTGGGCCTGAAGGAAGCCGCGCAGGTAGTCTCCCGCATCGCGCAGACCTGCCCTTCCACTGCGATGGTGGTGTGCATGCACTACTGCGCCACCGCCGTCATCGAGCAGTCCGGCCCCGAGGCCGCGCGCCGCGCGATTGCCGAGGGCAAGCACCTGAGCACGCTCGCCTTTTCCGAAGCCGATTCGCGCAGCCACTTCTGGGCGCCCACCGGCACCGCGCGTGCCGACGGCGCGAACGTGCTGCTCGATGCGCGCAAGAGCTGGGTCACCTCCGCCTTCGAGGCCGACAGCTATGTGTGGTCAAGCAAGCCGCTGGCGGCCGAAGGCGCGAGCACGCTGTGGCTGGTCGATGCGAAGTCCGATGGATTGAGCCAGCCCGGCCGCTTCGACGGCCTCGGCCTGCGCGGCAACGCCTCCACGCCGATCACCGCGAAGGGCGTGCGCATCGCCGCCACGGCGCGACTCGGCGACGACGGCAAGGGCTTCGACACGATGATGGGCGTGGTGCTGCCCTGGTTCTCGGTGCTCAGCGCGGCCTGCTCGGCGGGCCTGATGGAAGGCGCACTGAGCCGCGCCATCGGCCATGTGAGCCAGACGCGGCACGTGCACCTCGATTCGTCGCTGGCTGACCTGCCCACCATCCGCGCCTACCTGGCCCGCGCGCGCATCAAGACCGACATGGTGCAGACGCTGCTCGACGACACCGTGGCCGCCATCGGCGCCGGCCGCGCCGACACCATGCTGCGCGTGCTCGAAGTGAAAGCGGCCGCGGCGGAAACTGCGCTCGAAGTGACCGACATCGCCATGCGCGTGTGCGGCGGCGCGGCCTTCCGCAAAGAAGCAGGCATCGAGCGCCTGTTCCGCGATGCGCGCGCCTCCAGCGTGATGGCGCCCACGTCCGACGTGCTCTACGACTTCATCGGCAAGGCCATCACCGGCCTGCCGCTGTTCTGAAAGATCACCCGCCATGCCTGAACCCACATTGATCATGGGCGCCGTGGCCTACGCGCCGAAGGTCGTCACCATCTGGGAAGGCTTCAAGGCCTTCTTCGTGAAGAACGGCCTGCCCTTCGACTACGTGCTGTATTCGAACTACGAAAAACAGGTCGAGGCGCAGTTCGACGGCACGCTGCACCTGGCCTGGAACTCGCCGCTGGCCTGGGTGCGCGCCGACCGCATCGCGCGCAGCCGTGGGCAGCAAGTGAAGGCCGTCGCCATGCGTGACACCGACTGCGACCTGCGCTCGGCCATCGTCGTGCGCGCCGACAGCCCGGTGCAGACGCTGGCCGACCTGCGTGGCAAGACGGTCGGCATGGGCGCGCTCGATTCGCCGCAGGCCACGCTGATTCCGCTCGACCATCTGCGCAGCGAAGGACTGGTCAAGCAACGCGACTTCGGGCTGCGCTACTTCGACGTGCTCGGCGGCAAGCATGGCGACCACATCGGCGGCGAGCGCGATGCAGCGGTGGCGCTGATGGCCGGCGAGGTCGATGCCTGCTGCCTCATCGACGGCAACCACCTGGCCTTCGGCCTCGACGGCACGCTGCCTTCGGGCAGCACGCGCGTCATTGCGCGCACCGGCGCTTACGACCACTGCAACTTCACCACCAGCCCCGGCGCGCCCGCCGGGTTGATCGAGCGCTTCGTCGCGCTGCTGATGGCGATGCGATGGGACGACCCGCAGGTGCGTCCGCTGCTCGAACTCGAAGGCCTGCGCGAATGGCGCACCGGCCGCACCAGCGGCTACGCGCTGCTCGAACGCGCGGTGGACGACGAGAACTTCTACAGCCGCGATGGCGCCATCCTCGACCCCGACTATCGATATTGAGTCGCTGGGCCTGGACCAGGGCGCCCTGCTGCTCATTCGCCGCGCGCTGGCCGAACGGCCGGTGGGTGGCGAGCTGCAGGTGCGCGGCCGTTCGCCGGATTGGCTGATGCATTTGGAAGCGTGGTGCCGCAGCCAGGGGCATCCGCTGCGCTTCGACACTGTCGACGGGTTGCCGTTGGCATTCATCACACGCGGCCCGCATGCCGAAGGCCGGTGGCGCGATGCGCAGGCAACCGGCACGGCGCATGGCAACATCAATGGTGCCCCCGCCGAAGATGCCGAACCCGGCTGGGGGTTGGCCGCGCGCGGCGCCACGGTCGAAGCCGGCAGCCCCGATTTTTTCTTCGCCCTGCACCGGCGCCACGAACTCTGGGCCGCGACCGTCGGCGAGCTGTACCGGCAGGCCGCGGCAACCCAATGGGACCCGGGCACGGCCATCGACTGGGACGCCCCGTTCGAACTGCCGGCCCCGATCGAAGCCGCCGTGGTGCAGGTCATGACCTACCTGATCGAGAACGAGAACGCCGCGCTGCTGGTGCCCGCGCGCCACCTCGGGCAGATCCATCCGCATTACCGCGAGGTGCTGCAGCTGCTGGCGCTGCAGTGCGCCGACGAGGCGCGGCATGTGGAGGTGTTCACCCGGCGCGCCACGCTGCGTGGCCACGAGCCCGCGCTGTCGACGGCCGGCGGGCAGGCCTCGCTGCGCACGCTGTTCGATGCGCCCGATTTTTCCGTCGCCACCTTCCTGCTCGCCGTGCTGGGCGAAGGCAGCTTCGTGAACCTGCTCAACTTCCTGCAGACGCATGCGCCCGATCCGGTGACGCGGCAGATCGCGCGGCTCACCGCGCGCGACGAGGCGCGCCATGTGGCCTTCGGCATGGCGCACCTCGAATACCGGCTCTCGGTGCAGCCCGACTACCAATCGCGATTGCGCAACGCGATCGAGGTGCGCTACGACGCGCTGGCCTCTACGGCAGGGCTCAACGAGGAAGTGTTCGATGCGCTGGTGCTGCTGGCGGCGGGTGAGCTGACGCCCGATGCCGTCGCACGCGGCCACGCAGCCGTGCAGCAGTTGCAGCGTGACATGGCGGCCGGCCGGCGTGCGCGCCTGGCGCGGCTGGGCTTCGGGCGCGACGAGGCGCAGCGGCTGTCCGACCTGCACACGCGCAACTTCATGTGAAGCCGCCACGACCATGATCATCGGCACCGCCGGCCACATCGACCACGGCAAGACCTCGCTGGTGCGCGCGCTCACGGGCGTCGACACCGACCGGTTGCCCGAGGAGAAGCGGCGCGGCATTTCCATCGAACTGGGCTATGCGTACCTGCATGCGCCCGATGGCGTGTCGCTCGGCTTTGTCGATGTGCCGGGGCACGAGCGTCTGCTGCACACCATGCTGGCCGGCGCCACCGGCATCGACCACGCCTTGCTGGTGGTGGCCGCCGACGACGGCGTGATGCCGCAGACGCGCGAGCACCTGGCCGTGGTCGCGCTGCTGGGTGTGCGCGCGGCCACGGTGGCCGTCACCAAGATCGACCGCATCGACGCGGCCATGCGTGCGGCGCGGCTCGACGAGGTGCGCGCGGAAATCAACGCCCTGCTCGCACCCACGCCGCTGGCCGACGCGCCGGTGCTCGCGGTGTCCGCCACCACGGGCGAAGGCATCGACGCGCTGCGCACGCGGCTGCTCGACGTTGCGCGCGAAGAGAGCGCGCGCGAAGACGACCTCGCCTTCCGCCTCGCGGTGGACCGCGCCTTCACGCTGGCGGGTGTCGGCACCGTCGTGACCGGCACCGTCTTCAGCGGCACCGTGCGTATCGGCGACGAGTTGCAGCTCGTGCCCGGCGAGCGCCCGGTGCGGGTGCGCGGCATCCATGCGCAGAACAGGCAGGCCGATGCGGCGCATGCGGGGCAGCGCTGTGCGCTCGCGCTGGCCGGCGTGACGAAGGACGAAGTGCACCGTGGCGACTGGGTCTGCACCCCGGCCATCGCGCTGACGACGGCACGCATCGACGTGCTGCTCACGCTGTGGCCCGACGAAGCCAGGCCCCTGCGCTCGGGCGCCACGGTGCACGCGCACCTGGGCGCCAGCGACGTGATGGCCTCGGTCGCCCTGCTCGATCGCGATGCGCTCGCGCCCGGCGAAACCGCGCTGGCCCAACTGGTCTTGCGCGATGAGGTCGGCGCATGGCACGGCGATCGCGGCGTGCTGCGCGATGCCTCGGCCACCCGCACCGTGGCCGGCGTGCGCGTGCTCGACCCGTTTGCGCCCGTGCGCTACCGGCGCACGCCCGAGCGGCTGCGCACGCTGGCGGCCTGGGCCATCGACGACCGGCCCGCACGCGTGGCGGCGCTGCTGCACAACGCGCCGCTCGGCATCGACACGGCGCGGCTGGCCCGCGCGCTGTCGCTGGCGAACGAAGATGTACTGGCGCTGCCCGACGATGCGGTGCGCATCGCGCAGACGGCCATCGCGCGGCAACACCTCGACGCCTTGCAGGCGCAGATCGTCGAACGGCTGGCCGACTTCCACCGCGCGGCGCCCGACGAGGTCGGCCCCGATGCGCGCCGGCTCAAGCGACTGGCCGCCCCGCGCACCGACGATGCGTTGTGGCGCCATGCACTCGATGCACTGGCCGCCGATGGCGCGCTGATGCGTAGCGGCACGTGGCTGCACCTGCCGGACCATGCGGCACGTTTGAACGAAGCCGAGCAGAAGCTCGCGCAGAAGCTGCTGCCCAGGCTGGCCGATGGCGGCTTCGATCCGCCATGGGTGCGCGACCTCGCCAAGGACTGCGCGGCGAGCGAGCCGATGGTGCGGCAGACCCTGGCGAGCCTCGCGCGGCAAGGCGAGGCCTTCCAGGTGGTGAAGGACTTGTACTATCCGCTGGCGACCATCGAGCAGTTGGCGGGCCTTGTGCGCGATTGCATTGCAGGGCCGGAGGGTTTGCAGGCCGCGAGTTTTCGGGATGCGACCGGATTGGGGCGCAAGCGCGCGATCCAGTTGCTGGAATTCTTTGATCGTGTGGGCTACACGCGGCGGGTGAAAGACACGCATCTGCTGCGGCCCGATACGTCGTTGTTCGGAGCCGGCCCGTGACAGGGCCGCATGGGAGGGGATCGTCCCTGGTGGGGCGGCTGGGCTTCAAACCCAGTGGGTGGCGCCAGTCGTCGCCGGGAAGGTTCGACTCCTTCCCCCTTCCGCCGTTGAGCGGGCATTCGCCTGCTGCGCGATTCGATCTCGCGCCTGCGATGCTCGACGTACCCATGTACGTCTGCGCTTCTCGGCGCAAGCTCGAACCGCTCGCGACGGCGACTGCCCACCCAACGCGCTGGCGTAGGACGGTCCGTGACTCAGGGCACGACGCGCAATGCGGACTTGCCGGCCTCGACGCGGCCGATGACAGCCGCTTGCGCAAAGCCTTCCTTGCGGAAGATGTCCAGCACCGCATCGACCGCCTCAGGCGCGCAACTCACGAGCAAGCCGCCAGAAGTCTGCGGATCGCTCAGCAGGTTCTGCGCAGTAGCAGGCAGGCCCTCGGCCAGTTCGACATCAGCCCCATAGCCCGCCCAGTTGCGACCCGATGCGCCGGTGACAAAACCTTCCGCAGCCATCACTTCCACGTTATCGAGCAGCGGCACCTTCGACCACTCGACCACCGCTGTCAGCTTGGCCCCGCGCGCCAGTTCAAGCGTGTGACCGGCCAGCCCAAAACCCGTCACATCGGTCAGCGCATGCACGCCATCAAGCGCCGACAGCGCGATGCCCGGCGTATTGAGCTTGGTCGTGTTCTCGATCAACTGCCGATAGCCCGCCTCGGACAACTGCTCCTTCTTGAGCGCCGCCGACAGCACGCCCACCCCCAGCGGCTTGCCCAGCACCAGCACGTCGCCAGCCTTCGCATCGGCGTTGCGCCGCACGCGGTCGGGGTGCACGAGGCCCATCGCGACGAGGCCGTAGATGGGTTCGACCGAATCGATGGTGTGGCCGCCCGCGATCGGGATGCCGGCCGCGCGGCACACGTCCTGCCCGCCGCGCACGATCTCGGCGATCACTTCGACCGGCAACTGGTTGATCGGCATGGCAACCAGCGCCAGCGCCATGATCGGACGGCCGCCCATGGCATATACGTCGCTGATGGCGTTGGTGGCCGCGATGCGCCCGAACTCATAGGGGTCGTCCACGATGGGCATGAAGAAGTCGGTGGTGGCGATCAGCGCCTGCGTGTCGTTGAGCCTGTAGACTGCCGCGTCGTCGGCGGTCTCGATGCCCACCATGAGTTCGGGCGGGATCATTCCCCCCGCGTGGTTCTTGAGAATCTGCGAGAGCACCCCGGGCGCGATCTTGCAGCCGCAGCCGCCACCGTGCGAGAAGCTGGTGAGCCGCAGCGGCGCCAGCGGATTCAGGAGCTTGGAAGTTGCGGCATCGGTCATGGCGGCGGCTCGGTCGAATGAAACAAGCCGCGATTATCGAAGCCCCGCCCATCCCCTGCCGACGAACCGGCCACAACCCTTTTTCACCACAGCCAGAGGCACCCTCATGAAGACGCTTCCCCGCTTGGCGCTTGCGCTGACCTTTTCCTCCCTCACGGCCTTCGGCGCCTTTGCCCAGGGCGTGCTGCGCGTCTCGGCCATTCCCGACGAGGCGCCCACCGAGCTGCAGCGCAAGTTCACGCCGCTGGGCGACTACCTGAAGAAGGAAACCGGCATGGACGTGCAGTTCACGCCCGTGACCGACTACGCCGCCGTGGTCGAAGGCCTGGCTACCAACAAGATCGACCTGGCGTGGCTCGGCGGCTTCACCTTCGTGCAGGCGCGCATCCGCACCAACGGCGGCGCGGTGCCGATCGTGCAGCGCGCCGAAGACGAGGTGTTCACCAGCAAGTTCATCGTGCCGATCGACAGCACCGCCAAGACGCTGGCCGACCTGAAGGGCAAGACCTTCGCCTTCGGTGCGCCCTCTTCCACCTCGGGCAGCCTGATGCCGCGCTACTTCCTGCTGCAGGCGGGCATCAACCCCGAGAAGGACTTCAAGACGGTCGCGTTCTCGGGCGCGCACGACGCCACGGTGGCCTTCGTGGCCGCATCGCGCGCCGAAGCGGGCGTGCTCAACGCCTCGGTGTGGGACAAGCTGGTCGAGTCGAAGAACCCCAACGCCGCCAAGGTGCGCGTGCTCGCGACCACGCCGACGTACTACGACTACAACTGGACGGTGCGCCCCGGCATGGACCCGGCGCTGCAGAAGAAGCTGACGGATGCGTTCCTGAAGCTGGACCCCGCGAACCCGGCGCAAAAGGAAATCATGGCGCTGCAGCGCGCGAGCAAGTTCATTCCGACGAAGTCGTCGAACTATGACGGGATCGAGACGGCGGGGAAGTCGGCGGGTTTGATCAAGTGAGGTTGGACGTGAGGGAGTCGCCCTCACCCCAGCCCTCTCCCGCGTGCGGGAGAGGGGGCAATGCGGGCTCCGGCTGTTGGCTCCCTCTCCCGCTTGCGGGAGAGGGTTGGGGTGAGGGAGCAGCGCGAGAAAGACCCACCGCGTGAGCTTCTCCCTCACGGCCATCGGCGTCGTCCACCCCAACGGCCATCGCGCGCTGGCCGGCGTGACGCTGTCCGCGCGCGACGGCGAGCGCATCGCCGTCATCGGCCCCTCGGGCGCCGGCAAGACCACGCTGCTGCGGGTGCTCGGTGCCGCGCTGCGCCCCGGTGAAGGCGAAGTCCAGGCACTGGGCGAGAGCCCCTGGCAGTTGAAGGCCGGCGCGCTGAAGAAACTGCGCGCGCGCATCGGCACCGTGCACCAGGCGCCACCGATCGCGCCGCGCCTGCGGGTGGTCACGGCCGTGCTGGCGGGCCGGCTGGGCGAGTGGTCGGCGGCACGTGCGCTGGGCTCGCTCTTCTATCCCTCCGACATCGCCGGCGCACACGAGGTGCTGTCGCGGCTGGCTCTGGAAGACCGCCTGTTCGACCGCTGCGACCGCCTCTCCGGCGGCCAGCTCCAGCGCGTAGGCATTGCGCGTGCGCTGTACCAGCGCCCCGCCCTGCTGCTGGCCGACGAGCCCGTGTCCGCGCTCGACCCGACGCTGGCCGATGCGGCTGTCGGCCAACTGGTCGCGCAGAGCGAATCGACCGGTGCCACGCTGGTGGCTTCGCTGCATGCGGTGGACCTGGCGCTGCGCTGGTTTCCGCGCGTCGTCGGCATGCGCAACGGGCAGGTGATGTTCGATCTGCCCGCCACGCAGGTCACGGCCGCGATGCTCGACACGCTCTATGCCAGCGAAGGCGGCGTGGCCACGCAAGGGCCGCTGCCACCGGCCACCACTGCGACGGAGCCGGTGTTCCAGCGACCGGACTGCCCTTGAGCAACGCCGCATCGCCACAAGTGCCGACGCGCTCCGACCTTGCGTTGCGCGACCCGCGGGCATGGCCCCGGCTGGCTGGCTGGGCCGCCGCGCTCGTCATCGCGTGGCCGATGTTGGCGCTGTCGGAGTTCAAGCCATGGGCGCTGTTCGGCAGCGGCAACCTCGCCGTCATCGGCGGTTTTCTGGCGGGCTTCTTTCCGCCCGAAGGCTCGCCCGCCTTTCTCGCATTGCTCGCCAAGGCCACGCTCGAAACGCTGGCCATGGCCACGGCGGGCACCGCGCTCGCGTTGCTGATCGGCGCGCCGCTGGGTTTCGTGACGACGCGCGCGCTGTCCATCTCGCGCATCGGCCCGGGGCCGGGCCGTGTGCAGGCCGCCGTGGTGCGGCAGGCCGCGCGCTGGCTGCTGATGGTGCTGCGCGCCATTCCCGAGATCGTGTGGGCGCTGCTCTTCGTGCGCGCGCTCGGCCTTGGCCCGGCGGCCGGCGTGCTGGCACTGGCCATCACCTACGGCGGCATGCTGGGCAAGGTCTACGCCGAGATCCTCGAATCGACCGACACGCGCCCCGCACGCGCGCTGCTCGAAGGCGGCAGCGGCCGGCTGGCGGCGCTGTGCTACGGCCTGTTGCCGCACACCGCGCAGGAGCTGGCCTCGTACACCGTGTACCGCTGGGAATGCGCGGTGCGCGCCTCGGTGGTGATGGGTTTCGTCGGCGCGGGCGGGCTGGGGCAACTGATGGACCAGTCGATGAAGATGCTCAATGGCGGCGAGGCCAGCAGCATCCTGCTGGTGTTCCTCGCGCTCGTGCTGCTGGCCGACGTGTTGAGCAACGCACTGCGGAGGCTGCTCGCATGAGCATGAACCTGCCACCGCGTCCGCGCCCCTGCCTGCGCTGCTGGTTCGCCGTGTTGCTGATCGCGGCAGCGGTGGTCGCGAGCTTCGTCTACCTCGGCATCGACTACAGCGCGCTCGGATCGGCCGAGTCGCTGCGGTTGATGGGCAAGTTCATCGCCGAGTTCTTCCCGCCCGACATGTCGCCCGACTTTCTGGCGAAGGTGGGCAACGGTGCATTGCAGACGCTGGCGGTGTCGGCGCTCGGCACGGTGCTCGCGGCACTGGCGGGCGCGGTGCTCGCGCTGCCCGCCTCGGGCCGCGCGGGTGGGCTGCCGCGCCATGTGGCGCGCTTCATCCTCAATTTTTTGCGCAGCGTACCCGAGCTGGTCTGGGCCGCGCTGATGGTGCTGGCCGCCGGCATCGGCCCGTTCGCCGGTGCGCTGGCGCTGTCGCTGCACACCACGGGCGTGCTGGGCCGGCTGTTCGCCGAAGCGCTGGAAAACGCGCCGCGCGAGCCCGAACATGCGCTGACGCTGGCGGGTGCCGGCCCGGTCACGGCCTTCAGCTACGCCAGCCTGCCGATCGTGCTGCCGCAATGGGTCGCCTACACGCTCTACCGCTGGGAAATGAACATCCGCATGGCCGCGGTGCTGGGCTTCGTGGGCGGCGGCGGGCTGGGCCAGTTGCTGTACTTTCACCTGTCGATCTTCCAGCAACAGCAGGCGATGACGGTGCTGATCGCGATGTTCGTGCTGGTGACCTTCGTGGACTTTGCGAGCGCTCGCTTGCGCCGAGGACTCGGACCCGCCTACGCCTGAAGCCCAAAGGCGACAATCGGGGCATGAGGTTCCTGCCATGAGTCATCGCCAGCCCGTGCGGGTCGGCGACCGCCACGCCTTCGATGCGCTGATCGACGCCCGCTCGCCGGCCGAGTTCGCGCTCGACCACATTCCCGGTGCCATCAACTGCCCGGTGCTCGACGACGAAGAGCGCCGCATCGTCGGCACGGTCTACGTGCAGACCGGTGCTTTCGAGGCACGGCGCATCGGCGGCGCGATGGTCGCGGCCAACATCGCCAGGCATCTGCGCGACACGCTGGCCGACCGGCCCGAGAACTGGAAGCCGCTGGTCTACTGCTGGCGCGGCGGCATGCGCAGCGGCTCGATGGTGACGTGGCTGCGCCTCGTCGGCTGGGACGCGCAACAGCTCGCGGGCGGCTACAAGAGCTTTCGCCGCCACGTCATTTCGCAGATCGACACGCTGACCCCGCAGCTCGATCTGCGCGTGGTCTGCGGCGCCACCGGCAGCGCCAAGACGCGCGTGCTGCATGCGCTGGCCGAACGCGGCGCGCAGGTGCTCGACCTGGAAGACTTCGCCAGCCACAAGGGCTCGCTGCTCGGTTCGCTGCCGGGCGTGCCGCAGCCGTCGCAGAAGCACTTCGAGACGCGCATTGCCGCCGTGCTCGAAGCCATCGACCTGAAGCGCCCGCTGTATGTCGAGGGCGAGAGCGTGCGCATCGGGCGGCTGTCTCTGCCCTTGTCGCTGGTGGCGCGCATGCGCGCGGCGCCGTGCATCGAGGTGCGCGCCACGCCCGAGGCGCGGCTGGCCTATCTGCTGCGCGACTACGCCTACCTGGGCGACGACCGCGAGGCGCTCGCCGACAAGATGGGCGTGCTCAAGGAAATGCAGGGCAAGGAAACGGTCACGCGCTGGCAGCAATGGGCACGCGAAGCCGACCTGCCCCATCTGTTCGGCGAGCTGATGGCGCTGCACTACGACCCGCACTACGAGAAGTCGCAGGAGCTGCACTTCAAGGCCTGGACCCAACGCCGGAGCGTGCCGGCGACCGACCTGTCGGATCAGGGCATCGAGGCGGTGGCCGATGCGGTGCTGGCGCTCGACGAACCCGAGAGCCCGTCGGCATAGAGCACGCCGCGCGGCGCGCGACACAGCCCCCAGAAGCGCAGGCCGCTCAGCTCGGCCATGCGCACGCCCATCGAGGTCGGCGCGGAGATGGTCGCCATCGCCGCAATGCCCAGGCGCGCGCACTTGCGCACGAGTTCATGGCTGCCGCGGCTGGACATCAGCACGAACCCCGGCTCTGCAAGGCGGCCCGCCTGCGCGAGCTTGCCGAGCAGCTTGTCGAGCGCGTTGTGGCGGCCGACGTCTTCCATCAGGTCGGTGAGTTCGCCATCCACCGTGGCCCATGCGGCGGCGTGGATCGCACCGGCTTCGGCGTTGAGGGTCTGGCGCGGCGGCATGGCGGCGAAGGCGCGCAGCACGGTGGGCAGGTCGATGCGTTTAATCCACTCGCGCGGCGGCACGCGCTGCGGCGCAAGGTCCAGCCCCGCGAAGCTCTCGACGCCGCACACGCCGCAGCCGGTGCGGCCCGCGAGGCTGCGGCGGCGGTCTTTCAGGCGCTCGAAGCTGCGCGTGGAAACCTCGAGCTGCACCTCGATGCCCGGCATGCCTTCGGGCAGGCCCGCGTCGATGGCGTCGACAGTTCGCACGTCGATGCCGCGGCAATCGACGGCGGTGTCGAGGATGCCTTCGCTCAATGCAAAGCCGAGCGCGAAGACATCAAGGTCTTGCGGCGTGGCCATCATCACCGCATGCGAGACGCCGTTGAAGACCAGCGCCACCGGCACTTCGGCCGCCAGCGTGTCGTCGCGAACCACGCCTTCGGGCGCGATGCCGCGCTCGCCGAACACATGCACGGCGTGCCGCGAAAGCGGCGGCAGGGTGTCGTCGGATTCAGGGGTGTCTTGCATGGCCTCGGCCATTCTCCGCTCAGCCGGGGTTTTCGTCAGCCGGCAAGGCTTCGATCCACGCGCGCCCGGCGTCGGTGAGGTGCGCGACCCAGCGGTCGTCGAGCTGCACCACGCGCACCCAGCCGGGGCCGCGCACGCCGCCGATGGCGGCATCGCCCATCAGCGTGAGCTGGCGCATCACCACGCTGGCGCCCTGCCCGAGCCGCTTGCCCAGGCGCGGCAGCGACATGCCGCCGTCGCCCGGCGCCTCGGCGAGTGCGCGCAGGATGGCGATGGAAAAGGAATCGGCGTCGAAGGCGCCTGCGGTCATGCCGCGACGGCGTCGATGTCCACCAGCGCAGGCGCCGGAGCGACATGCAGCGACAGCACCACCGGAATGGACTTGGACGTCGGCGTGCCCGCGTTCTCGGCCACCGACGACAGCGGCACCAGCGGGTTGGTCTCGGGGTAGTAGGCCGCGAGGTTGCCGCGCGGAATATCGTACGCCACCAGCTTGAACCGGTCGGCGCGCCGCTCCTGCCCGTCGCTCCACACGGTCTGTATGTCGACCCAGTCGCCGTCCTTCATGCCCAGCGCGCGGATGTCTTCCTTGTGAATGAACACCACGCGGCGCTGGCCGAACACGCCGCGGTAGCGGTCGTCCATGCCGTAGATGGTGGTGTTGTACTGGTCGTGCGAACGCGTGGTGAGCAGCGTAAAGACCAGCGTGTCACCCTTCTTCGCAAAGCGCGCGCGGGCCCGGTGCGAGGGCGTGTCCAGCGGCACGGCGTGCGTGAAGAACACGGCCTTTTTCGACGCGGTGGCCCACACCCGTTCGCTCGCGGTGTTGCGCAGGCGAAAGCCGCCGGGGTGCGCCACGCGGGTGTTGAAGTCCTTGAAGTCGTCGAACACCGCTTCGATCTTGTCGCGGATGCGCGCGTAGTCTTCGACGAGCCACAGCCACGGCGTCTTGCTGCGCGCACCGATGGTGGCGGCCGCAAGCCGCGCCACGATGGCGGGCTCGGACAGCAGGTGCTCCGACGCGGGCGGGTTGATGCCCATCGAGATGTGGACCATGCTCATCGAGTCTTCCACCGTCACGCCCTGCGGGCCGTGGGCCTGCATGTCGATCTCGGTGCGGCCCAGGCAGGGCAGGATCAGCGCCTCGCGCCCGTGCACGATGTGGCTGCGGTTGAGCTTGGTGGTCACGTGCACCGTCAGGTCGCACTGCTGCAGGCCCTTCCAGGTCTGGTAGGTGTCGGGCGTGGCGGCCGCGAAGTTACCGCCGAGTGCGAAGAACACTTTGCCCTTGCCGTCGAGCATCAACTGGATGGCCTCGACCGTGTCCACGCCGTTCTGGCGCGGCGGCTCGAAGCCGAACACCTGCTGCAGCCGGTCGAGCAGCGCCACCGGCGGCTTTTCCCAGATGCCCATGGTGCGGTCGCCCTGCACGTTGCTGTGGCCGCGCACCGGGCAGGCACCCGCGCCTTCGCGCCCCATGTGGCCGCACAGCATGAGCCAGTTGAGGATCATCTGGATGGTCGCCACCGAATGCTGATGCTGCGTGATGCCCATGCCCCAGCAGGCGATGACTTTCTTGGCGCCAAGGTACACATCGGCTGCGGCGCGGATCTGCGCTTGCGTGAGACCCGACTCCTGCACCAGCACGTCCCACGATTCGGCACGCAGGTCGTCGGCCAGCGTCTCGAAGCCGGTGGTGTGCATGGCGATGAAGGCGTGGTCGAGCACCGAAGCCTCGCCGCGCGCCACGGCCGCGTCTTCACGCTCGATGACGTGCTTCATCATCCCCTTGACCGCCGAGAAGTCGCCGCCCACGCGCAACTGGAAGTAGTGCGTGCTGATCGGCGTGGAGCCCATGGTCGCCATCTCCAGCTTGTCCTGCGGATCGGCAAAGCGCTCCAAGCCGCGCTCGCGCAGCGGGTTGAAGCTCACGATGCGCGCGCCGCGCTTCGATGCCGCACGCAGTTCGCCGAGCATGCGCGGGTGGTTCGTTCCGGGGTTCTGGCCGAAGATGAAGATGGCGTCGGCCTTCTCGAAGTCGTCGAGCGTGACCGTGCCCTTGCCCACGCCGATCTGCGGGCGCATGCCGCTGCCACTGGGCTCGTGGCACATGTTCGAGCAGTCGGGAAAATTGTTGGTGCCGTACTCGCGCACGAACAGCTGGTACAGGAAGGCCGCTTCATTGCTCGCCCTGCCCGAGGTGTAGAACATGGCCTGGTTCGGATCGGGCAGCGCGTTCAGGTGACGCGCGACGAGCGCGAAGGCATCGTCCCATTCGATGGGCACGTACTTGTCGCTGGCCGCGTCGTAGACCATCGGGTGCGTGAGCCGGCCCTGGTCTTCAAGCCAGAAGTCGCTTTGCGCGGCCAACTCGGCCACGGTGTGCTTCGCGAACAACTCAGGACCTGCGCGGCGCGCGGTCGCTTCGGCCGCCACGGCCTTCACGCCGTTCTCGCAAAACTCGAAGGTCGAGGCATGGTTGCGGTCGGGCCACGCACAGCCGGGGCAGTCGAAGCCGTCGGGCTGGTTGGCCGAGAGCAGCGTTTTCGCGCCCTTGATGGGAATGTCCTGCCGCAGCAGCGCATTCGTCACGCTGCGCAATGCGCCCCAGCCGCCGGCGGGGCCCTTGTAAAACTCGATCTTCTGCTCGCTCATGACGGCAGTGTTGGCCTGCGGGGGGCGGGCGTCAAATTGAATCGGGATATGCGGCGATTCAAAACGGAAATGACCGCGCCCATCACCTGATGGGGCTTTCGTCGCTCAGTGGTAGTCGTCTTCCCGTTGATGCCTGACAGCGGCCACGACGATTGAATCGTTCGCCTCTATCTCGAACAACGCGACATAGCCGCTGCCGCCGAACGGAATCACGAGCTCACGGATGAACGGGCTGTCGCCTGCCTTGCGGCAAGTGAACGGAGAAAAGCCGAGTGTGGCAATGCCGTGTTCAATCGCATCGAGGGCTCGCGAGGCCAGTTCCAGATCTCCGCCTCTTGCGAGTTCCCTTTCGAGCACGAAGTCGTACAGCCGCTCCAGGTCTTCCGCCGCCTGTTGGGTGAACCGGACGGTGTAACTCACCGGCGCGCTACGTTTGCGTTCTGACGCTTCTTCGCCGATTCGAGTTTGCTCTTGAGACGATGCATCACTTCGCCTGCATCGACATACTCGCCGCTGCGGCGCGCATCGGCCAGCGATGCCATGCCGCGTGCAACAAATTCGGCTTGGCTTTTTCGCTGCAGAACGCAGGCGCGAACCGCCGCCTCGACGAATTGAGACAAGGATTCGCCCGCGCCGAGCACCTGTTCGACTTCGTCCCGAAACTCGGGCTCGACACGCACGGAGGGGATGGTGGCGGTTTTCATCGCCAAATTGTATCGCTTATGCGATACAAAATTATCTGTCAGCCGCGCGCGTCCTGCATCAACAGCCCGCGCAGCTTGCTGCGCAGCGGCGTGTCCTCGACCTCCGGCACGCCGGCGACGTCGCGCAGGGCGAAGTCGCGGCTTTGCGCGTTGTGCAGATCGATCTCGCGCACCACCTGACCGTCCTTGTAGACGAAGGCGACGTCGGCCAGGGCGAGCACGTCCTCGATGTCGTGCGTGATCATCAACACCGGAATGCCCCACTGCTTGCGCACCTGCGCCAGCTCGTTGCGCAGTTCGCTGCGCAGCATGGGGTTCAGGGCGGCGAAAGGCTCGTCGAGCAGCAGCACCTGCGGCTCGCAGGCCAGCGCGCGCGCCAGGGCCACGCGCTGCTGCTGCCCGCCCGACAGTTTTTGCGGCCGGCTGTCGGCCAGCGCGGCAAGGCCGAAGCTTTCGAGCAGGGCCTGCACGCGCTCGGCGTCCTTGGCCGGCAGGCTGCGGCGATACCACGCGGTCAGCCCGAAGGCCACGTTCTCGCGCACCGTGAGATGCGGAAACAGCGCGTAGTTCTGGAACAGGTAGCCGATGCGCCGCGCCGGGGCGGGCACGTCGATGCGCTGGGCCGAGTCATACAGCGTGCGGCCGTCCAGCCGCACGTGGCCGGCCGAAGGATGCAGCAGGCCGGCAATGGCCTGCAGGGTCAGCGACTTGCCCGCGCCCGAGGGACCGTAGAGCGCGGCGAAAGGAACGTCGGTCTGAAAGCGCACGGCCAGGTCGAAGCGCCGGGCCCCGTCCTTCACCGTCAGTTTCAGATCGACGTCGATCATGGCTTGCCGAAGCCGTAGCGCGTGAGCACTTCCTGCGCGGCAGGCGTCGAGAGGAAGGCGATGAAGTCGCCGGCCAGCGCCTTCTGCTTGCTCTCGGCCACCACGGCGATGGGGTAGGTCACGGGCGTGTGGCCGGTGGGGGTGAAGGCGATCTTGACCTTGTCGCCGGCCACGGCCGCATCGGTGCGGTAGACAAAACCGGCCTCGACCTCGCCACGGCTCACGTAGTCGAGCACCTGGCGCACGCTGTCGGCCTGCACGAACTTGGGTTCGAGCACGGTCCACAGGTTGGCGCCGTCCAGCACCTGCTTGGTGTAGCGGCCGACCGGCACGGTGGCGGTCTTGCCGACGGCGATCTTCTTCACGCCGGCGCCGGTCAGGTCTTGCAGGGTCTTCACGCCGACGGCGTCCTTGGTGGGTTCGATGAGCACCAGGCTGTTGGTCACGAAGTCCTTGCGCGTGGCGGTGTCGATCGCCTTCTGCTCGACGCCGCGGTTCATCGTCTCCTGGTCGGCGCTGGCGAACACGTCGACGGGCGCACCCTGCCCGATCTGCTGCAGCAGCACGCCCGAGGCGGCGAAGTTGAAGCGCACCGTGGCGCCCGACTTGGCGGCCTCGAACTTCGGTCCGATCTCCTTGAACGCGTCGGTCAGGCTGGCGGCGGCGGACACGGTGATCTGCTGCGCGGCGGCGGCCAGCGGCAGTGCAAGGGCAACGACGAGGGACAAGAGACGGAACGAACGCATGGCAACTCCTTATAAGAATGAATGATGAAGCACGAAATCAGCGAAGCGAGAAGAAGCGGTTCGACAGCACCAGCACGGTGATCGACAGCACCGAAGTCACGATCACCAGCAGCAGCGCGAGGTCGTCATGCCCTGCCTGCACTGCGTCGTAAATGGCCATCGACAGCGTCTGGGTCTGCTTGGGGATCGAGCCGGCCACCATCAGCGAGGCACCGAACTCGCCCATGGCCCGCGCAAAGGCCAGCAGCGTGCCCGCCAGGATGCCCGGCCACGCCAGCGGCAGCGTGACGCGCAGGAACACCGAGAACGGCGACTGGCGCAGCGTGCTGGCGGCTGCTTCGAGCGAGCGGTCGACGTTCGCGAATGCCGCGCTGGCCGACTTGAGCACCAGCGGCAGCGCCACCACGGCCGAGGCCACCACGGCACCGTGCCAACTGAAGATGATGGTGTAGTCGAGGTGCTCGCGCAGCCACGCGCCCAGCGGGCTGCGCCGGCCGGCCGCCACCAGGATGGCGTAGCCGATCACCGTGGGCGGCAGCACCAGCGGCAGCATGAAGATGGCTTCCAGCACGCTGTGGCCGAAGAAGCGCTTGCGCGCGAACACCCAACCCAGGGCCACGCCCACGACCAGCGCCAGCAGGGTCGCGACTGCGGCGACCTTGAGCGACAGGGTCAGCGGAAACCAGTCCGTCGAGGCGATGAGCGATTGCGTCGTGTTCATGAAAATACGGCGGGATTGTTACACGGTGAGCCCTAAGGTTCACACGGGGATGCGCAAACCGATGAGTCTTCATATACTGCGCGATACAGCGTCAGCCAACCCCATGCGCCCCCTCGCCCACGACACCGTTGTCCGTTCGATCTCCGGCAGGCCGGAGCTTCGTCATGCGACGCAGGTGCAGGAATGGCGCATCGAGCAGGCCATGGATTCCGAAGGTTTCGTCATTTCCATCACAGCCCCTGGCGGCGAAAGCCAGTCCTTCTTCGTGGCGCAGGCCGACGCCAACGACATCGGGGAAGTCCTGCGCCGCAAGGCGGTGTGGGTCGACCACCGGGAGCAGTGACGCAGATGTGGCGGCATATGACGGGTGCGGAGCGCATCCTCGAAGTCCTGCTGACGCGGCGCTCGGTGTCGCCGCGGCGGCTGCAGCAGCCTGGGCCGCATCCCGATGAACTCGACGCCATCCTGCAGGCCGGCCTGCGCGCGCCCGACCACGGCAGCCTGCACCCTTGGCGCGTCATTGAATTCCGTCCGCAGAACCGCGAGGCGCTGGCATGGTGCTTCGAGCAGGAAAAGCTGCGGCGCGACCCGCTCGCCAGCCCGACCGACCTGAAGCGTTCGCGTGAACACGCCACGCGCCCGCCCGTGCTGCTGGGCTTCGTGGTGTCGCCACGCGAGCGCAGCAAAGTGCCGGCACGCGAGCAGTGGCTGAGCGCCGGCGCGGCACTCGGCAACATCCTGAGCGCGGCGCACCAGTTAGGCTACGGCGCCATCGTGCTGAGCGGCGAACGCTGCTACGACGAGACGCTGGCGCGCCAGGTGGGCGTGCTGCCCGGCGAATACCTCGCGGGCTTCATCAGCATGGGCACCATCCGCGAGGCGCCTCCGCAGGCGCGCGAAACGCTGTCGCAAAGCGTGTGGTCGTGCTGGCAGGGCGATGCGTTGCCGGCTTCATCGCCGGAGCCGGCCGATCAGCCCATCCTGTCGTCGGAGCGGATGCGCGGCAACTGATCGAGCCGGGTGCCGAACCAGCCCACGCGCTCGGTCTCGCGCACATCGAAGCGCGGCACGTAGGGCTTGATGTCGAGCACGGGCGTGCCGTCCATCATGTCGTTGCCGCTGAAGTGCAGCGTCGTGCCGTCCACCGCCGTGAGCTTCACGATCGACAGGCCCAGCCGGTTGGGCCGCGCGGGGGCCCGCGTGGCGAAGACGCCGTGCGAGGCGTTGTCCAGAAAAGGCACCACCTCCAGCCGCTCGTGCGCGCACTGATGCAGATGGGTGATGAGGATCAGGTAGTCGAAGCCCTCGATGTCGCGCAGGCCCGGCGCGAACTCGGCGAACACTTCGAGCCGGCCCGTTTCTTCGGGCGCGCCCGCTGTCTGGATCGGCATGCCAGTGGCTTCGGTGAAGCGGCTGCGCACGATGCCGACCGGGCGGCACACGACGCTGGTGGTTTCTTCACCGCTCATGGCGCCAGCAGCCGCGTGAGCGCGCGGATGTCGGCCGCCGTGGCCAGCCGCGCCGCGTTCTCGATCGCGCGGTAGTGCTTGACGATGTCCTCGCCCACCTGCGTGAGCGCCGTGCCGCCACCGCGCGAACCGCCGGCGGCGGTGTTCACCGCGGGCGAGGCCAGCGACTGGTTCATTTCGTCGATCAGCATCCAGGCCCGCCGGTACGACATGCCCAGCAGCCGGGCGGCCGCGGAAATCGAACCGGTCTCGGCCACGGCTTCGAGCACGGCGATCTTGCCGGGGCCGATGGCGATGGTGTCGTCCCGATAGACGCGCAGACGGAACTGGACTTTGGATTTCATGTTGGCGCGAAGCGTAAACCAATGCGGGCCGCCATTGTCCGCCTGCGACGGGCCATGAACGCTATGCAAGAATGAATACGACGCGCCCACCCCGGGAAAACGAGGAGTCCACGTGAAAGACCGAAGCCATTTCCTGCCCTCGCGCTGGCTGTGCCGTGCCGCTACCGGCGCCGTGATGCTGGCTGTGCTTGCGGGCTGCGCGGGCACCGCTCCGATGGCCGTTTCCACCGCGACGGCCCCAGCGGCAACCACCGCTACCGCCAACGAAGGCAGCTCGCCTCGCTTCACGGTGTCGGGCGCCGTCGCAAAGCGCGCCAGCTTCGACCTCGCGGCGCTCCAGGCCCTGCCTGCCATCACGCAGACGGTCGGCGCCAACAGCTACACCGGCGTAAGCCTCTGGACCTTGCTGAACGACGGCGCGGTCGGCCTCAAGCCGGACACCGGCGTGCGCAACCCCCTGCTCTCGATGTACGTGGTGCTGGTCGGCAGCGACGGCTACCGCGCGGTGGTCTCGCTCGCGGAGATCGCACCCGAATCCGGCAACCGCACGGCATTGGTCGCCTACAGCCTGAACGGCGCGCCACTGGGCCGCAACGGCATGGCCCGGCTGGTGATGGCCGGCGATGTGAAGCCGGGCCGGTCGGTGGCAAGGCTGGCTGCGATCGAAGTGTTCGCGGCGCAGCCATCGTCAAGCCGCTAACCGGGCGCGTCGTCCAGGTTGCCGCTGTGTTGCCGCACTTGGGCCTGCCACTCCGGCGTCTGCAGGAAGGCCAACGCGGCGTCGAGCGCACGTGAGGGCCGCACGCCGGCCTGCGTCATGAAGCCGATCGGTGTGCGGACTTCGGGCGCCACCAGCGGCAGCGCTTCGAGTTCGCGGTGGCTGCGCACGGCCGCGACCATGCCGCCGGGCAGCACGCTGCTGACGGTGCCCGCGCTCACGGCCAGCGCCAGTGTGAGCACGGAGTTGGTTTCGATGGCCGGCGCCACCGGCACGCCGGCTTCGCGCAAGGCCTGGTCGACGATGGCGCGGTTGTGCATGTCGGGCGTGAGCAGGCACAGCGGCAACTTGCCCGCATCGGCCCAGGAGATGGGTTTGCCGATGCGCAGTTGGTCGGCCGAGGCCTTCTTCGCACGGCGCAGCAGGAAGTAGTGCTCGATGCTCTGCGGCCATGCCGTGAGCTTGATGCCCGGCAGGTGCATGCGTTCGGTGTAGCCGAGAGCGAGGTCGATCGACAGGCTTTCGAGGCCAGTCTCCAGCTCATGTGAACTCATCGACAGCACGGCTGGCACAAGGCCCGGGTGTCGCTGATGCAGCATCGCGGCAAAGCGCGAGAGCATCGGAATGGCAGTCGGCACGGCCGCCATGCGCAGGCGCCCTTGCGGGTTGCCCTCTTCGCTGCGCAGTTCCTGCAGCAGCACCTCGTTGTCGCGCAGCATGCGTTGGCCCGCGGCGAGCACGCGCTCGCCTTCGTGCGTGAGCCCAACGTAGACGCGTGCGCGCTTGACGATGACCACGCCGAACTCGGTTTCGAGTGCGCGCAATGCGTTCGACAAGGCCGGCTGCGTGATGTGGCAGGCCTGCGCCGCGCGGCCGAAATGCTTGTGCTCGCTGAGTGCTACGAGATAGCGCATCGAGGCGAGCAGGTTCATTTTTGTGGCTCCGCTGCCTGTTGTTTTTGGCGCTGCTGTTCTTCAGGGCGAGTGCGAATGACACCGGGTGCTCCCCTCCGCGAATGTCCCCCGCTTCGCTCCTCCTTTATTTCGCTGCGGGGAGCACCCGGTGTCATTCGCACATGGGCACGCTGCTGGTGATCGCCGATCAACCAGTGCTCTGAGCGCTCACGTCGATACGGGGCTCTTTTTCGCGAAATAAAGGAGGAGCGAAGCGGGGGACATTCGCGAAAAAGAGCACCGTGTCGGCGTGAGCGACGCCCTGAATGACGCCCTTCACGCACAACACATCGAGTCGATGCGCAGGCTGCCATCCCCTACGTGTTCTTGCTGATCGAAATCGTCGGGAACTTGGACGAAAAGTCCTTGGCCTTCTCCGCAATGCCCACGGCCACGCGGCGAGCCACATCCTTGTAGAGACCAGCCACATCGCCATCCGGATCGGACACCACCGTGGGTGCGCCGCTGTCGGCCTGCAGACGAATCTTGATGTCCAGCGGCAACGCACCGAGGTATTCCATCTGGTATTCGGCCGCCATCTTCTTGCCGCCATCAGCGCCGAAGATGTGCTCGGCATGGCCGCAGTTCGAGCAGATGTGCACCGCCATGTTCTCGACGATGCCCAGGATCGGCACGCCGACCTTCTCGAACATCTTGATGCCCTTCTTGGCGTCGAGCAGCGCGATGTCCTGCGGCGTGGTGACGATCACCGCGCCCGTCATCGGCACGCGCTGGCTCAGCGTGAGCTGGATGTCGCCGGTGCCCGGCGGCATGTCGACGATCAGGTAGTCCAGGTCTTTCCAGTTGGTCTGGCGCAGCAACTGCTCCAGCGCCTGCGTGGCCATGGGGCCGCGCCAGATCATGGCCTGGTCCTGGTCGACCAGGAAACCGATCGACATCACCTGCACGCCATGGCGCTCCATCGGCTCCATGGTCTTGCCGTCGGCGCTGTCGGGACGGCCCTCGATGCCCATCATCATGGGCTGGCTCGGGCCGTAGATGTCGGCATCGAGCAGGCCCACGGTGGCGCCTTCGGCGGCCAGCGCGAGCGCCAGGTTGGCCGCCGTGGTGCTCTTGCCCACGCCGCCCTTGCCCGAGGCCACCGCGATGATGTTCTTGACGTTGGGCATCAGCTGCACGCCGCGCTGCACCGCATGGCTGATGACCTTGGTGACGATGTTGACCGACACGTTCTGCACGCCCGGCACCGCCTTGGCGGCCGCCACGAGTGCCTTGCGGATGGCCGCATGCTGGCTCTTGGCCGGGTAGCCGAGTTCGAGGTCGAACGAGACATCGCCCTCCGCTACCTGCAGGTTTTTGAGCGACCGGCTCGCCACGAATTCTTTGCCGGTGTTAGGGTCTGCGACGCTCTTGAGCGCGTCCATGAGCCCTTCTGAGGTGATTGCCATTGATCGAACTCCTGAATGCCGGGTAGTCTAGTGCGCTCTCCAAGCCCTCATCGAACCGCACCCCAATAACCAAAAATGACAGAGACAAGCCCCGTCACCGGCCTCCTGCTCACCGGAGGCGGCGCGCGGGCCGCCTACCAGGTCGGCGTGCTCGAAGCCATTGCCGAGATTCGGCGTGCCGCCGGTCCCGCGGCCGGCACCGGCAACCCCTTTCCTGTCATCACCGGCACCTCGGCCGGCGCCATCAATGCGGCGGCGCTGGCCTGCGGGGCGGACAACTTCGACCACGTGGTGGCGCACATCGCCGAGGTGTGGAGCCAGTTCCGGGCCGAGCAGGTCTACCGGGCCGATTTGCTGTCGGTGCTCGGCAGCGGCGCGCGCTGGCGCATGCTGCTCGGGCTCGGGCGCTTTGCCGCCAACTGGATGCGCATCAAGCCGAAGTCGCTGCTCGACAACGCGCCGCTGGCCGATCTGCTGCAGCGCATGGTGCCGCTGGACCGCCTGCCGCAGCTCATGCAGCAGGGCCATGTGAAGGCGCTGGCCGTGACGGCATCGAGCTACAGCTCGGGCGAGCACGTCACCTTCTTCGAGGCGGCCGTGCCGATGGAGCCCTGGGTGCGCTCGCAGCGGCTGTCGGTGCGCGACCGCATCACGCATGCCCACCTGCTGGCGTCTTCCGCCATTCCCTTCGTGTTTCCGGCGACAGCGCTGCCGATGCAAAGCCACACCGAGTACTTCGGCGACGGCTCGATGCGCCAATCAGCACCCATCGCGGCGGCCATCCACCTGGGCGCGGAGCGCATCCTGGTGATCGGCGCGGGCCGCATGCACGAGCCGCGCGAGACGCCCGCGCCCAACACGCACAGCGGCTATCCGACGATGGCGCAGATCGCGGGCCATGCGCTGTCGAGCATTTTTCTCGATGCACTGGCGGTCGACATCGAGCGGCTGCACCGCGTCAACCACACGCTGGGCCTCATTCCGGCGGAAGCGCGCGAGGCCAGCGGACTGCGCCCGCTCGACCTGCTGGTGATCTCGCCTTCGGAACGCCTGGACGTGATCGCTGCGCGCCATGTCGACGCCCTGCCCGGTGCGGTGCGGCATCTGCTGGGGGGGTCGAAGGTGGCGGCCGACGTGAAGGGCGGCGCGCTCGCCAGCTACCTGCTGTTCGAGTCGGGCTACACCTGCGAGCTGATGGCGCTCGGGCGTTCGGATGCGATGGCGCAGCGCGACGAGGTGCTGCGCTTCTTCGGATGGAACGCGGTGTGAGGTCGCCTTCAGCCCGCTGAAACGGCCTGCGCGTTCGCGCGCTTCGCACCAAGCCGCAGGCGCACGATTTCCGCGAAGTAACGCGCGCCCGTCGCAAGCACTGCGTCGTTGAAGTCGTAGCTGCCGTTGTGCAGCGGCGTGCCGCCGGGCTCGCCTTCGGCCCCGTTGCCCAAAAACACGAACGCGCCCGGCACGGCCTTCAGGAACACGCCGAAATCTTCGGAAGCCATCATCGGTGCCACGTCGGCATCGACGTTCTCCGCACCCACGATGGCCGTCGCGGCGGCCACTGCCGTCGGCACGCACTCGGCCCAGTTCACGGTGGGCGCGAACTCGTGCGTGTAGCTGAAGTCGCATTCGGCGCCGTGCATGCGGCAGATGCCTTCGCTGATCTCGCGCATGCGCGCGGCCAGCATCTTCTGCACCTCGGGGTCGTAACTGCGCGTGTCGCCCTTGATGACGACGTTCGACGGAATCGCATTGCGGATGCCGTCGGTGATGAACTCCGTGCAAGAAACCACCGCCTGCGCGCCGGGGTCGAGCGTGCGCGACACGATGGTCTGCAGCGCCAGCACGACCTGCGCGCCGATGACGATGGGGTCGATGCCCATGTGCGGCCGCGCGGCGTGCGTGCCCCGGCCCTTGATGTGGATGACGAAGTTGTCCTCGCTCGCCATCAGGCCGCCCACGCGGGTGGCGATCGTGCCGGCGCGCAGGCCGGGCATGTTGTGCAGGCCGTAGATTTCGTCGACCGGGAAGCGCTCGAACAGGCCGTCGTCGATCATGGCCCTGGCACCGCGGCCATGCTCTTCGGCGGGCTGGAAGATGAAGCGCACGGTGCCGTCGAAATCCTTGCGCTCACGCAGCAGTTGCGCGGCGCCAAGGATGATCGTCATGTGGCCGTCATGGCCGCAGGCGTGCATCTTGCCGGGCGTGCCCGAGGCGTAGGCGCGGTCCGCCGCCACCTCGGTGATGTTGAGCGCATCCATCTCGGCGCGCAGGCCGATCACGCCCTTGCCCTGCCCGACCTTCAGGTTCGCCACCAGCCCGGTACCGCCGATGCCCGTGTGCACTTCGAGCCCCAGCGCCTTCAGCACACCGATCACGAAGGCCGAGGTCTTCGCCTCCTCGAAGCCGGTCTCGGGCATGGCGTGCAGTTGTCGCCGCCAGCCGGTGAGCTGGTCACGCAAGGGTTCGTCAAGGTGTGTCATGACGCGATGCTATGGACAATGCAGCGGTACGGGCGCGCAAAATCAGCCTCTACAACGCAACGTTTTTGCGTGCGCCCGGGTGACGGTAACGGTAACGGCCAGAGGTCCAACGCGATGTACCCCAAGAACCGACTCGACGCACTGACCGATGGCATCTTCGCCGTGGGCATGACGATCCTCGTGCTGGACCTGCGCATTCCCGACGACACCGCCGTGGGCCCGGACGAGATGTCGCTGCTGCGCGCCCTGTGGGCGCTGAGTCCCAAGTTCCTGCCGTATCTGCTGAGCTTCTATGTGCTGGGCGCCAGTTGGCTGTCGCTCATCAAGGCCCGCTCGCGCGGCGAGATGGTGGGCGAGGCCTACGCCAAGTGGAGCCTTGTCTACCTGCTGCTCGTCACGCTGATCCCGTTCTCCACGGTGCTGATGGGGCGCTTCACGTCGCACATTGCAGCGACCGTGATCTACGCCGCCAACATCGGCGTCGTTGCGCTGACGGCGTTCCTGCTGATGTCGCTGCTGCCCGATCCCGTGCGCGACACGCACTGGCTGGACCGGCGCGTGTCGCTGCTGGTGCTGCTGGCTTCATGCCTGCTCACGATGGCCCTGAGCTTCGTGATTCCGGGGCGGGCGCTGTGGGCCTTTGCACTCAATCTCGGCGCGGGGCTGGTGGTGCGGGTGTACCGGCGCTTCGCACCTGCGGGCTGAACGCCTCCCAAGCCTTAACGGCCTTGGGCAGAAGAACTGGTGCCTGCCGGTATCAGCATCGAACGCAGCAACAACGCCATCCCGCAGACGATGGGTGCCAGCGCCAACAGCCGGCCGGGCTCGAAGGCCAGCCCCGCCACCGTGCCGACCGCGCAGCCGAGCTTGATCCAGGACGGCACCGCGTCCCACCCACGGCGGTGCATGACGGCGAACCCGGTCAGCGCGGCCCAGCCGAACAGTCCGCCGAAGACCGAGAAGACCCAGCTCAGCAGGTAGTACACCGTGTCCATGTCCCGGAACGCGAGCGCCGTGCCCAGCCCGAGCCACGTGTTGCGATAGCCGTCGAACAGGAAGAACCCTGTCGCCGACGCGGCCCACCAGAACAGCGCATAGAGGCTCGCGATGCCGGCCAATGCGGCCAGCCCTGCCAGCACACGCCGGGTGATGTCGTCGAAAGGCATGTGGTCGCGCCACGCTGCGATGTGTCCGTTGTCCATGGCCAGTGCTCCATTGGTGATGTCTGCAATGGGTTCGACCTTAGGGACGCCGTGTGCGGCCAGCGTGAAGCCTGTGTGAAGTGGCTCCGATGCCGTGCGGTTGGGGCTTCGAAGGGCGGTATCAGATCGACCAATCGCCCACCGGACAAATCGCCGTCCTCACCCCATTTCAGCCCGCTTCGGAAATCCCCAGCTCCGAACACACGCGCCCGACGAGCGCCTTCAGCGTTGCAAGCTCGGCTTCGAGCCGCGCCACGTTGGCCTTGAGTGCGGCCACCTCGCCGAGCGACGCATCGTGCGCTGCATAAGACCCATCACCCGATGCGCCAGCCGGCCCCGCGGCCTCTTCCGCCGGGGCGCCGCTGAGCAGGTGTGCCCAGCGGCTTTCGCGCGCGCCGGGCAGGCGGGCCAGCTTCACCACCAGCGCGCCGGCCGGCCGTTCCGCAAGCTCTTCGAGAAAGCCTTCGACCGAGGAGATGTCGGCGAAGTTGTGCATGCGGTCGCAAGCGATGCGCAGCTCGCCGGCCGTCTGCGGGCCGCGCAGCATCAGCACGGTGAGCAGGATGACCGACTGCGACGGGATGCGCAGCACGCGGTCGGTGTTGTGCTCATAACGAAACGCGCGGCCGCCGCTGGTCTCCGCGACAAGGCTGTAGCCCTTCAGGCTGTCGATGGCTGCCTGCACCTGCGACTCGGTGAGTTCGAGCACCGGGTTGCGGCTGGTCTTCTGGTTGCAACCCGACACCAGCGAGTTGAGCGTGAGCGGATAGCTGTCGGGCACGGTGCGCTGCTTTTCCGCCAGCACGCCGAGGACACGGGTTTCGAGAAGGGACAGGATGGGCAGCGGTGTGGACATGGCTCAACGACGATCGAAAGTGAAAACGCAAAAAGACAGGCGAGGGCTTGACGGGTTCAAGGCGACACCACGGCCAGTATCGGCCCCAGCTCGCGCACGAAATCGTTGCGGTGCAATGCGGGCGAATGCAGGGCCGAAACGGTGCCGTCGAGGTACAGGGCATCGCGGCAATGGAGCACATCGCGAAAGTAGAGCGCGAACTCGTGGAAATTCACCGGCGTCTCGCTGATGACGAAGACCGCCACATGGCCCGACACGCCCACGCCATTGCGGATCTTGCGCGAGTCCGAATGCGGGATGAGCGCCGGATGCAGCACGCCATTGCGCAGCAGCAGCGGCCCCGATTGCGTGGCCAGCCGCACGCCGTTGGCCAGCGCCGGGTATTCCGACGACTCGACAACGCGCGGCCCGGCGTCTGAAACCAGGAACACGCCGTTGGGCTTGAGGAAGAAGTTGCCGGCGCCGCTGTCCAGGTTGAGCGGCGCCTCTTCGCGGCCGTCGCGCACCAGCAGCCCGACCGGCGAAAAGTCCGCGTGGTACATGCCGGCGTTCATCGCAAAGCCGAGTTGCCGGTGTTGCGCCTTCAGCCAGGCATCGAGCCGGTCGAAGCGCTTGAACGTGACGCCGGCCTCGTCGTTCAGGAACAGCTCCAGCTTCTCGGTGCGAAGGTCGACCTTCACGACCGTGTAGCGCGCATCCGCCGCAGCGGACGAAAGGCTCGCGAAGAGAACGGCCAGCGCAAGCAGCAGCTTTTTCATGAAGCGTGTGCGAGCCCTGCGCCTCTTCTTCGTGTCAGCCGCCGTTGATGCGGCTGACCAGCGCCTTGGTGAAAGCCGCCGTGCCCGCCGTGCCGCCCAGGTCGCCGGTGCGGACCTTGTCGATGTTCAGCGTCTCGTCGATGGCCGTGCGCAGGCGCTTGGCCAGCTCGGGCAGCTTGACGTGGTCGAGCATGAGCGCGGCGGCCAACAGCAATGCAGTCGGGTTGGCGATGCCCTTGCCGGCGATGTCGGGCGCCGAGCCGTGCACGGCCTCGAAGATCGCGGCATCGGCGCCGATGTTGGCGCCCGGCGCCATGCCCAGGCCGCCGACAAGGCCCGCCACGAGGTCGGACAGGATGTCGCCGAACAGGTTGGTCGTGACCAGCATGTCGAACTGCCAGGGGTTGAGCACCAGCTTCATCGCGCAGGCGTCGATGATGACCGTGTCGAGCTCGAACTTGCCCTTGTACTTCTTCTCGTAGAGGTCCAGGCCGGTCTCCAGGAAGATGCCCGTGAGCGCCTTCATGATGTTGGCCTTGTGCACGATCGTGACCTTCTTGCGGCCCGTGGCCACGGCCGTCTCGAAGGCGTATTCGAGCAGGCGGCGGCTGCCCTGGCGGGTGTTGATGCCGGTGGCCATGGCCACGGCGTGCGGGTCGCCATCGATGGGCACGTAGTGCTCGTGGCCGATGTAGAGGCCTTCGAGGTTTTCGCGCACGACCACGAGGTCGATCTTGTCGAAGCGGCCGCCGGGAATGATGGTGAGCGCGGGGCGCAGGTTGGCGTACAGCTGGAACTCTTCGCGCAGCCGCACGTTCGACGAGCGGTAGCCGCCGCCCGATGGCGTCTCCAGCGGGCCCTTCAGGGCCAGGCGGGTGCGGCGGATGCTGTCCAGCGTGGCGGCGGGCAGCGGGTCGCCCGCGGCCACCACGCCGCCGAGGCCGGCGATCTGGCGGTCCCACACGAAGGGCGCCTTCAGCGCGTCGAGCGCGGCCAGGGTGGCGTCGACGATTTCGGGGCCGATGCCATCGCCAGGAATCAGGGTTGCGGGAATGGGGGTGGTCATGGAAATGCGCCCTTGTCGTCAGATGGAGGAGGTGTCGCGGCCGGTCCGGCGCGAAGGCTGGAGAATAACGCCGGCCTCTGACGCTCAACGGGCGCCGCGACCACGCCAAAGGGTCATTCCTGCGCCAGCCACGCCAGGGCTTCTTCGCGCGAAGAGAAGAAGCGGCAAAAACGCCCGCGCCGGGCTTCCTGCAGGTATTCGTCGAAGCGCTCGCCGTGGTCGGCATCGGGCGGCAGCACGACGGCGGTTTGAAGCCGATAGGTCTGCAGCTTCTCGAGAAACTCGCCCGCGAAGCGCGTGCGCAGCACGAAGAAGGCCGGGGGCAGGAGACCGGCATCGAGCAGCAGCCGGTCGGTGTCGTGTTCCATCGAGGCGCCCACGAGGTCCGTGGCCTCCCGTACATCCTGCAACGTCGAAGTCCATTCGACGACGGTGACGGGACCCAGTTGAAGCAGTGTGTGGGTCATGGTGTGGCGTTGCCGGCCCACGTCCCGCTGGCGTCTTGTTCCTGATCGAGCAGCGTCGCGCGGCCCACGACATGCCCCGGCACCAGCAGCGCACCGGGCGCGATGACCGCATTGGCGCCGATGCGCACGCCGTCGCCCATCAGCGCACCGAATTTCTCGCAGCCTGCAGGCTGCAACGTGCCGCCCTCGCCGCTTCGCACGCGGATGTTCTTGTCGGCCCGTTCGTTGCGGTGATTGCAGACGATGCTGCCGGCTTCGAGGTTGACGCCAGCGCCCAGCACCGAATCGCCCACGAAGTTGAAATGTGCGAGCGCCGTGCCCGCGAACACGAAGGACGACTTCAGCTCGACGCCCGGCCCGATGCTGCAGCGCGCATCGACCCAGTTGCCGCCGCGCAGGTAGGCGCCCGAGGCCACGAAACAGCCGGCACCGAGGATCAGCGGCCCCTTGAGCACCGCGCCGGGCTCGATGCGGGCGCTGCGGTGGATGGCGATGTCGCCTTCGATGGCGTATTCGTCGGCGGGCAGCGCCGCCAGCAATTCGCGCACGATCGCACCCGCCTGCGCCGGCAGTTCCCAGGGGAGGCAACCGCCCCAGCGCGCCAGCGGCGACGCTGCGAATCCGGCGATATAGGCATGGAGATCGATGGCGTGGGGCATTGAGGACATGGGGGCTGATGCTGCCACCAAACCCACGGACGAACGCCGCCACCTAAAATGCCCGGTTCTCCCGTCCGTCACTCCCGAAAGCGCCCTCCCCGATGTCCGCCCCGCGCAAGCTCTTCGTTACCACCGCCCTGCCGTATGCCAACGGCAAGTTCCATATCGGCCACATGATGGAATACATCCAGGCCGACATCTGGGTGCGGAACCAGCGAATGAATGGCGCCGACGTCAACTTCGTGTGCGCCGACGACGCGCACGGCGCGGCCATCACCATCGCAGCCGACAAGGCCGGCGTGACGCCGCAGGCCTTCGTGGCCGAGATCGCGGCGGGCCGCAAGCCCTACCTGGACGGCTACTACATCTCGTTCGACAACTGGCACTCGACCGACGCGCCGGAAAACCACCAGCTCGCGCAGGACATCTACCGCGACCTGCGTGCCAACGGCCTGATTTCCACCAAGAGCGTCGAGCAGTTCTACGACCCTGAAAAGGGCATGTTCCTGGCCGACCGCTTCATCAAGGGCGAGTGCCCCAACTGCCACTCGAAGGACCAGTACGGCGACAACTGCGAGGTGTGCGGCGCCGTGTACGCGCCCACCGAGCTGATCAACCCCTACTCGGCCCTGTCGGGCGCCAAGCCCGAGCTGCGCAGCTCGGAGCACTTCTTCTTCAAGCTGTCGGACCCGCGCTGCGAGGCCTACCTGAAGGAATGGACCGCCGCGCCGGGCCATGTGCAGTCCGAGGTGCAGAACAAGATCCGCGAATGGCTCTACAAGGACGATGAAGGCAAGGGCGGCCTGGGCGACTGGGACATCAGCCGCGACGCGCCCTACTTCGGCATCGAGATCCCCGATGCGCCCGGCAAGTACTTCTACGTGTGGCTCGATGCGCCCGTGGGCTACCTCGCGTCGCTCAAGAACCTGCTGGACAAGCGCTGCATCGAGCTGGGCGGCGACGGCATCTCGTACACCGAGTACATGGCCGACCCCGACCTGGAGCAGGTGCACTTCATCGGCAAGGACATCATCACCTTCCACACGCTGTTCTGGCCCGCGATGCTGCATTTCAGTGGCCGCAAGGCGCCCGATGCCGTCTATGTGCACGGCCACCTGACGGTGAGCGGCGAGAAGATGAGCAAGAGCCGCGGCACCGGCATCGACCCGCTCAAGTACCTGTCGATCGGGCTCGATCCTGAATGGCTGCGCTACTACATCGCGGCCAAGCTCAACGGCCGCAACGAGGACATCGACTTCAACCCCGAGGACTTCGTCGCGCGCGTCAACAGCGACCTCGTGGGCAAGTACATCAACATCGCCAGCCGCGCGGCGGGCTTCATCGGCAAGCGCTTCGGTGGCCAACTGGGCGCCGTGTCGGCCGATGGCGAAACGCTGCTGTCGGCGCTGCGTGCGGCCGCGCCGCAGGTGCAGTCGCTCTACGACAGCCGCGACTACGCCCGCGCACTGCGCGAGGTCATGGCGCTGGCCGACAAGGTGAACGAATACGTCGACCAGAACAAGCCCTGGGAACTGGCCAAGAAGGAAGGCGCCGAGGCGCGGCTGCACGACGTGTGCACCGTGTGCATCGAAGCCTTCCGCCTGCTCACGCTGTACCTGAAGCCGGTGCTGCCGGCGCTGGCTGTCAATGTCGAAGCCTTCCTGAGGATTTCGCCGCTGGTCTGGTCGGATGCCGCACAAGCGCTGCCGGCCGGCCACGCCATCGGCGACTACAAGCACCTGATGCAGCGCGCCGATGCGAAGGTAGTCGACAAGCTGTTCGATGCGCCCGAACCTGTGGCCGCCGCTGCCGTGGAAGCCACGGCGGATACGCTGCCGGGCGGCGAAGCCATCGCGCCCACCATCACCATCGACGACTTCGTGAAGATCGACCTGCGCATCGCGAAGATCGTGGCCTGCGAGAAGGTCGAAGGCTCGACCAAGCTGCTGCGCCTGACGCTCGACGCCGGTGAAGGCAAGACCCGCAACGTGTTCAGCGGCATCGCCTCGGCCTACCAGCCCGAACAACTCGTGGGCAAGCTCACGGTGCTGGTCGCGAACCTTGCGCCGCGCAAGATGAAGTTCGGCATCAGCGAAGGCATGGTGCTGGCCGCGAGCCACGGCGACGAAAAGACCAACCCGGGCATTCACGTGCTTGAACCGTGGCCGGGTGCAACACCGGGCATGCGGGTTCGCTGAGCGTCGTCACACGATGCAACGCCGCTCCTCGCCCCTGCTGTTGGTCGCGATCCTGTCGCTTGCCGTGGCAACGCTCGGCGGCTGTGCGGTGGTGAGTGTGGCGGGCACCGCCGTGAGCGTGGGCGCCAGTGCCGCCGGGCTCGCGGCCGATGCGGCCATCGGCACCGTGCGCATCACCGGCAAGGCCGTGGGTGCGGCAGCCGATGCGGTGATTCCCGACGGCCAGTAAGCCCGCAGAGGCTCAGTCCGCCAGACCCAGCCGGGCGACGTGCGGCGGCGTGTGCAGCGCCTTTTCCTTGCGCACGAATGCGGACCGCAACGCCCGATGCGGCTCGCTCGCGTCGAAGAAATTGCGGCGCATGTGCGCCAGTTCTTCATCGCGGTACTGCTGCAGCGGCTTCACCGATTCGTCCTGCGCGCGTGTCTTTTTCTTTCTCTCGATACGTGCGGCCAGGTCGGGCGAGGCGGCCAGTTGCGCGGCCAGCCGGGCAACTTCATCGCCCAGCTCTTCCGGTGCGGCCTGTAACACGCGCTCGGCCATGCCGAGTTCGACGGCGCGCTTCGCACTCACGGGCAGCGCAGATTGCGTGAGGCGCTGCGCCTCGCTTTCGCCCACGCGGCGCGGCAGCGTGTAGGTCCAGTATTCGGAGCCGTGCAGGCCCATCAGCGTGTAGTGCGGGTTGAGCACAGCGCCGTCGCGGCACCAGACCTCGTCGGCCGCCAGCGCGAGCATCACGCCGCCCGCCGCGGCATTGCCGCCGAGCGCGGCCACGGTGAGCCGGTCTGTGGTGGTGAGCACCGCTTCGACCAGATCGTTCATGGCGTGGATGTTGGCCCACGATTCCTCGGCCGGATCGTCGGCCGCCTCGATCACGTTGAGGTGGATGCCGTTGGAAAAGAAATCTCGCACACCGCCCAGCACCAGCACCGAGGTCGGCCGCGTCTTCGCGAAACGGTAGGCCTCCAGCAGGCGCCGGCATTGCACGGTGCTCATCGCGCCGCCGGGGAAAGAAAAGTTCAGCACGCCGACCGCGCCGTGTTCGCTGTAGCGGATGTCGGTCCAGGTACGCCGGCCGGCGGGCAACTGCAGGGGCACCGGCACCTCGGGCACCTCGAAAGGCAGCAGATCGCCGAGCGCCTCGACGGCCGACAGCTTGTAGCTCGGGAGCGCCGAGCCGGGTTCGCGCCAGGGGCGCAACTGCGAAATCCACACCGCGCCATCGACGGTGGCACGACAGATGGCGCCGGCGCGGCAGGCGATCAGTTCACCGGGCACGCCGCGCAATTCGTCCTCGGGGTGGCCGCCGTGCAGGTACCACTTCTCGCCCAGCAGTTCGTCGAGCACGCCGGGTTGTGAATCGGCAGCGCGCAACTGGCGCAGCACCGATTCGGTCGATTGCGTGGCCCAGTCGATGCGGCGCTGCGCCTGCTTCAGGAAGGGGCGCCAGCCGGCGGCAAGGTCGGCCGCCTTCTGCCGCTTGGGCTTGTAGTTGCCGGAAGCGAAACGCTCGACGGCCAGCAGCACGGCGTCGATGGCGGCATCGGCCACTTCGCCGCGATAGAGGTCGCTCTTGCCCGCCAGCGGCGGCACCTTCAGCGGCGACCAGGCCCAGACATCGCCCGCGTCCATTTCGGCGACGGCTTCGAGCACGGTCACGCCCCAGCTTTCCACGCCGCCCTGCAGCGTCCAGTCGAGCGACGACGGGCCCCGGTCGCCCGGCGGGCCGGGATGCACGATCAGGCAGGTGTGGGCGGTCCAGATGTCCTCGGGGATCGCGGTGGTCAGCATCGGCGCCACGATGAGTTGCGGCGAATGCCGGCGCACCGCTTCGCGCAGGGCATCGTCGTTGCCCAGGGCCAGTTCCACCCCGACGATGTGGCCGCGATCCTGAAGTTCGGCCAGCACCCGTTGCGTCAGGCTGTTGAACGCGCTTGCGACAAGCAGGATGTGCATCGGGACGCCCTTGGTAATGCTGGTGTCTAAATGTCAATTAGTGTGAAAAATGTATCTGCATCCACCCTTTCGGATAAGTCGGGCGAAAGTTCACATGAAGGTTTGCTGAGAGGGCCGTTCGGGCGCGCAGGCCACAATGGCCGCCCATGCAATCGCCGCTGAACATCACCCGCTTTCGCCCACGACTGATGGACGCGCTCGCGGGTTACAACCGCGAACGCTTTTTCAAGGACCTGGGTGCGGGGGCCACGGTGGGCATCGTGGCGCTGCCGCTGGCGATGGCCTTTGCCATCGCGTCGGGGCTCAAGCCCGAGGCGGGCATCTGGACGGCGATCATCGCGGGCTTTCTGATCTCGCTGCTGGGCGGCTCGGCGGTGCAGATCGGCGGGCCGGCCGGCGCCTTCATCGTGATCGTCTACGGCATCGTCGAGCGCTATGGCCTGGCGAACCTGCTGATCTCGACCGCCTGCGCGGGTGTGCTGCTGTTCGCGGCGGGACTGTTCGGCATGGGGCGGCTGGTGCGCTTCGTGCCGCTGTCGATCGTGGTGGGCTTCACCAACGGCATCGCGGTGCTGATCCTGCTGTCGCAACTCAAGGACCTGCTGGGGCTGTCGGTGGCGAAGATGCCGGCGGACGTGTTCTCGCAGTTGCATGCGATGGCGCTGCAGATCGGCACCTTCAATCCGTATGCCTTCGCGCTCGGCGTGGCCTGCGTGGCCGGGTTGATGCTGTGGCGGCGGCTGCCTCGCATGGAAGTCCCGTTTTTGCAGGCACGCGCGGTGCAGATGGGCATGCGCCTGCCGGGGCCGATCGTCGCGCTGGTCACGCTCACGCTGGTGTCCTACGGCTTCGCGCTGCCGGTGGAAACCATCGGCACGCGCTTCGGCGGCATTCCCGAAGGCGCGCCGGCCTTTGCGCTGCCCGATTTTTCGTGGGAGACGGTCAAGCAGCTCGTGACGCCCACGCTGACCATCGCGCTGCTCGGCGCCATCGAGTCGCTGCTGTGCGCGCGCGTGGCGGACCAGATCAGCGGCCAGCCGCGCCACGACCCGAACCAGGAGCTGATGGCACAGGGCATCGCGAACATCGTCACGCCCTTCTTCGGCGGCATGCCGGCCACCGGCACCATCGCGCGCACGGTGACCAACATCCGCTCGGGCGGCAACTCGCCGATCGCGGGGATCGTGCATGCGCTCACGCTGCTGGTCGTGGTGCTGCTGGCAGCGCCGCTCGCGCGCCATGTGCCGCTGGCGGTACTGGCCGGCATCCTGGTGTTCGTGGGGCTGAACATGGGCGAGTGGCGCGAGCTCACGCCGGGCCAGTTGCGCCACTTCAGCCGGCACTACCGGCTGCTGATGCTGGGCACTTTCTTCCTGACTGTCGTGTTCGACCTGACGGTGGCGGTGCAGGCGGGCATCGTGCTGGCATGCGCGCTGTTCATCCGGCGCATGAGCGGCCTCTTCAGCGTCGAACTGGTGACGCTGCAGCCGCCGGTGCTCACCTACCGCATCTACGGCGCGCTGTTCTTCGGGGCGGCCGCCAAGCTCGACGAGGCGGTGAACGCGGCCGAGCGCGCGCCTCGCGGCATGACGGTGGTGCTGGACGCCACGCACCTCATCTACCTGGACGCCACCGGCATCGATGCGCTGCGGCAGTTGCACCGGGCGGTGCTGGCGCGCGACGGGCTGCTGCGCGTCGAGTCGCTGCAACCGCAGCCGCGCGAGGTGATCGAGCGCTCAGGCTTTGCGGCGGAGCTGGTGGCCAGCCGGCCAGGGGCTCCGCCGGCGGAAGAAAGCTAGGGCGCTTCGGTGCCGCGATCGGGCGAAGAGCCACTGCGCAGCACGCGCTGGTCGTCGTCCAGCGTGGCGGTGAACACCATCGGCGAATTCGGCGGCTGCACCCAGCGCCATTCCCATTCGGTCTCGCGCTTGAGCGCATAGGGCGTGGCCTTCGCGGGCTTGCCGAGCAGCTTGCGCAGGTCTTCCATCGGCATGCCGGGCTGCACCTTGGCGAAGTTCTCAGGCGTGAGCACCTGGCGCAGCGCGCTCATCTTGCCGTCGGCGCCGATGGTGATCATGTAGTTCTTCTGGCCCTGGGGCTGGCGGTTGTACTCGAACACGCGACCCCTGTTCGGGGCGTCCCAGACGTTCTCGGGTTCGCCGAACCGGGCGCGCACATCGGCCTCGGTCGACACGCCTTCTTCAAGCTCGCTGATGTTCTTGCGGTCGCAGCCCGCCAGGCCGATCACCGCCGCCAAAAGCCCCGTTGCCATGCCGATCTGCCACAGTTGCCGTTGCCTCATGCCGTCCCCGGTAAAATTCGCGCCATAAAGGTCCAGTCTATGTCCATCTTCAACCGCCCCCACTACTCTTCCGAGATCACCAATTTCATCGAGGAGATGAAAGAAAAGAAGCCGACGCTGGAAGCCGAACAGCGCGCCGGCCGCGCCCTGCTGTGGGACAAGCACCTCGACCGCGGCCTGCTCGAGGAATACAGCGAAGCCCGCGTGCCGCAGCAGCCGTACGTCTACCAGACCCAAGCCAAGTAATCCGGCAATGCCGAATCGGCATCTGACGCTCGTCCGCATTGCGTACGTCGCTATTTAAATGATAGCGACCGCCCGATGATCGGAGACGAGGACAACGGCGCATTGGTGGTCGCCATGCCCGATGTGGTCGACCAAGTCGCGCTCGCGAGGCTCTATGGCGAGCCGCTGTTCGCGATGCCGAAGGACCTGTACATCCCGCCCGAGGCGTTGCAGGTGTTCCTGGAGGCCTTCGAAGGCCCGCTGGACTTGCTGCTCTACCTGATCCGCAAGCAGAACTTCAACATCCTCGACATCCCGATGGCCGGGCTCACGCGGCAGTACCTGAGCTACGTCGACGAAATCCGCCAGACGAACCTCGAACTCGCGGCCGAGTACCTGCTGATGGCCGCGATGCTGATCGAGATCAAGTCGCGCATGCTGCTGCCGCCCAAGAAGGTGGCCGACGGCGAAGAGGCCGAAGACCCGCGCGCCGAACTCGTTCGCCGCCTGCTCGAATACGAGCAGACCAAGCTGCAGGCCGCCGCCATCAGCGCCATGCCGACCTACGGCCGCGACTTCTGGAAGGGGCAGGTCTACATCGAGCAGTCGCTCAAGCCGCGCTTTCCCGATGTGGACGTGATCGAGCTGCGCGACGCCTGGGCCGACATCATGAAGCGCGCCAAGCTCGTGCAGCACCACAAGATTTCGCGCGAAGAGCTCAACGTGCGCGAGCACATGAGCATCGTGCTGCGCCACCTGCAGGGGCAGCGCTTCGTCGAATTCGAGAAGCTGTTCGACGTGTCGCGCGGCGCGCCGGTGCTGATCGTCACCTTCATCGCGATGCTCGAACTGGCGAAGGAAACGCTGATCGACATCACGCAGGCCGAGGCCTTCGCCCCCATCTACGTGCGGCTGGCCTACTCGCCAGCCTGACCTCCCCCTACTTCGAGAATTCCGCCGTGCACGACTTCGACGTCCTCATCGTCGGCAGCGGCCTCGCTGGCCTCTCGGCCGCGCTGCTGCTGGCCCCCACGCACCGCGTGGCCGTGCTGACCAAGCGCGCGCTGAACGACGGCTCCAGCGCCTGGGCGCAGGGCGGCATTGCCGCGGTGCTGGCGGCGGGCGACAGCTTCGACGCGCACGTCGACGACACGCTGGTGGCCGGAGCGGGCCTGTGCGATCCCGAGGCCACGCGCTTCGTGGTCGAGCATGCACCCGAAGCCATCGGCTGGCTGCGCGAGCTGGGCGTGCCGTTTTCGGAAGAAGGCGGCGACCTGCACCTGACGCGCGAAGGCGGCCACAGCCAGCGCCGCATCGTGCACGTGACCGACGCGACCGGCGCAGCCGTGCAGCAGGTGCTGATCGAGCGCGTGCGCCGCACGCCGAACATCACCCTCTTCGAGCATCACACGCTGGTCGACCTGGTCACCGGCAGCAAGCTCGGCCTGGATGATCCGGCCTGCGTGGGCCTCTATGCGCTGGACGACGCCACCGACGAGGTGCTGAGCTTTCGCGCGCCGCACACCATCCTGGCGACGGGCGGTGCGGGCAAGGTGTACCTGTACACGACCAACCCCGACACGGCCACCGGCGACGGCATTGCCGCGGCATGGCGCGCCGGCTGCCGGGTGTCGAACATGGAGTTCATCCAGTTCCACCCGACCTGCCTGTACCACCCGCATGCCAAGTCCTTCCTGATCAGCGAGGCGGTGCGCGGCGAAGGCGGCCTTTTGAAGCTCCCCGATGGGACGCGCTTCATGCCCAAGCACGACGAGCGCGCCGAACTCGCGCCGCGCGACGTGGTCGCGCGCGCCATCGACTTCGAGATGAAGAAGCACGGCCTGGACTGCGTGTACCTCGACATCTCGCACCAGCCCGCCGCGTTCCTGAAAGAGCACTTTCCCAACATCCTGGCGCGCTGCGCCGAGCTGGGCATCGACATCACGCGCGAGCCGATTCCGGTGGTGCCGGCCGCGCACTACACCTGCGGCGGCGTGCTCAGCGACCTCGCCGGCCGCACCGACGTGCCGGGCCTCTACGCCATCGGCGAAACCGCCTGCACCGGCCTGCACGGCGCCAACCGGCTGGCCAGCAATTCACTGGTCGAGTGCATGGTGTTCGCGCGCGCCGCCGCAACGGCCATCGCCGAAGCGCCCGCACATCGCACCGCCACGCTGCCCGCATGGGACGACAGCCGCGTCACCGACGCCGACGAGTCCGTCGTCATCTCGCACAACTGGGACGAGCTGCGCCGCTTCATGTGGGACTACGTGGGCATCGTGCGCACCAACAAGCGGCTGGAGCGCGCGAGCCATCGCATTGCGCTGCTGCAGGCCGAGATCCAGGAGTTCTATGCGAACTTCCACGTCACGCGCGACCTGCTGGAGTTGCGCAACCTCGTGCAGGTGGCCGAGCTGATCGTGCGCTCGGCCCAGGCACGCCACGAAAGCCGCGGGCTGCATTTCAGCCGCGACTATCCTTCGCTTGCCGAACCGACTGGCCCCACCGTATTGGTGCCGTCGACGGACTGACGACCCACCCGTTTCGCGTTTTTCTTCACTCAAGGATGCCCGGCCACCGACGCCCGCAGGGAGAAACCCAACCATGTCGAACACCACCCACACCCCATCGCCAGAAACCACGCCAGCCTCCCCCTACGGGACGCTGCCCCCGGCCTCGACGCCCGCCTCGCGCAAGCCCGTGAGCCTGCCGCGCCTGGCCGACATGCATGCGCGCGGCGAAAAGATCGCGATGCTGACCGCCTACGACGCCACCTTCGCGGCCATGGCCGACGCGGCGGGCATCGACTGCCTGCTGGTCGGCGATTCGCTCGGCATGGTCTGCCAGGGCCTGCACAGCACCGTGGGCGTGAGCCTGGACACCATGCGCTATCACACCGACAGCGTCTCGCGCGGCCTGCGCCGCGTGCAGGGCACGGCCTGGCTCATCGCCGACCTGCCCTTCGGCAGCTACCAGGAATCGCGGGAGCAGGCCCTGCGCAGCGCGACGGTGCTGATGCAGGCCGGCGCGCACATGGTCAAGCTCGAAGGCGGCGGCTGGACGACCGAGACGGTGCGCTTCCTGGTTGAGCGCGGCATTCCGGTGTGCGCGCACCTGGGCCTCACGCCGCAGACCGTGCACGCGCTCGGCGGCTACCGCGTGCAGGGCAAGGGCGATGAAGCCGCGGCCCTGCTCAAGCAGCAGGCCCATGCGCTGCAGGACGCAGGCGCGACGATGCTGGTGCTCGAGATGGTGCCGGCCACGCTGGCAGCCGAACTCACGACCGAACTGACGCACTGCGCCACCATCGGCATCGGTGCCGGCAAGGCCACCGCCGGCCAGGTGCTGGTGTTGCACGACATGCTGGGCATCAACCTCGGCCGCATGCCGAAGTTCGTGCGCAACTTCATGGCCGATTCCTCGAGCATCGCGCAGGCCCTGGCGGCCTACGTGCATGCGGTGAAGGACGGCAGCTTCCCCGACGATCAACTTCACGCCTGGTAAGGACTGTTCATGTACATCGCACACACCATCGCCGACCTGCGCAACCACCTGACGGCCTTCAAGCGCCCGGCCTTCGTGCCGACCATGGGCAACCTGCACGACGGCCATCTGGCGCTCGTGAAGCAGGCCAAGCCGCTGGGCGACGTGACGGTGGCGAGCATCTTCGTCAACCGCCTGCAGTTTCTGCCGCACGAAGACTTCGACACCTATCCGCGCACCTGGGACAGCGACTGCGAGAAGCTGCGCGCCGCCGGCTGCGACGTGCTGTTCGCGCCCGACGAGAAAGCGCTCTACCCCGAGCCGCAGACCTGCAAGGTGCACCCGGACCCGGCGCTGGCCGACATCCTCGAAGGCCACTTCCGGCCCGGCTTCTTCATCGGCGTGTGCACGGTGGTGATGAAGCTTTTTCAATGCGTGCAGCCGCGTGTGGCCGTGTTCGGCAAGAAGGACTACCAGCAGTTGATGATGATCCGCCACATGGTGCGGCAGTTCGCGCTGCCCATCGAGATCGTCGGCGGCGAGACCTTCCGCGCTGAGGATGGGCTTGCGCTGTCGTCGCGCAATGGCTACCTGAGCGAGAGCGAACGCGCCGAGGCCGTGCAGTTGTCGCAGGCGTTGAAGGCGATGGCTGCGGCCGTGCATGCGGGCGAACGCGATTTGGCCGCGATCGAAGCGCGGGCAATGCAGACGCTGACGCAGCGCGGCTGGCAACCGGACTATCTTGTGCTGCGGCGCCGTTCGGACCTGCAGGCCCCCTCGGCTGGCGAGCCGCTGGTGGCACTGGCGGCGGCGCGGCTGGGCAGCACCCGGCTGATCGACAACCTGGAAATCGACTCTCCCGCTTCATGACTTACAGCGTCAAGGAAATCTTCTACACCCTGCAAGGCGAAGGCGGCCAGGCGGGCATGCCGGCCGTGTTCTGCCGCTTTGCGGGCTGCAACCTCTGGACCGGCCGCGAGGAAGACCGCGCCAATGCCGTCTGCCGTTTCTGCGACACCGACTTCGTTGGCACCGACGGCACGCTGGGTGGCAAGTTCAAGAACGCCGACCTGCTCGCCGACACCATCGCCGCGCAATGGCCGGCCGGCGACGCCGATCACCGGCTGGTGGTGCTGACGGGCGGCGAGCCGCTGCTGCAGGTCGATGCGGCGCTGGTCGATGCGCTGCATGCACGGCGCTTTCGCATCGCGGTCGAGAGCAACGGCACTGTCGTCGCGCCCGAGGGCATCGACTGGCTGTGCATCAGCCCCAAGGCCGGCGCGCCGTGGCTGCAGCAGCGCGGGCAGGAGCTGAAGCTGGTGTGGCCGCAGACCGAGTTCGACCTCGACACGATGGCGCGCACCGGCGAGTTCACGCACCGTTTTTTGCAGCCGATGGACGGACCCGACCGGGTCGCGAACACCGAGCTGTGCATTGCCGAATGCATGCGCCAGCCTGCATGGCGGCTCAGCGTGCAGACGCACAAGATCACCGGCATCCGCTGAGTGACGGCCTTTATTTTCGAGTTTCTTTTTTGACGATGCGCTTCACCATCAGCCAACGCTTTTTCTTCGACGCCGCTCACACGCTGAAGCGCGAGATCGAAGTCGAAGGTAGCCGCCGTATTCACGGCCATACGTACCACGCCGAAGTCTGGCTCACGGGGGAGCGCGATCCGGTGACGGGGATGGTGATTGACCTGGGGTTGCTGCGTCGGCGGTTGGAGGATGTGCGCGAGCAGCTTGACCATCACCTGCTGGATGACGTGGCGGGGTTGCATCCGCCGACGCTGGAGAACCTCTGTGTGTTCATTGCGGATGCGTTGCCGGATTTGCGGCCTTCGCTGGCGCGTGTGAGGGTCTGGCGCGAGGCGCTGGGCGATTCCTGCACCGTGGATTTCTAGGTCTTGCTCCCTCCCCTCCCGGGGGAGGGCTGGGGTGGGGGCAAGCAGCGGACCCATCGAGCGCTCTGCCCGCCCCCATCCCAACCTTCCCCCAGAGGGGGAAGGAGCAAGACAGAAGGCAGGGTCAGGCCGCGCCGATACCGGCGACGAGGCTGCCGGGCGCCTGCCCGCTCTTCAAACCCGCCGTGAACGCCAGCATTCGGTCAATCGGCACACGCGCCCGCAGCCCCAGCGCCGGGTCGACGTGAATCTCCCCCGCGCCAGTCTCAAGCGCATTCGCCAGCTCCACCAGCCCGTTCATCGCCATCCAAGGGCAATGCGCGCAGCTCTTGCAGGTGCCGCCATTGCCGGCCGTGGGCGCCTCGATGAAAGTCTTGCCCGGATTCAACGTGCGCAGCTTGTGCAGCATGCCGGTGTCGGTGGCCACGATGAATTCGGTGGCGTCCATGCGCTGCGCCGCGTTCAGGATGGCGGAGGTCGAACCAACCGCGTCCGCCAGCGCAATCACGTCGGACGGCGACTCCGGGTGCACCAGCACCTTCGCCTTCGGGTGCTCCTTCATGAGCAACTCGAGTTCAAGTGCCTTGAACTCGTCATGCACGATGCAGGCGCCGTTCCAGCTGACCATGTCGGCGCCGGTCTGGCGCTGGATGTAGTCGCCCAGGTGGCGGTCGGGGCCCCAGAGGATCTTCTGGCCGGCCGCATGCAGCGCGTTCACCACGTCGAGCGCGCAGCTCGACGTAACCAGCCAGTCGGCGCGCGCCTTCACGGCCGCGCTGGTGTTGGCGTAGACGACCACGGTACGGTCGGGGTGCTGGTCGCAGAAGGCGCTGAATTCGTCGACCGGGCAGCCCAGATCGAGCGAGCAGTTGGCGTCCAGGTCGGGCATCAGCACGCGCTTTTCGGGCGAAAGGATCTTCGAGGTCTCGCCCATGAAGCGCACGCCCGACACCACCAGCGTCTGCGCCGCATGGTCGCGGCCGAAGCGCGCCATTTCAAGCGAGTCGCTCACGATGCCGCCGGTTTCCTCGGCCAGGTCCTGCAGGTCGGGATGCACGTAGAAGTGCGACACCATCACCGCATTGCGCTCGCGCAGCAGGCGGCGAATGCGCGCCTTCAGCGCGATGCGTTCGTCCGGCGACGGCTCGGGCGGCACGCGGGCCCAGGCATGGCGCGTGTCGCACACGGCGCCCTGCAGCATCGCGGGCTGTTCGTAGTCGACATCGATGACGAGAGAGGACGCCATGCGTGGATCAGCCTTCCTGGAAGCGCATCGAGAAATCGATGGCCTTGACGTCCTTGGTCAACGCGCCGACCGAGATGCGGTCGACACCGGTCTCGGCCAGGGCGCGCAGGCCGTCGAGTGTGACGCCGCCCGAGATTTCGAGCACGGCCTTGCGGTCATTGCCCGCTTCGTCGTTGATGCGAACCGCCTCGCGCAGCGTGGGCAGGTCCATGTTGTCGAGCAGCACCATGCGCGCGCCGGCTTCCAACGCCTCGTGCAACTGGGCGAGCGTTTCGACCTCGACCTCGACGAAGGCCGCGCGTCCGGCCACCGGCGCCACCGCGCGCAGGGCCGCAGCCACGCCGCCGGCTGCGGCGATGTGGTTCTCTTTGATCAGCACCGCGTCGTAGAGGCCGATGCGGTGGTTCAGCCCACCGCCGGTGCGCACCGCGTACTTCTGCGCCAGGCGCAGGCCCGGCAGGGTCTTGCGGGTGTCGACGATGCGGGCGCGGGTGCCCTTGATGGCATCGGAATAGATGGCCGTCTTGGTGGCGACGGCACTCAGCAATTGCAGGAAATTAAGCGAGGTGCGCTCGGCCGTCAGCAACGCGCGCGCGGCGCCTTCGATCTCCAGCACGGTCTGGTCGGCGGCGCAGCGCTCGCCTTCGCCGCACAGCCAGGTGATGCGGGCCTGCGGATCGAGCTGCCGCAGCGTGGCCTCGACCCAGGGCGCGCCGCACAGCACGGCGGATTCGCGCGCGAGCACGCGGGCGCGGGCGCGGCGATCGGGGGCAACCAGCGAGGCGGTGAGGTCGCCGTCGGCGACGTCTTCCTGCAATGCACGCGTGGCATCGGCCAGGGCCAGCGCGGCCACGGCCGACGCAGAAAAATCAAAGCGAAGGCTCATGGCTCTTTTTGTCTTCAGCAGTCTTGTCAGGGGGAATGGCGGGGGTTCGCCGCGGTTGCGCCGGGCTGAACCGATTCAGGCACCGGGTCGCGCCCGGTCAGCGCGGCGACGGCGTCTTTGGCGCTCACGCGGCCGTCGAGCAGCGCGACCACGCCTTCGGCGATGGGCATTTCGATGCCCAGGCCACGGGCGCGCTGCACCACGGTGCGCGCGCAATAAACGCCTTCGGCCACGTGGCCGAGCGACGCGACGGCCTGCGCCAGCGTGTGGCCCTGGGCCAGCAGCAGGCCGACCTTGCGGTTGCGCGACAGGTCGCCGGTCGATGTCAGCACGAGGTCGCCGAGCCCCGAAAGGCCCATGAAGGTCTCGGCCCGCGCACCGAGCGCAAGGCCGAAGCGCGTCATTTCGGCCAGGCCGCGCGTGATGAGCGCTGCGCGGGCGTTGAGCCCCAGCGCAAGGCCGTCGCACAGGCCCGTGGCAATGGCGAGCACGTTCTTGACCGCGCCGCCGACTTCCACGCCCACGATGTCGTCGTTGGCGTAGACGCGCAACGCCGGGCCGTGGAAGGCATCGACCAGCGCGTCGCGCACCGCCGCATGCGGGCTGGCGGCCACCAGCGCAGTCGGCCGCCCTTCGGCGACCTCTTGCGCAAAGCTGGGGCCGCTGAGCACGCCCGCTCTTAAATCGGGAGCAACCTGCGCCCATATTTCGTGGGCAAGCAGGCCGAAGGATGTGGGGGATGTGTCGAGCGCGGGCTCAACGCCCTTGCACAGCCACGCCACCGGCGCGGTCGTGCCGCGCAGTGCGATGAGCTGTTCGCGCAGGGCGGCCATGGGCGTGGCCACGATGACGAGGTCGGCGCCGGCCTGCGCCTGTCGGATGTCGCCCGCGCGAACGGCGAGCGAGGCCGGCAGTGCCAGCCCCGGCAGGTAGCGGGTGTTTTCGCGCGCCTTCGAAATGGCATCGGCCTGGGCCGCATCGCGCGCCCAGAGCGTGACCTCGTGGCGAGTCGCCGCGTTGACGGCGACTGCCGTGCCCCAGGCACCGGCGCCATGAACGCAGATCTTCATCGGCGTTGGCGGCGTTGTGCCCGGTTTACTGAGCCAGGGTCGGCGAGGCTTGGCCGGCGGCCTGTGCCTGCTGCTGCTCGTACATCGCCTGGAAGTTGATTTCGGCGAGGTGCACGGGCGGGAAGCCGCCGCGCTGGATCACGTCGGCGACGTTGCCGCGCAGGTACGGATAGACGATCTGCGGGCAGGCGATGCCGAGGATGGCACCCATCTGCTCTTCGGGCAGGTTGCGGATTTCAAAGATGCCGGCTTGCTTGGCTTCAACCAGGAACACGGTCTTGTCGCCGATCTTGGTCTGCACGGTGGCCGACACGGTGATCTCGAAGATGCCGTCGGTCACGGGCTGGGCGTCCACGCCGAGCTGGATGTCGACGGTGGGCTGCTCCTGCTCCAGCAGGATCGCGGGCGAATTGGGTTGTTCGAGCGACAGGTCCTTGAGGTAGACGCGCTGGATCTGGAAAACGGGATCTTGGGCTTGCTGGTCGGCCATGGCTGAACTTTCGAGGATCAAAACAATGCCCGCCGGGGAGAGGTTCCCGCAGCGGGCTGCAGATGAATGAGCAAAGGATTATCGCCCTACCGCCGGAGCACTTTCGTGACGGCGGTTGCTTTGTGTTTCAGGTGCCCTGGAGCAGGGGCACGAGGCCGCCGCGGCTGTCGAGCGCCACCAGGTCGTCGCAGCCACCGACATGGGTGTCGCCGATGAAGATCTGCGGCACCGTGCGGCGCTGGGTGATCTCCATCATGATGCTGCGGGCCTGGGGGTCGGTGTCGATGCGGATCTCTTCGATCTGCTCGACGCCCTTGGACTTGAGGATTTGCTTCGCACGCGTGCAGTAGGGGCAAACGGCGGTGGTGTACATCTTGACTGCTTGCATGCTCTTTACCTTGGGAAGCTTCAGGCCTTTTCAACAGGCAGGTTAGCGTCTTTCCAGGCCTTGAGCCCGCCGGCGACCGCTTGGGCCTGCTCGTAGCCGAGCTTCTTGGCCACGGCCACGGCGCGCTGGGCGCGGGCACCGGTGGCGCACACCAGCAGCAGCGGCACGGTCTTGTTCTTGACCGTGCCGGCCAGCTTTTCTTCGAGCTGGTTCAGGGGAACGTTCTTCGCGCCGATCATGTGGCCGGTGGCGAATTCTTCCGCCTCGCGCACGTCGACCAGCACGGCGCGTTCGCGGTTGATGAGCTGCACGGCGCCCTGGGCCGTGAGCGTTCCACCGCCCGCTCCCCGCACCAGCGGCCACGCCAGCATGGCACCGGAGCTGAGCGCGATCAGGATCAGCATCCAGTTCGCGGTGACGAATTCGATCAATTTCACGGGGGGTTCCTTGAATGGCAAACCGGGGATTTTAGAATGCGAGGTTTCGCAAGCGCAGCCAAAGGCCTCCCACATGCACAAACTGGTACTGATCCGTCACGGCGAATCGACCTGGAATCTCGAAAACCGCTTCACCGGATGGACGGACGTCGACCTGACCGAGACCGGCGTGGCGCAGGCCAAGCAGGCCGGCCGGCTGCTCAAGGCCGAGGGTTACGACTTCGACGTCGCCTACACCAGCGTGCTCAAGCGCGCCACCCGCACCCTGTGGCACACGCTCGACGAACTCGACCGCACCTGGCTGCCCGTGGTGCACTCCTGGCGCCTGAACGAGCGCCACTACGGCGGCCTGCAGGGCCTGAACAAGGCCGAAACCGCCAAGAAGTACGGCGACGAGCAGGTGCTGGTCTGGCGCCGCAGCTACGGCACGCCGCCGCCGCCGCTGGAAGCCGACGACCCGCGCAGCGAGCGCGGCGACGTGCGCTACGCCAAGCTGTCGCCCGAGCAGATCCCGCTCACCGAATGCCTGAAGGACACGGTGGCGCGCGTGCTGCCGTTCTGGAACGAATCGATGGCGCCGGCCATCCGCACCGGGCGCCGCCTGGTGGTGGCGGCCCATGGCAACTCGATCCGGGCGCTGGTGAAGTACCTGGACGGCATCTCGGACGACGCCATCGTCAGCCTGAATATCCCGAACGGCATTCCGCTGGTCTACGAACTAGACGACGACCTCAAGCCCCTGCGGCACTACTACCTCGGCGACGCCGCCGCAGCCGAACAGGCCGCCGCAGCGGTGGCCTCGCAAGGCAAAGGCTGAAAGAAAACCCCGCTTGCCGGCTCCCCCGTGGAACCCCGGCAAACAAATTGCTTCCAAGCTGTGTATATTGGTTCGACAGCCGCCGACAAGGACAACCACTCATGATGGGCCAGAAACTGAAGATCACCGGCTGGGTCGCCGCCGGCGCCGTAGCTGGCGTCCTGACCACCGTCTCGTTGCAGACGGTCGCACGCGGATCGCTTGCGCCGCTCCCGCTCGAGGAATTGCAGCAACTCGCTGCCGTCTTCGGCATGGTCAAGAGCGACTACGTCGAACCGGTCGACGAGAAAAAGCTCATTTCCGATGCAATTTCCGGCATGGTCGCCGGGCTCGACCCGCATTCCCAGTACTTCGACAAGAAGTCCTTCAAGGAATTCCGGGAAGGCACCACTGGCCGGTTCGTCGGCGTGGGCATCGAGATTTCGCAGGAAGACGGCCTCATCAAGGTCGTCTCGCCCATCGAAGGCTCCCCGGCCTTCCGTGCCGGCCTCAAGCCCAATGACCTGATCACCAAGATCGACGACACCGCCGTGCGCGGCCTGTCGCTGAACGAAGCGGTCAAGCGCATGCGCGGCGAAGCCAACACCAAGGTGCTGCTGACCATCTTCCGCAAGGACGAGAGCCGCACCTTCCCGGTCACGATCACGCGCGAGGAAATCCGCACGCAGTCGGTCCGCGGCAAGATCATGGAGCCGGGCTACGGCTGGATTCGCCTGTCACAGTTCCAGGAACGCACCGTCGAAGACTTCGTCAAGAAGATCGACGAGATGTACAAGGAAGACCCGAACCTCAAGGGCCTGGTGCTCGACCTGCGCAACGACCCGGGCGGCCTGCTCGACGCGGCCGTGGCGGTGTCTTCGGCCTTCCTGCCCGAGAACGTCACCGTGGTGACCACCGACGGCCAGCTTGCCGAAAGCAAGTCGGTCTACAAGGCGGCCCCCGAGTACTACCAGCGCCGCTCCGGCAGCGACCCGCTGCGCAGCCTGCCTGCAGCCCTGAAGACGGTGCCGTTGGTGGTGCTGGTGAACGAAGGCTCGGCCTCCGCCAGCGAAATCGTGGCCGGCGCGCTGCAGGACCACAAGCGCGGTATCGTCATGGGCAGCCAGACCTTCGGCAAGGGCTCGGTGCAGACGGTTCGCCCGCTCGGTCCGGACACCGGCCTGAAGATCACCACGGCGCGCTACTACACGCCCAGCGGCACCTCGATCCAGGCCAAGGGCATCGTGCCCAACGTGCTGGTCGACGAAAGCGCTGAAGGCAGCCCGTTCGCCGCCCTGCGCATGCGCGAAGCCGATCTCGAAAAGCATCTGGCCAGCGGCCAGGGCCCCGAGACCAAGGACCCTGAGCGCGAAAAGGCCCGCGACGAAGCCCGCAAGCGCCTCGAGGAAGAAGCCAAGAAGCCGCCGCAGGACCGCAAGGTGCCCGAGTTCGGCACCGACAAGGACTTCCCGCTGGTGCAGGCGCTCAACCGCCTGAAGGGCCAGCCGGTGCTGGTCAGCAAGACGCAGGTGATCGTCGACAACAAGGAAGAGAAGAAGGAAAACTGAAGCCGGTGACCGGGCCGCACGCACAGTGTGGCTCGCGCCGTCAACGGTTTCGTTTCTTCATTCGCGAGAACCGAAGCGCGCATGGACGATCACGACCTGCTGCGCTACTCGCGCCATATCCTGCTTGAAGAGTTCGGCATCGACGGGCAAGCGCGCGTCAGTGCCGGGCGCGTTCTGGTAATCGGCGCGGGCGGACTGGGTTCTCCCGTCGCGCTGTACCTTGCCGCCGCGGGTGTCGGCCACATCACTCTGGTGGACGACGACGAAGTCGATCTGACGAATCTCCAGCGGCAGGTGGTCCACACCAACGCCCGTGTCGGCAGCCCCAAGGTCGAATCCGCTGCGCAGGCCATGCGCGACATCAACCCCGACATCGCCATCGAAACCCACGCCCTGCGTGCCGATGAGGCGCTGCTGTCGCGCCTCGTGGCGGCGGCCGACGTGGTGGTCGACTGCTGCGACAACTTCGCCACCCGCCACGCCGTCAACCGCGCCTGCGTGGCGCATGCCAAGCCGCTGGTGGCTGGCGCGGCGATCCGCTTCGACGGCCAGTTGAGCGTGTACGACACGCGCGATGCGGCCTCCCCCTGTTACGCCTGCCTGTTCCCGCCCGACGCGGCCTTTGAAGAAACGCGCTGTGCGGTGCTCGGCGTGTTCGGCCCCGTGGTCGGCACCATCGGCACGCTGCAGGCCAGCGAAGCGCTCAAGCTGCTCGCCGGCATCGGCCCGTCGCTGGCGGGCAAGCTGCTGATGTTCGATGGCCGCAGCACGGCGTTCGACACGCTGCGTGTGGCGCGCGACCCGCACTGCAGCGTCTGCGCGCAGCGCCCCGCCGCCTGATCTTTTCGACCCTGCCGGCCCAGGCCGGCATCAGGGCTGCCGGGCACCCTTCGCCCTCGCGGCGCCATTGGCCGCGGCCCCGGCTGTCGGCCGGTTCGCACCCGCCAGCACGCCCTTGCAATCCGAATCTTCGCCAGGCCCGGTCTCGATGGTCGCGGCCAGCGCCAGCAACGGATTGATGGCACCGAGTGCCAGCGCGGCAAGGCCTCGCCCCGCCAGCGGCGCGATCTCGAGACCGCCCTTCGGGTCACCGAAGGTGCCGCTGACGACCAGCGGCGTGCGGATCGAAAGAATGCTCTTGCTCTTGGGCTCCGGATGGACCACGAAATCGAGCGTCTCCTTGGCCAGGTTGGCCTGCCCGCTGGCGGTGAACACGGCGTTGGTCGTGTCCACCACGAGCGTGCGCCCGGTCATCAGTCCCTTGTTGACGTCGAAGGCGATAGCCGCGCAGCGCAGCTCGACATTGCGGTCGCCGCGCAGCAGGAACTTGATGATGTCGCCGCCCACGAGCGTCGCGAACACGGGCAGCAGGTTGCCGAACTGGCCGCGCCCCGACAGCACTGCCACGTCGCCCGACACACCGCCGAGCCAGTTGGCCACCGAGCTGCCCGGCCCCGAAAGGTTGAGGCGGCCATCGAGCCGGCCCACGCTGTTGCCCGTGGTTTCGAGCTTGGGGAACAGGCGGGCCAGTTGCATGCCGCGCAGGTCAAGCGAGGCGCGGATGTCCGCCGGGTTCTTCGCCCCGTCGATGCGGATGGCGCCCACCAGCTTGCCGCCGCCCACGCCCAGGTCGAGCGGATCGAGCGTGAGCACGCCTTCATTCAGCTTGACCTGCACGCTGCCGCTGTCCAACGGAATCTCGCGCACGTTGCGGATGCGGTCGGCCGTGTACTTCACGTCGGCGTTCATGGCGCGCAGGCGCTCGAAATCGAGCGGCGCGGTGGGCAGCACCTTGCCACCCGCCGGGCGCTTGACCTGCGTGATGGTCGGCGGCGGCGCGACGCCTTCCACCGCGTTGGCCGTGCGCGCCGTAGGTGGCAGGCCGATCAGTGGCCCGAGGTCGTCCATGTCCATCACCTTCGAGCGCAACTCGCCCGCCAGGTGAGGCAGGCTGCCGGCCTGGTCGAAGCGCATGTCACCGCCAATGTCGGACAGGCCCAGCTTGCCCTTGAGGCCGGCCACCGTCCACAGCTTGCCGCGCTTGCTCAGGTCACCGCTCAGCGCATAGGGCGAGGTCTGCGGCAGCGCGATGCCCAGCAGCGGGAACAACGCGCCCAGCGTCTGTCCCTTGAGTTCGAACTTGGCGTCGATGCCGTCGAGCCCCGCCAGCTCGGCCACGGTGCCGCTGGCCTTGAGCTGCGTCTGCCCGGCCGCGGCGTTGATCTCCAGCGGGAACGGCGGCGCGCCGGCCGCGTTGATCTGCAGCACGTTGCCCGTGCGGCCGTTGGCGGTCAGCGGTTGCCCCTTGTAGCGGCCCTTGATGCGGTAGTTGAGCGGCAACTCGCCGCGGCTCGTGTCGTAGCTCAGGTCGGCATGCAGGTCGACGCCCAGGTGCTTGGCCAGGAAGTCGACCTTCCCGGTGTCGACCTGGATGAGCCCGATGCTGGGCACCGTGCCCGAATCGGAGGTGTCCTTGCCAAGCGCCCAGGTGCGGCGCCCATCCTGCTCCATCTGCAGCCCGACGGTGGGCGAGAAAAGCGCCAATCGCGGAATGTCGATCCTGCTGGCGATCAGCGGCCAGATGCGGATGTCGAACTCCGCCCGGTCGGCCTTCACCAGGTAGGGATCGCGCGCCCATGAGGGGTTGGCGAACTCCAGGCCGTCGAACTTGACGGTGGCCGTGCGCCAGCCCAGGTCGACGTCGAGCCGCCGCGTGATCTCGAACTTGCGCCCTGTCTTCTCGCTCACGTAGCGGTTGACCGGCTCGCGCAGCACGTCCCACGGAAAGAAGATCAGCGCGACCAGCAATGCGGCCAGCAGCAGCACGAAGGACACCAGCAGCTTCTGCCAGACCGGCCGGGTGCGAAAGATGTGCGTTGCCATGTTCAGTTGGATACCTCAGTGACGGCGGGCCGCGGGTCGGCATTGGACCGCACAAACCGTGCGGCATTGCCTACGAATGCGTTGCCGACAGCGCGTGCGTCGGAACACGCCTACAACACCCGGCCCATGAACCCTGCATGATGCGCGACGGAAAAGCCTCAGTGTCCATGTGCAGGCATTCCCTCAGCGGGCGCGCTTCGGGTGCACCTGCCAACGTCAGAGGAAGCGTGGCTCGGCATGGATTCCAGATTGCAGACATACGTCGTCGAAGACAACCTCACGATCCGTGAAAACCTCATTGGCACGCTGGAAGAACTCACCTGCACCACGGTCGTCGGCTTTGCCGAGACCGAAGACCACGCACGCGAATGGCTGCTCGAACACGGCCCCGAATGGGACCTGGCGATCGTCGATCTTTTTCTCAAGCAGGGCAGCGGCCTGGGCGTGCTGCAGGCCTGCCAGGCACGCAAGCCGACGCAGAAGGTGGTGGTGCTCAGCAACTATGCGACGCCCGACATCCGGCGGCGCTGCGCCGAATTCGGTGTCGACGCGGTGTTCGACAAGTCGAACGAGATCGACGCATTGGTCGACTTCTGCCTCGCACAGGCCAAGGCGTTGCGCCGTGCGCCCGAGGCGGGCTGAAGAAGAAACCGGACCCGGCCTCTTCCCCACCCCCATGCGCCTGTCAGTCGATCAGCTTGTTCTTCAGCGCGTAGTACGTCAGGTCGCTGTTGGACGAGAGGTTCATCTTTTCCATCAGGCGCGTGCGGTAGGTGCTCACCGTCTTCACCGACAGCGACAGCGTCTTGGCGATGTCGCCCGCGGTCTCGCCCTTGGCCAGCTTCAGGAACACCTGGAACTCGCGCTCCGACAGTTGCTCGTGCGGTGCCGCGTCGTCCTTGCGGTCGAGCTGGCGGGCCAGCAGTTCGGCCACGGCGGGCGTGATGTAGCGGCGGCCCAGCGAGATGGTGCGGATGGCGTTGACGATCTCGATCGGATCGCACTCCTTGTTCAGGTAGCCGCTCGCGCCCTGGCGGATCAGGTTCATCGCGTAGTGCTCTTCGGGATAGCCGCTCAAGATGAGGATGCCGACATCCGGCGCCTTGGCGCGGATCATGGCCAGCGCGTCGATTCCGCTCTGCCCCGGCATCGAAAGGTCCATGACCAGCACGTCCAGCTCCGTGGTGCGCACCAGCTCGATGGCTTCGCGCCCGCTGGCTGCCTCACCCGCCACGCGCAGGTCCACGTGCTCGGAGAAGAACTGCCGGAGGCCCGATCGCACGATGGCGTGGTCGTCCACAATTCCAATTTTGATCATCTGTTACTTTCGTCGTTGTGTTGCGCACATGCGGTCCGCAACATGCCGGGCCCCTGATTGTTGTCAATTATTCACGAACTTGCGTAGTAAGCAGCTTTGAAAGTTTCATGCACTGGCTAGTCCCTCAAAAAATGGCCGTGAGCCTGCTGCTCGCGGCGCTGGCCGCGCTGGCCCTCGTCGGCATCAACGAGGCTGGCTACCGGCAGTCGAGCCGTGCCCTGTCTGACATCGACGAGGCCCAGCAAGTTCGCGGCACGCTCAACCAGATCCTGCAGAACATGCTCGATGCCGAAACCGGCCAGCGGGGCTATCTGCTGACCGGCGAAACCAGCTACCGCCAACCCTACGACTCGGCGGTCAAGGAGGTCGACGGCCACCTGGGGAGCCTGCGCCGCCTGTACGCCGACCGGCCGGCCGAGCTTGCCCAGCTGACCGAGCTGTCGAAACACGTGCTGCGCAAGATCGCCGAGATGGACATGAGCGTGCGGCTGCGCCAGGACGGCAAGGAAGACGCCTGGAAGTTCGTCATCACGACCGACGTGGGCCGCGAAGAGATGGATGCCATCCGCGCCACCGCGGGGGAACTGGTCAAGATCAGCAACAAGACCCTGCACGAGAGCCAGGTACAGGTGCTCAAGTCGCTGCAGCTCGCCCGCATCGGCACCGCCATCGTGGCGCTGGCCGCGCTGATCGCCTTCTTCCTCTACCTGCGGCAGACGCATGCGCTGCGCTCCATCGGCGAGCGCCAGCAGGAAGCCCTGCAACGCGAGCGCAACGCCCTGGAGGACGAAGTGCGCGAGCGCACCGCCTCGCTGGCCGAGCTGGCGACCCACCTGCAGGACGTACGGGAAACCGAGCGCGGCTACCTGGCGCGCGAACTGCACGACGAGTTGGGCTCGCTGCTGACTGCCGCCAAGCTGGACGTGGCACGGCTCAAATCGCGGCTGGCGGATGCGCCCGACGCCATCCAGCGGCTGCAGCATCTGACCGAACTGCTCAACAGCGGCATCGCGCTCAAGCGCCGCATCATCGAAGACCTGCGGCCGTCCTCGCTGTCGAACCTCGGGCTGGTCGCGTCGCTGGAAATCCTGGGGCGCGAGTTCGCCGAACGCTCGGGCCTGCAGATCGAGATGGCGCTGGAGCCGGTGACGATGGACGAATCGCGCCAGCTCACCATCTACCGCATGGTCCAGGAAAGCCTGACCAACATCGGCAAGTACGCGGAGGCCAGCGAAGCCACCATCGTGATGAAGAACTACGAGAACCACGTGATCGTGGAAGTCGCGGACAACGGCAAGGGCTTCGATTCGCAGCGCGTGCGGCCATCGACGCACGGCCTTGCGGGCATGCGCCATCGGGTGGAAGCGGCCCGCGGCAAGCTCACGATTTCCTCGACGCCCGGCCGGGGCACGCGCCTGAGCGCCATGCTGCCGGTGGTCAAGCCGAGCTGAATCGGCACTCCTTCACGGCCCGGTGCGGGGTGACTCGGCCATCTCCTACGCACCCCGTCCCCGGCCGCTGACAGGTCCCGCGCAGGGCCCCAATTAAGGTTGCTCCCAAGCCATCCGGCTCTTCCTTGCGAGGTGACGGATGCGCTGTTTATCAAAACAACGAGGGCAGCCTCGAAGGAGTTCCGCATGTTGCATTACGCAGTGGTGTTTCTGGTCATCGCGCTGATCGCCGCACTGTTTGGCTTCGGTGGCATTGCCGCCAGCGCAGTTGGTATTGCCAAGATCCTTTTCGTGATCTTCGCCGTGCTTGCCATCGCCAGCTTCCTGGCCGGCTTGCTACGACGCAAGTAGCGTAGTTACGATCCACAGGCTCCCGCATTTCATCTTTCCGAAAAGGACTTACACATGAACACGACCAAGACCCCTTCGCAGCTCGCCGACGATGCGCGCCAGACCGCCAACGACGCGGTCGAATCGACCCGCGCCTATGCACAGAACGCGGTGAATGCGGCGGGCGAAAAGGTCCGCGACCTGCGCCGCGATGCCGAGCCGGCCGTCGAGCAACTGGCAGCCCGCGTGCAGCAGGCCGTTCAGCGCGGCCTGGACGCCGCATCGACCACCAGCGCCCGTGCGCAGCGCCGCATCGAGAAGGCTGCCGACGTGACCGGCCGCTACATCTCGGACCAGCCCGTGCGCTCGGTGCTGCTCGCCGCCGCAGCCGGCGCCGCCATCACGGCGCTCATCGTGCTGGCCAGCCGCCGCAGCCGGGACGACTACTGATCCGCTGATCTTTCGTTCCACCGATCCCCCGCACCATGCTTCATCCGATTTTCTCCACGGTGCTCGGGCATCCGGAACTTATCGCTGAACACGTCGCCAACTACGCCGCCCTCGTCCGGCAGGAAACTGCACAGGCGGGGCGCGGCCTCGTCGCCCGCCTAGTCGCGGGTGTGCTGGCGGCGGCCAGCGCCGTGCTGGCCCTCGGGCTGATCGGCGTGGCCGTGCTGCTCGGCGTGCTGCATGGCAGCTTTCATTGGGTGCTGGTCATCGTGCCGGGCGTCGCGGTGCTGATCGCCGCCTTCTGCGCCTGGTACGCGATGCGCCCCCACCCGGGCTATGGCTTCGACGACCTGCGCACGCAGCTCGACGCCGACCTGCAGGCCCTTCACAACGCCGGAGCCCACCATGGCCAGCGCTGATCGCTCCCCCCTTCCCCTGACCCCGCAGCAGCGCCTGGCCATTTCGCGCCGTGCGCTGGTGCGGCAACTGAACGGCGGCGAGGAAGAGGCGCGTCACTCGGCACGCGAGGCCGACGACGATCTGGAATACGCGCACCACGAGCACCCGACGACAGCGGCCTACGAAGCGCCTGCGCAGGGCCGTGGCGGCAATGTCTGGGGCTCGGTGGCACGCAGCGTGGTGCAGCGCTGGTGGCGCCGCCACCCGGCCCATGCGGCGGGCCAATTGGCGCGTCCCCTGCTCGAGCATTACGCGCGCAAGGAGCCGGCCAAGCTGATGGCGGCTGCGGCGGCCACCGGCGCGGTGCTGGTGCTCGTCAAGCCGTGGCGCCTGCTGTCTGTCACGGCAGTGCTGGCTGCGGTGCTGAAGACATCCGACGTGGCTGACATCGTCAACACGTTGATGCAGAAGACCGCCAATCCGCCACGCAAAGATGCTCCCTGACGGCGCCTCCGATCCGTCGGGGTGCCCAACAAAAAGCCCGGTCAGTGACCGGGCTTTTTGCTATCTGCGGCGAGAGCCGGGATGGTCAGCTCTTCACGTCGAGCTGGTTGTCCACCGAGGTCACGCCCTGCACGCCCTTGGCGATGTCTTCGGCGCGCGCCTTGGCGGCGGCCGAGGGTGCGGGGCCCTTCAGGCTCACGGCGCCACCTTTGGTGTCGACATTGATCTTGATGGCGCTCAGGTCCGGGTCCTTCGCCAGGCCTGCCGAGACAGAAGCAGTGATGGCGGCGTCGTCGACGGTCGCGCTCACGGCTGCGCCGGCGTCCTTGATCGCTTCCTTCGCGTTGGCCATGCCTTCCTTCACATCGGCAGTGGTGCCGGAGGCATCGGCCTTGGCCTTGGCGTCCTTGAGCGCCTGTTCGGTCTTGGCGGCGGCGGTGTCGGCGGCCTGCTCGGTCTTGGCGACCGCGCTGTCGAGCTTTTCACCGGCGGTGCGGTTGTCCGACTTGTCGCAGGCGGCCAGTGTCAGTGCAGCGCCGGCCACGAGCACGGCGAGCCACACGCGCGAATGCGGCATGGCGGTGATCGGGTTTGATTTGTTCATTGAAATCCTCCTGTCGCTCACGGAAAAACGGGAATGCGGGAAATACGGGAAACGGAAAAAAGGTTGCGCGCACCGGGCGCGCAACCCTGTCCTGTCAGCAGTCAGATCAGAGCTTGTCGGCGCCCGACTTGATCGCGTCCTTGGCCTTTTCCTTGACGTCGCCGTAGGTCTTTTGCACCTTGCCGGCGGCCTGGTCTGCAAGGCCTTCGCCCTCGAGCTTCTCGTTGCCGACAACCTTGCCGGCGACTTCCTTCAGCTTGCCCTTGGCCTCTTCGACGCGGCCTGCCACTTGGTCCTTGTTCATCTCGATTCCTTCCTGCGTAGGGTGGTGAAAACACGTGGGCCGGTATGACCCACTGCCTTCAATCTAGGTGCCACCCGGTCGCCACGAATTCCGCCGGAAGCCCGAAGCGGTGTAGGACAACAAGGCTCAAGCCGTGACGATCCATCCTTCAAGCGCATCGAATCCGGCCGGCAGACCATGTCCGGGTCCGGGGCTTTCGGCACGCTGGAGGCCCCAGGCGGCCTGCAGGAGGCACAGCACCGCGTCGATGTCGTCACCCCTGGCATCGGCCAGCAACTCGTCACGCTGGCCCGCGGCAATGCCCAGCCGCAGGCCGAGCCGGGTGGTGCCGGCTTCGAGGGCCAGCAGCAGGTCGGTGCGCGCAGCCAGGCGCTGCGGTGTCTGCTTTCGCAGGTCGTCGCTCTTGTAGCTGCGTCGCCCGATCAGCTCGCGCGCCAGCAGGCCCGGATAGGCCTCCAGGGCCACACGGTCGCGGTGGTTGCCTTCATGCAGGCCGGGAATGCGCGCACCGGCCACCAGCAGGCGCGGCACGCCGGCATGGAGCATGTAGGCCACCGGGGGATTGACCCACTTCATCGACGGACTGGAGCCGGCGGGCATGTCGGCAGCGCGGTGCGCGAACTTGCCGCCGACCGGGCGCGCGGCGCAGAACGCAGCGAAGGTGTCGCGTATCTCGGCGCGGCTCAGGCTGGCGTAGTGGGCCATCAGCGCGTCCCATTGCGTTGGCCAGCGCAGGTGCTCGACCAGCTCGCGCGGCAGGCTGAACGGAAAGTCGAAGCCACCAGTCCATGCGGGCGTGGCCTGCAGCCATTCGCCCCAGGCGTTGAGCGTTGCAAAGCGCTGCAGCCGGGTCAGCACGACACGGTCGGCATCGGCCAGCTCGCCAATGGCCACCACGATGGGCTTGCGTGCCGTGGGCGCGCTCGAAAAGTCGCACCCGAAGAGCATGGCCTCAGCCCAACGCGAGCGCCACCACGCCGGCGGCAATGAGCATTGCGCCCATCAGGCGCAGCAGCCGGTCGCCCTCACGCAGCAGATGCCCACCGATCAGCGCGGCGAACAGCATCGACACCTCGCGCGCGGGCGCCACGTGCGAGATGGGCGCCTGCTGCACCGCATAGAGCACGAGCACATAGGAAACCGGGCTGATCGCCGCCACCAGCAGCGCGTACTTCCACTGCTCGCGCCACATGCGCGCAGTGGTGACGCGGTCCTGCAATGCGGCGGGCAACAGCAGCACGAGGCGCACGAAGTTGCCCATGTAGTCGAGCAGGATCGGCGACATGGCCAGGAACTTCACCGCGTAGCTGTCGGCCACCGTGTAGGCCGCAATGAAGGCGCCGGTCAGCACGCCGTAGCGGATGCCCTTTTGCACCCGCTCGCGCTGGGCCGGGTCATGCTTCTTGTGAAAGAGGCGCGGACCGCCTGCCACGAGGAACACGCCGAGCACCACGCCGAAGATGCCGGCGACGCCGATCAGGCTGATCTTCTCGCCGAGAAACAGGATCGCGACCAGCGACGACAGCAACGGCCCCGAGCCACGCGCCAGCGGATAGACCACGGTGAGGTCGGACTTGCGGTAGCCGCGCAGCAGGATCACGTAATAGAAGACGTGCAGCACGCCGCTCAGCACGATGAAGCCCCATTCCCTCGCGCCCCATGTCGGCACGACGCTCCAGCCCAGCGCGATGCCCACGGGCGCCCACACCACGGCCATGAACACGCTGCTCTGGAGCGCGAAGCGTGCGTCACCGTTCGCCTTCTTGGCGGCGATGTTCCAGCTGGCGTGAATGACCCCGGCGAGCAGGATCAGCGCAAAGGCAGAGAGCGGCACCCCGGCAGAAGAAGGACTAGTGGCGGCCGACGATGGCGGCGGTGGCCATCAGCTCTTCGAGCAGCGCCAGCGAGACCTTGCCCGAGACCTTGTAGGGGTCGAGTTCGGGCTTCTCCGAATACTTGAGCAACGTCGAAGCATTGAGCTTCGACAGGTTGACCTGCCCCATCGTCCAACCGCCGAAACGGCGCTCGGAGATTTCTTCGTAGTGCAGCAGCACCACGTCCTTGTGGCGCGCATCGCGCTGGATGTGGCCGTAGAGATCGCTGATGGCGTCGCGCCCACCCTCGATGGCCTGCAGGAAGGTGCCGGCACCGTAGCAAAGGATGCCGGTGATGCCGCAGGCCGGGTTGTGGGAGCGCGATTGCGTGAGGATCGCGTCGATGGCTGCCGGGCTGGTGTCGACGGCACGGCTGGCGTAGAGGAGTCGGACCAGCATGGCTTCAGCTCTTTCTTGGCAAGAGGGACAGGAATTCGCGGCGCAGGCTCGGGTCTTTCAGGAACACGCCGCGCATCACGGAGTTGATCATCTTGCTGTCCATTTCCTTCACGCCGCGCCAGGCCATGCAGAAATGTTCGGCTTCCATCACCAGCGCCAGGCCGTCGGGCCGGGTCTTTTCCTGGATCAGATCGGCCAGTTGCACGATCGCTTCTTCCTGGATCTGCGGACGGCCCATGACCCATTCGGCCAGGCGCGCGTACTTCGACAGGCCGATCACGTTGGTGTGCTCGTTGGGCATCACGCCGACCCAGAGCTTGCCGATGATCGGGCAGAAGTGGTGCGAGCAGGCGCTGCGCACGGTGATCGGGCCGACGATCATCAGCTCGTTCAGGTGCTCGGCGTTGGGGAACTCGGTGAGCGAGGGCGGTGCCACGTAGCGGCCGCGGAACACCTCGTTCAGGTACATCTTGGCCACGCGGCGGGCGGTGTTGCCGGTGTTGTGATCGTTCTCGACGTCGATGACGAGGCTGTCGAGCACGCCCTTCATCTTGACCTCGACCTCGTCGAGCAGCGCCTCCAGCTCGCCGGGTTCGATGAACTCGGCGATGTTGTCATTGGCATTGAAGCGCTTGCGCGCTGCGTTCAGGCGCTCGCGGATCTTCACGGAGACGGGCGTGCCCTCGTCATCGTCTTTTCGATCGGGGAGCGGTGCGACGTCGGTTTTCCTCAGCATCCGCGCATGGTAGCAGCGATCATTTTTCAGCGCCCCTGCAGGGAAACACCGCGGAACCGGCTTCGCCGGGCCGCAGGTGTTGCCCCCGGTAGGGGGTTGGAGAAGCGACACGCAGTGCGCGAAGCCTGGGGGCGAGTTCAGGTCAACGAGAAATCAGCCACCAGCGGCAGGTGGTCGGACATGCGGGCCCAGATCGGGCCGCGCGGCACCGCGCAGGCCAGCGGCTCCAGCTTGCGCCCGTAGATGAAGTCGAGCTGCGCCACCGGCAGGCGCGAGGGATAGGTGAGCGTGCGCGGGCCGCGCAGGTCGCTGGTGTCGCGCAGGCCCATGGCGTTCATGGCGTAGCGCATGCGCGCGCCCCAGTCGTTGAAATCGCCCGCCACCACCACGGCTTCGCCGGCGGGCACTTCCCGGTCGATGAACTCGCGCAGCCGGGCGATCTGCCGCACGCGGCTGCCCTTGATGAGGCCCAGGTGCACCACGATGGCATGCACCGGCTGCCCCTCGACCTCGATCACCACGTGCAGCAGCCCGCGCTGCTCGAAGCGGTGGTCGGAAATGTCCTGGTGGCTGGTGCGGATCACCGGCCAGCGCGTGAGCAGCGCATTGCCGTGCTCCCCATGGCGCGTGACGGCATTGGTCTCGTAGACGGCGGTGTAGCCCTCGGGCGCGAGGAAATCGGCCTGGGGCAGCTCGGGCCAGCGCGCGAAACGGGCAGCGGCCTGCCGGTTCATCTTGCGCACTTCCTGCAGGCAGACGATGTCGGCATCGAGCTGCTCGATGGCATGGCCGAGGTTGTGGATCTCAAGCCGCCGGGCAGGCCCGATGCCCTGCACACCCTTGTGGATGTTGTAGGTCGCGACCCGAAGGGTCTGTGCTGCCGGCTGGTTCATTGCGCAAATTCTGGCAGCAACAGGATGGCTTCGGCGTTCGACGGGGAAAAACAGGCGTCGGCCGCTTCGCGGTACGACAGCCATTGCCAGTCGGTGTGCTCGCGCGGATCGAGCGTGGGCGTCAGGCGTTCGGGCACGCACAGGCCGAACAGGTGCTCGGTGTTGTGCGTGACGCCCGGCTCGTAGCGGGCGCGCCAGCGTGGGTAGATTTCGTAGATGTTGCGCAGTTGCCAGTCGACCAGTTGCGATGCGAGCGCACTGCCCTGGCCGCACTGGATGCCGGTTTCCTCGGCCACCTCGCGCGCCGCCGTGAGCGCGAGCGGCTCGTCGACGCTGTCCTTGCTGCCGGTGACCGACTGCCAGAACTCGGCCGCGTCGGCGCGCCGGATCAGCAGCACGTCGAGTGCCGGCGTGTGGATCACGACAAGCACCGACTCCGGGATCTTCCAGGGCCGGGTGCCAGTCGTCATGCCGGCATCAGGCTGCGGCTTGAGGCGTGTTGCGCAGCTTGATGTGCAGCTCGCGCAGTTGCTTCTCGTCGACCGGGCTCGGCGCCTGCGTCAGCAGGTCTTGCGCGCGCTGGGTCTTGGGGAAGGCGATCACGTCGCGGATCGACTCGGCGCCGGTCATCAGCATGACGAGGCGGTCCAGGCCGATGGCGATGCCACCGTGCGGCGGCGCGCCGTACTGCAGCGCGTCCAGCAGGAAGCCGAACTTGAGCTGCGCGTCTTCGGCGCTGATCTTCAGCGCGCGGAACACCTTGCTCTGCACTTCCTCGCGGTGGATACGCACCGAGCCGCCGCCCATCTCGATGCCGTTGAGCACCATGTCGTAGGCCTTGGCAATGCACTTCTCGGGCGCGGTGTCCATGAGGTCTTCATGGCCGTCCTTCGGTGCGGTGAACGGGTGGTGCACGGCGGACCAGCGCTGGCCATCCTCGTCGAACTCGAACATCGGGAAGTCGACCACCCACAGCGGTGCCCAGCGGTCGTCGAACAGGCCGCTCTTCTTGCCGAAGGGGCTGTGGCCGATCTTCACGCGCAGCGCGCCGATGGCGTCGTTGACGACCTTTTCCTTGTCGGCGCCGAAGAACAGGATGTCGCCGTTGCGGGCACCCGTGCGGGCGATGATCTCAGCCAGCGTGTTGTCGTCCAGGTTCTTGACGATCGGGCTTTGCAGGCCTTCGCGGCCGGCGGCTGCGTCGTTGACCTTGATGTAGGCCAGGCCCTTGGCGCCGTAGATCTTGACGAACTCTTGATAGGCGTCGATTTCACCGCGCGACAGGCCGCCTTCGGCACCGCCGCCCGGCACGCGCAGCGCCACGACACGGCCGCCCACCATGGTGGCGGCGTTCGAGAACACCTTGAACTCGACGCGCTTCATCAGCTCGGTGAGTTCGGTGAATTCGAGCTTCACGCGCAGGTCGGGCTTGTCCGAGCCGTACTTGAACATGGCATCGCCGTACGTCATCGTCGGGAACACCGGCAGCTCGATGCCCGCGGCGTTGCGGAACACGTTGCGGATCATGCCTTCGAACATCTCGCGGATTTCTTCTTCGGCGAGGAACGAGGTCTCGATGTCGATCTGCGTGAATTCAGGCTGGCGGTCGGCGCGCAGGTCTTCGTCGCGGAAGCACTTGACGATCTGGTAGTAGCGGTCGTAGCCGGCCACCATCAGCAACTGCTTGAACAGTTGGGGCGACTGCGGCAGCGCGAAGAAGCTGCCGTCGTGCACGCGGCTGGGCACGAGGTAGTCGCGCGCGCCTTCGGGCGTGGACTTGCCGAGCATCGGCGTCTCGATGTCGATGAAGCCGTTGGCATCGAGGAACTTGCGCGTTTCCATCGTCACCTTGTAGCGCAGCATCATGTTGCGTTGCATGGCTGGGCGGCGCAGGTCGAGCACGCGGTGCGTGAGGCGGGTGGTTTCCGACAGGTTGTCGTCGTCCAGCAGGAACGGGGGCGTGACCGAAGGGTTGAGCACCTTCAGCTCGTGGCACAGCACTTCGATCTTGCCGCTCTTGAGGCTGTCGTTGGTCGTGCCTTCGGGGCGCGCGCGCACCAGGCCCGTGATCTGCACGCAGAACTCGTTGCGCAGGTTCTCGGCCACGCCGAAGGTGGAGGCGCGATCGGGATCGCACACCACCTGCACATAACCTTCGCGGTCACGCACGTCGATGAAGATCACGCCGCCGTGGTCGCGGCGACGGTTGACCCAGCCGCAAAGGGTGACGGTCTGGCCCATCAGGGCTTCGGTCACAAGACCGCAATAGTGAGTACGCATGGCCATAGGGATCAATTCCGGCGCCGTTCGGGCGCGTTCGTTTTTATGAGTTGGATGGCTTGGTTGCCACCGTGGCGGGGCTGCCTGGAACAACCACCCCCATCGAGACGATGTACTTGAGCGCTTCGTCCACGCTCATCTTCAGTTCGATGCAGTCGCTGCGCTTGAGCATCACGAAGTAGCCGCCCGTGGGATTGGGCGTGGTCGGCACGTAGACACTGAGGAATTCTTCTTCGCTGCCGAGATGTTCCGCGACCTCATTGCCAGGGGCGCCCGTCACGAAGGCAATGGTCCAGACGTTTTCGCGCGGCCACTGGATCAGCACCGCGGTACGAAAGGCGTTGCCGTTCTCGGAGAACAGCGTGTCCGACACCTGCTTGACGCTGGAGTAGATCGAGCGCACGACCGGAATGCGCCGCACCACGGCGTCGCCCCAGCCGAGCAGGCGCTTGCCGACGAAATTGCTGGCGGTGGCGCCCACCACCAGCAGGATGGCCAGCGTGAGCAGCACGCCCAGGCCGCGCACCCGGTGGTCGCTGAGCCAGACCTGCCACTGCTCGGGCAGCAGCCAGAGCGTCTGGTCGAGCGTGCCGATGATCCAGTTCAGCACGCCGAGCGTGATGACCAGCGGCACGATGACCAGCAAGCCGGACAGCAACCATTTGCGCAGGGCGAGCATGGCGGTCGATCAGTCGCCGCTCTTGGCGGCAGCAGCCGGCGCCGCGGGCGCCGGAGCGGGGCTTGGCGCGGCGGAAGAAGAAGACTCGGCGGACTTGGCGCCGTCGCTCGCAACGGGTGCCGTGGCAGGCTCGGCCTTCTTGCCGCCGCCCTCACGGAAGTCGGTCACGTACCAGCCCGAGCCCTTGAGCTGGAAGCCGGCGGCCGTGACCTGTTTTTCGAACGCGCTCGCGCCGCACGCCGGACACACCGTCAGGGGCGCGTCGGACATCTTTTGCAGGGCGTCTTTGGCAAAGCCGCAGGCGCTGCACTTGTAGGCGTAGATGGGCATGAAGATTGGGGGTCAAAAAAGCGGCGCAGCTGCCGCTCGCAAAGCCCTCGATTATAGGGGTGCACCCGCCAATCGCCATCCGGCAAGGGCCCTGAGCCCTTGTCTCAGGCGGGTTCGGTCGCCAGCGGGCGGTGCGGCGTGTGAGTGTCCACTAGCCATTGCGGAAGCAGCGAACCGGCCACCATGCCGACGAACGCGCACAGCACGCCCGCAAGCTGGGCCGGGAAGACCGCCCCCCAGGGCATGGCCAGGAACAGCAGCCAGACGCCGATGCCCAGGGCGATCGAGGCGATGGCGCCCTGGGTGGTGGCGCGGCGCCAGTACAGGCCGCAGACCAGCGGCACGAAGGCCCCCACCAGCGGCACCTGGTAGGCGCCCGACACCAGCTCGTAGATCGGCGTGCCCTGCATGCGGATGGCGTAGGCCAGCACGGCGGCGCTGAACAGCAGCACGGTGATCCGCATGGTCATGAGGTTCTCGCGGTCGGTGCCGGCCGGTCGGAACTGGCGCCAAATGTTCTCGGTGAAGGTGACGCTGGGCGCCAGCAAGGTGGCCGACGCGGTCGACTTGATGGCCGACAGCAACGCACCGAAGAACAGCACCTGCATCACGAACGGCATCTTCTGCAGCACCAGCGTGGGCAGCACCTTCTGCGGATCTTCCTTCAGCAGCACCGCCACCTCCTGCGGCATGATCAGCAGCGCGCTGGCCACCAGGAACATCGGCACGAAGGCGAACAGGATGTACGCCACGCCGCCGATCACGGGGCCGCGCTGGGCCGCCTTGACGCTGTTGGCCGACATCACGCGCTGGAACACGTCCTGCTGCGGAATCGAGCCGAGCATCATCGTGATGGCGGCCGCGAAGAAGAACACCATGTCGTGCAGGTTGGGCTCGGGCCAGAACTTGAAGAGGTCCTTGCTGACCGCGAAGGCCACCACCTTGTCGGCACCGCCCGCCATGTTGCCGGCGAACACCGCGATGACCGCGAGACCGCTCACGAGAATGATCATCTGCATGAAGTCGGTCACCGCCACCGACCACATGCCGCCGAACAGCGTGTAGGCCAGGATCGAGACCACGCCGATCACCATGCCCAGCGGGATGCTGATGGCGCCGGCCGACAACAGGTTGAACACCAGACCCAGCGCCGTGACCTGCGCCGACACCCAGCCCAGGTAGCTCAGCATGATGATCAGCGAGCAGGCCACCTCGACGCCGCGGCCGTAGCGCTCGCGGTAGTAGTCGCTGATGGTCAGCAGGGTCATGCGATAGAGCTTGCCCGCGAAGAACAGGCCCACCAGGATCAGGCAGGTGCCCGCGCCGAACGGATCTTCGACCACGCCGTTCAGCCCGCCCTCGATGAACTTGGCCGGAATGCCGAGCACCGTTTCGGACCCGAACCAGGTCGCGAAGGTGGTCGTGACGATCATGAAGAGCGGCAGGTGCCGTCCGGCAATGGCGAAGTCGGTGGTGTTCTTCACCCGCTTGGCGGCGTAGAGGCCGATGGCGATGGTGACCAGCAGATAGACGATGACCAACGTCAACAACACGGCAAAGACTCCTCTAGAACAGGCGCACCCGCACCAGCAATTGCATGGCGAGCAACCCCAATACAAAACCTATGCCACCGTAGACGATGGTCTGCAGCAACCGGTTGGTGCGCTTTTGCTCGGCCAGCAGTTCGAGCAGCTCGCGCCGGTTGTCGGCGGGCCGATTTTCAAGGAAATCGTGCAGCAGGCGCGGCAATTGCGGCAGCAACTTCGCGTAGCGCGGCGCCTCGGCCTTCAGTTGCTGGAACAGCTTCTTCGGGCCGATCTGGTCGACCATCCATTTTTCGAGGAAGGGCTTGGCGGTGTGCCAGAGGTCCAGCTCGGGGTCGATGCTGCGGCCCAGGCCTTCGATGTTGAGCAGCGTCTTCTGCAGCAGCACCAGTTGCGGCTGGATCTCGACATGGAAGCGGCGCGAGGTCTGGAACAGGCGCATCAGCACCATGCCCAGGGAGATCTCCTTCAACGGCCGGTCGAAGTACGGCTCGCAGACGGTGCGGATCGCGGCTTCGAGTTCATCGATGCGCGTGCCCTCGGGCACCCAGCCGCTTTCGAGGTGCAGCTCGGCCACACGCTTGTAGTCGCGCCGGAAGAAGGCCACGAAATTCTGCGCGAGGTATTCCTTGTCCGACTCGGTCAGCGTGCCGATGATGCCGAAGTCCAGCGAGATGTAGCGCCCGAAGGTCTCGGGCTCCAGGCTCACCTGGATGTTGCCCGGGTGCATGTCGGCATGGAAGAAGCCGTCGCGAAACACCTGGGTGAAGAAGATCGTGACCCCATCACGCGCCAGCTTGGGAATGTCGACGCCGGCCGCGCGCAGGCGGTCCATCTGGGCAATGGGCACGCCGTTCATGCGCTCCATCACGATGACTTCGGGATGGCAGAAGTCCCAGAACATCTCGGGAATGAGCACCAGCTCGAGCGACACCATGTTGCGGCGCAGTTGGGCCGCATTGGCGGCCTCGCGCACCAGGTCGAGCTCGTCGTGCAGGTACTTGTCGAACTCGCCGACCACCTCGCGCGGCTTCAGGCGCTTGCCGTCGGGCGAGAGCTTCTCAACCCAGCCGGCCATCATGGCCATCAAGCCCAGGTCTTTCTCGATCACGCCACGCATGTTGGGCCGCAGCACCTTGACGGCGACATCGCGCAGCTCGCCCTCCTTGGTGCGGATGACGGCAAAGTGCACCTGCGCGATCGACGCACTGGCGATCGGGGTTTCGTCGAACTGCACGAAAACATCGCCCACGGGACGGCGGAACGCGCGCTCGATGGTGGCAATGGCCACCGCCGAAGGGAACGGCGGCACGCGGTCCTGCAGGAAGGCGAGTTCGTCGGCGATGTCGGGTGGCAGCAGGTCGCGCCGGGTCGACAGCACCTGGCCGAACTTCACGAAGATGGGGCCGAGCCGCTCGAGGGCTTCGCGCAGCCGCTGGCCGCGCGGCGCATCGAGCTTGCGCCCGAACGAGACAACGCGCGCGACCACGCGCAGCCAGGGCTTCTGGAAGCTCGTGAGCACGAGCTCGTCGAGGCCGTAGCGCAGCGCGATCCAGACGATGAACACGCCGCGGTAGAAGCGCCTCATTCGGCCTTGCCCGCCGAGCCGGCCGCCGAACCGCCGGCGCGTGCCGTGCGGTCGCCGACGAACTGGCGCAGCGCGCCCACGACACGCCGCACGCCATTGCCCAGGGTGTGCGCAGGCACATCGCCGATCACGCGGGCCAGGTCGTCCTCGACATCCCAGCGCACGTGATCGACCAGCCAGTTGACCTCGGCGGCCAGCTGCACGTCGCCCACGATCTGTACGGAAGGCTTGTCGCCGCGCAGCGTGGCGCGGGCGATGTCGAAGGGAGAGTCGTCGGTCACGGTCAGGGTGAGTTCGGGGACCGAGCCTTCAGGGGCCAGGTCGAGCAGCCCGGCCGGCGTGGCCACCAGCTCCATCGTCACGAAGCGCCACTGGAAGCGCACCACCCGCCCCTGCTGGCGCAGCAGCCGCTGCTGGGCTTCGGGCTCCTGCTGCAGCACATGGTTCAGGAACAGGACCGCGCGGTGCTGGATCTCGTGGACCGCCCAGCCCGGAGGCTGGAGACGTTCGCCGATGCGATTGAAAAGGTCGCCGAGAAAAGAAAAAGGGGACGATGGTGTAGCCATGGTCCCCATTATCCCGTCACTGCCGCGGCCCTGCGACGGGCGCGCTTCAGCTTTTTGCTTTACTGCAGTGCCTGCACACCAGCAACCAGCCAACCGCTGTTGCCGCTGGTCGGCTTGGTCATGTTCCAGACTTCGCGGAACGGGCCCGGGCCTGCCGAGGCGTCTTCGCGGATCATGCCGGAGAACTCCACGCTGGCCATGTAGGCATCAGGCAGCTCTTCGATGCCGAGCAGCTTGGCGTCGAGCATCACGACTTCGGTCTTGTTCGAGGCACCACCGGTGTGGCCGGCACGATCGGCCAGTTGCGTACGGATCTCGTCGACCATGCTGTCGGTCATCATCGAACGCAGCGTCGATACGTCGGCGCGGTCCCATGCGTCCTGCAGCGTCACGAAGTTGCGCTTGGCGGCGCCGAGGAAGCCTTCCACGTCGAAACCTGCGGGCGTGCCCCAGGCCTGCGAGCCGACCAGTGCCGAACCGATCATGCTGCCGCCGGCCGCAGCACCTGCTGCGGAGAGGCTGCTGCCGTGGCGATCTGTGTCCGCCGCGGGCGTGGCGTCGAAGGCGGTAGCGCTGCGCTCCCACGGACGGGCCGATGCATCGTTGCCCACGTTGGCCGGGCTGTATTGCGCGGGGGCGGTGGCGTTGGCGGGGCTGGCGCCTGCGCCCTGGAACGCGAAGCCGCCCTGGTTGTTGCCACCCGAGGCTTGCTGCGAGCGCGCCTTGATCATGCGCCACACCACCACACCGGCCAGCACCAGCAGGCCGATCAGCAGGATGTTGCCGAAGCCGGCGCCAAGGCCGAGCGAATGCGCAAGCCATGCGAGGCCCAAGCCTGCTGCGAGGCCGCCGAGCATTGCGCCCCACGGGCGCTTCGGTGCGGCGGCCGCGGCCGGCGTTGCGGGCTTGGCCGCTGCTGCGTTGGTCGCGTTCTGCTGCGCGGGTGCGCCCGGCGCTGCGGGCGGCGTGGCCTGGCGTTGCGTCACGTTGGACGACTGACGCCCCACGGACTTGCCACCACCCATGCGAGCGGCTTCAGCCTGGACACTGCCCAGCACCATCGCAGCCGCCAAAAACAAAGTACCCAAACTCTTCATGTCGTCTCCTCTTGAGCGAAAGATTCGCTTCATCAACACTTGATTCCAACATGGAGGGCGGCCACGCCACCAGTCATATTGTGATAGTCCACATGTCCGAAACCGCCCTCTTTCATGAGGGTCTTGAGTTCCTCTTGCGCGGGATGCATCCGGATCGATTCGGCGAGATAGCGATAGCTCGCATCGTCACCCGCCACGAGCTTGCCAAGACGCGGCAGCACGTTGAAGGAGTACCAGTCGTAGACCTTGGCAAGCGGCTTCGCGACCTTCGAGAACTCGAGCACCAGCAACTTGCCGCGCGGCTTGAGCACGCGGTTCATTTCCTTGAGCGCGATGTCCTTGTGCGTCATGTTGCGCAGGCCGAAGGCCACCGTGACCACGTCGAAATGGTTGTCGGGGAAGGGCAGTTTTTCTGCGTCGCAAACCATCGTGGGCAGCGACACGCCGGCGTCGAGCAGACGGTCGCGTCCGGTGCGCAGCATGGCTTCGTTGATGTCGGTGTGAACCACCTGGCCGGTGGCGCCGACCTTCTTGGCGAAGGCCATGGCCAGGTCGCCGGTGCCGCCCGCGATGTCGAGCACGCGCGAGCCTTCGCCCACGTTCGCAACCATCACGGTGTACGCCTTCCAGGCGCGATGCAGGCCGGCCGACATCAGGTCGTTCATGATGTCGTAGCGCGAGGCTACCGAGTCGAAGACGCCGCGAACGCGTGTCGCCTTCTCGCTTTCGTCGACTTTCTCGAAGCCGAAGTGTGTGGTGCTCATGCAACCGATGTTAGGCCGGAAGCCTGCACATCAAGCTGACGACCCCGCGCGCACGGCGGACATTTGTTGCTTTTTTATTCAAACGCGGACGCGCCGAAACGCGCGCCCTCCCTGCCTGCGGGGCTATCTTTTCAATAGCACAAGCCGACTTCGGGCTTCAGTGGCTGCTGCAGGCGTGGCCGCTGTCTTCGATCATCGGCGCGTCGCGATCGACGCCCGCCACGGCAAGGCGCCGTTCGTACTCGGCCCACAGCTCGGCCTGCTTCGCACCCAGTTCGTAGAGCAGGTCCCACGAGTAGATGCCTGTGTTGTGGCCATCGCTGAAGGTCGGTTGCACGGCGTAGTTGCCGACCGGCTCCAGGTTGGCCAACTCGACCTCGCGCTTGCCGGTCTGCAGGACTTCCTGGCCCGGGCCGTGGCCCTGCACTTCGGCCGATGGCGAATAGATGCGCATCAGCTCGAAGGGAATGCGGAAGGTCGCGCCATCCGAGAAGCCCACTTCGAGCACGCGCGACTGGCCATGCACGGTGATCGCTTGCGGCGTCGGTGCGCCCGGTTTCAAACCTGCCATCAGAAACTCCTTGTGCCCAGACGCTCGATCATCGCAGCCTCGATGGCCGGAAGACGCGAAGCGATGTCCGCCTGCTGCGCAGCATTCACTTCGCGCTGCACCGGCGCCCAGACCGAGCCGGGGAAATGGCTGTCCTCCGCAAAGCGCGCGATCACGTGCCAGTGCAGGTGCGGCACCATGTTGCCGAGCGCGGCAAGATTGATCTTGGCCGGCTTCAGGTGCTCGCGCAGGCATTGCTCGGCCACCGTCACCGCCTCCATGCACAGCACGCGGTCAGACGCTTCGAGATCGGAAAACTCGGCCGCATGCTCGCGCCAGATCACGCGATAGAACGCCGGAAAGCCGGCCTCTTCCGCATGAATGACGCGCAGCTTCGCGCCCTCGAAAACGACGCGGCCACCGGCGCCTTCGCACAGGACACAGCCCTGCACCTTCATACCAACACCCGTTCGATGCCACCGTGATTGGCGGCGGCCACGTATTGCGGCATCCAGTCGGCGCCGAGGATCTTGTTGGCCATCTCGACCACGATGTAGTCGGCTTCGAGCAGGCCGTTGTTCAGGTCGTTGCCGTAGCGCGAGAGGCCTTGCAGACAGCTCGGGCAGCTGGTGAGGATCTTCACGTTGTCGGTCGCGCCCACGTTGCCGCTCTCGCGCAGCGCGGCCTCGCCCTTCTTCAACTCTTCTTCCTTGCGGAAGCGGATCTGCGTGGAGATGTCGGGCCGCGACACACCGAGCGTGCCCGATTCGCCGCAGCAGCGATCGTTCTTGAGCACGTTGTCGCCGACCAGCGCCTTCACCGTCTTCATCGGGTCCTGCTGCTTCATCGGCGAATGGCAGGGGTCGTGGTACAGGTAGCCACCACCGCCGGCCTCGGCCAGCGTGATGCCCTTTTCGAGCAGGTACTCGTGAATGTCGATGATGCGGCAGCCCGGGAAGATCTTGTCGAACTGGTAGCCCTGCAGCTGGTCATAGCAGGTGCCGCAGCTCACCACCACCGTCTTGATGTCGAGGTAGTTGAGCGTGTTGGCGACACGGTGGAAGAGCACGCGGTTGTCCGTGATCATCTTCTCGGCCTTGTCGAACTGGCCGCTGCCGCGCTGCGGATAGCCGCAGCACAGGTAGCCCGGCGGCAATACCGTCTGCACGCCCGCATGCCAGAGCATCGCCTGCGTGGCCAGGCCGACTTGCGAGAACAGCCGCTCCGACCCGCAGCCCGGGAAGTAGAAGACCGCTTCTGTTTCCGAGGTGGTCGACTTCGGATTGCGGATGATCGGCACGTAGTCCGCATCCTCGATGTCGAGCAGCGCGCGTGCCGTCTTCTTCGGCAGGTTGCCCGGCATCTTCTTGTTGATGAAGTGGATCACCTGCTCCTTGATCGGCGCAGGCCCCAGCGTGGCCGGCGGCGCGCCGGTCTGCTTCTTCGCAACGCGACGCAGCAGGTCGTTGGCCAGGCGCTGCGCCTTGAAGCCCACCCCCACCATGCCCGCGCGCACCGCCTTGATGGTCTGCGGATTGGTCGCGTTGAGGAAGAACATCGCGGCCGCGTTGCCGGGACGGAAGCTCTTCTGTCCCATCTTGCGCAGCAGGTTGCGCATGTTCATCGACACGTCGCCGAAGTCGATCTTCACCGGGCACGGCGTGAGGCACTTGTGGCACACGGTGCAGTGGTCGGCCACGTCCTCGAACTCCTCCCAGTGCTTGATGCTGATGCCGCGCCGCGTCTGCTCTTCGTAGAGGAAGGCCTCCACCAGCAGCGAGGTCGCAAGGATCTTGTTGCGCGGGCTGTAGAGCAGGTTGGCGCGCGGCACGTGCGTGGCGCACACCGGCTTGCACTTGCCGCAGCGCAGGCAGTCCTTCACGCTGTCGGCAATGGCGCCGATGTCGCTCTGCTGCATGATCAGCGACTCGTGGCCCATGAGGCCGAAGCTCGGCGTGTAGGCGTTGGTCAGGTCGGCATGCAGCGTGACGGCTTCGCCCGCGGGTGCGCGCAGCAGCTTGCCCTTGTTGAAACGGCCTTCAGGGTCGACCCGCTTCTTGTAGTCGGTGAAGGGTTGCAGCTCTTCGTCGCTCAGGAATTCGAGCTTGGTGATGCCGATGCCATGCTCACCCGAGATCACGCCGTCGAGGCTGCGCGCCAGCGCCATGATGCGCACCACCGCGGCATGCGCGGTCTGCAGCATGTCGTAGTTGTCGCTGTTGACGGGGATGTTGGTGTGCACGTTGCCGTCGCCCGCGTGCATGTGCAGCGCGACCCACACGCGGCCCTTGAGCACGCGCTTGTGAATGGCCGTGCACTCGGCCAGGATCGGCGCGAACTCGCCGCCCGAAAAAATCTCCTGCAGCGGTTGGCGAAGTTGCGTCTTCCAGCTCGCGCGCAGGCTGTGGTCCTGCAGCTGCGGGAACAGCGCATCGACGTTCTGCAGCCAGCCGGCCCACAGCACACGTGTCTCCTGTACCAGCGACACCGCCTGCGCCACGCGGTCTTCCAGCAGCTCGGCCGCCGGAATCTCGTGCGCATCGTCGGTCTTGCCCAGCGGCAGGTTGCCGCGCGTGAGAAAGGCTTCGAGTTCGTCGGTGAGCGCGAGCTTGTTCTGCAGCGACAGCTCGATGTTGATGCGCTCGATGCCGTCGCTGTACTCGGCCATGCGCGGCAGCGGGATCACCACGTCTTCATTGATCTTGAAGGCGTTGGTGTGTTTGCTGATGGCGGCCGTGCGCTTGCGGTCGAGCCAGAATTTCTTGCGCGCCTCGGGGCTGATGGCGATGAAGCCTTCGCCGCTGCGCGAGTTGGCGATGCGCACCACTTCCGAGGTGACGCGCGCCACCGCATCGGCGTCGTCGCCCGCGATGTCGCCGAACAGCACCATCTTCGGCAGGCCGCCGTGCTTCTTCGATTTGGTCGCGTAGCCCACGGCCTTCAGATACCGGTCGTCCAGGTGTTCGAGGCCGGCCAGCAGCACGCCCGAGCGCTTCTGCTCGGCGAACATGAAGTCCTTGATCTCGACGATGCTGGGCACCGCGTCTTTTGCGTTGCCGAAGAATTCGAGGCACACCGTGCGCGTGTGGGCGGGCATGCGGTGCACGACCCAGCGGCAACTGGTGATGAGGCCGTCGCAGCCTTCTTTCTGGATGCCCGGCAGGCCTGAGAGGAACTTGTCGGTCACGTCCTTGCCAAGGCCTTCCTTGCGGAAGGTCTTGCCGGGAATGTCGAGTTGCTCGGTGCGCAGTTTCGTCTTGCCGTCGGCCGCGAAGTACTGCAACTCGAACACGGCGCGCTCGGCGTCGTGGATCTTGCCGAGGTTGTGGCCGATGCGCGTGACTTCGAGCCATTCGGCCTGCGGCGTGACCATGCGCCACGAGGCAAGGTTGTCGAGCGCGGTGCCCCACAGCACGGCCTTCTTGCCGCCGGCGTTCATTGCGACGTTGCCGCCGACGCACGAGGCTTCGGCCGAGGTCGGATCGACCGCGAACACGAAGCCCGCACGCTCGGCCGCATCGGCCACGCGCTGTGTGACCACACCAGCTTCGGTCCAGATGGTGGGCACGGGCGCTTCGAGGCCGGGCAGCGAGACGTGCTCGACCTCGGTCATGGCTTCGAGCTTCTCGGTGTTGATGACGACGCTGTTCCAGGTCAGCGGAATCGCACCGCCGGTGTAGCCGGTGCCGCCGCCGCGCGGAATGATGGTCAGGCCGAGTTCGATGCAGCCCTTGACCAGCAGCGCCATCTCGGTCTCGGTGTCGGGGCACAAGACGACGAAGGGGTACTCGACGCGCCAGTCGGTGGCGTCGGTCACGTGGGACACGCGAGAGAGGCCGTCGAACTTGATGTTGTCCTTGGCCGTGAGCCGGCGCAGCACGCGGGTGGCCTTGCGGCGCAGCGCGGCGACGTTGCTGAACATGGTGTCGAAGCTGGACACCGCGTTGCCCACGAGGTGGGTCAGCTCGCCGACGAGCTGGTCGCGCGGCAGGTCGCTGTCGGGGGTGCGGCGCTTCTGCACCTCGGTCAGCCGGTGCTTGAGCGCATCGACCAGTTGGCCGCGGCGACGCGGGTTGTCCAGCAGATCGTCGACGAGGTAGGGGTTGCGCTGCACGACCCAGGTGTCGCCCAGCACTTCGTAGAGCATGCGCGCCGATCGGCCGGTGCGGCGCTCGGCGCGCAGGGTCTGCAGCAGGTCCCAGCCGCGTTCGCCCAGCAGGCGAATCACGATCTCTCGGTCGGAGAAGCTGGTGTAGTTGTACGGGATCTCGCGAAGTCGTGCGGGCTCTGCGGCCTGCGACAACAACGCGTTCAACGCGGTCGGAGCATTCATCGGGTGGGGCCCTTGGCCAGGCGCTGCGCGCCCATGTAGCCGGGGGGTGGATTTTAGGGCAGGGCTTGGGGGCTTTGCCTGTGGGTTTTTTGTTGCCCTTGTGCTAAGGGCGCTGCGGAGCGCTTCTTGTGGAGAGCGCCCGGTACGCGGTACGGCGCGGTCAGCCCCACTGTGCCGGCCCTTCGGGCTTCCCTGCGGTGCTCGCGTCTCGCGGGGTCTCGCAGAACTCGCTTCGCTCAAACAGCTGCGAGCCCTGATCCGCGAAACGCTGCGCTCCTCGGCGGCCCAGAGGGGCTGACCACACCGCACCGCGTACCGGGCTCAGGGGGTTAGCGAGAACCCTGCACTTCTTTGAGGCCGACTGCCCTCACCCCAGCCCTCTCCCAGGGGGAGAGGGAGTAATACGACAGGGAACGGGCTCCGAAGAGGGGGGATCAACAACCGCTGTCACCACGGCGATGGGTGCTGTGCCCTTGGGCGGCCGTTGAGGCACCGCCGAGCAGCGCAGCGACGGGCGGATCAGGGCTCGCAGCTGTTTGAGCGAAGCGAGTTCTGCGAGACCCCGCCCGTCGTGAGCAGCGCAGGGAAGCCGCGAAGCGGCCGGTGACGTCGGCCGCCCGAGGGCACAGTGCCCATCGCCGAGCCCCCGACGAATCAGAACATCAGAACAGCACGCGGCTCCGAATCGTCCCGTTCACCTTCGCCAGCTTCTCCAGCGCCAGATCCGAAGAAGCAGCGTCGATGTCCATCACCACGTAGCCGACTTTCTCGTTCGTCTGCAGGAACTGCGAGGAGATATTGATGTTGTTGTCCGAAAAGATCTTGTTGATCTCGGACAGCACGCCCGGCACGTTCCGGTGAATGTGCAGCAGCCGGTGCTTGCCCGGATGCGCAGGCAGCGCCACCTCGGGGAAGTTGACCGACGAAGTCGACGTCCCGTTGTCGCTGTACTTCACCAGCTTCTCGGCGACTTCCAGCCCGATGTTGGCCTGCGCCTCCATCGTCGAGCCGCCGATGTGCGGGGTCAGGATCACGTTGTCCAGGCCGCGCAACGGCGACAGGAACTCGTCCTTGTTGCTGCGCGGCTCCACCGGGAACACGTCGATGGCGGCGCCCAGCAGCTTCTTTTCCTTCAGCGCAGCGGCCAGCGCGTCGATCGCGACCACGGTGCCGCGCGAGGCGTTGATGAGGATCGAACCCGGCTTCATCGCCGCAATCTCGGCCGCGCCGATCATCCATTGCGTGGCCTGCGTCTCGGGCACGTGCAGCGTCACGATGTCGCTTTGCGCCAGCAGTTGGTGCAGATCGCGCACCTGGCGGGCGTTGCCCAGCGGCAGCTTGGTGACCACGTCGAAGAACGCCACGTGCATGCCCAGCGCCTCGGCCAGCACCGACAGCTGCGCGCCGATCGAGCCGTAGCCCACGATGCCCAGCGTCTTGCCGCGGATTTCAAAAGCGTTGTCGGCCGACTTGAGCCAGCCGCCGCGATGCGCCACCGCGCTCTTCTCGGGCACGCCGCGCAGCAGCAGGATGGCTTCGGCCAGCACCAGCTCGGCCACCGAGCGGGTATTGGAAAACGGTGCGTTGAACACCGCCACGCCATGCTCGCGGGCAGCTTCCAGGTCGACCTGGTTGGTGCCGATGCAGAAGCACCCGGCTGCCACCAGCTTGTGCGCAGCGGCAAAGACTTCGGCCGTCAGCTGGGTCCGCGAGCGAATGCCCACGAAGTGCACGTCGGCGATCTTGGCCTTGAGTTCGGCGTCGGGCAAGGCACCCGGCAGCGACTCGATGTTGGTGTAGCCGGCGGCGCGCAGCACCTCCACGGCCGAAGGGTGGATGCCCTCGAGCAAAAGGAACTTGATCCTGCTTTTGTCGAGGGAGGTTTTGCTGCTCATGACGTACTCAAGGAAGCCCCGGCCACGGCGACAAGCTAGGCCAAAAAAGGGAGGGCGATGCTAGCATGGTGCAGCGCAACATGCAGGGCCGCAGCCCGCGCCGGGCTTGACGCCAAAGGGGTTTCCCCGACTGGAATAGACCCCGGCTCCGTGCGCCAATGTGACGCGGCTGTGTCATCCACATGCCCTAGCATCCGCGCTTACTATTTTTCCCTTCAGGAGTCTTCATGCGATTCAAGACGCTCGCGCTGGCATCGGCGCTGGCCGCCACGCTGTTCAATGCAGCCCAGGCCCAGACAGAGATCCAGTGGTGGCATTCCATGACCGCCGTCAACAACGAGTGGGTCAACGACCTGGCCAAGCAGTTCAATGAGAGCCAGAAGGAATACAAGATCGTGCCGACCTTCAAGGGCACGTACGACGAATCCATGACGGCGTCCATCGCAGCCTTCCGCGCCGGCAACGCACCGCACATCCTGCAGGTGTTCGAAGTGGGCACCGCCACCATGATGGCCAGCAAGGGCGCGATCGTTCCGGTCGGCCAGGTCATGAAGGACGCGGGCGAGAAGTTCGACCCGAGCGCCTACATCCCCGCCGTGGCCGGTTACTACACCGCCCCCAACGGCCAGATGCTGAGCTTCCCGTTCAACAGCTCGACCACCATCTTCTATTTCAACAAGGACGCCTTCAAGGCGGCCGGCCTGCCGACCGACAAGGCGCCGTCGACCTGGCCCGAAGTGGTGGCCGCGGCCGCCAAGCTCAAGGCGAGCGGCCACAAGTGCCCGTTCACCACGGCATGGCAGAACTGGACCCAGCTCGAGAGCTTCTCGGCCTGGCACAACGTGGAGTTCGCCACCAAGGCCAACGGCCTGCAGGGCCTGGACACGCGCCTGAAGGTCAACTCGCCGCTGCACCAGCGCCACGTCGAGAACCTGGCCAGCATGGCCAAGCAGGGCCTGTTCGTCTACAAGGGCCGCGGCAACGTGCCTGAAGCCTCGTTCGTCTCGGGCGAGTGCGCCATGATCAACACCTCGTCGGGCTTCTACGGCAACGTGGCCAAGAACGCCAAGTTCGCCTACGGCCTGGCTCCCCTGCCCTACTACCCGGACGTGCCGGGCGCACCGCAGAACACCGTGATCGGCGGCGCCAGCCTCTGGGTCATGTCGGGCAAGAAGGCCGCCGAATACAAGGGCGTGGCCAAGTTCTTCAGCTTCATCTCGACGCCTGAAGTGCAGTCCGCCAGCCACAAGCGCACGGGCTACCTGCCCGTGACCACCGCGTCGTACAAGCTCACCGAAGACTCGGGCTTCTACAAGCAGAACCCGGGCACCGACGTGGCCGTGACGCAGATGATCCGCAAGGTCACCGACAAGAGCCGCGGCATCCGCCTGGGCAACTACGTGCAGATCCGCGCCATCGAGGACGAAGAGCTCGAACAGGTCTGGAACGGCAAGAAGACGGCCAAGGAAGCCCTCGACGCCATCGTGACGCGCGGCAATGAACAGCTCGAACGCTTCCAAAAAGCGAACAAAAGCTAACGATTGAAGCTCCGGGCACCCGTGTCCGGCTAATATCGCCCGCCCCCGCTCCCCCTTCCCCAAGGGCGAGCCGGGCGGGATTTTTTATGTAGAGGGTTCATGGAAAAACGCGTTTTCTTTCGCTCGGGCTGGCTGCCCTGGCTGCTGCTGACACCGCAGATGGCGGTGATCCTCGTGTTTTTCTTCTGGCCGGCGGGGCAGGCCATCCTGCAGTCGCTGCAGCAGCAGGATGCGTTCGGCACCTCGGTCGAGTTCGTCGGGCTCGACAACTTCAGGCACCTGCTGAGCGACTCGAGCTATGCCGCGTCGTTCAAGACCACGGCCGTGTTCTCGGTGCTGGTCGCGACCATCGGCATCAGCCTGTCGCTGATGCTGGCGGTGTTTGCCGACCGCATCACGCGCGGCGGCACCTTCTACAAGACGATGCTGATCGTGCCCTACGCCGTGGCGCCCGCCGTGGCGGCCGTGCTGTGGGTGTTCATGTTCTCGCCTTCGCTGGGCGTCGTGGCCTATGCGCTGGGCAAGATCGGCATCAACTGGAACCACCTGCTCGACTCGGGCCACGCCATGACGCTGATCGTGATGGCCTCGGTGTGGAAGCAGATCTCCTACAACTTCCTGTTCTTCCTGGCCGGCCTGCAGTCGATCCCGAAGTCGCTGATCGAGGCCGCGGCCATCGACGGCGCGCGCCCGTGGCGCCGCTTCTGGACCGTGCAGTTCCCGCTGCTGTCGCCCACCACCTTCTTCCTGCTGGTGATCAACGTGGTCTACGCCTTCTTCGACACCTTCGCGATCGTCGATGCGGCCACCCAGGGCGGCCCGGGCCAGGACACGACCATCCTGGTCTACAAGGTCTATCACGACGGCTTCAAGAGCCTGGACCTGGGCGGCTCGGCCGCGCAGTCGGTCGTGCTGATGGTGATCGTGGTGGCACTCACGGTCATCCAGTTCCGCTACGTCGAGAAGAAGGTCCAGTACTGATGAAACAGCAGAAAAACAAACTCGGCGGGGTGCACCATGGTTGAGAAACGCGGCACCCACGGCATCCTGGCCCATGTGGTGATGATCCTGGGCGTGCTCATCGTCGCCTTCCCGCTCTACCTGGCGTTCGTGGCCTCCACGCACACCGCGCAAGAGATCGTGCAGGCGCCGATGCCGCTCCTGCCCGGTGCCAACATCGTCGACAGCTACAAGGGCGCGCTCTTCGGCCGCGAGAACAGCGCCGGTTCCAACGCCCCGGTGGCGCACATGATGTGGGTGAGCTTCGTGACGGCCATGGTGATCGCCATCGGCAAGATCACGATCTCGCTGCTGTCGGCCTTTGCCATCGTCTACTTCCGCTTCCCGTTCAAGAAGATCTGCTTCTGGGCCATCTTCGTGACGCTGATGCTGCCGGTGGAGGTGCGCATCCTGCCCACCTACAAGGTGCTGTCGGACCTGAACATGCTGAACTCGTACGCGGGCCTGACGGTGCCGCTGATCGCGTCGGCCACGGCCACCTTCCTGTTCCGCCAGTTCTTCCTCACGGTGCCGGACGAACTCACCGAGGCCTCGCGCATGGACGGCGCCAGCCCGATGCGCTTTTTCTTCGACGTGCTGCTGCCGCTGTCAAAGACCTCGATTGCGGCGCTGTTCGTGATCCAGTTCATCTACGGCTGGAACCAGTACCTGTGGCCGCTGCTGGCGACCACGAGCGAAGACATGTACCCCGTGGTGGTCGGCATCAAACGAATGATTGCCGGCGGCGACGGACAGAACGAATGGAACGTCGTGATGGCCACCGCCATCCTTGCGATGCTGCCGCCCGCGCTGGTGGTGATCCTGATGCAAAAGTGGTTCGTCAAGGGCCTGGTGGATACCGAGAAATAAAAAATGGCAGCTCTCTCTTTACGCAACGTCATCAAGCGCTACGGCCACGGGCCGAAAGCCAACCAGGTCATCCACGGCGTGAGCGCCGAGATTGCAGACCATGAATTCATCGTGATCGTCGGGCCCTCGGGCTGCGGCAAGTCCACGCTGTTGCGCATGGTGGCCGGTCTGGAAGAAATCTCCGCCGGCCAGATCGCCATCGGCGGCAAGGTGGTGAACGAACTCGAACCCTCCGAGCGCGACATCGCGATGGTGTTCCAGAACTACGCGCTCTACCCGCACATGAGCGTGTTCGCGAACATGGCCTACGGCCTGAAGATCGCCAAGGTGCCGGTGCCCGAGATCAAGGTGCGCGTCGACAAGGCCGCGAAGATCCTCGAACTCGGCCATCTGCTGGAGCGCAAGCCGCGCGAACTCTCGGGCGGCCAGCGCCAGCGCGTGGCCATGGGCCGCGCGATCGTGCGCCAGCCGCAGGTCTTTCTGTTCGACGAACCGCTGTCGAACCTCGACGCCAAGCTGCGCGCGCAGACCCGCCTTGAAATCCAGAAGCTGCACCGCGAACTCGGCATCACCTCGCTGTTCGTCACGCACGACCAGGTCGAGGCGATGACGCTGGCGCAACGCATCATCGTGATGAATGGCGGCGTGATGGACCAGTTCGCCACGCCAGAAGAGGTCTACAACCGCCCCGCCACCACCTTCGTGGCCAGCTTCATCGGCTCGCCGCCGATGAACCTGCTCAAGCACGCACCGGGCGTGCGCCCGGGCCAGATCCTGGGCATTCGCCCCGAGCACATGAAGCTCGACGAAAACGGCTGGACGGTGCAGGTCGAGCAGGTCGAACTGCTGGGCGCCGAGCGCCTGGTCTATGGCCGCATCGGCGAAGAGCAGATCATCATGCGCACCGACGAAGGCGACCATCCGCCAGTGGCTGGCGACACCGTGAAGATCGCCGCACGCGAAGAAAAGCTGCACTGGTTCGACGCCGGCTCCGGCAAGCGCGCGGACTGAGCGATGGCGGCGCTGAAACCCTGGCCCTACCCCCGCTGGGTCGCCCATCGCGGCGCCGGCAAGCTCGCGCCTGAAAACACGCTCGCGGCTTTCAAGCTCGGCGCCTCGCACGGCTACCGCATGTTCGAGTGCGATGCCAAGCTCAGCGCGGACGGCGTGCCCTTCCTGATGCACGACGCCACGCTCGACCGCACCACCAGCGGCCACGGCACGGGTGGCGCGCAGCCCTGGAGCGCGCTGTCGCAGCTCGACGCGGGCGGCTGGCATTCGCGCAGCTTCGCGGGCGAGCCTCTGCCCACGCTGGAGAACGTCGCGCGCTTCTGCCGGGCCAACGAGTACCTGCTCAACATCGAGATCAAGCCGACGCCCGGCACCGAGCGCGAGACCGGCGAAGTGGTGGCTCAGGAAGCCGCGCGCCTGTGGCAGGGCGCGGCCATTCCCCCGCTGCTCACGTCCTTCCAGGTCGAGTCGCTGAAGGGCGCGCTCGCCGTGCAGCCCGAACTGCCGCGCGGCCTGCTGCTCGACACGCTGCGCGGCAACTGGCTCCAGACCGCGCAAGACCTCGGCTGCGTGGCCGTCGTCTGCAACCATGCGCTGTGGGATGCGGCCGTGGTCGCCAAGGTGCACGGCGCCGGCATGCGCGCGCTGAGCTACACCGTCAACGACGACTGGGCCGCGCAGCGGCTGATCGACCTGGGCACCGACGGCATCATCACCGACAGGGTGGACCTGTTCAGTCCCGCCGGCTGACGCTGCATTTCTTACCGGCGCTTACGACATGGCGGCTTCTATGATGCGGCCATGAGTTGGACCCTACGCCTCGCGACCTTCTGCTTCACCGCCCTCCTGATGTGTGGCGGCGCGCTGGCGCAACCCGACAGCAGCAACAGCAGCGGGGCCGTCACAACCACGCCGGCCCCCACGGTGGCCGAGCTGCGCGCACAGTTCACCAAGATCTCGGCCGCCGCCGAAACCGACGAAGACGCGCGCAAGCTGCTCACGCAGATCAACGACATCGGCACGCAGGCCGACAAGTTCGTCGCCGCGCGCACCGGCGAGCTGGCCGACCTGAATGCGCGGCTCGGTGAACTCGGCAACCCGCCCGCTGCAGGCGCCACCGAAGACCCCGACATCACACGCCAGCGCACGCGCCTGACCAAGGAGCGCAACGCACTGGACGCAGACATCCGTCTGGCGCGCCTGTTGTCCGTCGACGTGCGGCAGCGCGGCACCGACCTGGTGAGCCAGCGCCGCGCGCTGTTCGAAGCGCAACTGACTGAGCGCGCAGCCTCGCCGTTGACCGGCGAGTTCTGGAGCGACCTGAAGGAAGCCTGGCCCGACGACCTGGAGCGCTTCAAAGCCATGGCCTCCGCGGTCAACGACGGCCTGCTGACCGCCACCCAGCCCGAAACCCGCCTGCAGGTAATCGCCGCTCTCATTGCCGCCTTGCTGCTCGCCGTGCTCGGCAACTGGGCCGCCGAACACGCCCTGACCCGCCTCGCCGCACGCTTCCTGCCGGCGGGGCGCCTGCGCCGCTCGGTGCTGGTGATCGGCATCGTCGCGAGCCATGTGCTGTTGGTCGCCGTGGCCGCGCACGGCTTCGTCGCAGTGCTCAAGGAATACGCCACCTGGGAGCCGCAGGCCCGCAAGGCGCTGCAGTCGATGGCGCAGGCGCTGGTGTTCATGGCCTTCGTGATCGGGCTGGGCCGCGGGCTGCTGGCCACGCGCCGGCCTTCGTGGCGGCTGCCGCCGATTCCCGATGCCATGGCCACGCGCCTGGCCGCCCTGCCCTGGCTGGTCGCGCTGGTGGCGGCGCTGGCGTGGACGCCGGCCGAGGTCAATGCGCTGATCGACGCCAGCTTCGCGGCTGTGGTCGCCACGCATGTGCTCACGGCGCTGATGCTCACGGCGCTGGTTGCCTCGGTGCTCTATCTGGTGAAGCCGCTGCGCGCCGATGCACCGGAAGCCGGACTGCCCGAGCGGCCGATGTGGGTCGGCCTGCTGGTCGCGCTGATCGGCTTGCTGATGATCACGATCTGGGTGCTGGTCGCGCTCGGCTATGTGGCGCTCGCAAGCTTCCTGGCCTCGCAGATCACCTGGAGCGGCATCGTGGCCGCGGCCTTCTACGTGCTGTTCAAGTTCGCGGACGACGTGTTCATGGCGGTTGTGTCGTCGCGCAGCACCTTCGGCCAGCGGCTGCAGAAGAGCTTCAACCTCGCGCCGCAGACGCTGGACCAGGCCGCGACGGTGCTCTCGGCGATCAGCCGGGTCGCGCTGTTCTTCTACATGCTGATCGCACTGGCCGCCCCGCTGGGCACCGGCCCCGGCGAGGTGTTCCAGCGCAGCGGCAAGTTCGGCTCCGGCGTGAAGGTGGGCGAGTTCCAGTTGGTGCCGGGCGCGATCTTCAGTGCCATCTCCGTGGCGGTGATCGGTTTTGTCGTTCTGCGCGTCTTCAAGCGCTGGCTCGAACGCAGCTACCTGCCCAACACGCAGCTCGAACCGGGCATGCAAAGCTCGATCACCACGCTGCTGGGCTACGTCGGCGGCATCCTGGTGATCGCGTTCACGCTGTCGGCGCTGGGCATCGGCATCGAGCGCATCGCGTGGGTGGCGAGCGCGCTGTCGGTGGGTATCGGTTTCGGTTTGCAGGCCATCGTGCAGAACTTCATCTCGGGCCTGATCCTGCTGGCCGAGCAACCGGTGAAGGTGGGCGATTGGGTGGTGCTGGGCACGGCCGAAGGCGACGTGCGGCGCATCAACGTGCGCGCCACCGAAATCCAGCTGGGCGATCGCTCCACGCTGATCGTGCCGAACTCGGAGTTCATCACCAAGACCGTGCGCAACATGACGCTGGCCAATGCAGAAGGCCGCGTGCTGATCCGCCTGCCGATGCCACTGACCACTGACGCGCAGCGCGTGCGCGAGCTGATCCTTGCGGCCTGCCGTTCGCACGAAGGCGTGCTGGAGACGCCCGCGCCATCGCTCACGCTCGAAGGCATCGAGAACGGGTTGCTGATCTTTCAGGCGATCGCTTATGTGGCGAGCCCCCGTCTGGCGGGCGGCGTGCGCAGCGACCTGCTGTTCGTGATCCTCGACGAACTCAAGAAGGCCGCATTGCCGATGGCGACGCCGACCACGTTCATGATGGCGCCCACCGAGCCGGCTGCGGCTGCCCCGGCGCCTGCGACTTCCAACTCGCCGATACCTGGCATGCCGACCTGAGCTTGTCTTCAGGCTGGCTGGGGCGCTGTTGCTGCTGTTCGTTCAGGGCGTCGCTCACGCCGACACGGTGCTCTTTTTCGCGAATGTCCCCCGCTTCGCTCCTCCTTTATTTCGCGAAAAAGAGCCCCGTATCGACGTGAGCGCTATGCAGAGCGGTCGTTGATCGCAGGATCAATAGCAGCGTGCCCCTGTGCGAATGACACCAGGTGCTCCCCGCAGCGAAATAAAGGAGGAGCGAAGCGGGGGACATTCGCGGAGGGGAGCTCCTGGTGTCATTCGCACAAGCCCCGAACGAACCCGCCTGAAAAGCACCAGAGATTCAATCCAGCGGCAACGCAGTAGTGCACTTGATCTCATTGAGGCACACGCTCGAGCGCACAGCAGAAACACCGGGCATGTGCATCAACGTATGCATCAGAAACTGCGAAAGCGCCTCCAGATCCTGCGCGACAACCTTGAGCACGTAGTCGAAGTCGCCCGTCACCGAATAGCACTCCAGGATCTGCTTCATGTCTGCAATCAGGTCCTGGAACTTGGGCAGCTCATCGACATGGCCGCGGGCCATCGTCACGTGGATGAAGGCGATCACCCCCAGCCCGACATGGCGCGCATTCAGCCGCGCCGCATAACCGCTGATCAACCCCAGCTCTTCCAGTCGCCGATGCCGCCGCAGGCACTGGGCAGGCGAGAGATTGGCCACTTCCGACAATTCCAGGTTCGATGCACGGCCATGCACCTGCAAGTGCTCAAGAATCCTCCGGTCGATTCTGTCGAGTTCAATCTCATGCAATTTCATCTCTCACAACCTCCAATTGATGAAATTGTATTTCTCAAAGCGGGGTAAGCCCGAGGGGTTCATGCACCTTAATTGTGCAAAGTACGATCTAGACTCCGAAGCTGCCGGAATTGCATGCCGCGATTCCAGGCCGCTGAATTCCCGGCCCCGGCCCACGCCGGCAGCCTCATCAGACGCATCCACCCCCATCCGGAGACCTCTCACGTGAAAAACGCTTTGCTTCGCACTCCCTTCAGCGCAGTGGCCCTGGCCCTCGGCATGCTGGCCGCCGCGCCTTCCTTCGCGGCCGACACCAAGTCGGTGGCCGTGACCGCCATCGTCGAACACCCGGCCCTGGATGCCGTGCGCGACGGCGTGAAGGCCGAGCTCAAGGCCGCCGGGTACGAAGAAGGCAAGAACCTCAAGTTCAGCTACCAGAGCGCACAAGGCAACGTGGGCACCGCCGCCCAGATCGCCCGCAAGTACATCGGCGATGCACCCGACGTGATCGTTGCCATCGCCACGCCGTCGGCGCAGGCCGTGGTGGCCGCCACCAAGACCATTCCGGTCGTGTACTCGGCCATCACCGACCCGGTCGCCGCCAAGCTGGTGAAGAACTGGGACGCCACCGGCACCAACGTGACCGGCGTGTCGGACCTGTCGCCGCTCGAAAAGCACGTCGCCCTCATCAAGCAGGTGGTGCCCAACGCCAAGCGCATCGGCGTGATCTACAGCCCCGGTGAAGCCAACTCGGTGGCCATCGTCGCCGCGTTGAAGAAGGCCGCCGCCGACGCGGGCATGACCGTGGTCGAAGCCGCTGCCGCCCGCACCGTGGACGTGCCGACCGCCGCGCAGAGCCTGGTGGGCAAGGCCGACGTGATCTACACGCCGACCGACAACAACGTGGTGTCGGCCTTCGAGGGCATCGTGAAGGTGGCGCAGCAGGCCAAGCTGCCCGTGGTGGCCGCCGATACCGCCACCGTCGAGCGCGGCGCCGTGGCCGCCCTCGGCCTGAACTACAGCGACATCGGCCGCCAGACCGGCAAGATCGTCGTGCGCATCCTCAAGGGCGAAAAGCCCGGCACGATCGCCTCGCAGACCAGCACCAACTTCGAGCTGGTGGTGAACCCCGATGCCGCCAAGCTGCAGGGCGTGACGCTGTCCGACGCGCTGCTGAAGACGGCGAAGGTCGTGAGCACCAAGTAAGCCCTGCGCAGGCCGACCACCCTCTTTTCAACGAGGGCGGCCGGCCTGTTCCTGCCTCGCCGGAAGCCCCCACATGTCCCTCATTGCATCGCTGGGCGCCATCGAGATCGGTCTGATATTCGGACTGGTCGCGCTGGGCGTCTTCATGTCGTTTCGCATCATCAATTTCCCCGACCTCACGGTGGACGGCAGCTTTCCGCTGGGCGCCGCCGTGGCCGCGACGCTGATCGTCGCCGGCTGGAACCCGGTGCCCGCCACCGTCGTGGCCTGCATCGCCGGTGCCGCCGCCGGCTGGGTCACCGCCTGGCTCAACGTCAAGCTCAAGATCATGCAGTTGCTCGCGAGCATCCTGGTGATGATTGCGCTGTACTCCATCAACCTGCGCGTGATGGGCAAGCCCAACGTGGCGCTCATCACCGAACCCACCGTGTTCAGCATGGTCAGCTTCGGCGGCATGCCCGAGCAATGGGCCAAGCCGCTGTTGCTTCTGCTGATCGTGATCGCGGCCAAGATCGTCGTCGACATGTTCTTCGCCTCCGAAGCCGGCCTCGCGATGCGCGCCACCGGCGGCAATGCGCGCATGGCGCGGGCGCAGGGCATTTCGACCGACTTTCACACGATGGCGGGCCTGGCCCTGTCGAACGCGCTGGTGGCGCTGGCTGGTGCGCTGTTCGCGCAGAGCCAGGGCACGGCCGACATCTCGATGGGCGTGGGCACGATCGTGATCGGCCTGGCCGCGGTGATCATCGGCGAGACGCTGCTGCCCGCGCGCAGCATGATCATCACCACGCTGGCCTGCGTGCTGGGTGCGCTGCTGTACCGCTTCTTCATCGCGATGGCGCTGAACACCGACTTCATGGGCCTGCAGGCGCAAGACCTGAACCTGGTCACGGCCGTGCTGGTGGCGTTCGCGCTGCTGGTGCCTGCCTACAAGCGCAAGCTGGGCGCGCTTTTCAAGGGGAAGAACTGATGTTGCGCGCCCAACAACTCGAGATGACGTTCAACCCGGGCACGCCGATCGAGAACCGCGTGCTGCGCGGCCTCAGCCTGGAGATTCCCACCGGCCAGTTCGTCACCGTGATCGGCTCGAACGGCGCGGGCAAGTCGACCTTTCTGAATGCGGTGAGCGGCGACCTGATCGTCGACAAGGGCAGCATCGAGATCGACGGCAAGGACGTGACCCGCATGAACGCCTGGCAGCGCTCGGGCATGGTGGCCCGCGTGTTCCAGGACCCGATGGCCGGCACCTGCGAGGCGCTGACCATCGAGGAGAACATGGCATTGGCATGGAAGCGCGGCGAGCGGCGCGGCTTCGGCTTTTCGCTCAACCGCAACCTGCGCGAGCTGTTCCGCGAGAAGCTGTCGATCCTGAAGCTGGGGCTCGAAAACCGGCTGGCCGACCGCATCGGCCTGCTGTCGGGCGGGCAGCGGCAGGCGGTGAGCCTGCTGATGGCGTCGCTCAAGCCCTCGCGCATCCTGCTGCTGGACGAGCACACGGCGGCGCTGGACCCGAAGACCGCAGCCTTCGTGCTGGAGCTGACGGCCAAGATCGTCGAAGGCAGCCAGCTGACCGCGATGATGGTCACGCACAGCATGCGGCAGGCACTGGACTACGGTTCGCGCACGGTGATGCTGCACGAAGGCCAGGTGATCCTCGACGTGGCCGGGCCGCAGCGCGCAGGCCTCGATGTGCCTGACCTGCTGCGCATGTTCGAGCAGACGCGCGGCGAAAAGCTCGACGACGACAAGCTGCTGCTGGCCTGATGGTGACGGATGCCGTCTTCGTGCGTGCGATGCGCGCGGACGACCTCGACGCCGTGCTCGCGATCCAGCTCGCCTGCTACGGCGCGGGGTTCGTGGAAGACGGCGCACTGATCGCGCGGCGGCTCGCGACCGCGCCGCACACGGGCTGGGTCGCCGAACACGCGGGCGGCGTGCGGGCCTATCTGGCGGGTTATCCGTCGATGGCCGGCAAACTCACGCCGCTGCACGGCGAGTTCGAGGTCGCACAGGAACCGGATTCGCTGTACCTGCATGACCTGGCGGTTCATCCCGAGGCTTCGGGGCTGGGCCTGGGGCCAGGGCTGGTGCGCCACGCCTGGGCCCATGCCGCGCAAGCGGGCTGGCGGCATTCGACGCTGGTGTCGGTGCAGGCCTCGGTGGGTTTCTGGGAGAGACAGGGTTATGCGGCGGTGCAACCTGCGGGCCCCGACCAGCAGGCCCGGCTCGCGACCTACCCCGGCGCCTCGGTCTACATGGCCCGGCGGCTGGACTGACCGGATTTCAGCGGCGCCAGCCGCGCATCGCCAGCCATTGGACGGTGCCGCAGACCACCACCAGCGCCGCATAGGTCGCCATCATCCCGTCGCGACCGAACACGACCAGACCGACCAGCGACACCCCCACGCCGGCCGCAAAGGTCAGCGCCCACTGCACCCACCAACGCGGAACGCCGGCGCGCCGCCCTCCCAGGTACCGGCCTGCGAAGGCCAGCACAAGGGCGATGAAGGCCGCGGGTGCGACGAAATTGAGCAGGTGGTTGAGGAGGTCCAGCAGGTCCATCGGGTGGGCCACGCGCAGGCGTCGCGTCATGCGGCAGAGGTTATGGCTGTCATAGGGAATGCCATTTGTCCCTCGGCAACCCTGGAGCGGCTGCTGATTTTATAATCACGGCCATGTCAGTCTGGGCTCTCGGCTTGAACCACACGACCGCGCCGCTCGATCTGCGCGGTCGTTTCGCGTTCGCGCTCGATCAGATCGCCCCCACGCTGCAGAGTCTGCGCAGCTCTTTCGCCACCGGCCGCCACCCCCAGGTCGAAGCCGCGATCATCTCCACCTGCAACCGCACCGAGATCTACTGCGCCTCCGAGCACATCGCGCTGGACCACACCTTCGGCTGGCTGGCCCAGAGCGGCGGCGTGGCTCCTGCCCTGCTGCGCTCGCACGCCTACACCCTGCACGACGACGAAGCCGCCCGCCACGCCTTCCGCGTGGCCAGCGGGCTCGACTCGATGGTGCTGGGCGAAGCCCAGATCCTCGGCCAGATGAAAGACGCCGTGCGCGCGGCCGAAACCGCTGGTGCGCTCGGCAGCACGCTCAACCAGTTGTTCCAGCGCTCGTTCGCGGTCGCGAAAGAAGTACGCACCGCCACCGAGATCGGCGCGCATTCGATCAGCATGGCCGCCGCGGCCGTCCGGCTGGCTGGCCAACTCTTCGAAGACCTGCACCAGACGCGCGTGCTGTTCGTCGGCGCGGGCGAAATGATCGACCTGGCCGCGACGCACTTTGCAGCCAAGGACCCGAAGTCCATCGCCATTGCCAACCGCACGCTCGAACGCGGCGAGAAGCTGGCCTCGCGCTTCGGCGGCGAGGCGATGCGACTGGCCGACCTGCCGGCGCGCCTCGCCGAGTTCGACATCGTGGTGAGCTGCACCGCGAGCACGTTGCCGATCATCGGCCTGGGTGCCGTCGAGCGCGCGCTCAAGGCGCGCAAGCACCGCCCGATGTTCATGGTCGACCTGGCCGTGCCACGCGACATTGAACCCGAAGTGAAGGCGCTCGAAGACATCTATCTCTACACCGTCGATGACCTCGCGCAAGTGGTGCAGCAGGGCCAGGCCAACCGGCAAGCCGCCGTGGCGCAGGCCGAGGTGATCATCGACGCCGGCGTGCAGAGCTTCATGCACTGGCTGGGCCAGCGCGGCACGGTGCCGCTTATCCAGCAACTCAATGCACAGGCCGACGAGTGGCGCGCCGCCGAGATGGCGCGTGCGCGCAAGCTGCTCGCCAAGGGCGAATCGGTCGATGCGGTGCTCGAAGCCATGTCGCGCGGGCTCACGCAGAAGATGATGCACGGCGCCATGGCCGAGCTGCATGCGGGCGATGCCGCATCGCGCGAGCAGACGGCGCAGACCATTTCGCGCCTGTTCCTGCGCAAAGAGCGTTAGCGACGCTGGTCAGCGGCCCGGCCCTGCGTGCCGCGGCTTCCACGCGCACAGCCGTTGCACCGCGGCCCCCTCTTCCCATTTTTCCGAGCCCCTTTCGACGTGAAATCCTTCCTGCGCCACCAACTCGAACGCTACGCCCAGCGCCTGGGCGAGCTCGACTTCCTGCTCTCGCGCGAAGACATCATGAGCGACATGGCGCAGTACCGCACCATCTCGCGCGAGCATGCCGAAATCACCCAGATCGCCGGCCGCTACGAGCGCTACAAGCAGCGCGAAGCCGACATCGCCGGGGCGAAGGACATGCTCGACGACCCCGACATGGCCGAGATGGCCCGGGACGAAATCGCCGGTGCCGAGGCCGAGCTGCTGCAGCTCGAAGAAGAGCTGCAGCGCCTGCTGCTGCCCAAGGACCCCGACGACGCGCGCAACGCCTTCATGGAAATCCGCGCGGGCACGGGCGGCGACGAATCGGCCCTGTTCGCAGGCGACCTGCTGCGCATGTACACGCGCTACTGCGAGCGCGCAGGCCTGCGTTGCGAGGTCGTGAGCGAGAGCGCGAGCGAGCTCGGCGGCTACAAGGAAGTGGTGATCCGCATCGTCGGCGACGACGTCTTCGGCAAGCTTCGCTTCGAATCGGGCGGCCACCGCGTGCAGCGCGTGCCGGCCACCGAGACGCAGGGCCGCATCCACACCAGCGCCTGCACGGTCGCCGTGCTGGCCGAGCCCGACGAGACCGTGGCGGTGCAGATCAACCCGGCCGACCTGCGCATCGATACCTACCGCGCGAGCGGCGCCGGCGGGCAGCACATCAACAAGACCGACTCGGCCGTGCGCATCACGCACATCCCGACCGGGATCGTGGCCGAGTGCCAGGACGACCGCAGCCAGCACCGCAACAAGGCGAAGGCGCTGCAGGTGCTGTCGGCGCGCATCCAGGAAAAAGACCGCAGCGAGCGCGCCGCCAAGGACGCGGCGATGCGCAAGGGCCTGATCGGCAGCGGCGACCGCTCGGACCGCATCCGCACCTACAACTTTCCGCAGGGCCGGCTCACCGACCACCGGATCAACCTCACGCTCTACAAGCTGCTGGCGATCATGGAAGGCGACCTCGGCGACGTGCTGGAGGCGCTGCGCGCCGCGCGCGAGGCCGAGCAACTGGCCGAGCTGGAATCGAGCCTGCCGGCGTGATGAGCAAAGTCACCACGCCCTCCACCGTGGCGCAGGCGCTGGCTGCGGCGGTCGCGCTGGGCATCGACCGGCTCGATGCGCAGTTGCTGCTGCTGCACGCGCTGGGCCGCGCGCCCCATGACCGGGCATGGCTGCTGGCGCACGACACCGATACGCTGCCGGATGCGGCATGGTCCACGCTCGCGACGCAGTTGTCGCGCCGGCTGGCGGACGAACCGGTCGCCTATCTGCTGGGCGAGAAAGAGTTTCACGGCCTCAGCCTGCAGGTGGATGCACGGGTGCTGGTGCCGCGTCCGGACACCGAGACGCTGGTCGAATGGGCCCTGCAGTGCCTTGAAGGCCATGCCGCCCCGCGCGCGCTCGACCTCGGCACGGGCAGCGGCGCGATCGCGCTGGCGCTGCAACATGCCCGCGCCGATGCGCAGATCGATGCGGTCGATGCCAGTGCGGATGCGCTGGCGGTCGCTCAGGCCAATGCACGGCGCCTGGGCCTGCCGGTGCGCTTTGCCCAAGCCCACTGGCTCGATGGCGCCGCCGACGGCTACACAGTCATCGCCAGCAACCCGCCGTACATCGCCGCCAACGACCCGCATCTGCCCGCGCTGCGCCACGAACCCTCCACGGCGCTGGTCGCCGGCGCCGATGGGCTCGACGACATCCGCCAGATCATCCGAAACGCCCCCGATCACCTCGCGCAAGGCGGCTGGCTGCTGCTCGAACACGGCCACGACCAGGCCCAAGCCGTGCGCCAGTTGCTCGCCGAACGCGGTTTCACCGACGTCCAAAGCCGGGAAGACCTGGCCGGCATCCAGCGCTGCTCCGGCGGAATCTGGCGCACGGTGAAATAATCCCCCCAGCCCACTTTTCAGGAGTCCCCATGTCCGACGCTCAACAACGCATCGACGATCTCGTCAAAACCAACGAACTCGTGCTCTTCATGAAGGGCAATGCAAGCTTTCCGATGTGCGGCTTCTCGGGCCGCGCCATCCAGATCCTCAAGGCCGTCGGCGTCGACACCAAGACGCTCAAGACCGTCAACGTGCTCGAAGACGACGGCATCCGCCAGGGCATCAAGGAATACAGCAACTGGCCCACGATTCCGCAGCTCTACGTGAAGGGCGAATTCGTCGGCGGCTCGGACATCATGATGGAGATGTACGAGTCGGGCGAACTGCAGCAAGTGCTCAACGGCAACCCTGCCTGATTGCACGAAGAGGCCTGCAATGAGCCACGATCACGCAGAAGATCACGGCCATTCGCATTCGCACGATGACGACGCGGCCTGGAAGCACGATGGCGTGCGCGTGGTCGCAGCCAATCAGCTCGACGCCAACACCGCGCAGACGCCCGGCATGAACCGGGCCGCCGCCATCAACTTCGCCCGCGTGGGCGCCCAGAAGCTCTGGGCCGGCACGGTGACCATCCATGCCGATGCCAAGACCGGCGCCCACCACCACGGGCACCTCGAATCGGTGATCTACGTCGTGCGCGGCCGGGCCCGCATGCGATGGGGCGAAAAGCTCGAATTCACCGCCGAAGCCGGTCCGGGCGACTTCATCTACGTGCCGCCGTTCGTGCCGCACCAGGAAATCAACGCCAGCGCGACCGAGCCACTCGAATGCGTGCTGTGCCGCAGCGACGGCGAAGCGGTGGCGGTGAATCTCGACATCGAGCCTGTAGAGAAACCCGAATCGGTGCTCTGGGTCGACCCCACGCACCCACACGGCGGGGTCTGACCAGACCCTGTTGAGGGGCGCCGGCATCCCGGCGTTCCTGGAACCGCGGCCAGTCATGGCACCATGGCGGTCTTCACCGTGCCTGCCATGACCCTTACCCAAAGCCTGCTCATCATCGTCCTGCTGATCGCGATGAGTGCCTTCTTTTCCCTCGCCGAGATCACCCTGGCCGCCTCGCGCCGCCTGCGCCTGCGCCAGATGGCCGACGAAGGCGACCCGCGCGCGGAGAAAGTGCTGCGGGTGCAGGAGCAGCCCGGCCACTACTTCACCGTGGTGCAGATCGGCCTCAATGCCGTGGCAATCCTCGGCGGCGTCGTGGGCGAAGGCTCGCTGAGCCCGTACTTTGCGATGTTCTTCGAGCGGTGGCTGAGCGTCGAGGCTTCGGCCAACATCGCCTTCCTGTGCTCATTCGTGATCGTCATCGCGGTGTTCCTGGTGTTCGCCGACCTGTTCCCCAAGCGGCTCGGCATGAGCAACCCCGAGCAGTTGGCGGTGCGCCTGGTCGGGCCCATGCAATTGCTGATCACCACCTTCAAGCCGCTGGTGTGGTTCTTCACGCGCTGCACCGACCTGCTCTTCAAGGTACTCGGCATGCCGCTGGCGCGCGACGACAAGATCACCTCGGCCGACATCCTGGCCATGACCGAGGCCGGCGCGCGGGCCGGCGTGCTCGCGGTGCGCGAGCAGCAGGTGATCGCCAACGTGTTCGAACTGGAAACGCGCCTCGTCAGCAGCGTGATGACGGCCCGTGAAAGCATCGCGTGGTTCCTGCATGACGACCCGGAGTCGGTGCTGCGCGCGCGCATCGTGGCCGAGCCTTTCTCCGCCTACCCGGTGTGCGACGGCGACATCGACCACGTGCTCGGCTACGTGGACGCCAAGGACATGTTCCAGCGCGTGCTGAGCGGCCAGCCGCTGGCCTTCGACCAGGGCCTGACGCTGCACAAGGCGCTGGTGATTCCCGACCGGCTCTCGCTCACCGAGGTACTGGAGCAGTTCCAGCAGGCGCACGAAGACTTCGCGATCATCGTCAACGAATACAGCCTCGTGGTTGGTGTGATCACGCTCAACGACGTGATGAGCACGGTGATGGGCGACCTCGTGTCGATGCCCGACGAGGAGCAGATCGTTCAGCGCGACGAGAACTCGTGGCTGATCGACGGCATCACGCCGATCCAGGACGTACAGCGCGCACTGCACATCGACGAACTGCCGCACGCCGAGGAATACGAGACGCTGGCCGGCTTCCTGATGGTGATGCTGCGCCGGGTGCCCAAACGCACGGACAGCGTGACCTGGGGCGGCTACACCTTCGAGGTGATGGACGTCGACAGCTACCGCATCGACCAGGTGATGGTGACCAAGGGCTCAGCGACCGCCAAGGCCGTGGCCGCCTGAACGGACCGGACCGCCTCAGGCGGCCGAGCGGTCGCGCTCGCGTTCCTTGTCGTTGAACGCCCAGATCCGCTGGTTCGCGAACACCGCGTTCGGATACGGCGACTTGCCCCGGCTGCCGTTGTAGCGGCCGAGCGTCATGTACAGGTCGCCGTTCTCGCGGTCGAGGTAGTGGCGCAGGATCACGCAGCCGAAGCGCAGGTTGGTCTGCATGTGGAACAGCTTGGCCGGGTCGCTGTCGCCGATCACGCGCGTCCAGAACGGCATGACCTGCATGTAGCCGCGCGCGCCGGCGCTCGACACCGCGAACTTGCGAAAATTGCTCTCGACCTGCACCAGCCCCAGCACCAGGCTCACATCGAGCCCCGAGCGCTTGGCCTCGTACCAGACGGTCTGCAGGAATTCCTTGCGCGAGGGCCAGTCGGTGATCTTCTTCTTGAGCCGCTCGCTCATTTCGCCAAGCCAGCGCAGGTAGGCCAGCCGGGCTTCGGTGTTCGAGAACTCCGGGACGGGTGGCGCCTTGTTGTGGATGGCCGAGCTGAGCGCGGTACGCACCGAGTCGATCAGCGGTTCTTCGATCTGCGCCCCGGCAAAGGCGACGCGGGGCAGCGAAGCCATCGAGAGAACGCCGGCAACCGTGGCGCCCGTGATGCACTGCCGGCGGGTGACCCCGCCCTGCGCGGCCGTCACCGCGAGATCGTCGGGACGGCCCGGCAGGCTCATGCGGCGAGTTTGCCGGCGATGAAGTCGGCGATGCCGGCGGCGGGCACCTTGGTCGCGGCCGTGTCGCGGCGATGCTGGTATTCGAGCTGGCCTTCCTTGAGGCCACGGTCGGAGATCACCACGCGGTGCGGCACGCCGATCAGTTCCCAGTCGGCGAACATCGCGCCGGGGCGTTCGCCACGGTCGTCGAGCAGCACGTCGACGCCGGCGGCGAGCAGTTGCTCGTAAAGCGCCTCGGCCGCAACCTTGACCTCGGGGCTGCGGTCCATGCCGATGGGGCAGACCACCACCGTGAACGGCGCCAGCGCGTCCGGCCAGATGATGCCGCGCTCGTCATGGTTCTGTTCGATGGCGGCAGCGGGCAAGCGCGTGATGCCAATGCCGTAGCAGCCCATCTCGAGCAGTTGCGGCTTGCCGCCTTCGTCGAGGTAGGTGGCGTTCATGTCCTTGCTGTACTTGGTGCCGAGCACGAAGACGTGGCCGACTTCGATGCCGCGCTCGATGGCGAGCACGCCCTTGCCGTCGGGCGAGGCGTCGCCGGCGACCACGTTGCGGATGTCGGCGACCAGGTCGGGCTCGGGCAGGTCACGCCCCCAGTTGACGCCGGTCATGTGGAAGTCGACTTCGTTGGCGCCGGTGATCCAGTCGGCCAGCACGGCCGCGTCGCGGTCGGCCACGAGCTTGACCGGCTTCTTGAGGTTCAGCGGGCCCAGGTAGCCGGGCTTGCAGCCGAAGTGCTCGTCGATTTCGGCGAGGGTCGCGAAGCGGAAGCCCTGGTCCAGGCCGGGGAGCTTACTGACCTTGATCTCGTTCATGTCGTGGTCGCCGCGCAGCAGCAGCAGCCAGACCTGCGAGCCCTTCGGGTTGCCGGCCGCGTCGACGATGTCGGTGGCCAGCACCAGCGACTTGATGGTGGTCGACAGCGGCACGCCGAGCAACTCGGCCACGTCGGCGCAGGTGCTTTTGCCAGGGGTCGGTGTCTTCTCCAGCGCCTTGGCGGCTGCGGGTCGCGGGCCGGCCGGTGCCAGCGCCTCGGCCTTTTCCATATTGGCGGCGTAGCTGCTGTCCGGGCAGTAGACGATGGCGTCTTCACCCGTCGCGGCGATCACCTGGAATTCTTCGCTCAGGTCGCCGCCGATGGCGCCGCTGTCGGCCGCGACGGCGCGGTAGCGCAGGCCGAAGCGATCGAAGATGTTGCGGTAGGCCTGTGCCATGACCTGGTAGCTGGCCTTGGCCGCATCGAGGTCGCGGTCGAAGCTGTAGGCGTCCTTCATGATGAATTCACGCCCGCGCATCAGGCCGAAGCGCGGACGGCGCTCGTCGCGGAACTTGGTCTGGATCTGGTAGAAATTCTTCGGCAGCTGCTTGTAGCTGCGGATTTCCTGGCGCGCGATGTCGGTCACCACCTCTTCGCTGGTGGGCTGGATCACGAAGTCGCGGTCATGCCGGTCCTTGATGCGCAGCAGCTCGGGGCCCATCTTGTCGAAACGGCCTGTCTCCTGCCAGAACTCGGCCGGCTGCACCACCGGCATGGCGAGCTCGACGGCGCCCGCGCGGTTCATTTCCTCGCGCACGATGGCCTCGACCTTGCGGATCACGCGCAACCCCATCGGCATGTAGGTGTAGATGCCCGTGCCGAGCTTCTTGATCATGCCGGCGCGCATCATGAGCCGGTGGCTCGCGACCTCGGCGTCAGCGGGCGCTTCCTTGAGGGTGGAGACAAAAAATCGGGAAGCTTTCATCGGGATCGCGGTGATGGAAACGGAATGGAAGTGGGGGACTGCTCCCCCGGAGAGACCCTGAGAGCCTGCATCGCAGCTTGCCGAGGGCAACCCGGCATGCATAATCGACTCAGTTCAAAAATTGGGGTTTGATTATGCTCGACCGGGACGGCTTCAGGCCCAACGTCGGCATCATCCTGCTCAACCAGAGAAACCAGGTTTTCTGGGGCAAACGCATACGCACACATTCCTGGCAGTTTCCGCAAGGCGGCATCGATCGCGGCGAAAGTCCCGAACAAGCCATGTTCCGGGAACTGCATGAGGAAGTGGGGCTCCATCCGGAGCATGTGCGCATCGTGGCCCGTACCCGCGACTGGTTGCGCTACGAGGTGCCGGATCGGTTCATCCGCCGTGACGCACGGGGCCACTACAAGGGCCAGAAACAAATCTGGTATTTGCTGCAACTCGTCGGCCACGACTGGGATCTCAACCTGCGTGCCACCGATCATCCCGAATTCGACGCATGGCGCTGGCACGACTACTGGGTGCCGCTTGAAGTCGTCGTCGAGTTCAAGCGCGGCGTCTACGAGATGGCGCTGACCGAGCTTGCTCGCTACCTGCCGCGGCAGGATTTTCGCAATCGCTTCCTGCGCAGCAATGTGCGCGCCCGAGAGTTCGAGCGCCATCCTGCTGCGCCGGGCCATGAACCCAATTTCGAGCTGCCTCCGGGCGCAAGCTTCGACCCGGACCCCAATGCCAAACTCGCGAACGACACCCCCTTCCCTCCAACGGGGCCGTACCATGCGCCGCGTTGAACGCGCGCTGATCCTCGTCGGCCTGTGCGCGCTCATTGCCGCGTGCAGCTCGAAGGGCTACAACACCGACAATCCCGACTGGGCCCAGGGTGGCATGCCGCTGCCGCCCAAGGTCACGAACATGGATGGCGAATGGAAGGAAAGCGAGGCGCCACCACCGCCGAAGTTCGATGTGAAGCGCCTCGAACCGATCGCGATGCCTCCCTACATGACGCTGAAGTTCGGCGTTGATCCGGCCACCATCACGATCACTCACGATGGTGTTGTGCGCTACGTGGTCGTGGCGAGCAACGCCCACAACCCCAACGGCTCGATCAACGCCTACTACGAGGCCGTGCGCTGCTCGACCGCCGAAATGAAGAGCTATGCGCGCTTCAACAATGGCGCCTGGGAAGAAGTGAAAAAACCCGAGTGGAAGAGCTTCCGGGACTTGAATTCGGGTTACTCGCGGCAGCTGGCAATACAGGGCCTGTGCCGTGGCGATGCGCCGCGTGACTCGGTGAAGGACATCGTCGCCAATCTCCGCGATCCGGTCCGCAAACTGCAGTAGCGACATGGCGGGGCATGCCCGGCCCCGCATTCAATTTCAGCGTCTTTTCAGCCCGCCGGCATCAGCACCATGTTGTCGCGGTGCACCATCTCCGGCTCCGCCGCGTAGCCCAGCAGGCGCTCGAATTCAACCGAGGGCTTGCGGCACAGCAGGCGCGCTTCCACGCTGGAGTAGTTGGCCAGCCCGCGCGCGAGTTCGACGCCATCGACATCCCGCACAGCAATCACGTCGCCGCGCGAAAACTCGCCAGACACGCTGGTCATGCCGATCGGCAGCAGGCTTTTGCCTTCGGCCCGCACCTTGGCTGCCGCCCCAGCATCGACGATGACCGAGCCACGCAGTTGCAGGTGATCAGCCATCCAGCGCTTGCGCGCCTGGTGCTTGGCAGTCTGCGCGACCAGCAGCGTTCCGATGGATTCGCCACGCGTCAAGCGCAGCAGGGCATCGGACTCACGCCCCCAGGCGATCACGGTGGATGCACCCGATCCGGCCGCGCGCTTGGCCGCGAGAATCTTGGTGATCATGCCGCCGCGACCGATGCTGGAACCGGCGCCACCCGCCATCGCTTCAAGCGCCGGGTCGCCAGCAGCGGCTTCGTGCACGAACTTCGCCTGCGGATCCTTGCGCGGGTCGGCGGTGTACAGGCCCTTCTGGTCCGTCAGGATGACGAGCGCATCGGCCTCGACGAGGTTGGCCACAAGCGCGCCCAGCGTGTCGTTGTCACCGAACTTGATCTCGTCGTTGACGACCGTGTCGTTCTCGTTGATGACCGGCACCACGCCCAGCCGAAGCAGCGTGACGAGCGTCGAGCGTGCGTTGAGGTAGCGCTCGCGGTCGGCCAGATCGGCGTGGGTCAGCAGCACCTGGGCGCTGCCGATCTGGTTCTCGCGCAGCTTGGTCTCGTACATCTGGGCCAAGCCCATCTGCCCGACGGCCGCCGCGGCCTGGAGTTCATGGATTTCGTGCGGCCGGGTGCGCCAGCCGAGGCGCTTCATGCCCTCGGCAATCGCCCCGCTCGACACCATCACGACCTCGCGCCCGTCGCGCACCAGCTCTGCAAGCTGCCGGCACCATTCACCGATGGCGGCTTCATCCAGACCGCGCCCCTCGTTGGTCACGAGGCTGGAGCCCACCTTGACGACGATACGGCGGGCATCCCGCAAGGCAGTGGATCCGGAGTTCGAGGTCATTTTCGGCTGTAGCGGGCGTGAATGGGTCGTTTCTAGCTATGAATTGAGTAGCATCGAAATCGATGCCACGCCGCGATCAGGACGGATCGGGTGGCAGCTCGACGAAGCGCGGGTCGATTTCAACCGGCTCCTGTTCGGCCACCTGCTGCGCCTTGACCTGCTGATAGACAGCCTGCACCAGATGCTCGCAGCCTTCGCGCGTGAGCGCCGAGATCTCGAAGACCGGCCCCTTGAAGCGCAGGCGCTTCACAAAGTCCTTGACGCGCGCAGCGCGCTCCTCGGCGGGCACCATGTCCAGCTTGTTGAGCACGAGCCAGCGCGGCTTGTCGTAGAGCGCGGCATCGTATTTCTTCAGTTCGCCCACGATGGCCTTGGCCTGCGCGACCGGATCGACTGCGTCGTCGAACGGCGCCATGTCGATCACATGCAGCAGCAAGCGCGTGCGCTGCAGATGGCGAAGGAAGAGATGACCGAGGCCGGCGCCATCGGAGGCACCTTCGATCAGCCCAGGCAGGTCGGCCACCACGAAGCTCTGCTCGGGGCCGACGCGCACAACACCCAGATTGGGGTGCAGCGTGGTGAAGGGGTAGTCCGCAATGCGCGGGCGGGCATTCGAGATCGCGCTGATCAGGGTCGACTTGCCCGCGTTGGGCATGCCCAGCAGGCCCACATCGGCCAGCACCTTGAGTTCGAGCTTGAGGCTCTTCTTGTCGCCCGGCCAGCCGGGGGTTTTCTGACGCGGCGCGCGATTGATGGCGCTCTTGAAGCGCATGTTGCCGAAACCACCGTCGCCGCCCTTGGCGATGGTGACAACCTCGCCCTCCGTCAGCAATTCGTACAGCACCTCGCCCGTTTCGGCGTCGGAGATGATGGTGCCGACCGGCATCCTGAGTGTGATGTCGGAGCCAGCGGCCCCGAACATGTCGGAACCCATGCCATGCTCGCCGCGCTTGGCTTCATGCCGGCGCGAGTAGCGAAAGTCCACCAGCGTGTTGAGGTTCGAGTCGGCCACTGCGTAGACGTGGCCGCCGCGGCCGCCGTCGCCGCCGTTGGGGCCGCCGAACTCCTTGTACTTCTCATGACGGAACGACACGCAGCCGTTGCCGCCATCGCCGGCGGCGATGTCGATGAAGGCTTCGTCGACGAACTTCATGGGATGTCCAATTTACAAATGAAGAAGCCCCGGCAATGCGGGGCCTCGGGCTGATCGAAGTGACGCGAGGCTTACGCCGCGGGGGTCACGTTGACCATGTGCTTGTTGAGCGCACCCTTGTGACCGAACGACACGTGGCCGTCGACCAGGGCAAACAGCGTGTGGTCCTTGCCCACGCCGACATTCACGCCGGGGTGGAACTGGGTGCCGCGCTGACGCACGATGATCGAGCCTGCGCTGATCAGTTCGCCGCCGAACGCTTTCACGCCGAGCATCTTGGGCTTGGAATCGCGCCCATTTCGCGTTGAGCCGCCGCCTTTTTTCTGTGCCATGGAATGTGCTCCTTAGCCGGCGATCGCGCCAATTTGCAGTTCGGTGAACTGCTGGCGATGGCCTTGACGTTTCTGATAGTGCTTGCGACGGCGCATCTTGAAGATGTGCACTTTGTCGTGCAAGCCATGCGACAGCACCGTGACTGTCACCGTTGCGCCGGACACCAGGGGCGTGCCAACCTTGATTTCAGCGCCGTTTCCGACGGCCAGAACCTGGTCGATCACGATTTCCTGGCCTACGTCCGCAGCAATCTGTTCTACTTTAATTTTTTCGCCGGAAGCAACGCGATACTGCTTGCCGCCGGTTTTTATGACCGCGTACATGTAAACCTCTTAGAAATGAGTCTCCGCAGCGAATTCCGCAGAGCCCAAGATTATAGCGCGGTTTGGCTGCCCTGGCCATTCAAGCCCCGCCCGCGCGCAGCAACCGACGGCGGCTCCCTATAATTTGGGCCTTCCGGCCCTTGGGCCGCCTTCCTTCTCAGCAGCGCCCCGCGCCTCCGCTTTGCCAGTTCCAGCCGCCGACACCTCCCCCACCGCCACCGTGCTGGACCTGATTGCCGGCGACATGGTCGAAGTCGACCGCGTGATTGCCCGTCGCCTCGACACGGGCGTGCCGCTGGTCAGCCAAGTTTCCAGGTACATCATCTCTGCAGGCGGCAAACGCCTGCGGCCCGCGCTTTTGCTGTTGATGTCCGGCGCGCTGGGCTACACAGGCGAGCAGCGCTTCAACCTGGCGGCCGTCGTGGAGTTCATCCACACAGCCACCTTGCTGCACGACGACGTGGTCGACGAATCGACCCTGCGGCGCGGCCGCGCGACCGCCAATGAATCTTTCGGCAATCCGGCCAGCGTGCTGGTTGGAGACTTTCTGTACTCGCGCGCATTCCAGATGATGTTGGATGCCAACAACATGCGCATCATGCAGATCCTTGCCGAAGCGACCAATGTGATCGCGGAAGGCGAGGTGCTTCAGCTGATGAACATGCACGACGCCTCGCTGGACGAGGCTGCGTACCTGCGCGTCATCCGCTCGAAGACCGCCAAGCTCTTCGAGGCCAGCACGCGACTCGCCGCCGTACTGGCAGGCGCCGCGCCAGAGGTCGAAGAAGCCTGCGCCACCTATGGACAAGCACTCGGAACAGCCTTTCAGGTCATCGACGATGTGCTCGACTACGCCGGCGATGCCCATGAAACAGGAAAGAACGTAGGCGACGACCTGCGCGAAGGCAAAACCACGCTGCCACTGATCTTTGCCATGCAGCGCGGCACGTCGGCCCAGAGCGCCCTGGTACGCGCAGCCATCGAGGCTGGCGACACCGCGCAGCTGGGGAAAGTCGTTGAAATTGTTCGCGAAACCGGCGCCTTGGATGCGTCCCGGGCCGCCGCCGCCGCCGAAGCGCAACGTGCAATTCACGCACTCAGTGGCTTTGCACCCAATTCGCACGCTTCCGGTTTGCTACAATTGGCGGCTCAGTTGCTTGAGCGACGTGCCTGAACACCTCACCAGAGTTGGCATCTAGGACGATTTCTTTTTTTGCAACCATCGGGGTGTAGCTTAGCCTGGTAGAGCGCTACGTTCGGGACGTAGAGGCCGGAGGTTCGAATCCTCTCACCCCGACCAGCCTTTGGCTGGAACAAATATATGCCCATGCCTGTTGCTGTGTAGCGATTTACAGCACAGGTGTGTTCAGCGATGATCGTGAAGCACTTTTTCACATCTCTTGCATTCGCTGAATGGCCGCTGCCGAACTTCCTGTTAAAGAACCTACGCAGATCGCCCTCCCGGGGCTTGCGCGCGCCCTGGTTTCGGCTGGCAAGCTCCCCGCCAAGATCGCAGAAGACATCTACCAGAAGTCGCTGAGCGGCCGCACCAGCTTTATTGCCGAGCTGACCGGCACCGGTGCCGTGTCGGCGGCCGATCTGGCTCATACCCTCTCGAGCGCCTTCGGTGCCCCGCTGCTCGACCTGGATGCCATTGATCACCAGCGCCTGCCCAAGGACCTGCTCGATCCGAAGCTGTGTCACGCGTACCGCATCGTCGTTCTCAGCAAACGCAACAACCGTCTGATCGTTGCGACAGCGGATCCGTCGGATCAACAAGCGGCAGAAAAGATCAAGTTCGCCTCCCAGATGGGCGTGGACTGGGTCATCGCCGAGTACGACAAGCTCTCTCGGATGATCGAAGCCGCCGCCGTCAGCGCGGCAGAAACGATCAACAGCATCGTCGGCAGCGAGTTCGAGTTCGACGATGTATCCGCCGACACCTCGGGTGACGCCAACGAGCAGGCCATCGCCGAGGTCGAGGACGCGCCGGTCGTTCGCTTCCTCCACAAGATGCTGCTCGATGCCGTCGGCATGCGGGCTTCGGACATCCACTTCGAGCCCTACGAGCATCACTACCGCGTGCGCTTTCGCGTCGACGGCGAGCTGCGCGAGATCGCAAGCCCGCCAACGGTCATCAAGGACAAGCTCGCTTCGCGGATCAAGGTCATTTCCCGGCTGGACATCTCCGAAAAGCGCGTGCCGCAAGACGGTCGCATGAAGCTCAAGATCGGGCCCGATCGCGTGATCGACTTTCGCGTGAGCACCTTGCCCACGCTGTTCGGCGAAAAGATCGTCGTTCGTATTCTTGACCCGAGCAGTGCACGCTTGGGCATCGATGCCCTCGGCTACGACGCGGACGAGAAGGAACGCCTTCTTCGCGCCATCGGCCGCCCCTACGGCATGGTGCTCGTGACCGGTCCCACCGGTTCGGGCAAGACCGTGTCGCTCTACACCTGCCTGAATCTGCTCAACCAGCCGGGCGTCAACATCGCGACGGCGGAAGACCCTTCGGAAATCAACCTGCCCGGCGTCAATCAGGTCAACGTCAACGAGCGCGCGGGCCTGACCTTCGCGACCGCGTTGCGCGCCTTCCTGCGGCAGGATCCGGACATCATCATGGTAGGCGAAATCCGCGACCTCGAAACCGCCGACATCTCGATCAAGGCCGCTCAAACCGGCCACTTGGTGCTGTCGACGCTGCACACAAACGACGCGCCGACGACGCTCACGCGGATGCGCAACATGGGTATCGCGCCCTTCAACATTGCGTCCAGCGTGATCCTGATTACCGCGCAGCGTCTGGCGCGCCGGCTGTGCACCGTCTGCCGCGTGCCCGCCGACGTCCCACGCGAGGCTCTGCTCGATGCTGGCTTCAGGGAAGAAGACCTGGACGGCACCTGGAAGCCCTACAAGCCCGTTGGCTGCTCCGCATGCAGCGGCGGCTACAAGGGCCGGGTCGGCATCTACCAGGTGATGCCGATCACCGAAGCCATCCAGGAAATCATCCTGCGCGATGGCAGCGCGCTTGACATCGCAAACCAGTCCGAGGCCGAAGGGGTGCGCTCGCTGCGCCAGTCGGGTCTTCGAAAAGTCATGCAGGGCCTCACTTCGCTCGAAGAAGTCGTGGCGTGCACCAACGAATAACGAACGCTGAACACCGGAGATCGAATGGCAACAGTGGCACCCTCCCGCTCCCAAGTCACCCACAAGGAATTTGTCTTCGAATGGGAAGGCAAGGACCGCAACGGCAAGCTGGTGCGTGGCGAACTGCGGGCCGCCGGCGAAAACCAGGTGCAGGCTGCACTGCGTCGCCAGGGCGTGCTCGCATCCAAGATCAAGAAGCGTCGGATGCGATCGGGCAAGGCGATCAAGCCCAAGGACATTGCGATCTTCACGCGCCAGTTGGCGACCATGATGAAGGCCGGCGTGCCCCTGATGCAGTCCTTCGACATCGTAGGGCGCGGCAATGCCAACGCCAGCGTGGCCAAGCTCCTGAACGACATCCGCAGCGATGTGGAAACCGGCACATCGTTGTCGGCGGCCTTTCGCAAGTTTCCGAAGTACTTCGACAACCTCTACTGCAACCTGGTGGAGGCTGGTGAAGCCGCTGGCATTTTGGAAGATCTGCTGGACCGGCTTGCCACATACATGGAAAAAACCGAAGCAATTAAGTCCAAGATCAAATCGGCATTGATGTATCCGACCTCGGTGGTTGTCGTGGCCTTCGTGGTGGTGGCGATCATCATGATCTTCGTGATTCCGGCCTTTAAGCAGGTGTTCACCTCGTTCGGAGCCGATCTGCCTGCACCCACGTTGTTCGTGATGGCAATCAGCGAATTTTTCGTTTCCTACTGGTGGCTGATCTTCGGCGGCATCGGAGGCGGCATCTATTTCTTTCTGCAGGCCTGGAAGCGCAATGAGCGCGTGCAACGAGTCATGGATCGCGCATTGCTGCGCATCCCCATCTTCGGCACCCTGATCGAAAAGTCCTGCATTGCCCGCTGGACCCGAACCCTCGCCACCATGTTTGCGGCCGGCGTCCCGCTGGTCGAAGCCCTCGACTCGGTGGGTGGTGCCTCCGGCAACACCGTCTACGGCGACGCCACCACCAAGATCCAGCAGGAAGTGTCGACCGGCACCAGCCTCACCACGGCCATGACCAACGCGAACCTGTTCCCGTCCATGGTGATCCAGATGACTTCCATCGGCGAAGAATCCGGCTCCATCGACCACATGCTGGGCAAGGCCGCCGACTTCTACGAGTCCGAGGTCGACGACATGGTGGCGGGCCTGTCGAGCCTGATGGAGCCGATCATCATCGTGTTCCTCGGCACGATCATCGGCGGCATCGTGGTGTCGATGTACCTGCCCATCTTCAAGCTCGGCCAGGTCGTTTGATGCTGGTTTCGCGGGAATTCGACACCGCTTTCGCCGGTGTGCTGGGGCTATTGATCGGCAGCTTCATGAACGTGGTGATCTACCGCGTGCCGGTGATGATGTATCGGACCTGGCTGGCCGAGGCCGTCGACAACCTCAGGCCGTTGAAGGATGCGCCCTCGCTCTGGTCGCTGGTCTTCGGTCCGAGGGCCGTGCCACCCGAAGGGCTGGAAGCGGCGGCCGACAAAGCCGCGACGGCCATCGAGGGCCTGCCACCTTTCGACCTCACACGTCCCGCGTCGCGCTGCGGAGCCTGCGGCCACAAGATCCGCTGGTACCAGAACATCCCCGTGCTGAGTTACCTGTTCTTGCGCGGTCGTTGCGCTTCCTGCAAGACCGCGATCAGCCTGCGCTATCCGCTGGTCGAACTGGTCACGGGCGCCCTCTTCGCGCTTTGCGCCTATCGCTTCGGCCTCACGCCCTCAGGCGTGTTGTGGGCCGCCTTCGGGGCGCTGCTGATCTGCCAGTTCCTGATCGATTTCGACACCCAGTTCCTGCCCGACTCGCTGAACTACCCGTTGCTCTGGCTCGGCCTTATCGGCGCAGCCATGGGCTGGACGGGCGTCTCGCTGAGTTCGGCCGTCTGGGGTGCGGTCTTCGGCTACCTGAGCCTCTGGCTTGTGTACCATGGCTTTCGCCTGGTCACGGGCAAGGAAGGCATGGGCTATGGAGACTTCAAATTGCTCGCGGCACTGGGCGCCTGGCTCGGGGCCGACTACCTCATTGCAATCATCCTCGTCTCTTCGCTGGTGGGCGCCGTGATCGGCCTGACGCTGCGCTTTGCCGGCAAGCTGGCGCACAAGGACATCCCCATCGCCTTCGGCCCTTTCCTGGCTGGCGCAGGCCTCGTGTGCCTTGTGGCAGGGCCTGAACTCGTGCGTCAGTGGATTCCGTTCGCGTTCCCCCTCGGCGCGCTGATCCGTTGACACAAGGCAAGACATGGTCCGGCGCATCGGCCTGACGGGTGGCATCGGCAGCGGCAAGAGCACCGTGGCCGCGTTGCTGGTCGCCCAGGGCGCCGTGCTGGTCGACACGGACGCCATCGCGCGCGCCATCGCTCAACCGGGCGGCATTGCCATGCCGGCCTTAGAGGCCGCCTTCGGCCGCAGCGTCATCGCCCCGGATGGCGGCTTGGACAGGGCCGCCATGCGCCAGCTCGTGTTCGCCGATGCGAGCGCCAAGGCGCGCCTCGAATCCATCCTGCATCCGTTGATCGGGGCCGAAACCCAGCGACAGGCTATCGCGGCGGGTAACGACGCGATCGTCGTGTTCGACGTTCCATTGCTGGTCGAATCCGGACGCTGGCGAGCCATCGTGGACCGGGTGCTGGTGGTCGACGCCACCGAAGAAACGCAACTGAAACGTGTTGTTGCACGCTCGAAATGGGCGCCCGACGCCGTCCGGGCGGTGATAGCCCAGCAAGCACCGCGCAAGGCGCGCCGGGCTGCCGCAGATGCCGTCATTTTCAATGAGTCATTGACGCTGGCGGAACTAGAAACCGCCGTGCAGGGTCTCTGGAAGCAGTGGTCTGCGGCCACCACGCGATAATCCAAGACCGCCGCCCCTTGCGGCGGCACAACGACTACGACAAAAAGGCACTCGCTGAAGTGCCCTCCCCGAGATGCTGTTCAACTCGTATCCCTTTATTTTTGTCTACTTCCCGCTGGTCCTGATCGGGTTCTTTCTGATCGGCAAGCGCAACGCCCGGGCCGCAGCCGGGTTCCTTGCGCTGGCCTCGCTCTTCTTCTATGGCTGGTGGAGCGTCAAGGCACTACCCTTGCTGCTGGGCTCCATCTGCGTCAACTACTGGTTCGGTTTGCGGCTGTCGCCGGCGCCCGGTCGTGACGATCGGAAGCGCAAAACCCTGCTGGTGATCGCGCTGGCAGTCAATCTCGGCGTGCTGGCGATCTTCAAGTACGCCAACTTCTTCGTCGCGAACGTGAACGACGGCCTTGTAGCGGCCGGCCTCTCGCCGATCCCGATGCTGCACATCGTGCTGCCGATCGGCATCTCGTTCTATACCTTCACCCAGATCGCCTTTCTGGTCGATTGCTGGCAAGGCAAGGTGCATGAACGCAGCTTCATTCACTACGTCCTGTTCGTGACCTACTTTCCGCACCTGATCGCAGGCCCCGTGCTGCATCACGCGCAAATGATGCCGCAGTTCGCCAACCCGGCGACCTACCGCGTCAACCCGGACAAGCTGGCGTTGGGCCTAGCGATCTTCACCTTCGGCCTCGCCAAGAAGCTGTTGATCGCGGACCCGATGGGGCAGTACGCCGACCTGATGTTCAACGGCGTGCACCAGGGGCTGGAGCCCACGCTCTACACCGCATGGTTCGGTGCGCTGGCCTATACGCTGCAGATCTATTTCGACTTCTCGGGCTACTCGGACATGGCGGTCGGCCTCTCCCTGTGCCTGGGTGTGCAGTTGCCCCTGAATTTCCGCTCCCCCTACAAGTCCACGAGCATCATCGAGTTCTGGCGCCGCTGGCACATCTCGCTGTCGACCTTTCTGCGCGATTACCTCTACGTGCCGCTGGGCGGCAATCGCAAGGGCCCGGCACGGCGCTACCTGAACCTGTTCCTCACGATGCTGCTCGGCGGCCTCTGGCACGGCGCCGCATGGACCTTCGTGATCTGGGGCGCGCTGCACGGCATGTTCCTGATGATCAACCACCTCTGGAACGCCAAGGTCAGGCCTCATGCCACGCCCGGCCGCCTGGCGCGCTTCCTGGGCTGGCTGCTCACCTTCCTCTGCGTCATCATTGCCTGGATCGTCTTCCGTGCCGAAAGCATGCAGGCCGCCATTGCGATCTACAAGGGCATGCTGGGCATGCACGGCGCGCCGGTCTCGGTGTTCCACGAAATGGGTGCCATCCCTTTCCGCAAGCCCAAGTTCTTCCAGACCATGCTGATCGCACTGATCATCTGCCTGGCCTTCCCACCCACGATCACGCTCGAACGCTGGGTGCCGCGCGTGCAGATGCTCGCCGGCCGTGCTCGCCTGGCCTGGCTCTCGACCGCCCTGATGGCGCTCTTCACAGTGGTCTTGCTGGGTTTCTGTATCTCGCGACTCGGCAGCTACAGCCCGTTCCTCTATTTCCAGTTCTGAGATGGCCCGTATCACGACGCCAGCCAAAGTCTGGCTGCTGACCTTTTTCGTGGGCTTCGCGGTCATTTCCGCGATGCTCGCCGTCACCCTGGCAACGCCCATTCCCTACGGCGACCTGTCTCGTATCGGGCGCCTGTCCGATCACCAGTTCGGCTGGCTCGCGCCACCGCCCAAGGTCGACCCTGAGCTGCTGCGCGGCACGCCCCTCGACCAGGCCGACATCGTCGTGATCGGAGACAGCTTCTCCATGACCTACCGGTGGCAGTCCGCGCTGGTCAAGGCGGGCTATCGCGTCTCGACCACCTACTGGCTCCAGTTCGGCGAGGCCCTGTGCGGCGACATGGACGACTGGCTGGCCAAGGCCGGCTTTCGCGGCAAGCTGGTCATCGTCGAAAGCGTCGAGCGGCTGCTCAACGAGCGGTTACGTTCCAGTGCCCAGTGCCCGACCATGGTTAGGCCCTATGAAGCGAAGCTCGTGCCGTTCTCCTCTCCGCTCGAAGACCTGCCGGCCTTTGCCCTCAACTGGAACGCCCAGCTCACCTCGGGCCTGATCACCTACCGCAATACCCAGCGCGCCATCAAGACGCCGGGCGACACCGTCTTCAACACCGAGACCATGGCGCGCCCGGTTCAAGACGGCTGCAAGTTCTTCAGCAACCGCCTGTGCGACAAGGCCCTGTTCCTGTCGGAAGACATCCGCAACGGCGAACTCACCGCGGCGAACGTGGAGGCCATGAAAACCTTCACCGCGGCCCGCCGCACACCGCTGCTGTGGATGGTGATTCCCAACAAGACCACGGTCTATATCGATCACGACCACTCGAAAGACTTCGTTACCGCGTTCCGGGGCTCCAACCTCGGCCCGGACCTGTTCGGCTGGGCAGAGACGCGGCATGCGCTGACTCGCGACTTCTTTTTTCCGAACGATACTCACCTCTCGATGCACGGACAGCTCGAACTGGGTGAGTTGATGCTGAACGAAGTCCGCAAGAAACTGCCCGAACCGCCCTCGCGTCACCCGTGAGCTCATTCGATTCGACGACAGGAACCCGCCCGTGATCCTCTACGAATACCCCTTCAACGAGCGCATCCGGACCTACTTGAGGCTGGAGCACCTGTTTCGCCGGCTTGGCGAACTGGTGCCCTCGGAATCGCCGCTCTCCCATCACTACGCCCTGATCACGATCTTCGAGATCATGGACGTCGCCGCCCGCGCCGACCTCAAGGCCGACGTGCTGCGCGACCTCGACAAGCACAAGAGCGTCTTCAACAGCTACCGCGGCAATCCGGCGATTGCCGAAGCCGTGCTCGACCAGGTGGTCGGCCAGCTCGAGCGCAATTTCACCGCGCTCAATGGCGTGACGGGCAAGGCCGGCCAGGCCCTGACCGAGAACGAGTGGCTCATGAGCATCCGCAGCCGCGCCGGCATTCCGGGCGGCACCTGCGAGTTCGACCTGCCCGCTTACTACGCCTGGCAACATCGCGCCGCGCCCAGCCGCCGTGCGGACCTCGAACGCTGGTCCAACACGCTGTCGCCGCTGGCCTCGTCGATCTACCTGCTGCTGAAATTGCTGCGCGACGCCGACGTGCCCTACAAGGTGATCGCCAGCCATGGCCAATTTCAGCAGAACCTGCCGCAGGGCCGCAGCTTCCAGTTGCTGCGCCTGCGCATCGATCCCAAGCTCGGGCTGGTCCCAGAAATCAGTGGCAACCGCCTCATGGTGTCGGTGCGGCTGATGCGCCATGAAGCCGACGACCGGCTGCACCAGAGCACGGACGACGCCCCCTTCGAACTGACACTCTGCGCATGAGCGACGTGAACAAGACAACCGAGCGGATCGTTCGCTGCCCCGCGTGCGGCGGCGACAGCATCTACGCCCCCAGCAACCCCTACCGGCCCTTCTGCAGCGCGCGTTGCAAGGGCATCGACCTTGGCGCCTGGGCGAACGAGGAATTCCGGATGCCGGCCGAAGCGCCGACCGACGACGAACTGTTCGGCGACCCCAAGATCCAGTGACAGGCGCCGGTCCGGCAGCCTAGCGGTTGCCGACTGGAGACGGGCCGCCATGGCCGTCCCCAAGGAGCAGCCGATCCACATAGCTCGCGTTCTGCCGCGTGTAGTACGGCCGCAGATGCTCCTTGTCCTTGTAGATCGGATTGCCATCGGGCATGGCGCGCAGGCATTCGCCCGCCTTGCACAACTGTGCGATCACGTCGACAGCCTCCGCACCACTGGCCTCGGCGATGCGCCGCAGCCGCTCGTTGAGCTGCGCCTCTGCAGGCGGCAGCGGCGCAGTCGGCGTGCTCCGCGTGGCTGTCATCGTGCCCAGGCGGCTGCCTTCGATCAGTCGCAGCGGCTCGAAGGCCGGGCCACTCGGGTTGTCCAGCAGCAGGTACACCTTCTTCTTGCGATTCACCAGATCCGTCAGCAACACCTGAAGCGCATCGAGCGAGCGCCCGATGCCCGGGCCGCCGTTGTTCACCGGATAGGCTGAAACGCCATCCCGAAACTCGAAGTCCAGCGGGAAATTTCCGGTGAAGTAGCAGTTCCAGCAAGCCCCGACCACGACCGTGTCGATTCGCGGATCGCGCGCCAGTTCGAGCATCCTGTCGCGCTGTCTTGCGCAGTCGGGATTGCCTTCAGCGATCAACCCGGGAATGGGCGGGCAGGCGCCATAGGTCGAGAAGTAGGCCGTCGCCATTCGCTCGGGCGAAGTGCGCGCCAGTTCCGCTGCTCGCGGCCCGTACTGCTGCATGTGGCTGTCGCCGATCAGCGCCACCTTGCCACTTCCGTTGCCCACGCGATTCACGAAGCGCGAGCCCAATTTCTCCCGTGGCACATCGTCGTAGTAGCCGCCATCCACAGTGGCATCGGACACCATGCGCAGCATGTCGCCGCCGTTGCGCGGCGACATGCCACCAAAGGCAAGCAAGCCGACGACCACAATGAGGACACCGCCGCCCAGCAACGCGCGCAGCATGCCGACGCCCGTCTTGGCCCGTGTGTAGCGCTCGACGAAACGGTAAGTGGCCCAGGCCAGCACCACGCTCGCGACCACCGCAGCCGCGCGCACGGCGGCCGAAGGCGTGCCCTGCTCGACGATGCGCGCATACACAAGCAGCGGCCAGTGCCACAGGTACAGCGGATAACTGATGAGCCCGATCCACACCATCACCCGGTTCGACAGCACATAGCGATTGAGCAGGCCGTTCGGCCCCGCCGCGATGCAGCTCACCGCACCCAATGTCGGCAGCAACGCCCACCAGCCCGGAAATGCCTTGTATGCACGGATCGACACCAGTCCGTACACGATCAGCCCCACGCCCAGCACCGACTGCGCATGGCTGCGCCAGGGCGAGGGCTGCACCGGCTTCAGCCGCATGCAGGCCAGGATGCCGCCCACCATCAGCTCCCAGAAGCGCGAGCCCGGCGAATAGAAAGCGGCTTCGCGGTATGGATGCACCATCAGCACGTTCGCAACGAACGACACCGCCGCCAGCACCCAGAGCATCCGCACGATGGGCCAGCGCATGCGCCACGCAAACCCGAGCAGCAGCGGCCAGAAAATATAGAACTGCTCCTCGATGCCCAGTGACCACAGGTGCAGCAGCGGCTTGGTCTCGGCGATCGTGTCGAAGTAGCCGGATTCGCCCCAGAAGATGAAGTTGGCCACGAAGGCCATGCCGCCCGCGGCCTGCTTGCCAAGCTCGGAAAACTCTCTTGGCAGCAGCACATACCAGCCCAGCGCCAGCGCGCTCGCCAGTACGAGCGTCAACGCCGGAAAGATCCGCCGGATGCGCCGTGCATAGAAGTCGCGGTAGCTGAAGTCGCCCGCCGCGTGGCTCTGCATGATGATCGTCGTGATCAGGAAACCCGAGATCACGAAGAAGATGTCGACCCCGATGAAGCCACCGGGCAATGCATCGGGAAACGCGTGGTACGCCAACACCGACGCCACGGCCACGGCGCGCAGGCCATCGATGTCGGGACGGTACTTGGGATGCATCGGTGCGTTGTTCAGGCCTGCGGCAACCGCTTATCGCGATGCGGCTTCCTTGTCGGTGCCAAGGAAGATCGGGTCGAGATAGGTTGCGAAGCGTTGGGTGAAGCTCGCCCTCAGATGGTTGTCATCCGTGTAGATCGGCGTGTGGTCCGACATCGCCCTTAAACACTGACCGTTCTCACACAGATGAGAAGTAACGTCGATGACCTGCGCCCCGCTCGTCACTGCGATTCGCCGAAGCTGTGCGTCCAGGTTGGCCTGGTCGGGTGGCAGGGCTGCGGTTCGTACATCGGTCACGCCCAGTGTGCCCAAACGACTTCCTTCAACCAGACTCTTGGGATCGAACTGCGAACCCTTTGGATTGTCCAGCAACAGATAGACCTTTTTCCCCCCCTCGACCAAGCCCCTCAGGACAGCCGCGAGTGCATCCAGCGCGTGCGGGACACCGGGCCCGCCCTCGGCCAGCGTATAGGTCGCTGCCTCGCCACGAAACTCGTAGACGACAAGCGAGCCGCCAGTGAAATAGCAGTTCCAGCATCCGCCAATCACGATCGCGTCGAACTTGGGATCGAGAGCCAATTGCAGGATCTTCTCGCGCCCTTTTTCACCGCAGCCGGGAACGTCCCTGGCAAACACACCGGGAATGAGCGGGCAGGCGAAAAAGGTGGCGAAGTCGACTGTCGCCATCCGATCCGGTGAAGACCGGGCCAGTTCCACGGCACGCGGCGCGTACTGCATCACATGGCTGTCGCCGATCAGCAGCACCTTGCGCTCGCCGTTGCCGAACTGTCGGACCGAAAATCCGCCCAGATCGGCCTGCATAACCCCTGCGTAGTAATTGCGGTCTGATTCAGCATCGACCACCTTTTGCAGCAATTCGCTGTTGATGCGCGCGGGCGCTCCGGCCATGATGGCCAAGCCGGCCATGAGGACCACGACACCGCTTTGCCAGAGCACGCGCAGCGTGCCCGCACCCGAGCGTTCGCGCACGAAGCGCTCCACATACCGGTAGGTCAACCACGCCAGCACGACGCTTGCCACCACCATTGCTGCACGCACGCCCAGTGGCGGCTCCGCGCCTTCGAAGATGCGCGCGAACGCCAGCAGCGGCCAGTGCCAGAGATAGAGCGGGTAGCTGATGAGCCCCAGCCACACCATCGCACGGTTCGACAGGATGTACTTGTTCAACACCCCTGCCGGCCCGGCCGCGATGCAGCTCGCTGCACCGAGCACGGGCAGCAACGCCCACCAGCCCGGGAATGCCTTGTCGCTGCGGATCGCGACGAGGCCCAGTGCGATCAACCCCACCCCCAGCACCGACTGCACATGGCTGCGCCACGGCTTCGACACCGTCGTCGCCGGCGCCAGTCGCATGCCAGCCAGGATCGCGCCCGCCATCAATTCCCAGAAGCGCGAGGCCGGTGAGTAGAAAGCCGCCGTGCGAAACGGATGGATCGTCAGCACATTGACGAGAAAGGAAACCGCCGCCAGCACCCAGAGCACCCGCACGATCGGCCAGCGCCGGCGCCATGCAATGCCCAGCAACAGCGGCCAGAAAATGTAGAACTGTTCCTCGATGCCCAGCGACCACAGGTGCAGCAGCGGCTTGGCCTCGGAGGCTGTGTCGAAGTAACCCGCCTCGCTCCAGAAGACGAAATTGGCCACGAAGGATGCACCACCCACCACCTGCTTGCCCAGCTCGGCAAACTCGCGGCTCAGCAGCACATACCAGCCGAAGGCCAGCGTGGCAGCCAGCACCAGCATCAGCGCCGGAAAGATCCGACGGATGCGCCGCGCATAGAAGTCGCGGTAGCTGAAATCGGCCGCTGCATGGCTCTGCAGGATGATCGTCGTGATCAGGAAGCCCGAGATCACGAAGAAGATGTCGACGCCAATGAAGCCACCGGGCAGCAGCGTCGGAAAGGCGTGGAAGATCACCACCGAGGCCACGGCCACGGCGCGCAGGCCATCAATGTCAGCGCGGTACTTGGGATGCATGTATCTGTTGTCTGCTGGCTTGCGGCTTCTTACCGCAGGCCTGCTACGCGAGGGTCGAGACGGCCTGCGCCGCGGACGCGGGCAGACCGCGCTCCTGCACCAGCCACTCCAGCACGGGCAAGGCACCGGGCAACACCGGCGCCACGTCGAGCGGCAAGTGTTGCCACGCCATCGCCTGGCCTTCGCGCATCTCGAACTCACCGGTCCAGGCCGTCACCTTGCACCAGTGCAGGCGCACCAGCGCATGCGGGTAGTCGTGCTCCGTGACCTTCCAGACCTCGGCGTCTTCGATGGTGATGCCGAGTTCTTCCTGCAGCTCGCGCCGCAGGGCCTGCTCGACCGTCTCGCCGGCTTCGATCTTGCCGCCGGGAAACTCCCAGTAGCCCGCGTAGGCCTTGCCTTCGGGCCGGGTCGAGAGCAGCAGCGCGTCGTCGGCCAGACGGATCAGCACGCCAACCGCGACCTCGGTGTGCTTGCGGCCTTGCGGCTCCTGCGACTCGCTCACGCGTCGGCCCGCCCTGCGTAGTCGCGTGCGAACTGGTAGGCCACGCGGCCGCTGCGAGAACCGCGCTCCAGCGCCCAGACCAGCGCCTCGGGCCGCGCCGCCGCGATGGCGGCCGCATCGACGCCGAACGACGAGAGCCACTGGCCCACGATCGTCAGGTATTCGTTCTGGCTGAAGGGATAGAAACTCACCCAGAGGCCGAAGCGCTCCGACAGCGAGATCTTTTCTTCGATCACCTCACCCGGGTGCACTTCGCCGTCGTCGGTGTGCTTGTACGTGAGGTTGTCCTTCATGTACTCGGGCAGCAGGTGGCGCCGGTTGCTGGTCGCGTAGATCAGCACGTTGGGTGTCGATGCGGCAATCGATCCGTCGAGGATCGACTTGAGCGCCTTGTAGCCCGGCTCGCCCTCGTCGAAGCTCAGGTCGTCGCTGAAGACGATGAACTTCTCGGGCCGCTGCGAGACCACCTCGACGATGTCCGGCAGGTCGACCAGCTCGGCCTTGTCGACTTCGATCAGGCGCAGGCCCTGCGGCGCATAAGCCTGCAGGCAGGCGCGGATCAACGATGACTTGCCCGTGCCGCGCGCACCCGTCAGCAGCACGTTGTTGGCCGGCTTGCCTTCGACGAACTGTCGCGTGTTGCGCTCGATCTTTTCCTTCTGGACGTCGATTTCCTTCAGCGAATCGAGCGCCATCGTGGCCACATGGCGCACCGGCTCCAGCACGCCATGGCCGGAGTTGCGGCGGCGGTAGCGCCAGGCAATCGATGCACTCCAGTCGGCGGGCGCCGCCAGAGGCTGCGGCAGGATCGATTCGATGCGGTTGATGAGCTGTTCGGCGCGCTCGATCAGCTTCTGGAACTGCTCGTTCATGACCGGTAATCGGCGTTGATGGTCACGTAGTCGTGGCTCAGGTCGCAGGTCCACACGGTTTCGCTGGCCTTGCCACGGCCCAGGCCGATGCGCACGGTGATCTCGCTTTGCTTCATCACGCGCTGGCCGTCTTCCTCACGGTACGACGGATTGCGTCCGCCCTTGACGGCCACATGCACGTCGTCGAGGAACAGGTCGATGCCGGTCTGATCCAGATCAGCGATGCCGGCATAGCCGACGGCCGCCAGGATGCGGCCCAGGTTCGGGTCGCTGGCGAAGAACGCGGTCTTGACCAGCGGCGAATGCGCCACGGCATAAGCCACCTGCTTGCACTCGGCCGCATCGCGGCCGCCTTCGACCTGGATGGTGATGAACTTGGTCGCGCCTTCGCCGTCGCGCACGATGGCTTGCGCCAATTGGCGGGCCACGTTCTGCATGGCCGCCACGAGCGCCTGGCCGTCCGCCGAGTCGAGCGAGGTGATGGTGGCGTGCGCCGCCTTCTGCGTCGCGATGACCACGAACGAGTCGTTGGTCGAGGTGTCGCCGTCGATGGTCACGCGATTGAACGAGGCATCGGCCAGCAGCTTGGCCAGCGGCTGGATCAGCGACGGGTCGATCTTCGCGTCGGTCGCCATGAAGCCGAGCATGGTCGCCATGTTCGGGCGGATCATGCCGGCGCCCTTGCTGATGCCGGTGATGGTGACGGTGGCGCCGCCGACCTGCGCCCGCTGGCTGAACGCCTTCGGGATCGTGTCGGTGGTCATGATGCCTTCGGCGGCACGGGCCCAGTGGTCGGCCGATGCGTCAGCCAGCGCGGCCGGCAGGCCGGCTTCGATGCGGTCGACGGGCAGCGGCTCCATGATCACGCCGGTCGAGAACGGCAGGATCTGCTCGGGCGCGATCTCCAGCTTGCGCGCGAGCGCGATACAGGTGGAGCGCGTGCGCATCAGCCCGTCTTCGCCCGTGCCGGCATTCGCATTGCCGGTGTTGATGACCATCGCGCGAATGCCGAAGTTGGCCGCCAGATGGTCGCGGCACACCTGCACCGGCGCCGCGCAGAAACGGTTCTGCGTGAACACGCCACCGACCGCCGAGCCTTCGTCGATCAGCACGACCGTCAGGTCCTTGCGATTGGCCTTTCGCACGCCCGCTTCGGCCACGCCGATGCGGACGCCGGGCACCGCAAACAAGGCGGCAGGATCAGGGGCGGACAGGTTCACGGGCATGGAATTTCTCTCAATGAAAGGTTCTGGACGTCAGCTCAGCTTGCCGTGGCATTGCTTGTATTTTTTTCCGCTGCCGCAAGGGCACGGATCGTTGCGGCCCACGCGCGCAAAAGCCAGGGCTTCGGCGCTCAGCGCGCCCGCACCGGCGCCCGCAAGGCGACGCTGGCTTTCCTCGTCGACACGCACTTCGACCTCGCCCGTTTCGGTGGGCGCGGTGTAGGTGATGTTGGCAAGGTTCTCGCCACGGCTTTCGAGCGCTTCGGCGGCTTCTTCGAGCTGTTCGCCCGACTGCACGCGCACCGTCATCAGTTGGCGCGTGACTTCGTTCTTGACCGAGTCGAGCAACTGCCCGAAAAGCTCGAAGGCTTCGCGCTTGTATTCCTGCTTGGGCTGCTTTTGCGCATAGCCGCGCAGATGGATGCCCTGGCGCAGGTAGTCGAGCGACGCCAGATGTTCGCGCCAGTGCGTGTCGATGCTCTGCAGCAGGACCATGCGCTCGAACTGCGTGAAGTTTTCCTGGCCGATCAGCGCCAGCTTGGCCTCGAAGGTTTCGTTGGCGGCCTTGACCACCTTCTCGAGCACGTCCTCGTCGGAGATGGCGTCGGAGGCCTCGACTTCCTTCTTGAGCGGCATGTCCAGGCCCCACTCGGTGAAGAGGCTCTTTTCAAGGGCGTCCAGGTCCCACTGCTCCTCGACCGACTCGGCCGGTACGTACTGGCGCACCAGGTCCATGAAGCAGCCTTCGCGCAGTGCCGCGATCTGGGCCGTGAGGTCGCTCGCGTCGAGGATGTCGTTGCGCTGCTGGTAGATCACCTTGCGCTGGTCGTTCGACACGTCGTCGTATTCGAGCAGCTGCTTGCGGATGTCGAAGTTGCGCGCCTCGACCTTGCGCTGCGCGCTCTCGATGCTGCGCGTGACGATGCCGGCCTCGATGGCTTCGCCGTCAGGCATCTTCAGGCGGTCCATGATCGCCTTCACGCGGTCACCCGCGAAGATGCGCATCAGCGGATCGTCCAGGCTCAGGTAGAAGCGCGAGGAACCCGGGTCGCCCTGGCGGCCCGAACGGCCGCGCAACTGGTTGTCGATGCGGCGCGATTCGTGGCGCTCGGTCGCGATGATGCGCAGGCCGCCGAGCGACTTGACGAATTCATGGTCCTTGGTCCACTCGGCGCGGATGTGCGCGATGTCCGCTTCCTTGGCGGCATCGTCACGGCCTTCGTCGTTCTCGATCGCCTCGATCATCTTCTCGATGTTGCCGCCCAGCACGATGTCGGTACCGCGACCGGCCATGTTGGTCGCGATGGTGATCATCTTCGTGCGGCCGGCCTGCGCCACGATGTCGGCTTCGCGCGCATGCTGCTTGGCGTTGAGCACCTGGTGCGGCAGGCCCGCCTGCGTCAGCAGGCCGTCGATGATTTCGGAGTTCTCGATGGACGAGGTGCCCACCAGCACCGGCTGGCCGCGCTCGTAGCACTCGCGGATGTCCTGGATGGCGGCTTCGTACTTCTCGCGCGTCGTCTTGTAGACGCGGTCGAGCTGGTCTTCGCGCTTGCTGATGCGGTTGGGCGGAATGATCGTGGTCTCGAGACCGTAGATTTCCTGGAATTCGTAGGCCTCGGTGTCGGCCGTGCCAGTCATGCCGGCCAGCTTGCCGTACAGGCGGAAGTAGTTCTGGAAAGTGATCGAGGCCAGCGTCTGGTTCTCGGCCTGGATTTCCACGCCTTCCTTGGCTTCCACGGCCTGGTGCAGGCCGTCGCTCCAGCGGCGGCCACTCATCAGGCGGCCGGTGAATTCGTCGACGATCACCACTTCGCCCTGCTGCACCACGTAGCTCTGGTCGCGGTGGTACAGGTGGCGGGCACGCAGCGCTGCATTCAGGTGATGCATCAGCGTGATGTTGGCCGGGTCGTAGAGCGAGGCGCCTTCGGGCAGCAGCTTGAACTCGCCCAGGATGCGCTCGGCGTTCTCGTGGCCGTCTTCGGTCAGGAACACCTGGTGGGTCTTCTCGTCGACCGTGAAGTCGCCGGGCACCGTGACGCCTTCGCCCGTGCGCGGGTCGGCTTCGCCTTCCTGCTTGGTCAGCAGCGGCACCACCTTGTTGATGGCCAGGTAGAGGTCGGTGTGGTCTTCGGCCTGGCCGCTGATGATCAGCGGCGTGCGGGCCTCGTCGATCAGGATCGAGTCCACTTCGTCGACGATGGCGAAGTTCAGGCCGCGCTGAACCCGGTCGCCGGGCTCATAGACCATGTTGTCGCGCAGGTAGTCGAAACCGTATTCGTTGTTGGTGCCGTAGGTGATGTCGCTGCCATAGGCTTCCTGCTTTTCTTCGCGCGGCATCTGCGGCAGGTTGATGCCCACCGACAGTCCGAGGAAGTTGTACAGGCGGCCCATCCACTTGGCGTCGCGGCTGGCGAGGTAGTCGTTCACCGTGACCACGTGCACGCCCTTGCCGGACAGCGCATTCAGGTACACCGGCAGCGTGGCGGTCAGCGTCTTGCCTTCGCCGGTGCGCATTTCGGAGATCTTGCCGTTGTGCAGCGCCATGCCGCCGAGCATCTGTACGTCGAAGTGACGCATCTTCATGACGCGCTTGGAGCCTTCGCGCACGGTTGCAAAGGCTTCCGGCAACAGGGCGTCGAGCGATTCGCCCTTGGCGACGCGGTCCTTGAACTCCTGCGTCTTGGCGCGCAGCGCGTCGTCGCTGAGCTTCTCGAACTCGGGTTCGAGCGCATTGATGCGTTCCACCGTCTTGCGATACTGCTTGAGCAGCCGATCGTTGCGACTGCCGAAAATCTGGGTCAGGAAGTTGGTTGCCATGGGTGGAGATGGGCGGGCACCTGACGCGACAGGCACTTCGACCGGATTCCCTAAGATATGGTGAAAGCAGTTGGGCGCGCCCCCTTTGAAATCAAGTTTTGAAATCAAATCCGCAGGCGAGCGGCCCATTTTTCCGGCGCGAACGCCGGCAAACCGGGCATTTTAGCTGTCTTGTTTCTAACCCCTGGATTACCCATGTATCGCCGCACGCCCCCGCCCATTTCACTGCAGCAAGCTGCAGAAGGCTCGCCCACCCTGGGAAGCCTGATGGCGCGCGCACGCGATGCGTCGGACCGGCTGAAGGCGGTGGAAGGATTGATCCCGCCGGCCATGCGCGCCGCCATCCAGGCCGGGCCGGCCGAGGGCGATGTCTGGTGCCTGCTGGTCAAGGGCAGCGCCGCGGCCGCCAAGCTGCGCCAGCTCTCGCCGATGCTGGTGACGCGGCTCAAGAACAAGGGCTGGGACGTGTCGACCATCCGGATCAAGGTGCACACCGGGCGCTGATGCTCGCGGCATTGGTCGCCAATATTTTATGATTTGTCTGGATATGGATAATATTTCCAGATGACACATCCCACGGCACCCGCCGACGCCCAACTCCTGCTGCTCGACAAGCACCAGGTCGACGCCCTTCTCTCCCCCGACGACGTGCTCCAGGCCGTGCGCGAGGCTTTCGTGCTGCACAGCGAGCGCGAAGGCCGCGTCTTCCCGGTCGTGCGCGAGCCACTTTCCACTGGCGGCGTGTTCGGCATCAAGTCGGGCGACGTGCAGGCGCAGGGGCTGCTCGGCTTCAAGGCCGCCGGCTTCTGGCCCGCCAACCGCCAGCGCGGCGGCGAGCCGCACCAGGCGACGATCCTGCTGATCGACCCGGCCACTGGCCGGCCGCTGTGCATGATCGACGGCAACGCCGTGACTACCGTGCGCACTGGTGCGGCGGGCGGGCTCGGCCTTCAGCAACTCGCGCGGACCGACAGCACGCGGCTGTGCATCTTCGGCACCGGTGTGCAGGCGCGCATCCAGCTCGACTTCGCGCTGCGCCTGCTTCCGTCGCTGCGCGAGGTTCTTTATGTCGGCACGGGCGGCCAGCGCAACGCCGCGTTCGAGGCCCACTTCGCGCAGCGCTGCCACATCGCGCCCGCCGGCGACCGCAACGCGGCCGTGGCGCAAAGCGACATCGTGATCACCGCCACCCCGGGCGGTGGCGCGCTGTTCGACCTGCAGGCCGTGCAACCCGGCACGCACCTGAACTGCGTCGGCGCCGACACCCGAGGCAAGCGCGAACTGCCCGAAGGCCTGTTGCCACGCGTTCGCCTCGTCGTCGATGACCGTACCCAGGCGCAGCAGATCGGCGAAACCCAATGGGCGCCCGACACGCCATCCATCGAACTGGGCGACCTGCTGACCGGCAAGACGCCCTTCGAGCGCGCCGCCACCGACATCACCGTGTTCGACATGACCGGCCTCGCGCTGCAGGACCTGACCGTCGCGCGCCTGCTGCACGAGCGAGCCGCTGCCACCGGCACGGGCACACGCATCGCGTGGCCCTGGTAGAGCCAGAGCCGTTCAGGCGGGCGTGCCGCCGAACAGCTCGGTCATGAACTGCGTCGACTTCAGGCCGGTGCCCGTCAGCAGCGCCACCGTGGTTTCGCTCGACCGGATATCGCCGCGCTGCGCCAGCACCTCGATGGCCGCCGCCGCTGTGGCGGAGGTCGGTTCGGCATAAAGGCCGGCGGCGGCCAGCCGGCGCACGGCGGCTGCGATCTGCTCTTCGGTCAGCGCCACCGTCCTGCCGTTCGTCTCGCGCAGCGCCTGAAGAATTTCCCGCAGGCGCACGGGCCGCTTGATGGCCGTGCCTTCCGCGATCGTCGGCTTCACGGCCCGCTCCACCAGCGTGTCGACGCCCGCGATGAAGCTGGCATCGATCGGCGAGCAGTTCAGCGGCTGCGCCACGAAGATGCGCGGCAGCTTCGTGATCTGCCCCGCCGCCAGCAGCTCCTTGAAGCCGATGTGGCAGCCCAGCACATTGCTGCCCGCGCCCGCCGGAATTACCACGTTGTCGGGCGCGACGAAGCCCAGGTCTTCCCACACTTCATACGCCAGCGTCTTCGTGCCCTGCAGGAAGAACGGGTGCCAGTTGTGGCTGGCGTAGAAGATCGATTCCGACTGGCGCACCGCCTCGTACTCCGACTCTTCGCGCGGCCCCGGCACCAGTTGCACCTCGGCACCGAACGCGCGGATCTGCGCCACCTTGGGCGCCGGCGTGTAGCTGGGCGCCAGCACCTTGACCCGCATGCCGGCCGCCGCACCGGCTGCAGCGATGGCCGCGCCGCCGTTGCCCGAGCTGTCTTCCAGCACCGCATCGACGCCGATCTGGCGCAGGAACGACATCATCACGGCCGCGCCACGGTCCTTGAAGCTGCAGGTCGGGTTGAACCATTCGAGCTTGAAGTAAGGCGACAGCCCGCCCCAGGGCTTCTGCACCAGCGGCGTACAGCCCTCGCCCAGGCTCGATGGCCGCTCGATCACCACCGGCAGCGCCGCGCGGTAGCGCCACACCGAGCGCTCGCGCGCGTCGATGTCGTCGCGCGTGATGCCGGGCAACGGCGTCACCATCATCGGGTTGCCGTCGTCCGAGCGCCAGCGGCGTTCGGAGAGTTCGTGATGCCGGCCAGTGAGCGGGTCGACGTAGCGTGCGCGTTCTTTCGTGGTCATTCACGGCTCCATGAGATTTGGACAATACGTCCGTCATTGTACTTTTTGTACAAATTGGATGCTTCGTCCAGACCTGGATACATTCCGGGCATGAAAAAGAAGTCGAACAAGCAACTGCTGGAAATGCTCGGCCACGTGGCCGAAGGCCTGGGCGAAACCTTCGCGCCGTTCTGCGAAGTCGTGGTGCACGACCTGAGCAATCCGAAGAACGCGATCTACGCGATCGAGAACAGCCTGAGCGGGCGCGAGGTGGGCCAGTCGGTGACTGAGCTCGGGCTGGCGCGCATCCGCGACCCCGAATTCCCGGCGGTGATCGCGAACTACGCCAACACCTTTCCCGATGGGCGCAAGGTCAAGAGCACCTCCATCGGCATCAAGGACGAAAGCGGCGAGTACGTGGCCGCGCTGTGCCTCAACGTCGACCTCACGCTGTTCCAGAGCTTCCAGGGCGCGATCTCGCAGTTCACGCGCATCGACGACAAGGAAGTGCACGAGCAGCTCGATGCCGGTGGCAACCACTCGGATCGCATCCACGCGCGCATCGACGAATTCGCGGCCGCGCGCGCGACCACCTCGCGCTCGCTCAAGCCGGCCGACCGCAAGCAACTGGTGCAGGAGCTGAAGAAGGCCGGGCTGCTGGAAGTGCGGCGCGGCGCCGAGATTGCCGCGGCGCACATGGGCGTGTCGCGCGCCACGGTCTACAGCGACGCCAAGTAGCAGACGACTGCGCCTCTTGCGAGGAGGCGCCCAGGCTACTGGGGCTGCAGCCCGATCTCGTGCGCGGCCTTCTGCCAGCGCTCGGCTTCGGAGCGCAGGAAGGCGCGCAGCTCGCCCGGCGTCGAGCCCTTCATCTGCACACCCAGCACCGACAGGCGCTCCTTCACCTGCGGATGGTCCAGCGCGGCGATGGCTTCGCGGCGCAGCTTCTCGATCACGTCGAGCGGCGTGGTGGCCGGCGCCACCATGGCCCACCACTGGTCGATCTCCAGCCCCTTGAGCCCGTTCTCCGCGAGCGCAGGCACGTTCTGCAGGCCGGGAATGTTCACGCGCTGCGTGCTCGTCACCAGCAGCGGCCGGATGCGGTTGGCGCCCAGCAGGCTGGAGCCGCTGGCCAGCGTGGCGAAGTGGCCCGCCACCGTGCCCGCCGCCACGTCGGTGAGCGCCGGCGCCGAGCCCCGGTACGGAACCATGTTGAAGCGGATCTTCGTGCGGCTCGCCAGCAGCTCGGCCGCGAGGTGGCTCACGGTGCCCGCGCCGCTGTGCGCAATGGCGGGCGGCGCCGGCTTCGCGGCTGCCGTCCTGATGAAGGTCTTGAAGTCCTTGCTGTCGTCGTCCATGCCCGCGAAGAACACCAGCGGCGAAGTACCAATCATGGTCACCGGCGTGAAGTCGCGCAGCAGGTCGTAGGGCAGCTTGGCAGTCACAGCCGGCGCAATCGCGTGCGGCAGTTCGACGATGGCTATCGTGTAGCCATCGGGCGCGGCCTTGGCGGCGGCGTCGGTGCCGATCATGCCGGCCGCGCCGGGCCGGTTGTCCACGATCACCGGGCTGCCGATGGTCTGGCTCATGCGCTGCGCCATCGCCCGCGCAATCGCATCGGTGCTGCCGCCCGCGGCCCAGGGCACGACGAGCTTGATGGGCTTGTCGGGGTAGGCTGCCCATGCGGTTCCGGTTGCAGTGAGCAGGGCTGTAGAGCCGGCGGCCAGAAAGGCCCGGCGATGCATCGTCGGCATGAAGGATTCCTGGAGGTTTAGGGTCTGTTCACACTACGCAATGGGTCGCGTTGCTTCGCAAAGGGGCTGACTGCAAGGCGCCCGCGCGCAGCAAGGCTCGCGCCTTGCAAGCGCGGGCAACGCCGCAGACGGCCCCTTTGCGAAGCAACCCGAAGGGAAGCTCGCCACAGCCCGCCCCTCGGCGTTGCGTTCCTTGTGCGTGCGGACGCACGCACGGCGTCACGCGCCTTGATGGGCGGGCTGTGGCGAGCTTCGCGACCCATTGCGTAGTGTGAACAGACCCTACACGGGGCGGTCGGGCCAGCTCGGATCGCTCGACGCGTTGGCGGTCAGCATCAACACCACGTGGGCATCGGCCGCGATGGCGTTGCTCTCGCGCAGTTGCTGCAACGCAGCGAGGCCGCCGGCCGCGCACAACTCGGCACTGACGCCGGCTGCCGTGAGCAGGCGCCGGGCCGCGCGGGCTTCGTCGTCGCTCACCACTACCGCACCGCCGCCAGTGGCGGTGGCGGCCTGCCATTGCAGGTACGTCACGGTGGCGCCTGCCGTCGAGAACTGCGCCGTGTGACCGGGGTAGCTGCCGTTGATCGCGCCACCCGCCAGCACGCGCGACAGGCGCGCGAAGGGTTCCACCAGCCAGAGCCTGGGCAGGCGCGCGATGCGGCCCGCCGCGAGCAGATCGCGAAAGCCCGCGTAGATGCCCCATGCGAGGTCGCCGCGCGCGGTCGGGATCACGATGTGGTCCGGCAGTCCGCCGTCGTTCAGGCATTCGAGCGCGATGGGCTTGTAGCCCTCGATCGCCAGCGGCGCACTGCCCAGCGCGGGCAGGCGGTAGTTGGTCAGCGCGAAGTAGCCGGGGTATTGCGAACGCTCTCGCACGAAGGCCCACCGGCCTGCGTTGTCGGCGAAGACATAGCGCCGCGCGCCCAGCGCATCGAGCTGCCGCGCATAGGTGGCGGGCATGCCTTCATAGGTGGCGACCTCGCAGCCCAGGCCCGCGGCCCACGCGTAGTGCGCCGCCGACACCGCCGCATTGCCCGAGGACGCGAGCACCAGCGTGTGGGCGTCGAAGTCCAGTGCCTGCGCCACGCCCACTGCGGTCATGCGGTCCTTGTGGGAGCCGGTGGGGTTGCACGATTCGTCCTTCAGGCTCAGGCGGGCCACGCCGAAGCGCTGCGCGAGCGCAGGCATGTCCTGCTGCGGCGTGCGGCCCTCTCCCAGCGTGAAGCCGGGCCCGTAAGGCATCGGCATGGCCTCGGGTCCATCGGGCAGATAGCTCGCACGCAGCGCGACATGAAAGCCCGCGCGCTTGCAGGCGGGGCAGCCGTCGTGCGCCAGCGTGACCGGGTAGAGCGCATCGCATCGCAGGCACTGCAAGCCGCGCAGATGCGGATTGCGCGGCGGCTTCGGCGTTCGGTCCCGGACGACGGTCGTGGGGTTGCCAGAGAGGTGCGCCAAAGAATCCGCGGGCGGCGCGGTGAACTTGAAGTCCAGGACTGGCGATGTCGTCACGAGGTCATGCTTTGTAAGTTGTTGCCTAAATCTTATGCATTCGGAAATAAAATTACGCAGCCCCAGATACTCAACCGATAAATAAACTTATCGATGCGGTTCACAGAAATAGAAACCTTCCGCGCCCTCATGCGCGGCAGCTCCACCCGCAAGGCCGCCGCGTTGCTGCATGTGACGCAACCCGCCATCAGCCAGTCGCTCAAGCGCCTCGAAGCGCAGGCCGGCATGCTGCTGTTCCAGCGCACCGGCGGGCGGCTGGTGCCCACGCCCGAGGCGCGCGCGCTGTGGATCGAGGTGGAGCGCGTGTTCATCGGCATGGACGCCATCGAGCACCGCGTGCGCAGCCTGCGCGACTTCGGCGTCAGCCAACTGGAGCTGAGCTGCTTTCCGGCCTACGGCCTGGGCTTCATGCCGCGTGCGCTGGCAAGGCTGAAGGCGCATCGCGGCGCGAGCCCATGGCCGCAGGTGTCGCTGCAGGTGCTCAGCTCGAAGGACGTGCGCGACCGCGTGGCGATGGGCATTTCGGACTTCGGACTGATGGCCGACGAACTCTCGCTCGAAGGCATCGACCATTCGACCTTCTCGCGCGTTCCGGGCGTGGTCGTCATGCCCGAGGGCCACGCGCTGGCACGCTTCAAGACCATCAAGCCGGAGCAACTGGCGGAGGCGCCCTTCCTCTCGCTCAACCCCGAAGACCCGTCGCACCAGCGGCTGGAGGCCGCACTCGCGCCCTACGGCGTGGCACTGCGCGTGCTGGTGCAGACGCCTTACGCGGCCAGCGTGTGCGAGATGGCGCTGCGCGGCCTCGGCGTGGGCCTGGTCAACCCGATCACGGCGCTCGACTACGCCGAACGCGGGCTCGTGGTGCGCCGCTTCTCGATCGACGTGTCCTTCACCTGCCTGCTGGCGCTGCCGGCGGGCAAGGTCTTGTCTGCGACGGCGCGCGACTTCATCTCGCTCATGCGGCTGCAACTGGTCGAGGACGAAAAGCGGTTGCAGCGCTACCTGCGCTGAAGGCTGCCGCGCCTTCTTCTTTTTTCTTTCACTTCCAGGTGAACTCGTGGTTCAGGCCGATCACGAAACCCCGCACGCCCTGCGGCCCGGTGTGCGATGCGCTGACGTCCACGCTGATCAGCGGCGTGATGCTGAAACGCCCGCCGATGCGCGAGGTCCACACGCCCGCGGCTTTGCTGCGTTCCGCGATCAGCGACACGGTGTCGTTCCACGCCCATTCGACGGCGACACCGCCACGCGGCGTGCGCACGCCCGTGCCCAGCGCCCAGTCGGCACCGAGGTTGGCGTGCACCTGCAGGCTGCTGGTCGGTCGCCATGTCAGCGGCACGACGAACTGGCCGCCCATGCGGCCGCCGCGCCTCAGGTCGGACACGGTGCCCATCGACACCGCCGCGCTGAAGGGCGCGTCCGCCGCCTGTCCGAGAAAATTCCACTTGATCTGCGGGCCACCGGTGATCGTGTGAACACCGTCCGCCGAGAGCCGGTCGAAGTTCAGGCCCAGCTCGACCGGCCCGACCCGGCAGGCCGGCCCGATGTGGAAACCCGTGACCGGCTCCGTGCCCGTGCGGCCCCACCAGGTTTCGTACTGGCACTGGCCCGGATCGAGCGTGCCGGCATCGTCGACATCGAAATGCCCGGCCGCCTGCGCACCCAGGCTGGCGAGCGAGCAGGAAGCGGCAAGCATCCAGCCGAGGCGTGGCGGTCGGGTTGTTGTTCTGTGCCTGCTCTTCATCTCTTGCGTCCCAAAGGCCCTCGAACCATTCTAGGGACGCGGAAAGTCGGCGCCGTGACGCCGCGCCGGTACTGAAAAGCGCGCTCAGATCTCGAACTGCGGCTGCAATTCGCGGATGCGCTTGATGGCCACGCCCGCCGCGGCCGTGCGCGTTTCGACACCCAGCTTCACGTACACCCGCTCCAGGTGCTTCTTGGCGGTGGCCGGGCTGCTGCCCAGGATCTCGCCGATGTCCTTGTTGGTCTTGCCCTTGACCACCCAGTACAGCACCTCGGCCTCGCGCGCCGTGAGCTTCAGGCTCAGGCTCATGGCCTCGATCACGCCGGTGTCGGACACCTCGCGCATGATGATCATCCACTCGTCGCCGTCGTCGTCGCTGCTGGTCTGCTGGTGCAGCCGCAAGGTGAGGCTGCTGGCGCCCTGCGCGATCGACAGCGCCGGCGGCTCGATGCCGCGCTGCCGCGCATCGGGCGTGTGGCTGCGCAGCCAGTCGAGCACGGCCGGCGGTGTTTCAGGTGCGCGCGTTTCGCAATAGCGCTGCAGCAGGTCGCGCGCCAGCGCCGTCTGCCAGATCAGCCGCCCCTCGGGCAGCCGCACGGTGATGCTCGCGTAGCCGAAGGCGTCGAGCGCATTGCGTGCCTGGCCGGCCTGCTGCGCGTCCTGCCGGGCGCGGCGCGCGCCCTGCAGGTGCACGTTCATGCGCGCCAGCACCTCCTTCGGCTTGATGGGCTTGGTGACGTAGTCGACGCCACCTGCTTCCAGCGCGGCCACGAGGTGCTCGGTCTCGGTCAGGCCGGTCATGAACACGATGGGAATGTGGGCCGTCGCGGCATCGGCCTTGAGCCGGCGCGCGACCTCGAAGCCATCGATGCCCGGCATCATCGCGTCGAGCAGCACGATGTCGGGCCGGGCCTGCGCGGCGCGCTGCAGCGCCTGCTCGCCGCTGGTGGCAACGAGCACGGTGTAGCCCGATTCGTCGAGCGCGTCGTGCAGCACCGCGAGGTTGTCGGGCACGTCGTCGACGATCAGCACGAGGTCGCTGTTGGCGCCCTGCTCGCGCAACGTCCGGGCAAGCGGCGATGTTTCCATGGTCGGGGGTGTCGTGGGGTTCATGGGGCGCTCACTGCCTCGGCCAGCGCGCGGCTCATGGCTTCGAACTGGAACTGGCGGGCCAGCACGCGCTGGGCTTCGGTCCACGCCACGCACTCGGGCTGCGCGGCGTCGATGTCGTCGAGCTGATTCATGATGCCGCGGAAGTAGCCCAGGCTCACGGCCTCTTCGAGCGCGCGCAGGCGGGGCAGCGAAGGCGCCTGCATCGCGCGCGGCGCCGCCGCGGCGGGCGCGGGCTTGACGACGGCATCGGTCCATTGAAGGCCCAACCGGCGTTCGAGCCAGTCGAGCAGTTCAGTGTGGCGCACTGGCTTGACGAAGAAGTCCTCGGGCACGATGCCCACGTCGTTGTCGAGCCCCTTGTCGAAGGCATTGGCCGAGACGATGGCGACCGAGGCATCGACCAGCCCCAGCTTGCGTGCGCGGCGGATGGTTTCCCAGCCATCAATGCCCGGCATCGCGAGGTCGACGAACATCGCGTCGGGCCGATAGCCGGCGGCGATGAGGTCGAGCGCATCGTGCCCGCTGGCCGCGCTGCGCAGCTCGAAGCCCAGCGGCGCGAGCACATGGCCGAGCAGGTCGCGATCGGCCTCTTCGTTGTCGACCACCAGCAGGCGGCGGCGCGCGCCTTCGTAGCCGCGCCGCGCACGCTGCACCGGTGCGGGCCGGTTGGCCGCAACCGCGATGTCGTGCACGCGCGGCAGGAACAGGCGCACGCAGAAGAGCGAGCCCACGCCCGGTGTGCTGCTCACCTTCATCTCGCCGCCCATCAGGTCGGTCAGCATCTTGGCGATGGTGAGCCCGAGCCCCGCGCCCGGTGCGGCCGACGCGCCGGCCGCATTGCCGCGCGCGAAGGGCTCGAAGATGCGCTCGATGTCTTCTGCCGGCATGCCGGGGCCGGTGTCCTCTATCTCCACCGAGGCGAACTCCCGCGCATAGGCCAGCCGCAGCGTGACCTGCCCCGCCGCCGTGAACTTGATCGCGTTGCCCAGCAGGTTGATGAGGATCTGGCACACGCGCTTTTCGTCGGCGCGCACCACCTCGGGCAACGCCCCCGCCGCCTCGAAGCGGAACTGCAGGCCCTTCTCGGCCGCCTGCAGCTCGAACATGTCGGCCAGCTCGCGCAGCGTGTCGGCAAAACGCATCGGCCGCGCATGCAGCGTGAGCTTGCCGGCCTCGATGTGCGCAATGGCCAGCGTGCCTTCGATGAGCGACAGCAGATGCTCGCCACCGCGCTTGATGACGGCCACCGCCTGCTGGCGGTGCGGTGGCACGGAATGGTCTTCGCCCATCAGTTGCGCGTAGCCCAGGATGCTGTTGAGCGGCGTGCGCAGCTCGTGGCTGATGGCGCTGATGTAGCGGCTCTTGGCCTGGTTGGCCTGGTCGGCGGCCTGCCTGGCTTGCTCCGCCGCGAGCTTGGCTTGCTCCGCGATCTCGCGGGCTTCGTCGGCGGTCTGCTTGGCGGCCTGCAGTGCACGGTCGGTCTCGCGGTGCAGTTCGATCTCGCGCACCAGCAGGTGGGTCTGGCGGTTCGACTCTTCCTGCGCCACCTTGCGGCTCTGGTGCGCCAGCACGAGCCACCACGCCACGATGCCCGCGATGACCAGCAGCGCCATGTAGGCCTTCAAAAAGCCAGAACGCAGCGACGACTGCTGCACGCCCGCCCAGGCCTCGGACACGTCCGCCTGCGACGCGAGCGTCAGCGCGCTTTCGGCCAGCGCGCGCAGCTCCTGCTGGTAGAGCACGCCGAACACCACGGCCAGCAGCGGCACGATGACCAGCATCAGCAGCAGGAAGTGCCCGAGCCCCGTGTCGAGATAGCGCCAACTGCGGCGCGGCAGCAGCCAGCGCAACACCGCCGACCACTGCGCCGACAGGCTCGCGTGCGGCTTGCACAGGTCACCGCAGCGCGCATCGAGCGTGCAGCACAGCGAGCAGATCGCGCCCTGGTAGGCCGGGCAATGCGCCATGTCGGGCCCTTCGTACTCGCGCTCGCAGATCACGCAGTGCTGCACCTTCAAGCGCTGATAACTGCCCTCTTCATCGTTGCGCTCGACCCGTGCCCAGCGCACCGAGCGCGAGCCCTCGGCCGGCGCGAACAGCGCGGCGCTGCCCGGCCCCGAGGTGCGCGCCAGGTAGTACTTGCCGCCGGTCGCCCAGGCCAGCAGCGGCGACGCCACCAGCGCCGTGCCCAGCGCGATCAACGCCGAGAAGGCCTGCGCCAGCGGCCCGAACACGCCCAGGTGCGCGGTGATCGACAGCACCGAGGCCAGCGCCATCGCGCCCACGCCCACCGGGTTGATGTCCCACAGGTGCGCGCGCTTGAACTCGATGCCCGGCGGCGACAGCCCCAGCGGCTTGTTGATGACCAGGTCGGCCACCACGGCCATCATCCAGGCGATGGCGATGTTGGCGAACAGGCCGAGCACGTCGCCCAGCGCCTCGAACACATTCATCTCCATCAGCATGAAGGCGATCAGCGCGTTGAACACCACCCACACCACGCGCCCCGGGTGGCTGTGCGTCACGCGCGAGAAGAAATTGCTCCAGGCCAGCGAGCCCGCATAGGCATTGGTGACGTTGATCTTGAGCTGCGAGATCACCACGAACAGCGCCGTCGCGGCCACCGCCCAGCCGTAGTTCGGGAACACGTATTCGTAGGCCGCCAGGTACATCTGGTTCGGATCGACCGCGCGTTCGACGGGCACCATGTGCGTGATCGCCAGGTAGGCCAGCAGCGCGCCGCCCAGCATCTTGAACACGCCCAGCACCACCCAGCCCGGCCCGCCGGCCAGCACGCCGGCCCACCAGCGGCGCGCCGTGGCTGCCGTGCGCGCGGGCATGAAGCGCAGGTAGTCGGCCTGCTCGCCCATCTGGGTGATCAGCGCAATGCCGACCGTCAGGGCTGCGCCAAACAGGTGCAGATCGAATCCCTTGGTGCCGATCTTGACCCCGTTGTAGTGCGCAATGCCCGCGAACGCACCAGGATCGCGCACCAGCACATAGACGAAAGGCACCACCAGCATCAGAAGCCACAACGGCTGCGTCCACAGTTGCAGCCGGCTGATAGCCGACACCCCGTGCGTGACCAGCGGAATCACCACCAGCGCGCACACCAGGTAGCCCCAGACCGGCGGAATGCCCAGCGCCAGTTCCAGCGCATAGGCCATGACTGCGGCCTCCAGCGCGAAGAAGATGAAGGTGAAGCTCGCGTAGATCAGCGAAGTGAGCGTCGAGCCGATGTAGCCGAAGCCGGCGCCGCGCGTGAGCAGGTCCATGTCGACCCCGTAGCGCGCCGCGTACACGCTGATCGGCAACCCCGCCAGGAAAATGATGAGCCCCGTCGCCAGGATCGCCCAGAAGGCGTTGGCAAAGCCGTACTGCACCAGCAGCGTGGCGCCGACCGCTTCGAGCACGAGGAACGACGCCGCCCCGAAGGCCGTGTTGGCCACCCGCCATTCGGACCATTTGCGAAAGCGCTGGGGCGTGTAGCGCAGCGCGTAGTCTTCCAGCGTTTCGCTCGCGACCCAGCTGTTGTAGTCGCGCCGGACCTTGACGATGCGCTGGGGCGCGTCGTCGGGGGTCGTTGGCGTGTCGGCAGCGTTCACACCGTTTCGGTGCATCTTTCGTGCCATCCGTACGACTTTTGGCGAACGGGGCACGACTGTTGCAAAGAAGAAGGCTTGCCCATAATGGCCGCCTCCCTCCGCCACCCGATGCCGATCCCATGGAACTGACCCCGCGCGAAAAAGACAAGCTGCTGATCTTCACCGCGGCACTGCTGGCCGAACGCCGCAAGGCGCGCGGCCTGAAGCTCAACTACCCCGAAGCCGTCGCCCTGATTTCCGCCGCCGTGATGGAAGGCGCCCGCGACGGCAAGAGCGTCGCGGCCCTGATGAGCGAGGGCCGCTCGGTGCTGACCCGCGCCGACGTGATGGAAGGCATCGCCGAGATGATCCCGGACATCCAGGTCGAAGCCACTTTTCCCGACGGCACCAAGCTGGTCACCGTTCACCAGCCCATCGTCTGACACCCAGAACAAGAGAGACCTCTCATGCGCCACACCGCTGCTTCCAAGACCCTCGCCCTGCTCGCCATGCTGCTGCCGCTCGCGGCCAGCGCCCACACCGGCGTCGATGGCGGCCTGCACCACGGCTTCACCACCGGCTTCATGCATCCGCTGACCGGCGCGGACCACCTTGCGGCCATGGTCGCGGTCGGGCTCTGGAGCGCATTGGCCGCGCGCCGCGCCTGGCCCGATCTGCTGTGGGCGCCATTGGCCTTCGCCGGCATGCTGCTGGTCGGTGCGCTGATGGGTCTGGCGGGCGTGCAATTGCCGGCCGTCGAGCCAATGATCGCGGCCTCGCTGCTGGTGCTGGGCCTGCTGGTGGTCACGCGCATTCACCTGCCGGCCGTGGTGGCGATGGCAGTGGTCGGCGTGTTCGCCGTGTTCCACGGCGTGGCGCACGGCTACGAACTGGCGAGCGAAGAAGGTGCCGCCTTCACGCTGGCCGGCATGGTCTGCGCGACCGTGCTGCTGCATGCCGCCGGCATCGCCATCGGCTGGGCGCTGCGCCATGCCAATGCGTGGCTGCCGCGCGTGGCTGGCGCCGCTGTCGTCGCCCTCGGCGCGACGCTGCTGGCCCAGGCGATCTGAGCCCGCCATGACACCCGGCGAACTCTTCACCGACGACGGCGAGCACACGCTCAACCCCGGTCGCCGCACCCTCACGCTGGTGGTGCAGAACACCGCCGACCGGCCGATCCAGGTCGGCTCGCACTATCACTTTGCCGAGACCAACGGCGCCCTCGGCTTCGACCGCGAGGCCGCACGCGGCATGCGGCTGAACATCGCCTCGGGCGCCGCGGTGCGTTTCGAGCCGGGCCAGCAGCGCACGGTCGAGCTGGTCGACTACTCGGGCGATCGCATCGTCTACGGCTTTCGCGGCCTGGTTCAAGGAAAGCTCTAAACATGGCCACCATCGGGCGACGCGCCTATGCAGAAATCTTCGGCCCCACCGTGGGCGACCGTGTCCGTCTGGCAGACACCGACCTGCTGATTGAAGTCGAAGCCGACTACACGCTGCGCGCCGGCGGCTACGGCGAAGAAGTGAAATTCGGCGGCGGCAAGACCATCCGCGACGGCATGGCGCAATCGCAGCGCACGCGCGATGGCAAAGGCAGCGGCCCCACGGCCGGTGGCGCCGTCGACACGGTGCTCACCAACGCGCTCATCCTCGACCACTGGGGCATCGTCAAGGCCGACATCGGCCTGAAGAACGGCCGCATCGCCGCCATCGGCAAGGCTGGCAATCCTGATGTGCAACCAGGCGTGGACATCGTCATCGGCCCCGGCACCGAGATCATCAGTTGCGAAGGCAACATCGTCACCGCAGGCGGCATCGACAGCCACATCCACTTCATCTGCCCGCAGCAGATCGAAGAGGCGTTGTCTTCCGGCGTGACCACCATGCTCGGCGGCGGCACCGGCCCCGCCACCGGCACCTTCGCCACCACCGCAACGCCCGGCCCCTGGCACATCGAGCGCATGCTGCAGGCCGCCGATGCGTTCCCGATGAACCTGGGCTTTCTCGGCAAGGGCAACGCCAGCCTGCCGGACGCCCTGCATGAGCAGATCGAAGCCGGCGTCATGGGCCTGAAGCTGCATGAAGACTGGGGCACCACGCCCTCGGCCATCAGCAGCTGCATGGACGTGGCCGACGCCACCGACACGCAGGTGGCCATTCACAGCGACACGCTCAACGAATCGGGCTTTGTCGAGAACACCATCGCCGCCGTGGGTGGCCGCTCGATCTGTGCCTTTCACACCGAGGGCGCGGGTGGCGGCCATGCGCCCGACATCCTGCGCGTGGTGGGCGAGGCCAACTTCCTGCCCTCGTCCACCAACCCCACGATGCCCTACACCGTGAACACGCTCGACGAGCACGTCGACATGCTCATGGTGTGCCACCACCTGGACGCCGGCATCGCCGAAGACCTGGCCTTTGCCGAGTCGCGCATCCGCAAGGAAACGATTGCAGCCGAGGACGTGCTGCACGACCTGGGCGCAATCAGCATGTTCAGCTCCGACAGCCAGGCCATGGGCCGTGTCGGCGAGGTCATCATCCGCACTTGGCAGACCGCGCACAAGATGAAGCTGCAGCGCGGCAAGCTGCCCGAAGACAGCGAGCGCAACGACAACTTCCGCGCCAAGCGCTTCGTCGCCAAGTACACGATCAACCCCGCCATTGCACACGGCATCGCGCACGAGGTCGGTTCGCTCGAAATTGGCAAGTGGGCCGACATCGTGATCTGGAAGCCTGCCTTCTTCGGCGTGAAGCCCTTCACCATCCTCAAGGGCGGCACCATCGCGATGGCTGCGATGGGCGACCCGAACGCATCGATCCCGACGCCGCAGCCGGTGCACTTTCGCCCGATGTTCGGTGCCTACGGCGGCTCGCTCGCCAAAAGCTCGCTGACCTTCGTCTCGCAGGCCGGATTGGCTTCGGGCATCAAGGAGCGCTACGGCTTGGCCAAGCACCTCAGCGCGGTGAAGAACATCCGCAACGTGCGCAAGCAGCACATGGTCCACAACGGCTACACGCCGAAGATGGAGATCGACGCGCAGACTTATGCAGTGCGCGCCGACGGGCACCTGCTGACCTGCGAGCCGGCGAAGCTGCTGCCGATGGCGCAGCGGTATTTCCTGTTTTGAAGCCGGGGTATGCGCCTGCTTGACAGGCTGCGTATCCTCGAAGGTATTCATCCAGTCAACGGGCGCCGCGGGGCACCCTTTTTTCATCATGCTCACCGCCAACAAACTCATGCCCCAGGGCCGCGGCCTTGCGCCCGTGTTGCTCAAGCGCGCCGCCACCATCGAACTCGACTGGGACGTGCGCCAGAAAAGCCGTTTCGACGCGACCGACTCGCAGGGCCGGCAGATCGGCATCTTTCTGCCGCGCGGCACTGCGGTGCGGGGTGGCGACGTGCTGGTGGCCGAAGACGGCTCGCTGATCCGCGTGATCGCCGCGCCGCAGCCAGTGCTGCGCATCACGCACTGCACTGCGCACGGCACGCCCTTCGACCTGACGCGCGCGGCCTATCACCTGGGCAACCGGCATGTGCCTATCGAACTCAAGCCCGACCACTTGAAGATCGAGCCCGACCATGTGTTGGCCGACATGCTGCGTTCGATGCACCTGATCGTGGTGGCGGTCGAGGAAGCCTTCGAACCCGAGGGCGGCGCGTATGGATCGCACGGCGGTGGTCACGGCCATGACCACTCGCATGATCATGGGCACTCGCACAGCAGCAACAGCAAGGGACCGAAGCCGCTCGTGCTTGCGCCGGAACTGCTCGACGACCATGAGCATTCGCACGGTCATGACCATGGGCATCACGGGCATTCCCACTGAGATGCGGCCTTGTCTTTCTGCTCTTTGCGTTGTTCGTTTGGGGGGCGGTTATTCAGGGCGTCGCTCCCGCCGACACGGTGCTCTTTTTCGCGAATGTCCCCCGCTTCGCTCCTCCTTTATTTCGCGAAAAAGAGCCCCGTATCGACGTGAGCGCTCAGAGCACTGGTTGATCGACGATCACCAGCAGCGCGTCCATGTGCGAATGGCACCAGGTGCTCCCCGCAGCGAAATAAAGGAGGAGCGAAGCGGGGGACATTCGCGGAGGGGAGCTCCTGGTGTCATTCGCACTCGCCCTGAATGAACCCGAACCCGAACGCACAACAAACACAACGCGCGACAAAAAACTGACATGCAAACCCCGTCCGGCACACCCGGCGCCCACAGCCTCCTGCAGCTCATCTGGCTGGCTTCCCCCGCACTCCCGGTCGGCGGCTTCTCGTACTCCGAAGGCGTCGAGGCCGCCGTCGAATGGGCTGGCATCGATTCGGAATCGAAAACGGCCGAGTGGCTTTCTGACCAGTTGCACCTGAGCTTTGCGCGCGGCGACCTCGCCCTGCTGGCGCAAGCCATCGCGGCCTGGCGCGCGAACGACACGCAGCGCATCCGCGAACTCAACGAATGGGTGATGGTCACGCGCGAATCGGCCGAGTTCTTCCTGCAGACCGAACAGATGGGCCGCTCCTTCGTCGAGTGGCTCAAGCTGCACCGTGCCGACACGGCCGAGGTCTTCGCGAGCCTGCCCGCAACGTACCCCGTGGCCTTCGCATTCGCCGTCAGCCGCACCGGCGCCACCGTGCACGACGGCTGCCTGGCCTTCGCCTTCGGCTGGGCCGAAAACATGGTCGCCGCCGCCGTGAAGGCCGTGCCGCTGGGCCAGAGCGCGGGCCAGCGCATCCTCGGCCAACTGGCGAACGACATCCCCGCCGCCGTGACCCGCGCCATGAGCCTCACCGACGACCAACGCCAGGCCTTCGCGCCCCTGCTGGCGGTGTTGTCGGCCCGCCATGAAACACAATACTCCCGCCTCTTCCGAAGCTGATCGAACCGGACACTTCTCCATGACCTCCGCCCTGCACCACATCCCCCACCGCACCAAAAGACTGCCCCCACTGCGCGTGGGCATCGGCGGCCCGGTCGGCTCGGGCAAGACCACGCTGCTCGAAATGCTCTGCAAGGCGATGCGCGACAAGTACGACCTCGTCGCGATCACCAACGACATCTACACCAAGGAAGACCAGCGCCTATTGACCGTGGCCGGCGCGCTGCCGGCCGAACGCATCATGGGCGTGGAAACCGGCGGCTGCCCGCACACCGCGATCCGTGAAGACGCCTCGATCAACCTCGAAGCCATCGACCGCATGCTCGAAGACTTTCCCGATGCCGACATCGTGTTCGTCGAGTCGGGCGGCGACAACCTCGCGGCCACCTTCAGCCCCGAGCTGTCGGACCTCACGATCTACGTGATCGACGTGGCGGCCGGCGAGAAGATCCCGCGCAAGGGCGGCCCCGGCATCACCAAGAGCGACCTGTTCGTCATCAACAAGACCGATCTGGCGCCGTACGTGGGCGCGAACCTCGACGTGATGGAACAGGACACGCAACGCATGCGCCGCCAGCGCCCGTATGTGATGACCAACCTCAAGACGCACACGGGCGTGGCCGAGGTGGTGGCGTTCATCGAGCAGCGGGGCATGCTCACCGCCGGTTGAAACTTCAGCCGGCGAAAGAGCAGGCGCTCAGAGTTCGCTGCCGTCCCGCAGTTGCCGCGCCTTGTAGACCAGCCGCACGCTCGCATGGCGCGGGTCGCTGACCTGCTGCACATAAACGTCGGTGTCATTGCTCACCCAGGCCGCATAGGCGCTGCCCGGATCGCGCGATGCCAGCTCGTTGCCGAACACGCCGCGGCCCCATTGCACGAGCGCCGCGAAGGTTGCGGCACCGCTGTCGGGCAACGCCTGCGCGGTCGCCACGTACTCGACGCGACGCAGCTCGGAGGCGGCAAAGAAGAAGGTCGGCTCAAACACCAGCCCGGCCATCGTGACCGGCGCCGCGCGCCAACTGCCAAGCAGGCCACCGCTCAGGCGCTGCGGCCGCTGCACGCGCTCCGCCGCAGGCAATGCAGCCCGCAGCTCATCGGCCGTCATGCCCAGGCGCACGCCCGGTGGCAGGGCCTGCGCATGCAACGCACCGGCGGCCAGGAAGGCAACGCTGGCGGCAAGCGCCCGAAGAAGGGTCGAAGAGGCAATGGATCGCACGTGAAGCATCTGGAGAAAGGCGGCGGCACCGTGGGACCGCGAGTATGACGCGGAGTTCCACGGTGCTGCCACCGCCCTCTGACAGCCCCAGCAGAGCGGCTCCGTGTGCCCGGCACGCTCAGTGCGCCTGCATCTGCCCGAACCGGCCGTTGCCGAAGTCCTTCATCGCCTGCACGATCTCGTCGCGCGTGTTCATCACGAACGGGCCGTGCCCGACGATGGGTTCGTCGATCGGCTCGCCGCTCAGCAGCAGCACCACGGCTTCGTTGTTCGCCTCCAGCGTCAGCGCATCGCCGGCGCGGTCGAGCAGCACCATCTGCGCATCGCGCGCCACTTCGTCGCCGTTCACCATCACCGTGCCGCGCAGCACGACGATGGCTGCCACGCGGCCTTCGGGCACCGGCAGCGTCACGCTCGCGCCCTGGTTCAGGCGCACGTCCCACACGTCGATGGGCGTGAAGGTGTGGGCCGGTCCCTTGTGGCCGAGGTAGTCGCCCGCGATCACGCGCACGCGGCCCGCGCCGTCGCCCAGTTCCACCGATGGAATCTGCGCATCGGTGATGCCCTGGTAGCCCGGGGCGGCCATCTTGTCCTTGGCGGGCAGGTTGACCCACAGTTGCACCATTTCCAGCTCGCCACCGTCGCGGGTGAAGGCGTCGGAATGGAACTCCTCATGCAGGATGCCCGCGCCCGCGGTCATCCATTGCACGTCGCCGGGGCCGATGGTGCCGCCCTGCCCGGTCGAGTCGCGGTGCGACACCTCGCCCTTGTAGACGATGGTCACGGTCTCGAAGCCACGGTGCGGGTGCTGGCCCACGCCGCGCGGCTGCACGGTCGGCTCGAACTTCGCCGGGCCGGCGTAGTCGAGCAGCAGAAACGGGCTGGTGTGGCGGCCCAGCGTGTCGTAGCTGAACAGCGAGCGCACGGGAAAACCGTCGCCCACCCAATGGGGGCGCGGTGCGCTGTAGGTGCCGAGGATCTTCTTCATGGGGTGCTCCTTCTGAACGCCTTCCCGATGCGGAAAGGCCATGTACAGAGGATGCGGCCGCAACGATGCTTTGAGTAGATGCCAGAATTCGCCCTCATCGTTCCATCTGGCGAACGATCAAGGACAACGGAGGCCACGGCAAACCATGCGCGACCTGAACGATCTCTACTTCTACGCCCAGGTCGTCGACCACGGCGGCTTCGCTCCGGCCGGCCGGGCGCTGGGCGTGCCCAAGTCCAGCCTGAGCCGGCGCGTCGCGCTGCTCGAAGAACGGCTGGGCGTGCGGCTGATCCAGCGCTCCACGCGCCGCTTCATCGTCACCGACATCGGCCGGCAGTACTACGAGCATTGCGTCGCGATGCTGGTCGAGGCCGATGCCGCGCAGGAGGCCATCGACCGCATCCACGCCGACCCGCAGGGGCTGGTGCGGCTGGCCTGCCCGTCGGCGCTGGTGTACTACCAGGTCGGCGAAATGATCGCGAAGTTCATGACCGAGTGCCCGCGCGTGCAGGTGCACATGGACAGCACCAACCGCCGCGTCGACGTGATCCGCGAAGGCTTCGACCTCGCGCTGCGCGTGCGCTTTCCGCCGCTGGAAGACACAGATCTCGTGATGAAGGTGCTGGGCAAGAGCGCCCAGCGTCTGGTGGCTCACCCCCGCCTGCTCGAAGGCCCGGCGGCACCCACCGGTCCGCTGGATCTGAGCACCTTGCCCAGCCTCGACCTGGGCCCTGCGCAGCCCCAGCACACCTGGAGCCTCGAAGGCCCCAACGGCGCCACGGCCGAGGTGCGCCACCAGCCCCGGCTGGTGACCGACGACATGGTCGCCTTGCGCTTCGCCGCCTTGCAGGGCGTGGGTGTCGCCAAGCTGCCGACGATGATGGTCCATGAAGACCTGAAGGCCGGCCGCCTCGTCGACGTGTTGCCGCAATGGGCGCCGCGCGCCGGCATCGTCCACGCGGTGTTCCCGTCGCGCCGCGGGCTGCTGCCCTCGGTGCGCAAGCTGGTGGACTTTCTTGCGGGTGAGTTCGAGGCGCTGGAGGCTGCTCAAGCCCCCGCGCCCTGAATCAGATCACCTCACGTTCACTCTTCGACGAACGCTTCTTCGCGCTTGGCCTTCACCGAAGGCAGCAGCACGACGATCAGCAGCAGCGCAGCGGCAGCCAGCAGGCCCGCCGACAGCGGCCGCGTGACGAACACGCTCCAGTCGCCGCGCGACAGCAGCAATGCGCGCCGCAGGTTCTCTTCCATCATCGGCCCGAGGATGAAGCCCAGCAGCAGCGGCGCGGGCTCGCATTTGAGCTTCAGGAAGGCATAGCCCACGATGCCGAAGATCGCGACCATCCACACGTCGAAGGTGTTGTTGTTCTCCGAATAGACACCCACCGCGCAGAACAGCACGATCGACGGAAACAGCCACTTGTAGGGAATGGTCAGCAGCTTGATCCAGATGCCGATCATCGGCAGGTTCAGCACGATCAGCATCAGGTTGCCGATCCACATCGAGGCGATCAGGCCCCAGAACAGCTCGGGGTTGCTGGTCATCACCTGCGGGCCCGGCTGGATGTTGTGGATGGTCATGGCACCCACCATCAGCGCCATCACCGCATTGGGTGGAATGCCCAGCGTCAGCAGCGGAATGAAGGAGGTCTGCGCGCCCGCGTTGTTGGCCGACTCGGGGCCCGCCACGCCGCGGATGTTGCCCTTGCCGAAGGCTACTTCGCCTTGCTTGAGCTTGATCTTCTTCTCGATGGTGTAGGCAGCGAAGGCCGACAGCAGCGCACCGCCGCCCGGCAGGATGCCCAGCGCCGAACCCAACGCCGTGCCGCGCAACACAGCAGGCGTCATGTCCTTGAAGTCCTGCTTGGTGGGCCACAGGCCCTTGACCTTGGCGGTGAACACCTCGCGCTCATGCTCCGGCACCGCGAGGTTGGCAATGATTTCGCCGTAGCCGAACACACCCATCGCGATGGCGATGAAGCCGATGCCGTCGGTGAGTTCAGGAATGTCGAAGCTGTAGCGCGCCACGCCCGAATTGACGTCGGTGCCCACGAGGCCCAGCGCGAGCCCCAGAAGAATCATCGTGATGGCCTTCAGCAGCGAGCCCGAGGCCAGCACCACCGCCCCGATCAGGCCCAGGATCATCAGCGAGAAGTATTCGGCCGGGCCGAACTTGAAGGCCAGTTCGGTCAGCGGTGGCGCAAAGGCCGCCAGGATCAGCGTGCCCACGCAACCCGCGAAGAACGAGCCCAGGCCCGCCGCGGCGAGCGCCGGCCCGGCCCGGCCCTTGCGTGCCATCTGGTAGCCGTCGATCACGGTCACCACCGAAGAAGATTCACCCGGCAGGTTCACCAGAATGGCCGTGGTCGAGCCGCCGTACTGCGCGCCGTAATAGATACCCGCCAGCATGATGAGCGCGGCCACCGGCGGCAGCGCATAGGTCGCGGGCAGCAGCATCGCGATGGTCGCCACCGGGCCGATGCCCGGCAGCACGCCGATCAGCGTGCCGAGCAGACAGCCGACGAAGGCATAGACAAGGTTCTGCGCGGTGAAGGCCACGCCGAAGCCGATCGAGAGATTGGTAATCAGGTCCATTTTTCTTGTCGTGTTCTTGTTGTTCTGCGCGGATCAGCCGGCGATGAAGGTGGGCCACACCTGGAACTGCAGCTTGAGCGCGACCACGAAGGCCAGGTAGCTGCCCAGCGCCAGGGTGCTCGCGAGCACGGTCACGCCCTTCCAGCCGAAGTTGTCGCCCGCCAGGCTGGCGATGAAGGTCAGCGCATAGATCGCGACGATCAGCCCCATCGACGGCAGGCCGATGCTGGGCAGACCGCCGAGCAGCACGCCGAAGATCAGGTTCGCGCCGATGATGAACACCAGCGGCTTCCACGCGATGCGACCGATGGGCTCGCCGTCTTCGGTCTCCACCGTCAATGCCTTGAGCGTGATCATCACGCCCATGAGCGCAATGAGGATGCCCACGATCAGCGGGAAATAACCGGGGCCCATGCGGGCGCCGCTGCCGACGTTGTAGGTCGTGGCACCCCATGCGAAGGCCACGCCGAAGGCGCTGAAAAGTACGCCTGAGCAGAAATCTCTCTGACTCTTGATTCTCACCGTTGATGTCTCCTGGAACTTGGCACAAGACGTGCGCAGCCGATCCTAGGAATTCAGCGGTCCGGTGTGTATGAACAAAACATTGCGGTTTGGCAATGTGGCGGGCGCAGCGCGGCCGCCCAGTCGATCAGCCGATCAGCCGATCGGTCAGTCGGTCGATGGCAGGTCGATGCACACGCGCAGGCCCGGCGCAGCATCGCCCAACTGCAACCGCCCGCCATGCAATGCGACCACCGCCTGCACGCTGGCCAGGCCCAGCCCATGCCCCGGCGTGCTGCGATCCAGCCGATGAAAGCGCACGCCGATGCGCTCGAACTCGCCGGCGGGAATGCCAGGCCCGTTGTCCTGCACGAAGAGCTGCGCACGGCCGTCCACCGTGTGCGTGCCGACGCGCACCGTGGCACCGCTGCCGGCGTACTTCAGCCCGTTATCGAGCAGATTCGCAGCGGCGCCCGCGAGCAGATCGCGGTCACCCAGCGCCACTGCCATGTCGGCCGGCTCGCGCAAGAGCGTGATGCCCTGCACCTCCGCCACCGCCTCGTAAAGCTCCACCACGTCATCGGCAATCACATGCAGCGCCACCGGCGCGAACTGCTGGCGCCGCGCGCCGGCCTCGACCTCGGCGATCTGCAGCAGTTTCTCGAACACCACCGCCAGTTCATCGAGTTCGCGGATCGCTGTGGCCACCGCCTGTCGCTGCACGTCGTTGCCGCCCAGTTCCTGCTCGACCGCGCGCAGCCGCACCAGCACGCGCGTGAGCGGCGTGCGCAGGTTGTGCGCGATGGTGTTGGACACATGGCGCACGCCGTCCATCAGCGACTGGATGCGGTCCAGCATCGCGTTGATGTCGTTCTCCAGCAGCGCGAACTCGTCTTCCTGCCCCGACGGCGCCACCCGCTCCTGCAACTCGCCCGCCGCAATGCGCGCGGCCGTGCGCCGCACCGCGCCCACGCTGCGTTCAAGCTCCTGCCTGAAGACGAAAGTGCCGCCGATCAGCAGCAGCACCGCCACGATGCCCGCCGCCGCGCTCGCGCTCGCCACCAGCGATTCGATCGACTCCTGATCGCGCAGGTCATGGCCCACCACGAGCAGGCCGCCATCGGGCAGGTGCCGCATCACGAGATAACCGATGGCGCTCTGGCCCGAACGCACCACGCGCCGATGCACGCCGTCGCCCGCATCCGGCGCCAGCGACGGCATCTGGTCGAGGTTGCCCGCGAGCTTGCGGCCCTCGCGGTCGGTGAGCAGGTAGATCTCGTTGTCGGAGTTGCGCCCGTCGGACAGCGCGAAGCCGATCTCGCCCGCCACGCCGTCCGCGCCGCGCGCGTCGTAGCGCACCATCAGTTGCTGCACGCTGGCCGACACCTGCCGCACCATGCGCTGCTGCAGCACGCCGACGGTCTGCATGTAGACGATGGCCAGCGCGGCAAGCATCGTGATCGCCACGAGCAGGCCGTAATAGAACGCGAGCCGGAAGCCGACCGAGCGCCACAGTTGGCGCAGGGTCTTGATCATTGCGGCGGCACTCCGGCGTCGAGCGCATCGCCATTGCCATCACCCTGCGCCAGCCGGTAGCCCACGCCGCGCAAGGTGTGGATCAGCGTCGGCGCGCCGCCGGCATCGAGCTTGCGGCGCAGGCGGCTCACCTGCACGTCGATCACGTTGGTCTGCGGATCGAACTGGTAGTCCCACACCGCTTCGAGCAGCATGGTGCGCGTGACCACCTGGCCCGGATGCATCATCAGATAGGCCAGCAGTCGGAACTCGCGCGGCTGCAGTGCAATGGGCCGGCCGGCGCGCTCCACATGCCGCCGCGCCAGGTCGAGCGTGAGGTCGGCCAACTGCAGCATGCGGATCTCGGGCCCGGTGCGCGAGCGCCGCACCAGCGCTTCGGCACGCGCCGCCAGTTCGGAGAAAGCAAAGGGCTTGGCCAGGTAGTCGTCGCCACCGGCCTTGAGCCCGCGCACACGTTCGTCGAGCGCGCTCAATGCGCTGAGCACCAGCACCGGCGTTTTCTTGCCGAGGGCGCGCATCGTCGAAAGAATCGAAAGGCCATCGACCTCGTTGGGCAGCATGCGGTCGAGGATCACCAGGTCCCACGACTCGCCGGTTGCGCGCGCCAGCGCGTCGGCACCGTCGCGGCTGATCACCGCCACATGGCCGAGCGAACGAAAGCCGTCGGCAATGTAGCGGGCGTTGTCGGCGTCGTCCTCCACGATGAGGCAACGCCACATGGCGGTCGGCCCCGTCACTTCGGCGCGGCGCCTTCGTGCAGGGCAGCGAGGCGGGCCGTGGAAAGAAAGAGATCGGGAAGTGGCTGCGTTCTGGTGCTCATGGCGATGGAGTCGGCCGGCCATTCGCTCGTGAATGAAGCCGCTGCCGGGGCCATCCTAGCCGTGATTCAACCAGAGAAAGCGCCGGCGCTTCATTACCGTTTGTCCATGTTCGCCGGCCCGGAGGGGCGGAACTCCAGCGCGCCCGAAGGACCGCGCTCGCAGGTGCCCGTGAGCGCATCCGCGCGCGGACCAGGCAGCGCGGGGCGTGCGCCCTCGGGCTGTCCGTCGCACATGTCCCATGCGGCCATCGGGGGCGGTGGTGGCCAGCGGGCATCGAAGGAAGGCCCCGGCGGCCCTTCGCCGCGAAAGCCAGGCGGTGGGCCGTAGGCCATGGGCAGCGGCACGATGATGCAGCCCGTCAGGCTGGTGGCTGCGAGCACGCCCGCAAGGTATTGGATTGTGTTTTTCATTTTTTGAAGATCTCCTCTCGCCTTGCGCAGCCGGGCGCGATCGGCAGGGCAAGTGCCCCGCCGGCCGCACCGGCCGCGCAATGCACCTCGTCTGTCAGAACGCGTGGCGAATGCCGAAGTCGTAGCCCGTCGACGAACGCGGCAGGCCCGTGTAGCCCACGCCGGTGCTGCCATAGCCCGTGGTGCTGGCGGCGGTCAGGTCGCCGGTGTAGGCCGCGTCGTTGCGGTTGTTCACGCGCGCGACGGTGGCATAGAGCGCGGTGCGCTTCGACAGGTTGTGCACATAGCCGATTGCGAACTTGTTGACGCGCGGGTTCTCGCCGGTGATGCCCTGCACGCCTTCGTTGTAGTGCACGGTGGAGTAGGAAGCGCGGATCAGGCCCGCGCCGACCGGCACGCTGGCGCCGAGCAGGTAGCCCTTGTAGCTGTCGTGGCTGTTGCCCACCGCGGCGATGTCGAACTTGTTCTGCACGTTCGAGATTTCGCCGAACAGCTTGACCGGCCCGAGGTCGTAGGACGCACCCAGGTTGATGGTCTGCACCTTCTGCGTGAGCGAAGTGGTATCGACCACGACGTTCTGGCCCACGGCCAACGCCACGTCCAGCGGCCCGTTCGCATAGCCGAAGCGGCCACCGATGTAGCGGCCGGCGTTGCTGCTGGTGGCTGCGGTGAGGTCGGTGCCGCTGGTGCGTGTGTTCTCGTTGAAGCTGTACTGCACCTGCCCGTAGAAGCCACCGAGGTTGGCCGGCAGGAAGTAGCCGACCATGTTGCTGGCACGCGCGTAGTTGGTGTTGCCGATGCCGGTACTCCCGCCCACGGTGCTGATGACGTTGGTGCCCGAGCCGTTGGTGCCGAAGGGATCGAAGACGGTGTCGTTCCAGAAGGTCGAGGTGTAGTCGCGGCCCAGTCGCACTTCACCGAAGCCACCGGAGAGGCTGACGGTGGAGCGGCGATTGAAGCTGGAGATGCCGTTGGAGCCGTCGTCGTTGCTGATCGGTGCTTCGAGCCAGAAGCTCGCGGCCAGTCCGCCACCGAGGTCTTCGGTGCCACGGAAGCCGATGCGGCTGGAGTTGTAGCCCGAGTTGGCAAGGCTCCATTGGCTTTGCTTGCTGGTGGCACCGGTGACGGGGTCACGCGATGTGGCGGATTGATAGCTCACACCCGCATCGACGACACCGAACAAGGTAACGGACGATTGGGCAGAGGCCAGGCCGGTAACGGCCAGCGCGGCGAGTGCCGTGAGGGATTTCTTCATTCAGGTTTCTCCGGTTTGAGCAGCTCTTCATCGAGCAGCTGGAACGGATGGTCTCGTTCAAATTTGGAGGAATCTGGTGGGTGGCTTTGACTGTTGTTTTTTTCGCTCTCGTTGTTTTGTTGTCGTTGTTTTTCGGGGCGCGGTGATGGGGGTTGTGCGTTGGGGCGGCCGACGTCACCGGCCGCTTCGCGGCTTCCCTGCGCTGCTCACGACGGGCGGGGTCTCGCAGAACTCGCTTCGCTCAAACAGCTGCGAGCCCTGATCCGCCCGTCGCTGCGCTGCTCGGCGGTGCCTCAACGGCCACCCCAACGCACAACCCCCATCACCGTAAGCAGAGCCGTGGTGCTTCCTCCACCTTCAAGACCGCGCCCCCGAATTACTCCCTCTCCCTCTGGGAGAGGGCTCGGGTGAGGGCAGCGGCATCAACGTCACGACAAGCGCCTGGTATGCGGTGCGGCGCGGTCGGCCCCTCTGGGCCGCCGAGGAGCGCAGCGTTTCGCGGATCAGGGCTCGCAGCTGTTTGAGCGAAGCGAGTTCTGCGAGACCCCGCGAAATGCGAGCACCGCAGGGAAGCCCGAAGGGCCGGCACAGCGGGGCCGACCACGCCGCGCCGCATACCGGGCGCCCTCCAAAAAAGAACAAGACAAAACAAGCAACGTACTAAAAGTCTCCCAAAAGCCAAGCAATGCTCAGCCCCTCGAAGGAGCCCAACATGACCATTGCATTGCAAAGCACCATCGCCGCGTCCCTGGGTGTGCAGCAGCTCGCCAGCGCATTCAGTCCCGCCTTCTCCCACCTGCGCATTCTTCGCAACCTCATCATTCCGATGCCCGAAGGTTGCATGGTGCGAACCGCAAGGATCGACGCCGTGCTGGTGTGCGAAACCGGCGTCTATCTGTTCGAGATCAAGGCCTGGCGCAACGCCTTCGTCTACAGGAAGAAGTCCGACCAGGCCCCGCCGCGCTGGTTTCTTCGCCTGAACGGCTGCAGCAGCGCGCGCGAAGTGAAAGACCCCGCCTGGCAAGGCGGCCGCAAGACCACGCAACTGCGCAGCCTTCTGCCCGAAGACCTTCGCCTGCAGTACTTCGTGCTGCTGCCTTGCGAAGGCGTCGAGCTTGAAGGCGTGATGCCCGCCGCAGTCATCACCCAGCAAGACCTGCCCTACATCGCACGGCTGGTTCGCAACAACGGCCGCACCGCGCGAACCTACCCGCTGCTCGATGCGGACGCCATCGACCGCACCGTGCAGCGCCTGATCGATATTCAAGGCGACCTGTCTCTCGCGCATCACATGCAGAACTGCCGCACAAGAAGCGCGCATGCAGTCACCGGATGGAACAACGCAACCGCCATCGGATTGCAATAAATAGAAACACCGGTAAAGCAGCGAGAGAGGAGAAAGGTCCCAAATTTCTCCGACATTGGCAGAGACCATGCGGCGATGAACTTACCCAAGTCCCTCGCGACCATCGCCGCGCTGCTCGCCTCGCTCGCTACCCTTCCGGCCTGGGCCGCCGATCCCTTCACCGTCAAGGACATCCGGCTCGAAGGCCTGCAACGCGTCGAACCCGGCACCATCTTCGCAACCCTGGGCATCAAGGCCGGCGACACCTACAGCGACGAGCGCGGCAGCGCCGCCATTCGTGCGCTGTTCGAGCTGGGCCTCTTCAAGGATGTGCGCATCGACGTCGACGGCAACGTGATCGTCGTGATCGTGCAAGAGCGCCCCTCCATCGCCGACGTCGACTTCGTCGGCGCCAAGGAATTCGACAAGGCCGCGCTGCAGAAGGCGCTGCGCGAAGTCGGCCTTGCCGAAGGCCAGCCCTACGACAAGGCGCTGACCGACCGCGCTGAACAGGAACTCAAGCAGCAGTACATCAGCCGCAGCCTCTACAGCGCGCAGGTCATCACCACCGTCACGCCCATCGAGCGCAACCGCGTCAACCTCACCTTCACCGTGACCGAAGGCGAGACGGCGCGCATCAAGGAAGTGCACGTGGTCGGCAACAAGGACTTCAGCGAAAGCACGCTGCTCGACCTGTTCGACCAGGACAGCGGCGGCTGGCTCGCCTGGTACACGAAGTCGAACCAGTACGCGCGCAGCAAGTTCAACGCCGACCTGGAGACGCTGCGCTCCTACTACATCACGCGCGGGTATCTCGAATTCCGCATCGAGTCCACGCAGGTGGCGATCTCGCCCGACAAGCAGGCGATCACGCTCACCATCAACATCACCGAAGGCCGCAAGTTTGCAATCGCCGGCGTCAAGCTCTCGGGCGACTACCTGGGCCGCGAGGACGAGTTCAAGTCCCTCGTCACCATCCGCCCCGGCGCGCCCTACAACGGCGAAGAAGTGACCGCCACCACCAAGGCCTTCACCGACTACTTCGGCACCTTCGGCTATGCCTTCGCACGCGTGAAAGCCGAGCCCGAGATCGACCGCGCCAACAACCGCGTCGTGATGGTGCTGAAGGCGGAGCCGGCGCGGCGCGTGTATGTGCGGCGGCTCAACATCGGCGGCAATTCAAAAACGCGCGACGAGGTCATCCGCCGCGAGTTTCGCCAGTACGAAGGTGCCTGGTACGACGGCAACAAGATCAAGCTCTCGCGCGACCGCGTCGACCGCCTGGGCTTCTTCACCGACGTGAACGTCGAGACCACCGAGGTCGCCGGCTCGCCCGACCAGGTCGACCTGGCGATCAACGTGACCGAAAAACCCACCGGCTCGCTGCAACTGGGCGCCGGCTATTCATCGACCGACAAGATCTCGCTGACCTTCGGCATCACGCAGGAGAACGTGTTCGGCAGCGGCAACTACCTGGGCGTGCAGGTCAACACCAGCTCGTACAACCGCACGATCTCGCTCACGGCCACCGACCCGTACTTCACCAAGGACGGCATCTCGCGCACGCTGAACGTCTTCCACACCACCACCCGCCCCTACTACGAGGCCGACGGCAACTACAAGCTGGCAAGCGATGGCGGCTCGGTGCGCTTCGGCCTCCCCGTGGGCGAGCTGGACACGGTCTACCTGGGCATCGGCGTGGAGCGCTATTCCTTCACGCCCGGCAGCAATGGCTCTTACACGCTGGTCAATGGCTCCTATGTCTACACCGCCACGCCGCAGGCCTACCTCAACTACTTCGAGTGCACCGGCACCGCGCCGAGCGTGGTGTGCGCGGGCAGCAGCAAGGTGGGCATTCCCGCCACCGTCGGCTGGTCGCGCGACGACCGCGACAGCGCGCTGGTGCCCACGCGCGGCCGTCTGCAAAGCGCCAACCTCGAACTGGGCGTGGGCAGCGAGCTGCGCTACCTGAAGACCGACTACCAGTACCAGCAGTACTTTCCGCTGTCCAAGCAGTACACGCTGGCCGTCAACGGCCAACTCGGCTATGCCAAGGCGCTGGGCGGCACCGCGTTCCCGATCTTCAAGAACTTCTATGCGGGCGGGCTGGGCTCCATTCGCGGCTTCGAGCAGAACTCGCTCGGGCCGACCGATGCGGTCACCGCCGGTGCACTCGGCGGCACGCGCAAGGCGATCTTCAACATGGAGTTCAGCACGCCCTTTCCCGGCGCGGGCAACGACCGCACGCTACGGCTGTACACCTTCTTCGACGCGGGCAACGTCTTTGCCGACCGCACCACGGGCATGACCGATGCGCAATGGAAGGCGCAGAACCGCCTGCGCGCGTCGGCCGGCATCGGCATCAGCTGGATATCGCCGCTGGGCCCGCTGCGGCTGGCCTATGCGGTGCCGCTGATGTACCAGAAGGCCGACACGGCCAACAACATCGCAGCCGACCGCACGCAGCGCCTTCAGTTCCAGATCGGAACTTCTTTCTGAATAAAGACCGAAGGAGACCCGAGCATGAGCCGCATCCTGCTGGTGGAAGACGGGCACGACAGCAGCGCCCAGGTGTTGACGACCCCGCTGCGCAACGCGGGCCACGAGGTCGAGCAGATCGGGGACGGCGCGGCCGCGCTCGACCGCATCCTGAGTTCGCCGCCCGCGCTCACGCTGCTCGACGTGGCGCTGCCGCACATCGACGGCCTGCGCGTGCTGCAGAAGGTGCGCTCGCACAGCGACCATCCGATCATCATGCTGACGGCGCGCACGCGCGAGGCCGACCGGCTGCGAGGCTTCGACATGGGCGCCGACGACTACGTGTGCAAGCCCTTCTCGCCCCGGGAAGTGGTGGCGCGCGTCAACACCGTGCTGCGCCGCCATGCGCTGCGCGCGTACGCCGCCAAGCCTTCGGCCGCCGTGAACTTCGCCGACCCGCGCGCCAGCGCCTGCCTGGAAGGGCATTCGCTGGACCTCACGCGCCGCGAGCTGTTGCTGCTGCGCGCGCTGTCGCGCGACCCCGGCCGGGTGTTCACGCGCTCCAAGCTGCTCGAAGCCGCGTTCCCCGAAGCGCTCGACGTGAACGAGCGCGCGGTGGATGGGCACATCAAGAACCTGCGAAAGAAACTGGCCCACGTCATGCCTTCGCACGACTGGATTCGCTCGATCTACGGCGTGGGCTTCAGCTTTGCCGAACGGCCGGCCTGAGCCGGCGTGCCGGGCTGGTACAGGCAGGCGAGCGATCCCGCCCTTGGCGCGGCGGGCGCGGGCGGGCTGAACAGGTCACCGGCCTTCGTGCGCCCGCTGTCCGCCGGCACACCCTGCGCACCCGGGCCGCTCCCCATGATCGGCGCAAGGGTCGACAGGTTCGCCTGCGCCCGGCGCACCTGAGCATGAACCCGCTCCGGGCATTCGTCGCGCCCGGCGATGAAGGCGCTGAGCGCCAGGCCGAAGAAGGCCAGGTAACCCGCGACGCGCTGCGCCAGCGAAGAGATGCCGCCGCGCAGCCCGTCCTGAAAATGCATCGTGACCCGCAAACTTCTTCAGCCTGCCACGCCGGCCGGCCGCGATTTTTTGTAGTGCGTCATGGCGCTTCCTTCTCGATCGACCTCGGGCCCGGCACGGCCGCCCGCGTGACGCGCGCCTCGGCCCAGCGCACGAGCAGCACCCACGCGTGGGCCACCAGCCAGAAGCGCAGCACGAGCGACAGCAGCAGGAGCAGATCCATGTCCGGGTTCATGGCCTGCATCGTGCGTTTTGAATCGGGAGAAATATGGGAGAACACTTCTCCCAGATTCCTCCTCATTTCGCCCCGAAGATCGGCCCCTTGCCTATGACGCCCGCCCGCCCGAAACGCATGTCGCAGAATGCGGCCATGCCTGCACCGAGCCCATGCCGCGCCTGACCCTTTCCCGCAAGATCTTCCTGGCGCTGGCCGCCATGCTGATCGTTCTGTTGCTCAGCTTCGCCGGCCTGTCGATCCTTGCGCTGCAGCGCGGCCTGGGCTCCTACGTGGCCGAGATCGAGATCCGGCGCATGGACTGGCTGGCGCAACTGGTGCTCAAGCACTACGTGGCCAACGGCGACTGGAAGAGCCTGCGCGACAACGACGACACCTGGCACCGCCTGCAGATGGGCCGGCTGGCGGCCACGGCCGATGGCTCCGCAGGCGCCGACGAGCGGCGGCTGCCGCCCTGGTACAGATACCGCGCAATGCGCGAGGCCGAGGCACAGGCCCAGGCGCAATCACAGCCCCAGTCGCAATCGCCATCGCAGGGAGCGCCCGACAACAGCGGGCCGCCGCCCCTGCCCCCGCCATCGCCGCAACTCGAACTGCTGCCCCACCGGCTGCCGAGCATGCCGCCGCCGTGGTTCTTTCCCGATCCGCGCGAGATGGCCGACTCGATCTTCCAGCGGCTGGCCGTGCTCGACGCCAAGGGCGTGCGCGTGGTCGGCGCCAGCGTCGACCTGGAAAACGCGGCGCGCCTGCCGATCCGCCGTGGCCGATCGGTCATCGGCTACCTGGCGCTGACGCCGGTGCAAGACCTCGAAAGCGAAGCCGACCGCGCCTTCATCGCGCGTCAGTCGGGCGTGATCGTGCTGACCGGCATGTGCGGCCTGGCCTTTGCGCTGGTGCTCTCATGGCTGCTGGCGCGCCGCTGGTTCAAGCCCATCGACGAACTCACGCAGGCCGCGCAGGAGGTGGCGCGCGGCCGGCTTTCCACGCGCGTCGCGGTGCATGGCTCCGACGAACTCGCCCTGCTCGGCAAGACCTTCAACGACATGGCGCAGCGCCTGGACACCGTCGAGGCCTCGCGCCGCGCCTGGCTGGCCGATGCGGCGCACGAGCTGCGCACGCCGCTGGCGGCGATGCGCGCCGAGATCGAGGCGCTGCAGGACGGCGTGCGCAGCTTCGACGAGCGCACCGCGCTGCGGCTGCATCGGCAGGTGATCCGGCTGGGCCAACTGGTCGACGACCTGCGCAGCAGCATGCGCGAGCCGCAGAGCGACCTGCTCGCCACCACGGTGTTCCCGCTGTCGCTGCTGAAAGAGGCGCTGGACCACACACGCGACCGCTTCGCCAAGCGCGACATCGCGGTGGACCGGCGCGCCATCGACCTCATCGCGGTCGCGGCGCAGCCGGTGGTCGAAGGCGATGCGCACCGGCTGCACCAGGTGTTCATGAACCTGCTTGAAAACACGCTGTCGTACACCGACGCGGGCGGCAAGCTGCGCATCGACGTCACCGTCGAGGGCGCATGGAGCGGCAACCGTCTCACGCTGGTGTTTGACGACAGCGCGCCGGGCCTGCCCGAGAACGAACTGCCGCGCCTGTTCGACCGCCTGTTCAGGGGCGAGACCTCGCGCAGCCGCGAGTTCGGCGGCTCCGGCCTCGGCCTCTCGATCTGCCGCGCGACCATCGAGGCACACGGCGGCACCATCGACGCGTCGGCCTCGCCGCTGGGCGGGCTGCGCCTGACCCTCACACTGCCACTGGCCGCATTGCCATGACACGCATCGTCATCGTCGAGGACGAAATCGACATCGCCTCGGTGGTGCAGGACTACCTGCGCCATGCGGGCTACGAAACCGCGCACTTCACAGACGGGCAGAGCGCGCTCGACAGCATCGTCGCCGAGCCGCCCGACCTCACGCTGCTCGACATCATGCTGCCGCGCCTGGACGGCATCGAGGTGCTGCGCCGCGCGCGCGAGCACACGGCGCACCCGATCATCATGCTCACCGCGCGCATCGAGGAGGTCGACCGCCTGCTTGGCCTGGAGCTGGGCGCCGACGACTATGTGTGCAAGCCCTTCTCGCCACGCGAGCTGGTCGCGCGCGTGCGCGCCGTGCTGCGGCGCACCGCGCCGGGCGTGGCACCGGGGCAAGGCAACACGCAGGGCGATGCACCCGGGCTGGTGCTCGACGACGTGCACTGGCGCGCGTCGCTCGAAGGCGAGCCGCTGAACCTCACGCGGCGCGAGTTCGGGCTGCTGCAGGTGCTGTCGCGGCACCCGGGCCGCATCTTCTCGCGCGCCCGCCTGCTCGAATTGGCGTACGACGACACGGTGGACGTGACCGAACGCGCCATCGACAGCCACGTGAAGAACCTGCGCCGCAAGCTCGGCGCGGTGACGCCAGAGCACGACTGGATACGCTCGGTGTATGGCGTGGGGTTTGCGTGGGAGGCGCCGCTGCCGGGCTGAGCAGCTTCGCAGACAACGCGCAAACACTCTTCATGTGTGACTCGCGGGCGAGGTATTCGTGGCCAGTGCGACTGTGCAACGAAGACCCGCCGCGTCATGACCCAGGCGCAGGCGTGATCTTGCGGATCAGGTTGTTGTTGGTGTCGGCCACATAGACATTGCCGCTGGCGTCCACGGCCACGCCTGTGGGGTACTTGAACGACGCCGCGGTGGCAGCGCCGTTGGCCGAGCCCTCGACTCCTACCAAGCCGGCCAGCGTCGATACAACGCCCGTCGAGGTGATCTTGCGGATCAGCTGGTTGTACTGGTCGACCACATAGAGATTGCCGCTGGCGTCCACGGCCACGCCTTGGGGCACGAAGAACGACGCGGCGGTACCGGTGCCGTTGTTCGAGCCCACTGCTCCTGAGCCCGCCAGCGTCGAGACAACGCGCGCCGGAGTGATCTTGCGGATCATCCCGTTGCCCCAGTCGGTCGCATAGACATTCCCGCTGGCGTCTACGGCCACGCCCGAGGGCAAATTGAACGACGCTGCGGTACCGGTGCCGTTGGCCAAGCCCCCTGCTCCGGAGCCCGCCAGCGTCGATACAACGCCCGCTGGGGTGATCATTCGAATCAGGTGGTTGCTGCTGTCGGCCACATAGACATTTCCGCTGGCGTCCACGGTCACGCCTTGAGGGAAGGCGAACGACGCGGCGGTGCCTGTGTCGTCGACCGAGCCCCGATCTCCGGAGCCGGCCAGCGTCGAGACGGCGCCCGCCGGGGTGATCTTGCGGATCAGGTGATTGCTAGTGTCAGCCACATAGACATTAGCGCTGGCGTCCACGGCCACGCCTCCGGGAAAGTTGAACGACGCGGCGGTCCCGGTGCCGTTGTCCGAGCCAGCCGCTCCTGAGCCCGCCAGCGTCGAGACAACGCCCGCCGGGGTGATCTTGCGGATCAGGTGGCTGGCGAATTCCGCTACATAGACATTACCGCTGGCGTCCACGGCCGCGCCTTTGGGTAAGTTGAACGACGCATCGGTGCCGGTGTTGTTGACCGAGCCTCTTGCTCCGGAGCCCGCCAAGGTCGAGACCTGGGCCTGCGGCGCCGAACACGCCACCGCAAGGTCGCTCACGGCGTTCGTCCCGACGGTGCCGCTGGCAGGGTTCACGGAGCACGTCTGCGCGGGGGCTGTGGGTTGCGTCTTGACGGTGACCGCGTAGGCCGCACCGCTGGCCACCGGCTGCGGAAAACTGAACGAGCCGTTGGCGGCCACAGGAAGATCGTCTGCACTGTTGTTCTGCAGCACCAGTCCCGAGCCGGCCAAGCCTGTGACCTTGCCGCCGACTGAGTAGCTGTTGGTCGCGCAGATGACCTTCACGTTGCTCACATCGGCGCTGGCGACGGTTCCGCCTGCGTTGTTGACCGTGCAGGTCTGCGTCGGCTTGGAGGGCTGGACCTTCACTGTCACGACATAGGCCGCACCACCTGCCAGGCTTGTGGCGAAGCGAAAGCTGCCGTCCGCAGCCTGCGGCAAATCGTCACCCGCATTGTTCTGCAGGACCAGCCCGGAGGCGGCGAGGCCGGAGACGTTGCCACCGATCGCATAGGTCGCTGGGGATGGCGCTTGCGAAGCTGGCGAGACTGGAAAGATCGGAAGGCTGCCCCCTCCGCCCGACCCACCGCCGCAGGAAACCAGAGTGGCCAGCAGGCCCGTCAAGAAGGCCCCGCGAGCCAGGCGGCGAAGGACGGCAGATTGTGAGCGGGCAAGGAAAATCGAGGAGATCGGAAGCATGGGCGAGGCGTTGTAAGTTGGCCGGAGCGTACTGAGGCCAACAATTTGAAACAACCCATGAACGGGGGATCGACCGCACGACCGTTGCAATGCATCGCTTCAGATACGGGTCGAGCGAAAGCTCACGCGGTGCACTGAATCGCCTGCACGAGTTGCTCGACGCAGGGAGTTCCGTTCATTGAAAGAATTTCAGAACGGCGCGGTACGACGTACCGCGCTAGATCTTCAGCGCCTCGGCGCGAATCTGCGTCGCAGTCTTCGCCCAGGTCTTCTCCAGCATCCGCGAAAGATAAGAACTCGATTCCCACCCCACCTGCAAAGCGATGGACAACACCGAGTCGCGCGTGTTCTCCAGCAGGTACACGGCGCGCTCCATGCGCCGGCGCTGCAGGTACGCCAGCGGCGACACGCCGTACTTCATGCGGAAGATGCGCTCCACCTGCCGGCGCGACAGCCGGTGCTGCTGCGCGAAGGCATCGAGCGACAGCGGCTGCGCGAGATCGCCGTCGATGGCCTCGGCCAGCAGTTCGGCCACGAGCAGGGCCGACGAGGGATCGCCGTCCGACAGCGGGTTGCCGCTGAGCCGCGCGGCTTCCATGACGAGCGCGCCGCACAGCGCGTAGTTTTCGCCCGCGCCGGCCTTCGCCGACTCGAACATCCGCTGCGACAGCGCGCGCAGCGCCGTGCTGCCCGAGCGCATGCCCTGCGCCGGCCGCTGCACGCCCTGCGCCTGCAACGCCGTGGCCCACAGCGCGGGATCGACATAGACCGCGACATGCGTCTGGCCGCCGGTCAGCGTGGTGGTCGAGTGCGCGCTGCCCGCCGCGAACCACACGAAGTGGCCGGGCCCCAGGCGCTGTGCCCGGCCTTGCGCATCGCCCACGCTGAAGCGGCCTGCGATGGGCACGAACAGCATGTCGCAGTCGTGCACGTGCGGCTCGGTGGCGTAGCGGTCGCTGGTGTTCGCCACCATGGTGGCGTGGTGCGACAGCCGTTCGACAAACAGCGATTGGCGGGGTGCCGCCGGGCGGGTGTTCGCATGCATGGCCACTCCTTGTCGCATATGAATCAGCGGATGTCGCAATCGGTCGTGCGCGTTTGCGCACGCTCAACAGAATCGGGAAACACCACTCTCGCAAGCAAAAAGCATGACACCTCGACCTCTGCGCCGCGCGCTCCTGGCACTGCTGGGCTCCGCAGCCGCCGGCCTTCTGTACGGACCGGCCGCCGCCGACACGGCCTACCCGGCGAAGCCGATCACCATCATCGTACCGTTCCCGGCGGGCGGTGGCACCGACGTGATCTTCCGCTCGGTGCAGATCCGCCTGCAGTCCGCGCTGGGCGTGTCGGTCATCATCGACAACCGCTCCGGCGCGGGCGGCACCGTGGGCACCGGCTTCGGCGCCAAGGCGAATCCGGACGGCTACACGCTGGTCGCCACCACCACGACCACCATCGCCTCGGCCGACGCGGTGTACCCCAAGCTGCCGTACGACCCGGTCAAGGACCTCGTGCCGATCGGCACCATCGGCACCACGCCCTTCGTGCTGGTGGTGACGCCCACGCTGGCGGCGCGCACGGTGAAGGACTTCGTCAGCTACGCCAAGGCCAATCCGAAGGCGCTCAACTACGGCAGCATCGGCAACGGCAGCCTGAGCCATCTGGCGGGCGAACTCTTCAAGCAGCGCACCGGCATCGAGATGACGCACGTGCCCTACCGTGGCGCCGCACCCGCGCAGGCCGACCTGATGGGCGGCCAGATCCAGGCGCTGTTCGACAACCCGCCAGCGCTGATGGCGCAGGTGCGTGGCGGCCGGATGCGGGCGCTGGCCATCAGCGAACCCTCGGCGGGTTTCACCGACCTGCCCACCTTCGAGGCAGCGGGCATCAAGGACTTCAAGCCGCAGCTCTGGTACGGCCTGATGGCCCCGGCCGCAACGCCGCAGCCTGTGGTGCAGCGCCTGCGCGCCGCGCTCGACACTGTCATGAAAGACCCGGCCTTGCGCGCCGACATGCTCGCCAAGGGCGTGACGCCGTGGAGCGTGCGGCCCGAGGTGTTCGAGGAACAGATCCGCAGCGACATCAAGCTGTGGGGCAACATCGCCCGCTCGGTCAACGCGAGGGCCGAATGACGATGGCAACGACTGCCCTTCCGACCGCGCTTCCGATGGCCCGCGACATCCGCGTCTTCGTGGGCCCCGACAAAGCCATCGGCGGCAACCCCGCGCCGGTCTGGCTCGATGCCGATGCGCTCTCCACCGCACAGATGCAGGAGAACACGCGCCTGAGCGGCCACGAGTCCGTCTTCGTGCTGAAGCCGACCGCACCCACGCACCGCCTGCGCATGCGCTACTTCGTGCCGAACCACGAGATGGAGATGTGCGGGCACGCCACCGTCGGCGCGCTGTGGCTGCTGCACCGGCGCGGCGAATGGGACGGCACGCCCGTCGCGATCGAAACGCTCAGCGGCACCGTCACCGGCCGGCGCGTCGATGGCACGGTGCAGATCAGCCAGCCGCGCGCAACGGTGCGGGAAGTGACGCAAGCGTCACTCGTCGAAGAGATCGCGCAATGCCTGGGCATCGGCGTCGATCGGATCGTGGGGCCGGTGCTCAACGCAGCCACCAGCCGCATCAAGACGCTGGTGCGCCTGGCCGACACCGCGCAACTGCACGCCTTGCGCGTGGACTTCGCGCGCGTCGAGTCGCTGTGCGAGCGCCTCGGCTCCACCGGCCTGTATCCCTATGCGATGTCGCGGGATGAGGCCGACACGGTCAGTGCGCGGCAGTTTCCGAAGTCTTCCGGCTATCCGGAAGACGCGGCCACGGGCATCGCCGCCGCGGCGCTGGCCTGGGGCCTGCGCCACCTCGGGCTGGTCGGCGACGCGGAGCTGTCCGTGACCGTTCGACAGGGCGAAGCGATGGGGTCGCCATCGGCCATCCATGTCGGCCTGCCCCTGGAAGCGATGACGCACGAAGGTTGCTGGGTCGGCGGCGAGGCTTGCGAATCGCTGTCGCACGGCGGCGCGGTCTAGCTGCCGATGCCGATCGGGATGCGCGTAGCCTGAGCACCGCGCGCATCTCCCTCCCCTACTGCCAGCCGAAGCGCCGGATGTAGTAGCGCTTCATCAGCGTCGTCAGCACCGCATAGCCCAGCAGGATGGCCACCAGCCACGGGAAGTAACCCAGCGGCAGCGCCTGCAGCTTGAAGTAGCCGGCCAGCGGCCCCATCGGCAGGAAGATGCCGGCCGCCATGATGAGCAGCGTCATCGCAGTCAGCGGCCACGCCGCGCGGCTTCCGATGAAGGGCAGCTTGGGCGTGCGGATCATGTGCACGATCAGCGTCTGCGTCAGCAGCCCCACCACGAACCAGCCCGACTGGAACAGGGCCTGCTGCCCTTCGCTGTTCGCGCCGAACACATGCCACATGAGCACGAAGGTCGTGATGTCGAACACCGAGCTGATCGGACCGAAGAACACCATGAAGCGGCCGATGTCGCCGGGGTTCCAGGTCAGCGGCTTCTTCACCAGCTCCTCGTCGACGTTGTCGAAGGGAATGGCGATCTGCGAGATGTCGTACAGCAGGTTCTGCACCAGCAGTTGCAGCGGCAGCATCGGCAAAAAGGGCAGGAACGCGCTGGCCACCAGCACCGAGAACACGTTGCCGAAGTTGGAGCTGGCCGTCATGCGGATGTACTTCAGCATGTTGCTGAAGGTCTTGCGCCCTTCGATCACGCCGGCCTCCAGCACCATCAGGCTCTTTTCGAGCAGGATGATGTCGGCCGCCTCCTTGGCGATGTCCACCGCGCTGTCGACCGAGATGCCGATGTCGGCCGCGCGCAGCGCCGGCGCGTCGTTGATGCCGTCGCCCATGAAGCCGACCACGTGGCCGTTGTCGCGCATGGCGCGCACCAGCCGCTCCTTGTTCAGCGGCGACAGCTTGGCGAACACGTTGTTGACTTCCACCGCGTGCGCCAGCGCCTTGTCGCTCATGCGGTCGATGTGCTGGCCCAGCAGGATGCCTTCGACCTTGAGGCCGACCTGCTGGCAGACCTTGCCGGTCACGAGTTCGTTGTCGCCGGTCAGCACCTTCACCGTCACGCCGTGCTCGGCCAGGGCCTTGAGCGCGGGCGCGGTCGATTCCTTCGGCGGATCGAGAAAAGCCACGTAGCCGACCAGCGTGAGGTCGGCCTCGTCGGCCACCGAGTACGCGGCCGCGCGCGACGGCGTTTCCTTCATGGCCACGGCCACCACGCGCAGGCCTTCGTGGTTCAGGTCGCGGGTGATCTGGCGCACGCGCTCCAGCATCTCTTCGTCCAGCGGCACGTCGCGGCCGTTCTCATGCACGCGCGTGCACACGCTGAGCATTTCCTCGACCGCGCCCTTGCAGATCAGCTCGTGGTGGTCTTCGCGCTCCGACACCACCACCGACATGCGCCGGCGCTGGAAGTCGAAGGGAATCTCGTCGACCTTGCCGTAGTCCTGCCCCAGCTTGAGTTCGGACTGCAGTTCCACATGCTCCAGCACCGCGCGGTCCAGCAGGTTCTTCAGGCCTGTCTGGTAGTAGCTGTTGAGGTAGGCGAACTTGAGCACCTCGGTGGACTCGTTGCCGAACACGTCGGTGTGGCGCTCCAGAAAAATCTTGTCTTGCGTGAGCGTGCCGGTCTTGTCGGTGCACAGCACGTCCATGGCGCCGAAGTTCTGGATGGCGTCCAGCCGCTTGACGATCACCTTCTTGCGCGACAGCAGCACGGCGCCCTTGGCCAGCGTCGAGGTCACGATCATCGGCAGCATCTCGGGCGTGAGGCCCACGGCCACCGACAGCGCGAACAGAAAGGCCTCGGTCCAGTCGCCCTTGGTGAAGCCGTTGACCAGCAGCACGATGGGCACCATCACCAGCGCGAAGCGGATCAGCAGCCAGCTCACGCTGTTGACGCCGGCCTGGAACGCGGTGGGCGTGCGGTCGGTGGCGGTGACGCGCGTGGCCAGCGTGCCGAAGTAGGTCCGGTTGCCGGTGGCGATCACCAGCGCAATGGCCGAGCCCGACACCACGTTGGTGCCCATGAACACGATGTTGGCCTGCTCCAGCGGGCTGTGCGCGCCGCTTTGCCGCTCGACGAATTTTTCCACCGGCAGCGATTCGCCGGTCATGGCCGACTGGCTGACGAACAGGTCCTTGGCGGCGAGGATGCGGCAGTCGGCCGGGATCATGTCGCCGGCCGACAGCACGATGTGGTCGCCGGGCACGAGGTCCTTGATGGGCAGCTCGACGCGGCTGGGCGCATGGCGCGCCAGCGGCCGGGCCTCGAAGTAGCGCTCGGCGACTTCGGCGGCTTCGGTGCGAAGGTCGCGCCGGATCACGGTGGCCGTGTTGCTGACCAGTGCCTTGAGGTTTTCAGCCGCACGGTTGGAGCGGCCTTCCTGCACGAAGCGGATCAGCGTGGACAGCAGCACCATGGTGCCGATGACGACGGTGGCCTTGGTGTCCTCGGTGACGTAGGACACGATGGCGAGCAGCGTGAGCAGCAGGTTGAACGGGTTCTTGTAGCAGTGCCACAGGTGCATCCACCAGGGCAGCGGCTTTTCGTGCGCCACCTCGTTGGTGCCGACGGTTTCGAGCCGGCGCTGTGCTTCGGCATCGCTCAGGCCGTCTTCGTGGGAGTCGAGCCGCACCAGCAGCGAGGGCACGTCGTCGTCGGCGGCGCGGAACAGGTCGCGTGCCAGGCGGTCGGAAATGGGCTGCGAGGCGCTGCGGCCGCCGGCCACGGTTTCCAGCATTTCGCCCCGGCCGAAGAGTCGGGAGGTGCGGCGGCTGTTGAGGAAGGCGACGAACCAGGTCTGGAGAAAATTCATCCTCGTTGCTCCACTTTGTGATCGCGTGAATCGCGATGCGTTGAATTTGTCGGGGCGTTCTTTGCGTCGTTGTTCTTGGCGCTGTTGTTCTTGGCGCTGCTGTTCAGGGCGTGTGCGAATGACACCGGGTACTCCCCTCCGCGAATGTCCCCCGGGGCGCTGCGCGCCCCTCCTCCTTTATTTCGCTGCGGGGAGCACCCGGTGCCATTCGCACCTGGACACGCTGCTGGTGTATCGCCGATCAACGACTGCTCCTCATAACGCTCACGCTGGCGGTGTGCTCTGCGCAGCGAAATCAAGGAGGAGAGGCGCGCAGCGCCTCGGGGGACATTCGCGGAGCAGAGCACACCGTCGGCGTGAGCGCGCCCTGAATGGCAGCATGAATGACGCCCTGAACCGCAGCGCCTCAATCGCAAACCGCGACAAACAAAAACGCAGGATTTCATTTCAGCGCTCCAGCAAAGGCATGGACTTTCCTGTCAGGCAAAGGACTCACAGGCCGGGGACTGCTTGCGTCGACTGCCCCATCATCCCCCCAGAATGTGGCAGGCGGATTGTGCGTTGACGCGGAGCCCAGGGTTTCGAGGCGCAGCAACACCACCGGCAACACCTGCAGATGCAGCGCCAGGCACTGCACCAACCGGGTCGCGCTGCCCAACTGCCCCTGGAACTCGCCGCTGAGCGCCCATTTCGCCGTTGGCACGCCCAGCGGCTGCTCCTGCGGACGGCGCCAGTACAGGCGCGCGTCGAAGAAGCTGCAGCGCAAGGCCTCGCGCGCGGCTTCCAACGCCTCGGCATGGACGATCAGCGTCAGGCGGTGATGGAGCCAGCGGGCTCCGTGTCCGGAATCGAATTCGGCCATGACGGATTTCCTTTCTTTCTCTTTGTCTCTCGGGGACTCAGAGCGCGGGGTGCAGCCCGATGCTCAGTTGAAGCTGCACGGTGGCAGCGGCCAGGTCGGCCCGCGCCTGCAGGTACGCCAGGTACGCGTCGTCGGCCGAGCGCTGCGCCGCAAGGAACTCCAGCAGCGAAGCCTGTCCGTTGCGGTACGACAGGCGGATGCCCGCGAGCACCTTGTCCGAGTCCGCGAGCACGGACTCGCGATACCGCCGCAGGTTCTCGCGCGCGGCAAGAAACTGCGTGTAGCTGGTGCGCACATCGGCGTCGGTCTTCAGCTCGGCGGCGCGCAGGCCCAGCATGGCCTGAGTGACGGCCGATTCGGCCTGGATCACCTCGCCCTTCTGCAGTCGCGAGAACGGGAGCGGCATCGACACTTCCACTGCCAGCGTGCGCGAGACCGGCGAGCCGGGTGTCTCCTTGCCGTCGCCATCGAAGGTGCTGCGGCCGATGGGCGTGCGGCCGGCCGTCAGCTTCACGGTGGGGCCGACGTAGCGGTTGGCCTGCACGAGTTCGGCGTTGGCCCGCATGTTGTCGAGGGTCGCGCGGGCGATCAGCACCTCGTCGCGCGCATCGAGCGCCTGTCGGATCAGCGCATCGACGTCGTCGCCCGGTGTAAACGCGGCGAAGTCGCAGTCCAGACGCGGCTGCGCGAACAGTTCACCGAAGCGCTGGCCCAGCGGCACCGACAGGTTCAGCAACGCGGCCTGCGCATCGGCACGGCCCTTGACCACGCCGGCCTGGAACTGGTCGCGCTCGGTGCGCGACTGCAGCAACTCCAGCCCGCCCGCATCGCCCACCTTGCGGCGCACCTCGTTGGCACGCACGACGTCGGACAGCGACTTGAGCGACGACTCCTGCCGCACCAGCGCCTCGCGCGTGCGGCAGGCTTCCGCGAAGGCGGTGGCCGAATCGCTGTAGAGCTGGTGCTTGAAGCCTTCCACGTTGGCTTCGGTCAGCTTCACGTTGCTCTTCGCGGCCTTGATGCGCTTGTCGCGCTTGCCGCCGGTCTCGATCTCCCATTCGAGCGCGACCGTGCGGCTGACCGGGGGCTTCAGCGCGACGGTTCGGCTGAACTCCTTCGGCCCGTAGCCGAGCGTGAGCTTCGGGTCGGGCATGACGCCCGCGATCGACACGCCGGCTTCGGCGGCGGCGATCGACTCGCGCTGCGATGCGAGGTCGAGGCTGTGCTTTTCGACGGCGGCGAGGTAGCTCGCGAAATCGACCGCCGTGGCACCGGTGGCCACGGCCGAAACCAAAGTTGTGCCTTGCGCGCAGGCGATGCCCGTGCACAGCGACAGTAGCGCCATGCCGACGCCGTGCCAGTGGATGTTCTTGTTCTTCATGCGTGCTCCAGGAGGTCCGCGTCCGGCGCGGCCGTTTCGGCTTCGGCGCGCCGCCTGGCGACGGCCTCGGCCCGTGTTTCGACAAGGTGGTAGAGCGCCGGCAGAAGCACCAGCGTCAACAAGGTGGCGGTGACCAGGCCGCCCACGACGACGGTGGCCAGCGGCCGCTGCACGTCGCTGCCCAGCCCCATCGCCAGCATCGCGGGCGTGAGGCCGAAGGCGGCCACGGTGGCGGTCACGAGCACGGGGCGGATGCGGCTGCGCGCGCCTTCGATCACGGCCTCGCGCAGCGGCAGGCCGTCTTCGCGCCGCAGCCGGTTGATCTGCGAGATCATCAGAACGCCGTTGAGCACGGCCACGCCGAACAGCGCGATGAAGCCGACCGCGCTCGACACGTTCAGCGTCATGCCGCGCAGATGCAGCGCCGCCAGGCCGCCGAGCATGGCGAGCGGCACCACCAGCAGCACCATCGCCGGCTGGCGCAGGTTGCCGAACTCGGCGAACAGCAGCAGGAACATGATGGCCAGCGTCATCGGCAGGATCACCATGAGCCGGGCCTGCGCGCGTTCGAGGTTCTCGAACTGGCCGCCCCAGGCGATCTGATAGCGCAGGTGGTCGTAGTGCACATCGCGCTCGATGGCCGACTGCGCCTCGGCCAGGAAGCTCGACAGGTCGCGGTTGCGCGCGTTGAGCTTCACCGTGAGGTGGCGGCGCGACGCTTCGCGCGTGATGGTGGTCTCGCCCGACACGGTGCGGATCTTCGCCACCTGCCCGAGCGGCACCTTCGCGCCGCCGGGTGCGGTGAGCATCAGGCCGGCGATGGCGTCCGGGTCATTGCGGGTGGCTTCGGGAAAGCGCACCGTCATGCCGTAGTTCTTCTCGCCCACATAGACCTGCCCGATGGCCGTGCCGCCCATGCCGGTGGAGATCAGGTCGCTCACGTCGGCCACGTTGATGCCGTAGCGCGCGGCGGCCGCGCGGTCGATGTCGATCTTCAGGTTGGGCAGCGGCGGTTCCTGGTCGATGGCCACGTCGACGGCGCCGGGTACTTTTTCGAGCACGCCGACCACGTCGCCCGCGATGCGGCGCATCTCGTCCAGGCTGTCGCCGTAGATCTTCACCACCAGGTCGCTGTGCGCGCCCGAGAGCTTGTCCTGCACGCCGTCGATCATGGGCTGCATGAAGCCGACCGAAAAGCCGGGCAGCTGCTTGTAGCGCTCGGCCAGCTTGGCGATCAGCTCCTGCTTGCTCAGGCCCGACTTCCATGTGTTGTACGGATGCAGACCGACGCTGGCCTCGATGTGCGAGACGGTCCACGGGTCGGTGCCGTCGTCGTTGCGGCCGGTCTGCGTCACGATGTACGAGACCTCCGGAAACTCGCGCGTGGCGCGGCGCAACTCGTTCGCCAGACCCGTTGCTTTTTCGAGTGTGATGCCAGGCGGCATCGTCACCTGCAGCCAGAGCGAGCCTTCGTCCAGGTAGGGAAGAAAGTCGCGGCCGATGGTGCTGCCCAGGCCGAGCACGCCCAGCAGCGCCACCGCGCAGGTCACCACGACCCAGCGGCCCTTGCCCAGGGTGCGCGAGAGGAAGGCCTCGTAGCGCACCGTCAGCCATTCCATCGGCCGGTTGTGGAAGATGCGGCGCGGCTTGCGGAACGCGAGGTACGCCAGTCCCGGAATGAGCGTGAGCGCCACCAGCAGCGCACCGACCAGCGCCGAGCCCACGGCGAAGGCCATCGGCGAGAACAGCTTGTATTCGATGCGCTGGAAGGCGAACAGCGGCAGGTAGGCCGCGATGATGACCAGCATGCCGAAGAAGATCGGCCGCGCCACCTGCACCGTGGCGGCGATGGCGTCGGCGGGGGTCAGCGGCTTGTCTTGCGCCTGCTCGCGCCGCCGCAGGATGCCTTCGACCAGCACCACCGCGCCATCGACCAGGATGCCGAAGTCGATCGCGCCCAGCGACAGCAGGTTGGCCGGCACGTTCAGGTGCCGCATGAAGATGAAGGCGATCAGCATCGACAGCGGAATGGTCAGCGCCACGATGGCCGCCGCGCGCGGGCTGCCGAGCGACAGCAGCAGCACCAGCGTGACCAGCACGATGCCCTCGATCAGCGTCTTGCCGACCGTGTGCGTGGTGGCGTCGATGAGCGAGGCGCGGTCGAGGTAGGGCACGACCTTCACGTCCTTGGGCAGCAGGTTGTCGTTCAGGTCCTGCACTGCGGCGTGCACGCCCTGGATGACCTGCGAGGCCTGCGCATCCTTCAGCAGCAGGGTGATGCCGGAGATGGTGTCGGGGTTGTCGTTCTTGCCGAGAATGCCGCGCCGCTCGACGTTGCCGTAGCTCAGCGTTCCCAGGTCCTTCACCAGCACCGGCGTGCCCGACTTGGCCGTGACCACCACGTTGCCCATGTCCTGCAGCGAGCCGATGAGCCCCGAGCCGCGCACCACGTAGGCCTGCTCGCCACGGTTCATGAGGCTGCCGCCGGCGCTGCCGTTGTTGGCGTTGATGGCGTCCTTGATCTGCTGCAGCGTGACGCCGTACTGCACCAGCTTCGCGGGGTCGAGCGCGAGCATGAACTGCGTGGTCAGCCCGCCGAAGTTGGCCACGTCGATCACGCCACTGACTTTCTTCAGGCGCGGGATGACGGTCCAGAACTGCAGCTCCGACAGCTCGCGCAGGTCGCGCGTCTTCGACTCCAGCGTGTAGCGGTAGATCTCGCCGATGGGCGAGGTGTAGGCATCGAGCCCCGGCGTGGCGCCGTAGGGCAGCGTCACGCGGGCGATGCGCTCCTGCAGGCGCTGGCGCGACCAGTAGCCGTCCACGCCGTCCTTGAACACCACGACGATCAGCGACAGGCCGAAGGTGCTCTTGGAGCGCAGCACATGCAGGCCGGGCGTGCTGAGCAGTTCGCGCTCCAGTGGCACGGTGATCTGCTGCTCGACCTCTTCGGCCGCAAGGCCCGGCACCTGGGTGACGACCTGCGAGGTGACGTCGGCGATGTCGGGATAGGCCTCGATGGGCAACTGCTTCCAGCAGGTCCAGCCGTAGAGCGCGACGAAGGCGAACACGATCCACGCGATGCCGCGCCGGCGAAAGCACAGGGTGACGAGGCGCTCAATCATTGAGGAGCACCCCTTCCTTCACGGCGATGCGCTCGCCGGCCTTGAGCCCCGAAAGAATCTCGACGCGGTCGCCGACGACCGGCCCCACCGTCACGTTGCGCGCCTCGTAGGTGAAGGCGCCCTTCTCCACGAAGACCTTGGTGTAGAGGCCGCTCTGCACCAGCGCGGACGCGGGCACGACCACGGCCGGATGCGCCTCGCCCGAGAACACCACCTTGGCGAACATGCCGGGGCGAAAGCGGCCCTGGCGGTTGTCGACGGCCACGCGGACCTTCACCGTGCGCGTGTCGGTATCGAGCACCTCGCCGATGTACTTGACGGTGCCGTCGAAGGCCTGGTCGGGGTAGGCGTTCAGATCGATGCGCGCCTTCTGGCCGACGCGCAGTGCGGGGATGTCTTTTTCCGACACGTTGGCGGTGAGGAACACGGTCGACAGATCGGCCACCGTCATGATCGGCGCGTTGATGTCGTTCCAGTAGCCGCCCTGCGCGCCGGTCATCTCGATCACGCGGCCGCTGATGGGCGAGCGCAGCACGTATTCGCGGTGCGAGCCCGCGCCTGCCGACGCGCCGAGCTGTGCCAGGCGGTTCTTCGCGACCTGCGCATCGCTGGTGGCAGCGCCGTAGGCGAGTTCGGCCGCTTCGTAGTCCTTGCGGGCGGTGATCTCGGCATCGAACAGCAGCTTCTGGCGCTCGAAGTCGCGGCGCGACTGGCGCAGCGCGGCGTCGGCCTTGGTGGCATCGCCGAAGGCGTTGCTCAGGTCGGCCGAGTCGAGCGTGAAGAGCGCGTCCCCCGCCTTGACCGGATCGCCCAGCGAGCGCTGCAGCTTGACGATGCGGCCCGCCACCGGCGAGGTGACCTTGACGAGTTTTTCGGGCGCGGCCTCGATGCTGCCGGGCGCGCTGATCGGCCGCTCCACCGAGCGCGATTCCGCCGCGGCCACCTGGATCGATGCGCGCAGCGGGGAGTTCTCGGGCAAGGCGACGAGTGCGCCGTCGTGCACGACGGCGCGCGAAGCGGGCACGGGTTGCGCAACGGCGGACGACGTGAACATCTTGCCCACGTCGCAGCCGGCCAGCACGATGCTGGCGGCCACCGCGACAAGGGTGGCGATGAATGTTCTTTTTCTCATGGTTCTTCTCCTGGGGATCGAGAGATCCGTATCTGTTGTTGTGGGATGGACCGCAGTCACAGCCGCGCCCCTCGCAGCGGCAGGCAGAAAGAAAGCAGGCGCGCGAAGAAGCCCATCGAAGGGCGAACGTCGAACGCACGGCCGCCGACCTGCGCGCAGCGGCGGCGGGCCGCGCGTGTCAGGTGGCGAAAGACTTCGTTGCGCTGCGGTGCAGGCAAGGTCGAGAGCGCGTCGGCAATGACGCGGCCCGAGCAGGGCGAGAGGGTGGCGGCGAAAGCGGCTGCGCCGTGGCTGTACAGCAGCGCCTGCAAGGCCTGGGGACGGCGCTGCGCGAGCGCGGCATGCAGCGCGCGGCGCAAGGTCTCACGGCGGTGAGCGAAAGCGAACATGGCGGGGACTCCTGCGGCATCGGCGCGCAGGAGTCCTCACGCCTGTGTTCAGGCGAGTCGAGGCCTCCGGGGCAATGCCGGATGCGGGTTCAATGAAGGGGGCGAAGGATGGGCAGGCGCGCGCAAGCGCCAACTAGGGTCTGGGTCCACGGTCTTCTCCTTGGCCCTTTCGGGCGGGTTGATGCAACGAAGCTCCGCTGCATGGACGCACGCGCACAGACCGCCCGGAGGGAGGCCGAAAGATCGCGAACGCGATCGGGCCACCCCGGGCGGAGGATCAATGAATCAGGCGTGAGGAGATGGGCGCGAAGCCTGACCCGCGAAGGGAGTCAGGGCATCGGCAAGGGCTGCGGTCGGCTCGGCGACCTCAACCCGGAGAGCGGGCGTTCAGGAGGCCGGGCAGGCAACAGCGGCCATCAAGGCACGCTTTGCATCACTGCTACTACAACTGGCACTGTCCACGCGCGGCGCTCCAAAAAACAAGATGCGCGGATTATTGCGATGCAGCAATGCGAGCGTCAACAAAAATTCACACTACGTGCGATTTATCCGACGCTGGTCTTTCTGGCTCGTGACGACCGCTGAAGTGGCGGGCCGCGTGAGGCCCAGCGCCCCCTCGAGCATGCGGATGATGGTCTCGCGCGCGAGGTCGAAATCGGCCGGTTCCAGCGCCTGCTTGCCCAGCAACATGCGCATCTGCCATGCAAAGTCGGCATAGGTCTGCGTCATGGCCCAGAGCGTGAACAGCAGATGCGGCACGGGCAGCGGTGCCACGTCGCCATTGGCCATCCAGCGGTTCAGCACGGCCGCCTCTGCGCGGAAGGCGGGCACGAGCTTGGCCTCGATGTCGTCGGCGCATTGCGGCGCCTGCGAAATGATCTCCTGCGCGAACAGGCGCGAGCCCGAAGGGTAGTCGTAGGAGAACTGCAGCTTCTGCGTGACGTAGCGCTCCAGCGCGGCATGCGGATCGAGGTCGGCATCCGCAAGGCTGTTGAGATTGGAGAGCCACGAATCGAGCACGTCGTTGAAGACGCGGCTGTACAAGGCCTTCTTCGAGGGGAAGTAGTACAGCAGGCTCTGCTTGGAGATGCCCGCATCGGCCGCGATGTCGTCGACCGACACGCCGCCGTAGCCGTGCAGCGCGAAGCGCTCCTGCGCCACGGCGAGGATGGCGCTTTCGATGTTCTGGCGGCGGGCTTGCCGCTTCACGGCCGGTGGACGTGCGGCGGTGCTCATGGGTTCTTCATCCGCGCGAGGAAGCGCACGAGCCGCTCGTCGCCGCAATGCGCGACGTTGAAGCGATACCACGCGAAGGGCTGTGGCGTGCCTGTGAAATCCGCAGCGGCTGCAAGCGGCAGACCCTGCTTGCGCGCCTCCTGCAGCACCGCGTCGCTGGTCGGTCGAGGCTCGCTGCCGGGCGGCCAGCCGGCGCAGAGAAAGGGCCCGCCATCGGGCACGTACAGCGCCTGCAGGCCCGCGCCGGTGAGCAGCGACAAGGTGCGCTCGCCGGCGATCTTCAGCGCCGTGTTGAGCTTCTGCAGGAAGCGCGGATAGCTGGCATCGGCCAGAACCTCGCAGGCCACGCGCTCCTCGAACTCGCTCGGCCCGAGCGTGGTGTGCAGGCAGCGCAATGCGGGGTCGTCGACCCAGCGCTGCGGCAGCAGCACGTGCGCGAGCCGCAGCTTGGCGGACAACGTGGTCGACACGCCACCGACCTGCGCCACGCGCTGCAGGCCGTCCATCGCAGCGAGGCTTGGGGCCTGCAGCGGCGAGAGCCCGCGCCAGGTGTCGAGTTCGATCACGCGCAGGTCGTGGCGCTCAGCCGCCTGCAGCGCCTGATGGACGCCCTGCGGGCTCATGCAGACGCCCAACGGATTGGAGACTGCTGTCGAGAGGAAAAGCAGGCGCCGCCCGCTCGCCGCAGGCAACAGCGCGGCGAGGTTGTCGAGCGTGCCGATGTCCAGGCAGCCGCCGCGCCGTGGCACTTCGAGCATGCGTCGGCCCAGCGTGTGGATCAGGCGGCGCAACTGGCGCGGCGCGGGCGACTCGACCAGCACCGCATCGCCCGGCCCGGTCCATGCCTGCAGCAGGCACATCACCGCGCCGAGGCTGCCTGCGGCGGTCATCACCTGCTGCGGGCCCATCGCGGGCAACTCCGCGCGATGGCGCGTGGCGATCAGTTCGCGCAGCCGTGGCAGGCCGAAGCTGGGGCGCGTGCCGCTGTCCCAGTCGGGCGCGGCGCGGGCCACGCGGCGCATCGCTTCGCGAACGAGATCGTCGCCCCGGTACTCGGCGGGTGGAGGCCTGTCTTCGCCGGTTGTTTGCTCCGCCACGCACGGCATTGAACCGGCGTCGTCAAGCGTCGAGCGCGACGGCCGATGCAGCACGTAGTACCCACTGCCCGGCCGCGAGGCCAGCACGGAGCGCGCGCGCAACGCGCTGTACGACTCGGTGACCGTGAAGGTGCTGATGCCCAGCTTGCCGGCCAGCGCGCGCACCGAAGGCATCTTGGTGCCGGGTGCCAGGCGCCCGTCGATGACGCGCAACTCGACGCCCACCACCAGCCGTTGCGCCAGCCCGAGGCCGGGGCCGGCGTCGTCCATTTCGCCCATCAGGCCCTGCATCCATCCGGCACCGGCCGAGGCCGGTGAAAGCAGCGCCTGGGCGTTGCGTGAACTCTGCATCGCTGTGTCTCCTTCGAAACCCGTGTCGTGGTGCGAGACAGGGTTTGCCCTTGGGAACTGTGCTGGACAGTGCACCAAACAGCACGGTCCGCTGCGGCAAACACTTTCTCGCTCGCCGCGCCAACTGTGTATGGGCGGCACCCCTTGTTTGCTGAATCATCGCGACATTCGACCACTTGGTCAAACTTCATGAGGGCTCGATCCCTCGTGTCGAAACAGATCCCCACCACGACCCTGGAGCTTGAACGCCCATGAGCAGCACGATGAATCCCGTCGCTCCCACCGCACATCTGGCATCGGATGTGCGCGCGGGCCGCCTCAACCCCGAGCAGTACGCGAAGAACTTCTGCGACGCCCATCCGCCGCTGAATGTGGTGCAGGCCAACATCGAGGCCGAGCGTTGCTACTACTGCTTCGACGCGCCCTGCCAGACGGCCTGCCCCACCGGCATCGACATCCCGACCTTCATCCGCCGCATTGCCGACGGCAACCTGCGCGGCGCCGCGCGCACCATCCTCGAAGAGAACCCGCTGGGCGGCATGTGCGCCCGCGTGTGCCCGACCGAGGTGCTGTGCGAGCAGGCCTGCGTGCGCAACAGCAACGAGAGCAAGCCGGTCGAAATCGGCCTGCTGCAACGCCACGCGACCGATGCCTTCTTCGACGCACCCGGCGCACCGCTGTTCGTGCGCGGAGCCGACACGGGCAAGCGCGTAGCCGTCGTCGGCGCGGGTCCTGCCGGCCTGGCCTGCGCGCACCGCCTCGCGGTGCTGGGCCATCAGGTGACGCTGTTCGATGCGCGCCCCAAGCTCGGCGGCCTGAATGAATACGGCCTGGCCAGCTACAAGACGGTGAACGACTTCGCGCAACGCGAGATCGAGTGGCTGCTGTCGGTCGGCGGCATCGAGGTGCGCAACAACCAGGCGCTGGGCCGCGACCTGCACCTGGATGCGCTCGACGCCGAATACGACGCGGTGTTCCTCGGCCTGGGTCTTGCCGGCGTGAACACGCTGGGCCTGGGCGAGCAGACCGGCGTGCGCGACGCGGTGGACTTCATCGCCGAATTGCGCCAGGCCGCATCGCCGGCCGACGTGGCCATCGGCCGCCATGTGGTGGTGATCGGCGGCGGCATGACCGCCGTGGACGCGGCCGTGCAGTCGCGCAAGCTCGGCGCGGAAGACGTGAGCATCGTCTACCGGCGCGGCACCGAGGGCATGGGCGCATCGCCCGACGAGCAGAGCTGGGCCAAGGACAACGGCGTGCGCATCATCCACTGGGCCGCGCCGAAGGCCCTGCGCGCCAAGGGCGGCGTGCTGCGCGGCATCGACTTCGCGCGCACCGCGCTGGTCGACGGCAAGCTGGTCGAGACCGGCGAGAGCCTCGCGCTGCAGGCCGACATGGTGCTGTGCGCCATCGGCCAGAGCTTTGTCGCAACCGCGCTGGAAGACAGCGGCGTGCAACTGCAGGGCGGCCGCATCAGCACCGATGCGGAATGCCGCAGCTCGCGCCCGAAGGTCTGGGCCGGCGGCGACGCGCGCTTCGGCGGGCGCGACCTCACGGTCGAGGCGGTGGAAGACGGCAAGCAGGCCGCGCTGTCCATCGACCGCCACCTGCGCGCCGCGTGAAGCGACCGCACCGATCTTCCTTTCATCCCATCCCATCCGTGCGCGCCTTGCCGCGACAGGAGCAATTCACATGGCAGACCTGAGCATCGACTTCGTGGGCATCCGCAGCCCCAACCCCTTCTGGCTGGCTTCGGCACCGCCCACCGACAAAGAGATCAACGTGGTCCGCGCCTTCGAGGCAGGCTGGGGCGGCGTGGTGTGGAAGACCGTGGGCGAAGACCCGAACGTGGTCAACGTGCACGGCCCACGCTATGCCGTGTCGTATGCGGCCGACCGCCGCGTGACCGGTTTCAACAACATCGAGCTGATCTCCGACCGACCGCTGCGCACCAACCTCGACGAGATGGCGCGCGTCAAGCGCAACTGGCCCGACCGCGCGGTGGTGGCCTCGATCATGGTGCCCTGCACCGAAGAGGCATGGAAGAACATCCTGCCGATGGTCGAGGACACCGGCTGCGACGGCATCGAGCTGAACTTCGGCTGCCCGCACGGCATGAGCGAGCGCGGCATGGGCGCGGCCGTGGGCCAGGTGCCCGAGTACATCCAGATGGTGGCCGAGTGGTGCAAGCACTACTCGAAGCTGCCGGTGATCGTGAAGCTCACGCCCAATGTGGCCGACATCCGCCCCGCCGCGCGCGCTGCAAAGAAGGGCGGCGCCGATGCGGTGAGCCTCATCAACACCATCAACTCGATCATGGGCGTGGACCTGGACGCGATGGCGATGTTCCCGCACACCGACGGCAAGGGCTCGCACGGCGGCTACTGCGGCCCCGGCGCCAAGCCGATCGCGCTGCACATGGTGGCCGAGATCGCGCGCGACCCGCAGACGGCGGGCCTGCCGATCTCGGGCATCGGCGGCGTCTCGACCTGGCGCGATGCGGCCGAGTTCATCGCGCTGGGCAGCGGCTCGGTGCAGGTGTGCACCGCCGCCATGGTCTACGGTTTCAAGATCGTGCAGGACCTGTGCGATGGCCTCTCGAACTTCATGGACCAGAAGGGCTACGCCAACATCGAGCAGATGCGCGGCCGCGCGGTCGGCAGCATCACCGACTGGCAGCAGCTGAACCTGAACCACGTCGACAAGGCGGTGATCCACCAGGACCTGTGCATCCAGTGCGGCCGCTGCCACGTGGTGTGCGAAGACACCTCGCACCAGGCCATCAGCGCGACGAAGGACGGCATGCGCTTCTTCGAAGTGAAGGAAGAAGAGTGCGTCGGCTGCAACCTGTGCGTGTCGATCTGCCCGGTGCCGGGTGCGTTGTCGATGCGCACGCTGAAGGCCGGCGAGATGGACGCACGCACCGGCCACCCGGTGGTCGGCAAGTACGCCAACTGGACCACGCACCCGAACAACCCGATGCGCACCGAAACCCACGCCTGAGCCGATCGGATGAACGAATGAATGAGTGAATGAGTGAATGAATGAGTGACAAAGCCCGGCGCAGACCGGGCAGCGGCAGGAGGGGAACGACAACACAGTCAAGAAAACAGCCCACACGCAGGAGACATCCCACATGACGACCCCATCGCAGAGCGGCGCACCCGCCGCAAACCTCTGGAACGAGGACCTGGCGCCCACCACACTGGCGCAGCGAACGTGGCGCTGGTACCACTTCGCCGCGCTCTGGGTGGGCATGGTGATGTGCATCCCCGCCTACACGCTGTCGGCCAGCCTGATCGAAGGCGGCATGTCGTGGAGCCAGGCGGTGCTGACCGTGTTCCTGGGCAACGCCATCGTGCTGGTGCCGATGCTGCTCATCGGGCATGCGGGCGCGAAGTACGGCATTCCGTACGCAGTGATGGCACGCGCCTCGTTCGGCACGCGCGGTGCGCGGCTGCCGGCGCTGCTGCGCGCGGTCGTGGCCTGCGGCTGGTACGGCATCCAGACCTGGTTCGGCGGCGAGATGATCTACACGCTGGTCGGCGTGCTCATGGGCCAGCCGCTGGGTGGCGACAAGCTGCCGATCCTCGGCATCAACGGCGCGCAGCTCGTGTGCTTCATGATCTTCTGGGCCATCCAGCTGTACTTCGTGGTGCATGGCATCGAGTCGATCCGCCGGCTCGAGACCTACACCGCGCCGCTCAAGATCATCGTGTGCATCGCCCTGCTCTACTGGGCCGTGCAACGCGCGGGCGGCCTCGGCCCGATCTTCGACCAGCCTTCGCAGTTCGAGCCGGGCGGCAAGAAGGCCGGCATGTTCTGGGCGGTGTTCTGGCCCTCGCTCACGGCCATGGTGGGCTTCTGGGCCACGCTGGCATTGAACATCCCCGACTTCACGCGTTTTTCGCGCTCGCAGCGCGACCAGGTGGTGGGCCAGGTGATCGGCCTGCCCGCACCGATGGGCCTGCTCGCGATGATGGCGGTGATGGTCACTTCGGCCACCGTGGTGATCTACGGCAAGGCGCTGTGGGACCCGGTGGACTTGGCCAGCCGCATGACCGGTGCCGCGGTGCTGATCGCGCTCATCATCCTGCTGATCGACACGGTGAGCGTGAACCTCGCGGCCAACCTGGTCGGCCCGGCCTATGACTTCTCTGCCCTCAACCCCGAGAAGATTTCGTACCGCAAGGGCGGCTACATCACCGCCGGCATCGCCATCGTGATGATGCCGTGGAAGGTGCTCGAAACCACGCAGGGCTACATCTTCACCTGGCTCATCGGCTACTCGGCGCTGCTCGGTCCGGTGGCCGGCATCCTGATTGCCGACTACTACCTCATCCGCCGCAAGGAGCTGGATGTCGATGCGCTCTACCGCGGCAACGGCCAGTACAGCTACAGCAACGGCTGGAACATGGCGGCGGTCATTGCCTTCATCGTCGGCGTGCTGCCCAACATTCCGGGCTTTCTGAATGCGGCCTTTCCGTCGGCCGTGCCGTCGATGCCCGACTTCTTCAAGACGATCTACACCTATGCGTGGTTCGTCGGCGTGGTGCTGTCGGCCATCGTGTACCTGGGCCTGATGAAGGCACGGGCGCCGCAATTGCAGGGCCTGTCCGCGCCCCTGAAGAACCCCACCTGAAACGTACACAAAAGGAACTCACGCCATGACCGTACTCATTCGCGGTGGCACGGTGGTCAACGCCGATGCCGAGCACCGTGCCGACGTGCTCTGCCAGGGGGACAAGATCCTCCATGTCGGCACCGACCTGCAGGTGCCCGGCGGCGCCGAGGTGATCGACGCCGGCGGCGCCTACGTCATGCCCGGCGGCATCGATCCGCACACCCACATGCAGCTGCCCTTCATGGGCACGGTCGCGGCCGACGACTTCTTCAGCGGCACGGCGGCCGGGCTGGCCGGCGGCACCACCAGCATCATCGACTTCGTGATTCCCGATCCGAAGCAATCGCTGATGGACGCCTTTCACGTGTGGCGCGGCTGGGCCGAAAAATCCGCCGGCGACTACAGCTTTCACGTGGCCGTGACCTGGTGGAACGACAGCGTGCATGCCGACATGGGCACGCTGGTGCGCGAGCATGGCGTGAACAGCTTCAAGCACTTCATGGCCTACAAGAACGCGATCATGGCCGACGACGAGATCCTGGTGAAGAGCTTCCAGCGCTCGCTCGAACTCGGCGCCATGCCCACGGTGCATGCGGAGAACGGCGAGCTGGTCGCGATGCTGCAGCAGCAACTGCTGGCGCAGGGCATTCGCGGGCCCGAGGGCCATCCGCTGTCGCGCCCGCCGATGGTCGAGGCCGAGGCGGCCAACCGCGCCATCGCCATCGCCGATGTGCTGGGCGTGCCGATCTATGTGGTGCACGTGTCGTGCGGCGAGGCACTCGAAGCCATCACCCGCGCCCGCGCGCGCGGCCAGCGCGTGTACGGCGAAGTGCTGGCTGGCCACCTCGTGGTCGACGAAAGCGTCTACCGCGACCCCGACTTCGCACGCGCCGCCGCCCACGTGATGAGCCCGCCCTTCCGCTCGCGCGAGAACCAGGCCATGCTGTGGCGCGGCCTGCAGGGCGGCAACCTTCACACCACGGCCACCGACCACTGCACCTTCTGCGCCGAGCAGAAGGCGGCTGGCCGCAACGACTTCACGAAGATCCCCAACGGCTGCGGTGGTGTGGAAGAACGCATGGCCGTGCTGTGGGATGCCGGCGTCAACGCGGGCCGGCTGACGCCCTCGGAGTTCGTGCGCATCACCTCGACCAACGCGGCGCAGTTGTTCAACCTGTACCCGCGCAAGGGCGTCATTCAAGCCGGTGCCGATGCTGACATCGTGGTGTGGGACCCGAGGGCCACCAAGACGCTGTCGGTGAAGACCCAGCACTCCAAGAGCGACTTCAACATCTTCGAGGGCCGCGAAGTCATGGGTGTGCCGAAGCACACGGTGAGCGCCGGCCGCTGGGTCTATCGCAACGGTGACCTGCGCGCCGAACCGGGCACCGGCCGCTACCTCAAGCGCCCACCCTTCGCGCCGATGTTCACCGCGCTGGAGCGCTTCAAACAGCAGCATGCGCCCACGGCCGTGGCGCGCTGAATTCTCAAGGAGTCATACATGAATGCAGTAGTGGACAAGCAGGTGCTGACGATCAACGGCGAGCGCCTGTGGAACTCGCTGATGGAGCTGGCGCGCATCGGCGCCACCCCCAAGGGCGGCGTCAAGCGGCTGGCCCTGACCGACCTCGACAAGCAGGGGCGCGACCTCGTGGTGTCATGGGGCAAGGAGGCCGGCCTGAGCATCACGATCGACAAGATCGGCAACGTCTTCATGCGCCGCGAAGGCACCAACCCCGCGCTGCCGCCCATCGTGTCGGGCAGCCACATCGACACCCAGCCGACCGGCGGCAAGTTCGACGGCAACTACGGCGTGCTGTCGGCGCTGGAAGTGGTGCGCACGCTGAACGACCAGGGCATTCGCACCGAGGCGCCGATCGAGGTCGCGTTCTGGACGAACGAAGAAGGCTCGCGCTTCGTGCCGGTGATGATGGGCTCGGGCGTGTTCTGCGGCGCCTTCAGCCTCGAACACGCCTACGCCGCGAAAGACACGGAAGGCAAGACGGTGCGCGAAGAGCTGGAGCGCATCGGCTATGTCGGTGCGCAGACGCCGGGCGACCATCCCATCGGCGCCTACTTCGAGGCCCACATCGAACAGGGCCCGGTGCTGGAAGACGCGGGCAAGGTGATCGGCGTGGTGCCTGCCGTTCTCGGCCTCTCCTGGTACGACTGCGTGGTGACCGGCATGGAAGCGCATGCGGGCCCGACGCCGATGCACCTGCGCCGCGACGCGCTGCAGGTGGCGACGCGGATCATGCAGGAGGTGGTGGCCATCGCGCTGCGCTACCAGCCGTACGGTCGCGGTACGGTCGGCATGGTGCAGGTGCACCCGAACAGCCGCAACGTGATTCCGGGGCAGGTGAAATTCTCGGTCGACCTGCGCAACGTGAACGACGAGCTGCTCGACCGCATGCACGCCGAGATCCTCGCCTTCGTCGAGCGCACCGGCCGCGAGACCGGGCTCGGCGTGACGATCGAGCGCGTGTCGTACATCCCGCCCTGCCCCTTCCACCCCGACTGCGTGGAGGCAGTGCGCCGTGCGACCGACAAGCTCGGCTACTCGACCATGGACGTGGTCTCGGGCGCGGGGCACGACGCGATCTATGCGGCGCGGCTCGCACCGGCCGGCATGATCTTCGTGCCCTGCAAGGACGGCATCAGCCACAACGAGATCGAGGACGCGCAGCCCGACCACCTGACGGCGGGCTGCAACGTGCTGCTGCACGCGATGCTCGAACGCGCCAAGCGCGTCGACTGAAGCCGTCGCGGCGTTTACTGGTACGCCGCCAGCTCCTGCCTGGCGATTGCGTTGCGGTGCACTTCGTCGGGGCCGTCGGCCACGCGCAGGTGGCGCTCGTAGGCGTAGAAGTGCGTGAGCAGCGTGTCCTGGCTCAGGCCCATCGCGCCGAAGGCCTGCATCGCCCAGTCGATCACCTTCACGCAGTTGTTGGGCGTCAGCACCTTGATCATCGCGATCTCTTTGGCGGCGACCTTGTTGCCGACCGTGTCCATGCGGTAGGCGGCGTTCAGCACCATCCAGCGCGACTGCTCGATCAGCATGCGCGACTCGGCAATGCGCTCGCGCCACACGCCCTGCTCCGACAAGAGCTTGTGGAAGGCGGTGCGCGACACCAACCGCTGGCACATCATCTCCAGCGCTGACTCGGCCATGCCGATGGCGCGCATGCAGTGGTGAATGCGGCCGGGGCCGAGGCGGCCCTGCGCGATCTCGAAGCCGCGGCCTTCGCCAAGCAGGATGTTCTCGACCGGCACGCGCACGTTGTCGAACACGATCTCGGGATGGCCGAACGGCGGGTCGTACATGCCGAGCAATTGCATGTCGCGCACGATGGTCACGCCTGGCGTGTTCTTGGGCACCAGCACCATCGACTGCTGCCTGTGGCGGTCGGCGTTGTCGGGGTCGGTCTTGCCCATCAGCACGAAGATTTCGCAGCGCTCGTTCATGGCGCCGGTGATGTACCACTTGCGGCCGTTGATGACGTACTCGTCGCCTTCGCGCCGGATGCTGCAGCGGATGTTGGTGGCGTCGCTCGACGCCACCTCGGGCTCGGTCATCGCGAAGGACGAGCGGATCTCGCCCGCCAGCAGCGGCGTGAGCCAGCGGTCTTGCTGGGCCTTGGTGCCGTAACGCGCCAGCACTTCCATGTTGCCGGTGTCGGGGGCGGAGCAGTTGAAGATCTCGGCGCACCAGTAGCGCCGGCCCATGATCTCGCACAGTGGCGCGTACTCGACGTTGGTCAGGCCCGGGCCGTGTTCCGACTCGGGCAGGAACAGGTTCCACAGCCCGCGCTCGCGCGCCTTGGCCTTCAGGCCGGCCATCATCGGCAGCTCGGCGTACGGGCGGCCGGCGCGCGCGTTGGCGGCCAGCTCTTCTTCGCGGCGCTTTTCGTTCGGATAGACGTATTCGTCCATGAACTTCAACAGCTCGTCGCGCAGCGCGATCACCTTGGGTGTGAATTCGAAATGCATCAGGCGTCCTTCAACAACAAAGTGCGTTGAAGTTAAGCCGCGCGGGCAGGTTTGGACGGTCCTTCGCGCGACAGGCACCCGGTGCGGCTGTCACCTTCGCAGCAGCGGCCCGGTAGCCTGGCGGCGCGAGAATGCCTTCCCATGAACACAAGAACACCGGAGACCCCGCAGAAACCCGCAGCGCCGCGCCCCGTGCGTGCTGCCGCCACGCTCATCGTGCTGCGCGACGAAGGCCGTGGCCTTGAAGTGCTGATGCTGCGCCGGGCCGAGAAGGCCAACGACCAGAACAGCGGCGCGAGCGTGTTTCCCGGCGGCGTGATCGATGCGCACGACCGCAGCCTGCACGCACAATGCAGCGGGCTGGATGATGTTGCCGCGAGCGCGCGCCTTGCGGTGCCCGAAGGCGGCCTCGATTACTACGCTGCCGCGATCCGCGAATGCTTCGAAGAGGCCGGCGTGCTGCTCGCCACCGATTCGTCAGGCGCGCTGGTGAAGCTCGATGGCCTGCCGCCTGACCGGCTCACTGCCATGCGCGATGCGGCCGTGCAGGGCACCGATGCGCTGCTAGCACTGTGCGCGGAACATGGCTGGCAACTCGCCGTCGACCGGCTGACCTACTTCACCCACTGGCTCACGCCGCCGGGCATGCCGCGCCGCTTCGACACCCGCTTCTTTCTTGCGCTGATGCCGGCGGGGCAGAGCGTGCGGCCCGATGGCAGCGAGACCGTCGAGCACATGTGGCTGAAGCCCGCCGAGGCGGTGGACCCGGCACGCGGCCTCAAGCTGATGAACGTGACGCGCAGGATCCTGGAGCAGCTTGCACAGTTCACGAGCGCGGACGAGGTCATCGCGCATGCGCGCGGCCTGCGGCACATTCCCCGCGTCATGCCGCGGCTGGCGAATGGGCCCGAGGGGCGGCGGCCGGTGAACATGGAAGAGCCGGCGTATGACGAAGTCGGCCTCGTCGATCCGGACGGTGAAGGCCATGGCCGGTATGCGCACGAGGCAGGGCTTGTCATGCGATTTTCGACGCGGATCGTGCGGGTGACGGGTGCGGCGGCTGGCGCGCTGGCCCACAGCTACTTCGTGGGTGCGGCAGGTGGCGATTGTGCGTTGATCGATCCGGTGTTGACGGACGCGGCCCATGTCGAAGCACAGCGTGCTGCGGCGCCGGGGCGGGTGCGCTGGATTCTTTGGACGCAGGCGCATGCCGGGTCGTCCGATGCGCTCGCTGCCGCATGGCCCGAGGCTTCGACGGCGCAGCGGGCGCCGGGCGAAGAACTCGCCGTGGGCGACGCACGGCTGCAGGTGCGGTCCGGCAGCGGGGACACGCAGGCGCGCCAGTTCCTGCTGGTGGAAGAGCACACGCTCTTTACCGGTGCCGCGGCGCAACCCGCGGCAAGCGACGACGACGCAGGCCTCATCCAATGGATTGCTCCCGGCCATGGTTTCATGCTGCGCGCGGGACACGGCGTGTAGCCCTGCACGCGGTGACGGTGGCGACCAGGAACGGCCTTTGGCCCCTGCGGCAGAATTCGGCGGAAACCTTCATCTGGACCGCCAACGCATGCATATCCGTCGCCTCACACTTCAAGACGCGCCCCCGTTTCGCGCGCTGCGCCTGGCAGCTCTGCGTGACGAGCCCACCTCGTTCGGCGCCAGCTATGAAGAAGAGGCGGCGTTCTCACCCGAGGTGACGGTCGCCCGCCTTGCGGAACATCCCGACCAAGGTGTGTTCGGCGCATTCGACGGCGCCACGCTTGTCGGCATCGTCACGCTCAGACGCGAGAGCGCGAGCAAGCTGCGACACAAGGGAATGATCTTCGGCATGTACGTCGCTCCCGAGGCACGGGGCAAGGGCGTCGGCCGCAGCCTGCTTTCGCAAGCGCTCGTGCTGGCACAGTTGGTGCCTGATCTGCTTCAGGTGAATCTGTGCGTCAACGCCAGCAACGCTGCCGCCATCGCGTTGTATGAATCGCTCGGCTTCGAGACATTCGGCCGGGAGCCAGGGGCTCTGAGGATCGGCGATGTCTTGCACGAAGAGCTGCACATGTTCTGGCGCCCCGCGCGGCCTGCCCCATGACCGGTTACCTCAGTCTCAGGGACCGAAGCTTCGACGTCACATCGGCCGTCGTCCAGTATTCCAACGGACTGTGGAACGTGGAGATCGACACCGCGCCGAAGGCATTCGATGGCGAGCTGTGGGCGCCCCGGCTGTATCACCAGGGCCTGCGGCTGTCGGCGCATACGGGCGAGGGCCTGGAAGGCGCGAGCACCTCGTGGAGCAGAAAGACGGATGCGGCGTACCCTCACCCCGAGTTGGGATTGATGTACGTGTTCGGCCATCACGATGTGTACGACACGACCCTGGCGTTCGGCCGCCTCGACGCCGGGCGCATCGAACTCTTGTGGGATGGGCTTTGCGATGTGTTCTGGTCTGATGACTTCACCGAGGCGGTGCCGTTTCAATGTCGCTGTGTGGCGGCATTGCGCGATGGGTGAAGCCGGGATGCACTCAGGGCCGGTCTTTCGCCAAGCGTTCGCTTCGTGAGTGAGTAAGCAAGCAAACTCAGATGGAGGTCGACGATGGAAGAGCAGAACATCCGGACAGCTATTGATCGACATTGGACTGCCTCCGCTGCAGGTGACCAGATCACCGAGCATGAGATCTATCACGACGATGCCGTGTGCGCGTACCCGCAGTCGGGCGAGGTCATTCACGGCCGGCACAACCTGCAAGCGCTGCGCAGCCATCACCCGGGAAAGCCATCCGGTTTCGTGGTCCGGCGGACTGTCGGCGACGGCAATCTCTGGGTGACAGAGTACGTCATCAACTACGAAGGCAAGCGCGCCCACACCGTGAGCATCATGGAGTTCCGAGACGGCAAGGTGGCGCGCGAGACCCAGTACTTTGCCGATCCTTTCGACGCGCCCGCCTGGCGTTCCCAGTGGGTCGAGCGGGAGGCATGATCGACGGTGGCAATGAACAGACACGTCCATAGCTGCTGCATCGCATGGGCCGCTTGTTGCACGGTTGCAGCAACCGCCATGGGCGCAACGGCAGCAACTGCATCCGGTGCGAGCAAGTCTCCATGCAAAGGGCTTTCAATGCGGAAAGCCCCGGCCATTCGCTTTCACCCGGCCGATGGTTCAACGTATCTCAGCGCCCAGTTGCCGGTATCGGTCGCAGACGCGGAGCGGGGACTGCGCGCTTCGGCAGCGAGGCAGGCTTATGGCGGCTCCCATGTGGTCGGCAAGGTTCTCGTCCCGGAACGCGGCCGCTTCTCGCTCGAAGACCAGACGTCGGAGAGAGAACGCGCCGTTGCAAGTCGAAGTGATGACGCCAACGCAACCGGACCGGCGTATCGCCGTCTGATGCAGCGCCCGCTCGACGCGGGCGAGCGTCAATACGGGCTGAAGCCTGAAGTGACGACGAAGACAGGTTCGACGGAACTCGCGTACTGGCAGACCGCCTCGTACACGATGAACGGCAAGCCAATGACGATGTCGTCGGACTTTGCCCTGTCATTGCGCCCCATGGGTCCATGGAAAACGGAACTCAACGTGTACCAGCACGGCGTGAGGCTCTTCACTGGCCGCGAGGTGAGGATGAATGCCCACGCCCTCGGGCTCTACACCGACTGCCGCGAACAATCAGACGATCGCGCGGTGCCCGAAGACCTTGAGGTGGTGATGCAATGGGCGCGCACTGCGATCTACGCAGTGCCGCCCGCCGGCGCAAAGTAAGAGGGTTCGCTGAAGTGCCGGAGCTCCACACAGGAGCTCAAAGCACCGGGGTGCGGGCCACCTCGCTCAGAACTTCATCGAAGTCAAGGTGAAGCAGTTCGACGAGCTTGTCAACGTCCCTTAACTTCATGGTTCCACTTGCCATCAAGGTTTGGACGCGCCGCTCGGACGTACCCATCACGCTCGCCACGTCGCCAAGAGTGAGGTCCGCCTCGGCAAGCTCTCTCCGAAGAATCGCAAGTAGATGTGGGGTTCCGTTCATCGCTGGGTTGGGACGGCATTGAGACTCGCGCTTGAACTGCGCGGATCGGACTGTCCAGGCTGATTGTCCCCAGCCTGGCGATACCTTGGACTGGCTAGTCGCAAGGTATCGTCTCCTGCCGCCCAAGGTATCGCGGTATCGCGCACGGCCCGAGCACCAGCCAAGGCCGTCAACGTGAATCGCAGGAAGTCACGAGGCTACCGGCACGGTGACGACGAACGGCACGATTTGCACTTCGCCACCGGCCTTGAACTGAATCCACAGCGCATACCAACCCGCACGAGAGGGCGTTGCGTGGCGCATCAGCTCGGCAGGTATGGTGGTCTTTTGATGTTCAAGAGCCTTGCGCCTTGATCAATCGGTCATCGCTGCGGATCACTGCTTGTCCGGATACCCCGCCTCGGTCAGCACCGCGAGGAATGCGCTTTCGTCCACGGCGCTGTCGACCCGGACTTCACGCGCGGGCGGATCGGTTTCGATGCGGGCTTGCGGATCGACGCTCAGCAGCGCCTTGGTGACGGACTTGGCGCAGCCGCCGCAGGTCATGTTAGGAATGTAGAAACGATGCATCTTGATTTCCTGGTTGGTTGCTGTGTTCAATTTATGTGCGTTTTGTCTTGAGTGGGTGATCAGCCGGCCGGTGTGTCGGCCCGGGATCAATGGTCGTTCGCCAGACGTGGCGTGGGCGATGCCGTCCCGGTGCGGGCTTCGACCGTCATCGGTGCGCGAAACCGCTTGAGCCGCAGTGCGTTGCCAAGCACGAAGACGCTGGAGAGCGCCATCGCGGCCGCGGCGAAGATCGGCGAAAGCAACATGCCGTTGACCGGATAGAGCGCGCCGGCCGCGACCGGGATCAGCACGGCGTTGTAGGCGAAGGCCCAGAACAGGTTCTGCTTGATGTTGCGGATGGTCGCCTGGCTCAGCGCGATGGCGTTCGGCACGCCGCGCAGGTCGCCCGACATCAGCACCACGTCGGCTGCTTCGATCGCCACATCGGTGCCCGTGCCGATGGCCAACCCGACGTCCGCTTCTGCGAGTGCCGGTGCGTCGTTGATGCCATCGCCCACAAAGGCGACCCGCGCGCCGTTGGCCCGGAACTTCTTCAGCGCCGCGACCTTGCCGTCGGGCAAGACCTCGGCCGCCACTTCATCGATGCCGAGCTGCTTGGCAATCGCCGTGGCCGTGGCCGCGTTGTCGCCGGTGATCATCGCAACCTTGAGGCCGAGCGCGTGCAGCGCCTTGATGGCCGCGGGCGTGGTTTCCTTGATCGGATCGGCGACCGCGATCACCGCCGCAAGGCGGCCGTCGATCGCCGCATAGAGCGGGCTCTTGCCTTGCGCGCCCAGACGCTGGGCGGTCGGCAGGAAGCTCGCCACATCCAAGCCTAGCTGCACCATGAACCGGTCTGCACCGACGGCAATGGTCCGGCCCGCGACCCGGGCCGACACGCCGAAGCCCGGTGTCGCGGCGAAGCCTTCGACGGGGGCGAGCGTGATGTCCCGCTGCTGGGCGGCTGCAACGATCGCTTCAGCGATCGGGTGCTCGGAGCGGGTCTCGACCGCCGCCACGAGCGCCAGCACTTCGTTGTACTCGAAGCCTTCGGCGGGAACGAGGTCGGTCAGCTCGGGGCGTCCCTTGGTCAGCGTGCCGGTCTTGTCGAGCGCGATCACACTCACATCGCGCAGCGCCTGCAAGGCTTCGCCCTTGCGAAAGAGAACACCGAGTTCGGCCGCGCGGCCCGTGCCGACCATGATCGAGGTCGGCGTGGCCAGCCCCATCGCGCATGGGCAGGCAATGATGAGAACCGCGACCGCATTGACGAGCGCGAAGGTCAGCGCCGGGTCCGGACCGAAGACCAGCCAGACCAGGAAGGTCAGCACGGCCGCGGCCATCACCGCCGGCACGAACCACATGGTCACCTTGTCGACCAGCGCCTGGATCGGCAGCTTGGAGCCCTGCGCTTCCTCGACCAGGCGAATGATCTGCGCGAGCACCGTGTTCGCGCCGACCTTGGTCACGCGGAAACTGAAGGCGCCCGTCTTGTTGATGGTGCCGCCGACGACTTCGGCGCCCACGCCCTTCGACACGGGCACCGGCTCGCCGGTGATCATGCTTTCGTCGACATAGGAAGAGCCTTCGACCACCTCGCCATCGACCGGAATCTTCTCGCCCGGACGAACGAGAACGACGTCACCGGTGCTCACCTGGTCGAGCGGAATCTCGACGGTGTTGCCGTTGCGCTCGACGCGCGCGGTCTTGGCCTGGAGCCCGACGAGCCGCTTGATGGCCTGCGAGGTCCGCCCCTTGGCGCGCGCTTCCAGCACGCGCCCGAGCAGGATCAAGGTCACGATGACCACGGCGGCTTCGAAGTAGACGTTGGCGGTGCCCTGCGGCAGCACTTCGGGGAGGAAGGTCGCAACCACCGAATAGCCGTAGGCGGCCGCCGTGCCGACCGAGACCAGCGAGTTCATGTCGGGAGCACCGCGCAGCAACGCCGGCACGCCCTTGCGGAAGAAGCGCAGGCCCGGCCCGAACAGCACAAGCGTGGCCAGCACGAACTGCACATACCAGTTCGTCTGCTCGCCCAGGACGCCCATCACCCAATGATGCATGGCGGGAATCAGGTGCGAGCCCATCTCGAGAACGAAGACCGGCAAGGTGAGAGTGGCCGCAATGATCAGGGAGCGCCGCAGCGATCGCGCCTCGCTCTCGCGGCGCTCGGTGTCCTGGTCGTCCGCATTCGGCGTTTCGGCGGACAGGCGGCGGGACTTGTAGCCTGCCCGCTCGACCGCTGCTTCGAGGTCGGCCGTGGAAACGACGCCGGCCAGAAAGCGCACCCGCGCGCGCTCGGTGGCCAGGTTGACATTGGCTTCGAGCACGCCCGGGATTTGCGTGAGTGCCTTCTCGACCCGGCCCACGCATGACGCGCAGGTCATCTCCTCGATCGCCAGTTCGGTGGTTTCTTCGCGCACGGTGTAGCCGGCGCCTTCGATGGCGCGAACGGCCGCCTGCGGATCGGCCACGCCGCTGAAGCTGATGTCGGCGCGCTCAGTGGCGAGATTGACCGCGGCCGTGTGCACGCCAGGGACCGCCTTCAGCGCACGCTCGACACGGCCGACGCACGATGCGCAGGTCATGCCTTCGACCGGCAGGCTCAGGCGAGTGACCGGCGACCCGGAGGGATTGACGCCTTGTTGGAGGGCAACGGAAGCCATGGAACGACCCTTTGAATGTTTGTTGGGCAAATCTTAAAGATTGACATCGTGTAAAGGTCAAGGCCTTTGGGCGATTTACTTCGTTGGTGCTTCGCAGGCGGCGAAACCCCTGAGGTCGGCCAACTCGTCGAGGATGGGACATTCCGGGCGATGGTCACCCTCGCAGCAGGCGGTCAGGCGCTCCAGCAGGTGCTTCATGCGCCCCAGTTCCTCTATTTGCCGGGCAAGGTCGTTCGCCCTTTCGAGCGCGACGCGCTTCACGTCGAAGCTCGCGCGGCGCCCGTTGCTCCACAGCGCGTGCAGTTCCACGACTTGCGGGGTCTCGAAACCCAGCGCGTGCGCCCTGCGAACGAAGCGCAGTGTCGATACTGCGCGCGCGTCGTATGGGCGGCTGCTCCCGTCGATATGCGCCGCGTTGCCGAGCAGGCCCAGAGACTCGCAGTCGTTCAGCAATTGCACAGACGCGCCGGTTCGCGCAACGACTTCGGCGAGGAGCAAGCGCTCCGCGGCAGCATGCGTCATAGGGTCTTCCATGGAGATCTCCTTCCAGATAAAGAAAGGGAAAAGTCTCCACGCTCACACGGTTGGAATGTCAAGGGGTGCGCTTGGGCCACCGTTGGACGCGCTGTTCATCCTTCAGGCAACCCTGTTTTAATGGCGCCTCGTCGATGAGATCGACGCGCAGGTTGCGTTCGCTGCAAGCGGCCTGCAATACAAAAATATGTAGAGAGGAAAGCACTTTGGAGATAGATGCGATGGCCGTCCTTTCGACCGCCATGGTGCTTGTAGCGCAGGCGCTCTCTTTCTGGTTCATCTATCGGATCTGGAAGAAGCTGCGCAAGCCCAAGGCGCCCGCTTTATCTGGTGCTGGCCTTGCGGCGATCAAGAACGGGGATGTTCGCGTGGCGGCAACCTTCACCGGTTTGCGCGGGCTGCCGTGGGTCGCGTTGGCGAGCAACAGCCTGAATCCCGTTTTCCGCATCGAAGACCAGCACCTGGCTTTCCGGGTACTCCGCCAACAGCAGCGGTCTTACGCGGACATTTGCGAGGTCGATGTCCGCGAAGCCTACGGCACGTTCAACCTGATCTTTGCCTTTCGCGACACGCGCCTGACGTTTGTGGCCAATGTGGGCACCGCTGCCCGTGGCGCGCAGGCCCTGGCGTTGCTGCCTGACAGCGTCCCCATCTCCGAACGCGCACGGAAAGCGCGCGAACCGTGAGTCATCGCGGCTGAGGGGGCGCCACGAACCGTGGCATGCATCGTGCAAGATCGCACCATGCTTTCCCTGTCTTCCGACGCGCTGCGCCAGCAGTTGCGGTCTTTTGCCTCCCGCGCACAGCCGCTGCGCATCCTGCTCACGCTCGGCAGCCTGATGGCCGCGTGCGGCTACACCGATCACCCCGATGCGGTGATCCCGCTGTTCCTTGGTGCCATCGCCAGCGCGCTTGCCGAAACCGACGACAGCTGGCGCGGCCGCCTGCGCGCGCAGCTCGTCACGCTCGCCTGCTTCGCGGCGATGGCGTTCGCGGTCGAGGCGCTGTTTGGCCTGCCGCTGCTGTTCATCACCGGGCTCGCGCTCGCGGCATTCAGCCTCACGATGCTGGGTGCGGTGGAGGCGCGCTACAAGGCGATTGCCTATGCGACGCTGATCCTGGGCATGTATGCCACGCTGGGCATCGAGAACATGAGCGCGCACGGCGCCGTCGTGGCCCATCGTGGCCGCGAGCCCCTGTTGCTGCTGGCGGGCGCGGCTTGGTATGGCGTGTTCTCGGTGCTCTGGTGCGCGGCCTTTCCGGCGCAGCCGGTGCAGGCGCGGCTGGTCACGCTGTTCACGGTGCTGGGCAACTTCGTGCGCTTCAAGGCCTCGCTGTTCGAGCCGCTGCGCGGCATCGACATCGAACGCAAGCGGCTGTCGCTCGCGCAGCTCAACGCACAGGTGGTGACAGAGCTGAATGCGGCCAAGGAAAGCATCTTCCGTCGCATCGGCGCGCGGGCGCCGACGGGGCGCATCTCGCGCTACCGAGGGCTGTACCTGATCGCGCAGGACGTGCACGAGCGCGCCAGTTCCTCGCACGACGACTACAACGCGCTGGCCGACGCCTTCTTCCACAGCGACCTGCTGTACCGCTGCCAGCGCGTGCTGGACCTGCAGGGCATCGCATGCCAGCGCCTCGCGGTGTCGATCGAGCGGCGCGAGCCCTTCGAGGTGGGCACCGAAACCGTCCAGGCGCTGGCCGACCTGCGCAGCGCCATCGCGCATGAACGCGCGCGTGCGTCCACGCCCGAGCGGCTGGTGCTGCTGGCCTCGGTCGAGGCGCTCGCGCGCAACCTCGCACAGCTCGACGGGCAGCTCACGGGCGCGAGCCAGCCATCGGCACGCGCCGGCCGTACCGAGATGGGTTTGTTCGACCGTTCGCCGCGCTCATGGCGCGATGCGGTCGAGCGCGTGCGGCGTCAGCTCACGCCGCGCTCGCCGCTGTTTCGGCATGCGCTCCGGCTGTCGATCGCGCTGGTCGTGGGCTATGGCGTGATGCACCTGATCCATCCGGCGCAGGGCTACTGGATCCTGCTGACCACGCTGTTCGTGTGCCAGCAGACCTACGGCGACACCATCTCGCGCATGGGCCAGCGCATCGCTGGCACGGCGCTCGGCGTGGTGGCCGGCTGGGCGCTGCTGCAGTTGTTTCCGCAGCCGCTGGTGCAATCGGTGATCGCGGTGGCGGCCGGCGTGCTGTTCTTCGCCACACGCACCACGCGCTACCTGCTGGCGACGGCCTCGATGACGCTGCTGGTGCTGATGTGCTTCAACCAGGTCGGCGACAGCGGCGTGCTGCTCGTGCCGCGGCTGGTCGACACCGCCATCGGCAGCGCGATCGCCGGGCTTGCCGTGCTGCTGGTGTTGCCGCACTGGCAGGCACGCCGCATCAACGAACTGGCGGCCACGGCCTTGCGCGGCCACGCGGGCTACCTGCGGCAGATCGTCGCGCAGTACCGCACGGGCGCACGCGATCACCTCGACTACCGGCTGGCGCGGCGCAACGACCACAACGCCGATGCGGCCCTGTCGACCGCCGTGTCCGACATGTTCCGCGAGCCTGGCTATGTGCGGCCGCGCGCGGGCGTGGCGCTGCGCTTTCTGATCCGCTCGCACACGCTGCTGAGCTACCTGTCGGCGCTGGGCGCGCACCGCGCGGCGCTGCCCGATTCGGCGCAGATGGCGGTGTTGCGCACCGCGGCGGAAGGCGCGATTGCAGCGCTCGATGCGCTGGCGGCCGGGCTCGAAAGCGGTTCGGTCGATGGCCCGCGCGACACCGCCTCGGAGTCGGCCGCGCGCGCCGCGTTGGCGCAAGCGGCGGCGGCCAGCGGCGACGCCGATCCGCAGGCGCGCACCTTTCATACCGAACTGGGTTTGATCTGGCTGCAGATCGACGCGCTGCGCGGGCATGCGCGCGAATGGCTGCGGGCGGACGACGATCCGGCCGCCACGGTGGGCCCTGCACCGCACGCCTAGGCAGGTCGTTTTTTCATCGGATCGGGGCGAGGTATTAACGCAACACCGTTGCCTTAGTTGGGTTATTGGTCACGAATCAGTCATGTGGACGTCAAAGAATGGCGCCGCCTAGAAACCTGACTTCCACCTGACTCACCAATGAAGACCACCCCGCGCACGACCTTCCCCGCCATCCCCCTCGATCTTCCCCAGCGCCGCGCCTTCCTGCGGCAAAGCTTCGCCACCGCGGGTGCGGTAACGCTCCCCGCCTTCCTGGCCGCTTGCGGTGGCGGCGGCTCCGGTGGTTTCCTGCCGACACCCGGCCTGCCGCCCGCCCCGGCGCCGGAGCCCGCACCTCCCCCGCCGCCCGAGGCACCGGTCGTCAAGAAGAGTCCGTTCGCGGAGTTCTCGGCATTGCAGCCTGCCGATGCCAACGGCGTGATGCTGCCGAAGGGCTTCACCTCGCGCATCGTCGCGACGACGGGCGCCATCGCGGCAGGCAGCTATGCCTGGCACGGCGCACCGGACGGCGGGGCGACCTACCCGACCGAGAACGGCGGCTGGATCTACGTCAGCAATTCAGAGATTGGCAGCAAGGGCGGCGGCGTCGGCGCGCTGCGCTTCGATGCCAATGGCACGGTGGTCGATTCGTACCCGATCCTGAAGAACACGACGACGAATTGCGCCGGCGGCCCCACGCCGTGGAACACCTGGTTGTCGTGCGAGGAATATTCGGGCGGCATGGTGTGGGAGTGCGATCCGGCCAAGCCCTGGGTGGATGCCAGCAGCGCCCCGAGCCTGCCGGCCCTGGGCCTCTACGCGCACGAGGCCGTGTGCGTGGACCCGGTCCACAAGACCCTCTTCCTGACGGAGGACGCATCCGGTGGCCGTGTCTACCGCTTCGTGTGCGATGCGATCGACTGGCCCGAAGGCGCCAGCCGCGCCGCGATGAAGACCGGCCGGCTCCAGGTGCTCAAGGTCAAGGGCGTCGTGAACGATGTCGACCTGGCCGCGCCCGACTACGCCAAGCTGAAGGACTACAGCAAGCCCCAGCCGGTGGAGTGGATCGATGTGGTCAACCCCGAAAAGCCGCAGTCGACGGTGCGCAGCGACCTGCGCAAAGCTGCGCTCACCCCACCCGGCGCCAACTTCCCCAAGGCCGAAGGCATCTGGTTCTTCAATGGCATCGTGTATTTCGTCACCTCCTTCAATGCACGGATCTGGGCCTACGACACACAGCACGAAACGCTCGAGGTGATCTACGACGGCAAGGACAAGGACGGCAAGAGCAAGGATGCGAGCACGCATTCGATCAACGAACCGGACAACCTGACGATCTCGGCGCTCGGTGACATCCTGGTGGCGGAAGACGCGGGCAATCTCGAGATCGGCGTGCTGCGGATCGATTCGGGAACCTCCCAGCCGCTGATGCGCCTGGAAGATCACGACGACAGCGAGATCACAGGCCCCGCAATGTCGCCCGATGGCAAGCGGCTGTACTTCAGCTCGCAGCGCGGCAAGGGGAAGACCAGGATCGGCCTGACCTTCGAGATCACGCTGCCGTCCGCGGCGAAGTAGGAAGAAGAGCAAAAAGGAAAAGCGCCGCGCCCGTATCGGGCGGCGGCGCCGGCTGCGCGGCGTGCTCAGGCCCGCAGCGAATCCAGCTGCTCGCTGTTCTTCACAACCTCCTGCGCCTTCACATAGCTCTCGATCAGCAACTGGTACGGCGGGAACACCGCGCTGTAGGCCTCGGCCCACTGCAGCGCGTCTTCGCGGTTCCAGGTCTTCTGGATTTCGGAACAGACGGCCGCGGTGTCGATCGGCACCACGCCGGCCTGCACCACGCGCGCCAGCGTGATCTCTTGCGCCATCTTCGAGTAGGTGCCCGAGGCGTCGATCACCGCGAACACGCGATAGCCCTCGTGCGCCGCCGCGATGCTGGGGAAGGCCATGCACACGCTGGTGATGGTGCCGGCAATGATCAGCGTGCCCCGGCCGGTGGCCTTCACGGCCGCGACGAACTCGGGGTTGTCCCAGGCGTTGATCTCGCCCCTGCGCGCCACGTACTGCGCATGCGGCGCGTACTTGTGGACTTCGGGGATCAACGGGCCGTTCGGTCCCTGCGGGACGGAAGCTGTGGTGATGACCGGCATCTTCGCCAGCGTCGCGACCTTGGCCAGCGTGGTGACGTTGGCGCGCAGCTCGGTCATCGGCATGTCCTTGACGGTCTGGAACAGGCCGCTCTGGTGGTCGATCAGCAGCATGACGGCGTCGTCGGCGTCGATCACGGGCTTGGCGCCGTTGAAGTTGGCGATGTTGTCGTTGGTGGGCATGAAAGGTTCTCCTGGAAGTTGAGGTGAATACCCGGCAAGCAGAGGTCGCCGATGCATGTCCAGAAGGCTAAAAGCGGAGCCAAAACTCCGGTAGTCGGCCAGATTTGCCATGACCGTCTCATCTCATGGACGATGAAGAACACCTGAACATCCGCACGGCCCGGTCGGAGAAAGCGCCGTCTTTGCGGTGGGGCGGGCCGGCGGCAGGTAAAATTACCCCTTCATGTCCCGCTGGTTTGCCGCTACTGTCCTTGCCCTCATGTTGTCCTGCTACGGCTTTGCCGTGCTTGCCCACAACCTGATCGGTGTCGGCCATTCGTACGGCAACAACCAAACCTCCTCTCAGGTCAGCCAGGTCGAACAGCCCCTGGTCACCATCGTTTCGCTCGCCGACGCAACCACCGTCGGCGATGCCGATTCGGCATCGGACGATGCCACCAACATCGACGAAGCAGGCTCGGAACACGCCGAGCTGGTCGATGCCCGCAACGACGTGCGCCTGCCGCAGCGTCTGTCGGAAGAGCCGCCAAAACTCGGCCTGACGACCACCATCTCGCCGTTCCTCGAACGGCCCAAGCGGCCTCCCCGGCTCGCCACCTTCGTCGCCTAGGCCTTCGGGCCTTGCGCGACCGGGAGCCTGCGCGGCTCCCGCCCCTTCGATACGGCCTGCCGGCCTTCCGGCACACCCGCATCGCAACGACGACACCTTCCATTCCGGCCGTTCGCCAACTGCACGTGCCATTCCGTCCAGACCGGCATCGGTCCACATCCTTCAAGGAAATCAGGAAATCACAATGAACAACAGCCCAACCACTTACCACCCCGGCTTCGACGCACCGATCGCCTCGGTGCAGGAGCGCAACCGCGTCCTGCGCAACACCTACTGGCTGCTCGCGCTGTCGATGGTGCCCACCGTGCTCGGCGCCTGGATCGGCGTCTCGACCGGCCTGGCCCGCGCCATGTCGCCCGGCATCGGCCTGATGGTCTTTCTCGGCGGCGCCTTCGGCTTCATGTACGCCATCGAGAAGACCAAGGAATCCGCCGCCGGCGTGCCGGTGCTGCTGGCCTTCACCTTCTTCATGGGCCTGATGCTGTCGCGCCTGGTCGGCACGGTGCTCGGCCTGTCCAACGGCGCGAGCCTCGTGATGACGGCGTTCGCCGGCACCGGCGCGATCTTCCTGGGCATGGCCACGCTGTCGTCGGTCATCAAGCGCGACCTGTCGTCCATGGGCAAGTGGCTCTTCATCGGCGCGATCCTGCTGCTGGTGGCGGGCATCGCCAACTTCTTCATCAAGTCGAGCGCGCTGATGATGACGCTGTCGGTTGCCGCCATCGGCATCTTCTCGGCCTTCATCCTGCACGACCTCAAGCGCGTGAAGGACGGCCTGGAAACCAACTACATCTCGGCCACGCTGGGCGTCTACCTCAGCATCTACAACGTCTTCCAGTCGCTGCTGGCCCTGCTGGGCATCGCCGGCGGCCGCGACGAGTAATCCCCCGAAAAGGAGAACTGACATGCGCCTCACCACCAAAGGCCGCTTTGCGGTCACCGCGATGATCGACATCGCATTGCACGGCCGCTCGGGTCCGGTCACGCTGGCATCGATCAGCCTGCGTCAGCGGGTCTCGCTGTCGTACCTGGAACTGCTGTTCGGCAAGCTGCGCCGCAACGAGCTGGTCGAATCGACCCGGGGTCCGGGCGGCGGCTATTCGCTCAGCCGCAAGGCGGCCGACATTTCCGTGGCGGACATCGTCCTCTCGATCGAGGAACACGATGTCGAATCCACCCGGCGACGCGACAACGGCGCCCCCGGCGACGCCGGCCGCTGCGAGATCGACGAGCTCTGGGCCACCGTGAATCTTCGCGCGGTCGAGTTCCTCAAGTCGATTTCGCTGCAAAGCCTGGTCGACGAGCAGAAGGCCAAGGGCGTGCAGCCCGCGGCGCGGCAAGACACCCGGCGTGCGCCGGCCGGCCAGCCGGTCACGCGCAAGCCCTTCGTCGTGGATGCGCCCAACTCCGTGTTTGCCTTGGGCTTGCGCCACCAGCAAAGCGCCAGTTAGGCCCGCCGCCACTGCTGCCCCACGGGGCGGCAGCCACGGCGAGCCACAGACCGACCGCTCTTCGCGGCCCATGCAGCCAGCCCTTCGCCACGGATCGACGTGGTGACGGGTTGGCACCTGCATGGGCCTTTTTTCGTTGGCGACGACTGCTGCTTTCCCACGCGGCAGTCTTGGGATTTCTTCATGTTGCAACGCAACACCAAAGGCACAATGCACCGTTCAGGTGCAGGCGCGCAATCCGGGCGATCCCCCGCGCGCGCGACACCGCGACTCCAGATGGCCATGACCACCTTCAAGCTTTTGCTTCCCCTTTCCCTGCTCGCGCTCGCTGCATGCGGCGCCAAGCAGCCTCCCGCCACCGAGACCGCACCGCCCGAAGTCGGCGTGGTGGCGCTGCACGCCGGCGACGTGGCGGTGCACACCGAACTCTCGGGCCGCACCGCCGCCTACCGCGTCTCCGAAGTACGGCCGCAGGTCAACGGCATCGTGCGCAAGCGCCTGTTCGAAGAAGGCAGCATGGTCCGCGCGGGCCAGGTGCTGTACGAGATCGAGCCCGGCCCGTTCGAGGCCGCCCACGAGCAGGCGCAAGCCACCCTGGCGACCTCGCAGGCCACCATTGCCAGCCTGCGCGGCAAGGCCGAACGCTTTGGCGAACTGGTCAAGGCCAATGCCGTGAGCAAGCAGGAACACGAAGAAGCGCAGGCCGCGCTCATCCAGGCACAAGCCAGCGTGAAAGCCGCGCAAGCAGCGGTGAAGGCGGCGCGCATCAACCTCGACTTCACGCGCATCACCGCGCCCATCGCGGGACGCATCGGCCGCTCGGGCGTGACCGAGGGGGCGCTCGTGGCATCGGGTCAGGCGATGGCGATGGCCACGATCCAGCGGCTCGATCCGATCTACGTCGACGTGGTGCAGTCGAGCCTTGAATTGACGAAGCTCAAGCGCCGCTTCATCTCGGGCGACATGGCACCGGCCAGCACCCAGGTCGGCCTGCGCATGGAAGACGGCCTGCCCTATCCGCATGCGGGCACGCTGAAGTTCTCCGAAGTGGGCGTCGATGCGGCCACCGGCTCGGTCACGCTGCGCGCGGAATTCCCCAACCCGCAGGGGCTGTTGCTGCCCGGCATGTACGTGCGCGCGCAGGTCGAGTCCGGCGTGGAGCGCCAGGCCATCCTGGCGCCGCAGCGCGGCGTGGCCCGCAACGAAAAGGGCGAGCCGACCGCGCTGGTGGTCGGTGCCGGCGACAAGGTCGAGCTGCGCGCGCTCGAAGTGCGCAGCGCCGAAGGCGAACACTGGATCGTGACCAAGGGTCTGCGCGACGGCGACCGCCTCGTGGTCGACGGCCTGCAGCGCGCGCATCCCGGCGAGAAGGTCAAGCCGGTGCCGGTGTCCGCGAGCGCATCGGCACCGGCGACCGTTTCCTCCGGCGAATAAGAAGAATCCCGTGATCGCCAATTTCTTCATTCATCGGCCCGTCTTCGCCTGGGTCATCGCCATCCTCATCATGCTGGCCGGCGGCGTGGCCATTCGCACCTTGCCGGTGTCGCAGTACCCGGACATCGCGCCGCCGACCGTGACCATCTCCGCCAACTACCCCGGCGCTTCGGCGCAGGCGGTGGAAAGCAGCGTCACGCAGGTCCTGGAGCAGCAGCTCAAGGGCATCGACGGCCTGATGTATTTCAAGTCGACGAGCAGCTCGGCGGGCTATGTCGACATCAGCGTCACCTTCCGCCAGGGCATCAACCCCGACACCGCGCAGGTGCAGGTGCAGAACAAGGTCAGCCAGGCCACCAGCCGCCTGCCGCAGGCGGTGCAGCAGCAAGGCGTGACGGTCGCCAAGTCGCAGAACAACTTCTTGCTGATCGTGGCGCTCTACGACGAGACCGGCCAACGCACCGACACCGACATCTCCGACTGGATGGCCAGCAACCTGCGCGACCCGATCAGCCGCGTCGACGGCGTGGGCTCGGTGCAGGCGTTCGGCGCGTCGTATGCCATGCGCATCTGGCTCGACCCGCACCGGCTGGCCAGCTACCAGTTGATGCCGTCCGACGTGACGGCCGCCATCACCGCGCAGAACACGCAGGTGTCGGTGGGCGAGATCGGCGCGCGGCCTTCATCGCCCACGCAGCACCTGAACGCCACCGTCACCGCGCTCTCGCGGCTGCAGACGCCGGCGCAGTTCCGCGACATCGTGCTCAAGACGCAGGCCGACGGCGCCGTGGTACGGCTGGGCGACGTGGCGCGCGTGGAAATCGGCAGCGAGTCGTATGCGGAAACCACGCGCCTGAACGGCCACCCTGCCGCGGGCTCGGCCGTGATGCTGGCGCCCGGCGCCAATGCGCTGACCACCGCCAACGCGGTGAAGGCGCGCATCTCAGAACTGGAGCGTTCGCTGCCCGCCGGCCTGCGCGTGGCCTACGCGGAAGACTCCACGCGCTTCGTCAAGATCTCGATCAAGTCGGTCATCAAGACGCTGCTGGAAGCCATCGCGCTGGTGGTGGTCGTGATGTTCCTGTTCTTGCAGAACTGGCGCGCCACGGTGATCCCGGCCATCACCGTGCCGGTGGTGCTGCTGGGCACCTTCGGCGTGCTCGCGGCCTTCGGCTATTCGATCAACGTGCTCACGCTGTTCGGCATGGTGCTGGCCATCGGCCTGCTGGTGGACGACGCCATCGTGGTGGTGGAGAACGTCGAACGCGTCATGCACGAAGAGGGGCTCGACGCCAAGGCCGCCACCATCAAGTCGATGAAGGAAATCACCGGTGCGCTGATCGGCATCGCGGTAGTGGTGTCGGCGGTGTTCCTGCCGATGACCTTCTTCGGCGGCTCGGTGGGCGTGATCTACCGGCAGTTCTCGGTGACCATCATCGCGTCGATGGTGCTGTCGGTGGTCGTGGCCATCGTGCTCATTCCGGCGCTGTGCGCGCGCTTCCTCAAGGCCGGCGTGCCGCCGCGCACGCGTGGTTTTCTGGGTGCGTTCAATCGCCGCTTCGACGCCGCGCAAGGCCGCTATGTGAGCGTGCTGGGCCGCATGCTGCGCAAGCCGCTGCGCTTCACGGCCGTGTATGTGGCCATCGTGGCCGGCATGGGCCTGCTGTACGTCAGCCTGCCCGGCGGCTTCCTGCCGGAAGAAGACCAGGGCAGCGTGATGGTCGTGCTCACGCTGCCGGCCGGCGCCACCGCGGGCCGCACCGACGAAGTCAACCGCGCCGTCGAAAAGTACTTCCTGGAAACCGAGAAGGACACCACCGACACCATCTTCACGCTCACCGGCTGGAGCTACAGCGGCTCAGGGCAGAACATGGGCATGGCTTTCGTCTCGCTGAAGGACTGGTCCGAACGGCCCGGCGCGGACAAGCGCGCGCACGCCATCGCGGAACGTGCCGGCGCGGCGCTGTCCAAACAACAACGCGACGCCGAGGTCTACGGCATGGTGCCGCCGCCGATCGAAGGACTGGGCCAATCCAACGGCTTCGAGTTCTGGCTGCAGGACACCTCGGGCATGGGCGCCGAGCGGCTGGTGCAGGCGCGCGAACGGCTGGTGCGCGAGGCCGACAAGGACAAGCGCCTGCAGTCGGTGCGCGCCAACAGCGTGGCCGGCACGCCGCAACTGCAGGTCGACATCGACCAGCTCAAGGCCTCGGCCCTGCGGCTGTCGCTAGACGACGTGAACACCACGCTGGGCATTGCCTGGGGCGGCAGCTACGTCAACGATTTCATCGACCGTGGCCGCGTCAAGCGCGTGTACGTGCAGTCCGATGCGCCCTACCGCTCGGCACCGGACGACATCAGCCAGTGGTTCGTGCGCGGCAGCACCGGTGCGATGACGCCGTTCTCGGCCTTCGCGAGCACGCGCTGGTCGCAGGGCGCCTCGCAACTGGAGCGCTACAACGGCGTGCCCGCGGTGCAGATCCAGGGCGCGGCATCGCAGGGTGTCAGCTCGGGCACGGCAATGGCGGCCATCGAGACCATCGCGAAGAAGCAGAGCGGCACGGGCCAGGCCTGGAGCGGTTTGTCCTACCAGGAGCGGCTGTCGGGCGGGCAGGCGCCGCTGCTGTTCGCGCTGTCGATCCTCGTGGTGTTCCTGTGCCTGGCCGCGCTGTACGAGAGCTGGTCGGTGCCGTTCTCGGTGATGCTGGTGATTCCGCTGGGCGTGCTCGGCGCGGTGATCGCGGCGGCGCTGCGCGGGTTGTCGAACGACATCTACTTCCAGGTCGGCCTGCTCGCGACCATCGGCCTGTCGGCCAAGAACGCGATCCTGATCATCGAGTTCGCCGAAGCGGCGCTGCGGCGCGGCGTGCCGCTGCTCGAAGCAGTGGCCGAAGGCGCGCGCCTGCGGCTGCGGCCGATCCTGATGACCTCGCTGGCCTTCCTGGCGGGCGTGATCCCGCTGGCTGTTGCCACGGGCGCGGGCTCGGGCAGCCAGACCGCGATCGGCACCGGCGTGTTCGGCGGCGTGCTCGCGGCAACGGCCTTGGGCATCTTCTTCGTGCCGCTGTTCTACCTGCTGGTCAAGCGCGGGGCCGCAAGGCTGATGGGGCGCAAGGCGGGCGAGGAACAGGCTGCCTGAGCCCCCCGGCGGGGGCCGTCCCTATAATTTCGGCCTCCGCTCCCCCGCCACAGATCCAGCCACCGCTACATCTCAGCCACGACGGGAGTTTCCTGTTTCACACCGGCTGAGGTGTACGTGCCCGAGCGCTACTACAGAGAACTGCTGCGGTATTTCACCCGCAAGGCCGGCGATGGCGACACCGCCGCCGACGTCGTGCAAGAGGCCTACACGCGCGTGCTGATTCACCAGGACGCCGGCGGCCCGGTCTTCGAGCCGCGCGCGCTGCTCTACCAGACGGGCCGCAACGTCCTCGCAAGCCAGGCCGTGCGCCGCGCGGCGGAGTTGCGCATGCTGGACACGCTGGCACTGGTGAGCGCCGACAGCGCACCCTCGGTGGAGCGCCACGTCAGCGCGCGGCAACAGCTCGAACGTCTGGTTGCGCTGCTGGAAGACATGCCACGCAAGCGCCGCAACGCCTTCATCCTGGTGCGCATCCATGGTCTGAGCTATGCGCAGACGGCGGCACACATGGAGATCAGCGAGAAGGCTGTGGAGCGGCATATGACGCGTGCTCTTCTCGACTGTGCGGGTTATGGGCGGGGCTGAGATGACGCATTGCTTTTCTGTTCTTCTTGCTGGGCGGTTTGTTCGTCGCTGCTGTTCAGGGCGTCGCTCGCGCCGACACGGGGCTCTTTTTCGCGAATGTCCCCCGCTTCGCTCCTCCTTTATTTCGCGAAAAAGAGCCCCGTGTCGGCGCGAGCGCTGGACAGAGTGGTTGTTGATCAACGGTACACCAGCAGCGTGCCCATGTGCGAATGACACCAGGTGCTCCCCGCAGCGAAATAAAGGAGGAGCGAAGCGGGGGACATTCGCGGAGGGGAGCTCCTGGTGTCATTCGCACTCGTCCCGAATGACCCCGAACCCGCCCCGAACAGCAGCCCCGATGAAGCACTGAAACGACCATGCCCCCCCGCACCGCCCCTTTGCTCAGTGACGAAGAACGCCGCGCCCCCCGCGCGCTGGTGGAACATGCGCTGACACTCATCGGCCGCATCCACCGCGGCAGCCCTGAAGCCGCGCAAGCCGCCGAGGTCGAACTCGCCCGTTGGCGCAGCGTCAATGCCGAGAACTCCGAAGCCACGGCCACCGCGCACCGCATCTGGAACGCGGCCGACGCCGGTGCGTTGCGCGGCCAGATGGCGATGCCCCCGACGGCCGCGCAGGAACGCCAGTCGCGCCGCCGTGTCGTCGGGCTGCTGGGCGTGGCGGGCTTCGCGGCGCTCGCAGGCGTTGGCGGGCGCTGGTACTGGCAACGCCCGGTCTACCAGGCGGCGCCGCGCACGGGCCAGGCACAGACGCTGGCGCATGCGCTGCCGGATGGCAGCACGCTGGACCTGGCCGCCAACACGGCACTGGAGATCACGCTTTATCGCGACCGCCGCACGGTGCGGCTGGTGCAGGGCGAGGCACGGTTCGCCGTGGCGCACGACGCACAGCGCCCCTTCACCGTGAGCACGGAATGGGGGCACGTGCGCGTGCTGGGCACCGTGTTCACGGTGTCGGTGCGCGACGGACGCATGCGGCTGGCGGTGGCCGAAGGGCGCGTTGCCGTCTGGGCGCACACGCAGGCAGGCGGCCCGCTTGATGTGGAAGCTACACCGCCGGCGACCATCCTGCAGGCCGGGGAAGCCATCGAGGCCGACGCGCTGGGGCTGGGCACGCGCAGTCGTGTCGACGTGGGCGAAGTCGCCGACTGGAAACAGGGCTGGCTGGTGTTCCGCAACACGCGGCTGCCCGAGGCGCTGGCACGCTGGAACGACTACCTGCGCCAACCCCTGCGACTGGCCGACGACAGCGCCTTGCGCGAGATGCGCGTGACGGGCAGCTACCGGCTGCAGGACCCGCAGGCCTTCCTGAACGGGCTGGCCGTGATGCTGCCGGTGCGCACGGCGCGCAATGCCGATGGCACGACGGACATCGCACGCCGGCCCTGATCTGTCTGCCTGCCCGCCCGCCCGCCCGCCCGCAACTTTTTTCGATTTTCTTTGTGGGGTAAACGGCCCTGAGCTTGTCTTCTGTTTGAAACCCATCTCCAGGACCCTCAAACATGACCAACAAGCTGATTGCCGCGCGACGCCTTCGCGCCGATTCCTTCACCACCGCGGCGCTGGCCTTTGCCGTCGCCTCCGCGCTGATCTCGATGGCCGGCGCGGCCCGTGCCCAGGACGCGGCCGCCGCAGCCCCGGCAGCAGCCGCCGTGCAGTTGTCGCTGCCTGTGCAGCCGCTGGCGCAGAGCCTGGGCGCGCTGTCGCGGCAGTTCGGCACATCCATCGGCGGTGAAAGCTCGCTGCTCGAAGGCCGCACGGCACCGGCCGTGCGCGGCGCGGTCACGCTGCAGCAGGCGCTGGAACGGGTGCTGGCCGGCAGCGGCCTGACCTTCGTGCGCAGCGGTGCCTCGGCGCTCACCGTCATCCGCGCGACGGCGGGCGGGGGCACCAGCACGCTGCCCCCGGTGACGGTGACGGCCGACGCGGAAGAAGCCGCCACCGGCCATGTGCCGGGCTACATCGCGCGGCGCAGCACGGCGGGCAGCAAGACCGACACGCCGATCATCGAGACGCCGCAATCGGTCTCGGTGGTCACCTCCGATTTCATCGAGGCCTCGGGCGCCACGCGCCTGAAGGAAGCGCTGGCCTACACGCCGGGCATCAACGTGTCGCCCTGGGGCGCGGACTCGCGCTTCGACTGGACCATCCTGCGCGGCTTCGACGCGCAGACGCCGGGCTATTACCTCGACGGCCTGCAACTGCGCAACAACAACGGCTGGGCCATCTGGCAGACCGAGAACTACGGCACCGAACGCATCGAGGTGCTGCGCGGCCCCGCCTCCGTGCTGTACGGCCAGAACGGCCCCGGCGGCATGATCAACGTGGTCAGCAAGCGCCCCACCCAAGAGCCGCTGCGCGAGCTGCAGGTGCAGTTCGGCGACAACGCGCGCCGGCAGGTGGCGGGTGATTTTTCCGGCCCGCTCGATGCCGAAGGCAAGGTGCTCTACCGCCTCACGGGGATGGTGCGCGACGCCAGGCTGCCGGGCAGCGGCCTGCCGAACGACCGCACCTTCCTTGCGCCGTCGCTGACCTGGAAGCCATCGGGCGACACCACGCTCACGCTGCTGTCGCACTACCTGCGCATTCGCGACGGGAGTTCGTACGGCAGCTTTCCGGAAGTCGGCACGCTGCTGCCCAACCCCAACGGCCGCTTCTCGCCCAAGACCTATACCGGTGACCCGAATTTCGACCGCTTCAACCAGGACCAGTGGATGGTCGGCTACCTGCTCGAGCACCGGCTGAACGACACGCTGACCTTCCGCCAGAACGCGCGGCTGGGCTCGATCAAGGTCGACTACGGGCAGGTCTACAACCGCGCCAGCCTCGTCACCGTCAACCCCGACAACGCGGACGACCCGGCCAACTACCGCGTGCTGGGCCGCTTCCCCTTCGCGAGCAAGGAGAAAGCACGGATCGCCTCCATCGACAACCAGTTGCAGGCCAGGCTGCACTGGGGCGACTGGCAGCACACGCTGCTGTTCGGGCTGGACTACCAGCGCTCGCGCAACGAGCAGCGCACCTCCAACAGCGGCAGCGTGCCCGACATCGACGGCTACCTGCCGGTGCATCAAGGCTTCGTCACCACGTCCGATCCGTGGTTCGACGCCCGCACCACGCTGTCGCAGACCGGCTTCTACGCGCAGGACCAGATCAAGTGGGGCCACTGGGTCGCGACGCTGGGCGGCCGCTACGACAGCGCCAGGGCGGTGTCGTACAGCCACATCGACGGCACGACGACGAGCGTGTCGGACCACAAGTTCACCAGCCGCGCGGGGCTGGTCTACCTGCATCCGAGCGGCTGGGCGCCCTACTTCAGCTATTCCGAGTCGTTCTCGCCCACGGTCACGATCAACCCCGAGACCAAGCAGCCGCTGAAGCCTGAAACCGGACGCCAGTACGAGGTCGGCGTGCGCTACCAGCCGGTGGACCGCAAGGACAAGTACAGCGCGGCCATCTTCGACCTGCGCCGGCGCAACTACATCACCTACGACGCCGACTTCGTACCCCGGCAGACGGGCGAGATCCTGGTGCGCGGGCTCGAACTGGAGGCCTCGTTCCAGCCGGTGCCGCGCATGAACATCACGGCCGCCTACACCTACACGCCCAAGGCCGTCGTCACGGCCAGCAGCACACCGAGCGAGATCGGCAAGCAGATGCAGGCCGTGTCGCGCAACCAGGTGTCGGTGTGGGCCGACTACCGCTTCGCCACCGGCGTGAAGGTGGGGCTGGGCGCGCGCTTCATGGGCTCCAACCACGGCTACCAGCAGAGCACCACGGTCCCGGTGCCGTCGTACACGGTGTTCGATGCGCTGGTGGGCTACGACTTCGAGCGCTGGAGCCTCGCGCTCAATCTGCGCAACCTGGGCAACACGACCTACATCGCGAACTGCTCGTCGGGCAGTTGCTACTACGGCGAGCCGCGCAAGGTGCTCGCCACCGCAACCTACCGCTGGTAGGTGCGTGCGCTCAGCGCGGCACGTCGAAGCTCAGCGTGGCGGTGTGGCGCACTTCCTCGTACTTCCTGCCATCGACGGTGACCGCGCCGTTCACGCGGGCCGTCACTTCCAGCACATAGAGGCCGGGGAACGGCGTCGTGAGCGTCACGGTGCCGTCCTTGGCGGGCTTGAGCACGCGGCGCCAGCCTTCGGCGGTGTCGACGTTGACCTGCGACGCGGCGACGGTGTTGCCCTTCCACACCAGCTTGAAGGTGTTGCCGTTGGGCTCGGTGGGCACCAGTTCGAGGTCGTTCACGGCCTTGGTCTCGTTGCGGCCCCAGCGGGCCTGGTACTGGGTCAGTGTTTTCTCGCCGGTGGCCCGGCTGGCCACAGCGCGCAGGTCGGTGCCGGCCGCGGTGCCGGGGATGAGCATGCGGTCGGCTTCGACCGTCAGCGGCAGTTCTTTGCCGTCGGCCAGGAAGGCTCGCGGCGCGGTGACGCTGGCCATGGGCTGCGGCGTCTTGTCGAGTTCGCCCACGCGGGCCGTGGCGGCGGCACCGTCGCGCGAGAGCCAGAGATAGTCGGCCTGCGCAGCGCTGGCGCTCGCGAGCAATGCGGCGGCGAGGGAAAGCGAACGGATGCGGAAAGAAGAAAGCATGGGAAGCGAAAAGTTGTTGTGTGTTTATGAATGGGAAGAAGGGCGACCTCGCCGTTCAGGACGGCAACCTCGCGAGCGCCACGACCAGCCCCGCGCCACCGAGGACGGCAGCACAGGCGGCAAGGCATGCGATGCCGCGCGGACGATAGGGCAACAGCAGCGCCACCGGCAACGCGCCCGCCGACAGAAAACCGAGCCACGCCACCGACCCGACGGTGCCGCCCCACGCCATCACGCAGGGCACCACGGCGGCCATCAGCAAGACGACGCCGGCCAGGCGAAGCAGCGCGCGGCGTCGCGGCGGCATCTCCTGGCGCCGATGGGTCAACTGCTCATGGTGCCGGTCCATGGCAAAGCTCAGCGCGGCCATGCCGGCATGGGCCAGCGCAAGGCTGAGCAAGGAGGCGTACCAGACCGTCATGCCGCGCGCTCCGTGCTTGCGACGCCAGGCAATGGCCTCGATGCGGACGCCTTCAGCAGCTTCTTGCGCTGCGCGTTGCGCAGGTGGCGCAGCGTGCCGAGGGCGGCAACACCGAAGGCCACTGCACAAAGCTCGACACCCGCGCTTTCCCAATCGCCGTGCAGCAGTTGCGCCGGCAGGTGATCGCCCGTGGTCAGGAAATTGAGCACCGGCAGCAGCAGACACAAGGCCGCCAGCGCGCCGAGTTGTTCGCGCCAGGCCTGCTCCGGTTGGCGGATGAAGGCATGCACAAGCGCAAGTGCCCAGAGCGCGAAAAAGGCGCGCAGCTCCCAGCCGGCGCGATGGTCGATGGACACCGGAATCAACCGGTTGGCCCACAAGAATCCGATGCACGCCACCGCCAGCCCCGCGATGGCCGCGACGTTCAGCGCCTCGACCAGCCGGTAGACCCGTGCGGTCGCGCCGCCGAATTCGCCCGCGTGCTTGTGGCGCCGCTTGACGATGAAGAGGATGGCGCCGGTGCCCATCATCGCGGTGCCGGCCAGCCCGCAAAGAAAGTACAGCCACTTCATGCCCCAGCCGCCGGAGCTGACCATGTGCAGGCCGCCCATGGCCGACTGCGCAAGCATCGCGGCGCCGCCATCGGCCCCGCCCGCCACGCGCACGCGCTGCACCTCGCCGGTGGCGGCCGAGAACAGCGCCATGCCGCTGGTGCTGCTCAGGCGGCGCAGCGATTCGTCTTCGCTGTTCCAGCCGTAGATGCCGATGCGCGCACCCGCGTCGCCCGGGTGGTCGATGACGACGGCGCGCACGGCCTGGCCCATGAGCTGCTGGCCGCGCGCGGCGAAAGGCTCCAGATCGGGCACCGCCATCGCGCGGCCGGTGCGCGCCGGCTTTTCTTCACCGCTCAGCTCGACGGCGAACTGCGACTGCCCGGCGGCGCCCGCGCCGTACTGCACCAGCTTGCCGGCCGGCATGAAGGTCATGCCCGAGATCGCGATGCCGGTGTAGGCGATCATGAATTGAAAGGGCAGCGTCAGCACCGCCACCGCGTTGTGCGCGTCGAGCCAGCTTCGCTGGCCCTTCTTCGGGCGGAAGGTGAAGAAGTCCTTGAAGATGCGCTTGTGCGTGATCACGCCCGACACCAGCGCCACCAGCATCGCCATCGCGGCAATGCCGACGATCCACAGGCCGACCGTGCCGGCATGCAGCTCGTAGTGGAAGTCGACGAAGTGGTGGCCGCCGAGCGTGGCGCGCACGGCGTTGCCGGTCTTCCGGGCGATGGGCTGGCCGGTCGACGGATCGAGGCCGGCTTCGACATACAGGCCGTTGGCGTCGAACCAGTACACCTTGAGCTCACCGCCGCCGTTCGCATCGGACGGCCACAGCTCCCACATCTGCGCGGCCGGGTGGTGCTCGGCCATGTAGGCAATGCCCCAGGCCAGGCGCTGCGCGCGACTGGCGGTCACGGCGCCCTTCGAGGCGGCGGCTGCGGCTTCTTCTTCGGCGTGGTGCTCCGGCGTCATCCAATGGGTGATGGGTTCGTCGAACACGGCCAGCGTGCCGGTGAGAAAAACCGCGAACAGCAGCCACGAGAACCACAGCCCGCACCAGGTGTGCAGCCAGGCCTGGGCCTGCCGAAAGCCGCCCTGCGCCACTGTCTTCGTTTTCTTGTCGGTCGCCATGTTCAGCCCCCCATCCCGCGCAAGCCCCAGCCCAACCCCGCCAGCACCACAGCGGGCAGCAACAGCCCGGCCCATGCACGCACCAGCGAGATCGGCGAGAAGGCCCAGATCACCGCGGCGGTGTAGACCACGAAGCTGAGCTGCATGCCCGCGATCACGCCCGCCGCGCGGCTGCCCGGCAGCACGGCGGCAAGAAAGATCGCGACGGCGGCGGCCAGCGCATAGCCGCCGAAAACGGCGGCCGCGACGCGGCCCAACAGCAACAGGCTCGCGGGAGCGGAAGAAAGACGGGAGTTCATGGGACGCACAAGGAAAACGGGGCGCAGAAATGCGCCCCTTCCCTACATGACCAACGAGAACCGAAAAAGGGTCAGGCCGGACGCGAAATAACCACCCCGCACTGCCTTTTCTTGTCAGAACTTGTAGTTCAGCGTGGCCGTGACGTTGCGCGGCGTGCCGACGTAGGCCTGCCCGTCGATGTTGTTGTAGTACTTCCTGTTGAAGAGGTTCTCGACGTTGATCTGCAGCGACAGCCTGGGCGTGAACGCATAGCGCGCCATCAGGCTCACCACGGCCAGCGACTTCTGCGTGTAGCGCATCGCCACGTCGTCCACGCTGAACCGGTAGTAGGTGCGGTTCTGCCAGTTGACGCCGCCGCCGATGGTCAGTTGCTGCCACGCGCCCGGCAGCCGGTAGGTGGTGAACACGTTCACCAGCGTCGAGGGCATCGCGGTGTTGATGGGGTCGCCGTTGGCTTCCCGCCCGAGCGTGCGCGCGATGCCGGCGCTCAGGTTCCAGCCGCTGGCCAGCTCGCCCGACACCTGCATCTCGAAGCCCTTGCTGAGCACGCCCTTGGCGCCGCGGTAGGCCTCGTTCGTCGAGTCCGGCACCAGCCGGCCGCCGTCGCGCTGCGCCACGTTGTCCTGCTGGGCACGGAAGAGCGCGAACGAGGTGTTGAGCTTGCCGCCGAAGTGCTCGCCCTTGATGCCCACTTCATAGCTCTTGCCGGTCACCGGGTCGAGGTAGGCGCCGGTGGCGTCGCGGTAGTTCTGCGGCTGGAAGATGTCGGTGTAGCTCGCGTACGCCGAATAGGTGTCGTTGATGTCGTACACCAGCCCGGCATAGGGCGTGAACACCTCGTGGCGCCGCGTGTCCGTCGCGTTGCGCGTGCGCCAGCTGTTCTGGCGTCCGCCCACGATCAGCTTGAGCGGGTCGGCGAGCGAAAAGCGCACGGCGCCGTAGTAGCCGGTCTGGCGCGTCTTGTCGATCCCGGACACCTTGAGCGGGCCCCACGCGGGCTCGGGGAACGAACCGTTCCACAGGTAGAAATTGCCGGGGTCGGCCACCTCGCCAACCGGCGCATGCTTGGCCTGCACATAGCGCGACTGCGCGTTGCTCATGCCCACCACCACCTCGTGCTTGCGGCCCAGCAGCTCGAACGGGCCGGTGAGCTGCAGGTCGACGTTGTTCTGGCGGAACGCATGCTCGAAATGGCCGGTCAGCGCGCCCAGGCCGGTGCCGGTGAAGCGGTCCATGTCGCCGTAGAGGTAGAGCAGCTTGGCGTCCTGCTCGCTCTTGCGGTGCGACAGGTTGGCCTTGAGCTTCCAGTCGTTGGCGAAGCGGTGCGTGAGGTTGGCGAACACGGTGGTGTTGGTCGCGTCCCAGCGCGTCCATGGCGTGCCCACGGTCTTCGAGGCGTCCCAGTGCGTGGGCGAGCCGTCGCTGAACACCACCGGCAGGCCGCCCCAGGTCGAGCCGGTCGGGCGGTTGGCCTGGTACTCGACGCCGACGCTCAGCGTGGTGTCGGGCGACAGGTCCGCATCGACCACGCCATAGAACACCCGCTTGCGGCCGTGGTACATGTCCATGCTGGAATCGCGTGCCTCCGCCATGCCGATGAAGCGGGCGCGCACGCGGCCGTCTTCGGTCAGCGGCGTCGACAGGTCCACCGTGGCGCGTCGCTGGTTCCATGAGCCCAGGCCCAGCGACACCGAGCCGGCGAACACCTTGCTGTCGGCATGCTTGCGCACGAGGTTGATCGATGCGGACGGATTGCCCGCGCCGCTGAGCAGGCCCGTCGAGCCGCGCACGACCTCGATGCGGTCGTACAGGGTCGGGTCATTGTTGGAGGCACCGAAGAAGTCGGTGGTGACAGTCGTCGGCACGCCGTCGTACTGGTAGTTGTCGATGTAGAAGCCGCGCGAATAGAGGTCGGTGCGGTCGGTGTCGGAGCTGACCGCGAAGACGCCGGTGACGCTCTTCATGGCCTGGCCCAGCGACAGCAGGTTCTGGTCTTCGATCTGCTGGCGCGTGAGCACCGTGACCGACTGCGGCGTGTCGCGCAGCGACAGCGCAAGCCCCGTGGCCGCGGCCGTGGCCGGCGTGGTGTACGAGCCCGTGCCCTCGGTGGTGCCGCTGCGGTCGGCATCGGCCGTCACGGTGACCGGTGCCAGCGTGTCGACACCACTCTGCACGTTGGCCGCACGACGGCCCAGCGTGTAGCTGCCATCGGTACGCGCCACGACCTGCAGGCCGCTGCCCACAAGCAGCCGGGTGATGGCGTCGCGGGCGGTGAAGCGGCCCGACAGCGCGGGGCTTGCAAGCCCTTCCGTCAGCGCCGGATCGAACGACAGCGCAATGCCGCTGCCGGCCGCGAACGCGGCCAGCGTGCGCCCGAGCGGGCCGGCGGGAATGTCATAGGACCGGGCGGCCGCGGCGTCCAGCGACAGCGCCTCGGCCGCGAAGGCCACGGGCGCCGCTGCGCCGGCAAGGCCTCCCAGGGCCAGCATCAACAGGGCATGGCGAAGGGCGGTGTTCAGGCGACGCTCGGCATGCGGATGCTGCGAAGCGGACGGACGGGATGCGGACATGGAAACGGGCCTTTCGGTTGGGCAACGGTGAGTTCTTCACCTTCCTTGCCAGCCGAAACGAAAAAAAGTCTCACCCCTTGGTCGAAATATTTGGCGAAATATTTGCAGCGGCGCTTCTGGGCACCAGCGTGACCCAGTAGCCGCGCAGCCGCGTCACCGCGTCCACCGGATAGGTCGAGACCAGCATGCCGAGCACGCGGTCGGTGTCGGCAATGGGAAAGGCACCGGAGATGCGCAGGTCGCCGATGGCCGCGTCGCAATGCAGCGCGCCGGGCCGGTAGCGCGACAGCTCGGCCGCGAAGTCGGCCAGCCGCATCCGATCGGCCAGCAGCATGCCTTGCGTCCACGCCACGTCGGCTTCATCGGCCGGCGTGAAGTTGCCGATGTTCTCGGCCGTGAAGCGGCCCTGCTGCCCCGCCGGCAGCACGCGCGGCGCGGGCGCGCCACGGCCGCCGGGCGAGATGCGCACCGCGCCTTCGAGCACGGCGATGTGCGTGGCCGCCCCTTCGCGGCGCACGCTGAAGCGGGTGCCGAGCGCCTGCATCACGCCGCTTTCGGTCGTCACGCGGAACGGCCGATGCGCGGCTGCCGTGTCGGGCGCGGTGGCGATCAGGATCTCGCCCGCGTGCAGCACCACGAGGCGCTGCGCGGCGTCGAAGCGCACGTCGACGGCGCTGGCGGTGTTGAGCGTGAGGCGGCTGCCATCGGCCAGCCGCAGCTCGCGCCGCTCGCCGGTGGCGGTGCGGTGTTCGGCCGTCCAGCCGCGTTCGCTGGCGAGCTGCCATGCGACCCAGCCGGCGGGCAAGGCCGCCAGCAGCGCGGCCAGCCGGGCCACCGCCGCGCGACGGCCGGCCTGCGTGGGCCGCGAGAGCGAAGGCATCGCCAATGCCGACGGCAGGCCGCCGAGCTTGTTCATCAGCAGTTCGGCGCGCGCCCAGGCGCGCGCGTTGTCGGGATGGCTCTGGCGCCAGCGCTCGCAGGCGCGGCGGTCGTCGTCGGTGGCGGCGCTGTCGTTCAGGCGCACCAGCCAGTCGGCGGCCTCGTCGAGCGCGCGGGATGGGGGCGCCACCGAAGGCGCCTCGAAGGCCAGCTGCTTCATCGCGCGGTCAATCAATCCATCAGCGCCAGGCAGCCGCGAAAGCCCTGCTGCATGTAGCGCTTGACCGTGACCAGCGACACGCCGATCTCGCGCGCGATGTCCTCGTACTTCATGCCTTCGATCTGCGACAGCAGGAAGGCGCGCCGCGCCAACGGCTTGAGCGCATCGAGCATCGTGTCGATCTCGTGCAGCGTCTGCAGGATCACCAGGCGCTGCTCGGGCGACGGCGCCTCGGGCTCGGGCAGCACGGCCAGCGCTTCGAGGTAGGCACGCTCCAGCGCCTGGCGCTGATACCAGTTCACCAGGATGTTCTTCGCCACGCTCGTCAGGTAGGCACGCGGCTGGGCGATGGCCTCGGGGTTGCGCGCGGTGAGCAGCCGCGTGAAGGTGTCCTGTGCCAGGTCGGCCGCGTCGAACGAGTTGCCCAGCTTCTTGCGCAGCCACGACTGGAGCCAGCCGTGGTGGTCGCTGTAGAGGGTGTGGACTTGCTGGAAAGCAGCTTCGGCGGCGGACATGGCGGGCGGCACGGCGGCCGGGTCGCCGCTCCTAGATAAGAATTGTTCTCATTTTAGGGCCGCCGGCCGGATCACAGCTTCGGCGTGTACTTCACCGTGAACATCACGTTGCGCGGATCGCCGTAGTTGTTGTTGCCGTTGGTCTCGTTGAAGGCCGGGATGTAGTAGCGCTTGTCGAAGATGTTGTTGACGTTCACGGCCAGCGTGACTTCGGGCGTGGCCTGGTAGGCCAGCCGCGCGCTCCACACCGCGAAGCCCGGCACCTTGTACGTGCGGTCGTAGCCCAGCGTGTGGCTCTGCAGGCTGAAGCCGCCGCCCACACTGAGCTTGCTCCACGCACCGGGCAACTGGTAGCTGGTCCACACGCGCAGCATGTGCTTGGGGGTCCACTGGCTGAACACCTTGCCCTTGTTGTCGGGGTCTTCCAAAAACTTCGTGGTGTTGAAGGTGTAGCCGGCCGTGAGCTGCAGGCGCGGTGTGATCTCGCCGCTCACCTCGGCCTCGATGCCCTGGCTGCGCACCTTGCCTGACGACTTGGAGCAGTACCAGCCGTCGCATTCGTAGCCGCCGTCGTAATCGGTCACGGCGCGGTTCTTGTGGTCATAGCGGAACACGGCCAGCGAGGTGTTCAGGCGGCCGTCCATCAGCTCGCCCTTGATGCCCACTTCGTAGTTGCTGCCGATGATCGGCTTGAGCCCGTTGCCCGAGGCGGTGCGTTCGGTCTGCGGCTCGAACACATCGGTATAGCTCGCATAGGCCGACCATTGCTTGTTGAGCGCATACACGAGGCCGACGTAAGGCGTGACTTCGCCGGACGTGGTGACGGTGCTGCGGATGTTGTCCGAGCGCACGGTGTAGAGGTAGTCGTACCAGCTCACGCGCGCGCCGACGATCGCCGTGAGCGGCTCGGCGAGCTTGGCGCGCCAGGTGCCGTAGACGCCCTTTTGCCGCACCTCGTAGTGCGGGTCGCTGCCGCGTCCGCCGGCCGCGATGATGGTCTGGTAGCTTTGCGGCGCACGGTAGTGGTCGATGGCAAAGATGTTGCCGCCGCCGCTGAAGCGGCGCGCATACCTGTCGTTCGACAAAAACCTCATGGAACTCGCGCCGATGGTCACTTCGTTCTGCATGCCCAGCGCTTCGAAGCGTCCGTTCAGGTAGGCGTCGAAACCGATCTTGCGGGACTTGAAGGCCGTGTCCCAGTCGGCGAAGTTCAGGCCGCTGCCATCGGCCTGCACGTCGCCGTGCATGCGCTGGTGCTGCGAAGTGTTCTTCTCGTTCATGCCCAGCGCGGAAAACTTCAGCTTCCAGTTGTCGTTGAAGCGATGCTCCAGGTCGGCATAGAGGGTGGTCTGGTCGACTTCGGCGTGGTTCCACACCGCACCCGTGAACACCGAGCGCGGCAGGCCGATGTCGCGCCCGTCGGGGTAGCGCGGAAAGCCGCGCAGCATGGGCCGGCCCTTCATCTGCACATTGCTCACGCCGACGCCCACGGTGGTGTCGGGCGAGAGGTCGTAATCGAGCGCGGCGTAGACCGTGCGGGTGTTGCTCCACACCGAGTCGGTGAACGAGTGGCTGCGGTCTTCGTCGATCACCACGCGGCCGCGCACCGTGCCTTCGGCATTGAGCGGGCCACCGGCATCGAGCTGCGCGCCGTAGTGGTCCCACGAGCCGGCCTTGCCGGTCAGCGTGAGCGTTTTCTCGGCCTGGCCGCGCTTGCGCACGAGGTTGACCGCGCCACCCGGGCTGCCCGTGCCCTGCAGCAGGCCCGAGGCGCCGCGCAGCACTTCGAGGCGGTCGAAGATCACCGTGTCTTCGCTGGCCCAGTTGCCCAGCGAATACATGTTGCGCGGCACCGGCACGCCGTCGTATTGCCAGGCGTCGATCTGGAAGCCGCGCGACGACAGGATCATGCCGGGCCCCACGCCCTTGACGCCGACGATGCCGGTGACGCTGTTGGCCGCATCGCGAAGGTCGACCAGGCCCTGGTCGTCCATGCGCTGGCGCGTGATCACGCTGACCGATTGCGGAATGTCCTTCAGCGCCTGTTCGCCCTTGCCGATGGTCAGGGCGCGCGCGGTGTACGAGCGCGTGCCTTCGGTGGTGGCGCTGCGCTCGGCCTGTGCCACGACGGTGACGGGCGCGAGCGTGGAGCCGCCAGCTTCGCCCTCGGCCGGAGCGCCGATGGTCGACGGGCGCAGCGCATAGGACCCGCCCGCGCCGCCCGCCGCTTCGAGCCCCGAGCCGGCCAGCAGGCGTGCGAAGCCTTCGCGCACGGCATGGCTGCCCTGCAGGCCGGCCGATCGCTTGCCCTGCACGAGCGCGGGCGGCATCGTGATGCTGACGCCCGCGGCCGCGGCGAAGCTGGACAGCGCCTCGTCGAGCGCGCCAGCCGCGATGCTGTAGGCCTTGCGCGGCTCGGCCTGTGCGGCCGGCATGGCCGATGCGCCAACGGCGGGCGGGTTCTGCGCGGCAGCGTTGCCTGCAGCAGCGCAGGCCATGGCGAGCAATGCGCCATGCACCGCGCGCGAGACATGGGAATCGAAGGGAAGCGGTTGGCGACGGGCCATGAAGTGATCTCTCGCGAAAGGTGTGAAGTTGCTGTTCCTCAAGGCTTCACACGCGAGAAAAGGAAAGGGGACACGCGGTGGCAAAAAAATTTCCGCCGCGCCGGACCGGCCGGCACGGGAGCCGACGCTTCAACCGCCCGGCGCAACCACCGTCACCCAGTAGCGCGTGCGAAAGAGCACGTCCACCGGCAACGCCTGCGGCAGGCTGTCGAGCACCGGGCCGGTGTCGCGCAACTGGAAGACGCCGGACACGCGCAGGTCCGCCACCGCCGGGTCGCAACGCAGAACGCCCGGCCGGTAGCGGGCGAGTTCGGCAATGAAGTCCTGCAGCCGCATGTTCTTCGCGCGCAGCACGCCACGCGACCAGTCGTCCGTCTCCGGGCCGGTGGCCGAGACGGCGCCGACCGCCGCCGCCGAGAACCCGGCCTGCTCGCCCGCCTGCAGCACCACGGCGAGGCCGCGCGCATCGTCGGGCAGCACCTCCACCGCGCCATCGAGCACCGCGACATGGCTGCGGCGGTCTTCGTACTGCCGCACCACGAAGCGCGTGCCCAGTGCGCGCAAGCGCCCTTGCGCCGTTTCGACGATGAAGGGCCGGTACATCGGGTCGCCGGAGGCCACCGCATCGGGCGCGGTGTCGATCAGTATTTCACCCGCGCGCAGCCGCACGAGGCGCTGCTTCGCGTCGTATGCCACGTCGATGGCGGTCGCAGTGTTGAGCTGGATGCGCGTGCTGTCAGGCAGCCGCAGTTCGCGGCGCTCGCCGGTGGCGGTGCGGTGGTCGGCCATCCACTCGCGCGCTGGCGAGGCCCGCCACGCCAGCCAGCCGGCCGGTGCTGCTGTCAGCAAGACGGCCAGGGTCTTGATGGCCGTGCGGCGGTCGGTGCGCACCTTGCGGCCCAGCGCCGGCATCGACAGCGCGCCCGGCAACATACCGAATTTGCGGCTCACCAGCTCGGCGCGTTGCCAGGCCGCTTCGTGCACCGGATCGGCCTGGCGCCAATGCGTCCAGCGCGCATGGTCCGCCGCCGTGGCCTCGCCCGACTGCAGAAGAAAGAACCATTGCGCCGCCTGCATGGCGACGCCTTCGTCCACCGCCCCGGCTCGCTGTGCGCTCATGCCACCAGCAGGATGCAGCGCGCCATGGCCTCGGCCATGTAGCGCTTGACGGTGCGCTCGCTCACCGACAGCGTGGTGGCGATCTGCGCATAGCCCAGGCCTTCGAGCTGCGCCATCAGAAAGGCTTGCCGCACCGGTGGCGCCAGCCCGTCGAGCATGGCGTCGATCTCCTGCAGGGTTTCCAGAATGATCGCTTGCTGCTCGGGCGACGGCGCCTGCGGCTCGGGCAAGGCGCCCAGTGCTTCCAGGTAGGCCTGCTCCAGCGAACGCCGGCGGTACAGGTTGGCCAGCAGCCGCTTGGCGACCACCGTGAGGTAGGCGCGCGGCTCGCGCAGTTGCCAGTCGCCCTGTTTTTCGGGCGTGTGCTCGGGCGCGGTGAGGATGCGCAGGAAGGTGTCTTGTGCGAGGTCCGCCGCATCGAAGGCATTGCCCAGCTTCTTGCGCAGCCAGCCTTGCAGCCAGCCGTGGTGGTCGCTGTAGAGCGCGTGGATGTGCGGGTGATGAAGAGCGGAATCGACGGCCATGGCGAACGGAGCGCGGCGGTCGTTGCCGCCCAAATGAGAATTGCTCGCATTCTAGAGCCGCCGTTCGATGGGGCTTTTCAGGTGCGTCCGACCGCCGACCGGCTCCCCGTCCTGAAGCCATGCGCCCTGGCCTGCCACGCCACCGCAAGGGCCAGCAACGCCAGCCCCGCCATCGCCCAAGAAAACGACGCAGGCCCGGCGACTTCGAGCAGCACGCCGCCCACCACGCCACCACCGGCCACCGCGAGATTGAAAACCGTGACCAGCATCGACTGCGCGACATCGGCGCCGTCGCCCGCTGCATCGGCCGTGGCCGTCTGCAGCAGCGTGGGCGCGCCGCCGAATGTCAGGCCCCAGGCAACCACCCCGGCGAACACGACGGCCGCGGAACCGCTGCCGATGCCCAGCACCAGCGCGGCAATCGCAAACGCCGCGAGGCTGAGCAACGTGAGCGCCCGCAACCAGCGATCGACCCACAGCCCGGTGATCCAGATGCCGACGATCGACGAGACGCCGAACACCAGCAGCACCGTTCCCACGCGATCACCGAGCCCCACCGAGGCAAGGAACGGTGCGATGTACGTGTACAGGATGTTGTGCGCGAGGATCCACGCCAGGATCACGAACAGCACCGGCCGGATCCCCGGCGTGGTGAAGATCCGCGCGACCGGCTGGCGCTGGTGCGCCTCCTGCCCGGCGAAGTCCGGCACGCCGAAGCGCACCCACACGAGCAGCGCCAACGCCAGGGCCGACATGATCCAGAACACGCCGCGCCAATCGGACAGCGCACCGAGCCACGCCCCCAGCGGCACGCCGAGCGACAAGGCAATCGGCTGCCCCACGCCGACCACTGCCAGCGCCCGCCCCTGCAGGTGATGCGGCACCATGCGCCGCGCATAGCCGGCCAGCAGCCCCCAGATCAGGCCCGCCGCCATGCCCGCGACGAAGCGCGCCGCCAGCGTCAGCGCGTAGTGGGTCGACAGCGCCGTCAGCGTGTTGAACACCAGCAGGCCGCCGATGGCAAGCAGGAACAGCGGCCGGCGGCGCCAACTGCGCGTGATGGCAATGACCGGAATCGCCGCCACCACCGAGCCCAGCGCATAGAGCGTCACCAACTGGCCGGCCAGTCCTTCGGACACGCCGAGGCCCGCGCCGATCTGCGGCAGCAGGCCGGCGGGCATGGTCTCCGTCATGATGGCCAGGAAGCCCGCCATCGTGAACGCCAGCAACCGCCAAACGGGGAGCCGCGCTTCATCGGCGCCCGGTGCCATCGAGGCGCCGCGCGCTTGGGATGTTGTCTGCATCGCGCCGGTCCGCTAGGCGAGGTAGGACGCGGCCATGTCCTTGTCGCCATGGCCTGCGTCGCGGGCACGGCGGAATCTTTCGAGGCCCGCCGATGCGGCATCGACCTTGACGCCCGCATCGCGTGCGGCATCGACGACCAGTTGCGAGTCCTTCACCGCGTTGGCGACGGAGAAGCTGGTCGTGTAGTCACCCGCCAGGATGGCCGCGGCCTTGAGCTGGAAGTAGCCGCTGTCCATCGGTCCGCCCTTGACGACATCCACCACCAGCGCCGGATCGACGCCGAGCCCCTTGGCGATCGCCAGGCTTTCGGCAATGCCGTGCGTGAGCGCAAAGGCCCAGCTGTTGAGCGCCAGCTTCAGGCGGCTGCTGTCGCCCGCCTGCTCGGACACCCACAGCGTGCGCTTGCCGATGGCATCGAAGACCGGCTGCACCACCGCGCGCCCTTCGAGCGGACCCGACGCGATGACGATGAGCTGGCCCTGCTCCGCCGGCTGGCGCGTGCCTTGCACGGGCGCGTCGTAGAAGCTCAGCCCGTGCTGGCGGGCCAGTGCGGCGAGCCCTTCGTTGGCCTCGATGCCGACCGTGCTCAGTTGAATCCAGGCCGCGCCTTTGGACAGGGCCGGTGCCGCTGCATGCAACGCGTCCGACACGGACGGCCCGTCCTTGAGCGAAGTCAGCACGATGTCCGCGCCCTTGACGGCCTCTTGCGCAGTGCCGAAAACCTCGACGTCCGATGCCGCGAGCGCCTGCGCCTTCTGCGGCGTCCGGTTCCAGGCCCGGACCACGAAGCCGTGCTTGCGCAGGTTCCTGGCCACGGCCGCGCCGATGATGCCCGTTCCGAGAACGGCGACGGTGGTGGTGCTATTTGTCATTGGGAAATCTCCTGAAAAGGTCGAAGAAAAGCGGCAGCGATGCCGCACAGGAAGTACTGGAACAATCAGTACAGAACTGGGGAAATTTTTTTGCTCGCCGCCGGGCTCCCGTTCGGAAGCCGGCCGCGCGGCAGGCGGTTTCTAGATCGCGTCGATGGCCACGTCGACCACATCCAGCAGGCGCTGTCGCCGGCCCTGCCGGCTGCTGCCCTTGCTCAGCACGCGCAGGCCCTGGATGGTGGCGACCACGAAACGCGCGACGGCGCGGGCGCTGTTGTGCGCATCGATCTCGCCACTTTCCTGCGCACGCACGAGGGCGCGTTCCAGTGCTTTTTCAAGCCGCAGGAAATTCTGCGACACGATCTCGGCCACCACCTCGTCCTGCCCGCCCAGCTCCAGCGTGGCATTGGCCACGAGGCAGCCGCGCCGCTCGGTGTCGCCGAGTTCGTCTTCGACGATCCGCATCATCAACTGGCGCACCAGCGCCTTGACCGGCCCGGGTTCGGACAGCAGTTCGATGTTGGAGACCGTGAGTTCGTGATAGCGCCGCAGCGCGTGCTCGTACAGACCGTGCTTGCTCTCGAAGGCGTTGTACAGGCTGCTGCGCGCCAGACCGGTGCCATCGATCAGGTCCTGCATCGAGGCGCCTGCGTAGCCACGGCGCCAGAACACCTGCATGGCGGCGTCGGCAATGGCGTCGGGTTCGAACAGCTTGGGGCGCATGAAAATGTCACTTCTGGAATGATCGTTCCAGTAAATGTAGGATCATCCCCGATGCGTGTCAATCGATGCCCTTGCTCAGCCCTTTTCCGCCGCGGGCCGTCTGCGCGACAAGCCGGGCAAGCTCCAGCCGAAGGTCATGCCCGCCGCCGCGATCAGGATGGCCGCCGCGCCGGCAATCTGGGCCGGTGCCAGGCGCTGGCCGAAGGCGATGTAGTCGATGCCGATCGCCACCAGCGGATAGATGAACGACAGCGCACCGGCCACCGTGGTCGGCAGCTTCTGGATTGCGCCGTACAGCAGGATGAACACCAGCCCGGTGTAGATCACGCCCATGGTCAGGTGAATGCCCCAGGTTCCCGCATCGCTCGGCAATGTCTTCAGGTGCGCGAAGGGCGCCAGCATGACGATGCCGACGCAGAACTGGATCAGCGCAATCAGGTGCGGTGCCATGCCGTCGAGCTTCTTCGCCACGATGGCCGCCACCGCGTAGCAGAAGGCCGCGCCCAGTGCCATCAGCACGCCGATGAAATAGGCGCCGTCGTCGGCGCCACCGCCCCGCTTGGCTTGCGCCACCAGCACCACGCCGGCGAACGCGATGCAGAGCCAGCCCACCTTCATGGCGGTCAGCCGCTCCGACAGCAACAACGCACCGAGCGCGACGAGCATGAAGGGCTGCGTGTTGTAGACCGCCGTGGCGATGGAAATGGACGCATGCGAGAACGACGCGAAGATCAGCAGCCAGTTGACGATCAGAGCCACGCCGCCCAGCGCGGCCAGGGCGAAGGTGCGAGGCGTGAGGCCCCGGCGCAGCACGCCCAGGAACACGCAGGCGATCCACAGCGTGGCCGCACCGAACACGCAGCGCCAGAAGAGCAGGTCGACCAGCGGTTGCGCGGCGCGCACGACGAACCATCCGATGGTTCCGGAGATCACCATGGCCGCGCTCATTTCGAGCGCGCCGCGAAGCTTCATCTGCATGAGAACCCGATGTGTGAAGGGAACACCGAGCGTGCCAGCTTTTGCGGCAAATGGACATGCTTTTAGAAAGGCGAAACCGGCCGATTGCCATGGAAAATCAGGCGCACCGACATATCACCCAGGACCCAAGCCATGCTGGACGCGATCGATCAGGACATCTTGAAGGCGCTCGGCGCCAACGCCCGCATGTCGCTCAAGGAACTCGCGCTGCAGGTGGGCCTGTCTTCGCCCAGCGTCGCAGAGCGGCTGCGGCGCCTCGAAGAGCGCGACGTGATCCGCGGCTACACCGTGCAGATCAATCCCCAGGCGCTGGGCTACCAGTTCCAGGCCATCGTGCGCATCCGGCCCCTGCCGGGCCAGTTGCAGGCGGTACAGAAGCTGATCGAGAACACGCCGGAGTTCTGCGAGTGCGACAAGGTCACGGGCGAAGACTGTTTTGTGGCGCGGCTGTATCTGCAATCGCTCGAACAGCTCGACCGGATTCTTGACCGCATCGCCAGCAAGGCCGAGACGAACACCTCGATCGTGAAGGCGCAGACCATCATGCGAAGGCTGCCGCCGTTGGGGACGATGCAGATCTAGGGCCAGAGCTGCCGCAATATCTCCGGCAGCATCCCGCCCACGAAATCCTTCGTGCATTCCGAGCCGGCCAGCTCGCCGAACTTCTCGTCCAGCGCCAGATGCGCGAAGCCATGCACCGACGACCACGCCGCCAGCAGCGTGGCCTGCGTCGCGCGGTTCAGCGGCTTCTTGTGGCCCCAGCCGGTGTAGTCGCGCACCGCCAGTTCGAGTTCGCCGAGGGCCGCGTCGCCGGCCACCCTGAGCCTTTCGTCCTGTACCAACCGGTCCTTGCGGAACATCAGGTGAAAGCGCCCGGGGTAGGTCAACGCGAAATGCACATAGCCCATGCCCTGCCCGCGCAGCCTTGCGGCGGGGTCGTCTCCGCCCGTGGCGGTGCCCTCGCGCAGGCAGCGCGTGAGTTCCTCGAAACCCAGGATGGACACCTCGGTCAGCAGGCCCGCCGCGCTGCCGAAGTGATGCAGCGGCGCGGCCGGCGACACGCCCGCGCGGCGCGCCACCTCGCGCAGCGTGAAGCCCTCGACACCGCGCTCGGCCAGCAGGACTTCGGTGGCCGCGATCAGCGCCGCGCGCAGATCGCCGTGGTGATAGGGCGCCGGAGCGCTCGCCGTTTTTCGTGCCGTCATGACTGCTGGTTTCCGGGGGTCTTCATCGGTGGAACTTTACACCGTTCAAATTCTTCTGGATTTTTCATCTAAACACCGTCAAGATATCGCCAGTTTCATCCGACCCGATCTTCCTTTCCGCACGCGAGGCCACCATGTTCGATTCACTTTTCAGCGTGGGCAGCACCGTCGCCCTCCCCGCCTGGGCCGCCCTTGGCGCCGCGCCCTGGCTCGGCCGCGCCAAGCCCGCCATCTGGGCGCTGACCGGCATCGTCATTCCCGTGGGACTGGGGCTGGCGTACTGGTGGCTCATGGCCACCTACTGGTCTTCCGCGCCGGGCGGCGGCTACGGCTCGCTGTCGGCGGTGCACGCGCTGTTCCAGCAGCCGGCACTGCTCACGGCGGGATGGTTCCACTACCTTGCCTTCGACCTGTTCGTGGGCACCTGGATCGCGCGCGAAGGCGAGCGCGCGGGCATCGCGCCGCTTCTTCTCATTCCCTGCTTCGCGCTGACCTTTCTGTTCGGCCCGGTGGGCCTGCTGGCCTTCCTGGCGCTGCGGGTGGCACCCTGGTGCGCGTGGCTGGCGCGCGAGCTGCACCGGCGACAACCGCAACTGGCGTGGTTCGGCGGCCTCCTGCTGGCGGCGATGGTGCCGGCGCTGCTGGCGGCCTGGCTCGATCCGCGCACGCTCCCCGGCGTGGGTGTCGGCGTGGGCGTGTGGGTCAAGCCGCTGAAATTCATGGCGTCGGTGAGCCTCTATGCGCTGACGACGGCATGGCTGCTCGGCGACCTGCCGCGCATGCATCGCGGATCGCGCACCGAACGCGCGATTGTTGCGGTCGTGATCGCGACAGGCCTCTTCGAGATCGCCTACATCACGCTGCAGGGCGCGCTGGGGCAGGCCTCGCACTTCAACGAAGACTCGACCTTCCATGCCGTCATGTACACCCTGATGGGCGTGGGTGCGCTGTCGCTCAGCGCCACGGCTTTGCCGCTCGCATGGCTGGTGGCGCGGCACGGTGACACGCTCGCACCGGCCTACAAGCTGGCGATCGTGCTGGGCCTGCTGCTGACCTTCTTGGGCGGTGCCGGTGGCGGCATTGCCATCAGCCTGCACGGCGGCTCGACCATCGGCGCGATCGCTGGCGGCGCGGTGCTGCCCCTGGTGGGCTGGTCGGCCACCGGCGGCGATCTGCGCGTGGCGCATTTCCTGGGCGTGCACGCGCAGCAGATGCTGCCATTGGCCGGCGCGCTGATCGCCATGCTGCGCCTGCCGTTCGGCCGCGTCGCCGTATGGCTGGTGACGAGTGTCTACGTCCCGTTGATCCTTCTTGCGTTCAGGCTCGCCTACGCAGGCGTGCCGCTCATGTCGTTCGGGGCGTGACGCCGACGGCGCGCACGCCCCGGCCCGTCAGAACTTCCAGTCGAGGCTGGCGCGGACGGACTGGTCTTTCATCTTCGAGGCGAACTGCCCGCTGTAGGCCACGCGAAGCGTCGCACGCGGCGCCACGCGCAGGTCGAGCTCCACTTCGGCGAGCGTCGCGTTTTTCGCCACCGGCACGCCGGTCACCGTGAACGGTGCGCTGCCCATCAACGCCGACGTCATCTGCGGCGTGAGGTCGCCGAAGCCGCGCCGCCAGCCCAGCGAAGCCCGGGCCGTTGCACTCATTCCGCCGAGATCGAAGTCCATCGACGTGCGCGCGCCGAGCGTGCTGAAGGTCACGTTGGTGTCGCCGCCCTGACCGTACAGCGCCGCGAGGCCACCGCGCTCGCGCAGCTTGCTGCTCGACAGGTTCACATGCGCAAGATTGGCGAAGGGCTCGACATCCACGCCGCCGGCCTTCAGCTTGTAGGCCAGCTCTCCGAACACTTGCGCCGTGCGCGCGTGCGAGCTGCCCTGCAGGCTGTCGGCAAAGCCCGGGAACGACACCGAGCGGCGGGTCGACAACTCGTTCCACGTGAGGGCAAGGCCGGTGCGCACGGCCAGCGGACCCTGCTCGGTGCCGCCGTACACGCCCAGGTGGTAGTTGTCGCTCGAACCCGAGGCCTGCCGATCCTGCACGTCGAAGCTGGTGTGGCTCACGCCGGCCACGACGCCGATGCGCCCTTCGTCGAACAGAGGGCCATCCACGCCGCCCATGAAGCCGCTCGCGGAACGCGAGAGCCTGCCGGCATTGCCGTCACCGCCCGCATGCCCCCAGGAGCCGAAGGCCTGGCCCCACACGCCGTAGCGGCCGGGAACGCTCGCGAGGGTCTGCGCATCCTTGCTGCGCGCCTGCGCCGCGTCGCCGTTCGCCACATCGGATGCGGAACGCAGGCGGCGCAGCACGGCGTCGCGCACGAAGCGGCTGTCCTCGATCAACGCGGTCTTGGCCGAGGCATGCAGCTCGCCGCCGAGCTGGTCGAAGGCCGCGCGTGCCTGCGGCCCGGTCTGCAGGTTCAGCACCGCCAGCTTGAGGCTGCTGGCATCGGACAGCGTGTCCGCGCCCATCGCGGCGGCGGCCTGGTTGCGCGTGGTGGCCGCTGCGGCGAATGGTGCCACCTGGGCGATGTCCAGGTAGGCACCGGCTGTGTCGTAGCTGAGCTTCGGGCCGACGAACAGCGAGATGGGCGCCGCGTCGCCCGACAGGCCGGCATAGGTGCCGACGATGCCGCCCGTGGCCGTCAGCAGGTTGTAGCGCTGGCCGAAAACGAAGGGCGCGTCGCTGGTGCGCACGATCTGGATAGTGCCGCCTTGCAGGATGGCCTTGCCGCCCACCACGATGCGGTCGCTGGCACCGCCGGGCGCCACTTCGGCCTGATAGAACGATCCGGCCGCCTGCAGGAAGTCGCCGCGCACCGTCAGCGTGCCGATGGAGTTGCCCGGCGCCACGGTGCCGCCGGCGGCGATGGTGGCCGTGCCCACCGAGCCCGTGCCGCGCAATGCGCCGCCGGCATTGACGGTGGCGTCGCCCGCCGTGCCGTTCACCGTGAGCAGGCCCGTGTTGTTGACGACCGATGCCGAGACGATGGAGGCCGCCTTGTCGATCACCAGTTCGCCGCCATTGACGCGCGTCTCGCCCGTGTAGGTGTTGTTGCCCTGCAGCGTGAGCTGGCCGGCGCCGCTCTTGGTGAGGCCTGCCTCGTAGGCGGTGGGGTCGGCCAGCTTTTTCGTGAGGTAGGCCACGCGGTCGGCAGCGACCTTGTAGGCGAACCTGGTCTGGTCGTCCGCCGTGGCTGCCGGCGCCGGAGTGTTGCCCGCCTGCCAGGCGTCGACCTCGGCCTGCTCCTCCGCCTTTCTCTGGACGATGGCTTCCTGGGAAATATCGTTGCGCCAGACGTCCTTCTGCCCACCCGGCAGGTTGTAGTCGAAGCGGCCGAGAAACTGGGCCGGGCCGTCCATTGCCTTTTGCAGATCGACGAGGCCCCAGCCGACGATTGCGTTGGGCACCTTGCTGCTGCTGATCTTCAGCGGCGTGATGTCGCTGAACACCACGGGGTCGCCCTTGATGATCGGCCTGCTCGTGTCCACCTCCATGTTCTGGGCCGTGGTGAACAGCACCGTCAGCGCCTGTTCGTTCGTCATGAAGGGGTAGCGCTCCATGATCAGCGCCAATGCGGCCGACGCATGCGGTGCCGCAGCCGACGTGCCGTTGAAACTCGCGTAGGTGGGATTCGGCTTGGTCGCACTGCCGGAGTAGCTGGTGGACGATGTTCCCGTGGGCGCGGCCACGCACCAGTACTTTGCGATGCCGCACTTGTTGTAGACCTGCCCCTGCTGCCTGGCGTAGCCGGTGGTCGTCATCCAGTTGCCCTCCAGTTCGGGCTGGAAGTACGGCAGCGAGCCACGCAGGCTGGCGTTGTCGTAGCCGGTGTTGCCGGCGCTGAAGTTGTTGATGACGCCGTTCCTCGAGACTTTCGTTGCCGCATTCAACCAGGTGCCCTGCCCGTTATTGGCCACGCTGTGCTGCCAATAGGCATTCGTGATGTCTTTCAGGGTGTTGTATTTCTCAGCGCCGGGCTGGGAGCCCCAACTGTTGCTGATGATGCGCACGCCCGTGGCAGCCAGCGCGTCATAGGCGGCGGAAAAATACTTGGCGTCGGAAGCTGGGAACTTGGGATCGGAAACGCCGAACAGGAACCCGTCCGTGGCGTTGGTGTTGGCCTCGTAGACGGTCGCGTTGAATGCCACGCCGTGCATGTCCTTCCCGTCGCGCGCTGCGCCGATGGTGCCGCTGACCAGCGTGCCGTGCGTGTTGTTCTTCGCATTCAGCACACCCGAGATCCCGTTGCTCGTGACCGGAATGAAGCGGCTCGCCGGCAACCCCGGATGCTTGTCGTAGTAGCCCGAATCAAGAACCCCGATGGTGATGTTCTTGCCCGTATACCCCGCCGCATAGGCGTACTGCGCCTTCATCGCGGCAAGCCCCCATTCCGCATTGAACTCGCTGGTGCGCCAGCTTTCGGGGTCCCCGGTCTTCCCCGGGTCCTGGTAGCTCGCCGGCTGCGCGTTGGCACACGAGATCGACAGCAGCACGAGGCACGAGCCAAAGACATTCCTGCGAAACGGAGGCACTTTCATTTTTTGTTCCCTGTTGAAGTTGGAGGCCGACGACAAGCCGCCCGTCGGATGGCGGTAAAAAATGAAACGGCGATCCACTGCGGGCGCCCGATTACCGTTTCGCCCGTCCGCTCAAAGGACGAGACGTGTCTTGAACATCAGGGTGATGCGCATCACGGGGCAGGCGCGCGAAACGCCGCGGGCCACGTGGAACACAAAGCCGGGAAAGACCAGCAGCCGGTTCGGCTTCGGGTAGATCGCGGCGAGGATGTCGCTCTTGTCCTTGTTGAAGATCAAGGTCTCGCCGCCCCAGTCCGGGTCCCAGTGCGCGTGCGGGTAATACACGGCGGTGCATGCGCCCCGCTCCACCGAGTCGGTGTGCGTGGCGCCGTCGCAGCCGTAGGGCAGCCCGTTGGCGTAGCAACGCTCCAGTGCATGGCCCGCGAAGTGCGAGTGCTTCAGCCGCTGCCAGAGCCCATGGACCGGGGGCGCGTTGCGCGCAAGCTCGGCCTCGACATCCGGCGACGCGCTGGCCTCGGCGGCATCGAGACTGCCCGCGAAGTGCCTGTGCCAGAAGGTCTGGATGGCATCGCCGGCGTGCGAGCGCCAGCCGTGCGACCAGTTGCCCGAAGAAAGAAAGGTGTGAAGGTCTCGCTGTTCCTCAAGGGGCAACAGGTCGTCGACCACGACGATGTCTTGCCAGGGCCTGACGCCCTCGCCGGTTGGTTCTTTCACGGACTCTCCCTGCTCTTTTCATTTTTTGAATTGCGCGAGATCGCCTGACCGGATGCGGCTGTTTCCGGAAACCCACGCAATGCAGCTTGTAGCAACGGCTGTGCCAACCCCGGAGCGCATGGCCCGCAAATTCGCGTGCCCAAAGGCACACCTTTGCCTGCCTTCGCCCCCATCGCGCCATCCACCGGCCGGGCGGTGCATACCTTTGCCGTATCTAATGCAACATTGTTGCACCAGATAGGGCGCCTGCACCTTGGTGGAATCCCGGGCCGCATCCGCCCATGCGCCTAGGCCGACTGGCCAATTGCCCTTCTTTCCTGGCCAACCTACAGTGCCCTTCCCGCCCCTTCACCGGCGCGCAAGTGCCACTGACACGGAGGTTCCCTGCGATGCAATCCCTCGTTTCCTGCTATGCCTGCCTGGGCGCCTGGGGCGTGGGGTTGATTGCGCTGCAGTTGCGGCGGCCTCCCCGGCTGGATGCGGAGCCTCAGATGCGTTCCCTGATCTGCGCCTTCAACGCCTCGGGCAGTGCGTCGGGCAACGCGCCGAGCATCGAATCCAGCAGCGCCCATGAGGCGCCGTCCTCGCAGGCGTCGCCATCGCAGCAGCCCTGTGCGCGCACCATCGCCTCGAACAGCGCCTCGCAGCAACGCACGGCGGCGGCGAGCTGCGCCTGACTGTAGAAGCGGCCACCGATCACGCTGGCCTCGCCGGGCATGAACCCGTAGGCGGCGGCCTTGCTGCGGGCGAAGGCGGCGACGTCCTCGCGGTAGGTTTCGTCAGGCCGGCGGCCGGCCAGCACGCGCGCCATGAAGTCGGCCTGGAAGTCCTGCGCCCACTCCTGGTAGAGCCGGTAGCGGTCCCGGTCGTCGCCGGGATAGCTGGCGCACGCAAGGGCCTGTGCAATATCGACCAGGGGCAGCGTGAGGTCCATGTGTCGCGCCTCGGGCATCCGTGCCGCCGGATCAGAACTTGCCCAGCACGTTGAGGAACCACCCCTTGCTGCGATAGCTCATGTCGGTGAGGTTGTCGGAGTAGTCGGTGAAGTTGTAGCCCACGCCCACCTTCAGGTTCTCGTTGACGTGGTAGTACGCGGCCGTGACCCAGCCGTTCTTGCGGTCCTTCAGTTCCTTGGCGCGCAGCGAGCGCCATTCGAGCATCCAGTCCCAGTTGCGCACCAGCTTCCAGTCGACGCGCAGCACGGTCAGCTGCGCCGAGCTCTTGAACCACGGCGCCGAGCTGTCGCGGCTGGCGCGCAGCTCGCCGAGCCGCCAGGCGTACTTGCCGCCGATGGTCCAGCGCGGGTCGATGTCGTAGGTGGCATCGATGGCAAAGACGTGGCTGCGCTGCTGGTAGTCGATGCCGGTGGTCGACACGGTGGTGCCCAGGTTCGCATCGAGCCCGCCGCCCGACACCACCTGGCCCGGCGACGACAGGTCGTACAGGTAGGTGTACTTGAAGAGCAGGTTCAGCCGGTCGTCCAGCGCGGGGCGCAGTGCGTAGCCGAGCATGGCTTCGGTGTACTTGGCCGCGGCCAGGTTGCCGGTGGTGCTGTCGCTGTCGGCCCAGTTGAGCTTGCCGATCCAGCGCGCGTCGTCGTCCATCTTCCAGGTAAAGGAGTTCTTCAGCAGCCAGCTCGTGCGCGACTCGGCCGAGGTGCGGTCCCTGCGGTATTCAAGGCCGCCGCTGTACTTCAGGCGCTCGCTCGAATAGCCCGTGGTGAAAGCGATGGCCTGGCGGCGGGTGGCGCCGAGCGTTTCGGCACCGACCCAGCCGTTCTCGAAGTTGACGCCGAAGGTCCAGCGCGTGTCGGGCGCGTACTGCACGCCGTAGGCATGCGTGAGGCCCGGCTGCGCGCCGGTGGCATGGCGATGCTCGGTGAACATCGTCAGGCCGTCGCCCACGCGCGAGCGCACGCCGGTCACGAGGCTGCCACCACGGCCGATGAGGTTCTCGTCGGTGCGGCCGGTGTCGGCCACGTAGGTCATGTAGACGCTGGAGCGGTCGTCGTACTGGTAGTCGACACCGGCCTTGCCCGCGAGCCCGCCGTCGCCGGTCGAGAGTTCGCCGCGCAACGCCAGCTTGTCGGTGAGGCGGTAGCGCCCGCCCAGGCCCAGGCGGTCGTTGTCCAGCCGCGTGCCGGTGCGCCGCAGCGTCTTCTGCGCGAAGCCGTAGGCGCTCCAGCGGTCGCTGCCTGTGTATTCGAGCTGCACGGCCGTATCGGCGCGCTCGCCCGACACGGCCTGCGTGCTGGGCAGCGACGGGCTGGTGATGAGCGCGTCGCCGGTCTTGTCGTCGTAGCGCAGGCCCAGGCCCAGCTTCCATTCGGGCGACAGGGCCAGGCCGTACTGCGCGTCGACCACGCTGCTGTTGTAGCCGTCGCGTTCGTCGCGGCGGTCGACCTTCAGGCGCAGCTCGCCGTTCTCGCCCTTTTCGCCGAAGGGCACGGTGCCCGACAGCCCGACCTGCCGCGTGGCGTTGCTCGCGTACTGGCCCGGTGCCGAAAAGCCGGCATCGCGCGACTGCGCATAGGCGCTGATGCGTCCGCCGCCCCGGATGTCGAAGTCGGCCAGGTCGGCCTGCCCTTCCAGCCGCCAGGCGCTCGCGTTGCCGGTGGGGCCGTTGCCCAGGCGGGTGTTGCCGGTGCCCACGGCGCCGTTGCGCCCGCTGAAGTTGAAGCCGCCGTCGAGCGAGTCGAGCTGGCCGGTGCCCGGCCCCTTGCTGCGCGCGAACTCGCCCTTGACGTAGGTGGTCTCGGTCTTGCGCACCGTGACGTCGACACCGGCCAGCCGCTGGTCGGCGCCGATCTGGTCCTGGCGCGATGCGGTCACGCCCACGCCCACGTGGTCGTTGGCCCACCACGACACGCGGCCGCCCACGGCGAGCGTGCTCAGCGAGGTGGTGAGCGGCGTGTATTCGTAGTCCACCACCAGGTAGGTCGGCATGCCGGTGAAGCCGCCGGCGCGCACCAGCGAGCCGTCGTCCGACAGGCTGGGCAGCGGCGCCGACAGCAGCACGCGGCCCTGCAGGTAGTCGATCTCGTAGTCCGAACTCGGCACGAGCTGCGTGCGCTTGAGCACGAAGCCCGAGTCCTTGTCGCGGATCTCCAGCGTCACGCGCTCGGCGCCGCGCGTGATGTCCTGGTTGCGAAGGTAGTAGAGCGAGCCGCCGGTGCCGCGGAACTCCTCGCGCGCAGCGAGCGTGCCGGGCTCGGCCGCATAGGCGTCGACCTTCAGGCGCGCTTCGCCGAACGACGTCGACTCTTCGCCCAGGTAGCGGCCGTAGAAGCCGTACAGGCCACGGCTCACGCGGGTCAGCTCGGTGTCGCCGAAGTTGAGCTTGAAGTTGCCCCACATGGCCTGCGAGCGGCCGTCGTCCACGCGCAGGTAGAAGCGGCCCTGCGTGGGCGCGTCCTCGATGGTGGTGGAGTCGTCGCCGAAGGTGCTCCACGAGTCCTCGGGGTCGAAGCGGCGGAACAGCGAGGTCGGGTCCTTGCGGTCGAGGTTGCGGAACAGCTCCTTGAGCGGCCGCTCCTCGGTGTCGACGCTGGCCGTGAGCGTCCAGCGGTCGTTGAGCTGACCCTTGGCATAGCCCGCGATGCGGCCTTCGCTCCAGCCGCCACCGCCGTAGCGGTTCTTGTCGTTGGTCATGATCGCGGCGGGGCCACTCACGCTGTTGGTGCCCACGGTCAGGTCGGCCTGGCCCACGAAGAACCAGTCGCTTTTGGGCAGGTCGAAGTCGCGGCGATAGGCGCGCGTGGCGCCCTGCGCATCGGTGACGGCGATCTCGCCGGTCTGCACGCGGCGCGGCACCAGTTGCTGGAACACGAAGCGCCCGCTTTCGTCCACCGGCACGGCGAAGCCGAGCGCGCGCACCGTCTCACCGGGGCGGATGGCGGCACCGCTGGCGGTGACCGTGCCCGCGCTCAGCGGAATGTTGGCGATGGCGATGTTGTTCTGGCCGTAGGCGCGCAGCAGCTCGCGCGCCACGTCGGGCGTGACCGCGTCGGGCAGGTGGCGCTCGGCCACCGAGAGCGAGAGGTCGTCGGTTTCGTCGAAGCGGCCCTGCCGGTCGTACACGCGCACGCGGTAGAACAGCTTGCCGGCCGTGCCGGCGGCCAGCCGGTCGCGCAGCCCTTCGGGCACCTGCCATTCGCCGCGCAGCGTGGCGTCGAGCGGCACGGTGGCCAGCAGGCGGCGCTGCATCACGTCGTTGGCGGTGAAGATGCGCAGCTCGGCCTTGCTGGTGAACAGCAGGTAGTTGCTGTAGCCGGCAAAGCGCACGGTGTCGCCGGCCACCACGGTGGTGGGCCATGCGGTGGCGCTCAGGCGGCGCGGCTGCGAAAGGTTGTCGTACTGCAGGCGAAGCTGGTTGCGTTCGAGCTGCACGTCGACACAGCGCTGGCGGTCGGCGCTGGTGGCGCCCTCTCCCGCTGCGGTGGACGGGCCCTTGCCATCGGGCGTGAGCAACTGGCCATCGACGCTCAGGCGCAGCGGCGCATCGTCGGTGCCGACGGCCGTGAAGGTGCGGCATACGCCGGGGTCGGCCACCGGTGCGGGCGCGGCCACCGCCACGGGCGCATCGCGCCAGTACACGCGCACTTCGACGCGCCGGTTGGCCGCCCAATTGGCGGGGTCGGTGGCGGGCGTGGCCACGGGCACGTCGGGGCCGCGCGAGGTGGCGTCGGCCGCACCATCGGGCAGGCCGAGGCGCTGCGTGAGGTAGCGCCCGACCTGCTGCGCGCGGGCCAGGCCCAGCGCGTGGTTGTCGGCGAATCGCTCGCGCGAACGGGCGCTCAGGGCCTGCGTGTCGGTGTGGCCGACGATCTCGAAGCGCAGGCCCTCGCGGCCCTTGACCTGATCGGCGATGCGGTCGAGCTGTGCGCGGTCGGCCGGAGCGAGGCCGTCCGCGCCGGACTCGAAGTGCGGCGTGCCGGTGTCGCTGCGTTCGACGGGCGATGTGGCCGCAGCAACTGTCGCTGCAGCGGGCACTGCGGCTTCGCGCGCGTCGCCGAGCACGAAGGTGGCCTTGGGCAACTCGCGTTCGCTGCTGCGCGGCAGGTGCCGCGTGCCGTCGATGTCCACGGCACGCGGGTCGGCGGCAGCGTGGTCGAGCATGCGGCCGCGCACGGCGCTCTCTTGCGCCAGGGCGAGCCCCATGCTCATGCAGGCGGCGGTGACGGCGCCCGCGAGGGCCACGCGCTTCGGAAGCTGTCTTCTTCTCATGTCGGCTCGCTGGAACATGTTCGGTGTGAAGGGGCGGGTCATGGCTTGGCCGCCTCCGGGGTGGCGGGCGTCAGCTCGACCTCGACGTCCAGGTTGAAGAGCGGCTCTTCCTTGCGCTGCGCGCGTTGCTCGCCCAACTGCTTCCAGCGCGCGAGCACGGCGGCCTTCACCGCATCGACGCGCTGGCGGCCCAGGGCTTCCGCCTCGCCGGGCGCGGCCTTGTAGGCCAGGCGCAGCACCGAGGTCTTCTCGGCCAGCACGTTCACCGTGCGGTCGAGTTCGGGCACGAAGCCGGCGCGCAGTTCGGCGCTGCCGCCGTCGTCGAAGGCCGTGCCCTGCAGCGCGAGCCGCACGACGCGGTGCACCGTGGCGCCGAAGTTGACCTTCAGCACCTTGCCGCGCGTGGCACGCTCGGCGGCCGGGTTCTCGCTGGTGGTGCGGAAACCCGAGGGCAGCGTGCGTTCGTCCAGCTTCAGCACCAGGTTGCTGCCGGTGCCTTCCTTCGGAATGGCGGCGCAGGCGATGTGGTAGCGGCCCTGCGCATCGGTCGTCGCCAGCACGCCGTTGACGGTGGCGATGCGCACGTTGGCAATGCCCGGCTCGCCTTCGTCCTGGTAGCCGTTGGCGTTCTTGTCGTCGTAGACCTTGCCGATCACGTCGGTGCAGTCGAACAGCGCATCGGGCACCACGCGCACGGTGGCGGTGGCCAGGTTCGACAGCACGCGGCCGCCCACGCCCTGCGTGGCGACGACCTGGTTGACGAACTCGCCCTCGCCCACGCCGACCCCCACGCCCGCGACCATCAGGTATTCGCGCGTTTCGTTGGGCGCGAAGTTCTGGCCCGGCACGATGAGCTGGCGCCCGTTGACCTGCGGCACCACCGGCAGCGCGACGCCGCCCGGCAGGATGCGCACGCTCATCGAGCCCTGGATGTAGCGGAAGCCCGGTGGCAGCGTGTCGACCACGGCCACGCCCGGCACAGGGTTGCCGCGCGTGTTGCGCGCCGTGATGCGGTAGGGCAGCAGCTCGCCCTTCTTCACGGTGAGCTTCGAGGTGGTCTTGCGCAGCTCGATGAGCGTGGCGTCCGACGGGTCGAGCGGAATGTTGTTGGCCACCACGTGCTGGCCGCCGCCGGCCGGCCGCATGAACAGCAGGTAGTAGCCGGCGCCGGGCACCAGCGCCGCGCCGGGGCTCACCACGCAGGGGTTGGTCTGCGCGGGCACGGGTCCGTTGGCCGGTGCCGAGCACGACTGCGTGCCGAGCGCGCCCACGGCGGCCGGGTAGATCGACGACGGCAGGTAGTTGCCCGGCGGCGTGATCGCCAGCTTGTATTCGCCGGCCGGTGCGCCCGGCAGCACGAAGAAGTCGTAGTAGCCACCGGGGCCGGTGGTGTAGCTGTCGCGGCCGTCGAACAGGTGTTGCGCCGGATCGAAGCCGGGCGGGCCCACCAGTCGCACCACGGCGCCGGGCACGGGCGTGCCGCTGATGCTGTCGTACACCACGCCACCCGGGTCGTACGGCAGGTCCTGTTTCTGCACGTTGGCGCCGGGGTTCACGCGCACCTTGATGGTGAAGCGCGGGTCGCTCGCTGGCGGCGTCGGGTACGGGCCGTTGGCGCCGTTCTGCGCCGCGTCGGTGGGCCACACGCCGCCGACGACACGGCCGTCGGGCGAGCGGAAGCGCACGCGGTATTCACCGGGCGTGAGGTCGCCGAAGCGGTAGCCGCCATCGGCGGCGGTGGTCACGCTGTACAGCACGGTGGCCGCGGTTTCGGCGCAGGCGTTGCCGCCGTCGCCGCAGCGCATCAGCTCGACCGTCCAGCCTTCGCCGCCGCCCTCGCCGCTGTCGCGGTTGCGGTTGTGGTTCTGGTCGAACCACACGTTGCCGGTGAGCGAAGCGGGCTGGTTGCTGTGCTCGGTGAAGTCGTAGCCGGTGCCGTTGGCGTTCAGCGAGGTGAAGCTCACGCGGATCTGGTTCGGCCCCTGCGCGGTGCCGCCCAGCGTGCCCGGCACGGCGATGCCTTCGTCGTAGCCCGCGGGCTGCGTCTCGGTGACGATGTAGCCGCCGGGGCCGGGCAGCGGCAGGCCGGGCAGCTCGTAGCGGCCGTCGGCGCCGGTGACTGCGGTGCGCGTGACCGGCTGGCCCGCGGCATCGGTGCCGGTCAGCGTGATGGTCACGCCGGCAATCGGCAAGTCCTGCGGCTCGCGCGTGCCGTTGCGGTTGGCGTCGTTGTAGACGGTGCCCGCCAGCGATGCGCCGCGCTCGCCGAAGTTGTAGTTGTCGCCGTTGCCGCCGCGGTAGGCGATGGCGCTGATGACGTCGTTGCCCAGCGTGCCGCTGGGCACACCGTCGAGCGTGCCGACCGCATCGAGGCCGTCGGCATAGGTCACGGGTTGGGTCTCGCGCACGGTGTAGCCCGCTGCGTCGGCCGGCAGCAGGCCGGTGAAGGCGTAGCGGCCGTTGGCGTCGGTGACCACCGTGGCGTTGACCGGCAGGCCGCCCGAGGTGCGGCCGGTGAGCGTGAGCGCGACGCCCGCAATGCCCGGCTCGCCCGCCTGGCGGATGCCGTCGTTGTTGCTGTCGACGTAGACCCAGCCGCCGATCTGGCCGCCGCGCTCGCCGAAGTTGTAGTCGATGCCCACGTCTTCCGACACCAGCGCGAGCCCGCCGAAACGGTCGTTCACGTTGCCCGGGTTGGCGGCGCCGCGCGGCGCGCCACCCACGGTGCCGAGCGACTCGGGGCCGTCGGCCATGCCGGCGGGTTGGGTCTCGTCGATCTGGTAGGTGCCGGGCGTCAGCGCATCGACCAGGTAGCGGCCGTCGGCGGCGGTCTGCACGGTGCGGTCGACGGCGTTGCCCAGAAAGTCGGTGCCGGTCACGCGGATGGTGGTGCCGCCGATGCCGGGCTCGCCGCTGTCGCGCACGCCGTTGGACGGTGCCACGTCGGCATACACGTAGCCCGAAAGGCTGGCGGGCTTGACGGCCGAGAAGTTGTTGCCGGCCGAGCCCGCGCCGACGGCGCCGAGCACGATGTTCTGGATGACATTGGCGGTCGAGCCCTTCGGCCCGTTGGTCACGCCATTGCCGGCCGTTGGCACGGAGCCCGGGGCGCTGCCCGCGCCGCTGACGTTGCCGGCATGCGTGATGCCGGGCAGATAGCCCTGCGGTCGCGTCTCGGTCACGGTGTAGCTGCCGGGCGCGAGGTTCGGAAAGCTGTAGTCGCCGCTGCTGTCGGTGGTGGTGGTACGCGAGACGGACTGGCCGTTGACGTCCGTGCCCGTGAGCGTGACGGTCACGCCCGCGATGCCCGGTTCGGTGGCGGGCGCGCCTTGCGCGCCGTTGCCGTCGCGGTCGTAGTACACGCGGCCCGAGATGCCGCCGGGCAGCAGCTCGCCGAAGTAATAGTCGCCCTGCGTCAGCGGCACGTTGCTGCCGCCGGCCACGGTCACGCCGGTGATGGCGTTGCCGCCGCCCTGCGCCGTGCCGGGGTGGCCGTTGGGGTTGGCCTTGCCCGGCGCGTAGTTGGCCGGTTGTGTCTCGGTGATGGTGTAGCCGCCCGCTGCCGAAGGCGGCACGTTGCGGAATTCATAGCTGCCCGCGGCACCCGAGGACACGGCCAGGATGCTGACCGCATTGCCTGCGGCGTCGGTGCCCGTCAGGCGCAGCTCCACATTCGGAATGCCGGTGTCGCCGGCCTGCGGAATGCCGTCGTTGTTGGCGTCCACGAACACGCGCACCGAAACGCGGGTGAGCAGTTCGCCGAAGTCGTAACCGGTGCCGTTGACGTTCGAGCGCAAGGCGATGGCGCTCACGACATCGTTGCCCACGGTGCCGCCGGCCGTGCCGGCCGCATCGCTGCCATCGGCGAAGCCCACGGGCTGCGTTTCGGTCAGCGTGTAGTTGCCGGGCGTGAGGTTGTTGAAGGCATACGCGCCGGTGCTCGCCGCCGTCGTGGCGGTCAGCGACACCGAATTGCCGAACATGTCGGTGCCCGTCAGGGTGACGGTCACGTTCGCAATGCCGGGGTCGCCCGCGCTGGAAGCGTTGTTGTAGTCGGCGTCCTGGTAGACGCGCCCGGCCAGGCTCGATGCGCGCACTTCGCCGAAGTTGTTGGCCGTGGAGGCGCCGCCCGTGCCGAGCACGATGTTGTTGATGTTGTTGGCGTTGGAGCCGTTCGGCCCGTTCGATGTGCCCAGTGGCACGGTGCCAGGCGCGCTGCCCACGCCGCTGACGGTGCCTGCCTTCGTGATGCCGGGCAGGTAGGCCGGTGGCTGGTCTTCGGCCACGTTGTAGGTGCCAGCGGGCACGCTGAAGCTCCAGTTGCCGCCGGCATCGGTGGTGGTCGTGAGGCTGATGGCGTTGCCCGCGCTGTCGGTGCCGCTCAGGCGAATGGTCACACCGGCGATGCCGGGCTCGCCGTTGTCGATCAGGCCGTTGCCGTCGAGGTCCTCGTACACGCGGCCCGAGAGCGCGCTGTTCTGCACCGTCACGCTGCCGTCGTTGAAGTTGTTGCCGCCGTTCGGGTCGGTGCCGCCGTTGGTGTCGCCCGAGCCGGTGGTGACGATGTGCGCGCGGTTGGTCAGCACCGTGCCGTTGGCCGGCGCCGCGCCGCTGAAGCGCACCGGAATGCGCACGGTGGCCGTGCCGTTGGCGGGCATCGATGCGATGGCGCAGCTCACGGCATTGCCGCCGGCCGCGCCGGTGCAGGTGGGCGCGACGGGCGTGAAGATGCCGCTGGTCACGCTGAACACCGGCGTGCCGGCCAGCACCAGCGGCGCGGGCAGCGTGTCGGTGAAGCTGGTGGTCTCGGCGCTGTCGGGTCCGTTGTTGCGCAGTTGCACGAGCCAGTCGAAAGGCACGGCCGACGACGCGGTGGTCACCGGCGTGCTGGTGTTGGTCATGACGGCGGTCTTGGAGACCACCTGCACATCGGCCTTGAAGCGGAAGGTGGTGTTCTCTGCCACCGAGTTGTTGGCCTGCACGGTGTCGAAGGCATTGCGCGCGGCGTCGAAGAAATCGACCTTGGCGTTGTTCTGGAAGGTGCCGCGCGACACGCCGCGCAGCACCACGCGGAACTGCAGCGAGTCGGGCTCTCCGGTCGCCCCGGTCGCACCCTGCTTGCCGCCGAGCGACGGAATGGTGAAGGTGACCTGCCCGCCGGACGAGCCGACCGCCGGGCTGCTGATGATGATGCCCGCCGGCGCGCTCGCTGACACGAAGGTGGGTGCGGCTTCGCCGGTCGGCAGGGCCTGCGGCAGGATGTCGACCAGACGCACGCCTTCCGCCGTCGATGCGGCGTTGTTCGACACCGTGATGGTGTAGCCCACGTCGTCGCCCACGTTCACCGGGTCGGCGTCGTCGCGCTTGGTGACCACGAGGTCGTACGCGGGCGCGGTGATCGAGGTCGAGGCGCTGGCGGCGTTGTTGGTGGTGTCGAGTTCGGGTGTTTCCGTCTTCACGACCACGTTGTTGGTCACGGCCGGTTGTCCCAGCAGCGCGTACAGCGGCCGCACGCGCACCGTGACGGTCTGCTGCACGTTGCGGTCGAGCGAGCTCCAGGTGCACACGAGCTGGTTGTTGGTGGCGTCGGTGGGACTCGTCTTCACCGGCGTCGTGCCACAGGTGCCGCCACCCGAGGGGACTGCATCAAGGAACATCAGGTTCGCCGGCAGCGTGTCCGTCAGGCTCACGGCATAGGCGCGGCTCAGGCTCTGCGGCACGTTCCGGTTGATGACGGTCAACGTGTAGGTGAGCTGCTGTCCGACCGGCACCGAAGTCGGCGGGCTGGCCGACTTGGTGACCGTCACGTCGCTGCGCGCGGTCAGGTAGGCGGTGGCGCGGCCGTCGTTGTTGGCAAGGTTCGGATCGGCCGGCGTGGCGGCAAGGGCGTTGGCCTTGTTGTTGATCTGGAAACCGTGATCGGTGGCCGAGGCGCCGTCACCGTAGTGCTTCGCGACGACCTGAATGACCGGGCACAGCGGCAAGGCGCTCGGCGCGTCGGTGCTCGCGCGGCAGACCGGCAGGGTCGACAGCGTGCAGCTGGAGAGCGAGGCGCTGCCGAAGCCGCCGCCGTTGGCCGGCAGCGCGCAGGTGCCGGTGAAGGTGCCGCCGTTGGCCGTCTGCGAAACGGTGCCTGCGCCCATCACCTGTGCGAAGGTATCGGTGACGACGACGTTCTGCGCTTCGGAGGGCCCATCGTTGACCACCTCGATCTGCCACGTGATGTTCTGGCCCGCGACCTGGCGGTTGCCCGCGCTGTCGCCGGTGCCCACCACGCGCTTGAGCACCTTCACGTCGGCGGCGGTGGCGTTGTCGTTCACGCCGGTGCCCAGGTTCACGCAGTCGTTGCCGGTGTTGCCGTCGGGGTCGGCGCCGAGCGTGGGTGCCGCGGCGGGCAGCGCCACGTTCACGCACATCCTGTTGACGATCTGGCCGCCGCCCGGGGGCAGCGCCGGGATGGTGGCGTTGATGATGATGTAGCCGCCGTTGCGTGCGCTGTTGCCGCCGGACACATCCACGGGGATGTCGGCCGTGAGCGTGCGCGTGCAGGTCACGTTCGCGGGGCCGGGCACCGGCACGGCGGGCGTCGGGACGACGGTGGCGCCGCCCGCGGTCACGGTGCAGGTGTAGCCGTCGCGCTGCGTGACGCTGTTGATCTGCACGCCGGCCGGCAGGTCGTCCACCAGTTGGATGGTGCTGCCCGCCAGCAGGCGCGTGCCGCCGAGGTTGGTGCTGCCGACCTGGTAGTCGAAGGCCTGGCCCAGCGGCACGTTGTTCTGCGGCCAGCTGCGGCGCTTGTCGGCGCGAAAGTCCGAGACCGAAGCCGCCACATCGGCCGGCACGCTGCCGGTGGCCGAGTTGGCGACAGGGCCGGTCGCGCTCACGGTGGCTTCGTTGACGACGCCGGTGCCGGCGGTCATCGCGATGACCGGCACCACGATGTCGCCGAGCGCCACGCTGGCGCCGTTGTTGCCGCCGATGTCGCTGCGCGTGCAGCTCACCGTCTGGCCGCTGACGGAGCAGTTCCAGCCGGTGGGCGGATTGATCGGCGACTGGATCGCGAAGTTGGCGGGGATGGTGTCGCTCAGCGTCACGCCGGTGGGCGGGCTGCCGCTGAAACTCGGGCTCAGTCGGAAATCGAAGTGCTGGCCCACCAGCAACTGGCCGCCGTTGTGGCTCTTCGCGAGTGCGAGCACGTAGCCGGCCGTCACGGTGGTGTTGGCGGTGACGGTGTTGTTGGAGGAAACGCCGTCGCCGATCGCACCCGCCGGCGCCACGGCCGGCTGGTGCGTGATGGTCGAGCCCGCGCCCGCGGTGACCGTGCCGTTGATGCTGAAGGTGCGCGTGTTGTTGCCCGCGGTGGCCGGCATGGGCAACACGCCGCAGGTCAGCAGGCTGCCGCTGATCGCGCAGCCCGAGGGCAGGCCCGTGCCCGAGACCGTCAGGCCCGTGGGAATGGGATAGGTCAGCGTCGATCCGGTGCTGGTGTCGGGGCCATTGTTGGTGAGCGTGAAGACGATCGGCACCGTCGCGCCGCTCGCCGCGTTGACCGGCGCGTTGATGGTCACCGCCACGTCGGCGCCCTGGTTCACGGTGATGGTCTTGGTCTCGCTGGAGCCGCCGCCGCTGGGCGTGGCGGTCACGCTCAGCGTGCCCTGCGTGCGCGTGCGCAGCAGCACCTCGAAGTCACGCAACTGGTTTGCCGCGAGCGTGATGCCCGAGCAGGTCAGCGTGCCGGGGCCGGCACTGCCCACCGGCACGTCGGCCGTGCAACTGCCCACCGGGACCGCGCCGGTGCCCATATAGATGGCGTTCGCGGGGATCGTGTAGGTGAACGACATGCCCGGCGCGTCGATCGGCAGGCTGTCGGTTTCGGCGACGGTCACGGTGCTGGTCACCGTGCCGCCGGCGGGCAGGATGTCCGGCACGTGGACCAGGCCGGATATCTGCGGCGCCGCATGCGCCGCCACCGCGAACAGCAGCCCCGCAAGCGACATCGCCACCCGCGCCAATGAAAAGGCACGACGCTGTGCGCGCGCGCCCGACAAGCTTTTTGGATTCCTGAACATCCCCGTCCCTCGTGATGCGTCGACCGGCCGGATGCGTTCCAAAACACCGCTGTGCGCGGGGTGGCCGTCCGGAGAAAGGGGGGATTCTTGAAAGGGGGTGCCTGCCCGGTTTTTGCGCGCCGGTGTGAAACTTTTGCCCCAGATGACACTTATTCACTATTGCAAACAAATGTGAACTTAGTCACATCGCGTTTCCGTGGAACACGCCTACGCTCGGTCGCATGTCCTCTTACTGGTCGTCCACTCCCACCAAGCGCGCGCACATCCTGCTCATCGACGACAACATCGACGAGTTGCAGGTGCTGCTGGGAACCTTGCGGGGCGCGGATCACCGGATCAGCTTCGCGTTCGATGCGATGCAGGGCTACCGCCGTGCCACCGCGCTGCTGCCCGACCTGATCCTGCTCGACGTGCGCATGGGCGCCATCGACGGCTACGCCACCTGCCGGCTGCTCAAGGCCGACCGTGCGACGGCGCGCATCCCGGTGATCTTCGTGACCGCCTCCGGCTCGGTCGAAGAGCGGCTGACCGGCCTGCGCGAAGGCGCGGTCGACTACATCCTCAAGCCCTACGAAGCCACCGAGGTGCTGGCGCGCGTGGCGATTCACCTGAGCCTGGCCGATAGCAAGCGAACGATCGACACGGCGGACGAGAGCGAGGTGGTCTATGTGGATGCCGAAGCGGCCGAGTCCGGCAATGCCAGCAGTGCCGGCCGGGACAAGGCCGACCGCGTGATCGCGCAGGCGGCCGAGCGCGTGCTGCTGTCGAACCTGTCGCGCGCGCCGTCGCTGGCCGAGATCGCGGTGCGCGTGGGCACGCATGAAAAGCGGCTGTCGCGCGCGTTCCGCGAACGCACCGGCCAGACCGTCTTCGAGTTCCTGCGCGAAGCCCGGCTGCAGCAGGCGCAGCGCCTGCTGCTGTCGTCCGCGCTGAGCATCGACGAAGTGGCGGTCGAGGTCGGCTTCTCGGGCGCCGCCAATTTCTCGACCGCCTTCCGCGAGCGCTTCGACGCCACGCCTGCCGCTTTCCGCAACGCGCGTTTTCGCGTCGCGGAGACCGACGCGGCACCCCGCGCCTGAACGCCGCGATGGCCACGCGACGCTGGGTCGCGGCGCTGCTGTGCGCCGCGTGCGGGTGGTGCCTGCTGCCCGCCGCACAGGCCAGCACCCTGCGTCTGGGCGCCATGCAGACCCTGCCGGCGATGCTCGACAGCGATGTCGAATGGCTCGAAGACCCGACGACGCGGCTGACGCGCGAATCGGCCGACGCGCTCGCAGGCGACGGCCCCGGCGGCTTCGTGCCCGGCACGCCCGCGCACATGCGGCCCGGTTTCTCGAACTCGGCCTTCTGGCTGCGCTTCACGCTTGCCAACGACAGCCGCGCGATCCGGGCGATGCGCTTCGTGCTGGACACCACCTGGCTGCAGCGCGTCGACTTCCACGTGCTGCGGCAAGGGCCCAGCACGGACGGCGGGCAGCCGCAGGCCTGGACCCACACGGCGGCCGGCCTGGCCGTGCCGCAGGACGCCCCACCCGACCGCGTGCCCACGCTCGACCTCGACCTGCAGCCCGGAGAAAGCGCGCGCGTGCTGGTGCGCGTGCAAAGCCTCAGCAGCGCGAAGCTCAGCCCCTGGCTGCACACGGCCGACAGCTGGCGCGCATCCGAAGGCCGCCATGCGCTGCTCGACGGCCTGCTGATCGGCGGGCTGCTGGTGCTCGCCGTCTATTCGCTCGCGCTGTGGTGCCAGACCCGCACCTTCTCGATGGCGGCGCAGAGCCTGGGCTTCACGCTGGTCGCGCTCTACGAAGGCACCTACCGCGGCCACACGCACCTGGCGCTGTGGCCCCACAGCCCCGAGTGGAGCTACCGCGCGGCGGGCGTGCTGGCCGGCTGCTGCGTGCTGACCATGGTGGTGTACCTGTACGCCCTCACGCGGCGCGGCCCCGTGCGCCCGCCCGGCCTGCGCGTGCTGGCCCTGCTGACCGGCGTGCAGTGCGTGGTGGTGTTCGGCACATGGCTCGGCACCTATGCGCCGTTCGCGCGCATCGGCGTGCTGAACGCGCTGCTGCTGGTGTTTGCGCTCACCGTGAGCAGCTTTCTCTACATGCGGCGCGCGGGACCGGGCGGCAAGCTGGCTTTTCCGGTGATGGCCGTCGTCACCTTCGGCGTCTGCCTGCGGCTGGCCGAGCTGTCGCTGCCGGCCAGCGCGCTGCCGGGCCTCGATGCCTACGCGCTCGCCTTTCCGGGCCTGCTGGTCGGGCTGGTGGCACTGGCCTCGTGGACCCATCGCTTGTCGCACCAGCGCAGCGACGCGCAACGCACGCTGATGCACTGGCAGACGCACGAGCAGCAGCGCCTGCACGAAGAAATGACGCGCAGGACGCATGCGCTGAATGCCGCGCTCGAACAGGCCGAACACCATGCACGCGAGCAGAGCCGGCTCATGGCCTACATCGGCCACGACCTGCGCGCGCCGCTGGCCACCATCGTCGGCCAGGCGCGGATGCTGCGCGGCGAAGCCGGATCGAAGCCCGAACAGTTGCAGGCCATCGAGCGCAGCGCCGGCTACCAGCTCTCGCTGATCGACGACCTGCTCGAATACGCCAAGGGCGAGTTGCTGCCCTTCAGCTTCCAGCCCCGGCCGGTGCGGCTGCCGGCGCTGATCGAAGACATCGCGCAGTACGCCGCCGCGCTCGCGCAGCGCCAGGACAACCGCTTCGTGCTCGAACGCCCCGGCACGCTGCCGCCGGTGGTGGCCCTCGACAGCAAGCGCTTTCAGCAACTGCTGCTGAACCTGCTGTCGAACGCCGCCAAGTTCACGCGCAACGGGCAGATGGGCCTGCGCGTGGAGGCCCACCCCACGGTGTCGTCGCAATGGCGGCTGGAGGTCGAGGTCTGGGACAGCGGCGTCGGCATCGACCCCGAGAACCATCAGCGCGTGTTCCAGGCCTTCGAGCGGGCCGGCGCCAAGACCGACGGCCATGGGCTCGGCCTGGCCATCGCGCGGCGCATCGTCACGCGGATGGGGGGCGAATTGCAGCTCGACAGCCAGCGCCACCAGGGCACGCGCCTGCGCTTTTCAGTGGTGGTCGACGCGGCCCCCGAGGCCGAGGTGCCCGCCGCCTTCAGGTGCGCGCCGTTGCCCGCCCTGGCCCCATCGGCAACGGCGGGCTCGCGGCGGCGCACGCGCCCCATCGCCGGCATCGCGCCACTGCCCGATGCGATGCGCGCCGAACTCGAAACGCTCGCGCGCGAAGGCCGCTGGACCGACCTTCACGAATGGGCCGACCGGATCGCGCACGACGCGCACCATGCGGCGCTGGTCGCGGCCGTGCGGCAGGCGCTGGACGCGCTGGACTTCGAGCACATCCGCCACCTGGCACGCGCCACGCCCAGCGGGCCGCCCGGCTGAACTCGGGTGCGCTGTTCAGGCGCCGGCGTCGGGTGCGGCAACGCTTTCGCGAAACTGCCGAGGCGTGACGCCGATCTGCTGCCTGAAGCGGCGGCTGAAATAGTCGGCATCGCTGAAGCCGCACTGCCGCGCGATGTCGCCGATGCGCACGTTCGATGTCAGCAGCAGTTCTTTCGCGCGGTCGAGCCGGCGCTCGGTGACCAGTTCGGTGAAGGTGCGGTCGGTCTGCTTCTTCAGCAGGTGTGCGAGGTAGTTGGGCGACAACATGGCCGCCGCAGCCGCTTCGTTCAGCGACATCTCTTCGCTCAGGTGGTCGCGCACATAGCGCATCACGCGCTGCAAGGCGTCGCGCCGCGAGCTGCGTCCGCTGCTGTGGCGCTCGGCCTGTTCGATCAGTTGCGCTTCATGCCGCTGGCATGCAAACGCAATCATCTGCAGCAGGATGCCGCGGATCGCGCCCGCCGCCGCGAAGCCGCGTGCGCGGTTCAGCGCCGAGAGTTCGTCGAGCCAGCCGAGGATGCGCGCGAAATCAGCTTCATCGAAACCGAAGTCGACGTACTCCTGGAACAGGAACGGCGCCAGCTCGGGCACGCGGGCCACCGGCACTTCTTCAAGATCCAGTGGCTCGACCGCCAGCTCCGGCCAGAGAAAGCTTTGGTCGAAGTTCACGATGGCATAGCGCGCGCCTTCGGGATGCGGCACCACATGCACGCGGTACGGCAGCACGAAGCTCAGGTGCCCCGCATGAAACGGCCGCACCGCGCCGCCGATGAGCTGCTGCGCGCCGCCCTCGATGCTCACCTGGATCTGGAAGTACTCGTGCCGGTGCGGGCGCGCGAGCACGTCCCGCGCGCCCTCGAAGCGGATGTCGAAGTCGAGATGGTTCGCACGCTCCTGCATGCCGTAGAGGCGGGAGCTGGGAGGACGGGCCGAGGGCATCGCGCGATGGTAAGGCCGGCCCCGGCGTGGTGGTTGTGTCCTGTTTTTGCGTAGATGCGTGCGGCCGCGCGGCCGTACACCGTCCCAGAATCGACAGGCGGTGCCGGCCACGGCAGCGCCTTCGAGAAAGAAACCCAAGGAGAACAGATCATGTCCAGTTCACGTCGCGGCCTGCTGGCCGGTTCGGCCGCCATGGCCACGGGCGCCATCGCCGGTTGCGCATTGCCCGCAGGGGCCGCACGCGCGCAGCCGTCCACGCCCTTCGACGTTGCCGCGTCGACCATCCCCATCGTCGGCAGCGAGCAGGTGTACCCGGTGCGCCGCATCTATTGCATCGGCCGCAACTACGCCGCGCACGCACGCGAGATGGGCTCGGACCCGACCCGCGAGCCGCCCTTCTTCTTCCAGAAGCCGGCCGATGCCATCCAGGTCGTCATGCCCGGCGTGGTGGCCGACCACCCCTACCCTTCGCTCACGAAGAACTATCACTACGAAGTGGAGCTGGTTGTGGCGCTGGCCAAGGGCGGGCGCGACATCGCCGCGGCCAATGCGCTCGACCACGTGTACGGCTACTCGCTCGGCCTGGACATGACGCGCCGCGACCTGCAGCGCGAGATGGGCGACCAGAAGAAGCCCTGGGAAATCGGCAAGAGCTTCGACCACGCCGCGCCGGTCGGCCCGATCCATCCGGTGGCGAAGGTCGGCCATTTCACCGATGGCGCGATCTGGCTCAAGGTGAACGGGCAGACCAAGCAGAGCGCGACGCTCAAGTACATGATCTGGTCGGTCGCCGAGCAGATCAGCCGCCTGTCGCAGGCCTTCGAGCTGATGCCCGGCGACATCATCTATTCGGGCACGCCGGAGAACGTCGGCCCGGTGGTGCGCGGCGACCTGATCCAGATCCACATCGACGGGCTGCCCGAGCTGTCGGTGCGGATCGTCTAGGGCCTGTTCAGCGCAGCCCCGCGCCTTCGTTTTTCGAGAGCTTGGTGAACGACAACAGCGACAGCAACGTCATCGCGCCCACCACGCCGAAGGCCGGAGAAAAATCTTCGGCCGTCAGCCGGTTGGCACCGCTGCCGTGCCACCACGCCGCCAGCGTGACCAGCGTGGCACCGAGCGTCACGCCCAGGCTCAGCGACAGTTGCTGCGCCATGCTGTTCAACGTGGCCGCATGGCTCATGCGGGGCTTGGGAATCTGCGAGAAGCCCAGCGTCTGCAGCGACACCATCGCCATTGAATTCACCAACCCGCCGAACAGCAGCGTGATGAAGATCTGCACATGCGGCGTGGTCGGCTGGAAGTAGCCGCAGCTCACATAGAACACGCTGGTCAGGCAGGTTGCACCGACCAGCAGCGAGCGAAACCCCACCGTGCGAATCGCCTTGGCCATGACCGTGCGCGTGGCCAGCGAGCCCAGCGCCGTGGCCATCGTCAGGCTGCCCGAGGCCAGCGGAGAAAGGCCGAACCCCAACTGCAACATCAGCGGCAGCAAAAACGGCGAGGCCCCGATCGCAATGCGCAGCGGCGTGCCGCCGATGATCGACGCGCGATAGGTCGAAAAGCGCAGGATGCCCAGGTCGATCAGCGGGTTGGCCTTGCCCCGGCTGCGCAGGTGATACACCAGCGAGGCCAACGCACCGAAGCCCGCCATGGCCCAGATGGCCGGCACCGGCAGCAGCGACTTGCCCACCATCTCCAGGCTGCCGAGCAGCGCCGTCAGCCCCACGGCCAACAGCACGAAGCCTTCGATGTCGAAGGGCGCGGGCGAGCTGTCTTCGGGCAGGTCCTTGATGAAGCGCATCGCACCCGCAATCGCAAGCAGGCCGAAGGGAATGTTGATGAGGAAGATCCACCGCCACGAGGCCAGCGTGACGATGGCTCCACCAAACAGCGGCCCGGCCAGCCGGCCGAACGCGGGCGGCACCGTGAACCACACCATCGCCGACACCATCTCCGCCGGCGGCACGCTGCGCAACAGGATGAGCCGGCCGACCGGCAGCATCATCGCGCCGCCCAGCCCCTGCAGCACGCGGAACGCCACCAGTTGCGGCAGCGTCTGCGCCGCGCCGCACAAGGTCGAGCCCAGCGAGAAGAAAGCCACCGCCACGCAGAACACCCGCTTGGGCCCGAAGCGCTCGGCCAGCCAGCCACTCACCGGCAGGAACACCGCCAGGCTCAGCAGGTACGAAGTGATCGCAAGGTTCAGGTGCAGCACGCTGACATCGAGCGCATGCGCGATGGTCGGCAGCGCCGTGGCCATCACCGAGGTGTCCAGGTTCTGAAGGAACAGGGGCGAGGCGACGATGAGGGGAACGATGCGGCGGCTGGTCGGCATGGCCGCATTGTCCGTGAGGGGAATTAGGCGAGGCGTCAGGGACGCGACGATTCGTGAGGCCTTCTATCTCTCTTGGGCCGCTGCCAAAAAGCAATGCGCCCAGACGCGGTCAGGAGCCGTCGCTTGCCCCCACTCGCCGACTATCATGCTTCGCAACACATGGGAGACCTATGAAGAACAAAGCCCGACTGCTCATGCTTGCTGGCGTGATCGCACTGCTGATCGGTGGCGTTCTCTGGTTTGCCGGCGGACCGCCGCAGGCCGATGCGGCACTGGTGGCACGGTGCCAGGCGAACATGGCCGCCCGCAACGCCGATGCCTCCCTGGTGGTGCAGTGCAAGGACGTTGCATTCGCAACCGCCATGACGGCCACGGACGCCACCGCCGCAGCACAGGCGATCAGCGCGGCCAACAACAGCGAGATTGGCGGCAATTCCCTTGCGATGTTTCTGATGGGCCTTGGTGTGGTTCTGCTGGTAGCGGGATTTGTTCAGGAGCGAAAGCGGAACGGTGCGTCTGCCTGATGGTCGTGCGTGGTGGTGGTGAAGTGCTGCAAGAGGTGATGGCTGGGATCTGCACGATCTCGGTCCATGAGCCAAAGGCAACGCAATGGACATCGGCCGCCATGAGCGGACGACCGAAGCCAAGGCAACGCCATGAATAAGAAAGCAAGAAGGGCTGCACTTCTGGCCAGCGCCCTCGCCGCTCAGTCTGAGCCTGGCCGGAAGTTCGACGCCGATTGCATGGTCCGGATACCCGATTGCCAGTCGATCATTGAAGTACTTCGCCTCATCAAACATGGCGGGGCGGAGTGGGCTCATCGCTACGTCACCTTGTGGATTCCCGGCCCGTCGAATGCCTGGGTTGTGGTGTACCCACTTCAGAGGGAGGATGGGCCGTACTTCGACTTCATGTACACCCGAACAGAGCCGCCTCAGGAGGCCCTTTCCGTGCTGCTGGGACAGTACCCAGAGTGCACCGTCATCGATTGGTCGCCAGGCCGCTTGGCCTGTATCCAGACCCTTGATCCGGATGTCGAGACGCTGGCCAGAATCATCCACGATGTCGCTGAAGCTGCTTGGGGTGAGCACGTCACGGCAATCGATGCTTCGTATGAGGAAATGGGTCGGGCCTGATCCAGGACTGTGATCGACCGAGATTTCCCGGTCGGCGTCGAGGCAGAATTCACTCGATGGCAGTCATACAAGGCGACGCGTTGGGCGACGCCAGTTCACGAGGAGCGCTGATGGCAGTCGGAGTGACGGTGGGTTCAATCACGGACGAACTCGGTGCGCCGTCGTTCGTGCACTCGTTCTTCTCGACCATCAGCGCGCATTGCGAACTCGCGGGCTGGGGCAGCCGCTTCCCTCACCTGATGAACGAGCTCTACCAAGGACGTCTGCCTCACGTGAACGCCTTGCTGGCGCTCGCGGAGCTGCAGCAGGCAAAGGCGACCCTGAGCAAATTGCCTCCCACGTCTGTGGTGTGGGACATCGAAAACCGCCAGTCCAAACCGCCTTGGGGCGACAACATCGCATCGCACATCATGAGCCTTGGAAACTACTTCGTATCGAGCACCGGCCGTGACGTGTTCAGCCTCCTCGAGGAGGCTCTGGTGGCCTCTGCCGAAGAACGGTGTGATGTCATTCTTCAATGACGGTCTTCAGTCTGCCAATAGCAAGCATCTCGTACGTCATGTGTATTCATCATGTTTGACCCGTCCTTCATTGATACGTCGACCGTCGACTATTGGTACGACGTGGGTTTTCTCGATGCCCAAAAGCGCATTGTGGAATTTGATGACCGACAGTGGGGTGAGCTGAACCAGCACTGGCAAGCACAAAGCGACGAATGGCAAGCTCGCTTGGCGTACGTCCTGGGAGAGAACACGAGGGAAGCGAGCCTCCTGCTCGCCATGTGTTGCCTCGCTTCGGACGAAGTACAAATGACGGCCCGAGAATCTCTGCGAGGCATGCCTCTAGGTTTGGTTGTGGACGCACTGCATGGCTTCAGAGGCCGGTCATGCGAAAGCCAGCAAGAATATGCCTCCGTCAACGCCGTTCTCAGGTCTCTGAAGGAGAGCAATTGATAGAGCCTGTCATCGGTCGACCAGAAGCTACCTTCGGGACCTCTCTTTGAATGGTCGCGAGAACTCGACCAGAACCAGTCGTTGATCGGCGCGGCACAGATTTGCGTACCTCTATCGATGCATCGCCAGAAGCATCCCCAAAAATTGCGTGATCTCCAATGCTAGATAACCGTGCAGATGCTTATCAACTCCTCAAGAGACTTGGCGCACCTGCTCGCCTGCTGCTTCATCTCCAACTCGTTGGCGAGGCAGCCGATCTGCTGATGCGCGGATATGCAGACGTTGGGCTCGACTTCGACGCGCAATGGATTGAGTTGGGCGTAGCAGTCCACGACGCCGGAAAGATCACGTATCCCAAGGAGCTCATGGAGTCGGGGGCCCTCCACGAGCCCGCGGGCAAGGCGCTGCTGCTGCAGAACGATGTTCAACCCAAGTTCGCCGAGTGCTGCGTTTCCCACGCCGCATGGAGAACGCAGGGCCTTTCTCTCGAAGAGCTCTCCGTTGCGCTTGCCGACAAACTCTGGAAGGGAAAACGCGAAGAGGACCTCGAACTCCTGGTGATCGATCAAGCCGCGCAACGTCTGGGTGTTGACCGCTGGGAAGTATTCGAAACGCTTGACTCCGTGTTTGAAGAAATCGCGGCTGGTGGTTCAGAGCGGCTCGACCGCAGCAAGCTCGCCTGATGAAAGAGCGCGAGCCGCGGCAATTGAACGTACAGCAGCAGAACGCCCGCGTCGAGCGTTCGCTGCGCGCTACAGCGAGTTATTGGAAACGGCATGGCGTGCCGCCAATCTTGGCCGGCGTGGGAGCAGAGCGAGGTGTTCGCTGGGAAAAATCCATCGTCGTTGAACTTGGCATTGACTTCCCGGGCATGCCCAGCATATTTGGTGAGCTAGTCACGCAAGACCAGCGCTTCATAGCATTTGAGATCGACACGACGCTCGAAGTGCAAGTGGAACAGTGGGAGGATGTCACGCACGCTCAGAACTTCAACGAACACAATCGAGGCACAGGGATTGGGCGCGGAGCGTTAGCTCTCAGGATCCTGCGTGAACTGAATGCGTAGTTGGTACGACTGCTTTTGAGCAGTTGCCATGTCCACTCGTAGGCACATCTCCGCCATTGAAATTTAGCAGCACTCGACCAGCACCGGACCGCCGAGACCGCACCGGCTACCGGAATTGAGTCGACCTGCCTCAGCGACAATTGATCATGACTGGGACATTCACTGCGATTCGAGATGAACTATTGACGCTGTACGCGGCCGTCCCTCCCGGAATCGACATGGAGGAAGCCACTCGATTCGAGGATTCTTTCTCCGTGAAACTCCCCGACGAAATGCGGGTTGCATACGCGCTGATGGACGGCTCGGAACACAGCACCGACGCGAGGCGATCTTGGATACGGTTTTGGCGAATGCAAGAGTTCCAACCTTCGGCGGCGCTTCCTCTTCCGCACGACATGCCTTCTCTCCCATGCAAGCCGTTCGTGTTCGCGGACTTCGGATATGAATGCGTGTACTACGTTATCGAACTTGAGCCATCCTCTTCATGCTTTGGACAGGTATTTGCGCCCGGCGCGACACGCACCGTTCAGATAGCAGAATCCTTCGACGAGTTTTTGCGAATGGTGGTCGAGGATGATGAGGGTTTGCACGCGTACTTCTGAGCGCAATAACGCAGCGCCAGGCGACTGCTTCGAAGAAGAGCGACAGCCGGCGAAGGGCCCGTTCACGAGGGCAACGCGAGCAGCTAGCTATCGTCGTTGGGGATGATGGCTCTGTAAAGTCGATGTCGGTCAACCCCAAATAGGGCAGTTGGCGACCAAAAAGCGTCATTCACAGTAGGAAGCGATAGGCCATGTTGTTTGGTTGGTTCAAGAAAGAAAAGCGACCTGCCCCGCGCGCCGCGGAACCCATTGACCCGCTCGAGCAAACGGCCATCACATGGGTCGCCGCAGTCATCGGTGATCGCATGGAATTCCAACGACGCGCACAAACGGTGGCGGGCACGTTCGACGAGGCCCACCTGTCAGAACTGCCCCACTATTTCCATGACGGGTCGATGCCGCCGCCGGAACTTGCTGACCAGTTCCCTGGGCTAGGCCAATGGATGGCGGCGCGCCAATTCGCCATCTTTGAGATTCTCTATTTCATCGGTCTGCCGGCTTTGCCGCTGCTGAAGAGCGTCGCTCACGGTGCCTACGATTGGACGCAGGGCAACGCGATTGAAATTCTCTGTCGGCTCGCCGCCGATGATGTGGAGCGCGAGGCGACGATTCAGGACCTGCTGACGTTGATCCCCAAGCTGCGCTATGAGGCGGTGTTCTACGCTGCCGAGCCCCTGGTTCAGCAAGCCCGATCGAACACGGCGATTGCCGCCGTCATCCGAGACTTGCTCACCGTTCCGGAATTCGCCGAAGTTCACACGGAAATCGTCGAGCACCAAGGTCGGGACACTCACAGCCACCATCTGACAGTGGTGGATTGAAAGTCCGTCCGCCCTCCCAGGTGTCATAGCGGCTCACGGCCAAGACCGATCCCTCGCTTCAGGCTTCCTTTTCTTTGACTGAACCTGAATTGGATGCGCCTTCCGCCCTTTCGCCTCTGCAGGGCGAACTGCCTCGTTCCGAGAACAGCAAAGAGACCATCGCGGATCAGTTCAGACTAGCGAACGCGTGAATCCATTGGCGCATGATGTCTTGCACGGGAGCAACCTTCACGCCGGTCGCGGTCCCATCGACGACCGACAACATGATCAACCGCCCGCCCTGCAACACCACGCCCGTCGCCACCACTTCCTTGAGCTGCAATTCGGCGCCCTGCTCCGTGACGTCTACGGTGCGAGCTGTGAGATAGGCGAAGCTTGGCTTGCCCTGTGGAGTAGGAAACAGCCCGCCGTAGGCTTGCCTGAAGTTGTCGCGTTGAATGCCATTGCCGCTGCGGGCAAGTGCGGCATCCTGCTCAGCGAGGCGCTTTTCGGCGCTTCCATCGCCCAGCATGTCGCCAAGCTGCTTTCGGGCAGCTTCCATCATCTCCTTGAACTTTTCAGGCGTGAAGCCAACCGCCGGAGGACGCGCGACCGACACCCCTATCAAGGGATAAAGATCGGTCGCCCTGCCTGCCTGAAAGTCGAGCCACTTGCTTGTCGGCACAAAACACGTGATGAACTCCGAAGTCTTGGGTGTCAACGCGGCAGCGCGTTGAGCAAACTGCTGGTTCTCATCACACGCTCTGGAAAAACCCGGCAGCACCGGCATCTTCACAAGGGCGGTACCGACTGACTTTTCCACAAACACTTGCGCAGGCTCAGCGTTGGTCGCGCAGGCAAGAAGGAGCCCAACGAGGAATGCGCAAGTCGTAGCGGAGATGGTCTTGACGTTCATGGTCTGGATGGATCCGAAGTTGGACATCTTGCAATCAGTTGATGATCTCTCCCATGCCTATGCGTACGCGCTCCCTGAGCTGCCGGATGTACTCCGCATCGAAGAGCTCCCAGGTCTGCAGTTCGCCGACGATCCGAAGCGGCTCCCGGCTGCGATACGAGCGTGTGGGATTGCCCGGAAACTTCTTGTCGGTGACGTTGGGGTCATCCTCGAAGGCGCCCGTGGGTTCGACGATGTAGACGCGGCCACGACCGTCGCCCTTCGCCATTTCGGCGGCCAGCCCGGCGCCCTTTGGCCAGGCGGTGAAGTAGATGTGGTTCATGACGACGCGGCTGTCGTAGTTTGAATGGAAACCTGCGGTGAGCAGGTCGCCTACCTGGAGGTCCACCCGCGTGCCGTGGAAGTAGGGGCCGGTGTCCAGGACAGTCATCGTGGGTCGCTCCTCTGCACAAAAGAAAGGCCGCGCAGTCTACTCGTGTTGATCTTCAGGGACAGTGTTATCAAGTTCGACTTACCTGAACAAGTGTCGGAGGTCCTAGCGGGCGTGGCACGAGCGAACGCAGAGACCGGCGGCAGCCTCGAAGTCGAAGCTATCGAGGTGGTTCCGGATGACTACCCTGGCGAGGGCCAAGCAGAGAAGGCAGCATATGGCATTGCGCTCGCGGTTCAGCGCGGAGAATGCTGACGGACCGAGACCGGCCACAACCGGACCTTGGTTTTCGCTGGACTGTTGCAACAGAATCTCGTCTGTCAGTTGAAGGGAATCTCACCACGGTGAATACGATGCTTTCAAGATGCCGGGCGGCAACGTCCAAAGTGCCCCGTCGGGGGCATACCCATTGGGCTGTAGTCGCCTTTTTAAGCGCGACGCACCATTTGACATGCGCTTCAATGTCGACTTATGTCGACACCGACCTTCAGTTCGAATTCAAGAAGCACTCTGTCGCTCTGGATGCGGAGTCTCGAACTCGACTCGCGGCCGCTGTCGACCTAGCTCGCTCTTGGTGTGGCTTTGAGCTCGCTTTTGTCACGGGACATGCGGACCCGTCCGAGGGCGAATCCTCCCGCTCTCTGGTTGAACTGTCAGAAGCTCGCTCTGCATATGTCCGTCAGCTACTGGGAAAACTTGGCGTCCCGAAGAGCCGCATTCATGGCGAGGGGAAGGGGGCAGCGCAGCCATATTCCCCATGGCCAAGGCCTGAGGGGCAGGTAAATCTCCCGTCTTGGTCGGGGCGTGCGGAGGTCTACCTTAAGGCGGAGGGCCCTCGGCGCAAAGAACCCTACCTTGATGGAAAGGACAACTGTCGGGATGGTTGGACGGGGAATTGAGCATCGTGGAACCGGCGTAGCCATGCGTCCGGCGCCTAGTTCAAAGGGCGACGCGACAGGTAGCAGTCGGCCATGACCAGTCATTGACAGTACTCACCCAAAAAGATGGCCAAGTTCTATCTAGGCACAAAGCTAGACGCAGTTCTTCACTTGATTGAGGGCGCGGTCGCACTCGGCCTCATTTCCGGGCCGCCTTGGCCGCCATCGTCGGGCAACTGATCCTGGGAGGCATCCAACCGCATCTGAGTACTCAATTCGAAGGAGCAACAGGTGGGCCTGGACAAGTCAGGCCATCTCGCGGGATTCGAAAGTCTGTGGAGACCTCATCCACAAGGTCGAGCTTGTAGCGCATGAATTCGGCGTTGATTTCGAACACAGTCCCGCAGGCGGGTTCGGTGCTCAACACCATAGGTGGCGGAGCCTTTGCCGCTGCAAGGAAAGCGATGCAGATGCGATCGCCTTCGACCTTGTAGCTCATTACCGACGCGAAGTTCACTTGCTCGTTTATGGCCGGCTTTTCAGGGTTTGCGCAGCCGAAAATAAGGCCCTCCCGGTACACCTCATACGTTTGGCACTTCTTGCCGTCGTGCGAATCAGTGCACCAAGCACCCTGTTGAAGCGATTGATCCAGTTCGCCGCCACGCAGCGTTCCCGAGAAGGAGGTTGATGCAGCGAAGGCGAGCGTGGAAACGACCGCACACAGACGAAGTACGCGCGCTCGACCACTTTCGAATTTTTTCATGAATTTCCTTCCGATGTAGAGGCCTCGAGCGCAGCTCGGCCAAGAGCGCGCCGTCCGCATCCTCGAGAGACGTGCACCGAAGCTGCGTGTTTGTCCAGGCGGTAGGGCCGGCGAGGTATACGCAAGTCACAAACGAGATGCCAAGCGGCTCGCCGACCGGCTTCTGTCGCCGTACGGCGAGGACGAATCGATTATGCGTGTTGGTGAAGGCGCCAAAGGACGCGTCTGATCCATCGCAGGTTTCAAGAAGTTCGTTCGCTTTGGCGACGAGCTTTGGCCTTGCCATCCACGCAAGTCGGCCTGACCGTTCGGCTCAGGGGCGGACTACCAAGTCGGCCGGCACTTGCTCATTCGTGGGTGACTTCGGAACGCTCATGGTCGCATCATCGCAGGCCGATTGAGAGGTGATTGGGAATGTCTAGCTCTTAGGAGTCATGTGCGAGCCTCGTTCAGTGAGAGCCATCTTCAAGACGGTCATCGGAACATCCGGTATCACACGCGCCTTCAGATCATCAAGATCGCCACGGCCATTTTTCCCGTCGGAGTTCACGCCGGCCTGGTTCCGAAGGCGCGGGCTCCTCTGGATCGATCGCCGGAGGTGCAGGACAACGGCAAAATGCGGCCACGAGCCGACGTTCGAAACAATGGCTCCGCTCGGGTCGTCATGCGGCCGAAGAGTGGTACTGACTGACCAGCCGAATGAATTCCCGACATAAGCACTTTATTTCTCGAGTGGAGCTCCACTTGCTTGAAAGCCGTACCCTTGAGGAACTCACTCAAGCCGAGTTCTTGAGCCTGTTTCGAAGTTACAACGCAGTTGGAGCACGCGAAGAAGCTTTCACGACAGCTTTGGTAGCAACTCGAAAATTTCCGGACGATGCGCATATGCTGCGTTGGCACCGTGACGCAGCGCTTGGATGGCTGGCCGGACCGGGCAGCATAGCTACCGAATTTCTGCGCTGTATCGATGAGAACGTTGGACCCATCAGTTTTTGGCGCTTGGCCCTGGCTGACCACTACGTTGGTACAGCCTGGGCAGATGACGAACAAATGTTGGGTTCGTTTCCGCCGTGCCCAGAGTGGCTTTCGCTCGCAGCAGAGCAGCTTGAATCAGCACAAGCTACGGCTTTTGACTTCGGTCAATATTGGGGTCACACGACAGACAACATCCAAGCGACATATGAGGTAGTTTTCGATGGCTTGCTACGGTACGAAGAGTTCGCTCAATTGCGCCGGTTGTGGTAATAAATCATAGAAATCACCTACCACAAGCTTGAGGCGCTGTTCATGGTCATGCTGTGCCCACGCACCTCTTTGCGTCTGCTTCAGAGAATCCTGTATAGCCGCTTCGGGCCCGTCGCGGTCCTTCACACTTCTCTGAAGCCGACGTTCGCCAACAGACCTGCACCGATAGCGCTACTGCGAAGCCGCCAAAAATTTTCCGATCAACCCGACCGTCGCGTCGGTGCTCTCTTCCATCAACCAGTGTCCCGCGCCTGGCACGACTTCTCCGCGCACATTGGTTGCCGCATTGCGCATGACGATCGCCATGTTGCCGCCGAAGGATTTCTCTCCGCCAATGGCAAGCACCGGCATGGCGAGCTTGGTTTTGGAGAACGCGATGTTGTCGGCGACGTCGCTCTTGGCGATGGTGTTGAACTGCGCGAAGGCGGCGCGCATCGCACCCGGCTGCGCGTAGAGCTTGGCGTAGTGGCGCCGCGTCGCCTCGTCGATCTTCGAAGGGGTGCCGGCAAACTCGTTCCAGAACCGGTCGAGATAGATGCGCTCCCTTCCGGCGACCAGCCGCTCGAAATCGCGGCCGCCGGCATTGAAGTGCCACAGCGCGGGCCACAGAATGATCTGGTCCCACGGCGCAATGCCCGGCACGGGTGCGTCCATCACGACGAGCTTGTCGACTTTGTCGGGGTAGCTCGCCGCATACGCATAGGCGACCATCGTGCCGATGTCATGGCCGACGACGGCGGTCTGGTCCTGCTTCAACGCAGTCACGACCGCGCGTATGTCGATAGCCTGCGACTTCTTGTCGTAGCCACTGGCGGCCTTTGACGATTTCCCCATGCCGCGCAGGTCCGGCACGATCACCAGGTGCGTCTTCGCGAGCTCTTTCGCCAGCGGGGCCCACATGTCGCCCGTGTCACCGAACCCATGAATGAGCACCACGGCAGGGCCGGCACCACCGGAGCGAACGAAGATGCTCGCGCCATCCGCCATGGTGACGGTCCGGGTCTTGAAGCTGCTGGGGAATGCTGGTTCTGCTGCGGCATTGCCGATGCACAGCACAGCAGTCAACAGCACCAATACCAACGCAAAGCGATTCTTCATATCGAAGCTCCACTGTGAAGGAGGGACCAGATCGGTGCGACGCATTTTGGGGCTTTGCCGCGCAGGGAGCCAACGGTATTTGGTTCCAGCCAGGCGGCAAGCGATCGGTATTGGCCGGGAGCCGCACCTCTAGAACGCGCTTTTCGTACAGCCGCCGTCCACGCGAAGCGCCGCCCCTGTCGTCCCCGATGAAAGCGGGCTGGCAATGTAGGCCACCATGGAGGCAATCTCCTCTGGCGTTTCGAATCTCTTGATGAGGGATGTCGGTCGCACCTTTTCGAAAAACTCCCTCTCATAGGCCTCGAAGGACTTGCCATCGGCCTTGGCGAGCGCCTCGACGAATTCGCCCACACCCCGCGACCTGGTCGGACCCGGCAGGATGCTGTTGACGGTGATTCCAGAGCCGGCGACGGCCTCAGCCAATCCGCGAGAGACGGCCAACTGCGCCGTCTTCGTCATGCCGTAGTGAATCATCTCCGCAGGAATCTGGACGGCACTCTCGCTGGAGATGAAGATGATGCGCCCCCAGTTGGCGCGCCTCATCGCGGGCAATACCAAGCGCGCCAGACGAACGCCGCTCAGGACATTCACATCGAAGAAGCGCGTCCAGTCCTCATCCGGAATTTCTTCGAACGGCTTGGGTTCGAAGATGCCGAGGTTGTTGACCAGAATCTCGATGTCGGGGTACTTCGCCACCAAGGCTTGCGCGGCAGCGGCCGTGCTCAGGTCGCCGGCGAAGCCAATGACTTCGCCGCCCTGCGCCGCCTCGATCTGAGCGACCGCGGCGTCCACCGAGTTCTGCGAACGCCCATTGACGATAACGCGCGCACCCTCCGCTGCCAGGGCCTGCGCGATGGCGAATCCGATACCTGCCGTGCTGCCGGAAACCAGCGCGAGCCTGCCTGTGAGTTGGAGATTCATTGCGCGTGCCTTTCAAAGAGAAATGACGGGCTCTGCCCGGCGGCGTCGTGCGGCGGTGACCGGCCCCGGAAGCTCAGCGTAGGCGAATTCGATGCCGCCGTCGAGCGCACGCCACTGGTCGACTTCGGCTGTTGGTCGCGGTCGCGCGGCGTTCCGCGCCAGCGGCCCAGCGACACGACGACGAACTCACAACCGGCTGGCAACAGTCGCGTAAATAGACGGATCGGTAAAGTGAACAATCAGTACCAAGCAACATACACACTCCATTGAATGGCCCATCTTCAACGCGCCTCGGCAAGCCTTCGTATTGCCGGGGACGACCTTATCCCGGCAGACATAACAAGACTGCTCAAGAAAGACCCAACGGCGGCCTACGCAAAGGGGGACCAGTTCCACACCCCGCCGGGCGGCGTTGTCACGCGAAGGTCGGGCATGTGGCAACTGAGCGCCGAGGACACCGAGCCGGAGGATCTCGACAAGCAGGTTTCTGAGTTGCTCAGTCAGACCACTTCGGACTTGCTGGTCTGGCACGATCTGTCACGCCGCTTTCGCGTGGACCTGTTCTGCGGCTGGTTCATGGGGAGCAGCAATGAAGGTGTTGCGATTTCCCCTTCGACCATGGTTGCGCTGGGCTCTCGACGCATCGTTCTGTCACTCGACATCTACGGCTCGGACACCTTGGAAGCGAAAAGTCGCTGCGATGCCGCCCGCCGCCGGTAAGCGACGCCTCGATCCGCCATGCACACAGTGCCGCCCCGCCTCATTCGCAGAGCGGACCTAAACTGCTCCCATGACCCAATCAACCGTCGACCCACACGCCCATTTCAATGATCCCCAGGCCGTGTCCACCTACGCCGACAAGACCAGCCGCATCGTCCCGGGCTGGTCCGACCTGCAGAAAATGGCGGCCCTGCTGGTGGCCGAGCGGGTGCCAGAAAACGCCGGCGTGCTGGTCGTCGGCGCAGGTGGCGGTGTCGAGTTGAAGGCCTTTGCGCAGATGCACCCGCAATGGCATTTCGTCGGTGTCGATCCGGCGAAGTCCATGCTCGATCTTGCGGAAGCGGCGCTCGGGCCGCTGATGGCACGCGCCCAGCTTCACCATGGCTACGTCGATACAGCGCCGGCCGGACCGTTCGACGCCGCGACCTGCTTGCTGACGATGCACTTCATCGCCATCGACGAACGCAGGCGCACGTTGAAAGAAATCCGTCAACGCCTGAAGCCCGGTGCGCCGTTCGTCATGGCCCATCTGAGTTTTCCGCAGGCTCCGACAGAGCGGGAGCTATGGCTCTCACGCTATGTGGCGTTCGCCATTTCCTCGGGCGTCGATCCCGAAGGTGCGCGCAATGCGGCATCCGCCATCGGTTCAAGGCTGCCGCTGCTTGGCCCCGACGGCGAGGAGGCCATGCTCGAAGAAGCGGGCTTCACGCACACACAACTGTTCTACGCAGGCCTGGCATTTCGCGGTTGGGTGGCATATGCCTGACAAGGGCGTGTTGTTTCGCGAGCGGATCGGCCCGTGACGAAAACACCCGCTGAAACCGATACGCCATCGCAACGCTCCGATCAGTCGGAGCATGCAGCGTTGAAGCCCGCCCCCAAGCCCCCGTCGGCGCTGATGCGTGCCCTGCTGTACTGCTTCGCCGTGCTGTGCCTGATCCTGGGCCTGATCGGCGTCGTGCTGCCCGGCATGCCGACGACCGTGTTCATCCTGCTGGCCGCATGGGCAGCAGCGCGCAGTTCGCCGCGCCTGCACGGCTGGCTGCTCAACCATCGCCTGTTCGGGCCGCTGCTGCTCAACTGGCAGAACGGCCGCACCGTGAGCCGCCGCGCGAAGTGGAGCGCGACCATCACCATGGCCGCCTGCGCCGTGATCGTGTCTCTGACGGCGCACAAGTGGTGGCTCGCCGCATTGGCGATCGGCTGCATGGCCACGGTGCTGGCGTGGTTGTGGTCGCGGCCGGTGCCGCAGCAACACTGAAATCCATCGGCCAACCCGGGCCGTGCAGAATCGATCTCCTTCCCACCCGGCGAGACCCACGCAGTGAACTTCCTCCACCATCTGCCCGCGCTGCGCGGTGGCCTGCTGGCCCTTCTGGCCGCAGCCCTGTTCGGCATCAGCACCCCTCTGGTCCAGCAGGCGGGTGCCGGGCTGGGCGCCTTCACCACGGCCGCCCTGCTCTATGCCGGCGCCGCGCTCATGGGCGCGTGGCTGCGCCAGCCGGCCGAGCGCGAAGCCGCCTTGCGCCGCACCGACCTGAAGCGGCTGTCGTGGATGGCGCTCTTCGGCGCCGTCGTCGGGCCGGTGGGCCTGGCCTGGGGCCTGCAGCACACCAGCGGCACCAGCGCCTCGCTCATGCTCGCGCTCGAAGCCCTGTGCACCGCGGTGCTGGCCCGCATGCTGTATCGCGAAGTGATGGACCGGCGCGTGTGGACCGCGATGCTGTTGCTGCTCGCGGGCGGCATGGTGCTGGTGGTCGATCGCGGCCTGAACGGCGGTGCCCAGTTGCTGGGCCTGCTCGCTGTATTCGCTGCCACGGTGGCCTGGGGCATCGACAACACCTTGTCGCGCGCGCTGGCCGAGCGCGATCCGGGCCAGGTGGTGCTGGGCAAGTCGCTGCTCGGCGTCGGCGCCACGGTGCTGCTCGCGGTCGTGGCTGGTGAACCACTGCCCGCCTGGAGCGCCGCCCTCGCATTGCTCGCCATCGGCGCCAGCGGCTACGGCCTGAGCTTGCGGCTTTATCTTCTGGCGCAACGGGCCTTCGGCGCGGCCCGCACCGGCTCGGTGTTCGCGTTCGCGCCTTTCATCGGCGCGCTGGTCGCCATTGCGCTGGGCGACCGGACCCTGAGCTGGGGCACGGCCACCGGCGGCGTGCTGATGCTCGCGGGCGTCGTCCTGCACCTGGCGGAATCGCACGGGCATGCGCATGACCACGAGCCGCTTGATCATGAACATGCACACCGGCACGACGACGGGCACCATGACCATGTGCACACGCCGATGCCTGTTGGCGAGCACAGCCACGCGCATCGGCACACGCCGCTGCGTCACACGCATCCGCATGTGCCGGATGCGCACCACGCGCATCCGCACTGAATGAGGTCGTCGGGGCCTGCCTCCTCTGCCCCTCGCCTCACTCGATCTTGAAGACGAACTCCTGCGTGGCCAGGATCTCCGCATCGCCCGTGGTCTGGCACTCGTAGCGCATCATGGCCGAGCGCACGGCACCGTAGTACACGCGCGGCCCCGACAGGAAGCGCACGTCGGTCACATGGCTGCCCTTGATGCGCACCTCCGCCTTCACAACACCGCTGGTACCTTCGTCCAGCGCCTTGCGCGGCATCTCCGGCTTGACCTGCTTCGGACACGCCACTGCGATGTCTGAAGAGACGGCCTTCGGCGGCGCCGGTGGCGCAGGCGGCGCAGGTGGCGCGGCGGGCGGCGGTGCCACCGGCTCGACGCTCTGCACCGCCGTGATCGCCGGTGCGGTGCTCACGGGTGGCGTCACGGCCGGTGGCGGCACGTAGGCCGGGCGCGGCGGTGGCGGGGCCTTCGGCGTCTCCAGCTTGACGATCTTCTTGGGCGGTGGCGGCGGTGGAGGTGGGGGCGGCGGAGGCACCTTGATCTCCGCGATGATCGTCGCGTCCATCGGCTTCTTGATCATCTCGACCGCCTTGCGGGCCAGGCCCGACACCAGCGCGTAGCCGACCAGCAGGTGGAACAGAATCATCACGCCGATGCCCACGGGGCCGAAGCGGGACTTGGGGTCGAAGTCGTTGGCGCGGCTCATGGGATGAACTGCTCCGAACCCATGATGCCCAGCTTGGTCACGCCCGAGCGCT
>NZ_JBPJZR010000012.1:0-118377 GCF_051216615.1 Variovorax raffinosi
CGGCTACCGGCTGGAGCTGACGCCCTTCGGCGGCATCAAGGACTCGGGCCTGGGCTACAAGGAAGGCGTGCTCGAAGCCATGAAGAGCTTCACCAACTGCAAGACCTATTCGCTGCCTTGGTAGAAATGAAAATGCCGCGGGCAGGGCCTGTAAGGCCCGTCCCGCGGCAAGGTCGCCGGATCAGCGGTTCGACGGAAACGCGAACACCGCGCCTTCGCGCACACCGGCCGAGGGCCAGCGCTGCGTGATGGTCTTGCGCTTGGTATAGAAACGCACGGCGTCGGGGCCGTAGGCGTGCAGGTCGCCGAACAGCGAGCGCTTCCAGCCGCCGAACGAGTGGTACGCCACGGGCACCGGCAGCGGCACGTTGATGCCGACCATGCCGACCTGGATGTTGTCGCTGAACCAGCGCGCGGCCTCGCCGTCGCGCGTGAAGATGCAGGTGCCGTTGCCGTACTCGTGCGCGTCGATCATCGCCATGGCTTCTTCGAGCGTCTTCACGCGCACCACGCCGAGCACCGGGCCGAAGATTTCTTCCTGGTAGATCGTCATGCCGGGCTTCACGCCGTCGAACAGGCAAGGGCCGAGGTAGTAGCCGCCGTCGTGGCCATCGACCTTCACGCCGCGGCCGTCGACCACGAGCTTCGCACCCGCCGCCACGCCCGCATCGACAAACGCCTTGACCTTCTCGAAGTGCGGCTTCGTGACCAGCGGGCCCATGTCGTTGCCGTTGTCGTTGCCGGGGCCGACCTTCATCTTCGCGATCTCGGCCTTCAGGCCCGCCACCACGGCGTCGCCCGTGTCGTCGCCGATGGCCACGACCAGCGGGATGGCCATGCAGCGTTCGCCGCACGAGCCGTAGGCCGCGCCCATCAGCGCGCTCACGGCGTTGCCGATGTCGGCGTCGGGCATGACGACGGCGAAGTTCTTCGCGCCGCCCAGGGCCTGCACGCGCTTGCCGTGCGCGCAGCCGGTGGTGTAGATGTATTCGGCAATGGCAGTGGAGCCGACGAAGCTCACGGCCTTCACGCGCGGATCGGTCAGCAGCGTGTCGACGGCTTCCTTGTCGCCGTTGACCACGTTCAGCACGCCCGGTGGCAGGCCGGCTTCGAGCGCCAGTTCGGCCACCAGCAGGGTGGAGGAGGGCGTGCGCTCCGAGGGCTTGAGCACGAAGGTGTTGCCGCAGGCCACGGCCATCGGCCACATCCACAGCGGCACCATCACCGGGAAGTTGAACGGCGTGATGCCGGCCGTGACGCCCATGGCCTGGAACTCGCTCCACGAATCGATGGCCGGGCCGACGTTCTTGCTGTGCTCGCCCTTGAGCAGCTCGGGCGCGTAGCTCGCGTACTCGACGTTCTCGATGCCGCGCTGCAGCTCGCCATGCGCGTCCGACAGCACCTTGCCGTGCTCGGCCGTGATCAGCGCGGCGATGCGGTCGGCATTGGCTTCGAGCAGCGTCTTGAGCTTGCTCATCACGCGGGCGCGCTTGAGCGGTGGCGTGTTGCGCCACGCCGGAAAGGCCGCCTGTGCCGAAGCGATGGCCTGCTCGACCGTGAGCTTGTCGGCGAGCGCGACGCTCTTGTCCGAGAAGCCCGTGGCCGGGTCGAACACCGGCTGCACGCGGGTGCCGCCATCGACGCGCTTGCCGTCGATGAAGTGGCCGATGGTGGCCGTGACGTTCTTGTCGTGTTGCATCGTGGTACCCGCTGGATCAGTTGGTTTCTGCGAGCGCGTCGGCCAGCGCATTCACCATGCGGTCGATCTCGGCCTTCTCGGAAATGAAGGGCGGTGCGAGCTGGATGGTGTCGCCGCCGTAGCGAACGTAGAAGCCCTTCTTCCAGCAGTTCATCGCGATCTCGTACGGGCGGCGTGCGGGCTCGCCCGGCAGTGCGGCAATCGTGATGCCTGCGGCCAAGCCGAAGTTGCGGATGTCGGTCACGTGCTTGCTGCCCTTGAGGCTGTGCACGGCGTTCTCGAAATGCGGAGCCAGCGTCTGCACGCGGCCGATCATGTCTTCCTTCTGCAGCACGTCGAGCGCGGCGACGCCGGCGGCGCAGGCCACCGGGTGCGCGCCGTAGGTGTAGCCGTGCGGAAACTCGAGCATGTAGTCGGGGCCGCCGGCTGCCATGAAGGTGTCGTAGATGTCCTTGCTGGCGATCACGGCGCCCAGCGGCTGTGCGCCGTTGGTGACCTGCTTGGCGATGTTCATGATGTCGGGCGTCACGCCGAAGGCATCCGCACCCGTGAGCGCGCCGCAGCGGCCGAAACCGGTGATGACTTCATCAAAGATCAGCAGGATGTTGTTGGCGGTGCAGATGTCGCGCAGGCGCTTGAGATAACCCTTGGGCGGAATCACCACGCCGGCCGACCCGGCGAAGGGCTCCACGATCACAGCCGCGATGTTCGATGCGTCGTGCAGCGCGATCAGGTCGAGCAGGCGGTCGGCCAGCTCGGCACCGTTCTCGGACATGCCGCGCGTGAAGGCGTTCGATGCCAGTTGGGTGTGCGGCAGGTGGTCGGCCTCGACGCCCTGGCCGAACAGCTTGCGGTTGGCCGCGATGCCGCCTACCGAGATGCCGCCGTAGTTGACGCCGTGGTAGCCCTTCTCGCGGCCGATCAGGCGTGTCTTGCTCGCCAGGCCCTTGGTGCGCCAGTAGGCGCGCGCCATCTTCAGCGAGGTGTCGGCGGCTTCGGAGCCCGAGCCGGTGAAGAACACGTAGTCCAGGCCCGCGGGCGTCAGTTCCTTGATCTTGTTGGCCAGCTCGAACGAGAGCGGGTGGCCGAACTGGAAGGCGGGCGAGTAGTCGAGCTTGGCGATCTGGCGGCTCACCGCTTCGGTGATTTCGGGGCGGCCATGGCCCAGGCCCGAGCACCACAGGCCCGAGAGGCCGTCGAAGATCTTGCGGCCGTCGCTGTCGGTGAAGTAGGCGTCCTTGGCCTCCACGATGATCCGCGGATCGGCCTTGAAGTTGCGGTTGCCGGTGTAGGGCATCCAGTGCGCGTCGAGCCAGGCGGCGTCGGTGCGCGTGGTGGACGTCGGTTCGATGGCGGGCGTTGCGAGGGTCATGGCGCTTCCCGCACAGGGCGGGCTCCGGAGGGTGATGGGATGTGCCGATTGTTCGCAGAGCCTTCAGTGTGGAGAATGGCGCAATATCAATGTTCACTTGACGATTTATGCAAGTAAAGGCCATGTCCTCGCAAGCTTCCCAGGATGGTGCCCAGAGCACCCGCAACCGCGCCGTTCTGGGGCAGCTCAGCGACATGGACCTGCGCCTGCTCAAGGTGTTCAAGAGCGTGGTCGACTGCGGCGGCATGGCGGCGGCCGAGCTGGAGCTGAACATCGGCACTTCCACCGTGAGCCGGCATGTGAAAGACCTGGAAACGCGGCTGGGCCTCGTGCTGTGCCGGCGCGGCCGGGCGGGCTTTGCGCTCACCACCGAAGGCCAGCGCGTGTACGACGAGACGCTGCGGCTGCTGGCCTCGGTCGACGCCTTTCGCGGCGGCATCGACGACATCCACAACCGCATGGGCGGGCAACTGGAGGTGGCGCTGTTCGACAAGACGGCGACCAACCCGAAGGCGCGTATCGGCGAGGCCATCGCGCGCTTTACCGAGATGGCGCCCGAGGTGAACCTGGCGGTGCATGTGGGTTCGATCAACGCCATCGAGCAGGGCGTGCTGGAGGGCAACTTCCAGATCGGCATCATCCCGGCGCACCGTGCCTCGAAGAGCCTTGTGTACGCCGACCTGTTCGACGAGACGATGCTGCTGTATTGCGGCAAGGGGCATCCGTTGTTCGACAGTCCGCACGCCAAGCTCACGTGGTCGAAGCTGGGCGAACACCATTTCGCGGGGCTGGGGTATCACTCGCCGAACATGGAGCTGAGCCACCGGGCGAGACTGTCGCGCAAGGCCACGGGGTTCGATCAGGAGGCGATTGCCACGCTGATTCTTTCGGGGCGTTTCCTGGGATTTTTGCCCGACCACTACGCGCAGGTGTTCGAGCAGCGCGGGCTGATGAAGGCGGTGCTGCCGGCGCGCTTCAACTATGCGTGCCGGTTTGTGAGCCTCTTGCGACGGTCGCCCAAGCCTTCACGGGCTGTGTTGGCGTTTCAGGCTTGCTTGGAGGCGGCTCACGTTTGACGGCTGTTGTTCAGTTCAGGGCGACGCTCACGCCGACACGGTGCTCTTTTTCGCGAATGTCCCCCGCTTCGCTCCTCCTTTATTTCGCGAAAAAGAGCACCGTATCGACGTGAGCGCTGGACAGAGCGGTGGTTGATCAGCGGTACACCAGCAGCGTGTCCTGTGCGAATGACACCAGGTGCTCCCCGCAGCGAAATAAAGGAGGAGCGAAGCGGGGGACATTCGCGGAGGGGAGCACCTGGTGTCATTCGCACTCGCCCTGAATGAACGGATCAGGCTACCGCTGCCCACTAGGCAGCAACAAGTGCTTCGCCCCGATGTGCGCCTCCATCTCGTGCATGTGAGCCTCGGCATCGACCATGTGCTCAGCCATCAACCGGCGCACCTCGTCCGCATCTTCCTTGCGGTAGGCGGCCAGCAACTGCGTGTGATAGTCGACATTGGTCTCGCCGAAGTGGTGATGGTCCAGCGCCTTCTTGTAGACCACGAGGTCGCGCAGCAGGTCGTTGAGAAAGCGGCACATGAATGACAGCACCGGATTGGGGCAAGCCTCCGCCAACATGGTGTGGAACGCGAGTTCGGCTTCGCGCTGCATGCGCAGCTCGTCCTCGTTCGTGGGCTCGATCATGCACAGGCGCACGTTGTCTTCGAGCCGCTCGAACTGCTCGGGCGTGAGCCGGCCGACCACGCTCACGGCCAGCTCGGGCTCCAGCGCCTTGCGCAACTGGTAGATGTGGTGCCCGTCCAGGTGATGAAAGTGCAGGAAGTTGCGCAGCGGCTCCGACGCATGGTCGACCGACACCTGCTGCAGGTATGCCCCGCCGCCCGGCCCGGTGCGAATGGCGATGAGGCCGCGCACTTCCAGCGCCTTCAATGCTTCGCGCACCGTGCTCTTCGAGTAGCCGAAAAGCTCGATCAGTTCTTTCTCGTTCGGTAGCCGGTCGCCGGGCTGCTTGCGCTCCGCCACGATCCATCGCTTGACGTCTTCGACGATGACGTCCGAGAGCTTTTGCCGCTTCGGGCGGTTCTGCCCCACTCTCATTGAAACGCTCCATGCCCATCGGGAGATGCGCGGGATGCGCAACAGCGCGCGATCTTAAACGGCGTCATTGGCGGGCTCCGGTTGGTGTTGGGCACAAGGCTTGCTAGCGGGTTTTTACCAGCATATTAATCCTATTTATCCGCTTAAATTCGCCGGCACTCGCAGGCAGCTCTTTTCCCTTACTTCCACACCACGACCGGAGATTCCCATGCAACGCAGACACCTCCTTCAGCTCGCCGCCCTGTCGGCCGCCCCCGCTTCCCTGCTGGCCGGCCGCGCCGCCTTTGCCCAGTCGGCCGAGGCCATCCGCTTCGGCTGCCCGGTCCCGATGTCGGGTGCGTTCGCGGCCAATGGCAAGTACGCAGACCTGGGCATGAAGCTGGCCATCGAGCAGTACGGCAGCGTGCTCAAGCGTCCGCTGGCCTACACGGTGCTCGACACCGAAGGCAAGCCCGCGACCGCCGTGCGCAAGGTGCAGGAAGCCTTGCAGCAGCAGGGCACGAAGTTCTTCGCGGGCGGCATCCTGTCGTCGGAAGCGCTGGCCATGGGCAAGGAAGCCGAGAAGGCCGGCGGCCTGTTCATCACCACCGCCGGCGCCGACGAGATCACCGGCAAGGACTGCAACCCCGCCACCTTCCGCTGGTCGGTGCCCACCTTCGGTGCGATCGAGCAGACGGTGCGCCCGCTGATCGCGCAGATGCCCAAGGCCAAGCGCTGGTACACGATCACGCCGCAGTACGTGTTCGGCGACGGTTTGCTGAGCGCGGCCAAGAACATCTTCCAGGAGAAGGGCATCGAGCACGTGGGCAACAGCTACCACTCGCTCAACGAGAAGGAATTCAGCGGCTACCTCACCAACGCGATGGCCGCCAAGCCCGACGTGCTGCTGCTGCTGAACTTCGGCGCGCAGTCGTCGGCCGCGCTGCGCCAGGCGGTCAGCTTCGGCATGCACAAGAACATGACGATCCTCATGGCCTGGGCCTCGGGCCTGGAGCAGTTCGATGAACTGGGCGCCGACCTGTGCGAAGACGTCTACTTCGGCGCGCAGTACTGGCACACGGCCGACACCACGCTCAACAAGGACCTGGTCAAGCGCACGGCCGACAAGCTCAAGATCGTGCCCAACTACAGCCTGGCCGGCTCGTACATCTGCACCAAGATCCTGATCGACGGCATCGTGAAGGCCGGCACGGTCGACCAGAAGGCGGTGATCGCGGCGCTCGAAGGCATGAAGTACGAAGGGCTCACCGGCACCGAAGAAATCCGCAAGGCCGACCACCAGGTCATCAAGGACTACTACCTGCTCAAGGGCAAGGCCAAGTCGAAGATGAAGAACCCCGCCGACTACGTTGATGTCGTGAGTTCCGGCAAGTCCTTCCTCCCGATCGACAAGACCGGCTGCAAGCTGGCCTGAGGCAACGCAAGCCAACGAGCCCATGACCGTCTACCTGCTCCAGACCATCAACGGAATCGGCATCGGCATGCTGTATTTCCTGCTGGCCGTTGGCTTGTCCATCGTGTTCGGCCTGCTGCGTTTCGTGAACTTCGCGCACGGCGCTTTCTATCTGCTGGGTGCCTACCTGTGCTACCAGGCCATGCAGTGGGGCCTGAACTTCTGGGCCGCGCTGGTGCTGGTGCCGCTGTTCGTGGGCGCGCTCGGCTGGCTGGCCGAAAAGCTGCTGCTGCGCCGCGTCTACGCCAAGCCGCATGAGTTCCACATCCTCGTGACCGTGGGCCTCGCGCTCGCGGTGCAGGAGATCGTCATCGTGTTCTGGGGCCCGCTGGGCAACAGCGTGCCGACGCCCGACCTGCTGCAGGGCGTGGTGATGTGGGGCGACTTCATCTATCCCAAGTACCGGCTGTTCGTGATCGGCTTCACCGCCGTGCTCGCGGTGCTGCTGTGGTGGGTGCTCGAAGGCACGCGCCTGGGCAGCGCGGTGCGCGCGGGCAGCGAGTCGACCGAGATGGTCTCGCTGCTGGGCATCAACGTGTTCCGCGTGTTCAGCCTGGTGTTCGCGCTCGGTGCGGCCACGGCCGCGCTGGCCGGTGTGCTGGCCGCGCCGATCCGCGGGGCCGAACCCTTCATGGGCGTCGAGGCATTGAGCGTCGCCTTCGTGGTGGTGGTGATCGGCGGGCTCGGCAGCTTCGGCGGTGCGCTGGTGGGCGGGCTGCTCATCGGCATCGTGCAAAGCCTCATGAGCACCATCTGGCCGCCGGGGGCGAGCCTGATGATCTACATCGCGATGGCGGCCGTGCTGCTGTTGCGCCCGCATGGCCTGCTCGGCCGCAAAGGATGATGGCCATGCCGAGAAAATACACATTCCTGCTGGCGCTGATCGCCGCGCTGGGCCTGCCGCTGGTGTTGCGCTCGGGCTCGCTCGCGAGCGAGGTGCTGATCTATGCGCTGGCCGCCCTGGGCTGCAACCTGCTGCTGGGCTACACGGGGCTGCTGTCGTTCGGGCAGGGCATCTTCTTCGGGCTGGGCAGCTACACCATCGCGATCCTGCTCACGCGGCTGCAACTGCCGATGCCGCTGGCATTGCTCGCGGCCATCGCGATGGGCGCACTGGGCGCGGCGGTGGTCGGCTGGGTCGCCATCCGCCAGCGCGGCACCTACTTCGTGATGCTCACGCTGGCCTTCGCGCAGATGTTCTATTTCGTGGCCTACACCGCGTCGGGCCTCACGGGTGGCGACAACGGCCTGCTCGACGTGCCGCGCCCGGCGTTCATGGACACACCGTGGAAGTACTACGCCTTCGTGGCGGTGATCTTCCTGATCGCGTTCGCTCTGCTGCTGAAGGTGACCGATTCGGTCTTCGGCCACACGCTGCTCGCCATCCGCGACAACGAGGATCGCGCTGCCGCAGTGGGCTACAACCTCAAGCGCTTCAAGCTGCTGGCCTTCGTGATCTCGGGGGCCGTCACCGGCCTGGCGGGCGGGCTGCACGCGATGATGACCGGCATCGCGCCGCTGTCGAATGCCGAGTACCACACGAGCGAAATGATCCTGGTCATCACCGTGATCGGCGGCACCGGCAATCTCTTTGCCTCGGTGCTGGGCTCGGCCTTCTACGTGCTGCTGGCCGACTGGCTCTCCACGCTGTGGCCGCGATGGTTGCTGTTGCTGGGCCTGCTGCTGATCGGCGTGAGCATCGGCATGCAGCGCGGCCTGTGGGGCCTGGGCGAAGCCGCGTGGCGGCGCGTGTTCCGCAAGGCATCGCCTGCAGCGATCAAGGCACCCGAAGCGCAGGGGGAAAAAGCATGACGCAACCCGTACTCATCGAAGCCATCGGTGTCACCAAGCACTACGGCAAGTTCGCTGCACTCGGCGGCGTGGACCTGAAGATCCTGCCCAACACCGTGCACTCGGTGATCGGCCCGAACGGCGCAGGCAAGACCACGCTGTTCCACATGCTCACGGGCACCGGCACCACCACCGGCGGGCGTATCCTGTTCGACGGCCACGACGTGACGGCCGAGCCCGACTACAAGCGCGTGCAGCGTGGCATGGCGCGCTCGTTCCAGGTCACGAGCCTGTTCGGCAGCCTCTCGGTGCGCGAGAACCTGCGTGTGGCGGCACAGGGCATTGCGCCGCGACAGGCGATGAACTGCTGGCGCGCGCCGGTCGGCGACCGCGCCTGTGCGGAAACGGTGGCCGAAGTGTTGGCGCGTGTCGGCCTCGAACGGCTGGCCGACACGCCGGCCAATGTGTTGTCGCACGGCCAGCAGCGCCGGCTCGAAGTGGGCATGGCGCTCGCTGCGAAGCCCAAGGCCATCTTCCTGGACGAGCCGACCTCGGGCATGGGCATCGACGACCTCGACGACATGAAGCGGCTGATCCGCAGCCTGCGCGATGCCCACACCGTGGTGCTGATCGAGCACAACATGAACATCGTGATGGACATCTCCGACACCGTGACCGTCATGCAACTGGGCCGCGTGCTCGCCGAAGGACTGCCGGGCGACATCCGCGCCGATGCGCGCGTGCGAACGGCCTACCTGGGGAACATGATCACCGGAGGCAAGGCATGAGCGGGACGAAGAACATCCTCGAAGTCGAGGCACTGCACGCGCACTACGGCAAGAGCCATGTGCTGCAGGGCGTGTCGATGACCGTGGGCGAGGCCGAGTTGGTCACGCTGCTGGGGCGCAACGGCGCGGGCAAGTCGACCACGCTGAAAAGCATCGCGGGCGCCGTCACGCCGACGGGCGGCCGCGTGCGCTTTCAGGGCGCCGACATCGCCGGCCTGCCGCCGCACCGCATCGCCACGCGCGGCGTGTGTCTCGTGCCCGAGCATCGCGGCATCTTCAAGCTGCTGACGGTGGAAGAAAACCTGCTGCTCGGCCAGCGCCGCGAATCGCCCTGGCAGCTCGAAGACATCTACCGCATCTTCCCGCGCCTGAAGGAGCGGCGCCGCAACGGCGGCGGGCAACTCTCGGGTGGTGAGCAGCAGATGCTGGCCATCGGCCGCGCGCTGATGAACCATCCGCGCCTGCTGATCCTCGACGAGCCGGTGGAAGGCCTCGCGCCGGTGATCGTCGAGGAGATCGTCGCGCAGCTCAAGACCATCAAGGCCGCTGGCGTCGCCATCCTGCTGGTCGAGCAGAACCTCGAAGTTTGCGTGCAGCTTGCGGACCGCCACTACATCGTGGAGCAGGGCGTGATCGTGCATGAGGCCGACAACGCCGCCTTCATGGCCGACCATGAAGTGAAAGACCGTTACCTCGGCGTGGGTCTTGCTTGAACGCGAGTACGCGCACCCTCAAAACCTCATTCGCAAAACCATGACAACAACCATCGAAACCTCTTCTGCACCGGATGTGCGCGGCCTTCGCATCGACGGCCGGCGCCTCTGGGATTCGCTGATGCAGTTGGCCCAGGTCGGCGCCACCCAGAAGGGCGGTGTCTGCCGTCTCGCATTGACCGACCTCGACCGCCAGGGCCGCGACCTGTTCACGCGCTGGATGCGCGAGGCCGGCTGCGAGGTGCGCGTGGATGCCATCGGCAACATCTTCGCGCGCCGCGCGGGTCGCAACAACGCACTGCCGCCCGTCACCACCGGCAGCCACATCGACACGCAACCGACCGGCGGCAAGTTCGACGGCAACTACGGCGTGCTCGCGGGCCTCGAAGTGATTCGCGCGCTCAACGATGCGGGCGTCGTGACCGAGGCACCGCTCGAAGTGGCGGTGTGGACCAACGAGGAAGGCTCGCGCTTCGTGCCCGTGATGATGGGCTCGGGCGTCTTCGTCGACGCCTTCACGCTTGAACACGCGCTGGCGCAGCGCGACAACGACGGCATCAGCGTGTCGGAGGCGCTCAAGGCCATCGGCTACGCCGGCAGCACACCGGCTTCGGCAGCGATGTCGCCGGTGGGCGCGTATTTCGAAGCGCACATCGAACAGGGCCCGGTGCTCGAAGCCAACGAGCGCGTGATCGGCGTGGTCGAAGGTGCGCTGGGCCAGCGCTGGTACGACGTGGTGGTGCAGGGCATGGAAGCGCATGCCGGCCCCACGCCGATGGAATTGCGAAAAGACGCGTTGCTGCCGGCCTCCGAACTGGTGATCGAGGTGAACCGCATCGCGCTGGCCCACGCGCCGCACGCACGCGGCACGGTCGGCTGGATCGAGAACTACCCGAACTCGCGCAACGTGATTCCGGGCCGCGTGCGGCTCAGTGTCGATCTGCGCGCTGCTGACGACGTGGTGCTGTCGGCCATGGACGCGGCGCTGAAGGAAGCCGTGCAACGCATTGCCGCAAAGGGCAAGGTCGAGATGACGGTGGAGCAGGTCGTGTACTTCCCGCCGCAACCCTTCACGCCGAAGCTCGTGTCGGCCGTGCGCGAAGCGGCACAGGCGCAAGGCCTGACCTGGATGAACGTGATCAGCGGTGCAGGCCACGATGCGGTGTACCTCGCACGCGTGTGCCCCACGGCAATGATCTTCGTGCCCTGCCTGGACGGCATCAGCCACAACGAGATCGAGGACGCGCAGCCCGAGCACCTGGAGGCCGGCTGCAACGTGTTGCTGCAGGCCATGCTGCAAAGCGCGGGAGTCGTGTCGTGAAAGCGTGGCGCGGCGCCCTGATGGCGCTGGCCCTGGCATGGGCCGCCGTGCCGGCGAGTGCCGCCGATCCAATCCTGGTGGGCCAGTCCGCCGTGCTGACGGGGCCGCTGGCGCCCAACAGCCTTGCGTTCATGGAAGGCCAGACGCTCTTGTTCGACCAGTTGAACAAGGCCGGCGGCATCGGCGGGCGGCCCGTCAAGATGATCACGTACGACGATGTGTACGCCGCCGACAAGGCCGCGGCCAATGCGGAGAAATTGCTCGGCACCGACCACGTGGTCTGCCTCTTCGGCACCATGGGCACGGGCATCGGCGCGGCCATGGTGCCCGTGGCGGCGAAGTACGACAGCTTCATCTTCGGCGGATTGACCGGCGCGGCGGTGCTGCACGGGTCGAAGGTGCCGATCTACCACGTGCGGGAGTCGTATGCCGACGAAGTGCTGCGCGTGATGACCCATCTGACGACGGTGGGCCTGACGCGCATCGCCATCGTTTCGAGCGACGACGCCTACGGCAAGGGCATCGAGAAGGATGCGGTGAACGCGCTCCAGAAGAACGGGCTGTCGCAGGTGCTGGCGCTGCGCTTCGATCCGCAGGACAAGGAGCCTTCGCGCGTCGCGCAGCAGATCATCGGCAGCGGTGCGCAGGCCGTGTACGTCATCGCGGCGGGTATGCCGGCGATCAACATGATCCGGGCGCTGGTTGCCGCGCCGGTCCATCCGCAGATCTACACGAACTCGGTGGCCAGCTCCTTCCTGCTCTACAAGGAGCTTGGAGAGAAGAGTCGAGGCATCGTGCTGTCGCAGGTGATGCCGCCGTTCTGGAAGACGCGCTTTCCCATCGTCGACGAGTACCAGCGCGCGCGCAAGAGTGCGGGCAGCGAGGGCGAGGGCTCCTACCTGGGCCTGGAGGGCTACATCACGGCCAAGGCCTTTGCCGAAGCGCTGCAGCGCGTCAAGGGCCCGATCACGACCGAATCGCTCAGGCGAAGCATCGAGACTTCGCCGCCGATGAATCTGGGAGGCTACATGCTGGCGTTCAAGCCCGACAACCGCAACGGTTCGAATTTCGGCGATATCACGATGCTGGCAAGCGGCGGAAGGTTTGCACAATGAAAGTACTGATCGCGCGTCTCAACCACGAGACCAACACCTTCTCGCCCGTGCCCACGCCGCTCGCGGCCTTCGGGCCCGATGGCCCGACCTTCGGCGAACAGGCCTACAAGGACAACAAGGGCATGCGCACCGCGATGTCGGCCTTCATCGACCTGGCCGAGCAGGCCGGTGCCACGCTGGTCACGCCGGTGTCTGCGTCGGCCAACCCGAGCGGGCCGGTCGATGCGCAGGCCTACACCACGCTGACGCAGTGCATCGTCGATGCGGCACCGGGTTGCGACGCGATCCTGCTCGACCTGCACGGCGCGATGGTGGCGCAGAACAGCGTCGATGGCGAAGGCGACCTGCTTGTGCGGCTGCGTGCCGCGGCGCCGGGCGTGCCCATCGGCGTGGCGCTCGACCTGCATGCCAACGTCACGCCGGCCATGGTCGAAAACGCCGATGTGATCGTCGGCTTCAAGACCTATCCGCATATCGACATGTACGAGACCGGCGAGCATGCCGGCCGCCTGCTGTTCGACATGCTGGCCGGCCGCAGCAAGCCCGCGATGCGCTGGCACCAGTTGCCATTGATGGCGCACACGCTGCGCAGTGCGTCGTTCACCGGCGCGATGCAGCGGGCTATCGAGGCCGCGCGCGAGGCCGAGAAATCGGAATCGCTGGCGGTGTCGATCCTCGCGGGCTTTTCGCTCTCGGACATCGAGGCGCCCTGCATGAGCGTGATCGTGGTCGATGCGCAATCGCCCGAGCGCGCGCAGGCCACGGCCGACCGCATCGCCGGTCAGATGTGGGCCGAGCGCGAGGCCTTCATCTACCGCAGCGAACCGCTGGCCGAATCGGTTGCGCGTGCGAAGCTCATCGCCAGCGGCGCCACGCGCCCGGTGCTGCTGCTCGACCATGGCGACAACTGCATGTCGGGCGGCAGTTGCGACACCATGGACGTGCTGCAGGAGGCGCTGGCGCAAGGGCTTCACGGCATCGGCGTGGGCCCGCTGTGCGACCCCGAGGCGGTGCGCGAGCTGATCGCGGCGGGCGAGGGCGCGCAGGTGACGGTCGCGCTCGGCAACAAGGTCTCGCTCGAAGGCATCGGCCTGAAGAAAACGCCGGTGCGGCTGACCGGCACCGTGCGCACCATCAGCAACGGCGAGTACGTGATCACCGGCCCCACCTACACCGGCCAGCGCAGCAGCATGGGGCGCACGGTGCTGTTCGACATCGGCACGGCGCGCATCGTGGTGACCGAGCGCACGCAGGAGCCGTGGGACATCGGCGTGTTCGAGTGCGCGGGGCTCGATCCGCGAACGGAGCGCTTTCTGCTGCTCAAGTCGCGCATGTACTGCCGGCCGGTGTTCCAGCCGCTGTCGGCGGCGCTGGTGGAGTGCGACAGCCCGGGCGTGACGAGTTCGGACTACGGGCTGTTCCCGTTCAGCAAGGTGCGCCGGCCGGTGTTTCCACTGGACGCGGTGCCGGCGGCATAACCTCCCACGTCATCGACGCGCGGCGCGTGCGACGCGACCATTCCTTCACCCCGCGATGTTGCGGGCCTGAACCCCAAAGGAATCGTCACCATGAACACCGCCGCACATGACGCCACCACCATCGCCCATGGCTACATCGCCGTGTGGAATGAAACCGACGCCGCCCGTCGCGCCGAACTGATCGAGGCCGGCTGGACCGCCAATGCGCACTACGTCGACCCGATGGCGCAGGCCAGCGGCCGCGAGCAGATCAGCGCGCTGGTCGGCGCGGTGCACCAGCGTTTTCCGGGCTTTCGCTTCAACCTGCTCGGCAAGGCCGACTCGCACGGCGACCACGTACGCTTTTCTTGGACGCTGGGCCCGAGCGGTGCGGAAGACCTGATCCAGGGCACGGATTTCGTCCAGCTCGATGCAGGCAAGCTGCGTTCAGTGACCGGGTTCCTGGACAAGGTGCCGGTTGGCGCTTGATGAACGACTGAACGGAAGCTGAATGCCGAGCGCTCAGTCCGACGCGCCGGAAGGCCGGCCGCGCCACAGCTTGCGGTAGACAGTGGCCCGGCTGATGCCCAGCGCACGTGCCGCCTCGGCGACATTGCCGCGCGCATCGGCCACCGCCTTGCGGATCAGCGCGGTTTCCACATCGCGCAGCCGCGGCCGGGCATCCGGAATCGCAGCGCCTGGAATGCCGTTGCCACCGCGCTGAGGCCGCACCTGCACGCGCAGGCCCGACCACAGCGGCACTTCGAGTACCGCATCGCCCCGGCGGGCGGCATCGAACATCATGTGCAGCGGCAGGGCGAACAGGTCGTTGAAATGCAGGGCGTGCTGGTTGCGTGCCAGCGGCTGGTGCAGCATCTGCCGCGCGGCGGCATTGGCGCCGGTGACGCTGCCGCCGGCATCGATGCACAGCAGGCCTTCGGTGGCCTCGCTGCTCGGGCTGCCGGGCCATGCAAGGTGCAGCAGCAGCTCGCAGGGTTCGAGCATCACCAGCATGTTCTCGATGCTGCGCGCGGACAGCGTGGCCAAGTGCCGCAGCTCGGGCCGCTCGACCACCTGCACGCCGGTCAGGTCGAGCATGCCGATGCAGTCGCCCCGGGGACCGAAGAGCGGCGCGCCGGCGCAGCTGTAGACGCTGGTGTCGTCGAAGAAGTGTTCGCCGCGGTGCAGCCACACCGACTCCTGCTCTGCCAGCGCCGTGCCGATGGCCGAGGTGCCGATGGCGTGTTCCGACAGGTCGACGCCGATGCGCCCGATGTCGCGTGCATAGCGGCTGGCGGCGTCGGTGCCGTCGGGCAGCGTGCCCACGTCGACCACGATGCCGTTGGCGTCGGTCAGGATCGCGAAGTAGCGGGTGTCCGCGATGGCGCGCGACAGCCGCTCGATGACGGGGCGGGCCACCGACACCAGCGCCCGGTTGCACTCGGAAACGTCGCGGCTGTCCGAGCGGCTCACCGGCTCGAAGCTCACGCGCTGCTGCGGGCGCCGGCCCGATTCGATGCATCGCTGCCACGAGCGGGAAATCCATGAATCGACGCAGGGAGCGCCGCGCGCGCGGGAGGCCTCGCCGTGAATCAGTTCGCGGCGCGCTTGGGCAATGGCCAGGGAGCGCTCAGGCAGTGGCGAAACGATAGAGGCAGGCATCGTGTGAGTTCGCGGGTGTGGGGCGTCTTTTCCCGGCTTGCCAAATGGCAAGTTGTTTCATTTTGAGAATTTCACGCGGTCTGTGCAAGTGTCAAGGGTTTTGCCTAGGATAGTGCGAAAGGTGGGCATCCAAGATGCTTTTTGCTGAATCAGCCATCACCTTTCACGGAGACAGCCACATGCAGGTCGCTTTCAAGGTCAACGGCCGCCCGGTCACGGTCGACGCTCCTCCCAACACCTTTCTTGTGCACGCGATCCGCGAGCACCTCCATCTCACAGGCACGCACGTGGGCTGCGACACCGCCCAATGCGGCGCCTGCACCGTCCATGTGAACGGCCGAGCCGTCAAATCATGCAATGTTTTGGTCGCCCAGGCGGCCGGTGCCGACGTCACCACCATCGAGGGCATTGCCGAAGCCGACGGCACCATGCACCCCATGCAGGCGGCCTTCAAGGAGTGCCACGGCCTGCAGTGCGGGTTTTGCACGCCGGGCATGGTCATGAGCGCCATCGACCTGTGTACGCACCACCCCAGGTCGAGCGAATCCGAGATCCGCGAACTGCTCGACGGCAACCTGTGCCGCTGCACCGGCTACCAGAACATCGTGAAGGCCGTGAAGATGGGCGGCGAGGCGATGGCCTCGGGCACCCCGGTCAAAGCCACCGTCACGGCGTGAAGGGAGCAGCATCATGGGTGCTTCCGACTTCTCCAACCTGCCGCACATCGGCGAGGCGCTGCGGCGCAAGGAAGACTATCGCTTCCTGACCGGTGCGGGCAACTACACCGACGACATCACGCTGGCCAACCAGAGCCATGCGGTCTTCGTGCGCTCGCCGCACGCCCACGCCAGCATCAAGTCGGTCGACATCACCGAGGCGATGAAGATGCCCGGCGTGGTCGGCATCTTCAGCGGCAAGGACATCGAGGGAAAGATGGGTGGCCTGCCTTGCGGTTGGCTCATCAACAACCCCGACGGCACCCCCATGAAGGAGCCGATGCACCCGATCCTGGCGATCAACAAGGTGCGCTACGTGGGCGACCATGTGGCCATGGTGGTGGCCGAAACGGTCGAGCAGGCCAAGAACGCCGCCGAAGCGGTGGTGGTCGACTACGACGTGCTGCCCGCGCTCGTGAGCGTGGCCGATGCGGCGAAGAAGGCCGGCAAGGTCACGCTGCACGACGAAGCACCCGACAACCAGTGCTACAAGTGGGCGCTGGGCGACAAGGCGGCGGTCGATGCGGTGTTCACCACGGCCGCGCACGTGACCAAGCTCGACCTGATCAACAACCGGCTGATTCCCAACCCGATTGAGCCGCGCGTGGCCATCGGCAGCTACAGCCGGGGCACCGACGACTACACGCTGTATGTGTCGAACCAGAACCCGCACGTCGAACGCCTGCTCATGACGGCCTTTGTGCTGGGTCTGCCAGAGCACAAGGTGCGCGTGATCGCGCCCGACGTGGGCGGTGGCTTCGGCTCCAAGATCTTCCTGTATGCCGAGGACGTGTGCCTGACTTGGGCATCGAAGCAGCTCAACCGCAACATCAAGTGGACGGCGGAGCGCTCGGAGTGCTTCCTGTCCGATGCACACGGTCGCGACCATGTGAGCCACGCCGAAATGGCGATGGACAGTCAAGGCAAGTTCCTCGCGATGCGCGTGCACACCGACGCGAACCTCGGCGCTTACCTGTCGACCTTCTCGACGGCGGTGCCGACCATCCTCTACGCCACGCTGCTCGCGGGGCAGTACGCCACGCCGCAGATCTATGTCGAGGTCGATGCCTGGTTCACCAACACCTCGCCGGTCGATGCGTATCGTGGCGCAGGGCGGCCCGAAGCCACCTACCTACTGGAGCGGCTGGTGTCGCGCTGCGCCTGGGAAATGAAGCTGGGCCAGGACGAGATCCGCAAGCGCAACTTCATCACCACCTTTCCCTACCAGACGCCCGTTGCGCTGCAGTACGACACCGGCGACTTCCATGCATGCATGGACAAGGCCCGCGCGCTGGCCGATGTCGATGGCTACGCGCAGCGCAAGGCCGCGACCGAAGCCAAGGGCAAGCTGCGCGGCATGGGTTATTCGAGCTACATCGAGGCCTGCGGCATTGCGCCGTCGAACATCGCGGGTGCGCTCGGTGCGCGCGCCGGCCTGTTCGAGTGCGGCGAGATCCGCGTGCACCCGACCGGCAGCGTGACGGTGTTCACCGGCTCGCACAGCCACGGCCAGGGCCATGAAACCACCTTCGCGCAGGTCGTTGCCGCGCGCCTGGGCATTCCGGTCGACAACGTCGACGTGGTGCACGGCGACACCGGCCGCGTGCCCTTCGGCATGGGCACCTACGGCTCGCGCTCCATCTCGGTGGGCGGCGCGGCCATCATGAAGGCGCTCGACAAGATCGAGACCAAGGCCAAGAAGATCGCCGCGCACCTGATGGAGGCGAGCGACGCCGACATCGAGTTCGCCAACGGCGAATTCACGGTCAAGGGCACCGACAAGAAGATCCCGTTCGGCCAGGTGGCGCTCACGGCCTATGTGCCGCACAACTACCCGCTCGACAAGCTCGAACCGGGCCTGAACGAAACCGCCTTCTACGATCCGACCAACTTCACCTTTCCGGGTGGCACCTACATCTGCGAGGTCGAGGTCGACAAACAGACCGGCGAAGTGAAGGTCGATCGCTTCACCGCCGTGGACGACTTCGGCACCATCATCAACCCGATGATCGTCGAGGGCCAGGTGCACGGCGGGTTGGTGCAGGGCATCGGCCAGGCACTGCTCGAGAACTGCGTGTACGACAACGAAACAGGCCAGCTGCTCACCGGCAGCTTCATGGACTACGCCATGCCAAGAGCGGGCGACTTTCCGCAGTTCAAGCTCGACACCGTGTGCACCCCGTGCACGCACAACCCGCTGGGCACCAAGGGCTGCGGCGAGGCGGGGGCCATCGGCTCGCCGCCTGCCGTGATCAACGCGGTGCTCGACGCGCTGGCGCCTCTGGGCGTCAAGGATTTCGATATGCCCGCATCGTCCAGCCGTGTCTGGGAAGCGATGCAGGCCGCCGCCAAACACTAAAACAAAGAAGGAATCACACCATGTATGCCTTCACACTCGAACGGCCCGCTTCGGTGGCCGACGCGGCCAAACTCATCGCTGCCGGCGGCAAGCCGCTGGCAGGCGGACAGACCCTGCTGGCTTCCATGAAGCTGCGGCTCTCGGCACCCGAACAACTGGTGGACCTGAGCGGCATCCAGGAACTCACCGGCATCAGGAAGGACGGCAACAACATCACCATCGGCGCCATGTCGCGCCACCTCGACGTGGCGAACAACGCCGACGTGAAGGCCGCTTATCCGGCATTGGCCGACCTCGCTTCGCGCATCGGCGACCGGCAGGTGCGTGCCATGGGCACCATCGGCGGCTCGGTCGCCAACAACGATCCGGCTGCGTGCTACCCCAGCGCGGTGCTGGGGTCGGGCGCCACCGTCATCACCTCGAAGCGCGAGATTGCGGCCGACGATTTTTTCCAGGGCCTGTTCACCACGGCACTGGAAGAAGACGAGCTGATCACCGCGATCCGCTTTCCGATTCCGAAGCGCGCCGTGTACGAAAAGCTGCGCCAGAAGGCGTCGAACTTTCCGCTCGTGGGCATCTTCCTGACGCAATACGACAGCGGCGTGCGCGTGGCCGTCACCGGCGCGGGCAATGGTGTGTTCCGCCATGCGGGGCTGGAAGACGCGCTGAACAAGAGCTTCACCGCCGCATCGGCGGCCACGGTGAAGATCGATGCCAGCGATCTCAACAGCGACCTGCATGCGTCGGCGGCCTATCGCGCCAACCTGATCAGCGTGCTCACGCAACGGGCAGTGACCAAGGCCTTGGGCTGAACAAGCCAGGGCGGCCCTACAGGAGCCGGAAGGCGCGACACCCTCGCGTCTTCCGCTACGCTTCGCCATGATCTTTCCGACCATCGATTCCCTCTCCGACGGTTTGGTGCAGGCCGGCTACTTTGCCGACCGGCGCCTCGCCACGGCGGTGTTTCTCGCGCTCAAGCTGCAGCGTCCGCTGTTGCTCGAAGGCGAGCCCGGCGTCGGCAAGACCGAGCTGGCCAAGGCGCTGTCGAAGGCGCTGAGCCGTGAGTTGCTGCGTCTGCAGTGCTACGACGGCCTGGAGCAGCGCGAAGCACTCTACGAATGGAACTACGCCGCACAGTTGCTGCACATGCGCGCGGCCGAGGCCACCGGCGCGGCGCGTGACGTGGAAGCCGAGGTCTACCAGCCGCACTACCTGATCCGCCGCCCGCTGCTGCAGGCCCTGCAGACACCGGCGCCCGGTGCCGTGCTGCTGATCGACGAAGTGGACCGCGCCGACGAGCCCTTCGAGGCCTTCCTGCTCGAATACCTCGGCGAGTACCAGGTCAGCATTCCCGAGCTGGGCACGGTGCGCGCGGTGGTGCCGCCCGTCACCATCCTCACCAGCAACCGCACGCGTGAACTCAACGATGCGGTCAAGCGGCGCTGCCTTTATCACTGGCTCGACTACCCCGAGCGTGAACGCGAGCTGGCCATCGTGCGCGCCCAGGTGCCGCAGGCCGGCGAAAAGCTCTCGGCCCAGGTGGCAGCCTTTGTTGCGCGGCTGCGCGAGGCGCCGTTCGTCAACGCCTTCCAGCGCGCGCCGGGCATCGCAGAAAGCGTCGAGTGGGCGAGGGCGCTGATTGCGCTCGACACCGTGGAGCTGGACCCCGAAGTGGTGGTCGACACCGCCGGCATCCTGTTCAAGCAGCGCGATGACGTGGCTGCGCTCACGCGAGAGCTGGCGTCCGACCTGCTGAAGCCCGAAGAGCCGCTTGCACGCTGAGCCGCAGCGACAAGGCACACGCATGACCGGCATCCCGCAGCTCGGCGACGTACGCAGCGGCAAGCTCGCCGGCAACATCACCGCGTTCGGCCGCGCACTGCGCCGCGCGGGTGTGCGCACCGACGCCATGCGCATCGCGCTCGCGGCCGAAGCCGCGACGCTGGTCGGTGTCGAAGACAAGCTTGACCTGAGCGCCGCGATGGAAGCCGTCATGGTGAGCCGCGAGCAAGACCGCATGGTGTTCCGCGAACTCTTCGATGCGTGGTTTCGCGACCCCGAGCTGGCCAACAAGCTGCTCGCCCAGATGCTGCCCAGTGCCGAAGGCAAGGCCGAGCCTTCGAAGCGGCGGCCACGCGTGCGCGAGGCGCTCACCGCACCGCGCGATCCGGCAAGGCCCGCGCTCGCGGCCAAGCCCGACAAGGAAGTCGAGTTCGATGCCGCCATGACGTCGAGCGACCGCCAGCGCCTGCAGCATGCGGACTTCAACGCGCTCGGCGCTTCCGAATACCGGCTGGTCGAGCGACTGGCGCGTGACATCCGCCTGCCGGTTCCCTCGCTGCCTTCGCGCCGCCTGCGCGTGGCCAGCGATGCGGGCCAGCAGCATGCGCGCATGCACTGGCCCGGCGTGCTGCACGAGGCCGCGCGCACGGGCGGAGAAATCCTGCGCCTGCCTCGGCTGACCCGTCGCGAGCAGCCCTTGCCGCTGCTGGTGCTGGTCGATGTGTCGGGCTCGATGGAGCGTTATGCGCGGCTGCTGCTCGCGTTTCTTCATGCGTCCACGCGGCGGGCCGGACGGCGCGATGTGTTCGCCTTCGGCACCCGACTGACCGATTTGACGCCGGCCTTCCGGCTGGCAGACACCGACGCGATGCTCGGCGCCGCCAGCCTTGCCATCGACGATTTCGCGGGCGGCACGCGGCTCGGCAGTTCGCTGGCCGAGCTGCGCCGTTTCCACGCCCGCCGCCTGACCGGCCGCCGCACGCTGGTGCTGGTGATCAGCGACGGCCTGGACACCGGCGAGCCTTCGGTGCTCGAAGACGAATTGCTGTGGCTCAAGCGCCATTCGCGCCGCCTGCTGTGGCTCAACCCGCTGCTGCGCTTCGAGGGCTACGCCCCTCTGGCGCGTGGGGCCAGCGTGCTGCACCGGCAAGCGGACGCGATGCTGGCGGTCCACAATCTCAGTGCGCTCGAGGAGCTGGCCGCCAGCCTCGCGGCCCTCATGCGATCCGGCCGATAACCACGCCAGCCGGACAGAACCCAAGGAAGACACGATGGAAATGCTCGGAAACCGCCGTCTCGGCGTCACGCAACAACAGGCCTGGGAAGCGCTCAACGATCCCGAAACGCTGAAGAAGTGCATTCCCGGCTGCGACAAGTTCGAGCTGACGGGCGACAACACCTACAGCGTCGCGCTGGCGGTCAAGATCGGCCCGGTGTCGGCCAAGTTCAGCGGCAAGGTGATGCTGTCGGACATCGTCGCGCCCGATGGCTACAAGCTGACCTTCGAGGGGCAGGGCGGCGTGGCCGGCTTTGCCAAGGGGGCGTCGAGCGTCACGCTGAAGCCACTGGCCGACGCGGCTGCCGCACCTGTGCAGGCAGACCCGGTCATCACCCATGAGGCCGAGGCCGCTTCGCCTCCGGCCGGCTGCGAACTCGACTACACCGTGCAGGCCCAGGTCGGCGGCAAGATCGCCCAGCTCGGTCAGCGCCTGATCGACGGCGCCGCCAAGTCGACCGCCGACGACTTCTTCAAGCGCTTCGAGGCCGAGATGCAAAGCCGCTACGGCCCGCCGCCGGCACCCGTCGCGGAAGCGGTTGAAGCGCCTGCGGAAAAAACCGGCGTCATGTCGGGCCTGATGAAGAAGATCGGCCTGGGCAAGAAGGACGACAAGGACGCGCCCGCCACACCGGGCGACGCCAGCTAGCGACGGCCCGCGCGATGGAAAACCTCGACGTCATGGTGCTGCGCACGCTGCGTGATTGGCGGCGCGCCGGCAAACGCGCGCTGCTGACCACCGTGGTGCGCACCTGGGGCTCGTCGCCCCGTCCGGTCGGCTCGATCATGGCGCTGGCGGAAGACGGCGCGGTGGTCGGTTCTGTCTCGGGCGGCTGCATCGAAGACGACCTGATCGCGCGCTACAGCCATGCCCACGGCAAGGGCGAGGACGTGCCGCTGGGCGCGCCGCCCGCGCTCGTGAAGTACGGCATCACGGCCGACGAAGCGCATCGCTTCGGCCTGCCCTGCGGCGGCACGCTGGAGCTGCTGCTCGAATACGCGCCCGATGCCGATTCGCTCGACACGCTGGTCACGCAGCTCGAACAGGGGCGGCTCATGCGGCGCACGGTCACGCTGGCCACCGGGGTCGTCGAACTCGCCGAGGCGACGGCACCGGATGAACTCACGGTGAACGACACCGAACTCACCAACACCTTCGGCCCCGAGTACCGCATGCTGCTGATCGGTGCCGGCCAGCTCGCCGAGTACCTGGCGACCATGGCCAAGTTCAGCGGTTTCGCTGTGACCCTGTGCGACCCGCGCGCCGAGTACCGCACCGCATGGTCGCTGACCGGCGTGCACATCACGACCGAGATGCCCGACGACGCGGTGCTGGCCTTCAGGCCCGATCGGCGCAGTTGCGTGGTCGCGCTCACGCACGACCCGAAGCTCGATGACCTTGCGCTGCTCGAAGCGTTGCAGAGCGAAGCCTTCTACGTCGGCGCCATCGGCTCGCGTCGCAATGCGGATGCGCGGCGCGACCGCATGATCGAGCACTTCGACCAGACGCCCGCATCGCTCGCGCGCCTGCGCGGGCCCATCGGCATCTTCATCGGCAGCAAGACGCCGCCCGAGATCGCGGTGAGCGTGATGGCCGAGATACTGGCGGTGAAGAATGCGGTGACGCTACCGCGCGAGGTGGAAGTGGCTCGCGCGAAGGAAATGCAGCACCTGCAGCCGAGCTGAACGCTCAGCCCGATTTGGCCTGCGGGGGCACATCACCGCCTTTTTGCCGTTCACGGAACAACGCGGCGCGCATCAGGAAGATGGTGGTGATCGGCGCCGTGAGCGCGATGAACAGCACGATCAAAATCGCGTGCAGGAACAGGCTGAAGCCCTGCACCGAGAAGTACACCATCGTGGCGATGGTCATGCACCACACGCCCACCGTGGCACCCAGTGTGGGCGCGTGGATGCGGCGGAAAAAATTGGGCAGCCGCACGAGCCCGAACGAGCCGATGGCCGCGAAGGCCGCACCCAGCACGGCAAACACTGCAGTAGCGATTTCTGCCCACAGCGGCAGCGGGCCGACGATGAAGTCATTCATTCGATCACCTCCCCGCGCAGCAGAAATTTGGCCATGGCCGTCGAGCCCACGAAGCCGAACAGCGCCGTCAGCATGGCCGCCTCGAAGTACACATTGCTCGCGTAGATGATGCCGAGCACCAGCATCATCAGCATGCCGTTGATGTAGAGGCAGTCCAGCGCCATCACGCGGTCTTGCGCGGTCGGGCCGATCAGCAGCCGGGTGACCGCGCAGAGCATGGCCACGGCCAGCAGGAAGAGCGCGAACTTCAGCGCCCAGAAGAGGATGGGTGTCATGACTCGAAGATCTCCATCAGGGGGCGTTCGTAGCGCTGCTTGATCATGGCGACGAAGGCGACCTCGTCGTCCAGGTCGAACACATGGATCAGCAGCGTGCTGCGGTCGAACGCCACTTCGCCCCAGGCGGTGCCGGGCGTGAGGCACATGATCATGGCGAGCACGGCCAGGCCGTTGGGGTCGCGCATGTCGAGCGGGAGCTGCACGAACTTCGAACCGATGCGCGAGGTGCGGCGCGTGAGCAGCAGCCGCGCCACGTCGAACGCGGACTTCAGCATGTCGAAGGTCACGACGAAAGACAACCGCAGCGCGACGCCAGGCCGGCGCATGCGCACGGCGGCGGGCCGCAGGCCCTTGGTGATCAGCGGAACGACCAGCGCCAGGATGACGGCCGAGACCAGCGTGGCCGTTTCGAGCGACTGTTCGAGCAGCAGCCAGACGATGAACAGCGCGAACGAGAGCGGCGGGGACGGAATCAGGCGCTTCATGGGGCGGCGCCTTCCATCGGAATGGTTACGGTCGCGGGCACGGGGTTGGGCACCTGCTTCGCACCCATCACGGCGTTGCGGTAGGGCGCGGGGTTGAACAACCCTTCGGCGGTGGCCTGCGCATGCCGCATCACCGGTTCGGCCCAGATCGTCAGCGCCACGCAGGCGGCGAGCAGGGCGGCCACCGGCAGCACTTCGAGCGCGGGCAGCGAAGGCATGGTGGCGTGCGGCTGCGTCCAGAAATGGCGGATGCCCGTGCGGCTCAGCGCGATCAGCGAGAGAAAACCCGAGACGATCAGCAGCGTGAGGAAGGTCCAGCCGGCTGCCGTGAGGCCGTGGGCGCCGAGCAGGCCTGAGAGCATCGCGAACTTGCCGACGAAGCCCGACAGCGGCGGCAGGCCCGCGAGCAGCAGCGTGCAGCCCATGAAGCTGAGGCCCAGGAAGGCCACGCCGGCCGGAATGGCGCGGCCGTAGAGCGCCTGCGCGTCGTCGTCGAGGTTCACGTCGGCCGTGGCGCTCAGGTCTTCGGACAGGAAGGGCGCGTTGCCCGCCGCCTCGTGCGGCGCGACGCTCATGCCGGCATTGCGCCAGCGCTCGATCATGTCGATCAGCAGGAAGAAGGCGCTGACCGCGAGCGTGGAACTCAGCAGGTAATACAGCGCACCGGCCCACACGGCCGGCTGGCCGAGGCCGACCGCCGCCAGCAGCGTGCCTGCCGACACCAGCACGCTGAAGCCCGCGAGGTTCGACAGCCGCTGCGTGCCGACGATGCCGATGGCACCCACGAACAGCGTCGAAAGGCCGATGCCCACCAGCGCGACCTGCCCGAAGGCGGCCGAAGCGCCGGTGTCGGGCGCGAACAGCACGGTCCACAGCCGCAGGATGGTGTAGATGCCCAGCTTGGTCAGCAGCGCGAACACGGCACCCACGGGCGACACCGCCGCGCTGTAGGCCGGCACCAGCCAGAAGTTGAGCGGCCATGCGCCCGCCTTGGCGAAGAACGCGGTCGCGAGGATGGCCGCCGCCGCATGCACCAGGCCGCGATCACCGGGCGACAGCTCGGCGATGCGCATGCCCAGGTCGGCCATGTTGAGCGTGCCGGTCACGCCGTAAAGAATGGCCGCGCCGATCAGGAACAGCGACGAGGCCGCGAGGTTGATCGCGATGTAGTGCAGCCCGGCCTGCACGCGCAGCCGGCCCGAACCGTGCAGCAGCAGGCCGTAGGAGGCCGCGAGCATCACCTCGAAGAACACGAACAGGTTGAACAGGTCGCCGGTGAGAAAGGCGCCGTTCAGGCCCATGAGCTGCAACTGCAGCAGCGGATGGAAGTGCACGCCCGCGCGGTCCCAGCGCGAGGTGGAATAGATCGATGCCGCGAAGGCGACCACGCCAGTGAGCGCGACCATCATGGTCGAGAGCCGGTCGGCCACCAGCACGATGCCGAAGGGCGCGCGCCAGTTGCCGGGCAGGTAGACGCCGATCGAGCCGGGGCCGCCGCCGGTGTCGGCCGCGTTCACCCAGCGCAGCAGCGCGAGTGCGGCCAGCAGGCCGATCAGGCCCGAGACCACGCTCAGGGCCGACTTGGTGCGGCGACGGTTCTCGCCCAGCAGCAGCATGAGCGCGGCTGTGAGCATGGGCACGAGGATCGGCACCGCCACCAGGTGCGGCATGCTGAATTCAAGAAACCGGTCGAGCAGGTGGAACACTTCCTTCATTCCGCCGCCTCCCGCTCTTCACCGTCCACGTGGTCGGTGCCGGTGAGGCCGCGCGAGGCGAGCATGACGACCAGGAACAGGGCGGTCATGGCAAAGCCGATCACGATGGCGGTCAGCACCAGGGCCTGCGGCATCGGGTCGGCCGTGTTGGCCAGCGTGGCGGCGAAGCCCTTGACCAGCACCGGCTCGCTGTCGACCTTGAGCCGGCCCATGCTGAAGATGAAGAGGTTGACCGCGTACGAGATCAGGGTCAGGCCCATGATGACCTGGAAGGTGCGGGGACGCAGCAGCAGGTAGACACCCGAGCCGGTCAACACGCCGATGGCGAGGGCGAGCACGATTTCCATCAGCGGGCTCCCTCTGCGAGGGCGGCGGCTGCTGCTGCGGCTTCTTCGGCGGCGGCCTTGGCCTCTGCTTCTTTTTCGGCCTGTTCATCGGCCCAGCGGTGGCTGCGTATCGACTGGTGGGCCAGCGCGGTGAGGATCAGCATGGTGGCGCCGAGCACCAGCGCGAACACGCCGATGTCGAAGAACAGGGCGCTGGGCACGTGGATGTCGCCCAGCAGCGGCAGGCTCAGGTGCAGGGTGTGCGTGGTCAGGAAGGGATAGCCGAACACCACCGCGCCGCCACCGGTGGCCAGCGCGAACAGCAGGCCGATGGCGATCCAGCGGCGCGGGTAGATGCGCAGGTGCTCTTCCACCCACTCGGTGCCCGAGACGATGAACTGCAGCACCAGTGCGACCGACATCACCAGCCCGGCGACAAAACCGCCGCCCGGCGCGTTGTGCCCGCGCATGAAGAAGTAGACCGACACCAGCGCCGCCAGCGGCAGCACCAGCCGCACCAGCACGGCCGGCACCATCAGATAGCCGACGGCCGTGTCCTTGGCCAGGCGCGGGTTCAGCAGGTCGCTGCTGCCGTCGTCCACCTGCTGGCGCTGTTGCACCGGCAGGGCCATCGATTCGATGGCCGGGCGAAAGCGCCGCAGCAGCGCATACACGGTGAGCGCCACGATGCCGAGCACGGTGATCTCGCCGAAGGTGTCGAAGCCGCGGAAGTCGACCAGCATCACGTTGACCACGTTGGTGCCGCCGCCCTCGGTGAGCGCGCGTTCGAGAAAGAAGGGCGAGATGCTTTGCGGGAAGGTGCGCGTCATCATGGCCCAGGCCAGCGCGGCCATGCCGCAGCCGGCGACGGTGGCGACCAGCAAGTCGCGTCCACGGCGGCCCCAGGGGCGCAGCCGCATGCGCGCGGGTTGCACCACGTCCTTGCTGCGCATCGGCAACCAGCGCAGGCCCAGCAGGATGAGCACGGTGGTCACGGCCTCGACCACCAGTTGGGTCAGTGCCAGGTCGGGGGCAGAGAACCAGATGTAGGTCACGCAGGACACGAGGCCTGCGGCAGCAGCCAGCATGAGTGCCGCGAGCCGGTGGAACTTGGCCTGCCATGCGGCCGCCAGCGCGCAGGTGCCGCCGATGAGCCAGGTCATCGCGAACATCGGGGAGAAGGGCAGCAACTCGCGCGTGCCGGGGGCTGCGGGGTTGGCCCACATCGCGGCGGTGGCGCCTGTCACGGCCACCAGTACCAGCAGCAGCAACTGCCACTGCATGCGGCGCGTGCCGAACAGGCGGCGGCTGCGGCGGCCGGCTTCGCTCAGCAGCGCCAGCAGGTGCTCGAAGATGACCTGTCCGTCGAAGCGGTGCAGCAGCGGCGTCTGGTCGAGGCCGCCTGCCGCGCGCCGGCGGCGTTGCAGCAGATAGAGCGCGGCGCCGCCGGCGAGCGCCACGAAGCTCATCAGCAGCGGCAGGTTGAAGCCGTGCCACACGGCCAGGCTGTACTCGGGCAGCGTGCCGCCGACCACCGGCGTGGCGGCAGCCGCCAGCATCGGGCCGACGGACCACGCGGGCGCCACGCCCACCACCAGGCACAGCAGCACCAGCAGCTCGACCGGCACGCGCATCCAGTGCGGCGGCTCGTGCGGATGCTTGGGCACTTCGTCGCCGCAGGGCGGGCCGAAGAACACGTCGAACACGAAGCGCGCCGAATAGGCCACGCTGAAGATGCCCGCGAGGGTGGCGATGACGGGCAGGCTGAAATCGACCCAGGGCGTGGCCTGGATGAAGACCGTCTCGGCGAAGAACATTTCCTTCGACAGAAAGCCGTTGAGCAAGGGCACGCCGGCCATCGAGGCGCTGGCGATGATGGCCAGCGTGCCGGTGATGGGCATCAGCCGCATCAGGCCGCTGAGCTTGCGGATGTCGCGCGTGCCGGTCTCGTGGTCGATGATGCCGGCCGCCATGAACAGCGAGGCCTTGAAGGTCGCGTGGTTCATCACATGGAAGACGGCAGCCACCGCAGCCAGCGGGCTGTTCAGGCCCAGCAGCAGCGTGATGAGCCCGAGGTGCGAGATGGTCGAGTAGGCCAGCAGCGCCTTCAGGTCGCGCTGGAACATCGCGATGAAGCCGCCGAGCAGCAGCGTGATGGCGCCGGCGCCGCCCACCATCCAGAACCATTGCTCGGTGCCCGACAGCACTGGCCACAGCCGCGCCATGAGGAACACGCCGAGCTTCACCATGGTGGCCGAGTGCAGGTAGGCCGATACCGGCGTGGGCGCGGCCATGGCGCGCGGCAGCCAGAAGTGGAAGGGGAACTGCGCGCTCTTGGTGAAGGCACCCAACAGCACCAGCACCAGCACCACGGGGTACAGCGCATGCGCGCGAATCAGGTCGCCCGAAGCCAGCACCACGTCGAGGTCGTAGCTGCCGACGATGCGGCCCAGCACCAGCACGCCGGCCAGCAGGCAGAGCCCGCCCGCACCGGTGACGGTGAGCGCCATGCGCGCACCGCGCCGCGCGTCGCGCCGGTGGTGCCAGTAGCCGATCAGCAGGAAGGAGAAGAGGCTGGTGAGCTCCCAGAACAGCACCATCTGGATGAGGTTGCCCGAGAGCACCACGCCCATCATCGCGCCCATGAACGCGAGGAAGAATGAGAAGAAGCGCGGCACCGGGTCGGAGGCCGACATGTAGTAGCGCGCATACAGCACCACCAGCGCGCCGATGCCCAGCACCAGCATGCAGAACAGCCATGCGAAGCCGTCCATGCGGAACACGAGGTTCAGGCCGAGGGCGGGTAGCCATTCGATCTCTTGTCGCAGCACCTTGCCGTTGGCGATCTGTGGAAAGAACCATGCGGCCTGTATGGCGCAGCCGAGTGCGACGAGGCCCGCGAGGGTCGACTCCCTGTTGCGCGCGTTGGAGGGCATCAACGCGGCCAGCACGCTGGCAATGAAGGGGAGGGCGACGAGAAAGACCAGGGGCATTGTGGTTAATTCTATCGATCGACCTTGATATGCCCTCTATCTATAACCGCAGGACATCAGGCGGTTTTCATGAAGCGGTCAACCCGAGAAGGCCTGCACGGTGCGCAGGCCGAGCCAAGTCATGCAGAGGGAGCCGCCCAGGTGCAGCGCGATCGTGCCCAGTGCGAGGCCGAACCGGTCGCCGACGAGCATGCCGACGACTTCCGCGGAGAAGCTGGAGAAGGTGGTGAGCGTGCCCAGAAAGCCGGTGATGACCATGAGCCGCCATGCAGGGTTGATGTCGGGCAGGCCGCTGAAGACGCCGATGGCCACACCGATCAGGTAGCCGCCGATGAGGTTCACCGCCAATGTGCCCCAGGGCAGGATGCCGCCGGGGTTGAGCCACAGGGCAAAGCCCCAGCGCATGAGGGCGCCTACGCAGGCGGCCAGGCAGATGACTATGACGTTCAGCAGCATGGTCGTGACTTTAGCTGCTCTGGAAACACTGGTGCCTTGCTGTTCTTGGTGCTGCTGTTCGGGGCGGGCTCGGGTTCATTCGGGGCGCGTGCGAATGACGCCAGGAGCTCCCCTCCGCGAATGTCCCCCGCTTCGCTCCTCCTTTATTTCGCTGCGGGGAGCACCTGGCGTCATTCGCACAGGGGCACGCTGCTATTGATCCGGCGATCAACAACCGCTCTGTCCAACGCTCGCGCCGATACGGGGCTCTTTTTCGCGAAATAAAGGAGGAGCGAAGCGGGGGACATTCGCGAAAAAGAGCACCGTGTCGGCGTGAGTGTCGCCCTGAACAGCAGTGCCGAAACCAAACCCCCAAAGCAGCCTCTCTATTTCTCCTTGCCCATCACGAGATCAGGCAGGATCGTCACGATGCTAGGGAACAGCGTGATGAGCGCGATGCACAGCACCAGGCAGAAGAAGAACGGAATCGCCGCCTTGGCGATCACGTTGCTGTCCTTCCCCGTCATGTTCTGCAACACGAAGAGGTTGAAACCCACCGGCGGTGTGACCTCGGCGATCTCGACCAGCAGCACGATGAAGATGCCGAACCAGATCAGGTCGAAGCCCGCCTTCTGGATCATCGGCAACACCACCGCGCTGGTCAGCACGATCATCGAGATGCCGTCGAGCGCCGTGCCCAGCACCAGGTACACCACCACCAGCGCACCGATCAGCGCATAGGGCGACAGATGCATGCTGTCCACCCACTCGGCCAGCTCGCGCGGAATGCCGGTGAAGGCCATGGTCTTGGTCAGGAAGGCGGCACCGGCCAGGATGAACATGATCATGCAGCTCGTGCGCGTGGCACCCATGATCCCGTCCTTGAAGTTCTTCCATGTGAGGCTGCGGCCCCAGGCCGCGATGGCCAGCGAGCCCAGCACGCCGAAGGCCGCGCATTCGGTGGCAGTGGCCCAGCCGGCCACCAGCACCCACACGATGAAGACGATCAGCAGCGCGCACGGAATGAGATTGCCCGAGAGGCGGATCTTTTCCATGAAGGTGGTCGGCGGATCGGCCGGTGGCACCTGGTCGGGATGGCGCAGGCTCCACCAGCCGATGTAGCCCGAGAACAGCAGCATCAGCAGAAAGCCCGGCAGGAAGCCGGCCAGGAAGATGCGGATGATCGAGGCGTCGGCCGCCACGGCATACACCACCATCGTGATCGACGGCGGAATCAGAATGCCCAGCGTGCCCGCGGTGGCCAGCGAGCCGATGGCCAGTTGCTCGTTGTAGCCGCGGCGCTTGAGCTCAGGCAGCGCCACCTTCGCAATGGTCGCGCAGGTGGCGGCCGATGAACCCGAGACCGAGCCGAACACGCCGCACCCGAGGATGGTGGTGTGCATCAGCCGGCCGGGCACGCGGTTGAGCCAGGGGCGCAGGCCCTCGAACATCTCTTCGCTGAGCTTGGTGCGGAACAGGATCTCGCCCATCCAGATGAACAGCGGCAGCGCCGCAAGCTCCCAGCTCGCATTGCTTTCCCAGAAGGCAGAGAACAGGTTCTTGCCGGGCAGCGTGTTGGTGAAGAAGGCCTGGCCGACCCAGCCGACGATGGCCAGTGTCATCGCGATCCAGACACCGCCCGCGAGCAGCACCAGCATGATGGCGAGCAAGAGCGCGCCCATGAGTAAGGTTTCGAGCATGGGCGGTCAGACGTCGGAGGAAAAATCGCCGGCGGCGTGCCGCTCTTCCATGGCGCGCTGGTAGCTGGGCTTTTCGCCACGCACCACGCCGACCAGCTCGTCGATCATGGCGATCAGCAGCAGCCAGCAGCCGATCACGAAGGTCGATTGGGGAATCCAGATCGGAATGACCACGAGGCCCGTTGCCATCTCGGCGAACTCGTAGCTCTCGTAGGTGAAGCTGGTGGCCCAGTAGGTGAGGTAGGACACCGACACAGCCGCGATCAGCAGGCACATCACGTCGAGCACGCGCCGCGCCTTCGCCGGCACGGCTTCGAGCAGCAGCGTCACGCGCACGAAGTCGCCATGCCGGAAGGCATGCGCCATCGCGAAGAACGCGGCAGCGGCGCACAGCCAGGCGACGACGTCGTTGAGCCCGCTCACATGCCAGTTCATCTGACGGCCCACGCCGGCCAGGATCATCAGCACGAAGATCAGGAACACGCAGAGCGCACCAAGGGCGCCTGCACCGTCGTACAGGCGGTCAAGGAAGCGGCGCATGGCTTACTTCTTTTTGTAGGTATCGACGATGGCGGCGCCATCCGCACCGGCGGCCTTGAGCCAGTCGACCTGCATGATGCCGCCGACCTGGCGCATGTCGGCGTCGAGCTTGGGCGAAGGCTTGTGCACCTTCATGCCGCGCTCGGCCAGCAGGCGCTTGTATTCCTCGTTCTTCTCTTGCGCGACCTTCCAGCCGCGCACTTCGGCGTCGGCCGCGGCCTTGGTCACGGCGGCCTTGGTGGTGGCGTCGAGCGCGTCGAAGGCCTTGGCGTTCACCAGGATCGCGTTCTTCGGAATCCAGGCCTGCGTGTCGTAGAAGTTCTTCAGGTGCTCGTAGGTCTTGGTGTCGTAGCCGGTCGAGCCCGAGCTCATGTAGCTTTCGATCACGCCCGTGGCCATGGCCGCGCTGAGTTCGGCCTGCTGGATCTGCACCGGCTGCGCGCCGATGAGTTCGGCGATCTTGGCGGTGGCCGGGCTGTAGGCGCGCCACTTGATGCCGCGCAGGTCGGCCACCGAGCTGATCTCCTTCTTGGAGTAGATGCCCTGCGGCGCCCACGGCACCACGAACAGCACCTTGATGCCCTGGGCCGCGAGCAGCTTTTCCATGGCCGGCCTGGAGGCGTCGTAGAGCTTTCTCGACTCGGGATAGGTGGTGGCCAGGAAGGGCACGCCGTCGAGCGCGTAGATCGGGTTCTCGTTCGCGTAGTTGGCCAGCAGGATCTCGCCGGCCTGCGCCTGGCCGCTTTGCACCGCGCGCTTGATCTCGGGCGCCTTGAACAGCGAGGCATTGGCGTGCACCGTGATCTTGACCTTGCCGCCCGTGGCCGCGTCCACGTCTTTCGCGAACTGCGTGATGTTTTCGGTGTGGTAGTTGGTTGCCGGATAGGCGGTGGGAAGGTCCCACTTGGTCTGCGCAAAGGCCGCGGCACCGAGGGTGAGGCCCGCAAGGGCAATACCGAACTTGTGATTCATGAACGCGCTCCGGAACGGGTTGAAAGCAAAACGAAAGGAAGCATACGAGCAAATTCCAGGCCACTTCCTGAGGCATTTCCCTGCCATCGCGCCGGTCGGTGCGGGCGTCGCGGTTGCGGCAAATGGTGTTGATCGCGCGTGCCGCGATGCTGATCTGCCCGCTGCTGTTGTCTCCTTGCGTGGCAATGCCATTGCAAAAACACCGGAGCAAAACTTCAGGATCGACTCAGGAAGTCCTGCACTTCGCCATCTAAAGTCATGACTGCCAAAACGCGTATTGCCGTGAGATGAAGTACGGCCACCGACCCTGTTCGAGAGCCCCGTGAGGGGCTTTCCTGTTTGCGGGCGGCCTGTTGCTTCAAGGCTTGGAGCGGCGCTGCCTTCATGCGTCGCGACAGGAGCAAATGCGTGGGCCACTGACCGGGAGGGAGGTGAAACAAGGAATCCAACACATGAATATTTCCCTGCGCCATCGTCATCTGACTTCGCTTGCGCTGATCGGCCTGGCCGCGCTGCAGTCGCCGCAGGTTCAAGCCCAGACATCGTCTGCATCGGCTGCACCCGCTGCATCGCCCGCACCGATCGACAGCAGCATCGGCGGCGCGGGCAAGTGGGAACTGACGATCTCGCCGTACGCCTATCACTGGAATCGCAGCCCGGAACACCGCAGCGTCTACCTGATCGGCGTCGAGCGCCACCTGCCGGACAACTGGCTGTGGGGCGTCGGGTTCTTCAGCAATTCCTTCGGGCAACCCAGCGGCTATGCCTACTACGGTTACCGCTGGGACAACCTGTTCGATCAGCCTTCGCTCTATGCCAAGCTGACCGTCGGCCTGATGTACGGCTACGTGGGCCAATACAAGAACAAGGTGCCATTGAATTTCGGCGGTTTCTCGCCGCTGGTGATCCCGGCATTGGGCTATCGCATCACGAAGCACGACTCGGTGCAGATCGCGCCGCTTGGCAAGGCGGCATTGCTGTTCACCTACAACCGTACCTTTTGAGAATTCGCTTGCTGGCGTACAGCCGGCGGGCATGAAAAAGCCGCCTGACAAGGCGGCTCTTTTTCTATCGCTTTGCCGTTACGGCTTGGCCGGTGCCTTGGCCGATTTGGCTGGCGCGGCAGTCGCCGCAGCGGTTGCGCCGCCGAAGCCCTGGCCATTGACCGTCAGGCCCTCGGCCGACAGCTTGGCCGCCTTCTTTTCCTTCACGCCCTTGATGCGCTGCATGAAGTCGGGCCAGTCCTTGAACTCGCTTTCCTTGCGTGCGTCGAGGATGCGCTTGGACATCGCCGGGCCGACGCCCTTGATGCCGTCGAGGTCGGCGGCCGTGCCCTTGTTGACGTCGACCGCGGCGAACGATGCAGCCGCGAACAGCAGGGCCGTGGCGGCCAGGATTTTCTTCAGCATTGTTTGAACTCCCTCATTTGTTGATATAGCCGACAGAAGCGTCGGCTCGGGCTCAACGGACTCGGGAAGCGGGACGTTGACGCCTGGAAAGCGTGCAAGTCCCCACGTGACTATTGTTCAGAACCGTGGTCAGAGTTCTTCGACGCGGCGAGGCGGATAGCTGTCCCAGGCCTGGCAGCCGGGGCAGTGCCAAAAGTACTGGTGCGCCTCGAAACCGCAGGCCGCGCAGCGGTAGCGCATCAGTGGCCGGGTGGCCTGGTCGAGCGCGCGCTGCACCTGCGGATGGAACTGCTCATGCTCGAAGCGCTCGCCCGCCAGCCAGCGCGATGCGGCGACCAGCGACGGTTGCTGCGCGAGGTGGGCGATGTAGCCGTCGCGCGGGGTCGGTGCCTGGTCTTGTTCGGTGGCGGTCGGTGTGCCGCCGAGGGTGATCACCGCTTCCAGCACGTCGATCGATGGCGATTCCACATAGCGCCGCTGCAGCAGCGCGAGCGCTTCGCCTTCGCGGTGGGCTGCCACGGCGGCTTGCTGCAGCGAGGCTGCATACAGCGGCAATGCGAGCGGCGCGGTGTCGCTCAGTGCGACGAGGGTGTCGAAGGCGGCGGCTGCTTCGCCATTGCGCAACTGCAGCGTGGCTGTGTCGATGGCAGGCCGCGGCGCCTGCGGTGCCAGCTCCGCGGCCTGCGCGAGCAGCTTTGCCGCACCGGACATGTCACCGGCCGCCGACCGCTCGGTGGCCTGTTCGCACAGGTGATGGGCGCGGCGCGTGCTGTAGCTGGCCTGGTCGGACTCGTCGAGCTTTTGCGCCACGGCGGCGGCCTGGGCCCATTCGCGCGAGCGTTCGTAGATGGCCAGCAGCGAGAGCCGGGCCTCGTTCTCGTAGCGCGTGCCTTCGAGCTTCTGCAGTGCGGCTTCGGCGCGGTCGAGCAGGCCGGCACGAAGGAAGTCCTGCGCCAGTGCGTGCTGGGCGCGTTCGCGGTCGCTGCGGCTCAGGTCGCCACGGCCCAGCAGGTGCTCGTGCACACGCACGGCACGCTGGTATTCGCCACGGCGGCGGAACAGGTTGCCGAGCGCGAAGTGCAGCTCCTGCGTGTCGGGGTCGTTCTGCACGGCCTCGATGAAGGCATCGATCGCCTGGTCCTGCTGCTCGTTGAGCAGGAAGTTGAGGCCGCGAAAGTAAGCCTTCGGGGCTTGCCTGTTTTCAAGCTTGAGCTGGCGGATGTCGAAGCGCGATGCGAGCCAGCCGAGCACGAAGGCGACGGGCAGGCCGATCAGCAGCCAGCTGGGATCAAAGTCCATGTTGACGTACGGCGGGAAGGTCGGTGGCGGAGATGGACGGCACTACCGCAGGAGCGGATGCGGCCGTCGGTGCCGCGGTGGTCGGGGCTTCGGATGCGGAAGGCAACTGTGCCGCTGCGGCGCGGTGCTTCCACCAGCCCGGCAGCATGCCGAGCGCGCCTACCACGAGCCCGCCGGCGAATGCCGCGAGCACGACGAGCACAAGGGGTGCGCGCCAGTGGGTACCGAAGAAGAAATTGACGGTCGCGTCGTGCTGGTTGTTCAGCGCGAAAGCGAAGAGCGTAAAAAAAATGGCTGCCTTGAGCAGCCACAGGAGGTATTTCATAGCCGTTCCCGTTGCCGGGAGCATTCTACGTTTGTCACCATGCCGATCAGGCCTTGCGGCCCTTGGCTTCCTTGCCGGCATCGAGCTCGGCGGTCTTCGCGTCCACGGCCTCGCGCAGGGCCTTGCCCGGCTTGAAGTGAGGCACCCGCTTCTCTGGAATCTGCACGCTCTCGCCCGAGCGCGGATTGCGTCCGATGCGCGGCGGACGCCGGTTGACCGAGAAGCTGCCGAACCCACGGATCTCGATGCGATGCCCGCGCACCAGCGCGTCGCTCATCGCGTCGAGGATGGTCTTGACGGCGTATTCGGCATCGCGGTGCGTGAGCTGCGCAAAGCGCGCTGCGAGTTCTTCGACGAGGTCAGAGCGGGTCATAGGCCGGGGCAGAGAAAACGTGGACGAAAAAAAGACAGAGTGGCCAAGCTAAGCGCCTGGCCAGCTCTGTCTTCGGACTCAGCTTACTTGTTGTCGCTGTTGTCGAGCTTGGCGCGCAGCAGGGCGCCCAGGCTCGTCGTGCCCGCGTTTTCGCGTGCCGACTGCTGGCTCAGGTTGGCCATGGCGCCTTGTTCGTCGACCATGTCCTTCTGCTTGATCGACAGCTGGATGTTGCGGGTCTTGCGATCCACATTCACGACGATGGCGGTGACTTCGTCGCCTTCCTTCAGCACGTTGCGAGCATCTTCCACGCGGTCGCGGGAGATTTCGCTGGCGCGAAGGTAGCCGAGGATGTCTTCGCCGAGGTCGATTTCAGCGCCGCGGGCGTCCACGGTCTTGACCTTGCCGGTCACGATCTGGCCCTTGTCGTTCACGGTGGTGAACGTGGTGAACGGGTCGCTGTCGAGCTGCTTGATGCCCAGGCTGATGCGTTCGCGGTCGACGTCAACGGCCAGCACGAGCGCTTCGACTTCCTGGCCCTTCTTGTAGTTGCGAACGGCGGTTTCGCCGGTTTCGTTCCACGAGAGGTCAGACAGGTGAACCAGGCCGTCGATGCCGGCAGCCAGACCCACGAACACGCCGAAGTCGGTGATCGACTTGATCGGGCCCTTGACGCGGTCGCCGCGCTTGGTGTTTTGCGCGAACTCTTGCCACGGGTTGGCCTTGCACTGCTTCATGCCCAGGCTGATGCGGCGCTTGTCTTCGTCGATTTCCAGGACCATGACTTCGACTTCGTCGCCCAGCGAGACGATCTTGTTCGGAGCGATGTTCTTGTTGGTCCAGTCCATTTCGGAGACGTGCACCAGGCCTTCGATGCCGGGTTCGAGTTCGACGAACGCGCCGTAGTCGGCAATGTTCGTGACCTTGCCGAACAGGCGGGTCGATTGCGGGTAGCGGCGCGAAACGCCCATCCACGGGTCATCACCCATTTGCTTGAGACCCAGCGAGACACGGTTCTTTTCGGTGTCGAACTTGAGGATCTTGGCGGTGATTTCCTGGCCGGCCTGAACGACTTCGCTCGGGTGGCGAACACGGCGCCATGCCATGTCGGTGATGTGCAGCAGGCCGTCGATGCCGCCGAGGTCAACGAACGCACCGTATTCGGTGATGTTCTTGACGACGCCGCGGACAACAGCGCCTTCCTTCAGGGTTTCCATCAGCTTGGCGCGCTCTTCGCCCATGCTGGCTTCGACCACGGCACGGCGCGACAACACGACGTTGTTGCGCTTGCGGTCGAGCTTGATGACCTTGAATTCGAGGGTCTTGTTTTCGTACGGGGTCAGGTCCTTGATCGGACGCGTGTCGATCAGCGAACCCGGCAGGAATGCGCGGATGCCGTTGACCAGGACGGTCAGACCGCCCTTGACCTTGCCGCTGGTGGTGCCGGTGACGAAGTCGCCCGATTCCAGGGCCTTCTCGAGGGCGAGCCACGAAGCCAGACGCTTGGCGGTGTCGCGCGAGAGGATGGTGTCGCCGTAGCCGTTTTCAACGCTGCCGATGGCAACGGAAACGAAATCGCCGGCCTGGACTTCGAGTTCGCCCTTGTCGTTCTTGAACTCTTCGATCGGCACATACGCTTCGGACTTCAGACCGGCGTTGACGACGACGTGGTTGTGCTCGACGCGCACGACTTCGGCCGTGATGACCTCGCCGGTGCGCATTTCGGAACGCTTCAGGGACTCTTCGAATAGGTCGGCAAAAGATTCAGACATTTATGGTTCCTTCCGTCAGGCAGGGTTGGCAGGCGCTATTGCGAAATTGCGTGCGGCTGCTGTGGGTCTGGAGACGGCGGTTTTGTGGGCTGGTGCCCGGGTTGGTTGAACAACCAGAAGGCCGGTGCGCTGTCGCGCGAGAAGAGCCTGCTGGAGCGGTATGCGCCAGCCGGAACACCCGGTTGGCGCGAGCCCTTCAAGCGGACTTGAAAGGCTGTACTTGCTGCCACCAGTTCAACACCTGATCGATCGATTGCTCGATGGAAAGCTGGGAGTTGTCCAGGTGGCGGGCATCCTGCGCCGGCTTCAGAGGTGCGACGCTGCGGGATGAGTCCCGGGCGTCACGTGCTTCCAAGTCGGAGCGAAGACTGTCGAGTGTAGTCGAAATACCCTTTGAAATCAACTGCTTATGGCGCCGTTCGGCGCGCTGGACGGCGCTGGCCGTGAGGTAGACCTTGAGGGGGGCGTCCGGGAAGATCACGGTACCCATGTCGCGGCCATCGGCCACGAGGCCGGGCAGTTGGCGAAAACGCTGCTGCAGGGCCAGCAGGGCCTCCCGCACGGCGGGCAGCGTGGAGACGCGGGAAGCGTCCATGCCGGCGGCTTCGGTGCGGATTTCATCGCTGACGTCTTCGCCTGCCAGCAGTACCTTGCCCTCGGTGAACTGCAGGGGCAGGGCGGCCGCGAGCGAGGCAATCTGCGCTTCGTGCTGCGGATCGGCGCTCAGGCCGGCGCGCCGCATGGCAAGGCCGGTCACACGGTAGAGCGAGCCCGAGTCGAGGTAGTGGTAGCCCAGCAGCCGCGCCACTTCGGCCGCGAGCGTTCCCTTGCCGGAGGCGGTCGGGCCGTCGATGCAGATCACCGGCACCGCCGAGGCTTCGGCCACCGAGAACAGCGTTTCGAAGTAGTCGGGGAAGGTCTTGGCAACGCAATGCGGATCGAGGATGCGCACCGGCACCCGGGCCGGGTTGAACGCCGCGAGCGAAAAACACATGGCGACGCGGTGGTCGTCATAGGTGTGGATGCTCGCCGGCAGCCAGCCGCCTTGCGCCAGCGGATGCACGCGGATGAAATCCGGGCCGGCTTCGACCGTGGCGCCCAGCTTCCTCAGCTCGTTGGCCATGGCGTCGATGCGGTCGGTTTCCTTGACTCGCCAACTGGCGATGTTGCGCAGCGTGCTGGGGCCGTCGGCGTACAGCGCCATGACGGCGAGCGTCATCGCCGCGTCGGGGATGTGGTTGGCGTCGAGGTCGATGGCCTTCAGCGGCCAGGCGCCACGGCGCACTTCGAGCCAATTCGGGCCGCTGTCGACTTGCGCGCCCATTTGCTGCGCGGCGTCGATGAAGCGGATGTCGCCCTGGATCGAATCAGCGCCCACGCCTTCGATTCGAATGCCATTCTTTCTGGATACGCCCGTCGCAATCGCGCCAAGCGCTATGAAATAGCTAGCGGAGGAAGCGTCTGCCTCGACATGGATGTCGCCCGGTGAGCTGTAGTGGCTGTCGGCCGGAATGGTGAAGCGCTCCCAGCCGTCGCGCCGCACCGCGATGCCGAAGCGTGCGAGCAGGTTCAGCGTGATCTCGATGTAAGGCTTGGAGATCAGTTCACCGACCACTTCGATCACGATGTCGTTGCGTGCTGCGAGCGGCAGCGCCAGCAGCAGGGCGGTCAGGAACTGGCTCGACACATCGCCGCGCACGCGGATCGGCGCATCGAGCACCAGGTCGCCGTGGTCGACCGGATGAATGCGCAGCGGCGGATAGCCGGGGTTGCCGAGGTAGTCGATCTGGCAGCCGAGCTGGGTCAGCGCATCGACCAGATCGCCGATGGGGCGCTCGTGCATGCGCGGCACGCCGCTCAGCTCGAATTCGCCGCCGAGCAGCGAAAGCGCCGCAGTCAGCGGGCGCATCGCAGTGCCGGCGTTGCCCAGGAACAGCGGCAGCAGGGTGCTGCTGGGCTTCAGTTGCCCGCCGAGGCCGGTGATGCGCAGCGTGTTGTCGGCTGGCGCCGGATCGATGCCGCAGCCGAGCGCGCGCAGGGCGTCGAGCATCACGCGCGTGTCATCGGAGTCGAGCAGGTCGTGGATGGTGGTGGTGCCGCTGGCGAGCGCCGCCAGCAGCAGCACGCGATTGGAAATGCTCTTGGAGCCCGGCAGCCGGACCGTGCCGGCAGCGCCCACGAGGGGCGGGAGGTCGAGGAAGGCTGTCGAGAACATGTCAGACATCCTGCTGCGACGAAGCCGTGTCGGCGCTGGGCTTCCAGGCGGCGCGGGCCTTGCTGGCGGCGGCGATGGATTGCTCCAGCGCCTGCAGGTCGCCGGCAGTCATCAGCGCTTCGAGGTCTTCCAGCGCCTTGCGGAAAGCCTGCGATTGCTGAAGCACCTGCTCGCGATTGGCGAGCAGCACGTCGCGCCACATGACCGGGTCGCTTGCGGCGATGCGCGAGAAGTCGCGAAAGCCCGGGCCCGCGAGGCTCAGGAAGCGGTCGCCCTGCGGCTGCGCGGTCAGGGCGTTGGTGTATGCGAAGGCCAGCAGGTGCGGCAGATGGCTGACGGCGGCGAAGGCGGCGTCGTGCTCTTCATGCGTCATGGTGACGACATGGGCGCCGATGCCGCTCCAGACCTGCGAGGCGCGCTGCACGTTCGAGCGCAGCGTGGCCTTGACCGGCGTCAGCACGACTTGGCGGCCGGTGAACAGCGAGGCTTCGGCGTGCTCGATACCGGAGACTTCCTTGCCGGCGATCGGATGTGCCGGAACGAAATTCGCGAACTGCTTTTGCAGGCCGTTGCGCGCGGCTTCGATCACGTCGCCCTTGGTCGAGCCGACGTCCATCACCAGCGTTTCGCTCGAAATGCCATGGCGGATGGCCTTGAACATGGCTTCCGATGCGGCCACCGGCACAGCCAGCAGCACGAGGTCAGCGCCCGACACGGCGAGCAGCGCGGAGGGTGCCACCACGTCGATCACGCCAAGCTGGCGAGCCCGTTCGGTGGTGGACGGCGACTTGCTGTAGCCGACCACGCGTTTCACCAGCTTCGCGCGCTTGAGCGCGAGCGCAAAAGAGCCGCCCATGAGGCCGCAGCCGATCAATCCCAGTTGCTCGAACATCGTGTCTGTCCGGCTCAGGCTTTGACGGGGTAGGCGCCAAGGACCTTGTAGAACGCGCAGAGGCCGCGCAGTTCGGCCAGCGCCGCAGCCACGTTCGGCTGCGAGGGATGGCCGTCGAGGTCGATGTAGAAGTAGTACTCCCACTGGCCGGTGCGCGCGGGGCGCGATTCGAAGCGCGTCATCGACACGTTGTTGGCCTTGAGCGGCACCAGCAGGTCGTGCACCGCGCCGGGCTGGTTCGGCACCGAGACGATCAGGCTCGTGCAGTCGCGGCCCGAAGCGGGCGGCATGGCCAGCGTCTGCGGCAGGCAGATCACCGAGAAGCGGGTGCGGTTGTACGAATCGTCCTGGATGGCATGCGCCACGATGTGCAGGCCGAAGCGTGTGGCCGCGCGTTCACCGGCCAGAGCGGCCCAGGCCGGGTTGGTGGCGGCGAGTCGGGCGCCTTCGGCATTGCTCGACACGGCACGTCGCTCGGCGTTCGGCAGGTGCTTGGACAGCCAGGTCTGGCATTGGGCCAAGGCCTGCGGATGAGCCAATACGGCCTCGACGCCTTCGAGCGAATTGCTGCTGCGCAGGAGATGGTGGCGCACCAGCAGGCTGACTTCGCCGACGACGTGCGTGGGCGAATGCAGGAAGAGGTCCAGCGAGCGCGTGACCACGCCTTCGGTCGAGTTCTCGACGCCGACCACGCCGTACTGGGCGCTGCCCGCGGCGGTCGCATGGAACACCTCGTCGAAGCTGGCGCAGTAGATCAGATCGGCTGCGCCGCCGAAGTACTCGATGGCGGCCTGTTCGCAGAAGGTGCCTTCGGGGCCCAGAACGGCCACGCGCTGCGGCGATTCGAGGGCCAGGCAGGCCGACATGATTTCGCGCCAGATGGCCGCCACATGCAGGTCCTTGAGCGGACCCGCATTGCTTTTCTGCATCTTGTCGATGACCGCCGCCACGCGGTCGGGGCGAAAGAACGGAGTGCCTTCGCGCTTCTTGACCTCGCCGACCAGTTCGGCCACATGGGCCCGCTCGTTGAGCAGGCTGAGCAGTTGCTGGTCGAGCGAGTCGATCTGCACGCGCAGACCGGCAAGGCTTTCGGAGTTGTCGGGGGAGGAGGGCGGTGTGGGTGCGGAGTCGGTCATCGGTGCGAGCAGCTAGGGCATGCGCCTAGGCATGCGATCGCTCGAATTCTCGCATGTAGCCCACGAGTGCCTGCACCCCTGCCAGCGGCATGGCGTTGTAAATGCTGGCGCGCATGCCACCGACCGACTTGTGGCCCTTGAGCTGCAACAGCCCGGCTTCGCGCGCACCGGCCAGGAAGGCCTCGTTGCGGCCTTCATCGGCCAGGAAGAACGGCACGTTCATGCGCGAGCGGCAATTCGCATCGATCCGGTTGGCGTAGAAGTCGGAGCCGTCGATGAAGTCGTACAGCAGCTTCGCCTTCGCGATGTTGCGCTGCTCCATGGCGGCCACGCCGGTGAGGTCGCCCTCGGTCTGCTGCAGAAGCCACTGGAACGTGAGCCCCGCCATGTAGATGCCCCAGGTCGGTGGGGTGTTGTACATGGACTTGTTGTCGGCCACGGTCTTGTAGTTGAACGCGCTCGGGCAGATCTCGAGCGCATGGCCGAGCAGGTCGTCGCGCACGACGACGATCGTCAGGCCGGCCGGGCCGAGGTTCTTCTGGGCGCCGCCGAAGGCCAGGCCCACGCGAGTCCAGTCAACGCTGCGCGAGGCGACGTGTGACGAGAAATCGATGACGAGCGGTGCCTTGCTGCCGAGTGCGGCAAGGTCGGGCAACTGCTGGAATTCGATGCCGTTGATGGTCTCGTTGCTGCACACGTGCACGTACGAGGCATCCTGGCTGAGCTGCCAGGTCGAGGGATCGGGCAGTTGGGTGTGCTGCTGGTTGTCGGCGTTGCTTGCTGCAACGCGTGCGGCGCAGTAGCGCTGCGCTTCCTTGTGCGACTTGACGCTCCAGCTGCCGGTGATCACGAAGTCGGCGGTTTTGCCGCGCGACAGGTTCATCGGCACGATGGCGTTTTCGCCAAGTCCGCCACCCTGCATGAACAGGATGTGGAAATGAGAGGGCACGGCCAGCAGCGTGCGGATGTCGGCTTCGGCCTGCGTACAGATGGCGCCGAATTCCTTGCCGCGATGGCTCATTTCCATCACGCTCATGCCGCTGCCTTGCCAGTCGAGCATTTCGGAGGCAGCGCGTTGCAGCACCGCCTCCGGCATGGCAGCCGGGCCGGCCGAAAAGTTGTAGGGGCGCTTGCCGGCCGGCGTCTGCTGCTGGGTCACGTTGCTTTACTTCTTGGCTGGTGCCTTGGCTGGCGCCTTGGCGGGTGCGGGTGCTTCGGTGGGGGCGCCCAGTGCCTTGGCGACGTTCTCGTCGAGGGCGCGCATCTTGGGTTCGATGGTGGCGCGCGTTTCAGACACGAGCTTTTCCGTCAATGCGGTCTGCATCTTCGGGTTCAGGTCCTGGTACTTCTTGCTCAGGGGCGAGTTGATCCAGGCCAGCAGTTGCTTGAGTTCGTCTTCGCTGAAATTCTGCTCGAGCAGCGGCGTCAGGGCGCCAGGCGCCAGTTGCACGGCCTTGTCGCGAACCACCGGGTAGGCGTCGTCGAAGTACTTCTTGAGCTCGGCGTCAGCGGCCTTGGCAGCGGCTTCGCGCTTGGCTTCCGGCACTTGCGTCTGCAGGTACTGCGAGCCGGCCTGTGCGATCGGGGCGCTCGATTGTTCGACCAGCCCGCGTGCCAGCGATTCGATGCCGGGGCGCTGGATGTCGATGAACTGCTTGATCAGCGTGGCCTTGTCCTGGGCCATGGCAGCCATGGAGCTGCTGGCAAGGGCTACCGTCAGAAGTGCGAGTTTGATTTTTTTCACTGAGGATTCTCCGTTGAAGATGTGGAAGTATCGTCTGCGTCAGGCTCACTCTCGCCGTTCGCGTCGTTTTCGACGATACGTTGTAGCCCGCTGAGTTTGGCGCCTTCGTCGAGCCCGATCAGCGTGACGCCCTGCGTCGCGCGACCCAATTCGCGAATCTCGGCAACCCGGGTGCGCACAAGCACGCCCTTGTCGGTGATGAGCATGATCTCATCATCCGCATGCACAAGAGTGGCGGCAACGACCTTGCCGTTGCGCTCACTCTGTTGAATCGCGATCATGCCTTTGGTTCCACGGCCGTGGCGCGTGTATTCCGTAATGCTTGTTCGCTTTCCGTAACCATTTTCCGTGGCGGTGAGCACGCTTTGCTGCTCGTCCTCGGCCACCAGCATCGCGATCACGCCTTGTCCCGGATCGAGCGACATGCCGCGCACACCGCGGGCGTTGCGGCCCAGCGGGCGGACGTCGTCTTCGGCGAAACGCACGGCCTTGCCGCCGTCGCTGAAGAGCATCACGTCGTGCTTGCCGTCGGTCAGCGCAGCGCCGATCAGGTAGTCGCCGTCGTCGAGGTTCACGGCAATGATGCCGCCCTTGCGCGGGTTGTTGAATTCGTCCAGCGCGGTCTTCTTGACAGTGCCCATCGAGGTCGACATGAACACGTACTGGTCGGCCGGGAAGTTGCGCTTTTCGCCGGTCAGCGCCAGTGCGACGTTGATCTTCTCGCCTTCCTGCAGCGGGAACATGTTGACGATCGGCCGGCCGCGCGAGCCGCGCGAACCCGCGGGCACTTCCCACACCTTGAGCCAGTACAGCCGGCCGCGGTTCGAGAAGCACAGGATGTAGTCGTGCGTGTTGGCGATGAAGAGCTGGTCGATCCAGTCGTCGTCCTTGGTCGATGTGGCCTGCTTGCCGCGACCGCCGCGTTTTTGAGCACGGTACTCGCCCAGGGGCTGGCTCTTGATGTAGCCGCTGTGCGAGAGCGTCACCACCATGTCGGTTGGGGTGATCAGGTCTTCGGTCGAGAGGTCGTAGGCGCTGTGCTCGACCAGGCTGCGGCGGGCGCCGAGCTTCGACTGACCGAACTCCTGCTTGGTCTCGCCGAGTTCGTCGCCAATAATGGTGGAGACGCGCTCGGGCTTGGCCAGGATGTCAAGCAGGTCGTCGATCTCCGCCATGACTTCCTTGTACTCGACAACAATCTTGTCTTGCTCGAGGCCGGTCAGGCGCTGCAGGCGCATCTGCAGGATTTCCTGGGCTTGCGTTTCCGACAGGCGATAGAGGCCGTCGCCGCCCATGCCGTACTCGCGCTCGAGGCCTTCGGGGCGATAGTCGTCGGCGTTGATCACGCCGCCATCGGCGCGCGAACGCGTGAGCATCTCGCGCACCAGCTTGCTGTCCCAGGCGCGGGTCATCAGCTCGGCCTTGGCGACCGGTGGAGTGGGCGACTCGCGGATGATGCGGATGAACTCGTCGATGTTGGCCAGCGCCACTGCCAGGCCTTCGAGCACGTGGCCGCGCTCGCGGGCCTTGCGCAGTGTGAAGACGGTACGGCGCGTGACCACTTCGCGACGGTGCTGCAGGAAGACCTCGATCAGGTCCTTCAGGTTGCACAGCTTGGGCTGGCCGTTGACCAGCGCCACCATGTTGATGCCGAAGGTGTCCTGCAGCTGCGTCTGCTTGTAGAGGTTGTTGAGCACCACTTCGGGCACTTCGCCGCGCTTGAGCTCGATCACCAGGCGCATGCCCGACTTGTCGGATTCGTCCTGGATGTGGCTGATGCCTTCGATCTTTTTCTCGTGCACCAGCTCGGCCATGCGCTCCTGCAGCGTCTTCTTGTTGACCTGGTAGGGCAGCTCGTCAACGATGATCGCCTGGCGCTGGCCGCGGTCGATGTCCTCGAAGTGGCACTTGGCGCGCATCACGACCTTGCCGCGGCCGGTGCGGTAGCCGTCCTTCACACCGTTGATGCCGTAGATGATGCCGGCCGTGGGGAAGTCGGGCGCCGGGATGATTTCCATCAGCTCGTCGATGCTGGCCTGCGGGTTGCGCAACAGGTGCAGACAGGCGTCCACCACCTCGTTCAGGTTGTGCGGCGGAATATTGGTGGCCATGCCGACCGCAATACCGCCGGAGCCATTCACCAGCAAATTCGGCAACCGGCTGGGCAACACTTTCGGCTCTTTTTCGGAGCCGTCGTAATTGTCTTGAAAATCGACAGTTTCCTTGTCGATATCGCCCAGCATTTCGTGCGCAATTTTGGCCAACCGGATTTCCGTATAACGCATTGCGGCTGCGTTGTCTCCATCGACAGAACCGAAGTTGCCCTGGCCGTCAACCAGCATGTGGCGCATGGAGAAGTCCTGCGCCAATCGCACGATGGTGTCGTAGACCGACTGGTCACCGTGCGGGTGGTATTTACCGATCACGTCACCGACGATACGAGCCGATTTCTTGTACGGCCGGTTCCAGTCGTTGTTCAGTTCGTGCATGGCGTACAGGACGCGCCGGTGCACAGGCTTGAGGCCATCACGCGCATCGGGAAGCGCCCGGCCCACGATGACGCTCATGGCGTAATCGAGATAGCTGCTGCGCATTTCCTCTTCGAGACTGATGGGCAGGGTTTCTTTGGCGAAGGAGGTCATGAGCGAGAGGCTGGCGGCAGGAAGGCGAAATTTTACGCTGTGAGGGGTGTCGCACCGCCGCAACACTAGGCGGCTATTCCGCCTCCGTCCTACGCTTCGGGGGCGTCCAGCGGCCTGTTTGCCAAAGACCCTATGGCACAATCGCCTCAACGTTTTGGGTGGTGGTCACTTAAAGCGTCCTTGATTCGCAGCGCGGCTGCGGCTTTTTCCCCAAGAGGAGAACCATGAAGAAACTGAATAAAGTGGCGATGATGTTTGCAGTCGCTGCGCTCGCCACTGCCGCCGGCGCGCAGACCCGTGTCACCGCTGCTGACGGCGGTCCTACGATCGACAACTGGCAAAACGGCACCGGCGAGCTGGTCTGGAAGAACGGCACCAACGAACTGTGCTGGCGTGATGCCAACTGGACGCCGGCTACTGCCGCCGCTGGTTGCGACGGCGCTCTGGTTCCGGCCGCTCCTGCTGCCGTGGCTCCGACCCCTGGCGCTCCGGTTGCTCCGGGTGCACCGCAAGTCGCCGCCAACAAGGTGACCTTCGCTGCCGACGCATTCTTCGACTTCGACAAGTCGGTTCTGAAGCCTGAAGGTCGCGCAAAGCTGACCGATCTGGTCGAGAAGATCCGTGGCGTCAACCTCGAAGTGATCATCGCTGTGGGCCATACCGACTCGATCGGCACGGTGCCTTACAACCAGCGTCTGTCGGTGCGTCGCGCTGAAGCCGTCAAGGCCTTCCTGGTCTCGAAGGGCATCGAACGCAACCGCGTTTACACCGAAGGCAAGGGCAAGTCGCAACCTGTGGCTGACAACAAGACCAAGGAAGGTCGCGCCAAGAACCGTCGCGTTGAAATCGAAGTGGTCGGCACCCGCGCCAACTAATCATTCGATTCCATCGATGACAAAAACCCCGCCTTGGCGGGGTTTTTTTATGCCTGCCGTATTGACGCTCAATCGCTTGTCAAAGCCTGCTTGACAGTTGTGGGCCATTGCCCGTTTCATAATCGCTATATGACAGAAAACGTGAATGCCGACCCGGCTGAACTGGCCAAGTTTTCAGAGCTTGCGCATCGATGGTGGGATTTGGAGAGTGAATTCCGCCCATTGCATGAAATCAATCCATTGCGTCTCGAGTGGATCGACGGTATTTCGCCCATTTCGCAACGTCGAGTGGTGGATATCGGCTGCGGCGGCGGAATCCTGGCCGATTCGATGGCGCGAAAGGGCGCCGACGTACTTGGCATCGACTTGGCGGGCAAGGCACTCAAGGTCGCCCAGTTGCATGCCCTCGAGGCTGGCACGCGTGGCGTCAAGTACCGCGAGATCAGTGCCGAAGCACTGGCTGCTGAGCAGCCCGGCAGCTTTGACGTCGTCACATGCATGGAAATGCTTGAGCACGTGCCGCAGCCTGCCTCGATCGTCCAAGCCTGCGCCACGCTGGTAAAGCCGGGCGGATGGGTTTTTCTCTCGACGATCAACCGCAACCTGAAGGCCTTCATGTTTGCGATCGTGGGTGCCGAATATGTTCTTGGCATGCTGCCACGCGGAACCCATGAGTATCCGAAGCTGATTCGCCCCAGTGAGCTTGCTGCCTACTGCCGCGCAGCCGGACTGGATCTTCGGGCTACCCGCGGCATGGAGCACAACCCGCTGACTCGGCGCTACTGGCTCAGCGCCGACACCAGCGTCAACTACATGTTTGCAACGCAAAAACCACCGTTGCCGGGTTCGCAGGGATGACAAATGCTTCGACACAAGCTGTGCTGTTCGATCTGGATGGCACGCTGATAGACAGCGCTCCCGACCTGGGTGCTGCAGCCGACAAGATGCGTACCGATCGCGGCCTCGCCTCTTATCCGTTGGAGCGTTACAGGCCGATGGCCGGTTCCGGTGCGCGCGGAATGCTCGGTGTGGCATTCGGCATCACGCCGGAGGCGCCTGAGTTCGACGAATTGCGAGAAGAATTCTTTGTCGCCTACGAGCGACGCATGCTGCTGAACACGCATGTGTTCGATGGTGTCCAGGTCCTGATCGAGGCGCTCCAGGAGCGAGGCCTGCTCTGGGGCGTCGTCACCAACAAATCGGCTCGTTTCACCGATCCGCTGACGAGTGCCATCCCGCTATTTGCCACGGCGCGAGCGATCGTGAGCGGCGACACCACGCCTTTCTCCAAGCCACACCCAGAGCCTTTGCATGAAGCGGCCCGGCGGTTGGGCGTCGCGTCCAGTGCGTGCATCTACGTCGGGGACGACGAGCGCGACATCATCGCTGGCCGCGCCGCCGGCATGCGAACCGTCGCGGCCGCCTACGGCTACATGGGTTCGCAAGCCGATGCCGCGCTCTGGAAGGCCGATGCTTCAATCTCTTCGCCCCTCGAGCTCTTGAAGTTCCTCAATAGCGCCTAAAATGGAAGGCTTGGGGCTGCACTGGTTTCGACGTGGGTTCGGAGTCGCAGCGGGGCATGTCGAGCTGAATGCGCTCGTAAAACAGATTCAAACAAACTAACTGCAAACGACGAACGTTTCGCACTCGCTGCTTAATTGCCAGTGAGCTTTGCAACAGCAGGCCGATGGGCTGGGCAAGGGGGTGACAGAGCAATCTGAATCCTCCCGGCTGCAAAGATAATTACATGGGCTGGCTTCGATCCGGGTACCTTGGGTCGAGGCGAGAAAATAGGGTGCTGGCGTCCGGTTTAGCGTGTGACTGCGCGACTCCGGAAGCGAGACTCAAATCAGATCACTAAACATGTAGAACTGCGCGATGAAGGCTTGCGGACGGGGGTTCAAATCCCCCCAGCTCCACCAACACAACGTCCAAGGGCGTTCACTGAAGTTCAGTGAACGCCCTTTTTCATTAGGAGATCGGGTGCTTGTCGTGCGAGGGCGTCCGACGCGATTTGCCAAGGCTCAACCGGGGAACAAGCGAGGGTAAAGCCGCCGCAATAGGGGATTGCTCCCCGGTTACCACCTATTCCCCACCCTGGAACCCCGTCGGCACTGACTGACAAACTCTGCAAGAGCGCGAGCGCCGCGAGCTCCGGGCCGCGGCACTCGATCGATCCAGGGGCAAGGTGGACATGATTGGCTCCTGAGTCAGAGAACCAGGTGAAGGTCATGAGCCGCGTTGGCCGGTCCGCGCACAGAGATCGCCAGGCCGGTGCCAAGGCCTGGTGGAGACATGCCGCCAGCCGCAATCGCAGCCGATTCGCCGCTGTTCGACCTGCAGGGCGTGCACTCGAGGTTCCAGGGATTGTTCGTCCGACTGGAGAGCAGATTGCCGCGCTCGATCCAGTACGAAAACTCAGGAAGATCCGTCTTCGCTCTTCAGGCAAGCAACGCGACGCTGTCGGCAGCTAATCGCACGGCAGCAGTCATGCCCGGCTCGTGAGTTCAGCCCTTGAGCGGCCCGGCCACATCGGCAGTCTTATCGCTGCACTGTTGACGCGCCGCAAACCCCCTCAACCCTGCTTCCGCATCGCAAAGCAAGCCCCCGCCACAAGAATGAACCCCCCAATAATGACCTTCTGCCATGTACTCGGCACACCCGCCAGAATCAGCACGTTGTTGATCAACGTTACCAGCACCACGCCAAGCAGCGTGCCGCCCACGGTCCCGCTGCCACCGGTGATGCGCGCCCCGCCAAGAATCACCGCGGCGATCACATCCAGCTCGTTGCCCACCAGGTCGAAAGGATTGGCCAGTCGCGTGCTCGACACATGCACGATGCCCGCAAGGCCCGACAGAAAACCCGCGTACGCGAACACGAAGATGTGAACCGTGCGCAGGTTGTAGCCCAGCCGCTCCGCAATCGCCAGGCTGCCGCCAATCGCATACACCGCGCGGCCGATCAGCGTGCGGTTCAGCAGCCACCAAGTGAGAAGCGCCGCACCCACCAGCACCAGCACCGTGGCCGGCAACACCGCGTGCAAGCCCTGCGGCGTGTCGAAGCGCCACAACGCGAGCTTGCCGAAGGCGTCCATCGGCGCCGGCACGTTCATGAAGAACACGGTGCCCACAAAGGTCAGCAGGATGCCGCGATACAGGTACTGCGTGCCGATGGTCACGATCAGCGAAGGCGCCTTGAGCCAATGCACCAGCAGGCCGTTGAGCACACCGAGCAGCGCGCCGCTGGCCGCGCCCGCCACCAGCAGCAGCGCGATGGGCGCTTCCGGAAAATAGTTCAGCACGAGCTTGGTGATGCTGTACATCGTGAGCGCGGCAATCGCCGCGAACGACACGTCGATGCCGCCCGCGGCCAGCACGATCAGCACGCCGAGCGCGAACAGGCCCAGCACCGTGCAGGCACGCACGATGTCGAACAGCACCGGCAACTGGAAGAAGCTCGGGTTGATCGCGCCCACCACCAGGCTCACCAGCACGATCAGCGCCAGTGTGAAGACCGAGGGGCGTTGCGCGAGCCATTGGCGCCAGGACGTGCGCGCCTTGGGTTCGGGCGCCGTGGGCACAGCGGTGGTGTGCGCTTGCATGGTGGAAGCCGTCATGAGAATGCGGGAGAGGGGGAATCGGAAACCAGCGCGCGGTACAGCTCGCTTTCGGCCAGCCCTTGCGCGTCGAAGTCGTGGGCGATGCGGCCCTTGCGCATCAGCAGGATGCGGTCGCAGTTCTGCAGCAGTTCCTGCAGGTCGTCGCTGACCAGGATCACGCCCAGCCCTTGTTCGGCCAGCCGCTGCACGATGCGGTAGATGGTGTCCTTGGAGCCGACGTCCACGCCCACGGTCGGGCCGTGCAGGATCAGCACGCGCGGATCGATGGCGAGCCAGCGCCCGATCAGCACGCGCTGCTGGTTGCCGCCCGAGAGCGACTGCACAGGCCGGTCCACGTCGGGCGTGGCGATCTGCAGGTCGGCCACCGTGCGCTCGGCCAGTGCCTGGCACTGGCGCGCATCGAGCGCGCCGAAGCGGCCGCGCAGGCGGTTGAGCACGGCCGTGACGATGTTGTCGCGGATCGGCTTGTCGAGAAAGAGGCCTTCGCTGAGTCGGTCTTCGGGCACATAGCCGATGCCCTGGCGGATGCCGTCGGCCGGTGTCTTCAGCACGATCTCTTTGTCTGCGAGCGAGATGCGGCCGCGGTCTGCGGCCTGCACGCCCGCGAGCGCCATCGCCAGTTCGTTGCGACCCGAATCGAGCAGCCCGGTGATGCCCAGGATCTCGCCCTTGTGCAACGTGAAGCCCACGTCGCTGAACTGCGTGCCGCGGCCCAGCGCCTCGACCTTCATCAGCACCTCGCCGTCGTGCGAGCGGTGGCGCAAGCGCGCGCCGTCGAGCTGCTTGCCGGTCATCCAGTGTGCAAGCTCGGCCTTGGTGAAGTCCTTGATCGGTCCCTGCGCGACCTTGGTGCCGTCGCGGAACACGATGGCCTGGCCGCCCATCGCAATGCACTCGTCGAGCTTGTGGCTCACGAACAGCACCGCCACGTCCTGCGCGCGCAGCGCCTCGACCACGTGCACGAGGTTGTCCACCTCTTTCTGCGTGAGCGAGGTGGTGGGCTCGTCCATGATGACCATGCGCGCGCGCGTGGCCACGGCGCGAGCGATCGCCACCAACTGGCGCGTGGCAATCGGCAGTTCGTCGACGCGGCGCGCCAGGAAGGCGGCGTCGGTCGGCAGCTTCACTGTCTGCAGCGCGCGCACGGCCGTCGCTTCGACCGCTTTGCGGTCGAAGCGACGCGCCAGCTTGCCGTTGGTGCTCACCAGTTGCTCGCTGAGCGCGACGTTCTCGGCCACGCTCATGTTCGGCAGCAGAGACAAGTCTTGATAGACCGTCTCGATGCCGAGCGTGAGCGCCTGCAGCGGCGACAGCGCATCGTGCGGCTTGCCGTCGATCACGATGCGGCCCTGGCTCGGCGGCTGCGCGCCCGAGATGATCTTGATCAGGGTGCTCTTGCCGCAGCCGTTCTCGCCGAGCAGGTGGTAGATCTGGCCGGCCTCGATCGTCAGGTCGATGCCGCGCAGTGCGTGCACGCCCGCGAAGCGCTTGTGCACATCCTGCACTTCAAGAAAGACGCGGCGCCCCGCCGGCGCGGCCGGGGCGTGCGAGGCGCGTGTGGAGGGCGCTGCTGCAAGGGTCATGGTTCGCAGGCTCAGAAGGCGTATTTCTTGTAGTTCTGCTTGTCGACCTCGACCCAGGCCTGGCCCGTGACGACGATGCCGACGCCCGGACCCTTCTTGACCGAGACCTTGTTGTAGCCCGGCACGCCCATGTCGGTGCCTTCGGTGATGGTCTTGCCGTCGATCAGCATCTTGGCCGCCTTGTTCATGACGATGCCCGCGTCCTTCGGGTCCCAGAAGGCGATGCCGCCGACCGCGCCCGACTCGAGGAACTTGGCCGCCTCGCTCGGCAGGCCCGTGCCGAACACGCAGACCTTGCCTTGCAGGCCGGCTTCTTCCACGGCGCGGCCGATGCCCAGCACGTCGAGCGACGACGAGCCCTGGAAGCCCTTCAGGTCGGGGTGCTTGCGCAGCATTTCCTTGGCCTTGCCGTAGGCCTTCTCGGCGTCGTTGAGCGATTCGTTCTTGGCATCGACCAATTGCATCTTGGGGTACTTCTTCGCGTTCGACGCGCCGCCGTCGGCCCACTGCACCTGCGACTGGCTGCCGAGCGAGCCGACCAGCGAGGTCCACTTGCCCTGCTGGCCCATGCAGGCTGCCAGGCGCTCGTTGATGCGCGCACCGTAGGCCGTGTTGTCGAAGGCCTCGATGTCGACCATGGTGTTCTTCTGGTTGTCGGCCTCGTGCGTCACGACCTTGATGCCGCGCTCCATCGCGCGCTTGAGCACCGGCTCCAGCGTGGGCGGGTCCATCGAGACCACGGCGATGGCGTCGACCTTCTTGGCCACCAGGTCTTCCACCAGGCGTTGCTGCTGCGCGGCGTCCGACTGGGCCGGGCCGATCTGGCGCGTGGTCACACCCGGCGTGTTCGCGCCGAATTCCTTCACGCCCACTTCCATGCGGTTGAACCAGCTGATGCCGGTGATCTTGACCACGGTGACGATGTCTTGCGGCTTGCCTTGCGCGTGCAGTGCCGAGGCGAAGGCCACGGTGGTCAGTGCGAGTGCGGTGCAGGCGATCTTTGTTTTCTTCAGCATGTCTTTTGTCTCCTAGCCCTCGGGGTTTCTTTGCGTCGCGCCAGGAGGGGGCTGATGCGGCGGTGCGCTGGTGCGCGCAGTGGAAAGAAAGGCGCGCAGGTCCTGCAGGCCGAAGCGCCCATAGGCCAGGAAGAACAGCAGCAGCAGGCCCCAGGCGCAGTCGCGGAAGAAGTTGGAAATCTCCAGCAGGTTGAAGGTGCTGGACAGCAACTGCAGCGCCACCGCCGAGAAGAACAGGCACACCATGCGCCCGTAGCCACCCTGCGGCCGCACGCCCGCCATCACCGTGATGAGGATGGCGATCAGCAGGTAGGAGTTGCCGTAGTCCGACTTCACGCTTGCGGTGCGCGCCGCGATGATCACGCCGGCCACGGCGGCCAGCAGCCCGCACAGCGCGTAGGTGGCGATCAGCATGCGGGCCTGCGAGATGCCGGCGTAGCGCGCCGCCTTGGCGTTGGTGCCCAGCAAGAAGAGACGAATGCCGAAGGGGCTCTGCCGCAGCAGCCAGCCGACGGCCAGCAGCATCACGAGGAAGATCACGAACGGAATCGGCACGCCCAGCACCATCTCGTTGCCGATGGCCGAGAGCGCTTCGGCATCGCCCACGCGCAGGCTCGAACCACCCGTGAGCACCACGGCCAGGCCGGTGTAGAGCAACTGCGTGCCCAGCGTGCAGAGGATGGGCGTCAGGCCCGCCTTCGCGATCAGCACGCCGTTGAGCAGCCCGCCCGCCAAACCCACCGCAAGTGCAATGGCGGCGAACCAGCCGGTGTAGAGCCACGGCGACACATCGGGCGCGGCCAGTTGCGGCGCGAGCGTGGCGGCCACCACGCCCGCCAGGTTGGCCAGTGCCACGCCTGACAGGTCGATGCCGCCGTTGCCCGAGATCATCGACAGCGCCACGCCCATGGCCAGCAGGCCGAGTTCGGGCAACTGGCCAGCCATCGACTGGAAGTTGTAGACGTCGAGAAAGTCGCCTTTGGAGAGCACCGTCGCCGCCACGAGGATGAGCACGTTGATGCCGACCAGGAAGTTGAGTTCGCGGTCTGAAAACTTGAGCTTCATGGGCAGTGTCCTCGTCCTGTCAGGCGGCGACGTGGCCCAGCAGCGCATCGACCTCGGCGCGCGTGGGCATCGAGGGCGCCGTGCCGGCACGTGTCACCGAGATGGCGGCCACCGCCGCGCCGAAGCGTGCCGCCTCATGGGCGGTGGCGCCTTCGGCCAGTGCGGCTGCAAAGCCGCCGTTGAAGGCGTCGCCCGCGCCGGCGGTTTCCTTCACCGCGCCGGCACGGAACACCGGGATGTGCTCGGAGCCGCTGGCGCTGTGAAGCAGGGCACCCTTGTCGCCGAGCGTGATGAGCGCGCAGCCCACGCCCTTGGCCAGGAAGAAGTCGCCCGCGCGGCGCGCGTCCTCGATGGTTTCCACGAGCATGCCACTCAATGCTGCGGCTTCATGCTCGTTGGGCGTGATGTAGTCGCACAGCGCATAGAGCGCATCGTCGAAGGGCAGGGCGGGCGCGGGGTTGAACACCGTCACCGTGCCGGCTTCGCGTGCGATCTCCAGCCCGCGGCGCGCGGCGGTGGCCGGCTGTTCGAGCTGGGTGACGAACACGCGTGCGCCGCGAATCGCATCGGCCGCCGCGTCGACATCGGCGGCATCGATCAGCATCGCGGCACCCGGCACCACGATGATGGCGTTGTCGCCGGTGACTTCATGCACGTAGATGAACGCCGCGCCGGTCGGCTGCGTCGTCACCTGCGGCGCACGCGGCGTGATGCCTTCGCGCGACCACAGGGCGAGCGCGTCGTTGCCGAAGGCGTCCTGCCCCAGCTTCGAGATGAACGTGACGGCGGCGCCCGCGCGCGCGGCGGCCACGGCCTGGTTCGATCCCTTGCCGCCCGGGCCCATCGCGAAGCCCGAGCCGGCAATGGTCTGGCCCACGCCGGGAAGGCTGGACGCACGGAATGCGAGGTCGGCGACGAAGATGCCGAGCACGGCCACACCGTGCTGCCTGGAAGTGACGACGCTCATGGGGTCAGGCCTGCGGCGCAAGCACGCCCTTTCTGAAGATGAAGCATCCGTAGAAGCGGCGCTCGCCAGTGGCGATCACGCAATAGGCGCGGCGCGCGGCTTCGTAGAAGGCGAAGCGTTCGATGGAGCCCAGCGGGCGCGCGCGCCCCTCGGCCGCATCGATCTCGCGCTGCATCTCCTGCTGCACCGGCGGGATCTCGTGCGGCTGGCCCATGATTTCCATGCGGCGCGCCGGATCGTCCACCGCCTCGTCGAGCGGCAGCACCGACAGGATGGCGCGCGCCGCCTCGGTGGTGCCCACGCCGTCGATGCGCAGCAGCCGGCCCAGCGTGGTCTGGCGCGCCACCGAATCGGCCGGAAAGTTGGCATCGCACAGCACCAGTTCGTCGCCATGGCCCATGGCACGCAAGGCGTACAGCACGTCGGCGTTGAGCAGTGGATGGATGGACTTCAACATGTTGTCTCCTGCAAATGGAACTGTTCTTCTGGGGCGCAATTCTTAGGGAAAGAAAACGTTTGCGCAAACGTTTGCTATTCGGGGATTTCCCTTGGTTTCGGTGTGCGCGCCACGTTCATTCGCCATAGGGAATCCAGATGTTCTTGACCTGCGTGGCATGCCGCAGGAACAGCGGGCCTTCGGCAGCCGCGCCGTCGTGCCAGTCGGTCGCCAGGCCGTGGTCGACCAGCGTGCGCTTGAGGTTGCCAATCGACAGCCGCTCGGCGGTGCGCGACAGCGCCTTCGCGCCGAAGACCCAGAGCGCATCGACGTCGTCGTGCTCGGCCAGCGTCTGCGCAAGGCCGGCGGCAGGGCCCGTCACGAGGTTGACCACGCCGGCCGGCAGGTCGGAGGTTTCGAGCACCTGGTAGAAGTCGGTCGCGACCAGCGCGTGCTTTTCGCTCGGCACGATCACTGTGCGGTTGCCCATGGCGAGCAGCGGTGCGAGCAGGCTCACGAAGGACAGCAGCGGTGCCTCGTCGGGGCACACCACGCCGACCACGCCGATGGCCTCGATGGTGGCGAGCGCCACGCCGCGCAGCGGCGGCACGTGCACCGTGCCTTCGTACTTGTCGGCCCATGCGCCGTAGGCGAAGAGGCGGCTCACCGAGGCATCGACTTCCGCTTGCGCCGCGCGTGCGGCCGCGCCGGTCAGGCTGGCGATGCGCGCGGCGAATTCATCGGCGCGTGCGGAGAGGTTTTCAGCAAGGTAGTAGAGCGCCTGGGCACGGCGATGCGGCGTGGCGCTCGACCAGCTTGCGGCGGCGCGCGCGGCGGCCACGGCATTGCGGATGTCCTTGCGGTTGCCGCTGCCCACCTCGCCAAGCCGCTGGCCGGTGGAAGAGAACACGGGATACGACAGCTCCCCATCGGGGCGCACCTGCTTGCCGCCGATGAACAGCTTGGCCGTGCGATCGATGCCCGGAAGCCCTGCTGAGGCTGGCGCCTCGCCTGCCTCGTTCGCGGCCTGGACAGCTACGGTTGCCGAACGCGGCTTGCGCTCTGACCACGCGCGCGGCTTCAGGTATTCGTAGCAGCCTTCGCGTCCGCCTTCGCGGCCATAGCCCGATTCGCGATAACCGCCGAAGCCCACGCCCGCGTCGAACAGGTTGGTTGCGTTGACCCACACCACGCCGGCCTGCAGTTGCGGCGCGATGCCGAGCGCAAGGCCGATGGTCTCGCTCCACACGCTGGCCGCGAGCCCGTAGCGCGTGTTGTTGGCCAGTGCCACGGCTTCGTCGGGTGTGCGGAAGGTCAGGGTCACCAGCACCGGCCCGAAGATCTCTTCGGTCGCCACGGTGGAAGCCGGGTGCACGCCCGTCAGCAGTGTCGGCGGAAAGAAGCTGCCGCCCGCAGGCAGCGCGCCCGGTGGCTGGTAGCAGGCCGCGCCTTCGCGCACGCCCGTGGCCACCAGCGAACGCACGCGTTCGAGTTGCGAGGGGTCGATCAGGCTGCCGATGTCGATGGCCTTGTCCAGCGGCAGGCCCACGCGCAGGCTCTGCATGCGGCGCTTGAGGCGTTCGATGAAGTCGGCCGCAATGCCTTCCTGCAGCAGCAGCCGCGAGCCCGCACAGCACACCTGGCCCTGGTTGAACCAGATGGCATCGACCACGCCTTCGACAGCGGCATCGATGTCTGCGTCGTCGAACACGATGAAGGGCGACTTGCCACCCAGCTCCAGCGTGAGCGACTTGCCCGAGCCGGCCGTGGCCTCGCGGATCAGGCGGCCCACGTCGGTCGAGCCGGTGAAGGCGATCTTGTCCACGCCTTCATGCGCGACCAGTGCCGCGCCCGTGGCACCGTCGCCGGTCACCACGTTCAGCACACCGGCGGGCAGGCCGGCCTGCACCGCCAACTCGGCGAAGAGCAGGGCGCTCAGCGGCGTGAACTCGGCCGGCTTGAGCACCACCGTGTTGCCCAGCGCAAGCGCGGGTGCAATCTTCCAGGCCAGCATCAGCAGCGGGAAGTTCCAGGGAATGATCTGGCCGATCACGCCCAGCGGCACCTGGTCGGCGAACTCGCGCTCCTGCAACTGGGCCCAGCCGGCGTGGTGATAGAAGTGGCGCGCCACCAGCGGCACGTCGAGGTCGCGGGTCTCGCGGATCGGCTTGCCGTTGTCCAGCGCCTCGACCACCGCGAGCAGGCGCGCGTGGCGCTGCACCATGCGCGCCAGGGCGTACAGATGCCGTGCGCGGCCGTGTCCGCCAAGTGCCAGCCAGCCGGGCTGCGCGGCGCGCGCCGCGGCAACGGCGGCATCCACGTCCTGCGCGGAGCCTTGTGCGATGCCGGCGAGGCGCTGGCCGGTGGCCGGCTCGGCCGTGTCGAACTGCGGGCCGGCCGACGCGGCGGTGAAGCGCCCGTTCATGAAATGGCCGAAGCCTTCGGCATGGCGCGCGAGCCATTGGCGGGCGTCGGTGTCGCTCTCTGGCGCGGGGCCGTAGTCCATGGTGTCGAAATAGCGTGCGACGCTGCTGCTGTTGTTGTTCTGGCTGCTGCTCATCGGGTCATCCGATCGGGTGGCGGTGGAAGGCCGAGTAGCGGCCCGTGACGTGGTGCTCCAGCTGGCGCTCGATGTCGGCCAGCAGCGTGGAGGCACCGATGCGGAACAGGTCGGGCTCGAGCCAGGCGCGGTCCAGCTCTTCCTTCATGAGCACCTGGTAGTCGAGCGCGGTCTTGGCGGTGGAGACACCGCCGGCCGGCTTGTAGCCCACGCGAAAACCCGTGCGGGCTTCGTACGCGCGGATCATGCGCAGCATCACCAGCGTGACCAGCGGCGTGGCGTTCACGCCTTCCTTGCCGGTGGAGGTCTTGATGAAATCGGCGCCGGCCATCATGCAGACCATCGAGGCCTTGGCCACGTTGCGCAACGTCTTCAGCTCGCCGGTCGCAAGAATCGCCTTCACATGCGCATCGCCCGCGGCCAGGCGAAAGTCGCGCATCTCGTCGTACAGCTTTTGCCACTGGCCGGTGAGCACATGTTCACGCGTGATGACGATGTCGATCTCGGCCGCGCCATCGCGCACCGAGGCTTCGATCTCCTTGAGCTTGAGCTCGTGCGGAATCAGCCCGGCCGGAAAGCCCGTGGACACCGCAGCCACCGGAATGCCGGTGCCCGCAAGCGCATCGACGGCCGTGGCCACGAAGCGGTGATAGACGCAGACCGCGCCGGTGTGCAGCGTGCGGTCAGCAAAGCCCAGCGCGGCCAGCAGGTCGGGGCGCACGGGCGTCACGGCCTTGGCGCAGAGCCTGCGCACGCGCTCGGCCGTGTCGTCGCCGTTGAGCGTGGTCAGGTCGATGCAGGTGATGGCCTTGAGCAGCCAGCCGGCCTGCGCATCTTTCTTGACCGAGCGGCGGCCGGGCAGCGTGGCCACGCGGCGTTCTGCGGCCGAGAGGTTGACGCGGATGTTGTCGAACCAGCCGCTGTCGAAGGGTTGCGCGGTGTTGCGAGCGATGGCGTGCGGCTTGGTGTCGGGTGCCGTCGCAGCGGTGCTGGCGACAGCAGCCGGGGGCGATGCGGCCGCGACGCTCGACACGGGGCGCGAGCGCACCGTGCCGCTGGCGCGAACGAGGGAAGTGGAGGTCATGGAGTGAAAGGCGCCGAGGCGCGCAGGCGCCGCGTGAGCGGCAGGCAGGCAAGGGGCATGTCTTTGTCTCTGGTCGTTGTGCATGCCGTCGTGCAAGGCCGGCGGCGTATTGGCTTGAATGTTATTTCAATAACATTTATCTGTGCAAGATGTTTTTGAAATAACATTTTCGATGCCCGATACTAGGGTGAATCGACATTCAAACGGGGCCGCGTTGGCCCGCTTTGCACCCGGATGCGCGAAGGGCGGCGCAGGCCAGAGTCACCTCTGGTCAAGCCGCCCGACAAAGCAGGCGGGTGCAAAGCGGGCCAACCCGGAGGGAAGGACGAAGGCCGGGCGCATTGCGGCGTTGCGGCTCGCTTGCGTAGCCGAGCTACGCGGCGCTCACCGCGCCTTGCACTGCACCCGGCCTTCGTCCTTCGCGGCCCCGTTTGAATGTCGATTCACCCTAGGGCTTGTGGACCAGAGGAACCAGAACATGCGAAAGACCGCCGGTGCGGAGGCCCGGGCCTTGCGCCTTGCCAAGATGCAGGAGCTTGTCGAGGCCGGTGGACCGTTGCCGATCAAGCAGGCCGCCCAGCGGCTGGACGTGACGGAAATGACGATCCGCCGCGACCTGTCGGCCGCCGATTCACCGCTCAGCGCCCTCGGTGGCTATGTGCTTGCGACCACGCTGCCGGGCGCCGACAGGTACTCGCTCGACGAGGCCAGCGACCAGCATGCGGCGCACAAGCGCGTGGCCTGCGAACGCGCCGCCACATGGGTGCAGGCGCACGACAGCCTGTTCATCGATTGCGGCACCACCATGGTCCATTTCGCGGAGGCACTGCCGCCCGACATGCCGTTGAGCGTGGTGTGTTACTCCACGAACATCGCGTCGATCCTGAGCCGCCGCCCGAACACGCAGCTGATGCTGCTGGGCGGGCTGTACCACGCGTCGTCGGCCACCTTCTTTTCCGACGAGGGGCTGCAATATCTCAACCGGCTGGGCGTGAACAAGGCCTTCATTTCAGCCGGTGGGCTGGACCTGGAGCGGGGCGTGAGCTGCTCCAACTTTCACGAAGTGCCGGTGAAGCAGGCGGCGATCCGCAGTGCGTCGCAGAGCTTTCTGATCGTGGATGAAAGCAAGCTCAATCGGCTGCGGCCCGCCTTCTTCAGCCCGCTCGATGCGTTTGCGCGCATCGTGGTGGGCGGGGCGCCTGCGCCGGGCTTGCGCAAGCAGTTCAAGGATTTGCCGATCGAGTTCGCGCGACCCACGGCCGCCTGAATCGCGTGCGGTTGACGGGCCGTGCACAACGGCACGTCGAGTGTGATTCAGACGACCGGTGTTGCGGCTCCGTCGGTGGGCACGCTGGCATATCGATCATCAGGCGGTGCAGTCACGATCGAGTCGAGTGCGGGTTCGGCCTTGCGCAAGCGCGCGAGATCGGGGCGCGGCCGACGCAACCGCGCATCGGGTGCGAAGGCCTGCTCCATGGCCTGCGCGGCCGACAGCAGCGCGAGGTCGCCGCGAAAGCGCCCCACGGCCTGCAAGCCGAAGGGCATGCCCGACTCGTCCATTCCACAAGGCAGCGTGATCGCAGGGTGGGTGGTCAGCGTCACCACGTAGGTCAGTGCGAGCCAGCGGTAGTAGTTCTCCTGCTGCCGGCCGTCGACCTGCGCCGCATGCGGCTGCGTCCATGGAAAGGGCGACACCGGTGTCGTGGGCGACAGCACCAGGTCGTAGTTCTCGAACACTTTCTGGAAACGCTGGAGGATGCGCGTCTGCTCCATTTGCGCCCAGGCCACGTCCTGCAGGCTCATGCGCGCGCCCATCTCGTAGTTGCTGCGCGGGTTCGGCCCGAGGCTTTCGGGGGCGCGTTCGTAGGTCTCGCGCATGCCGGCAACGAAGGCCTCCGCGCGCAGCACGTCGAAGCAGCGGTGCACATCGCCCAGGTCGAAGCGCACCTCGTCGCAGCTCGCAAAGAGACCGCGCATGGTTGCCATGCGATCGTGCATCGTCCGGCGGATCGCCGGGTCGACGTCGCACTGCCCGAAGTCCGCGGTCCATGCCACGCGAAGGCGCGACAGATCCAGCGGCACCGGCCGCAGAAAGGCTGCCGCATCCAGCGGATAGCTCAAGGGGTCGCCCGGATGCGGGCCTGCCGTGGCCGCGAGCTGCAGGCAGGCGTCGGCCACGTCCCGTCCCATCGGACCGACCACCGAGATCGGTGACCAGCCCAGGCTCCTGCGCACGCTGGGCACGATGCCCGGCGAAGGCCGCAGGCCCACCACGCCGCACTTGGCAGCCGGGATGCGCAGCGACCCGCCGGTGTCGGAGCCGGTGCACAGCGGCAGCATGTCCAGCGCCAGCGCCGCGGCCGAGCCGCCCGAGGAGCCACCGGCGTTGAGGTTGGGATCGAAGGGGTTGCCCGTGGCGCCCCAGACCGGATTGCGGCTGTTGGCACCGGCGCCCATCTCGGGCACGTTGGTCTTGCCCACCACGATCGCGCCGGCCGCGCGCAGGCGGCGCACCAGTTCGACGTCCTTCGACGGTACGTGGTTGCGCAGTGTGGGCGAGCCCATGGTGGACAGCAGCCCGGCCGTTGGCTCAAGGTCCTTCACGCCCAGCGGCAGGCCGTGCAGCAGGCCAAGCGGCTCGCCGCGCATCACGGCCTGCTCGGCCGCGCGGGCCTCGGTGCGGGCGCGGTCGTAGCACGTGGCGGTCACGGCGTTGACGAAGGGGTTGAGTTGTTCGATGCGCGCGATGCAAGCGTCGAGCAGTTCGACCGGCGAGAGGGCGCGCGTGCCGATCAGCCGTCGCAGCTCGACTGCGGAGAGTTCGACAAGCGCGGAAGAAGAGGAAGAGGAATGGGTCATGGGTTCGGTGATGTGCCGCGTTCAGTCGGCCTGGATGTTGGCGCGCCGGGCGACGGCACGCATGAGCGGCAGTTCGTGTTCGATCTGCGCGCGTGAGGCTGCGGCACCGGCGAACGCCGGCTCCGCGCCCTGGGCCAGCAGTGCGGCCTTGGCTTCGGGCATGGCGATGATCTTGGCGAGTGCTTTTTCCAGCCGCTCGCGCACCGGCGCGGGCGTGCCTTTCGGCGCCACGAACATGATCCAGGTATCGGCATCGACGTCGGGGTAGCCCGCCTCGGCGAAGGTCGGGACCTGCGGCAACTGCGAGGAGCGCTGTTTGGTGGTCACCGCGATCGCCTTGACCTTGCCGCCCTTGAGCTGGGGAATGGCGGCGGTGACCGTGTCCACCGAGAACGGCACCTGTCCACCGATCAGGTCCGTCATGGCCGGTGCGCTGCCCCGGTAGGGCACGTGCATGATCTTCGCGCCCACGGCCTGCAGGATGATTTCGCCGGTGAAGTGCGAGGAGGTGCCCGTGCCGAAAGAGGCGTACGAGTATTTGTCCGGCGTTGCGCGCACTGCGGTCACGAACTCCTTGACGCTGCCGATGGGCACGTCCTTGTTGGCCAGCAGCACCAGCGGGATGCGCCCGACGATCGCGATCGGCTCGAAGCTGCCGAGCGCGTCGTAAGACAGGTTCGAGCGGATGGCCGGATTCATCGTGAAGGTCGAGCCCGAGCCGAGCAGCAGGGTGTAGCCGTCGGGCGATGCCTTTGCCACGAACGCGGCGCCGACGGCTGTGCCGGCACCGGGCCGGTTGTCGATGAGCACCGGCTGCCCCAGTTCCGTCGACAGGCGCTGGCCGACCAGACGCCCCACCGTGTCCGCGCTGCCGCCGGGCGGATACGGAACCACCAGCGTGACCGGCCGCACCGGATAGGCCGACTGCGCCAGAGCGGGCGCGGCCGTGACCAGACATGCGGCCAGGCCTGTGAGGACGGCACAGCACGATCGCCGGTTCAGGGCTTGCGGACGGGGAATGTTCATGGACAGATCCTTCAGTGGAGGGAAGAGGGGAAATGCTGGCGCACGCCCTGATGTGTAGCAAGCACAATGATCGGAAGGTTGCGTTGCATCAAACGCAACGCAGAAACGCCGATGAAATCCCCCACCTCCAAGCTTTCAGCGCCCAAAAAGAACACAGGCGCACGCGCGAGTCGTCCGGTCAACCAGCGCGTGCTTCAGGAGGAGTCGATGCGCTACTTCCTGGAAGTCGCGCGCGTCGGCTCGGTCACCGAGGCGGCCGCGCGGCTGAACGTGGCGCCTTCGGCCGTGAGCCGCCAGATCGGCCGGCTCGAGCGCGAACTCGACACCCTTCTGTTCGAGCGGCGCGCCCGCGGCATGACGCTCAATTCAGCCGGCGAGCTGTTGGCGGCGCACGCACGCCGGGCCTGGTTCGACATCGAGCGCGTGACCGACGACATCCTCGCGCTGCGCGGCCTGCGCAAGGGCGAGGTGCGCGTGGCCGCGACGGAGGGCTTCGCCTACGAGTTCCTGCCGGCCCTGGTGGCCGCGTTCCAGGCGCGCTGTCCCGGCATTCGCTTCTCGCTCGACATGTGCGTGCAGCGCGAAGTGGCGCGCCGCGTGCGCGAAGGCCTGGTCGATCTCGGCGTGACGGTGAGCCTGGGCTCGGAGCACGGCCTGGATGTCGAGATACGGCACCCATCGCCCGTGCGCGCGATCATGGCGCCTTCTCATCCATTGGCCACGCGGCGGCAGGTGTCGCTCGCGCAGGTGGTGCATTACCCGCTCGCGCTGCCGGCCAGCACGTCCACGCTGCGCCAGTTGCTCAACATCAGTTGCGCCCGCCAGAGCCTGCCGCTCGAAGCGGCCTTGACCAGCGACCACCTCTATCCGCTCGTGCACTACGCAGCCCACGGCCAGGCCGTGACCTTCTGCGGCGAGCTTGCACTGCGCCAGCAACTGGAGAACCGCACGATCGTGGCGCTGCCCTTGCGCGACCGCGAGATGAACGAGCGGCATTTCGAGGTGCAGAGCATGGCGGGCCGGCGTCTTCCCGATGCGGCGCGCGCTTTCGTCGAGCACCTGCGCGAAGTGCTTTGCGTTTGATGCCGGGTCGGGCATCGGCTCGTCTTTTTCTCTTTCTCTTTTTCGCGGCAGAGATGGCTTAGGAACCCGGGCGCATCGCCTCGATGGTGTTCGAGCCCGCATCTGATGCAGAGGCTTTCCGCGCAGCGCCTGCGAGCGAGGCCTGGCGTCATTGCCTTGAAAAATGAGCGGCTGCATTCCATTCGCCGCCGTAGTCGAAAACATTTTTCCCTGCAAACATCACCGCGCCATCGCGCAGCGCGTCGTCATTGGGGAGAGAGGGCCGCGCCTGCTGAACAGCCAGAGGCTGCACGCGGTCGTCAGCAGATCCCGGAAGCGAAGTACGCGCCGCGTGCGGTGGCCGATTCTCTTCAATCTCAAAAGAACGATTCCCATGATCATGTTTCCTCGACGATGTGTTTCTGCACTGATGCTTTCGGTGCTCCTGTTTGGTTGCGGTGGTGGAGGAGGTGGTGGCGGCGGTAATCCAGGGGGCTTGCCTGGCCTGATCGGCGCGGGCACCAATGGCGGCGGGCAGGGCGGTGATGGCCAAGGTGGCAGTGGCACAGGCAGTACAGGCGGCGCGGGCAACACGGGCGGCGCAGGCGGCTTTTCGCCTGTCACAGCGAGCGCTGCATTGGCGACCAAGCTCGGCAAGCCCTCGCGGGTGCTGGTCGGACTCGGCTCGGGCAACTCCATCTCCGACATGAAAAGCCAGGGCATTCACCCCGACATCGTGGACGCATACCTCGTCGGTGTCGGCGCAGGCGCCTGGCCCACCTGGAACAGTCCCGATGGCGCCTACATCACGTTCACCGCGCAGGCCGCCCAGGCCTACGGCGCGGTTCCGATGTTCACGCTCTACCAGATGGCGCAGAACGGCGAAGGCAATCTGAGCGACCTGACCGACGCGAGCTTCATGAACAACTACTGGGCCCAGGTCCGGCTGATGTACCAACGCATCGCAGACCTCGGCACACCCGTTCTGATCAATCTGGAGCCGGACTTCTGGGGCTTCGTTGCGTCGCAGGCACCGAATCGCGATGCGACGCAAATGGCGGCCCTCGTGAACGGCCAGTCCGAATGCGCCGCGTTGCCGAACACCGCCGCAGGCATCGGCCAATGCCTGGTGCAGATGGGCAGGCAGATCGCGCCCAAGGCGCTGATGGGGTTCCCGCCCGCTTTCTGGAGCGGCACCGCTGCCACGCTCGGTGCGCAGATGCAGGCGGTCGGGGCGAATCAGGCGGACTTCATCGTCGCCCAGACCAGCGACCGCGACGCGGGCTGCAGGGAAGTCGCATCGCCGCCCGCGGAATGCGCGGGGCGAAGCGGCCCGTTCTATTGGGACGAAAGCAACAAGACCAGCCCGAACTTCCACGACTCGCAGAGCCAGATCTCGGACTATCGCGCGGCCCTGGGCAATGGCCTGCCGATCCTGTGGTGGCAGACGCCGATGGGCGTGCCGTCCGACACGCCCGGTGGAACCGATCAGCACTATCGCGACAACCATGTCGACTACATGCTGCGCAACACCCAAGAGTACGGCGACACCCACACGTTCGCGATCGTCTTCAGCGCGGGCGGGTCTCATCAAACCACCATCAGCACCGATGGCGGCCAGTTTGCGCGCCTGTCGGGTCAGTACCTTGCGCAAGGCGGCGCAAGCTTGAAGTAGCGATTGGATGAGGCAGCCTGAGCACGACCTGACAGTTCGCGACAGGAAAGGGAAAACTTGCTGCGGCGAGAAATTCTCCTTGTTCCTGTCAGCGCCAATTTTTCAAGGCCCGTTAGGTCCTTCCTGTGCCGCAGCGCACGTGAATCGAAAAACCGAATGAGCAAACCATCTTCACTTTCCGCCGTGCAATTCGCGGGAATGGCCTTGACGCTCCTGGCTGCGGGCTGCGTCGTCCAGCCACTGCCGCCGGTGCGCTATGTCGCTGTTCAACCCGCGCCTGTCGCACCTGCTGCAGCGCCTGTCGTGAGCGTGTATGTCGATCCGCCGCTCTACCAGCCCCCGCCGATTGCCGTGGGATGGGCACCGCCGCCGATGCTGGTGGAGGCACCCACGCCCCTGCCGTTCGCGGGCGCGATCTGGACCGGCGGCTATTGGACATGGCAGGGCAACTGGGTGTGGGCCGCGGGGCGCTGGGCTGCGCCGCCTCAACCGGGCTATGCCTGGGTCCAGCCCTACTACGAACATCGCGACAGCACCGTGGTCTTCATCACGGGCCATTGGTCGGCACCGGGCATCGCATTCGTTCCGCCGCCGCTGGGCTTGAGCCTGGCGGTGTCCGTTGCAGCGGTCGGCGTGGTCGCGGGGCTTGCACCCATCGGGCCGCAGGGCGTGTTCATTCCTGCGCCGCCTGGTTCGCGACTCGGCCTGATCGTGCCGGCGCCCATCGGCACGCCGCCCGCGGTGGTCGTCAGCGCGCCGCCGGTCACCAACGTCGGCATGCGGGTGCAGAACACGACGATCAACAACGTGACGAACAACACGACGACGAACGTCACCAACATCACGAACATCAACAACACGCGCACGGTGACGGTGGTGGCACCCGCCAGTGCAACGGCCAGTGGCCGTGCATTTGAAGCAGCGGTGCCGGCAAGCGCGCATCTTGCGGCTGCACTGCCGCCTGTCGTGCATGCCATGGCCCCGGTGCCGGCCAGCGCGAAGCCTGTCGCGGCGTTCGTGCCGGGTCATCAGCCTGCTGCGTCCCGGTCCGCCGAGGCTGTACGGCCGGCGACCGCAGTGCCACCACAGGTCCCACAGGCATCGGCTCATGCGCATCCCCAGCCTGTCTTGTCTTCGGTCGCGGCCAGGGGAGCGGAGCCGACAGTGCCGCATCCAGCACCTGCGCAGGCGAGCGCTGAAGCCCCCGGAAGGGAAGCACCTGCGATCAACGAACAGCAGCATCGTCCGCCGCCGGTCGATCCTGCATTGGTCGCGCGAGAGCACCAGGCGGATGCCGCACGCAGAGCGAACGAGCAGAAGGCGCTGCACGCGCAACGGCAAGAGCCGGCACCCAAAGAACACCCGAAGCCTGCGCCACATCCGCACGTCGATCATCCGCATGCGGAGCAGCACCCACCAGCGCCGCATGCACACGCCGAGCCTCACCGGAAGGAAGAGCACCACGGGTAACGCGACGGTGCGCCATGCCATCGCAGGGCGCCAGCCCGATGGGCTGGGGCTCGCTATCCCGCGGCGATGCCAGCGATCGCTGCCTGTGTCAGCGCACCGCTGTACAGACGCAAGTCCTGCACGGCGCCTTTGAAGAAAGGGTCTGAAGGGTAGGGCGAACGGCCCAGCCAGTTGTCGGGCGTCTCGCCCAATTGGTGGGGCGCGAAATCCATCTTCGGATTGGTCCCGACGATGTTCCCGTCGAGGTAGAGCGTGCCGGTCGAGCCGGAGAGCGTGACGGCCAGATGCACCCAGCGGCCAACGGGAAGGGCGGTGAGCGCTGACACGTTCTGCTCGCCAAAGTACAGCGTGCCGGTGATGGTGCTGCGCAAGGCCGCGCTCCCATCGGAGGCAAGCACGCCGAAGTACGAGACGTAGCTTGAACTCATGCCCACCAGCCAGGTGTTCTTCGTCGATGCGGTGGCGTTCACCCACAGGCACAGAGTGAAATCGTGCAGGTTCGCCATGACGCCGGCAGGCAGCGTGACAAACGCGCCGTTGCCGTCCAGCAGAACTGCCTTTTCTCCCGCGAGTCGACCTTGGCCCCACGTCGCGCCACCGGAGAGGTGCGCGCTTCGCCGCGCATCCACTGCGTCGGTGGACGATGGCCCGGTGCCTTCGTTCAACGGCACATGAAGAACCAACTCGCCCGGCATGGACAGGGTTCGCACCTGCTTGCCGATCCGCTTGCCCGACGGCGTGACTGCCGCGATGCGATAGGACCACGTGCCTGCCCCGGGAAGGTCGGTGTAGGCGCGGGTCTCCCCGACGGAAGCCAAGGTCGTGAAGGGGCCGCACGCCGAACCCGCCCGCTGGACCTCGTAGGCCGTCGCGTCGAAACTGCCCCACCAATCCAGCTCGACCGTGCCCTGAACGATGCGTGCAGTCAGTCCGCTGGGGGCTGCTCCCGCGGCCAATGGATCGAGCGTCGCGGTCAGCGTGCCGAAGCTCGGCTCGTCGCCGCCGGTGTCGCGCTTCTCCGGTCTCATCCGGGCAGCGATGGCTGAAACGTAAGGCGCCGAGAGCCCCTTTCGATTCACGTAGTGGTTGTAGAGGATCTCCCAGCAGGGCCGAAGCAGAGGGCGGCCAGACGCCGAGATGGCCGTGAAGGTGCCCTGGATGTTCGCGTACACCGCGAAGGGCAAGTCCGGATACGCGCCGCTCGCGTCGTCCTGCAGGTTGGATGCGGCGACGTACTCCGCGCCGGACAGCGCGCGGTTGTTCCAGTAGCCATAGAGGTCGTCACCTTGCTTCCAGGCCATCTCGCAGGCCGAAGCGAGGCAGGCAATGCCCAGCGTCGAATGCCCTTGATCGCGTCCGCTTTCCTGCCATTGACCCAGGTGGCCGCGATGCAGTTGGTAGACCATGTGCGGTGCCGAGCCGTTGCCCAGCCCACGCTTGAAATAGCTGATCGCCTCGTCATAGAGAGCGAGGTCGTCGCAGAAGACCCCGATGGCCATCACCCCGCACACGGTGAGCAGGTCCCAGGAGCCCCAGTAGTTCGTGACTGTTCGGTTGCTTGTGTCGGTGCCGTTGTGGTCGGTAAGGAAGCTGTGGCACAGCGGATAGAAGACCCCCTTCAGCAGCGCCTGGAAGCTTGCGATCCCCTCGGCGGACCAGCCCTTGTAGGTGCGCATGATCTCGGCGGCGTTGGCCCACTGGTAGCCATACAGGCCGGCCGCGATGAACCGGTCCGCATCGCCGGTGAGCGTCTTCATCGTCGAAGACCACTGGTCCAGGAACTGGACCGCCAGGTCGGCATAGGCACTGTCGCCGGACGCTCTCCAGCGCACGGCCAGCTCGTAGGTGGTCAGCATGTCGAACACCATGGTTCCGAAGTTCTGGCCTGAGCCGCCGCGAACGACGGTCTCTTGGGGATTTGGTTTGCGGCTCAGGCTGGCGTAGTCGCCGCTGGTCAGTTGCAGCCACCCGCTGAGCCATGGCTGCGCCTGTGCTTCGACCTTGGTGCGCATGCGCAGGAGGTCTTGTTCGTTGTGCAGCAATCCGGGATGAACGAACGCGGTACGTGCCGCGATCTGCTTGGGTTCGGTTGCGCTGCTGTTTTCGCACGTGCCTTCAGGTTGCGGCGAGGAGAGCGGTGCGGGTGGCTCGGTAGTTGTTGAAGAAGGCGTTGGCATGAGGGGCACGCCAAGCCCCAGTGCTTGTCCGCCGCCGCCGCCGCAAGCCGGCAGCATCATCGCCATGAGGGCTCCAGCCTCCTGCATGAATCTCCTCCGGGCATTCGACGCCATCGGAATGCCCCTGATCTCAAACTTGCTCATTCGTTCTTGCCCATTTCATTGCGTTCATTGCGAAAGTGCGCATTAGCGCTACTGCTGCCGCAGCAAACCCCGGGCCCGGCAAACGATGCGAACTATCGACGTTCAAATAATCGAAGGTGTGACGTTTTCAGTCGCACTTGCGACAAAAGTGTTTGGCTATTGGCGCAAATTGTCGGACTTAAATTTGAAATGCATATCAAATATCGTATGGCAGCTTCAATTAAAACGCTGAATCTGGTCAGGATCGAGTCAGGGTTTTATTGATTCCTGGGAAATCTAGAAAAATAGAAAGGGATTGCGCTGAATTTTGAGAGAATTGCTCGCGAATAATCGAATTTGCGCGGTAATTGTTTCATAAAAGCATCATGTGCCGCCGATAGAGTCATGGCCGTCCGAGATCGTCGAAGGTCCGGAAATATTAAATGCAGCCATGGAATTGAATAAATGACGAATCGGAAATATGCAAAGGAATTTGCAATTGATTTGGACGAGCTCGCCTCCGTGCCGGAAAACAGGCGGCGAGAATTATTGAAACTGATGATCGCCGGCTCCGTGACAGGAATTGCAACGCTGTCCGGTTGTGGAGGAGGGGGCAGCACCAGCATCGGAATGCCTCCAATAGCGGGCGCGGGTGCTTCGCCAGGTGCCGGGCCTGTGGCAGGAACTCAGGACCCATCGACCCAAGCGCCGCCAACTCAAAATACCCCCGCACAGAAGATTTCGAGTTTCAGCATTGCCGTTCTTCCGGACACCCAGTTTTATCCCCGATATGCTTCGGAAAAAATGGGCGAGCTGTACCAGAAGCTGTATGCGAAGATAAATCCGCAATACGACAACCCGTTCAAAACCCAAACCCAATGGGTTGCGCAGAACTCCCAGAAGCTGAAGATGCCCTTCACGATTCACTTAGGTGACATCGTGGACCAGTCCTGGTATTACGGCGCAGAAAACTCATCACCTTGGAGCAGTTCGACCGATCTCGTGGGCAGCGGGCAATTGAGTAATGGCCAGGTCACGAAAGAATGGGAGCTCGCAAGCCAAGCCATGCAGGTGCTCGAGGCGGCAAAGTGTCCCTATTCAATTTGCGCCGGCAATCATGATGTCGGGGCTATTGGCAGTGATATGCAATGGGGCCCCGATTGGGGTGTGGGTGTCACCGGTTTTGCCAATAACGACGGCTATCAGGATGGCGGCAGCCACCGGGTCGGCCTTTTCGAGCCGTATTTGCAGGTTTTCCCTGCGGAACGCGCTAAAAAGCAGACGACTTTCGGCGGCCGGCATTCATCCGGCTTTCACGAGTACCATATTTTCCAGGCCGAGGGGAATCAGTTCCTGGTGCTTTCCATGTCGTGGAGAGCATCGGACGACGCCATCAGTTGGGCGAATCAGGTCATACAGGCCAACAAGAGCATTCCGGTCATCCTGGTGAACCACCAACTCGTCGGCATCGGAACGGACGGGAAAACCGCAGCCGATACCGCCTACTCGAACTACATGTGGGACAAGCTCATCAAGGGCAACGACCAGATTTTCATGGCCGTCAGTGGCCATTACCACGGCTCCTGCACGAGCACGAAGAAGAACTCGTTCGGCAACGACGTCTACCTGATGGTGGTGGACTACCAGATGGCCTACATGGGCGGCAATGGCCTCATGCGCCTGTTCGAGTTCGATCTCACCAACAAGAAAATCATTGCCAGCTCGTTCTCTCCGTGGGTGCCCTTGAAGCCCGCGGATACCCTCAATGAATTCGATGCCGCCTGGCTGACGGATTCAAACCAGTCCTTCTCCCTGGACATGGACTTTGCAAAGCGCTTTGCTTCTTTCAATGCAAAGTTTTCTGTTCCAGACGGATCGTCGGAAGTCGGGCTGACCGATACGGCGAAGAGCCTGATCCTGACGAATTTCAGCCAGCCTCCGCAAAAGCAGGCCAAGCTCCCATCGGGCACGGACGACTATCCCAAGGTGGATGGAACGCTCGCGCATTGGCGCTTTTTCAATGCAGCGGCGGCGGAGGGCGATCTGTTCCCTTACCAAGGCGGCCAGCAGATCCCGGATTCATCGGTCGGCGGAAAAAATCCGATCTCGGTGAACACCTGGATGGGAAGCCCGGGCGACTTGGTGTGGTCGAAAAGCCATCACCCCTTGTCGTCCGCACCTGGAAGCCTGCGCTTTCTGAATGCGACCAAGACCCGCTCGTCCTATTTCACGACCGATCAAAACTCCGCGCTCAACGTGGAGACTTTTCCGAACGGCTACACCATCGAAGCCTTCGTCAACATCGATCCGGCTTTCGACGCGACACGCAATGGCTGGATGGGGATCCTCTATCGCCTGGGCGCGCAATCGCAGTTGTCCGGCTTCGGTCCGGGCGATGGCGATTGCGCCTTGATGTTCGCGTTCTCGAACCTGATGGAGTTTCAGTGGGAGATTGTTCCGCTCGATCAAAACACCAACCTGACCTGCTGGTCTGGTGGTGTATCGGCGGGCCAGTGGCTGCACGTTGCCATCGTCAATGATCCGGCGGCCTCGTATTCCACAACCATGTACGTGGAAGGCGCTCCGGTTCTGCGGAACAACACGAATATGAAGGGCATCCGCTTTGTGGCGCCCACTCAGCAAATAGCAATTGGCTGCGGCCAATGGGCCGGGAACATGTCCACCGGTTTCCTGGGGAACATGGGCGAGATCCGAATCGTCGGCGTGCCACTGTCCTCGGACAAATGGCTGACGGCACGAGCGGCCTGAAGCCACGAAGAGAAAGAAGCGCCACTGATGGGGTGCGGGGCATTGAAGAATGCCCTGCACTCCACCTTTGCTTCGCGCTTGAAAGACCGCTCCGCGCAAAGACGATGGATTAGGTCAACGACTTCCCGCAGCCATATAAAAGCAAGACAGCCCCCTGGCGCTGGAATAGGAGAAATCGTGCGACTGTATGTTTCCCAGCTTCCTTTCGAGACCGCACTGAGCAGTTCGTTTCTCGGCGCCAGCAGCAACGGCAGCAGCGGCGCTGCGCAATTCGACGATGGCATCGATCCCATGCGGATCTTGCTCATAGATCACCAGTCGACCCAGTGCGGATCGTTCAGCGAGGGGCTGCGCAAGCATGGGTTCTCCGTTGACGTTGCGAATGGCGACAACGCCACCGCGAACGCGGCACTCTCGCAGGACTACGCACTGATCCTTCTGAACTCGATGTTGCCCGGCCCGGCCGGAGTCAGTGCCGTTCAGTCGATCCGGCGCAAGACCGATGCGCCTCTTCTGGTCCTCACGGAACGCGATGGCGTTGCGGCGCGCATGGCGGGCCTGGCGTTCGGCGCGAGCGACTATCTGGTCAAGCCGTTTTCGTTTCCCGAGCTGCTTGCACGCGTCAGGGCCTTGGCCCGCCGCCCCTGTGTGCGCCGGCAACCGGTGCTGCGCCTGGGCAATCTGGAGCTCGACGAGCGCACTGCGAAGTGTTCTCGCAATGGCACTGAACTCATGCTGACCCGGATCGAGTTCGCATTGCTGCTGGAGCTGCTTCGCAATGTGGGCCAGGTACTTTCGCGGCAACTGCTCGCACAGCGCGTATGGAACACCGAGTACGACGGCAAGACCAACGCCGTCGACGTGGCCATATTGCGTCTGCGCGGCAAGCTCGACGCACCGTTCAACGCGAAGCTGTTGCATACGGTGCGGGGCGAGGGCTACATCCTCAAGGAGCGCCTTCGCACTTGATGGCCAAGCCAGTTCTGCGCCGCCTTGCCTCGCGCTCAAGCCATGTTGATCTGTCTAGGCCAGCAGTGACGCGTGCCACCCGAGCGACGATCGACTTTCTCCGGCGCGGCGTGCTGTGCATTCAATGCGTTGCCGTGCGATTCGAGTTGACGCAGGCACTCGAGAAAGACGGCATGGTGCTCGGCATCCAGACCGTCGAGCAGCGTGACGTTGAGATTGGCGATGTGCGGAAACAGCTTGTCGAAGAGTTGCCGACCGGCGGTGCTCAATTGCACATGGACTTCGCGGCCGTCTTCAGCGTTCTGGCGTCGCTCGATCAGGCGCTTCTCGAGAAGACTGCGCAGGCCGCGCGATGTGCTTACGCGATCCAGTTGCAATTCTTCAGCGAGTGCCGACGGCCTGATCTCTCCGACCTGCGCAAGCATCCCGATCATTCCCCACTCGCGATGGGTGATGCCGAAGCCTCCTTCGACGATCCGTGTCGCCATGGCCTTGCTTGCGCGCGTGGCGTGCCACAAGCGGTACAGAAGAAGGTCGTTCAGCGTGCGCGGCGCACGTAAGGCCGTCGTGTCGGGAAAGGCTTGCATGCGAATCGATTGTTGGTGACGAAGCCGCCGGGTAGTTGATTAGGTCAATTGATAGTTATGTTTCTATAACCAGCAACAGCGTGAAATGTGCGGCAACTCGAAGCGGACGACGAGCTTTTTTTCACAAAGCACATCGCGCCTCTGGGTTGTCAGGTGCTGCTCAGTGTGAGGCGCGACACGCGCGCGGCACCTGCCATGGCGCGCATCTTTGGTGCATCGCAAGCGCCTTGAATTGGTGCCTTCTGGCGCTGCCAAGAAAGTGTCGAACGAAGGCGGCTCGAACCCGGCGACGACGACAACAACAACAGGAAGAATCCTTGTGCTCGATCTGAATGAAGTAGCGATGTTTGTGCAGGTGGCGCGCAGCGGCAGCTTTGCCGAGGCCGCTCGACGGCTGAGCATGCCCTCTGCCACGATCAGCCGCCGTGTCCAGCAACTCGAAGTGCGGCTGGGTACGCGGCTGATGCAGCGCTCGACCCGCAAGCTCACGTTGACGAGCGCGGGCGAATCCTTTCACGAGCGATGCGGCGCGGCGATCGAGGAACTCATCGAGGCCGGCCATCTGCATGTGGCGGACAACGCGGAGCCGAGCGGCACCGTGAGGGTGGCCGCGCCGACCAGCTTCTTCGATTTCTTCCAGATGGAATGGGTGGGGAAGTTTCTGGCCGAGCATCCGCTGGTGCGCCTGGACTTCGTTCTCAGCGACCTCATGGCCGATCTGATCGCAGATCGCATCGACATTGCGTTTCGCAGTGGGCCCCTGCGGGATTCGAGCTATGTGGCCCGAAGGATCTTCGCAAGCTATGGCGAACTGACGGCCAGCCCGACTTATCTTGCCGCGCGCGGCATGCCCATGGCGCTTGAAGACCTGAGCGAGCACGAGTGCCTGGTGCAGCCCGACACCAGCGGCAACGCCACGTGGCGCCTGCAGGATGCGGAGGGCGCCGAGAGGGAAGTGCGCGTGCGAGGGCGCTTCAACAGCAACGCGCCGGAGGTGCTGCGCAAGGCCGCATGCGCGGGCTTCGGGATCGCCGCGCTGCCGTCGATCATGACGGTCTCCGACATCGCTGCCGGCAGGTTGGTGCGGGTGCTGCCGCAGTACACGCGTGCGGGTCGCGGCATGAACGTTGTCTACCCCAGTCGCCAGCAGCGCCCGCTCGCCGTTTCCATGTTTGCCGACATGGCGGTGGAGAAGCTGAGCCAGCAGGAATGGATGCCCGCATCTGGTGCGTAGGCGGCCGGTGTTTTGCTCGGAGAGCAGGCCGCGCGATTGCGCTGAGAAATGAGTGGGTGCATTTCATTCTTCGGTCTAGTCGGAAGTGCACGTGTCTGCAAACAATTGTCACATTGGTTTCTCAGTGACACCGGCTCTGTCGGTTTATGTGTGGCGAACAGGTGGCGATGCAAACACGGATCTGGAAGACGGCGAGGCAGTGGCGTGCAAGTGCCATCGCACGCCGGAAGAGCGCTGGCGTGAAGTGCCCACGGTGAACTAGCGTATGAATACGTCCGGATTGCATGGGTGGCGCGAGCAAGGCATGTCGATGCTGAGGCTTGGCGTCTACAAGCTTCCGGTTGCTGAAGTCATCGTGATCGAGACGATCATCCGGCTGTATGCGAGCGACGTCGACTTTCCGTGGACGATGGTCAAGGCGCCGCCGTACGACGCACTGCTTGTCGACGGAGCCACGACGCAGAGCGAGCGCTCCGAAGTGGCTGCAATGACCGGGGCCGTGCTCACGCTCACGCGCATGCATTCAGGGGGGCAGCCCGACACGATGGAGCGGCCCATTCGTGCCGACAAGCTGCAGCAGTGGCTGAAAACCACCGAGCGCAGCTTGCGCGAGGTGCAGCCCGAAGGCCTGAGCCTGAACGAGCAGACGGCGCTGGAGATGGAGGTCTCGGATTCGGTCCGATTCGCGCTGCTGCGCTGGCCGCCGGCGCTGCTGCTGCGCAATGACCCCGACAAGGTACGCATGGCAAGCCTGCTGGCGCGGCGTGCGCTGAACGCCAGCGAGCTGGCCAGCCTGAGCGAACGTCCGCTGTCCCAATGCGTTGCCTTCCTGCAGACGCTGCGCGCGGCGGGCATGCTGGAGTTGCATGTGACAGTGGCCGCCTCGCGGGCGTACGCGGGGTTGCCGGGCGGCCAGGGAATCTCCACCGCGGTTCGCGGCGATTTCGCGCGCGGCCTCATCAACGGCATCCGTCGCCGGCTGGGGCTTTGAGCGCCATGACGGAATACAAGATTTTGTTCACGGGCACCGTGGGTGCCGGCAAGACCACGGCGATCGGATGCGTCAGCGAGTCGCCACCCATCGTCACCGACGTGCACAACTCCGATGTGACGATCGACAAGGAGCGCACCACCGTGGGCCTGGACTTCGGCGTGCTCACGCTGGACAACGGGGACCGCATCCGCATGTTCGGCACGCCTGGGCAGGCGCGCTTCGACTTTCTCTGGAAGATCCTGGTGCGCAACGCGCTGGGTGTGATCGTGCTGATGGACAACTCGCGCCCCGATCCGCTGGCGGACCTGTCCACGTACATGGCCGGCTTCAGCGATGCACTCCGGACGGTGCCTTGCGTCATTGGCGTGGGGCGGCTGCAGACGCACCCGGAACCGACCCTTGACGACTATGCGGAAAAGCTCGCCGCCACAGGCCGGGTGTTTCCGATTCTCGGCGTGGACGTGCGGCGAAGGCACGACGTGATCCTGCTGATCGACACGCTGCTGATGCAACTCGAAGCCGACCTGGGGAGAGAGAAGCAATGAATCTTCAACAAGGCTTGTCCAGGACGGCCGCCGCGCTCGCGCAGCGCGAAGTGCGCAAGCTGGCTGATGAGTCGAGCGGCGTGACGGCTGTGGTGATTGCCACCGTCGACGGCTTCGATGTGGCCTCCGCGATCACCGGGGATGCCGACGCAGCGCGTGTGGCGGCGATGGCCAGTTCCATCGTCGCCATCAGCAGTGTTGTTTCCGAAGAGGCCCGCCTGGGCCGCCACAAGAGCGTGATCGTCCAGATGGAGTCGGGCTTTGCGGTTTTCTGCAGCGTGTATCGGCGCGATGCGGAACTCGTCATCAACGTGCTGGCGCGGGATGCGGCCGTTCTGGCGCTGGTCGCCTATCGGGTCGCCCGGCTTGCCAAGACCCTTGAGGACGCATGAGCCCATCGAGGCAGTCGTGCCGGATTTTCGTGAACGAAATTTTTTGACTGGAGCACAGATTGACATCTATCAAACAGACCCTTGACGACCTCCTGGGCATCGACGGCGCCATATGCGCGGCCGTGGTCGACTCGGTCAGCGGCATGATCCTCGGCTCGGCAGGCTCGGGCCTGGACATGGAAGTCGCCGCGGCCGGCAACACCGAGGTCGTGCGCGCCAAGCTCAAGACCATGCAGGCGCTCGGCCTGAACGATGTGATTGAGGACATGCTGATCACGCTCGGAAGGCAGTACCACGTCATCCGCCCCTCGGCTTCGAAGGAGGGGGTCTTCATCTACGTGGTGCTGGACAAGCAGCGCGCCAATCTCGCGCTGGCCCGCCGCAAGACGCAGGAGGTGGACAAGTCGATGGACTTCTGAAAACGAGGTCCCGAACGAAGCGGGGCCGCAGGCCATTGAGCTCGAGATGCTCCCGAGCTTCTCCTAGTCTTCTTCGTGCGCCCGGTACTGCCCCATCAGCGTCTGCTGCACGGCCGGCGGCACGGCCTCGTAGTGCGACAACGCGATGGTGTAGCGGCCCTGGCCGCTGGTCATCGCATTGAGCCGCGACTGGTAGTTGGCCAACTCGCCCATGGGCACCTGCCCGCGAACGGCCACGGTGCCGGCGCCCACGGCCGAGGTGCCGGTGACCAAACCGCGACGCGACGACAGGTCGCCCGTGACGTCACCCACCGAGTTTTCAGGCGCGGCGATCTCGATCAGCACGATCGGCTCGAGCACGACCGGCCGGGCCTCGCGGATCGCAGCCATGAAGGCCTTGCGGCCCGCAGCCGCGAAGGCGATGTCCTTGCTGTCGACGCTGTGGTGCTTGCCGTCGTACACCACGACGCGCACATCGACCACCGGGTAGCCGGCGATCGCGCCGCACACCAGCACTTCGCGCACGCCTTTCTCGACCGCGGGAATGAACTGGCCCGGGATCGCGCCGCCCCTGACCTCGTCGGCGAACTGGAAGCCCGCACCGCGCGCCAGCGGTTCGATGCGCAGGAAGACTTCGCCGAACTGGCCGGCGCCGCCGGTCTGCTTCTTGTGGCGGTGGTGGCCTTCGGCCGGCGCGGTCACGGTCTCGCGGTAGGCAATGCGCGGCGGCCGCGTCAGCACCTCGAAGCGGTACACCTCGCGCAAGCGGTCGAGCACGGTGCGCAGATGAAGCTCGCCCAGCCCGTAGAGGACCGTCTCGTTGGTCGCCATCACATGCTCGATGCGCAGGCAGGGGTCCTCGGCCGCGAGCTTGCCGAGAATCTCCCAGGCGCGCTGCTCGTCGCCGTGGCGCTTGGGCTCCACGGCCAGGCCGTGCACCGGCACCGGGAACGCCAGCGGCGCGAGATGCACATGGCTGTCTTCGGCCGCATCGTGCAGCACGGCGTCGAAATGGATCTCCTCGACCTTGGCCACCGCCACGATGTCCCCCGGCACAGCGCGCGACACCTCGACATGGTCCTTGCCCTGGAGCATGAACAGGTGCCCGACCTTGAAAGGCTTGCGGCCGTCGCCGATGTAGAGCTGGCTGTCGCGGGTGAGCGTGCCCTGGTGCACGCGGAAGATGCCCATCTTGCCGACATAGGGGTCGATGGTGACCTTGAACACGTGCGCCAGCACATGCAGCGCCGGGTCGGGCGTGGCCACCATGGGCCTGGCCTGTGCACCTTCGCCAACGATGAAGTCCGGCGGGTTGGCTTCGCTCGGGTTGGGCAGGAGCTTGACGATCACGTCCAGCAGTTCGGCCACGCCGGCGCCGCTGCGCGAGGAGACAAAACACACCGGGATCAGGTGGCCTTCGCGCAGCGCCTGTTCGAGCGGCGCGTGCAGCTCGGCCGGATTCACGTCGCCTTCTTCGAGGTAGCGGTCGACGAAGGCCGCATCGACCTCGACCACCTGCTCCACCAGCGCGCGATGCGCCGCTTCGACGGGGCCGAAGTCGGACTGCCCGAAGCGGTTGAAGAAGCAATCGACCACCTGCTTGCCGACCCCGTCGGGCAGGTTCAGCGGCAGGCATTCGCGGCCGAAGGTCGCCTGGATGTCGGCCAGCAGGCCCGGCAACGAAACGCCCTGCGAGTCGATCTTGTTGACGATGATCATGCGGGTAAGGTGGCGCGAGGCCGCGTACGCCATCATGCGCACCGCCATCGGCTCGATGCCGGTGGCGGCATTGATGACCACCGCCACTGTTTCGACCGCCTCCAGCGCCGGCAGGCTCTGGCCGAGGAAGTCGGCGCCGCCGGGCGTGTCGATGAAGTGGATGCGCGTGCCGGCATGCGTGAGGTGCATCACCGATGCGTTGAGCGAGTGCTGCATGCGGCGCTCCAGCGGGTCGTGGTCGCTGACGGTGCTGCCGCGCTCGATGCTGCCGCACGCCTTGATGGCACCCGCCTTGAACAACAAGGCCTCGGCCAGGGAGCTTTTGCCGGCGGCCGCGGCGCCAACGAGCGCCAGCGTTCGCACTGCTTCCATTTCGGCCGCGAGGCCGTTCGATCGGCTTGGCATGGCTGGTCTCCTTCGCGTCCGGAAGGCCGGCCCGTTGGTCTGCAAGGGCGCGGGTGCTGCGCGTGGACGTCGGGCCAGCGTACGGGATTGACGGTGTGGATGCAAGTCGATTGCGTCGCCGGTCTTCAATGGCCGATCGGCATGCAGGCCGTATCGGCCTGCGTCAACTTGCAGGTGCTGTCACGCCAGGCGAGTGGCGGCAGCCTGCCGGCTCGCGGTCTCCGAAGGCCGTTCGCCGAAGCGAATGCGGTACTGCGCCGCAAAGTGGCCCAGATGAAGAAAGCCGTACTTCTGCGCCACTTCGCGCACGCCGGCACCGGGCGATGCCTGCAGTTCGGCGCGCACCCTGTCGAGCCGGATTTCGCGCAGGAACTCCATCGGCCCCTGGCCCGCATGCTGGCGAAACGCCAGTTGCAGCGCGCGTGCACTGCAGCCGACTTCGCCGCAGATGTCGGCCAATGACAAGGGCTGTTCGGCATGCGCCGCCATGTACTCCTGCGCCCTGCGGACCACGCGTGGCAGCAGGTTGCGTTTGGTATCGCCCGCCAACGCGCGCGAGTGGTTGTGCCCTGCCGACATCAGCAGGCTCGACATCAGGTATTCCTCGGCATGCTCGGCGAGGCGGCTGCCTGCTTGCAGTGCGTTGCCGGCGTCCAGCGTGAGCCGCAGATAGTCGATGAAGTGCACCAGCGGTGCCAGCGCGGGGTTGTCGAGCGGCACGCCGAGGTCGAACACCAGGGGCTGGCCGACGGGCGCCTGCAGCAGCGATTCGAGCCGCGAGAGCAGCGCCGAACGGGCCAGCCGCACGATCAGGTGCGGGCTGTCGTTGGCCCAGCGCATCGACAGTGGCTCGGTCGGCGAGGGCAGCGAGGCGAGGGTGGGGCTCGCGTCCACATGTTGCGCGCCGCAGCGGATTTCCGCGCCGCCGCGTAAAGGAATCTGCAACAGGAAAAAGTCCTGCAGGTAGCCTGGGTCGATCTGCACGCCGGGGCCGTACTGCACATAGTTGAGGCTCACGTCGCGGTGCAGCCGTGCGCTGTGGTGGCAGGCATCGAGTTCGGTGCGCGGCTGCAGCATGACCAGGCCGTGCGGGCAGAAAACGCGCGCCACGCTTTCGCGGGCCTCGTCCATGTCGTGGCTCTCGAAAAGCCGGTAGCGCTGCAGCGGCAGCAGGGGGGGCGTGGCGGTTTCCATGGGGTCGGGTGACCCTAGCAAAAACCGTCCCTGCCCACAATTCGGGCCGGCCCTTGGCTCCCGCCCCTTGCTCCTTCAAAAACCTGCGCGCCAGGGACAGCGCCTGCGTTTGCGGGATTCGCCAGCGGCCCGCTTGCTCATAACGTTCGCTCCACACCGCAGGCCAGCCCGGCCTGTCCGATCGATCGACAGAGAGACACAGGAGAGCAAGCGTCATGTTCAAGGGACTCGAAGGCAGGAGCGCCATCGTCACGGGTGGCTCGACCTTGATTGGGGCCGGCGTGGTGCGCGCGCTGCACGCGGCCGGCGTGAAGGTGGTCGTTGCCGACATCGACGCCGCCAACGGCCAGGCGCTGGCGGACTCGCTCGGCGCCGGCGCACGCTTCGTGCACACCGACATCACCGACGACGCACAGGTGAAGGCCTGCGTGGCGGAGGCTGTGGCACGGCACGGCGGCGTGCACTTTCTCGTCAACCTCGCGTGCTCCTATGTGGACGACGGCTTCAAGTCGCCGCGCGCCGACTGGCTCACGTCGTTCAACGTGAACGTCGCGAGCGCGGTGGCGATGCTGCAGGCCGTGCACCCGCACATGGTCGCGGCCGGCGGCGGGGCGGTGGTCAATTTCACGAGCATCTCGTCGAGCGTGGCGCAGACGGGGCGCTGGCTCTATCCGGTGAGCAAGGCCGCGATGGCGCAGCTCACCCGCAACATGGCAATGGACCTGGCGCCGGACGGTATCCGCGTGAACAGCGTGTCGCCGGGCTGGACGTGGTCGGCGGTGATGAACCAGCTCAGCGGTGGCGACCGGGCCAAGACCGATCGCGTGGCCGCGCCTTTCCACCTGCTCGGTCGCGTCGGCGATCCGGACGAGGTGGCGCAGGTGGTGCTGTTCCTGTGCTCCGACCACGCGAGCTTCGTGACCGGTGCCGACTACGCAGTCGATGGTGGCTATTCCGCCATGGGCCCCGAGCAGGCCGTGCCCGCCATTCCCAAATTGATGGACTAGCTCCTACCCGGAGCAACACAAGCAAGGAGCAAGCAATGAAACGAATCGCCATCGTCGGCGCGGGCCAGTCGGGCCTGCAACTGGGTCTGGGTCTGCTTGCTGCAGGCTACGAGGTCACGATGTTCAGCAACCGTACGGGCGATGACATCCGCCACGGCAAGGTCATGTCCAGCCAGTGCATGTTCCACACCTCGCTGCAGATCGAGCGCGACCTGGGCCTGGACCATTGGGGGAGCGATTGCCCCACGGTGGACGGCATCGGGCTGGCCGTGCCGCATCCGGAGCAGAAGGGTGCCAAGGCCATCGACTGGATCGCGCGGCTGAATTCGAGCGCGCAGTCTGTGGATCAGCGCGTGAAGGTTCCGGCGTGGATGAACGAGTTCCAGAAGAAGGGCGGCGAACTCGTGTTCAAGGATGCGGGCATCGACGAGCTGGAGGCCTGCACGAAGAGCCACGACCTCACGCTGGTCGCCAGCGGCAAGGGCGAGATCTCGAAGCTGTTCGAGCGGGATGCCAACAAGTCCAGCTTCGACAAGCCGCAGCGCGCACTGGCACTGACCTATGTGAAGGGCATGGCGCCGCGCAAGCCGTTCTCTGCCGTGTGCTTCAACCTGATTCCCGGCGTGGGCGAGTACTTCGTGTTCCCGGCGCTGACGACGACGGGCCCGTGCGAGATCATGGTGTTCGAAGGCGTGCCCGGTGGTCCGATGGACTGCTGGGTGGACGTGAAGACACCGCAGGAGCATCTTGCGCGCAGCAAGTGGATTCTCGACACCTTCACACCGTGGGAGGCCGAGCGCTGCAAGGACATCGAGCTGACGGACGACAACGGCATTCTCGCGGGCCGTTTCGCGCCGACGGTGCGCAAGCCGGTGGCGACGTTGCCTTCGGGGCGCAAGGTGCTGGGCCTGGCCGACGTGGTGGTGCTCAACGATCCGATCACCGGCCAGGGCTCCAACAACGCGGCCAAGTGCGCCGACACCTATCTCAAGAGCATTCTTGCGCGCGGCGACGGCGCGGCCGATGCAGCATGGATGCAGCAGACCTTCGACCGCTACTGGTTCGGCTACGCGCAATGGGTCACGCAGTGGACCAACATGCTGCTCACACCGCCGCCGCCGCATGTGCTCAAGCTGCTGGGCACCGCCGGTGCGGTGCCGCCGCTGGCCAGTGCCTTCGCGAACGGCTTCGACGATCCGCGCACCTTCTTCCCGTGGTTCGCGGACCCGGTCGAAGCGGATCGCTACATCGACACCTGCGCTGCCGCCGCCGCGTAGCCAGGAGCGAACGCATGAAGCGACGCGTGGCCATCGTCGGCGCCGGACAGTCCGGCATGCAACTCGCGCTGGGCCTGCTGGGCGCGGGGCACGAGGTGACGGTTTTTTCGAACCGCACGGCACAGGAGATTGCCGAAGGGCCGGTGATGTCCAGCCAGTGCATGTTCGAGTCCGCGCTGCAGACCGAGCGCGAACTGGGGCTGGACTGGTGGACGAACGAATGTCCCCCGGTGGAGGGCATCGGCATGGCGGTGCGCAACCCGGAAGGCGGCAAGGCCATCGAATGGAGCGCCAGGCTCGACGGGCCCGCGCGGTCGGTCGATCAGCGGCTCAAGATTCCCGCATGGATGGCGGAGTTCGAGAAGCGCGGTGGCAAGCTGGTGCTGCAGGATGTGGGGCTCGATGCGCTGGAAGCCTGCGCGGCGGCGAATGACCTCGTGGTGGTCGCAAGCGGCAAGGGCGAAATCTCGCAACTGTTCGAGCGCGATGTGGAGCGCTCGCCCTTCGAGCAACCCCAGCGGGCATTGGCGCTGACCTATGTGAAGGGAATGAAGCCACGCGAGCCGTTCGCTGCGGTGTGCTTCAACCTGATTCCGGGCGTGGGCGAATACTTCGTCTTCCCGGCGCTGACCACGACCGGGCCATGCGAGATCATGGTGTTCGAGGGCGTGCCCGGTGGCCCTATGGACTGCTGGGCAGACGTGAAGACACCGCAGGAACACCTGGCGCGCAGCCAATGGATTCTCGACACCTTCCTGCCCTGGGAGGCCGAGCGCTGCAGGCACATCGAGCTGATCGACGACAACGGCATCCTCGCGGGCCGCTTCACACCGACGGTGCGCAAGCCGGTGGCAACGCTGCCTTCCGGACGCAAGGTGCTGGGCCTGGCCGATGCGGTGGTGCTCAACGACCCGATCACCGGCCAGGGCTCCAACAACGCGGCCAAGTGCGCTGACATCTATCTCAAGCGCATTCTCGAAAACGGCGATGCGCCGTTCGACGCCGAGTGGATGCAGCAGACCTTCGACCGCTACTGGGAAGGCTATGCGCGCTGGGCCACCGACTGGACACACAGCCTGCTCGCACCGCCGAAACCGCACCTGCAGAAGCTGCTGCAAAGTGCCACCCACATGCCCGCCGTCGCGAGCACCATCGTCAACGGTTTCGATGACCCGCGCGTCTTTGCGCCGTGGTGGTTCGACGCCGCCGAGGCCGACCGGTTTCTGGAGACCCGGGCGAGCGAGGCCGCCGTCGATCGCTTCGATCGGCGCGACTTCCGCAAGGCACTCGGGCAGTTCACAACCGGCGTGACCGTCATCACCACGCGCGCCATCGACGGCCGCCGCGTGGGCATGACCGCCAATTCGTTCTCGTCGGTTTCGCTCGATCCGCCGCTGGTGCTGTGGAGCCTGGCGCGACAGGCGCCGAGCGTGGCCGACTTCACCGGCGCCAGCCACTTCGCGATCAACGTGCTGGCGGCGCACCAGCATCACCTGTCGCGGCAGTTCTCGACACCGCAGGCCGACAAGTTCGGCGGCGTGGATTGCTGCGAGGGGACGGCCGGCGTGCCGCTGCTGAATGGCGTCATTGCCCGTTTTGTCTGCCGCAGCGTGAAGCAGTACGACGGCGGCGACCACCTCATCTTCATCGGCGAGGTCGAACGCTACGACCGCTTCGATGGCGAGCCGCTGGTTTTTCATTCGGGCTACTACCAGGTGACGACGCGCCACCCGGAATGCGTGCAATGAGCGCGCGGCCCGCACCACATCACATCTGGAATGGAGAAGATCACATGCAGAAAAAATCCCCCATGTCTGCGCAGCACATCCGCATGCAGGCGGCCGACGGCAGCGGCAGTTTCAGCGGCTACCTCGCGCTGCCCGAAGGCGGCACTGGCCCGGGGCTGGTGATCGCGCAGGAAATCTTCGGCATCAATCACACCATGCGCGAGGTGGCCGACTACTACGCCGAGGAAGGCTATGTGGCGCTGGTGCCCGACTTGTTCTGGCGCCAGGAGCCCAACGTCGAACTCGGCTACAGCGAAGCCGACTGGCAGCGCGCCTTCGCGCTCTACGGCGGCTTCGACGAAGCCAAGGGCATGCAAGACATGCAGACCGCCATCGACGCATTGCGCGGCCGCGCCGAAGTGACCGACAAGAAGGTCGGCGTGCTCGGCTTCTGCCTGGGCGGCAAGCTGGCGTACCTCTCGGCCTGCCGCACCGACGCCGATGCGGTGGTCGGCTACTACGGTGTCGGCATCGATGCCGCGCTCGACGAGGCCGACAGGATCAAGTGCCCGCTGACGCTGCACGTGGCCGAGCTCGACAAGTTCTGCCCGCCCGAAGCGCGCGACCGCATCGTGCAGACACTGAAGGGCCGGCCTGGCGTTTCGGTGTACGTGTACCCCGGCATGGACCACGCCTTCGCGCGTGCCGGCGGTGAGCACTTTCACAAGCCCTCGGCATTGATGGCGCACGAGCGCAGCATCGCCACGCTGAAGGACGCCATCGGCCCGAACTACGACCTGTCGGCGCTGTGGGACAAGCACTGCGAATACGAGTTCGGCACGCGCAATGTCGATGACACCATGAGCACCATGGTGGCCGAGCCTTACGTCAATCACATTCCGACGATGACCGGTGGCGTGGGCTACAAGGCGCTGCACGCCTTCTATACGAACCACTTCGTCAACAGCAACCCGCCCGACACCGCGCTCACTTCGATCTCGCGCACCGTGGGCGCCACGCAGGTGGTCGATGAACTGCTCTTCACCTTCACGCACACCACAGAGATCCCGTGGATGCTGCCGGGCGTGAAGCCCACCGGCAAGCGCGTGGAAATTCCTTTGCTCGCGGTCATCAAGTTCCGTGGCAACAAGCTCTATCACGAGCACATCTACTGGGACCAGGCCAGCGTGCTGGTGCAGGTCGGTCTGCTCGATGCCAAGCTGCTGCCGGTGGCGGGCATCGAGACGGCGCGCAAGCTGCTGGACGAGAACCTGCCGTCGAACACCTTGATGTAGGCGCGCAGAAGCGCCGCTCGAATGCGTCGGGCGGCCCTCGTGTCAACCGACTATTCCGGTAGAAGAGCTGCGCTAGACTTCTTGAATGCCCAGGCCGACCAAATCTCAAATAGATGCCGAGATCATCGACCGCGCTGCCGGATTGTTCGCCAGACATGGTTTCGAGAACACCTCGCTTCAGCAGATCGCGGATGCAGTCAATTACTCGAAGGCGGGGCTGCTGCACCACTACCCGAGCAAGAAGGCGATCTATGACGTCAGCTTCAAGACCGGCCGCGACCATCTGCTGGCGCTGCTGGCCAGCGTCGCACAACTTCCCCCCGGCGCCGAGCGCGATCGGGCCGTGGTGGAAGACTCCGTCGACTACACCTTCGAATGGCCGGGCGTGTCGGCGCTTGCCAATCAGCTTGCGAACAAGGCGGGCAACGAAGAGAACGTCGATCCGCAATTGACGGAGCTGGCCCTCATCGTCTACCAGGCGCTCGGGACCGATCTGCTGACGGCCACGGCAGAGCGGATCGTGCGCATCACGAGCGCGTTCTCCGGTCTTGGCATCACGGCATTGCTGGCCGCCCGCATGGGATTGCAGAAAGAGTGGCGCGGCGAAATCATCGCGTCGGCCATGGACGGGCTCGGGCACAAGAAGAGCAGTTCACGCAAGCGCGCCGAGCCTGGTTGAGTTTCGGATGCCTACCTGAACACGCAGCACAGGTTCAGGCACCAGCGGCTGACAATCCCGCAGGCGCTGATCGAGAAGCGCAGCTCGGCCACCAGTGGCGTGACAGCGACGCCGACGGCATAGAGCACGCAGAAGACAACGCCGAGCACGACAAGCGTTCGCATGTGCTGTGCAACGCTCGAAGAGCGCGCATGCAGCCACGAGCGCATTGCATCCATCATCGAATGCATCAGAAGCGGGGCATCAGGTAGATCACCTCGATGGCCTCGTAGGTTGCGCCGATCAACAGAGGCAGCGTCACCGGCGCATAGAGCCTGGTCGTCAACAGATGCCCGTTGCCAGCGGCCTCCTTGGCCATCGCCATGAAGCCCGGCTGCGAAAGCGACTGCGCCACACCGAGGTTGGTGCGCGCTTGCAGTTCGGGAATGAACGCCGCCGCAACCATGCCGATCAGCACGAGGCCATAGAAGGCGACGTTGAGAACGATGCAGGCCTTCTTGTGCGCTTTGATGATCGAGAAGGCTGGGTGCAAGAGGGTCAACGTGTTCTTCCTTGTCGCATGCAGTCGAGCGGTCCAGCGTTGAGCCGATGAGTCGGTCAACGCAGTTCGCTGATTTGGAGAGCGTGATTATTCTACCGATTCGGTTTGTTTTCAACCGTTTTGGTCTGGTGACGCGGCGTGACGAAACCCGATGGCCTGAATCAGGCCACCGGCATGCATCCGGAAGAGATGGCGTCGGTGACGCCGAAGAAGGCCGGCGGCCCTTCAGGCCGCGGGAAGAAACTTCCTGACGTGCGCTGCGAATGCAGCCGTCAATGCACTGGGCTCGTCACGGTCGCAAGCGAGCGTGACGCCGACGCTCGGCAAATCGGGGAGCCCGTGTTCCGACGTCAGGATCTGCAGGTCGTCGGGAACGGCTGTTCGCGTCAGCACGATGACGGCCAGGCCGGACCGCGCCATGCCGACGAGGCCCGAGAGGCTGCTGCTTGCATAGGCAAGCCGGTAGGCGCGGCCCGCGGCCTCCAGCGCCTGCTTCGGCAACAGATGGTCGAGCGCATCCGGCGAACCGAGGGCCAATGGCAGCGGGTCGAGCAACGCGGCGGCACCGCCACGCTGCGCCACCCAGACCAGCGGCTCGTGCCGGATCACGTCGACGCCGACGGCAGTGCTTGCCACCGACACCAGCGCGAGGTCGACCGCATGCCGTGCCAGCAACTCGTGCAGCCGCGGCGTCGGCGCGCACATCACTTCCAATTGCACGCCCGGGTGCAGGCTGGCAAAGCTTTGCAGCAGATACGGCAGGAACACCACTGCGTAGTCATCGGGGCAACTGAAGCGCAACACGCCGGACAGTTGCTTGCCGCGCAGCTCCGCCAAGGCTTCGTCGTGCTTGCGCAGCAGTTCCCCTGCGCGCAGCAGAAGCCGTTCGCCGGTGGCAGTGAGCGTGACGCCTCGCCCGGTGCGATACAGCAGCGGCTGCTCGACGATGCCTTCGAGCTTCTGCATCTGCATGCTGAGCGCCGACTGCGTGCGCCCCACGCGGACCGCCGCCTGGCCCAGCACGCCCGTCTCGGCAATGGCGACGAAGCTGCGAAGCAGGTCGATGTCCAGGGATTGGCTCACGGTATGAATTCTCCTGATACCTGAGTTCAAAACAATTCGCTTCTCGGCGCAGGCGCCGCTGCGTAACGTGCTGCATTTTGATCGGGAAGCATCGACATGAGCAGGAACAACGACCCACAGTTCTGGCAGCAGGCCGGGCGGCACCTGGTGCGCTATGGCGGCAGCTTCGAGCCGCTGATCATCGAGCGTGCGCAAGGCTGCTTCGTCTACGACGCCGATGGCCGGGGCATCCTCGACTTCACCTCGGGCCAGATGAGCGCCTTGCTCGGCCACTCGCATCCGGACATCGTTGCCGTCGTCACGGAATACGTCCGCAAGCTGGACCATCTCTTCAGTGGCATGCTGTCGCGCCCGGTGGTGGAACTGGCCGCGCAGATCGCGCGGCACGCGCCGGGCGAGCTGGAGCGCTGCCTGCTGCTGAGCACCGGCGCCGAATCGAACGAAGCAGCGATCCGCATGGCCAAGCTGGTGACGGGCCGGCACGAGGTGGTGGCCTTCACGCAGTCATGGCACGGCATGACCGGCAGCGCGGCCGCGGCAACCTACAGCGCGGGCCGCAAGGGATACGGCCCGACGGCCGCCGGTTCGCTGGCCATTCCGGCGCCGAACGCCTACCGGCCGCGCTTCACGACGCAGGACGGCGAACTCGACTGGCGCCGTGAACTCGACGACGGCTTCGAGCAGATCGACAGGCAATCCACGGGTGCGCTCGCGGCCTTCATTGCCGAGCCCATCCTCAGCAGCGGCGGCATCCTCGAACTGCCGCTGGGCTACATGGCCGCGTTGAAGCACAAGTGCAGCGAGCGCGGCATGCTGCTGATCGTCGATGAGGCGCAGACCGGCATCGGCCGCACCGGCCTGATGTTCGCGTGCGAGCGCGACGGTGTTGCGCCCGACATCCTGACGCTTTCCAAGACGCTGGGCGCGGGCCTGCCGCTGGCGGCGATGGTGACGACGGCCGCGATCGAGGACGAGGCCCATGCGCGCGGCTTCCTGTTCTATACGACGCATGTGTCCGACCCGCTGCCCGCCGCCGTGGGGCTGAAGGTGCTGCAGGTCGTGGAGCGCGACGGGCTGGTCGAACGCGCACGCACCGCCGGCGAACGGCTGTCCCGAGGGCTGCTCGACATGCAGTCGCGCCACGCGTGCATCGGCGACGTGCGCGGTCGCGGCTTGCTGCTCGGGCTGGAACTCGTCACCGATCGCAAGACGAAGAAGCCGGCCTTCGAACTCGGCGAGGCCATCACGCGCGAATGCATGAAGCGCGGGCTGAGCATGAACATCGTGAAGCTGCCTTCGATGGGCGGCGTGTTCCGCATCGCGCCGCCGTTGACGATCAGCGACAGCGAAATCGACCTGGGCCTGGAGCTGCTCGACAAGGCCATCGAAACCGCCGTGCGGGAAGAGGCGAGTCGAAGGTAGGACATCGCCTCGCCCGGATCTCCAAATGTCCGATTCAGTTCATTTTTAGGAAACGTTTGTTAATACTCGTGTATTAGTTCCTATGTTCAGCGAGCCAGCCGGCTTAACCTCGCTGCATCATGCAAGCACCATCACACGTTTTTGAACTGCCCGAGGGCTGGACCGCGGATTTCGAGATCGTTCGCACGCTCCACGGCTCGTACGCCGGCGTTGCCAAGTTGAGCCTGCGCGGCGTGCAGAAATGCGCGCTCGTGATCACGCAGCAACTGACGTGGGACGGTGCCTTCGAACGCGCGCGCATCCGGGCCTTCCACTTCGTCAAGGAGTGGGTTTCCGGACCTCGGGGCTAATCGACATGCGCCGGGTCTTGCGCCAATCTCCGGCGCAAGGCATCCGGCATCGCTTCTGCTGAAGAAAACAGCGCGCGCCTGGCCTGCCTGTCGCAACGAGACAGGGCCGTGCCCGGGGTGCGCTACACGGACACCATTGCGACATGGGCAAGACCGAGGTTCTGGCGACAACGATCGACATGGCACGTGCCGGCCTCGGCTTCACGCCCACCGATGCGCTCGCCTGCATCGCGGATCTGATCGATCAGGAAGATCCACAGAGTGCGTCCTACGACAACAACGTGGAGAGGCTGCTGCGTCTGGGCGCCTGCATCTGGACCTTGAGGCGTGGCATGTTCGCGCCGGCTGGGGCCGAGATCGCCTTCGAAAAGCCGTCGAGATAACCGTTCGATCCAGCGCGATTCAACGCATCGATCAGGCATGAAAAAGCCGCCTCGCGGGCGGCTTCAAATCAGCAAATCGAAGCTCAGACAGCGAGCGCTTGCTCGATGTCCTGCACCTTGCGGCGCGACAGTGCGAGGTTGGCGCGCGCCTTGTCGAGCACCATGTAGACGAACAGGCCTTCCTTCTTCGCCACCGGGCGAATGATGTGGTACTGCTTTCCCAGCGTGATCAGGATGTCGTCGATCTGGTCGTTCAGGTTGAGCGACTTCATGGTCGCGAGCTTGGCGCGCACGACCTCGGTATTGCCCGCCGCCGCGAGTTCGATGTCGACGCCCGAGCCGACGCTGCCCAGCACCATGCCGCTGGAGCTGTCGACCACGGCGGCCGTCAGTGCACCGTCGATGCTCTGCAATTGGGCGAGGGAGTCGTTCAAATTAGCCATGTAGCAGTCCAATCCGTTTGAAAATTTTCGTTGGCAGAAAGAAAGAAGTCCGCAGCTCGGCCTAACGAGCGACGCTGCGAATGTGTGATGTGAGTGAGTCAGTCAGTCAGTCGATCTTGCGCAGTGCGGTGACGACCTCGCCCATGGTCCACAGGGCGCGGCCCAGCGTGGCATCGGGTCCCAGAACAAAGCACAGCAGGCTCGGGAAAACGGCGGGCACGGGCTGCACGACCACGGTGCCTTGTTCCGCATCGAACACGAGGCGACGGCAATCGGTGAAGGCGAGTTCGCCGCCCACGGCGCGTGCCATGGCCATCAGCGAACTGGTCATGGCCGCGAGCTTGGCGATGTTCAGGCTGCTGCGCTGAAGCTGCGCGATCTCGAAGCCATCGGGCGTGACCACCAGGGCGGTGCGCAGGCCGGCCAGCGGCGCGGCCAGGTCATCGAGCACTGTTTGTGCGCCCAGCACGACGTTGGCGGGCAACAGGGGAGAGCGGAATTTCAAGCGATTTCATCCTTCAGCGAGAGCATCGAGGCCAGCACCTGCAGCATGTCGAGCATTTGCTGGCGGTCTCTGACATCGGCCTGGAGCACCGGCACGAGGCCAGCGCCTTTTTGCATCAACGACGCCGCGAAGGCGTCGATCTGCGCATGGGTGGCGGGCCGGGACACCAGCACCGCGGCCATCGGCGATGACGGGCTGCTGGCCACTTCGGCCAGCAGGCGAGCGGTTTCGGCCACGGCATCGGGCTCGTGCAGGTCGGTCATGACGAACACGCCCGCCGAGGACGACAGCACCCATTGCCGAACGAAGTTGAAGCGCTCCTGGCCGGGGCAGCCGTAGATCTGCAGCCTGTCGCCATCGCCCAGGTCCACTTCACCGAAGTCGGCTCCGACGGTTGTCGTTGCCTTGGCGTGCGTGGCGGTGTCGAGGTTCGGCACATCGCAATCGACCGCAAGGTTGCCGCACACCGTGCGGATGGCGGTCGTCTTCCCGATGCCCATGGGACCCATGAGCGCAACGCGCAGGTGGACCGACATCAGCGGCCTCCGGCCTCGGGTCGGCCTTGTCGCAACCAGCGGGAGAGTTTCGAGAAGAAGCTGCCGGGCCGATCGGTGCCCGGTGCAGCTTGCGCGGCCGGCTGGCGGATCGCCGCGCCCGTCACGCTCAGCACGTCAAGCCGCTTGAGTTCGGTCAGCAGGTCTTGCGCTTGCCAGCCCAGCAATCCGCTGTGGTTGCACAGGCGCTCGATCGACATCGGCTCGCGCGTCAGCAGCGCCATCGCGCGGACGTAGCCGGGCGCCGACAGGTCGGCGGAAAGCGTGACCCACCGGCGAAGCTGGTAGCTCGACGATGGCAGTTCGGCTTCTTGTGCGCGTTGCTGCACGCGCTTCTGGCTGCGCACTTCGAGCAGCCACACGGCGGCGCGATCGAGCGTGTCGAGCAACTGGCCCACGGTGAAGTCCGGCATCAGCTGAAAGCGCCGGGTGGCGTTGGTGGCCGCTGGCTGGGTGGGGGCGACGGCAGCGCCCACGAACACCGTGCAGGAGGATCCTTCGGTCGACAGGTCCTGCAGGTCGCTGTCGCAGATCACGACTTCCGCGCGGGGCAGGGGCGCTTCCTGCCATGCCAGAACCGACTTGCGTTCGGCCACCGAGAACAGGGTCTGGAAGCGTTCCTGCACTGCGGGGGACAGCAATGCAGCATTGAAAGTAGCCGTGTGCGAACGCATGATTTGAAAGGACGTTCCACCAGTTCGGAGCGCTATCGCGTCTCTTCGCCTCAGATGCTGTCCAAATGAAAACAAAAGTTAGTTTATGGGGTAAACACTTATCTTTTGTATCGACTGCATACAGTTGGAGCGTGCTTGAGCGGCAGTAATGCACAAACTGCGGAAATGCTTGGGTACGGGGGTGTTTGCCTTGGCGGTCGTCGAGCGGCCGAAGGCGGCGTCACACAGGGCGTGCGCGCACAGATCCCGCTTCAGTCAGCGGGGCTGTTGATTTGTCTTGGGGGGAGGCTGCAGGGTGCAGCCCCGGTTGCCGTTCGGGAATGAACGGCGTCAGTCAGTCAGTGGCACTGAAACAGGATGCCTTGTTCCGCGGGCGCCTTGCCCAGCCATCGGGGCGTCTGGCTCCGCGCGTCGCAGTAGTCCGCTGCCTGGACGTACGTCACGGCGCGCAGGACGCCTTCGCGAACCTGCATGACCTCGTTGGGAGCGGTCGAGCAGCCAGTGATAGTGATGACCAAAGCGAGCGGAAGCAGTGCGTGCCAATTCATCGGGGCATTCTAAGACGCGGTGTTGGCGGGGCGAGGCTCGCGGCCGGGATAGAGGTATCTGGCGTAGCTGCCCGACTGGCCGAACATCTGCTGTGCCAGCTTCACCGGGTCGTCGCCCTTGTGCTTCTCGTAGAGCACCGGTCCCCAGATGATGAAGCCGTCGATGCTGAGGCTTTGTGGAACCGGCTCGATGGCTTTCCAGGCATGCGCGAATCTGGAAATCCACGCCAGGGCTTCTGTCAGCGCGTAGTTGGGAGAGTGGGCTGTTTCTTGGTTCATGGACATGACGGCATTCTTTGGCGAAAAGACTGTACAAATATACAGTAAACTGTGCGCATGGAACACATGCCCGCCACCCTCTGGATCGCTGCTTGCGCACATCGCCTGCAGCAGCGGTGGCACACCGTGGACTTCCTCGAACTGGAGGAACTCGCGCGCGAGCTGTGGCGCGACGCACAACTGCGGGCGATGCTGCCCGACGAGGCTGCGGCGCACTGGCTTCGTCCCATCACCGAAATGTCGCGCGCCCATGCCGACCGATCCGATCTTTCGCCGGTGTTCGCACCGGTTCCCGGTTTCTCCTTGACGGGTCAACCGTCCCCCGCTGGTCAACCTGTGCGGGGTCCTTGATGCATGCCAGCAGCAAGGATTTCAAGCCCAGCCTCGCGGCTGGGCTTTTTTTATGCCGCGGCCCGACCGACCGTGTCCCACTCCCCGGGAGTCGCTTTTTTTTGCGCGACCGCAAGGCTATAGTCGGCGGGCGCTGTCGCGTCGCCCCCATTCCCGCCCGGAACACAAGGCGCCGCAGCCTGCCTCGATCCCACAAAGGATGTTCGTGCCGGATTCCCTGACCTCCACGCTGACCAGCTATTACGACGCGGTGCCCTATGACTCGCACCCGTTCCCTCAGTCAGCCATGGAGCACCTGGAAGCGCTGGCATTCCTGTTCGGGCTCGATGCCCCGGCCCCGGCCACGGCCCGCGTGCTGGAACTCGGCTGCGCGGCCGGCGGCAACCTGATTCCCTTTGCAGCGCGCCACCCCGAGGCCCGTGCGCTAGGTGTCGATCTTTCGACGGTGCAGGTCGCGCAAGGCGTGGCCGCCATCAGCCACGCAGGCCTGTCGAACATCGAGTTGAAGGCCTTCGACATCGCCGGCATCGACGCTTCGTTCGGCCAGTTCGACTACATCGTCTGCCATGGCGTCTACAGCTGGGTGCCGGGTCCGGTGCAGGACGCGATCTTGCGCATCTGCTCGGAGAACCTGGCGCCGAACGGCGTGGCCTATGTGAGCTACAACGTGTACCCCGGCTGGAAGGCACGCGAGATCGTGCGCGACGCGATGATCCTGCGCGGCGGCCCGCGCGACACGCCGGACGAAAAGCTTTCCTACGCGCGCGGCATGCTCGAATTTCTGGAGCAATCCGCCCGCGCCGACAGCGTGCTCAAGAAGACGCTCGAAGAAGCCATGCCGATCGTGCGCGGGGCCAACAGCTCCTACCTGCTGCACGAGTTCCTCGAACCCTGCAATGCGCCGTGCTACTTCAAGGAGTTCGTCGCGCGCGCGGAGGCCCGCGGCCTGTCTTACCTGTGCGATGCAGAGCCCTCGACCATGTTCGTGCAGAACTACGGCGAGAAGGTGCGCGACCCGCTGCTGCGCGAATGCGGCGGCAGCCAGGTCATGATGGAGCAGTACCTCGACTTCCTGGTCAACCGCACTTTTCGCCAAACTTTGCTGGTCAAGCAGGCCAGCGCCAGGGACATCCGCTATCGCCTCGACACCGCACGCATCCGCGCGCTGGAGTTCGCCGGCACGTTCGCGGCCGAGGATGGCGGGGCACTCACGCTCGATGCCCGCGAGCAGCCTTGCCATGCGATTCGCGGCCTGAAGGTCACGCTGCGGCTGCCCGTGCACAAGGCCGTGGCGCAGTTGCTCGATGCGAGCTATCCGGCGTCGATGCCGGTGGATGCGCTGATTGCGGCCGCCTCGGCGCTCACGAGCCAGCCGGTGGCCGCAATCGATGCGGCCGTGATGGCCATGCTCGAGGAACTGCTGATCCTCGGCGCCTTGCGGATCCGCCGCACCCCGGTGCCCGCCGTGGCGAAGGTCTCGGGTCTGCCGCAGGCACTGCCGGCCATGCGCATTGCGCCCGGCCTCGCGCTGACGGCGGGCGCGACAGCCAACCTCTGCAACCAGTGGCACGAATCCGTGGGGCTCACGCCGCTCGAGCGCAGCCTGCTGCCGCTGCTCGACGGCACCCACTCCCACGAGGCGCTGGCCGAACATCTCGCAGCCGAAGTGCACAGCGAACGCCTGCGCTTCATCAAGGACGACAAGCCGCTGACCGACCCGTCGACGGTGAAGGAATTCGCGCAGCAACAGGTCGCGCTGGCGCTCGATGCCTTGCGGCGCAAGGCATTGCTCACGGCCTGACCATCATCATTCGTCATCGAACTTACAGAGGAGACTTCAACATGCAAAAAATCCACTGGGCCCCGAAACTGCACGCAGCCGTTGTGGCGGTGCTTGCGCTGGCAGCCGCCGGCGCGTCGAATGCCGCGTCGCAGGCGCCGGTCGCGTCCGAGAACGGCATGGTCGTGAGCGCGCAGCACCTGGCCTCCAGGGTCGGCGTCGACGTGCTCAAGCGCGGCGGCAACGCCATCGACGCGGCGGTGGCCGTGGGCTACGCATTGGCGGTGGTGTACCCGGCGGCGGGCAACCTCGGCGGCGGCGGCTTCATGACCGTGCAACTGGCCGACGGCCGCAAGACCTTCCTCGACTTCCGCGAGAAGGCACCGCTGGGCGCCACGGCCAACATGTACCTCGACAAGGACGGCAACGTCATCAAGGGCCTGAGCACCAAGGGCCACCTCGCCGTGGGCGTGCCGGGCAGCGTCTCGGGCATGGAATACGCACGCGAGAAGTACGGCACCATGAAGCGCGGCGAGTTGCTTGCCCCATCAATCCAGCTGGCCGAAAAGGGCTTTGCGCTGGAGCAGGGCGACATCGACCTGCTCGGCACCGCCACGGCCGACTTCAAGGAAGATCCGGCTTCCGCCGCCATCTTCCTGAACAAGGGCGAGCCCTACAAGGTGGGTGACAGGCTGGTTCAGAAGGACCTGGCCAAAACGCTGAAGGAAATCAGCACCAAGGGCACCGACGGCTTCTACAAGGGCTGGGTAGGCAATGCCATCGTGGCTTCGAGCCAGGGCGGCAAGGGCCTGATCACGCAGGCCGACCTCGACCAGTACAAGACGCGCGAACTCCCGCCGGTGGAGTGCGACTACCGCGGCTACCACGTCGTGTCGGCGCCCCCGCCCAGCTCGGGCGGCGTGATCATCTGCGAGATGCTCAACATCCTGGAGGGCTACCCGCTCAAGGACCTGGGCTACCACTCGGCACAGGCCGTGCACTACCAGATCGAAGCCATGCGCCACGCCTACGTGGACCGCAACAGCTACCTGGGCGACCCCGACTTCGTGAAGAACCCGCTCGACCGCCTGCTCGACAAGGGCTACGCCGAGAAGATCCGCGCCGTGATCGACCCCAAGAAGGCTGGCGTCTCGAAGGACATCAAGCCGGGCGTCGCACCGCATGAGGGCAGCAACACCACCCACTACTCGATTGCCGACAAATGGGGCAACGCGGTCTCGGTGACCTACACGCTGAACGACTGGTTCGGCGCCAAGATCACCGCCGCCAAGACCGGCGTGCTGCTGAACGACGAGATGGACGACTTCACCTCGAAGGTCGGCGTGCCCAACCTCTACGGCCTGGTGCAGGGCGAGGCCAATTCCATCGCCCCGGGCAAGCGTCCGCTGAGCTCGATGAGCCCGACCATCGTGACCAAGGACGGCAAGCCAGTGATGGTGGTCGGCACGCCGGGTGGCAGCCGCATCATCACCGCCGTGATGTTGACCATGATCAACGCCATCGACTACGGCATGACCGTGCAAGAGGCCGTCGATGCACCGCGCTTCCACCAGCAATGGCTGCCCGACGTGACCAACGTCGAGACCTATGCGCTGAGCCCCGACACGCGCAAGATCCTGACCGACATGGGCCACAACCTGGGCGTGCCGCAGCCGGCCAACCACCTCGCGGCCATCATCGTCGGCGCGCCGTCCCTGGGCGGCAAGCCGGTGGGCAACAACCGCTTCTACGGCGCCAACGACCCCCGCCGCAACACCGGCCTGGCAGCGGGCTACTGAACCTGCGGCAAACTCGAAGGCGGTCGTGCCCCTGTCGGCACGGCCGCTTTTTTCATTTCCCATGCATCTGCAAGACATCCTCTATACCCAAGGCTTCGGCACACGGCGCGTGTGCGCGGGCCTGGTCCAGCAAGGCCTCGTGACCATCGCGGGCGCCGTGGTGGACGACCCCTTCGAAGACCTCGACCCCGAAGGCCTGCTCTACACCGTCCAGGGCACCGAGTGGGCGTACCACGAGAAGGCCTACCTGATGCTGCACAAGCCGGCCGGCACCGAGTGCTCGCAGAAGCCCTCGACCTACCCGAGCATCTACACGCTGCTGCCGTCGCCTCTGCGGCTGCGCCCCAACAAGGGCGCGGTGCAGGGCGTGCAGGCCATCGGCCGGCTCGACCAGGACACCACCGGCCTGCTGCTGCTGACCGACGACGGCCAGTTCATCCACAAGATGGGCTCGCCCAAGCACCACGTGCCCAAGGTCTACGAGGTGACGGCCAAGCACGAAGTGGATGAAACGCAGATCGCCAAGCTGCTGGCCGGCGTGGTGCTCGACGACGACCCGAAGCCGGTGCGCGCAGCCGCCTGCGAATCAGACAGCCCGCTGCACCTGCGGCTCACGCTGACCGAAGGCAAGTACCACCAGGTCAAGCGCATGCTGGCCGCGGTCGGCAACCGGGTCGAAGGCCTGCACCGCTCGCGCATCGGTGGGCTTGTGCTGCCCGAAGACCTGGCGCCGGGGCAGTGGCGCTGGCTGACCGGTGAACAGGTCGCGGCGCTGCGTGCGCCATCCAAACCCTCCAAATAGCGGCACAAGGTCGTGGAAAGGCTCCTGTTGCAGTCAGCCAGCCTTAACCTACGGCCGTTAAGATCTTCAGCTCTCTCTCGGAACCTTCCCTTGCGACTTCCTGCCCGACCGAATGGCCGCATCGCGGTCTTCCTGCTTTTCTGCCTGACGGCGCTCGCAACCCTGGCGGCACACACCGCCACCGCCGCGCCGGCCGAACCACCCCCGATCTTCGTGCTCAATTCGCTGGATGCCAGCGTGAGCGTGATCAATCCCGTCGACTGGACGGAAAAGCAGCGCATTGCCACCGGCAAGGAGCCGCACCACATCTATATGACGCCCGACGAAAAGTCGGTCATCGTGGCCAATTCGGCGGGCGATTCGCTGACCTTCCTGAACCCCCGCACGGCGGAAGTGCAGCGCGTGGTCTACGGCATCATCGATCCGTACCAGTTGCAGTTCTCGCGCGACATGAAGTGGTTCGTGACGGCGGGCAACCGCCTGAACCACGTCGACATCTATCGCTGGGACGGCAAGGACCTGAAGCTTGCCAAGCGCATCGCTTCCGGCAAGACGCCCAGCCACATCTGGATTGACAACACCAGCACCATCGCCTACGTGACGATGCAGGACAGCGACGAGATGATCGCGGTCGACCTGCCCACGCAGACGATCAAGTGGCGTACTTCCACCGGCCCGATGCCGGCCGACATCTTCGGCACGCACAACGACAAGACGCTGCTCGTGGGCCTGACTGGCGGCGACGGCGTGCAGGTGTTCGACGTGGCAGGCGCGCAGCCCAAGCTGGTCGGCAAGATCCCCACCGGCAAGGGCGCCCATGCCTTCCGCTCGGCCGGCGACGGCAAGACGGTGTTCGTGAGCAACCGCGTGGCCAACACCATCAGCCGCATCGACCTGGCGACGCTGAAGGTGGTTGCCACCTACGCCGTGCCGGGCGGCCCCGACTGCATGGACGTGTCGGCCGACGGCAAGACGCTGTATGTCACTTCGCGCTGGGCCAAGAAGCTCACGGTGGTCGACCTCGTTGCCCAGAAGGTCGTGCGCCAGATCAATGTCGGCCGTTCGCCGCACGGCGTCTGGACCCTGGACCATGGCAAGCGCACGTAGGCAAGGGGCAGCAGCCCTTGCGCTGCTGCTGGCCGGAACCATGGTGCCCGGCGCCTGGGCGGCGCAGGGCGCCTCCTGCGAAAAACCGGTCTACCTGACCTTCGACACCGGCCACATGGGCATCGCCCCGCTGGTGGCCGATGTGCTCAAGCGACAGGACGTTCGCGTCACCTTCTTCGCCGCCGCCGAGCGCACCCAGACCGACGGCGACAGCCTCGACGACCATTGGGCGCCATGGTGGAAGGCGAGGGCGGCCGAAGGCAACGAGTTCGGCTCGCACACCTACGACCACGCCTACTGGCGCGGCGACGTCAAGGGCTCGCCGCCCAGCTTCCGCATCAAGCCCTCGGCCGGTCCGCAGGACGGCAAGGAATCGACCTGGAGCGCGGCCGAGTACTGCGCCAACATCCGCAAGTCGTCCGACCGGCTGGCGGCCATCACCAGCAAGAAACCGCTGCCGCTGTACCGTGCGCCGGGCGGCAAGACTTCGCCCCAACTGCTGGCCGCCGCCAAGTCCTGCGGCTACGAATACGTGGGCTGGGCGCCCGCCGGCTTCCTCGGCGACGAGTTGCCGAGCGAGAAGTTCAGCAACGCGAAGCTGCTCACGCAGGCGCTCGACACGATCCGCCCCGGCGACATCCTGCTCGCGCACCTGGGCATCTGGTCGCGCAAGGACCCGTGGGCGCCGGCCAACCTGGAGCCGCTGATCGTCGGCCTGAAGGCCAAGGGCTTCTGTTTTCAAACGCTGCGCCAGCACCCGGATTTCCGCGCCTGGATCGCATCCCACCCCTGAGTTCGCGCCGTGATCGATTGGCTGACTGACATTTTTTCCGCGCTGCAAGGCTGGTTCTTCGAGGCGGCCGTGCAGCCGCTGGTCTATGCCATCGGCCTGGGCGGCTGGACCGAGGACGCCTTCGACGCCACCGGCTGGCTGCTGGTCGGCCTCATCCAGATCGTGGTGCTGATCGCGATCATCGGGCCGCTGCAGCGCTGGCGTTCGGTGGAGCCGGTGGTCGACCGGCACGCCATTCGCATCGACGTGCTGTACACGCTGATCCACCGGCTCGGCCTGTTCCGGCTGGCGATCTTCTTCACGCTGCAGCCCTTCTTCGACGATGCCATGGGCAGCCTGCGCACGGCCGGCTGGGGCACCTTCCACCTCGACGAGGTCTGGCCCGGCGTGACCGACGTGCCGGTGCTGGCCTTCGCCATCTACCTCGTGGTGCTCGACTTCGTCGGCTACTGGATTCATCGCGGCCAGCACCAGTTGAACTGGTGGTGGGGCCTGCATTCGCTGCACCACTCGCAGCGCCAGATGACGATGTGGAGCGACGACCGCAACCACCTGCTCGACGACATCGTTCACGACACGCTCATCGTGATCGTGGCGCAACTGATCGGCGTGGCGCCGGGGCAGTTCATCGCTTTTGTCGCCTTCACGCAGCTCAGCGAAAGCCTGCAGCACGCCAACCTGCGCCTGAGTTTCGGCGCCATCGGCGAGCGGCTGTGGATCAGCCCGCGCTTTCACCGGCTGCACCACAGCATCGGCCTGGGCCATGAGTCGAACGGCAAGAGCACGCTCGGCGGACACAACTTCGGCGTGCTGCTGCCGTGGTGGGACATGATGTTCGGCACCGCCAACTTCGAAGCGCGCTACGACCCGACCGGCATCCGCGACCAGGTCGAGCCCGATGCCAACGGCCGCGTGCGCGACTACGGCCGCGGCTTCTGGGCGCAGCAATGGCTGGGCCTGAAGCGAATGGTCGGGCGCGGTTGAGGGCCACAAGCCCCTGAAATTCCGGTCCGAGGCGTTATCCTCGCACCCTCATGCGCCTGCTCCTCGACTCCTTCTGGCGCGCGGTCGCCTACTGCATGCTGCCGCGCGTGATCGTGCTGTCGCTGCTGCCACTGGGTCTGATGATCCTGCTGGCCTCGGTGCTCGGGTATTTCTATTGGGACGCGGCCGTGGTCTGGACGCGCGGCGCGCTCGATGCCTGGCCGCTGCTGGCCAGTTTCTGGGCGTGGATCGGCCGGCTCTTCTCCAGCGACGTCAAGGCCATGCTGGCGCCGCTGGTGGTGGTGTTCGCCGCCACGCCGCTGATCGTGGTGCTCTGCCTGTTGATCGTGGCCGGCTTCATGGCGCCGGCGCTTACCAAGCTGGCGGCCGAGCGGCGCTTTCCCTCGCTCGAACAGAAGAAGGGCGCTTCTTTTTTCGGCAGTGTCGCCCGCTCGCTCGGCGTCACCATCCTGGCGCTGATTGCCCTCGTGGTCTCGATGCCGCTGTGGCTCATTCCACCGCTCGTGTTGATATTGCCGCCGCTGATCTGGGGCTGGCTCACCTACCGCGTGATGAGCTTCGACGCGCTGGCCGAGCATGCCAGCCCCGAAGAGCGCGCCACATTGCTGCGCGCGCACCGGCTGCCGCTGCTGTGCATCGGCGTGCTGTGCGGCTACCTGGGCGCCGCGCCGAGCATCGTCTGGGCTTCGGGGCTGCTCTTCGCCGCCGCTTTCTTCGTGCTGGTGCCGATCGCCATCTGGATCTACACACTGGTTTTTGCCTTCTCAGCACTCTGGTTTGCGCACTACTGCCTCGACGCGCTCGGGCAACTGCGTGCCCAGCGTGCAGCGGCCGAGGTTTCGGCTGCCAGCGGCGCGGCCGCCGGCGAAGCTGACAAGGCCGCTCTTTCCCAATGGGGTTCACCATGACACGCGCATTCGGTCTCATCGTCGTCGGCGACGAGATCCTTTCCGGCAAGCGGGCCGACAAGCACATGACCAAGGTCATCGAGCTGCTCGCCGCACGCGGCCTGCAGCTGAGCTGGGCCGAATACGTCGGCGACGAGCCCGCGCGCATCACCGCCGCGCTCGAGCGTGCTTTTGATTCCGGCGATATCGTCTTCTCGACCGGCGGCATCGGCGCCACGCCCGACGACCACACCCGCCAGTGCGCAGCCAAGGCGCTGCACGTGCCGCTAGCGCTGCACCCCGAGGCCGAACTGCTGATCCGCGAGCGCATGCAGGACACGGCGCGAGAGCAGGGCGTGCCCTACGAGCCGGACAGGGCCGACAACGTGCACCGGCTCAACATGGGCGTGTTTCCGCAGGGCGCCACGCTCATCCACAACCCGTACAACAAGATCCCGGGCTTCAGCGTCGGGCACGTGCACTTCGTGCCGGGCTTTCCGGTGATGGCCTGGCCGATGATCGAGTCGGTGCTCGACGGCCGTTACACCGAGCTTTTCACCCGCAATGCCGTCGCCGAGAAGTCGGTGATCGTTTTCGGTGCAATGGAAGCCACGCTCACCCCGCTGATGCAGGCCATCGAAGACACGCATGCTGGCATCAAGGTGTTCAGCCTGCCCAGCGTCGATCACCCCGAATACGGCCGCCACATCGAGCTGGGCGTGAAAGGTGACCCGGGCCGGCTCGATGCCGCCTATGCTCAGCTCATCGAAGGGTTGCACACCTTTGATGCCAAGCTCGGCCCAGAATTGGTGCGTTAATGTTTATCGCACCAAGTTGGTGAATTTCCGCCTCCATTTGGCGTATGCAGTGGTCACCAAAGCCTCTCGGGGTGAGGTGACAATGGCACAGAAACTGCATCCCTCGTCCCTGTATTCCTAACCACCATCCAACTCAGGAGAAACTGATGGCAAAGACCGTCGCCGATGTACTCAAGCTCGTCAAGGAAAACGAGGTCAAGTTCGTCGACTTCCGCTTCACCGACACCCGCGGCAAAGAGCAGCACGTGACCGTGCCCGTGTCGCACTTCGATGAAGACAAATTCACCTCGGGCCACGCGTTCGACGGCTCGTCCATCGCTGGTTGGAAGGGAATCGAAGCCTCGGACATGCAGCTCATGCCCGACCCGAACACCGCCAACATCGACCCCTTCTTCGAAGAAACGACGCTGATCCTGACCTGCGACGTGATCGACCCGGCAGACGGCAAGGCCTACGAGCGCGACCCGCGTTCGCTCGCCAAGCGCGCCGAGGCGTACATGAAGGCCTCGGGCCTGGGCGACACCGCCTTCTTCGGTCCGGAACCCGAATTCTTCGTGTTCGACGGCGTTCGCTGGAAGAACGACATGTCGGGCTGCTTCGTGAAGATCGACTCCGAAGAAGCCTCGTGGAACACCGACAAGGAATACGAACACGGCAACACCGGCCACCGTCCGGCGGTCAAGGGCGGCTACTTCCCGGTTCCCCCGGTCGACAGCTTCCAGGACATGCGCTCCGAAATGTGCCTGGTGCTCGAAGCCCTGGGCATTCCGGTCGAAGTGCATCACCATGAAGTGGCCAACGCCGGCCAGATGGAACTGGGCACCAAGTTCAGCACGCTGGTCCAGCGCGCCGACTGGGTCCAGCTGCAGAAGTACGTGATCCACAACGTGGCCCACGCCTACGGCAAGACCGCCACCTTCATGCCCAAGCCCATCGTCGGCGACAACGGCTCCGGCATGCACGTGCACCAGTCGGTCTGGAAGGACGGCAAGAACCTGTTCGCAGGCGACGGCTATGCAGGCCTGTCTGACTTCGCGCTGCACTACATCGGCGGCATCATCAAGCACGCCCGTGCCCTGAACGCCATCACGAACCCCGGCACCAACAGCTACAAGCGCCTGGTGCCCGGCTTCGAAGCCCCGGTGAAGCTGGCCTACTCGGCCAAGAACCGCTCGGCCTCGATCCGCATTCCGTTCGTGGCCAACCCGAAGGGCCGTCGCGTCGAAGCACGCTTCCCCGATCCGCTGATGAACCCGTACCTCGGTTTCGCCGCGCTGCTGATGGCCGGCCTCGATGGCGTGGAAAACAAGATCCATCCGGGCGAAGCCGCCAGCAAGGACCTGTACCACCTGCCGCCGGAAGAAGACGCGCTGATCCCGACCGTGTGCCACAGCCTCGATCAGGCCCTGGAATATCTCGACAAGGACCGTGCGTTCCTGACCAAGGGTGGCGTGTTCACCGATGCGTACATCGACGCATACATCGAGCTGAAGATGCAGGAAGTCACGCGATTCCGCATGGCGACCCATCCGGTCGAGTTCGACATGTACTACTCGCTGTAATCGCTTGATCGGCGAGCCCCTGACGGGGAAGTAAGACAAAAGGACGGCCTCGGCCGTCCTTTTTCCTTGGCGTGGAACATCTGGTCACCAATGGCGTCGAATTGCATGAAAATGCGCCTTTGTTGCGCCCTCCACCGATACACATGAAGACTGCTCCTCTCATTTTCCTGGCCGGCTCACTGATTGCTGCGCTGCCCGCGTTCGCGCAGGAGCGCGTCTGGCGTTGCGGCAACGAGTACACCAACAACGCCACCATTGCCCAGCAAAAGGGCTGCAAGGTTCTGGAAGGCGGCAACGTCACGGTCGTGCAGGGCACCAAGCCTTCGGGCGGTGGCGGCGGTGGTTCGTCGGGCTCGGGTTCGGCGGCTGCGCGTGCACCCGCAGGCAGTCCGCGCGTCGAAGGCGTCGACCAGCGCGCCCGCGACGGCGAGGCCCGCTCGGTGCTCGAATCCGAACTCAAGAAGGCCGAGGCGCGGCAAGCCGAGCTGCAGAAGGACTACAACAACGGCGAGCCCGAAAAGCAGGGCAGTGAAGGCCGCAACTACCAGAAGTACCTCGACCGCGTGGCCGAGATGAAGGCCGAGCTGGCACGCAACGAAAGCGACATCGCCGGCATTCGCCGTGAAATCGGCCGCCTGCCAGTCAAGCAGCCGCAGTAAGTAAGCAAGCAAGCAAGGAAAACATGGCATTCGGGAAGAAGGCGGTTGGCGCCAACGTGCGCTTTCAGACCTTCGACCTGCTGTCCACGCTGATTGCCGTGGTCAACAGCGACGGGTCTGTGTTGTTCGCCAATGCAGGGCTCGAAGACGCGCTGGGCACCTCGCGCCGCACGCTCGAAGGTTCGCAGTTCGGCGCGTGCTTTCATGAGCCGCAGGTGCTGCGCACCGCCATTGACGGCGCACGCAGCAACGACTTCGCCACGCTGCGCTACGAGGCCTTTCTTCGCCGCGTGAACCACGAGCTGATGCCGGTGCAGGTCACGCTCGCGCAGGGCGACAAGGCGGGTGAACTCATCATCGAGATGTCGCCGCTCGAACAGCAGGTGCGTCAAGACCGCGAAGAGCGCCTCATCGACCAGGCGCAGGCCAACAAGGAACTCATCCGCAACCTCGCGCACGAGATCAAGAACCCGCTCGGCGGCATTCGCGGCGCGGCGCAGTTGCTGCAGATGGAGGTCGAGTCGCGCGACCTCATCGAATACACCCAGGTCATCATCCACGAGGCCGACCGGCTGCAGACGCTGGTCGACCGGCTGTTGGCGCCACACCGCCGTCCGCACGTGGTGGGCGACGTCAACATCCACGAAGTCTGCGAACGCGTGCGCTCGGTCATCCTTGCGGAATTTCCGCGCGACCTGCACATCGAGCGCGACTTCGACGTGTCCATTCCCGAGTTTCGCGGCGACCGCGAGCAACTGATCCAGGCCACCCTCAACATCGTTCACAACGCCGCGCAGGCCCTGACGGAGCGGCGCGCGGCCGGTGACGCGCAGATCACTTTCAAGACCCGCGTGGCCCGCCAGGTCATCTTCAACAAGCAGTGGTATCGACTGGCACTGGAATTGCATGTCATCGACAATGGACCGGGTGTGCCGGACACGATCAAGGACCGCATCTTCTATCCGCTCGTCTCGGGCAGGGAAGGCGGGACAGGGCTGGGGTTGACGCTTGCGCAAACTTTTGTGCAACAGCATCACGGCGTGATCGAGTGCGACAGCGTCCCGGGCCGGACTGATTTCAAGATACTGATACCGCTGCCCTAGCGCAGCACGGCAACAAGGAGATGCATGAAGCCGATCTGGATAGTTGATGACGACCAATCGATTCGCTTCGTGCTCGAGAAGGCTCTGCTGCGCGAAGACTTGCCCACGCGCAGCTTCACCAACACGCGCGAGGTGCTCGCAGCACTCGAACAGGCCGACGACGACGAACAGCAAGGCCCCCAGGTCCTGGTGAGCGACATCCGCATGCCGGGTGGCTCGGGGCTCGACCTGCTCGACAAGATCAAGGCCAAGCACCCCGGCCTGCCGGTCATCATCATGACGGCGTTCTCCGACCTCGACAGTGCCGTGTCGGCCTTCCAGGGCGGCGCCTTCGAATACCTCCCCAAGCCTTTCGACCTGCCGCGTGCGGTCGAGCTGATCCGCCGCGCGGTCGACGAAAGCCAGCGCGAAGAGGTGGCCGAAGAGCGCATGGTCGCGGCGCCCGAAATGCTGGGCCAGGCGCCCGCCATGCAGGACGTGTTCCGCGCCATCGGCCGGCTCTCGCAGAGCAATGTGACGGTGCTCATCACCGGCGAATCGGGCTCGGGCAAGGAGCTGGTGGCGCGTGCGCTGCACAAGCATTCGCCGCGCACCAACGGCCCGTTCGTGGCCATCAACACCGCAGCCATTCCGAAGGATCTGCTGGAGAGCGAACTCTTCGGCCACGAGCGCGGCGCCTTCACCGGCGCGCAGACCATGCGGCGCGGCCGCTTCGAGCAGGCCGAAGGCGGCACGCTGTTCCTCGACGAAATCGGCGACATGCCCTTCGATCTGCAGACGCGACTGCTGCGCGTGCTGAGCGATGGGCATTTCTACCGCGTGGGCGGCCACAACTCGGTCAAGGCCAATGTGCGCGTGATCGCGGCCACCCACCAGGACCTGGAGCAGCGCGTCAAGCTCGGCGGTTTCCGCGAAGACTTGTTCCACCGCCTCAACGTGATCCGTCTGCGCCTGCCGGCACTGCGCGAACGCGGCGAAGACGTGCCCGCGCTCACGCGCCACTTCCTGCAGGTGAGCGCACGGCAGCTCGGCGTCGAGCCCAAGCGGATCTCCGAAGCGGCGCTGGCCAAGCTCGCGACCTTCGGTTTTCCGGGCAATGTGCGCCAGCTGGAGAACATCTGCCATTGGCTGACCGTGATGGCGCCGGCGCAGCTGATCGAGACCAAGGACCTGCCTCCCGAAGTGATGGCCGTGGCCAGTGCTGCGACGGCCGCAGTGGACGGGCATGCAGCCGAAGCCGCAATTGCAGCAGCAACGACAACGCTGCAGCCCATGGCCTCTGTTGCGTACGGCGCGGAGCATGACCCGGTAGCAACGACCACTGCCACGCCCGCAACTGCCGAAAGCACCCCAAGCGGTGTGAGCAGTTGGGAGGCCGGCCTCGAAGTCGAAGCCCAAGCCTTGCTCGCGGCAGGCCGCACCGACGTGTGGGACGTGCTCTCGCGCCGCTTCGAATCCAGGTTGATCCTTACCGCGCTGACCAACACACGCGGCCGGCGCATCGAAGCCGCACAAAAGCTCGGCATCGGCCGCAACACCATCACCCGAAAAATCCAGGAACTGGGTATCGAGTAAAGGCCCCGACGGGGCCTTTTTTATTTGCTGCGCTGGCCCAGGGTGATGGAGTCGATCTGGAACTTCCCGCTCTTGTCCCAGAGCCATGTGTCGACATACGTGTGACTGCCGAGCTTGCCCGGAGAGGGCAGCGGCGACGTGGCCTTGATCAGCTCGGCAATCATCGGCGGCACTTCCGGCGCATGGCTTGGCACCCGGCTGAAGGCCACGTTCACGACATTGCCGTTTGCGTCGAGGTCGGTCTCGACCACCACCACCGCATAGACCAGCGGCGGGATCTTGCCCTTGTAGATGCGGTTGGCGTACTTGCTGTAGATGTGGCGCGCGCCGAGCTTGCGATAGGCCCGCACGGCGGGCGTCTGCGCGGTGATCAGCCGCACGGTCGGCACGTCGCGGCTGCCCGGTGAGGCCTCGTCGGCGGGCGTTGTCGCGACGGGCTTGCCGTCCTCCGTCTTGTCCGCCGGCTTCAGCAGCGAGCAGCCGGCCATCGCGAAGGCTGCGAAGGCCGCGACGGCGACCGCAAGCGCTCGAAGTGCCCTTGGAAGGCCAGCAGCGGCATGCGAGGCGGCTGCATGCGCAGTCATCGGCTCAGGCGCCTTGGTCGAGGTCGAGCACCACCGGCGCATGGTCGCTCGGCTTTTCCCATTTGCGCGGCACGCGATCGATCACGCAGCCCTTCACGCGCGGCACCAGCGGGTCGCTCACGAGGATGTGGTCGATGCGCAGCCCGCGGTTCTTCTGGTAGCCCAGCATGCGGTAGTCCCACCACGAGAAGCTCTTCTCGGGTTGCTCGAACATGCGAAAGCTGTCTTTCAGACCCAGGTCGAGCAGCGCCTTGAAATGGTTGCGCTCTTCGGTCGTGTGGTGGATGGTTTCCTTCAGGCCCACGGGGTCGAAGCTGTCGCGGTCTTCCAGCACGATGTTGAAGTCGCCCAGCAGCACGAGGTTCGGATGCGTCACCAGTTCCTGGCGCAGCCATTCGCGCAAGGCGTCCAGCCACTTCATCTTGTATTCGAACTTGTCCGAGCCCGGCTCCTGGCCGTTCACGAAGTAGCCGTTGACCACGCGCAGCGGGCCCGCTGGCGTATCGACCGTGGCAGCGATCACGCGCGACTGCTCGTCCGTGAAGCCGCCGATGTTCTTCACCACGTCGCGCACCGGCGCGCGGCTCAGGATGGCCACGCCGTTGTAGGTTTTCTGGCCGAACACGGCAGCTTCATAGCCCGCGGCCTTGAGCACGTCGAGCGGGAACTTGTCGTCGGTCATCTTCAGCTCTTGCAGGCAGAGCACGTCGACCGGGTTGGCAGCCAGCCAGTCGAGCACATGCTGCAGCCGGGCGGTGAGGGAGTTGACGTTCCAAGTTGCTATTTTCATGTGGGAAAAATACTGTTTAAAATCAAGTGCTTAGGAGATTGGTCTGGCTGGAAAGCTACCCTGGCTACCCGCCTAGCTACCCAAAATACAAGGGCTTCAAACGGGGTCCGGCACTTGATCATCCTAGCTGTCCTCGGTCGATTCTCGAGCCTTGAGAAGTTCTGAAACACTCTCCGCCGTGATGCGGCTGCCGCGCTTGCCGACCTTCACCAAGGTGAGGTGCTTGTCACGAACAAGCCGGTACACCGTTGAGCGCGAGACGTCGAGCATCTGCGCCACGCGGTTGACCTGGAATGCCATGCAGGGTTGATTGGTCATGGTGTTGAATTGGTTGGATGCTGGCGCGAAGGCGCGCGCGGTCGACGACGGCAAGATGGTGAGCATGGAAGTCATCCCGCCGCCTCCCTCTCGCTAAGCCCGGTCTGAGCTGCGGCGCGGACGATTGCACGGCGTGTGGCGACAAGCCCGTCGTCATCGAACGTTTCTCCGATGTCAGGGTAAGGCCAGTGGCTTTCGACCATCACGATTGCGTTGCACACCGTGACCTTGAACTTGAGTTTCACCGCCAGCCGCAGCGCGTCGCCGTCGTCGGTCAGCGGGTTCCATGGACCAGATTTTTGGCCAGGATTGCGAGCACTGTCGGAGATCAGGAAATCTCTGTGCATTGGGTCATCCAGCCTCGACCGAATGCCCGATATTCCAGCAGCCTTCGCCGCCGCTTCAAGTAGTGCTCTATCGTCCATTTGCATCCCCTCCCTTGGCCCTTATGGCAGCGGCACAGTCAAAGGCGCCATCGGACAGGCCTTCAAGATGTGTGCTGGTCTTGCGTCCCTGACGCCATTGTTTCGACAGTGCGTCCGCCCGCTCTTCGCACAGCTTTGCTGCGCGCTCTGTGGCAGCGTCGAATATTGCGCGCATCTGGTCGGCGGTGTAGAAGCCATCGCCCTTCTTGTTGTCGAAGTTCTGGGCCCGAAAGCCGATGAAGTCGCCCATCTTGGAAGTGATTCGATAGGCAGGCTCTGGCAGCAGCGCCTCAAACTCATCGCGAATGGTGCTCATGAGGGCTCCTTCAGGACGGCATGCGCTCGCGAATAGAGCGCGTCGGACAGAAACGATTCACCCTCTGGGTCGATGCTGTCCGTCAAGACGTCATGCATCACGGCCTTCAGCGCCTCAATCTCCGTGTCCTTCGCCTTGAGGGCTGCTTCGGCGTCGGAGAGGCGGCAGAGGGGCGTTTCGTTTCGGGAATGTTCCTGTTGGTTGAATGACAACAGCGTAGAGCGACACAAGGTTGCCCAAGGCCCAGATGGAAAGCTCTCACGCTCTCCGTCGTAGTAGGCCCAAGCCACCACTGGCAGAGCCTCGCGGATGGGATCGATTGGGGTTGGGGTGGGCATCATGTAGCCTCCGTCAAGATTTGCCATGCTGCTGCTGCCACTCGGCTAACCTGCCCGTTGCCAATGGCTTTAAGTCGGTGAGACCGATGGGCCACCCCATCAGCAATTCGGTCCATTCCGGATTCAGATGGCCACCGTGGGTGGCAAAGATGGCGTGGTCCAGCCTGTCGTTCTCCCTGCTGCGGCCGTCTTTCCTGGTGAGCGCATTCAGTGAGCTGCACTTGTGCATGCTCGCTACTGGCGTCGGCCAGTTCCGCGACCATCCAGAGACGCTCTCGCAGGTGAGGTGCGCCGGCGTCGGCCGCAGAGAGCACTCCCCATTCCGCATCGAACCCCATTGCGGCCAAGTCTCCAAGTACTCTTCCGAGTCCTCTAGAAGTGAGCATTGGAGAGTTTTCCACGCGCACGAATCGGGGTCGAACTTCGCGAATGACCCGAGCCATTTCCGACCAGAGGCCGGAACGCTCTCCGTCGAGACCATCGCCCCCCCCCGCGGCGCTGACGTCCTGGCACGGGAAGCCTCCCGAAACCACGTCAACAATGCTTCGCCACGGTCGCCCGTCAAAGGTGCGCACGTCATCCCAAATCGGGAAATGCGGGAATGTTCCGTCGGCTTGTCGGGCCAATAGAACTGATCTGGCATAGGCGTTGTATTCGACTGCACAGACGGTTCGGTGTCCAAGCAACATGCTTCCGAGAATGCCGCCACCAGCGCCGGCGAAAAGCTCCAGCTCATTCACTGTGCCTCCTTCTTGCCATTCCGAACGCGCGCGACTACATCGTCTCGGAACTGCTCAGCCTCTCGCGCCTTTTGGCGCGCAGACTTCAGTAGCGCAACGAACATTGGAATGCGGGCTGATTCAATGACCCCCGCGCCGGCGCACCCGTCATGGCCCATCAGATGCTCAGGGTGCGATTCGCAGTACCAGTCGCCAGCTATGCCCGTCAGAGCCTGCCCTGGTGCAGCGCGAGCGGCGAGGGCGGCACAGAACGATTGCCAGTCGGCGGCCTTGAAGCACACGCCACCTCCAGACTGGAACATCGCGCCATGCTGTTCAGCCAGCGTAGTTGCCGTCACCGCCTCAGGCCTCGAAGCCGTGCTGAGTTCTGGCGCTGCGTGCGTGGATGCCTCTTGGAGCGCAGCAGCTTCACAAGCATTCCACCCTGAGAGGAAGTGCCACCATGCGGGCGCTGCACTCGGCGGGATTTCCTTGGCGCGATGCTGTCCGAATGCTGTACTGACCAGTATGTTGAAGTCACCCATCACAGCGCTCCCTTGCCATCGGCAGGCTGTGCGGCGGTGAGGGCGGCAAGGATCGATACGCGCGCCCTGGCCCGCACTTCGGCATGCACGCGGTTCGCATGGTCGGGCCAGCCTCCGTACACGTTGCGCACGATCTGGATCACGTCATCAATGGCAGCGTCGCTGAGTGCTGGCCCCTTGGTGCTTGCGCTCTGCTGGGGTGGTGGTGCTTCCTCGCGAGATGCGAGGGCGGCAATGGCCCAGTGCACACCAGCCACGAAGTCGCCCGTGGATTCGCCGGCACCTTGGACGGCAGCGGCATTGATTTCTTTGTCGGTCAGGCTCATAGGCGACACACGCGGCAAGCGGTGCTCCGGTTGGTTTTGCGAAGTTGGCGACCGCTGGCGAACTCTCTGCCGAGAGATTCGAGGTCGGAGGGCCATGTGTCACGGCCGGGCGAACGGAAGGTGTGGCCCATCTTCTTTTCGACGGCAACGCCCTCCGCGTAGACCTCCGGGTACTGCTCCCACAGGTCTTTCCATTCTTCGATGCGCTGGTGATAGCACCACGCGCAATCGGTGCGCTGGGGGATGGTGACGCCCATCTTGTCGAGGTGGCGCCAAACGTCAGCCTCGGTGAACCCCTGTTCACGCAGCGGGAAACGGATCAGCATGTCCTCGCCGTAGATGCCCCGGCGCATTTCCTCATCGGCACGCAGTCCCACGTAGAGCGTGCTGTCGTCAGGCAGCGACTCCATGTAGGCAATCGTCGGCTCGATCTTGAGAATGCGCGTGCACCACCTGGCGCGAAAGTTCGGGAGCATCTGCTGCTCTTCGATCAGGCCGAGCAAGTCGGTCGTGTGCGTCACCGGCTTGATCGGCTGGCCGAGGATGCGTTCCAGCCGCTCCCAGTGGGCGACCATCGGAGGCAGTTCGTTGCCGGTGCGGTTGCAGATGAACTCGTATTCGCGCGGCTCGTTCTCGACCAGCCACAACGCAAGCGCCGTGCTGTCCTTGCCGCCAGATAGACCGACGACATGCTTGCCTTCGCTCACGACTTGTCCTCCTGCACGCGCGCAGCGATAGCGGCACTGGGTGCGGCGAGGAATGATCGCGCCTCGCTCAAGCATTCACCCCAAGCGCCATCCACATAGCAGCGATGCTCAGGCGCGTTGTTCTGCGCATCGTCGTTGATGTCGATGAGGGCAGCTAACAACGAATGCGCCGTCGCTGGCTCGCCGCTGATGATCGCCACCGCCCCGGCCTGCTCGATGGGGGCGACAGTGGGTGCAGCGAGCAGCGCATCAATCTGCGCAAGCAAGGCATGGGAGCCGCTGGGGTCTTGCATCGCACCGTTGTGCTCGAAGCGAGGGTTTTTCAGTGCAAAGCTACCAACGAAGTAACGCGCCTGCGCGAGAAGCGCCACGGCGCCGGCCTGCTCATGACCGACAGCGCCATCCTTGGCGGCGAAACCGCAAACCCGCTCGATGCTTACACCGCCGATCTCAAACGCGACGGAGAGCGGGCCGCCATTGGTGCCCATGTCTTCCTCGTGTTGGGCGAAGTCATCTCTGATCTGCAGAAGTACTTCGTCATCCTCTTCGCCGAGCCATTCACGGACCATGAAGCGCCGCACGCCCTCCCAGTCCGCGACCAGCTCAGCACTTGGGAGGTCGGTCTCTCCCCATGCACGGCACAGGAAGGCATCAAAGGCTTGCGCCACCGCCTCGCCGCCCTTGCTGCTGGCCTGAGGGGCGCCCTGGGAAATTGGAATGCACCCCCGCTTGCTGCAATGGGCGACACATTCGCAGGCGTCGCAGATCTGGTGGTCGGTCATGGTGGGCCTCAGGCAGCTTGAAGAAGTTCAGCGACCGAATGCGAGCGGTCGAACTCGGCGATCACCTCAGCCATGTAGGCGCGGGCGTGCATCACCTTCTGGAACATTGCGGTCTCCTTCTCAGGATTGCGCCGGATGGTCCAACTGGTTAGCCTCAGGTGCTCAGGAATGTGACTGACAACGTGAAGGGCGAGCGGATCAAATCCGATGAGCTGCTCGGGCGTGTCAATTAGTGCGTAGTTCACTTCCCATTCTTCAGCGCCCCAGAGGGCCATATACCCACGCATCTGCCATTCGTAGAGCTTGTCTTCGCAGTCAGTTGTGGAGATGGGGAATGTCTTGATGGACCAAGACGATTTCAGGTCATGGCCGCGCTTGCGATCGGTGTCGTACAGGTCGCACTCGCCGGTAATGAAGTCGTTCGAGCGCCGTTCGTTGTTTTTCTCAAGAGTCAGGCCGCGAACCCGGTTGAGAAGTTCGATGCTTTCGCCTTCGACCTCAATGCCCTTGGTGGTCTCCTTGCTGGAGAAGTCGAATTCCACGCTGAAGATTTCCTGCGCGGCAAGCTCGCGAATGTAGGTCTTGGCGCCAACCGAAAGAGGACCTTCCTTCTGGGTCTTTGGCTCGGTCATCAGCTTGCCGATGGCAGAGCAGCGGAACTTGAAGTCAAGCATGCTCAGCCTCCAGATCGGCCGCACGTGTCTTCACTGCTGTGGCGAATGACAAGTAACCATCGCGGTCCTTGGCATCTTGAAACGCCTTTGTTCCGTCGCGCCGAACATCTTGAAGATCTTTGGCCGTTTTCGCGGCGGCGGCTTTGTCTGCCCACAGCTCACGGCGCATGGACTGCACGCCGCCGTTGCCGTCGTTGTCATCGCCGCCTTCAGCCACACCACATACCGCCTTGAGCGTGTAGCGCTGCAGATAGCTGACCGTACTTGCGCGTGACTGGATGGCGTTCTTGGCGCCTCCTGCATCAGGCGGACCACCCATCGACACGGATTCAGAGTGTCCGAGTACATGCTTGAGCGTGCACGTAACCTCGATCCACTGCGGCTCGTCGCGTGTCACCTTCCAAGAGGCGCTGAGACCGTGCCTAGAAAGCGCTGGGGTGACCGCATCGACCACGCCATGCAACTCGGCGTAACTCTTGCCCTTGAGTGGCCCGTCTGTAACATCCTTGCCCTTGAGGACGCGCACCGCTTCGGCCTTGAAGTCCGAGAACGCGACGTTGTAGGCCTTGAGGGCTTCACTGGCCTCCCATTCCTTCTGCAGCGCCAGCATGTCGCGCAGTTGGTCCATAGTGCCGCCCGCCTGGATGAAAGCGAGAGCATTTCCCATCGGACCAGCTACGGCAGGAGCCGAGACTTCGCGCGAGGGCTGAAGGGCTGGCGTGCTATGCGCTTTGGGCGTCACGTCGAGCAGGTCAATAGTGTCTTCAGTAGCGGGTTGCATGACGATCTTTCAGCGAAAGAGGAAGTAAACCGAAGAGGCGAGGGCAACGGCAGCAACAGCAATCAGCAGGTTGCCAACCCACGATGCGGGCTCGTCGTCGCCAATGGGGCTGTAGAGGTCGTTGTTCATGAGGCCTCCACTTCGTCTCTGTAGTCTTCAGCGATCAACACGCATAGCTTGATGAGGCGGCGTCGTGCTTTCGTTTCGTCTTCGCTGAGGTTTTCAGCGTCGAGGTTTTCCCAGCAATCGCGCAGGTCGGCCAACGTGTTCTGGAACCGGCAATAGCTCATGTTGCCCATGATTCACTCCTTCGCCACAAGGGCGCGTCTATTGATCGCCGCGAACTCCGCAGCGCGTTCTTGAGAGATATCTGCCACTGCTTGAGCAGCTTCAGATTCGGAGGGGCCGTCGAAGCGCTCGCCAACGGCGTACAGAGCGATGACGAACAGGGCGCCTGCGATGCCCTTGGCGTGGTCGGAGATGAGGCGGTTCATGGCGCGGTCCCGAAGGTGTCGAGAACGCGACGAGCGACACGGCTAGTGCTGGCTGTGCCGGCGCCGTACTTGCCGCTGGCGTTCAGCACTTGGCTGACAGTGACAGGGCTTACGCCCAACAGTTCAGCCACTGCGCAGCGACGGCGAACACGGCAAGCGCTTTGCAGCAAGGCGAACCATGCTTCACCCATGTATGAGGGTGTGATCTGAGAAGTCATGGCCGATCCACCTTTCCATCCAGCGTTGCAGGACCGGGATAGCGACGGAAGGCATCCGCATCGGGTTCGTCTTCCTCCAGGTCGCAGCAAATTTCGCAAAGCTGTTCGCGGATCGGCCCTTGCTTCTCGTCGCGCTGGTCACAGCGAGACAGCAAGAAGTTCAGTTCGTCCAGCAGCTCCTGGTTCGACATGCCGCCGAAGTTGAAGATGCGTTCGCGTTCAGAGCGCATCAGGAACAGGCGGTCGCGGCGAATGCCCGGGTTGAGTTCGCTCGCCAAGAAGCGTGGGGCGATGTTTGACGGTACGGCGCTCATGTCGCGCTCCCGGTGGCGTTGGCGTCGTCCAAGTACCGCAGCTTCCACGTCGGGTGAAATCGACGCGCTGCCGTGTCACCGTCGAGGTGGATTTCCAAGTGCGCCCCCTTGGCGCCCTTGATCGTTCCAAGCTGCGCTGCTTCGGCGCCCGTGTATTCGATGCGACCACCAACCTCTGCAGGAACGCGGTAGGTCTCGCGGATGTAGTTCATGCTCATACAGCACCGCCTTCTTTGGCGATTGCGGCACGGCAATCGTCGGCGAGAGCGACCCAACAGGTAGCCTCAGCTTCGCTGTAGTGCTTGCGGTTGAATGCAGCTTCGCGCTCGAAGCGGGCAAGCTCACGGCGCAGGAATCGCTTACGTTGCGCGCTCACGATGCAACCGCCGTCAGGTGCGCGTGGTCAGCGCAATGCGAGAAGCCTGAGTGGCCGCGGCCGAAGCCCTGCCCGCACTGGCTGCATGCGATGCCTGGGAGGCGAGGTCCGGGAATCGCGAAGCCCTTGGGCACGATGGAGCGCCACACGTCACCCGACGGGTCCAGCTCGACCTGCATGTCCCACAGGCGCTGAATCTGCCGGCGGCCGTCGCGGTAGTACTCGCCCGAGGCCATCTCGTAGCGCCACTCGGCATCGGTCGTTTCCTTCAGCGCCACGAGGTACGCCAGCTTGCGCTCGGCGCGGTCGTGATCGTTCAGCAGGTTCTGCTCTGCAGCGCGTTGACCAACAGGCGTCAAAGCATTCCGACCGAAGCGCCAGCCGAACGGCTCGAAGGCTTCCAACTCAGCCTTGAGCTCTTGCACTGGCCTCGGGCGAATGACCACAAGCGCCGGCACTTCGGATTGAGGGGAGAAGAGGTAGGTCATGCCGAGGCCTCTACGAACTTCCCGTCATCGTCCAGGCGGTAGAACACATCGGCCTTGATGCCGTCTTCGCCCACGTAGGCCACGCTCATGCGGAAGCGCTTTTCAGCTTCGACCCAGCGAGGGAGTGAGATGCACCCAAGTTCGCCAGCCTTGGCCGTGCAGTTCGTCGCCGCAGCTACAATAATCGATGACTTGCCCGATGCAGCGAGCTGGCTGTAGTTGCCCGATGCAGCGAGCTTGCTGGAGTGGCCCGATGCAGCGAGCTGGCTGTAGTTGCCCGATGCAGCGAGCTTGCTGGAGTGGCCCGATGCAGCGAGCTGGCTGTAGTTGCCCGATGCAGCGAGCTTGCTGGAGTGGCCCGATGCAGCGAGCTGGCTGGAGTCGCCCGATGCAGCGAGCTGGCTGGAGTCGCCCGATGCAGCGAGCT
>NZ_JBPJZR010000012.1:118477-261197 GCF_051216615.1 Variovorax raffinosi
GCTGGAGTCGCCCGATGCAGCGAGCTGGCTGGAGTCGCCCGATGCAGCGAGCTGGCTGGAGTGGCCCGATGCAGCGAGCTGGCTGTAGTTGCCCGATGCAGCGAGCTGGCTGTAGTTGCCCGATGCAGCGAGCTTGCTGGAGTCGCCCGATGCAGCGAGCTTGCTGGAGTCGCCCGATGCAGCGAGCTGGCTGGAGTCGCCCGATGCAGCGAGCTGGCTGGAGTGGCCCGATGCAGCGAGCTGGCTGGAGTGGCCCGATGCAGCTCGCACCTTCTCGCCATCACCCTTTGCAAGTGAGAGCAGATATGCAACTGCTGCACCAATGAAGTTCGGCAACCCCAGCTCAGCCTTGACAGTGATCTTGCCGCCAGCAATCTTGCTGTCATCGCCGTGGCGCGAGATCTCGCCAGACAGTTCAACCGTGGCGAACTTCGAGTCGCACAGGTCGTAGTAGCTCAGGACATCAAGCGGGTTTTCGCAGGCGTGGAATCCGCTATCGCAAGCGCGGACCTTGCCAGCATGCTCATATGTGCCGCCGATGTCGTACTGGAAATCACGGCACTTCCAGTCAGGGCCGAATGCCTTGAAAGCTGTGATCGTGGGCTCTGCCGGCGTCGCGGCTTTCTCAGACTTCTTCGTTGCCATCCATCTCTCCAGTTGGTGCCGCGTGTCTGCGGCTGGTGAGATGAATTATCGGCATGCCGATATGTTGTGTCAACGGTTTGCCGATGTAATTGCCGATATTTTTTATCGGTGCAAACCAGTACGGCACAAAGCGGCCACGAAAAAGCCGCCCTATAGGCGGCCGTCGTGTTTGCTGCGAGAGTGACTTATGAGGGGAGGCTGCCTTCACGAATCCGAACATCCAAGACCGACTTTTGGTCGTTGGCAAGATCGCATTCGTAGATCACGCGCGTGTAAGCACCGAAGCCGTTTTGAAATTCGGCCTTGTCACCCATGTAGGTGATGGCGCCTGCGATCTGATCGGTCCAACGGAAGCGGGTCATCTTCATGTCGAATGTTCCGTCAGTCCAACGCATGCTGTGCTTGGCCAGACGTTCAATCTGATCCTTGCAGTAGACGCCAGCAGCAATCGCTCCCTTGTCGCCACGGCATTGAAGGTCTTGCGATGCGCACTCGGGCTGTATTGCAGCAACCGGCGTCTTCTTGTCATTGCCAAAGTTGAGCCATGCAAGGGTAGCGAGCACTGCAACCACCGCGGCCACGATTGCCACAGCCTGCCCAGTGGCATTGGCTGCTTTCGGTGCCCGCGCTTTTGCAACAGGTGCGCCGCAATGGGGGCATCTTGTAGCCTCACTGCTAACGTCTCCGCCGCATTCATGGCATTTTTGAAGTGCCATCAGATTTGCTCGCTCTGCTTGTGGATGATCTGGCCGACGATGATGCAAGAGCCGTCAGTGCATTCCTTTTTTGGGAAGCGGCGTTGGTCTGGGTTGTCGGATAGGAGCCACCAGGTTCCGCCATCTCTCACCAGTCTCTTGATGACCGGCTCGCCTTCGTAGTTCACAGCGAATACCTTGCCGTCCTTTGGCTCGGTATCCGCCGTGTTGATCACGACCATGTCGTCTGGGTAGAGGTTGGGCTCCATGCTCTGCCCAGTCACCTTGATCGCGATGAGCTTGTAGGGCTTGTAGCCGCGTTCTCGCAGCCACTCCGAGCGAAAGAAGATGGGCATTCCATCGCCTTCATCAGCTTCGATGGCAAAGCCATTGACGCCTGCCTGAAGACGAAGTTTCACTTTGCGGATGCGTTCAAGGTCTGGATGGGCGTCAAGGTCGAATTCTTCGGATGAGCTGCGAGCTTGCAGCATCTCTCCTTGACCTGTGGCGAGCCAATCGGCGTTAACCCCGGTTGCCGCAGCGAGCTGGGTAGTGAAGGCCGAGCCTTGGCCAGATTTCTCCGCCTGGGCATAGGTGCCCTGGGAAATGCCAACGACCTTGGCAATGTCGACCTGGCTCATCTTGGCGTGCTTCCGCGCCGCCAATAGTCGGGCGCCGAACTCTGAGCGTTCTGAATCTCGCATGGGCGCGAGAGTAGGGTTTTTGCAAATCGGCATGCCGCTTGCAAAACTATCGGCATGCCGATAAACTGGGCGCATGGACTGGCAATCAATCATCGCAGAGATTCAAAAACGCGGCCTGAGCCAGTCTCAGATCGCCGCCTTCTGCCGCTGCGGGCAGGCCACAGTGAGTGATCTGGCGAACGGCAAAACCAAGCAGCCAAGCTTTGTTTTTGGCCAATCGCTGTTGGCGCTGAGCAAGGCCAGCAATCGCACGATCAATCGGATCAAGGCGCCATGCGCTGACGCAAAGGCTGCCTGATGCCGCGCTCACTTCCTCCGCGCCTTCGCCAGCGCATCCCGCACCACTTGCTCCAACGCGCTCGCCTGCGCGAAGTCGCTGGCCGGCCCGATCGCTCCGCACTCTGCGCACGCGATCACCGTTTTCAAGTCCACCGCTCGATTCGGCGGATGAACGAACTGCTGACCCGTGCAAACCGGGCAACGCAGCTTCGTGCTGCCAATGCTGCTTATCGACATGGAGGTCTCCGTGTTTGCTGATCTCACGCCCTTCGAGTTTGCCGCAATCGTTGTCGGCGGCTACTTCCTCATCGTGTTTCTCGTCCTGAGCCTGACCCCTGGCAGCGCCTCGTGCGATGAGTTCCGTAAGTCCGAGTAGGGCGGCTTCGTAGGCGGTTTTGAACATGCCGCCAGTCTGCTTTTTTTTGCCCTTTTAAGCCTCTCAACCTCTCTCAACTTTCTTGTGTGACCTTGTGAACCAACTCTCTTTGAACGTTGAAGTCCGCCCTGAAGAAGTGGCGCGCAAGCAGACCCTCGGCGCGGCAATCGAACTGTGTGCGGAGCTTGGCGGGTACGCGCTAGACAAGACGCTGCAGCAGCAGCTCGATGTTGACAAGGCTCAGTTCTCGCGCTGGCAGTCCGGCGCCGAGGGGATCGTCTGGCCCAAGTTTTCAAAGCTTATGGACACCTGCGGAAACGATGCGCCGGTGCTCTGGATGTTGCATCAGCGCGGCTACGACCTTGGAAGCCTGCGCAAACAAGAGTCGGAGCTTGAACGCCGTCTTCGCCTTGCCGAAGAGCGCGCCCATGCCGCCGAAGTCAAGAACCGCGTCCTCGTTGAGGCGCTTCATGGAAGGACTCTCGCATGACCAGTCTTGCATTTGTCAATATCCACGGCCACCGCGTCGACACCACCAAGCGCGTGCCCCTTCCTAAGCGCGCATCAGGCGCGCCGGCCGAGTTTCACAAAGGCTTCGCCGTCGAAGGAATCCCTCCTGGCGCGCTGGAAGAGGCCAAGCGACTTCACGAGCAAGAGCGTGCCATTGCGATCCGCGAGAACGCCAAGCGCATTCCTGACGAATGGAATGAACTGACATGGCTCGCAAAGGCAAAGGCGAAGCGCGTCCGCACCAAGCCCTATGAAGTGCCAGAGGCGGCGACGCAATGCAAGGAGTTGGCAGAGACGTCGGGCTGGCTGCGCGTCACTGTTCGACCGCTCTCCAAGGGGTCCATCTAATGACCCTGAATGCCTCGTCATCCGCTTCGGCGAAGTCCGCTGGCCAGCAGCTGACCCTCGATGTCAACGTGGCCTGGAAGCACAACGTCGTCGTTGAGTTGCGTTCGTGGCTTGCTGCGCGCAAGGCCGCGGGCGCAACGCACATGACGATGGAAGAGTTCCGGCACGCCGCTGCGAACCAACCTGATTCGCACAAAGCATGGGGCGCACTTACTGGCGTCGCCCGGGGTCTGGGCTTGATTCAGTTCGACGGTTTCGTGCGGGCTCAAAGTGTGAAGACACACAGTCATCCCGTAGGAAGGTGGGTGATCCTGTGAAGCGCCTCGACCTTTTCGGCGAGCGCTTTGATCGCCTGCTCGTGATGAGCCAAGCCGTGAGCATTGGTCGCAGCACTCGATGGAACTGTCACTGCGACTGCGGCAGCCGTGTTGTGGTTCGCAGCAACCATTTGCGCGAGGGTGCTACCAGGTCGTGCGGTTGCTTCGCACGCGATGAAGCATCAGTTCGCGCGAGTACGCATGGCATGTCGAAGTCACCCGAATACATGGCTTGGATCGACATGCGCGATCGTTGCAATTCGCCTGCTGACCGGGAATACAAGAACTATGGCGCGCGCGGCATTTCCGTCTGTCAGCGTTGGGAAGCATCGTTCGCCGACTTCTATGTCGACGTGGGTCCGCGACCATCTGAGAACCATTCATTGGATCGTATCAAGAACGGCAGCGACTATGAGCCAGGAAATGTGCGCTGGGCGACGGCCGCCCAGCAGGTTCGGAATCGGCGTGTCACGAAGTTGTCCGAAGAAAAGGCCGCCCAAATTCGGTCTTTGCGACTCAGTGGCGCTACCTATAAGAGCCTCGCAGCGCAGTTCAACGTGTCAGAAGGCTCGGTTGGATTTGTCCTCTCTGGCTCGCAATGGAGGATCGTGTAGTGCGCCGTCCGTCGTTCCAGTTCTACCCGGCAGACTGGCGCAACAACGCCAATCTGCGCCGCTGCTCGCCGGCAGCGCGTGGCATTTGGGTCGACGTCATGTGCGTCCTTCACGACTCTGACGAGTACGGCGTGGTGCGCTGGCCGCTGAACGATCTCGCCAACTCTGCCAATGCGCCGATCAAGTTGGTGCGGGAGCTTGTTGACAAGAACGTACTGAAGGGCGGCGACAAGGCGCTGGCGGCACCGTTCATCTACGTGCCCCGCAGTGGCCGCAAGAACGGCGATCCAGTCACCTTGCTGCCCACCCAAGCGGGCCCCCTCTGGTATTCGAGCCGCATGGTTAAGGACGAATATGTCCGCACCATTCGAGGAGAGGCTTCTAGGTTTGGTGAAGGCAACGATGCAACACCAAACAATGCATCCAAGGCTTCACCTAAGCCCACCTTTGGTGACGGCTCTACATCTTCATCTTCAACTACATCTTCTTCACTACGTTCAGAAGATATTTCGTCGGGGTCGGCTGAGCCGAAGTACCCGAGCGAGTTCGAGGCGGCGTGGCTGGCCTACCCAGATCGACCCGGCCGCTCGAAGGCTGACGCCTGCAAAGCCTGGAAGGCCCGTCGCAAGGAAGGCGTGACCGTCGAGGCGCTGCAGTCCGGTGTCGAGCGCTACGCGGCCTTCTGCCGAGCCTGCAAGACCGAGCCTAGTTTCATCAAGCAGCCGACCACCTTCTTCGGCCCCGGGGAGCACTACGCGGCCGACTGGACCGCTCCCGCGCCATCGGCGGCCGGCCCGCGCGCCGCATTCGGCGCGAGCAAGTTCGCAGCCGCAGCGGCCGGCATTTTCGACACCCCACAGCAACAAGGCGAGGTCATCGATGTTTAAGCCCATCCTCGTGAGCGAGAGCCAGTTTCGGCAGGAGCAGCCTGTTATCGCCGAGAGCGACGTGAAGAACGTCTTCAAGGTGCTGCACGGCTACTACGGCAACCTGTTCTTCACCAAGTTCAGCACTGGTGCAGTCGAAAACGGCGAAGACCAAGGCATCGCCAACGCTCGTCGCATCTGGGCTCATGGGCTGCGCGACTTCGACGGAGACACGATCAAGATGGCGCTGCGCAACTGCCAAGCGCGCCATGCCGAATACCCGCCGAGCCTGCCGCAGTTCGTCGCCCTGTGCGCCGCCGCCAAGCCGCGCGAGGTGTACCGCATCCCGAATGCCATCGGCATGAGCAGCGCGCTGCGCAGCCAGTACGCCCGACAGGCGCGCGCCATCAATGAGAAGCACGAAGCGAAGGCGGAGCGCCGCAGGACTGGCTATGTGCCGCTTCCCGTGACTCTCGACGGGCTCAAGCAGGCCATCGCTTCAGCGGTTGGCGACGCCGGCGGAAACGAAGCAGCCGAGCTGCTACGCCTCGACCGTTTGTATGAAAGGACTCCAGCATGATCCGCGCCCGCGAATCCCTCGACCAGTGGGCGCACAAGGCTCACGACATCCTCGACCAAGCGCAACGCGACCACAGCGTGAGCGGCGCCCACATCAACTGGGCGCTTGCATACCTTGGTGACAGGACCGGTTCCGTCCGCGTTCCAGCCGACTTTCTCGGTGGCTATGACGCGAAGTTGGCTGCATACGAGGCAACCATATGAGCCACACCCTCCAGATCCTCAACCTGATGGCCAATGGCAAGACCTACACGGCCAAGCAGATGGCATCGACCCTCGGGTTGTCCATGCAGCAGGTCTATGCAGCGATGGCTTGCCTGCGCAAGCACAAGGCCATTCAGGCCACGGACCAGCCCTATTCGATCACCCAAGGTGGCCAAGATTGGAAGTGGAATCGCGAGGCTCGGGCGCGGCGTATCGCGGCGAACAAGGCGCGACCCAAGCGGCCCATGGGTCGACCGCCATTGCGCGAACCTGAGGACGAGCCGCCGTTTCAGCATGTCTCAGTCTCAGCGCCGGCTGTTGCGGATGCGGTTGTCCGAAAGGCTGTGCAGGCAAGCCATCCGCTTCACGCGGCATGGGGAGGCGTGCATGCATGACTCCCGAACAGAACCTTGCGCATCTGGTGCGCCTGATCCAACCACCGACAACGAACGGCTGGTGGGAGTACGTCAAAGCGCGTGCCGCGGAACTGGCTGCGCAGGACAGTGCGTGTGCGGGCCTGCCAGCCCTAGTGAAGGCGGAGCGCGACCGAATAGAGGCTGTAGCGAGGCTCGCCAAGGTCACCTCTACAAATACGACATCGGCGGCCAAGTCCTCGCCATGACTTCGGGGCCGCTGCCAATGGTGTCGCGCATCGACCGGGGTCTATGGCTGGGTGAGCCGTTCCAGACGCCAGCGTGGTCGCTTACGCCGCTGCCGATGAAGTATTACCACGGGGAGATTCCGCAATGACCGCAGTTGCTCTGGTGAATCCCCAGCAGGCCCACACCGCCATTACGACGATGTACCGCGACACCATCAAGCCAGGAACGATGGCGGGCCACCGCTACCGGCTGGTGCTCAAGGAAGAGAGCCGCAGGGAGGGGCAGAACGCTCACTTCCACGCGATCATTAGCGACATCGCCAAGCAGGACCAGCTGCATGGCAAGAGGCTCGACCCTGAAAGCTGGAAGCGTCTGCTGATCGATGCCTTCAAGTACGAGACGCGCGACGACCCGCAGTTGTCGACCGAGTGGGACAAGTTCGGCGAGCTGCAGCTTCTGCCGGCGCTGAACCATGCGGGCTTCGTAGCGGTGGGCGAGCAGTCGCGCACGTTCACGATTCGGCTGGCCGCCGCTTTCATCGAGTGGCTGAACGCCTACGCGGCCGAGCGCGGTATCACGCTGCACACGCCGAAATCGTGGGGTGACGCGCCGTGCTGAGTTCTGCCCTCAAGCCCAACCGTTGCAAGCATTGCAAGGTGCGCATGCCTGAGGACAAGGCGCGCCACGTCTTGCATGAGGAATGCATCGCGCCATTCCTCGACAAGCTGAGTGCGAAGAAGGCTGCAGATCGCAAGAAGAAGGAGCGGGCTCAGAGGGTTGTCGACAAGGCCGCGCGCGAGAGGCTGCAGCGCATTTCCGACCTCATCAAGCTTGCTCAGCGGGTGTTCAACGCTTTTATCCGCGAGCGTGATCGCCTGGCTGGGCATCCATGCATCTCCAGCGGCCGCGCACTCGACTGGTCAGGCAATGCGGTAGATGCCGGCCACTACCGCTCGACGGGCGCCGCGTCGCATCTGCGCTTCAACGAAGACAACTGCCATGCGCAGTCGAAGCACGACAACCAGTGGCTCGCCGGCAACGCGGTGGACTACCGGATCAATCTGATTCGTCGAATCGGGTTGGAACGGGTTGAGGCGCTTGAGGCAGACAACACCGTTTGCAAGTGGACGGCCGACGAACTGCGCGCCATCCGCGCCACGTACACCACCAAGCGCAAGGCGCTTTTGAACATCACGCCCAAGGGGCAAGGAGACGCGCGATGAACTGCAAACCTGGAGATTTGGCGTTCTACGTGGGGCTGGATCAATCGCAATGGGGGCGAGTTGTGCGCTGTATCGAGATCCATCCGTTCTCACAAATCATCAGGGTCAACTGTTGGATCACAGATCCGCAATTGCCAGTGAAAGAGATGGACGGCCGACTTTCCGAAGCGATCTACGACAGCTCGCTTCGCCCAATCCGTGATCCGGGCGACGACGCAGTAGACGAGTCCAAGGCATGGCTGCCGCCCGTGCCTCTGCCAGCCATCTGCCCCGAAATGATCCCCGAGAAGGAAGGCGCATGAAGCGGCTCGCCTACGCCGTCATCCAGTGGTGGCGCTTCGTGCGCTTTCTCGGCCAACCCATCGCCGCGCTGAGCCATGCCCGCGACTGCTACCGCCATTGGGATGGCGTGTGGCTCAAACCTTCCAAGGGGACCGAATGATGCACAACGACAGCGACGCCATCCTTGACGACCTCTTGAGCCGCTGGCACCACTGGATGAAGGACAAGCCAGTCAACGGCGTCGACCGGCTGGAAGACCCTGCGTTCAGGGATGCCCAGAGCCGCAGCGGATGGGACTCGGCCGACGACCTGCTGGACGGCCACCTGGAAGCCGTGAAGATGCAGGCGATCGACTTCCATGTGAGCGGCGATGCGCGAGGGCAGGGCGGCATGCCTGAGCCCTACCGGGCCGCGATCTACTGCCTCGCGCGGAACTGCTACACCGGCCGGAAGGTGTGGATGAGCCCGCGGCTGCCCGCCGACGCCATCGAGCGTGGCGTGGTGATCCTAGAGGCAAGGAACATGCTGACGATGCGGCTGCTCGGCGGCGGGGTAATGTGAAATGAAATAGTAGTTGACACGGGAATTCGTTTTTGAGATAGTGCCGTTCGTGGGGCGCTGGTGCGTCCAAAAGAACAGTAAGCCGCTCGGTAGCAATGCCGCAGCGGCTTTTTCGTTTGCCCGGCCGGTCCTCGCTGCACACAGCTTTCAAGCCGCAGATCTCGACCGCGCCGTGGCACCCCTTGTCTCCAAGGTCGACCACCGACCTCTTGCCCGCCGCGTGCGGGCTTTCTTCTTCAGCAAATCCTGCAAACCACTGACTCGGACGGCTTCTGCTGGCCCGGGAAGGAGCAGCAGGCCCGCGCAGTCGATGGGTAAATCGCCGCCTCTGACTGCCACCCAGCAATAGCGCGGGCTTTCCACCTTTCACCGCCGCTGGGTGGCTTGTCAGCCCCTCATTCCTTGAAACACCCCATGCACTGGAGGCCCAGATGGCCGAAACATGCGGGGCGAAAACGCGATCTGGCGAACCTTGCCAGTCCCGTCCGATGCCGAACGGCCGATGCCGAATGCACGGTGGGGCGACGCCCGAAACCAACCAGAACGCGCGCACGCATGGCATCTACGCCAAGCATCTGACGCCGGAGGAGCGCGCCGACCTTGACTCGCTGAAGCGGGGCACTGTTGACGACGAACTCGACCTGATGCGCATCCGCCTGGCGCGTGCGCTGGCGGCCGAGGCGCACGCGGACGGCGAGCCTGAGATCGATGAGGTGACCGAGAACGAGGGCGGCGGTGTCGCCGTTACGGTGCCCAAGACTGTCCGGCGCAGCAAGGTGCGCGACTACAGCAAGGTGATCGACACCATTGCGGCGCGAATTGAGAGCCTGGAAAAGACGCGGGCATCGTTGATTGAGGCTGCTGGCGAGCCGCCCGAAGGCATGGAGGCCGATGGCCTGACCCGGGGTGCCCCGGACGAAGATGGGCCGCCGAACCCCATCCGGTGAGGTCATCCACCTCACAGCGAAGCAGCGCAACATCTACGACTGGGGATTCCAGCCGCAGGCGCGCTTCCGCGATGCGGTGTGCGGCCGGCGCTTCGGCAAGACGTTTCTTGGTGCTGCAGAGATGCGGCGCGCGGCGGTGCTCGCTGCTCGCTGGAACGTGTCGCCGGACGATGAAATCTGGTACGCGGCTCCGACGTTCAAGCAGGCCAAGCGCGTCTTCTGGCGGCGGCTCAAGCGCGCCATCCCTCGCGCATGGATCGACGGCAAGCCGAACGAGACCGAGTGCTGTATCACCCTGAAGACGGGGCACGTCATCCGCGTGGTGGGCTTGGATGCCTACGACAACCTGCGCGGCTCGGGCCTCTTCTTCGCGCTAGTCGATGAATGGGCGGACTGCCCCTATGCAGCGTGGGAAGAAGTTCTGCGCCCCATGCTCTCGACCTGCAAGTACACGATCGATGGAGTGATCCACCGCGGCGGCCACTCGCTGCGCATTGGCACGCCGAAGGGCTTCAACCACTGCTACGACACCTATGTCATGGGGCAGGGCGCTGAAGCGGACCACAAGAGCTGGCTGTACACGTCGCTGTCCGGCGGCAATGTCCCGCCGGAGGAAATCGCGGCGGCGCAGCGCACCATGGACGCGCGCACGTTCCGCCAGGAGTACGAGGCCAGCTTCGAGAACTACAGCGGGCGCGTCTACTACGCCTTCGACCGTCGGCAGAACGTCAAGGCGTGCCCCTACGACGCCAAGCTGCCACTGCACATCGGCATGGACTTCAACATCAACCCGATGTCCGCGACGGTGTGGCAGGAGAGGCAGGGCGGCGAGCTATGGCAGATCGATGAGATCGTCATCCCGACGAGCAACACCGACGAAATGGCGGATGAGATCGCGAGCCGCTACGGCAAGCCGTCCTTCGATCCGCTCAAGCCGGACCTGAAGCACATCACGGTCTATCCGGACCCGGCCGGCGCGCAGCGCAGGAGCAGCGCGCAGGGCAAGACGGACATCAGCATCCTCCGTGCGCACGGCCTGAACGTGATCGCGATGGATGCGCACCCACTAGTGCGTGACCGCCTGAACTTGGTGAACGGACGCTTCCAGAGCGCCGACGGTGTGCGTCACGCCTTCGTGGACCCGCGCTGCAAAGAGTCGATCAAGTGCTACGAGCAGTTGGTCTACAAGGAAGGCACGAACGAGCCGGACAAGACCATGAACTTGGATCACTTGCCCGACGCGACCGGCTACTACCTCTACACGAAGTTCGTGTACGTGCCAGCGCGCTATGAACAGATCAATCACATGAGCCGCTGACGCATGTTCAAAACCATCCAAGCCACTATCGAGCGCGACAAGGACTATCCAGCGCGGCAGTACCGCCTGGACGTCCTCTCGCGTGTGCTGAATGGCACCTTCTACGATGGGATGACCTACGAGTTTCACCAGGAGGAGATCGAGGGGACGGGAGAGTACGTGCCACTGCGCTCGCGGCGCCCGAGCGTTCGCTATGCGCTGTGCCGCACGGTGGTCGAGGATTCCGTCAGTCTACTATTCAGCGAGGGGCACTTCCCGGCGATTCAAACCGAATCCGAGAAGACACGCGAAGCGCTGCTCGACATCGTGAAAGAGACGATGTTGAACGCCACGATGATCGACGCGGCAACCAAGGGCAGCGTGGGCAGCGTTTGTTTGTTTCTGCGCGTCATTCGCGCCCGTGTGTTCATCACTGCTGAGGAAACGCAGTTCCTGACGCCGACATGGGACCCTGAGGCGCCCGACACCCTGAAGAAGGTGACCGAGCGCTACAAGGTCAAGGGCCATTTGCTGAAGGATGGCGGCTACGCGGTGCCGGATGACAAGCTGGAGGCGCAGTTCTGGTTTCAGCGTGACTGGACCGACACGCAGGAGGTCTGGTACGAGCCCGTGGAAGCGGCCCCCGATGCGCCGCCCCCGACGATTGACAGCCCGCGCACTGTGACGCACTCCTTGGGCTTTGTGCCCTGCGTCTGGGTGCGCAACCTGCCCGGCGGCGATCGAACCGACGGCGCTTGCACCTTCCCAGTTGAGGCGATCGACTGCCAGATTGAAATCGACTACCAGTTGTCCCAGGCTGGTCGAGGCCTGAAGTACTCCAGCGACCCCACGCTGATGCTCAAGGAGCCGGCTGCGCCTAATGACAGCCGGATCGTCAAGGGCGCCGGGAGCGCCCTCGTGGTTGGTGAGAAGGGCGACGCCAAGTTGCTGGAGATCAACGGCACAGCTGTCGCCGCAGTGTTGGACTACGTGCGCGGCCTGCGCGAGTTGGCACTTGAGAGTGCCCACGGCAACCGTGCGAACGCCGACAAACTGAATGCTGCCCAGTCTGGCCGCGCAATGGAGCTGATGAACCAGGCGCTGATCTGGCTGGCCGACAAGCTGCGCATCAGCTACGGCGAAGGCGCATTGCTAGACCTGTTGCGTATGATCGTGGCGGCCTCGCAGAAGTACCCGCTCAAGCTCAAGGACGGCACTGACATCGGCACGCTCGACATGAGGGCCGCGCTCAGCCTGCGCTGGCCCGCTTGGTACGCGCCGACCTACGCCGACAAGCTAAGCCAAGCTGAGACGCTTTCCACCGCGCGCGCTGCTGGCGTGCTGTCGCAAGAAACAGCAGTGAAGGCCATCGCGACCGACTACGACATCGAAGACGTGGCCAAGGAAATCACGGCGATCAACGCTGATGCATTGCCGCCGAGCCTCCAGCCGCCACCAAGCAATACGACGGAACCGGCCCCAGCGGCCGACGACTGATTCCCAACCCGGCCTGCTGATGCAGGCCTTTTACTGGAGCTGGCTGATGCCTCCCTTCAATCGCAAATACGCTTTCTTCAATGCTGATCCTGGCGCCGGCGGCGGCGGCACCCCCACTGCGCCCCCCGAGCCGCAAACTTTCACGCTCGAATACGTGAAGGAACTCCGCAACGAGAACAAAGGCTGGCGCCTCAAGGCCGACGAACTGACCAAGGAACGCGACACGCACAAGACTGCGGCCGAGAAGGCCGCGCTTGAGGCCGACGAAAAGGTCAAGAGCACCAACACTGCCGCCGAGCAGCGCGTCATCCGCGCCGAGATGAAGGCCGCGGCGCTGAAGGCCGGCATGGTCGACCTCGACGGCCTGAAGCTGGCTGACCTGTCCAAGATCAAGCTGACCGAGGCGGGCGAAGTCGAGGGGGCTGAGGCACTCATGGACGAACTCAAGAAGTCCAAGCCCTATCTCTTCGGCGCGCCGAGCACGAGCAACACGCAGGAGCCGCCCCCAAGGGAAAAGCCGGCCGCCAAGAAGGTCAGCGAAATGACCACTGCCGAATACGAGACGGCCAAGGCCAAGCTCACCGCGACCTGATTCCACAACCGGGCTGATGCCCGACCCCTCGCCGGGCTTCCCGGTTCCACACGTATCCGACGACCTGACGAGGGCTTGATGCCCACCGGGAGTTATCCAACTTTCCAGGAGCATCTCCATGTCCATTCAGAACATGCCCATCGCGCTGCAAAACGCGATCCAACAGGGCTTTCTTCAACGTGAGTTCCAGACCGGCCTGACGTCGGCACTGGGCTACCGCGCCGTCGCAGACCGCGAGAAGGTCTCCATCAACGTTGGCGAAACGGTCACGAAGACCCGCGCCGGCCTGAAGGCGCCCGTCACCACGCCGCTCGCCCCCTCCAGCAACACGAACCTGGACAACGGCATCACGCCGTCGAGCCAGACCATCGAGCAATACGTGCTGGGCATCGACCAGTACGGCGATTCGATCGACCTGAACATCGTGACCTCGCAAGTCGGGATCGCCAACCAGTTCCTGCTGAACGGCATGACCAACGGAACGCAGGCACGCCAGTCGCTCGACCGCCTGGCCCGCAACGCGCTGTTTGCCGCCTACCTGGGCGGCAACAGCCGTGTGCGCACCACGCTCGGCGCGCCGGCCGCGACCATCAACGTCGACGACGTGCGCGGCTTCGAGCAGGTTCTCGCAAGCAACGCCTCCGCCTCAGCCGGCAAGTACGTGCCCGTCAGCGGCACCTTCACCGCTTCGGTGCTGGTGGGCCTGAACGTCTACACGCTGATCGGCACGGCGCGCGACGGCTCGAACGTCTCGACCACTCCGGGCGGCTTCAGCGGCACGCTGACCTTCTCGGGCAACGTGACCGTTGCTGACGGCACGCTGGCGAACATCGTGTCGCACGCCAACTGCCCGGTTCTCGTTCGCCCGAATGGCAAGTGGAAGGGCGGTTCCGCGCTCGGCATCGCGACCGCGACCCCGGCGCTGGTGGCGGGCGACGTGCTGACCCTTGGCGTGATCGAAGACGCCATTGCCCAACTGCGCAACAACACTGGCATGCAGAATCAGCTGTTCAACCTGTACCTGGACAACGTGAGCATGCGTCAGCTGTTCGCCGACCAGGACTTCAAGCTGATGTACCAGGGCCAGTACGGTTCGCCCGAAGCCCAACGCGGCAAGGTGTTCCAGCTGATGGGCGCGAACTTCATCCCGACCACCGAAGCGCTGACCCAGGCTCACCCGACGACGGCCGGCCTGACGGTGCGCCGGCCGATCCTGTGCGCCCCTGGCTCGCTGGTCGAGGGCGACTTCGCCGGCATGCAGCAGAAGGCCGCCGAACTCTCGGGCACCAACTCCGAAATCGAGATGACTGACAGCGTTTGCATGGTCACCCGTGCCCCCATCGACCGCCTGGCGCAGATCGTCGCGCAGTCGTGGTTCTGGATCGGCGGCTTCGTCGCTCCGACGGACGCCACGGCCAACAGCACGATTATCCCGACGGCCGGCGCGCAGTACCTGAAGCGCTCGGTGGTGATCGAACACGTCTAAGCCCTGAGCGGTGACTGAAGGGGCTGCCTCTGGGCGGCCCCTTTGTTCAACGTTCTCCGAAAAGGATTCACCCATGTCTGACGACCCAATCGCCTCCGCGGAAGACTCACTCGCAACTGGCGAGATCGCGCCAGCAGCCGTGGTGCCTGCTGTGGTTGAGGCTGTGCTCGACACCCCCGTTGCCCCTCCGCCGGCCAGCCGCGGCAAGCGCGCCGTTCGCCGCCAAGTCACCACCCAGATCGTCGACGCCGCTGCCACCAGCACGGTCGCCACAATCGATGTGGTGGGCACTGAAGAGGCTGAACTTCCCTCGCGCGTCACGCTTGCCGCGCCCTACGCCTTCTACGACGACGATGGCGTGCTGCGCTCGTGGCTGGGTGGCAGTGTGGTCGAAGACCCAGCAGAGATCGCCCTGTTGGTTGACCGCGGTGTCGTCTTCGAGGCCGAGTAAGCCATGGCCTTCACCGACGCTGAAAAGACGGACATCCGCCGCTTTGCGGGCTACGGCCTTGCCGGCGGTGCGCAGCCGTTGCCGGCGTCGGGCTATCGCTTCTCGACCGCCTACGGCACGCTCGAATACAAGATGAACACGCTGGGGGCCGCCGAAGAGACGGTCGCACGCACCTTCCTGACAAACCTGACTGCGCTGGAGGGCGACATCATGGGCGCCACCGGTGTCCGGTCCAACCTCGACACCGACCGGGCGGCGGTATGGACGCACAACAAGAACGAGACGCGCGACCGGCGCAACCTGTTCAACGGTGTGCGCCGAGACTTCTGCGCGTTCCTCGGCATCCCGCCTGGGCCGGCCCTGTCGATCAGCGGCATTTCCATCGTGGTGTGATCTGTGGACGCTGCAACGCTTCAAAACCGCATCTACAAGGGCTATGGCAAAGCTGCGGTGCGTCTGGGTGTGAGCTACAGCATCGCGCGCCCGCTGTTGGCCGCTGCGCCCTTGGCCAATGTCGTCGGCTCGGTTCTCGCCAGCTTCAATGCAGAGGACTGGGAATACGTAAAGCCGAACAAGTACGGAAAAGCAACTTGGTACGGCCTGTTCGATGGCACGCTGACTCAGGCGGGCGACTACCTGCTGGGTCCACAAGGCCCGTTCTTCATCGCCGGCCAGCAGTTGCATCTTTCGATTCTGTGCGTGGCATGCAATCGCTCCGTGGGCCTGCTCCGGCCTGCGCCGCCGGTGAGCGGCACTGGTGTGCAGGGCTACGGGGGCACCTGCATCGCGGATGGCACTGCGGGTCTGGGCACGATCACAAACGGCGTGCTGTCGAATGGCTGGCCTGCCTCGATCTTGCTGGGCGGCCGGCAGGGCCACGGCACCGAGTTGCCGATGGCGGTGAGCAATGCCGGATGGCAGATCTTGCTGCCGCCATCGGTGCCGATCGTGATCAACGCCAGCGACATCATCATCGACGACCTGGGGCGCCGCTACATCGCGGAGGCCGCTGAACTGACTGACCTTGGCTGGCGCATCAACTGCAAAGAGGCGCACGCCTGATGGCCGACATGACCGACGTCGCCAACGCGCTCGTTGGCATCATCGCTGCGGCCGTCTACCCGGCTGGCACCTCGCAGCCGCCGGTCGGCGGTGTGCAGGCGAAGATCTATCAGGGATGGCCGAGCCCGGCGGACCTGCAGGCTGATCTGGCCGCAACGCCTTCTATCGCGCATGTGTCTGTATGGCCCACGGATAAGACCAGCGTGACGACCCGCCGCGCGCCGGAATGGCAACAGCTCATCGCACCGGCGCCGACGCTGACGGCCACGGTGACGGGCGCCACGATCACGATGGGCGGAACCGTGAGCATCCCCCAGGCTGTGGCGCTGATCATCGACGGCAAGGATTACGCCTACGGTGTGCAGGCGAACGACACGCTGAACACCATCGCCGCCGCGCTCGCCGCGCTCGTGGTCGTCGACCAGCCGGCCAGCGCCGCCGGCGCCGTGCTGACGATCCCGAACGCACACGCGCGCATCGCCCGCATCGTGGCGAATGGCACCAGCGCCGCAGAGGTGGCGCGCGAGCTGCGCGTCTTCACCGTGAGCATCTGGGCCAACTGCTTCGGCAACCGCGAGCCGCTGGCCAAGGTCATCGGGCCCGTGCTGGCCGCGCTGAATCACCTGTCGATGCCAGATGGCACCGGTGCAACAGTCAACTACGCCGGTAGCCGGCAGATCGACACCGAGCAGCGCCAGGGAATCTACCGCCGCGACATCGACCTGGCCATCGAGTACGGGACCATCGTGACGCGCACCGACACCACTGTCGAGATCATTCAGACGCGGCCTTCGGTGGTCGTGAATTCGACTGCTACCGCGTCTCCCATCATCAACACCTGAAGGCCTCACCATGAAGCTCGTAGTAACCAGCGCGTTCGGCGATTACCTGCCGGGCCAAGAGATCACCGATGAAAAAACCGTCGCGGAAGTGCTTGAAAGCCATCCCGGCAGCGTCGTGAAAGTGGCGTCCGATACGCCGACCGCACCCGTGGCGCCCCAGACGGGCAAGCGCGGCGACTGACCCTCTCCACCTTCACCAGCAGGCCGCCTTCGGGCGGCTTTCGCATTTCTAGGAGCATCACATGCCCGTCGTTCAACAGGGGTCGATCAACACGACCGCCCTCATCGTCCCCGATCTGTACGTGCAGATCGTCCCGCCCCAGGTGCAGTTGCTCAACGGCGTGCCCACCAACATCGCTGGCATCGTCGGCACCGCCCAGTGGGGGCCGGTCAACTCGCCCGTGATCATGGGCAGCATGGCCGACTATGCGCTGAACTTCGGCTCCATCCAGAACCGCAAGTACGACATGGGCACGATCATGGCCACGGCCGTGCTGCAGGGTGCGTCGAACTTCCGTGGCGTGCGCGTCACCGATGGCACGGACGTGGCGGCCAGCATCATCATCCTGTCAACCTGCCTGACCCTCACGGCGAAATACACCGGTACGCTGGGCAACGGCCTCGTGGCCTCCACCGCGCCAGGCAGCGCCGCCAGCACCTCGCGCATCACCATCGGCATGCCGGGCCAGGTTCCGGAGGTTTTCGACAACATCCCCGGCACTGGCAATGCGCTGTGGGTCAACATGGCTGCAGCCATCAACAACGGCACGAATGGCCTGCGTGGCGCGTCGCGCTATGTTGTTGCGTCTGCGGGCGCCGGCGTCGCCGCGCTCGTCACGGCCAGCTACGCGCTCGCCGGCGGGACAGACGGCGCGGGGATCGCGGCCACGAACCTCGTCGGCGCCGACACCGGCACCCGCACGGGCATGTATGCGCTGCGCGGCACCGGCACATCGATCGCTGCGCTCGCGGACTGCGACACCTCGACGACCTGGACGACCCAGGTGTCGTTCGGCTTCTCCGAAGGCATCTACATGATCGGCGTCGGCCCGGCGGGCGACACCATCAGCAATGCAACAACGGTGAAGGCCACGGCCGGCATCGACGCCTACCCGTTCAAGCTGCTGCAGGGCGACTGGATCCTCTGGGCCGACCCGGTTGCGCAGCTGACGCGCCTTGTGTCGCCGCAGGGCTTCGCGCTCGGGCGCCTGGCAAACCTCTCGCCCGAGCAGTCGTCGCTGAACAAGCCGCTCTTCGGGATCGTCGGGACACAGCGCAGTCAGCTCACGCAGCTGTACGGCAGCGCCGAACTACAGGCGCTGGGGCAGGCCGGCATCGACCTGATCTGCAACCCGATCCCGGCCGGCAATGTCTTCGGCGCGCGCTTCGGCCACAACTCGAGCAGCAACCCGGTCATCAACGGCGACAACTACACGCGGATGACCAACTATCTGGCGTACACGTTCAACGCCGGGATGGGGCTGTACATCGGCCAGCTGCAATCGATCCAGCCCAACGACCCGCTGCGCCGCAAGGTTGCAGCGACCCTGTCCGCTTTCCTGCAAGCCATGAAAGACCAGGGCCAGATCGACGACTTCAGCGTCATCTGCGACACGAGCAACAACAAGCCGGACCGCATCGCGCTGGGCTATCTGCAGGCCGACGTGAAGGTGCGCTATCTCGCGGTGGTCGAGAAATTCATCATCAACCTCGAAGGCGGGCAGTCCGTCACCGTGGCCCGTCAACAAACCAGCGCCGCAGCGTAAGGGAGTTCCACCATGCCGATGAACAATCAATCCGTCGGGCGCGACGTATCGCTCGACTTCTACACGTCGAAGGGCATCCTGCCCATCGCGGCCGCCGCGATCACGAGCTTCGCTTCTCAGCCCGCGACGACCCAGACGGCAAGCAAAGGCCTGGACGGCATCACGCGCTACGGCGTGTTCCCGGATGGCTGGTCGGGCGTGCTCGACATCGACCGTCTGAACGGCAACCTGGACACCTATTGGGCCCAGATCGAAGCCGACTTTTACAACGGCGTGAACATCCTGCCGGGCACGATCACCGAGACGATTTCGGAGCCTGATGGCTCGATCTCGCAGTACCGCTACACCGGCGTGATGTTCGACTTCAAGGATGCCGGCACGAAGGTGGCGAACCAGCTGGTCAAGCAGAAACTGAACTTCATGGCCGCGCGCCGGATCAAGGTGGCCTGATGAGTGATCTCAAAGTCGCGATGTTGCCCGACACCCCGTCGGCTCAAGCCACCGCCGCCGCCCGCATGGAGGCCATCGTCAAGACCGACGACGGCCGCACCATTACGCTGAAGAAGGCAGGCATCCTGGCCCAATTCAAGATGGTCGAGATGCTGGGCGAAAAGGCATCGATGAACGGCGTGTTCATGAATATGGTGTTCCCGCTCATGTACGTGAGCGCGATCGACGGCGAGCCGGTCTCACGCATCAGCACGCGCAACGAACTCGATGCTCTCATCACGCGCCTCGACGAAGACGGCATCGCTGCGGTCGTCAAGGGCGTGGCCGACAATTTCGGCGCACCAGCGGACGCCGATGCAACCAAGGCCTCCGTAAAAAACTAGCCACGGCCGCACCGTTTCGCGAAGCGTGCTGGTTGATCCGGCATGGCGTGAACATGGATGTGGCCTTTGAGATGGATGACGTGATGCGCACTGCAATGTGCATCGTGTTTTCCGAGCAGGCCAGCGAGAGCAACATCTTCGACTGGGATCGTATGGACTGGGCCGCGAGGGACTGACTATGGAAATGCATAGCTTCGGCGCCCTCGCTGCGCATTTCTCGCGGCTCGCTGTAATCGGTGATGCGGTCACGCACCACATCGTCGAGCAGGCGGCCGAGGTCATCGAGAAAGACGCCAAGGCACGGATTGGCTCTTACCAAGACGGCATCGGGCCCTTTCCCGCATGGGCCAACTTGGCGCCGGCCACGATCGACGACCGGTTGCGCAAAGGCTTCACGCCCGATGATCCGCTCGAGCGCACGGGAGGCCTGCGGGGTTCGTACTCGCACCAAGCCACCGGCGATACGGCCGTGGTTGGCAGCCCCTCGGAAATCGCGCTCTACATGGAGCAAGGCACCTCAAAAATGCCGCCGCGGCCGGTCGTGGGGCCCGCTGCCATGAGTTCCCGTCATGCGGTCGGGAAGGTGGCGGCAACAACCTTGGTCGCCTGGGTGTGCGGCATCGGCTACAGGAAGCCGAAGATCAGTTTGACGGACCTATAGACGCCATCAGCGCGACGACAGTCCAGAACACCGCGAACCAGAACCAGCCCCACTGGCGCCACGTCATGGCCTTGTAGCGCCACAACAGCGTCGGCTTCGGGTGACGCTGTCGAAATGCCTGCTTGGAGGCCTCGCGCCTCAGGTCCGGGTACTGCACCCAACTGAATCGGTCCGCCAGCCACTCGTGCACACGAATTTTCATGCTCAGCCGCATGGGACACCTTTCAAGTTAGGGCGAATCGATGTTTGAAGCCTATTCCGTCGGGATCACGCTCAAGCTACACAACCTCGTGTCGCCTCAGCTCGCGTTGCTTGCACGCGAGTTTGAAAAGCTTGAAGCCCTGTCGGTAACACTGAAGTCTACGCTTCGGCGCGTCGGAGAGGAATCGGCCGGCCTGCGCGCGGTCGCCAAGGCCGGGAATGCGTCGGCAGCCGCCCTGGAGCGGGCAAGTCGCAGCGCTGCCGGCCTGCAGCACCATATGGCAGCCCTGCGCGCCACCTCGGCGACGATGCCTCATCTCGGGCCGGCGCTCGGCGGTGGTGGCGGTGCCGCCGGTGCTGCTGCAGCTGGGGCAGCGGCCGCTGGCGCGCGCGCACGTCAGCATGGCCTGCACGGCGGCAATGTCCACATGGGACCAGGCGGCATTGGCATCGGAAGCGTGGGTTTCGCCGCGGGCGGCGCCATCCTCCCATTGGCAATGACCGCCGCCATGCTTTACGGCGGCCATTCGATGTACGAAAGCGCAAAGGCTCTCGACACGGAAAAGGCCCGCTTTCGCATCCTTGGTATGAGCACGGACCTCAACAACGAGGCGATGAAGTTCGTCAAGGACATGCGCGTCTATGGGACGACGCGGACCGAGAACATGAAGCAGTTCCGGGAGGCGCAAGGCATCTTCCGGGAATCCGGCCTTGACGGTAGCGCGGCCCTGGCCGGCGCCAAGTTGGCGGCACCGGTGCTCGCGAAGATCGCCTTCGCGACCGAATCGCTTGATGAAGAGGCGAAGACGCGCATGCGCTCATCCAGCCTGGCGATGTTGCGCTGGGTGGAAATGAGTGGCGGCCTGAAGAGCCCGCAAAAGTTCAACGAACTGGCCGACCTTGGCTGGAAGCTCACGCAGACCTCAGGCGGCAACGTCAACTGGGAGTCTCTTCGCCAGTTCTCGGCCATCTCCGGCAATGCTGGCCGCTTCATTACGGCGGAGGGGTTGGCTGCACTCGAACCCATCATTGGCGAGCTGAAAGGCTCTGGCGCGGGTACGGGTTTGCGCACGGCGCTGAACCGCATCACGGGCATCGTGAAGATCCCCAACCAGGTTGCGCACTCCCTCGTGGAGAACGGCATCTGGGACGGATCGAAGGTCGAGTGGAACAAAGCCGGCGGCATCAAGAAGTTCAATGGGAATCCCTTTGGCGGCTACGACGAGTTCGTGAAGGACCCGGCCAGCTGGTACGCCAAGGTGATGATCCCGCTGTACGACAAACAGAAGCTGTCAGCGGAAGAGCGGGGACGATCGAATTCAATGCTTTTCGGCGGCACAGGCGGCCGACTGTTCACTCTGATCGAGCAGCAAATGCCGACCATTCGACATTCGGTCGAGGCAACTCACAAGGCGATGGGGATCGATAAATCGACTGAGGAAGCGAAAAAGACCCTGGCTGGTAAAGAACGCGAATTCATCGCCTCGTGGAACGACTTCAAGACGACGTTCAGTGAGGGCGCATTGCCCGCGTTCTCCAACCTGCTGACCAATGCGGCGGGCATGCTCCGCAGCATCGCTGGCTTCATGGAAAAGCCAGGCCTCAAGTCCTTCATGGATGCGTATCGAAACCCTGGTGACTTCTACAAGGGGCTCTTCGGGTTGGACAAGAAGGGCGACGACACCCCCGGCGCGCCATCTGGCGGCTTCGGCACGAACGGCGGTGGCGCGGCATTCGGGAATCCGAACATCCGCGGCGCGGGCCCGCAAATGGTTCAGGTCGACTCGACCCTCGTCCTCGACGGGAAGGCGATCGGCAAAGCTGTATCGACTTACCAGGCCAAAGAGATGAATCGCCCGAGCGTGGGCCCGCGCACAGCGGATGGGCGCCAGTCGCTGCGCGCATTCGACTTGGCCACTGGAGGCTGACCATGGACACCGTACTGCGACTTGGCGACGTTGCATTCGCCGGCCTTGAGGTGCCTGAGTTCCTGTCGCTCGGCGGCTCTCAGCGCCTGGCCATCAAGAACTTCCCGGGCGGCGCGCGCAACATTCAGTCGCTGGGCCCCGACCACGCGCCGATCCCGTGGAGCGGCATGTTCCTCGGCCCGGACGCGCTCGACCGCGCCAAGCACTTGGACTTCCTGCGCGTGCAGGGCGCGCCGCAACAGCTGACCGTCTTTGACAGCACTTACACGGTCGTGATCGAGCGCTTCGAGTTCAAGACCGAGCGCTTCTACAAGGTGCCTTACAGCATCGTCGTGCAGGTTGTGTCCGACGACAGCCAGCCAGTGGAATCGCTGACCGGCGAAGACTTCGACACCGGCATCGAAGACGACTGCGACACGCTGGGTGACATGGCCAACACCATCGGCGACAGCACCCTGACGTCGGCTGTGAGCGGCCTGAGCACCGCGGTGGGCGCCGTGCAGAGCTTCGCCAGCGCGACGGGTTCCGTGGTCTCTGGCGTGCTGGGTGCTGCCGCCTCAGTTTCGAGCCGCATCTCGACCCTGACCGCCAGCGTGCAATCCGCGTTGAACTCTGTGAGCGTCGTGGGGGGCGTGCTGCCCAACATCCCACTGCCAGCATCAATCGCCAGCATGGCGGCCCAAGTCACGGCCACGGCGCAGTACCCCGTACTGGTCAACATGAACAGCGTGGTCAATCGCCTGACGCGGAACATCACCGCAGCAAGTCAGCAGAGCTCCACGCGCCTGCTGCAAGTCGCTGGTGGCACGCTCTTTGATGTGGCGGCCAACGAATACGGCGACGCCACGCGTTGGATCGCCATTGCCCAGGCCTCCGGCTTGACGGACGCCGTGCTGACGGGCGTGAACACGCTCACCGTGCCGGCGCGCCCGCTCGACTCCGGCGGGGTGCCTGTTCAGTGACCGGCGACCCCGTATCGAGCGCCACGGCGCCGCGCGTCGCTGCGTTCGCCAACAACGAGCGACTGGAGGGAGTTATCGGCTTTGAGGTCGACGCGAACAGCTTCTACCAGGCCGACACATTCCGCCTCACGCTGTGCCTGAGCGCGCAGCCTGCGAACCGGGACTGGAACTGGTGGTCGATGCAAACAAGCATAGAGGTTGAGCTGCTGGCGGGCTACCCGGATGACGTCGTGAACTTCACGAAGACCGATCTGGTGTCCTTGGTGGTGGGCAACGTCGACGACATCGAGATCGACCCGATCCGCGATGAGATCGTCATGGGTGGTCGCGATCTGACGTCAGCCTTCATCGACAACAAGATCATCGACAAGTTCCAGAACCTGACCGCCTCACAGGTGGCGACGAAATTGGCGAAAGAGCACGGGCTCACGCCGGTGGTGACGGCGACACAGGGCACTGTGGGCAGCTACTACCAGATCGACCACGTTTCGATGCAGGACGACAAGCCCGAATGGGACGTCCTCACCTACCTGGCGCAGGTGACGGGCAACGTTGTTTATGTGAAGGGCCGCGAGCTGCACTTCGAGCCGAAAACCGATCCGGCGACCCAAAACCCCTATGTGCTGAAGTGGCAGCGCCCGACGGACTCCCAGTTCTCGCCGGTGTTCAACGCGATGACGCTCAGCGTCTCGCGCAACCTCACCATCGCCAAGGATGTGCGCGTCACGGTGCGCAGCTGGAACCAGAAGCAAAAGAAGGGCTTCACGGTGACGGCCGACCGCAAGAAGGTCAAGAACCAGACGACGAGCAAGGTGGCGCGCTCCACCGGGCCGCCCCAACAGTACAGCTTCTTCTTCCCGAACATGACTCCCGACGAGGCGCAGAAGAAGGCCAATCAGCTACTGAAGGACATCAGCGAGCACGAGGTGAATCTCAATGCTGAGATTCCCGGCGACCCTGCCGTCACGCCATCGGTCGTGATCCGCCTCCAGGGCACTGAGACCGCATTCGATCAGCTTTTCTATCCCGCATCGGTACTGCACACATACGACGAATCGCAGGGCTACCGCACCTCGATCCGCGCGAAGAACAGCAGCCCGGAAAGCACCGTCCAACCATGAAGGCTCTTCTCAATTCGATGGCGGTGGCCGCGCAGCGCGCCGGCGACGACGTGCAGAAGACGCGAATGGGCATCGTTGATGCCTACGACCCCAACACGTTCAGCGTGAAAGTAAAGCTGCAGCCCTCGGGTGTGCTGTCGGGCTGGATCCCAATCGCGAGCTGCTATGTTGGAAACGGCTGGGGTCTGTTCGCCGCGCCAACCGTCGGCGACTCGGTGCGCATCGATGCCCAGGAGGGCGACATTGACGCGGGCACGATGGGCGCGTCATTCTTCAACGACGTGGACCGGCCGCTGCCCGTGCCTTCGGGCGAGTTCTGGCTCCAGCACAAGACGGGCAGCTTTCTCAAGTTTCTCAACAACGGCGACGTCAGCGTGCACACAGCGCGTGACCTGATCGCGGACGTGGGCCGCAACGTGCAGGCCACCGTAGCAGGCGACGCCAACATTGCAGTGACTGGCACGATCACCAGCAGCGCGACGCAGTGGAATCACACGGGCCCGGTCTTCATCAACGGCACGCTGAACGTGAAATACCAGATCGTCGGCACCGGCGGCCTCGGCATCACGACGCCGTTTGGCAACGTGGGCGGCTACGCGGCGCAGATCACCGGCAATGTGAATGCACTGAATGGCGCACTCATCGGCAATGCGTGGGGCATCAACCTCACCGGCGCAGACGTTTCCGCAGACGGCATCACTCTCAAGCTCCACCGCACGACGGGCGTTCAAACCGGCGGCGGCATTTCTGGCGCCCCCACGATATGACCGACCTCTACCACTACATGGGCGACGACCTGAGCGTGTCGGCCACGGGCGACATCCAGCAGTGCGACGGCCTCACACAGACGAGTCAGCGCATATTGCGCCGCCTGCTTACCAACCCGGGCGACTACATCTTCCATCCTGAGTATGGAGCGGGCCTTGGAAAGAAGATCGGCACGGTGCTGGACATCCGCAGCATCACCGGCCTGATCCGTTCGCAGATCTTTCTGGAGGCCAACGTGGCGCGCGTCCCGGCGCCCGTCATCACGGTGACGCCGCTTCAGGGCGGCCTGTCCGCGCGCATCCAGTACTACGACGGCTCGACAGGCCTGCTCGCGACGCTCGCCTTCAACGTGAACCGCTGAACGGGAAACCATGGCACTCAACACCAAAGACTTCGCCACCATTGTCAGCGACCAGGTGACCGCGATTCAGGCAGCCTCGGCGCGCCTGATCGACACCACCATCGGCTCGATCATCCGTTCGGTCTCAGAGGCCAACGCCGCCGTCGTGCTGTGGCTGCAGAGCCTGCTGGTCGCACTGCTGGCCACCACGCGCGCCTCGACCTCGACAGGCACGGATCTCGACACATGGATGGGCGACTACAGCGTGACGCGCCTGCCGGCCGTGGCCGCCACGGGCAATGTCACGTTCTCGCGCTTCACATCCACCAACGCCGCCACGATCCCCGTAGGCGCCACGGTTCAGACGGGCGACGGCACCCAGGTCTTCCAAGTCATCGCCGACACGACCAACCCCGCGTACTCGGCCGGCGCCTACACGGTGGCGGCCGGCGTCGGCAGCCTGGCGGTGAAAGTGCAGGCGGTCACCGCGGGCGCTGGCAACAACGTCGTGATCGGTGCGATCAACACGTTGGCCACCGCGATCTCAGGTATCGATACCGTGACCAACCTGGCGGCATTCACGAACGGCGCGGATGCTGAGTCCGACTCTGCGCTTCGCACACGTTTCGTTGCCTATGTGGCCAGCCTCTCGAAGGCGACGGCGCAGGCGGTGGGTTATGCGATCACGAGTCTGCAGACTGGCCTGACCTACACGCTGACGGAGAACCTGACCTATCCAGGAGCCACGGACTATGGCTATTTCTACGTGGTGGTCGACGATGGCACGGGCGCGCCGGGCAGCACCTTGCTGACGAGTGTGGCGAATGCTATCAACGCAGTGCGCCCGGTGACGTCTCGCTTCGGCGTGTTTGCCCCTGTGGTTGTAAACGCCACCGTCGTGATGACCGCGACGATCGCGCCCGGGTATGACGCCGTTGCAACGAAGGTGATAGTCGACAACGCGGTGACGAACTTCATCAACGCCTTGGGCTTGGGCAACTCACTGCCCTATACGAAGATTCTTCAGGTGGCCTATGACGCTTCGCCGGGGGTCACGAACATTTCTTCGTTGACAGTGAATGCTGGCACAGCTGACCTCACGGCGACGGCCAAACAGACGATCAAAGCTCTAGCGGTGACGGTGCTCTGATGGCGACGGGCGATCAAAGCGACTTCCTGTCGCGCATCAAGGCGACGCTCCCCCGTGGTTGGTTCGCCGATGTCAACGCGATCCGCGACGGTTTGCTCTCAGGCCTCGCGCAGGCGTGGGCGAACATCTATTCGCTCTACCTGTATGCGCAGCTGCAGACGCGCATCAAGACCGCGACCGACGGCTGGCTCGACCTGATCGCTGGTGACTTCTTCGGCACGCGCATCGCGCGCAAAGCCAACCAGACGGATGCAAGTTTTCGCGCACTGATCATCGCGAACCTGTTTCGGGAGCGCGCCACACGCAAGGCGCTGATTCAGGTGCTGACCGACCTGACTGGTCGCGCACCGATCCTCATCGAGCCGCAACAGCCCGGCGACTGTGGCGGATATGGCATTCCGACGAGCGGCTACGGCGTGGCCGGCTACTACGGCTCGCGTCTGCTGCCGTCTCAAATGTTCCTGATCGCCTTTCGGCCGGCATCCTCGGGCATCCCCGGCATCGCAGGCTATGGCAACTCGCCGGCCGCCTACGGCACGCCGTCCCAGGGCGGCATGTACGCCAGCATGTCGATGATCGTCGGCCAGGTCACGGACGCCGACATCTACGCCGCCATTGACAGCGTGAAGCCCGTCGGCACCGTCATCTGGACCACGATCAAAAGCTGATCGACTCTTTTCCCCACCAAGCCCGCAGGCACGCGCCTCGCGGGCTTTTTTCATTGGAGCCCACATGGATCGCCAAATCATCTACCCCGGCCAAGTGCCGCTCGAAACCGATCTGCTGCTGACCAACAAGAACACCATGATTGCCGTCGCGAAAGTGTGCGCTGCAATCCTTGGCGTGTCGGCGGCCGTGAGCGGCTTCGCAACGACCCAGTCCGTGGTTCCGGCGCTGAGTGTGCTGGTGGCCGCAGGAGAGATCTACAGCCTGCAGAACATCGACGGCACTGCGTACAGCTCGCTGGCCGCAGATACGACCCACAGCATCGTGAAGCAAGGCATCTCGCTTGATCCAGTGACGCTGGCCATTACGCCTCCGGGCACGGCTGGCTTCTCCATCAACTATCTGATTCAGGTGGGCTATCAGGACAGCGACACGGGGACCGCCGTGCTGCCGTACTACAACGCCAGCAACCCGTCGATTGCCTACTCGGGTCCAGCGAACAGCGGCACCGCGCAACCCACGAAGCGCGCAGGCATTGTGTCAATCCAAGCGAAGGCCGGCACTGCTGCCACGACCGGCACGCAGACCACGCCGGCGCCAGATGCCGGATATACGGGCCTATTCGTTGTGACCGTGGCAAACGGCGCCTCAACCGTGGTGAACGGCAATATTTCGGCACTGGCGACCGCGCCCTTCATCAACAGCACGCTGCACGGCCTCACGCCGGCGTTCGGTGTGCCAGTCTCCGTTGGAACGCCCACGGCACTGGGTCATGCCGCGCAAATGTCTCAAGTCGCTGGCGTCGTTGGCACGTCGCGGAACCTGACGATGTCGGTATCGGCTGCATCGGCCACAGCAACGTTGACCGCCGACGAGATCATTGTTGAGACGGCACTTGGGGGACTGCGCTACTGTCTTCCGAGCTTCAGCAAGACGATCAACTTGGCAACGACTGGTGCGGGCGGCATGGACACTGGCGCCGCACCAGCATCTGGATTCGTCGCGATCTATGCAATCTTCAACCCGACCACGGGTGTCAGCGCGTTGCTCGGAAAGAATGCTTCGACGCTGCAAACGGAGGTGTATAGCGGGGCCAACATGCCGGCTGGCTACGGCGCATCGGCGCTGATCGGTGTCTGGCCCACCAATGCGTCGAGCCAACTGTTGCCGGGCGTACTGCAGGGCCGCAAGGTGACTTTCAACCCGGTGACCTTGCTGTCCACGACGACAGTTGTGGGCTCCCTGACATTGCTGTCGATTGCCACGTGGATTCCAGCCAACGCCAAGTTCGTGAGCGGTACGTCTTCTATCTCCTTCACGACGACGGCGGGCACCTCCCTCGCGTCCACGCTCGCATCGTCCGCGGGCGGCATCGGCGCACTCAATGTGCAGCTCGGTGGTGCGGGGACTACCATCAACCGCCTGGACGTGCCCTACACCGATCTGGCACTCATGACCGCGCAAACGATCTGGTACTCGTTCCAGATCGGCGGCGGCACGGGGCAGGGCTTCACTCTGCAAGCAAACAGCTACACATTCTGAAAGGCATCATCATGAAAATCGTCAAAATCGACATCATCGGCCTCGTGCTGGAGGTGCAGGACTGGCTGCCCGACGAAAGCAACATCTACCCACCGCTCCCCGACGGTTTCAGCACCATGTCAAGCAACGGCGAGAACGCCGAAGTGGGCGGCATCGTGCGAAACGGCACCTACTTCGCGGCCGGCGTGCTCGATGTGGCGCTGATCGCGCGCACTGAGCGCAATCGCCAGCTCACGGCGAACGACTGGACCCAGCTCCCCGATGTGCCCACTGGCGTCGCTGCAGTGTGGCTTGCGCATCGCCAGGCGTTGCGAGATCTACCCCAGAAGCCGAACTTCCCCGCGACCATCAGCTGGCCGGTCGCTCCGGCCTGAGTTGTCCACGTACCCAAAACAACCCGCTTCGGCGGGTTTTCTTTTGCCTGGAGCTTTCACGCGATGAACCCGGACTACACAGCTTTTGTTCTTTGGGCGCTCGGTATCGCTTGCGCGTGTCTGGGCTGGTTCGGCCGCCAGTTGTGGGGGGCCGTCCAAGAGCTGAAGAAAGACATGAGCGAATTGCGCGTGCTCATCGGCACCGACTACGTGCGCTACGACCGCCTGCAAGACGCCATGAAACCAATCATGGACTCGCTGCAGGAAATCAAGACGACCCTTGCGGGAAAGGCCGACAAATGAACAAGTTCACTGCATGGCTTGATGCTCACCTGATCCCTGAATGGCGCAAGGCTTGCACGCTTTTCAGCGTGCAGCTCGGCCTCATTGGCAGCGCACTCGCAGGCGTTTGGCTTGCACTTTCCGACGACCAACAGGCGGCCCTGCTGGCTTGGCTCCACATCAACCCCAAGTGGGTTGCCCCTGTTGGGTTCCTGCTCGCGATCTATCTGCGACTGAAGCGCCAGGGCAAGAAAGGTGGGGACGACCAATGACCGATCCTCAACGCACGCCACCGAGCAAGAAGACGCTGGCGGCCGCCGTTGGCGCTCCTGTCGCTGCCATTCTGCTGTCCGTGGTTCCTTCGCTCGAAGGCACCATCCTGCGGGGCTACAGGGACCCCATCGGTATCGTGACGGCCTGCACTGGCCACACGCTAACTGCGGTTCTGGGCAAGCCTTACACGCGCGAGGAATGCACCAAACTGCTCCAGGAGGATCTGCTGACCCACGCCGATGGCGTCCTTGCCTGCACTCCCTCACTGGCAGGTCAGACGGGGCCGCTGTCTGCAGCAGTCTCCTTCGCCTTCAACGTAGGTACGGGCGCCTACTGCCGCAGCACGATGGCGCGCAAGTTCAACGCTGGCGACGTGCAGGGCGGCTGCATGGAGCTGTACAGGTGGACGTATGCCGGCGGCAAGCAGCTTGCTGGCCTGGTGCGGCGCCGCGGAATCGAAGCCGATCTCTGCCTGGGCAAAGCGCCGTGAACTCCGACCTCGATGTTGATGAGCGGCGCGCCGTCGCGCAGCCCCGCGACTGGCCAGAAGACTTCGACAAGCCGACTACATGGAACGTGTGCGGCGACTGCAACCGCGTGTTCCTCGGAGAAACCAAGCGCATTCAATGCCGCGTGTGCGCCGAACGGAGAACCGTATGACCAAGATCTTCGACATCGTGCCCGGCTGGCTGTGGGCGGTTTTTCTGGCGGTGACCTTGGTCGCCGCGTTCGGCGAGCGCGAAGTTGGCCAGCACTACAAGGCCGACGCCATCGTACAGAAAGCCAACGTCACCGCGCTTTCCAGCGCCATCAAGACGCAAAAGGACGAAGCAGCGGCGACGCTGCGCACCCTCAACGCCAGCGTGCTGGCACAACAGAAAACCATTGACGCGGCACACGCCGCACAGGAGCAGAAAGATGCAGCGAACGTTCAAGTGGTCGCAGGTCTTCAGCAGGGCCTGCATGACGCTCTTACTTCTCGCGGCGGCCGGATGTGCAACCCAGCCGCTGCCGGACGTGGGAGCGGTAGTGGTGGCGCCGCAGGTCAAGCCACCTCCAGTGTCGAAGCTGGTGCAGCAGACAGACCCCAAGCCGGTGGGGTACTTTCAGCAGACGCTCAAGGACTTCTTGGACGGCTCATGAAAGAGGCTGACGACGTGAACAACGCATATGCAAGCTGCAAGGCCGATGCAAGCGTGGTGCGCGACGGGACCGACTACACGCTGCCAACCGGCGGGAAGCTGCCAGCGCAGTAGCTGGGCTGCCTTACTGTCGAATCATTACCCCCAGCCTTCGGGCTGGGGGTTTTCTGCGTTTGGCGACGGGTCAGCGTCCGAAGATGCCCCAGCGCTTGCGCTCCCGAGTGGCGCTGGTGGCGATTGATGTTCTTGCGCGCACGGGATAATCGGATTCAAGCCGTGCGGCGAGCTGGCGAAAAGCTTGTGCACCGTCGATGCCGCGGGCTTCCTCCCAACCTTTCACTCGATCGACGATGTCATAGAGGCCGCGCAGCACTGAGACGGCTGCGACGTAGCCAGTGCGGTCTTGGGTCTTCGACTGCGCGAAATGCTGGTCGATCTGACGATGGGCAAAGGCGATCAGATCCGAGTCGTCCTCGAACATGCGATGCCTGTCGTTCTGAGAGGTGTACTTGTTGGTCTTCTCAATCCAGGTCGCAGCGTCTTTGTGCGTGAGATGGTGGATGCAGATTCCATCTTCGGCGGAGGGGAAAGCGCAGTCCTCGACTCGGTAGTTCCACTCGTTGTGGACCGTGCTGCGGAAGCTGACGGCATCACGTCGGAACAGCCTGGGTTTCCTGTCCGGCCAGTAGTAGGCGTCCTCGTCGTGTGTGCCCAGGATGTAGTGCCGAAGCGGGAAGATGTAGACGCCAGCGCGCGGCGCCTCAAGTTCTTTCTGGATGTATTGACCCGCTTCGAGACTGAAGCACTCGTCATCATCCATGCAGACGATCCAATCATGGGCACAGGCGTCGACGGCAGACTGACGGGAGTCCTCGCCAAGGGGGCGCCAGGGCTCGACAATCACGCGGTCGGCGATCTTGGCGGCCAGCTCAGCTGTGCCATCAGTCGAAGACTTGTCGACCACGATCAATTCATCGACGAACCACAGCGACCTCAGTGTCGTCTCGATCACATCAGCCCGGTTATAGGTGATCACTACACCGCTGATCTTCTTGCGTTCGCTCATTTTCTACCCTCTTCTGGCCTCAATTCTGGCATGAGCGTCGCATGCAGCAGGGCGTTCTTCGCACCCAACAAGGTTCTAGAACAGTTCAGGCACGTCTGGGGCGGCAGGGGGCTCGGCTGGCGCTTGAGGTGGCTCGGCAGGCTTCGTCTTCTTGACGCGCGGCGGCAGCGGTGCAGGGTAGGTGTCAAGCTGGCCCATCCACTGCTTGAAGAACTTCGGGGCGTCGGCGACCTGGCATGTCAGCCACGGGTCGTACTGCTCCGAGTCGAGGATCACGACCATGCGCTTCTCGTCACCCGGCTTGTGGAAGCGCGACATGACGGGATGCCCGTCGGCGTTCACGGTCAGCATGGCGAAGCTGAACATGGTTTCGCCCTCGGGCGATGTCCAGTGCTCGTAGATGCCAGCAATGCCCATGGGCACCTCGCCCGGCTGCTGGATGCGCCAGCGCACCGCCTTCCCGGTCTCCCAGTTCGGTTCAAAGATGGCCTCGGCTGGGATGATGCAGCGCTTGCCTTGCTTCCAGGCGCTGCGGAAGCTGGGCAGCTTGGCGACGGTCTCGGTACGCGCATTGTAGGTCTTGCGCCCGTAGGCCAGCTCCTTGGCGAACCCGGGCAGCAGGCCGAACGCGCCATCGTCGACGCGGCGATTTCCCGACCCATCCTCGGCAAGTCGGATGAATGGCGCCATGCCCAGTGGCCATGTGACGACGGGCGGTTCTTCGCCTACGCGGGCAACACCGAAGAATGACAGCAGCCGATCGGCCCGGGTGACGGTCTCGTAGTTGCTGCACATGGGCGCAGGATAGGGGTAGGCGGGGCAGTTGGCTACTAGCTGCTGCGTTCGACCGGCACCACCAGCCAAACCTGCCGGTGCTCTGCAATTCCGTCTGCATGCGAGTCCAACTCAATGCCTGACAGAAGGAAGCCGGAGCCCTTGAAGGGAAGGATCACGGGGTCGGAGATTCGCCCAGCGGACCTCGCTTGCGGTAGGCCCCAGTTCTCGAACAGCATCGCCTCGACCAGGTTGCGGCCGGAATTGTTCTTGTCGCGGTCGGAGTCCCGAATCATGACGGTGACACGCATTGGCTGGGGGCGCTCCCCGAACTTCAGGCGCAGGCCTTGGCTCATCAACGGGGTGACCTCAGCGAAAAACATACTGTACAAATATAAGGGGTATCCTCTTAGCTCCAGCAGCCGCGAGAATACTGGATGGACGTACAGATATTAGCGCCGACAGCAAGGAAACGCTACGCTCAGAATTCCCGATGGCTCAAGCGGCCATGCGTAGTTCTCAGCAGCCCCTAGAACGAGGCAATTCAATGAAATTTGACTGGCACAGTGATTCCATCAACCGGGCCACTAAGATTGACGCGGCTTACAAGAACACCCAGAACGTTCGTCGGTTTCTAACGCAAGAGTGTGGTGAAGCGTTCAAGTTCGATCGATCATTCATGGCTTGGATCAAAAGCGGATCGCCCAAGAGCATGGGTGAGGTGGCAGACGAGTGGAGCAGGTTGCATGGCCCCTTATGAGTCGTTCGCCCTGATTACATCCACGTAGGTCACGGGGGCTGTGACCACCGCCTGCTGGAGCAGTCGGTAGAACAGCATGCCGCGTGAGCCTGAGGTTCGGCGGTTGAAGCGAAAGACGAACTCATCCAGGTAGGCGTCCAGGTGTTCGGGCTGCACCGAGCCGTGGTGTGTTCCCAGAATCCACCGCTTGACCAGGGCCGCCACACGGTGGACGCCGGCCATCGACACATGTGCCGGCACATCCGAGCCGAGCATCACTGTGCGCTGGTGGTCGTAGCCTAGATCCTTCAGCGGCTTGTAGGCGCCCGCACCATCGGTGCGCACCTGGGCGCCGGGCTCGATGCTCTCTTGGACGAACGGAATCAGGTACTGCGCCGAAGCCTTGGGAATGCGACGCAGCCGGATACGGCCGAACCCTTTGGGCTCCAGCAGTTCGACGGCCACGGCGACCAACAGCTTCGAGGTGCTGCGCTTGCGCCCGGTCTTGACGGGCGGGTCCTCGCGGTCGGTCAGCGCCATGTAGGTCTCATCAACCTCGATCACGCCCTTGAGCTGATCCCGGCCGGGGCGAACCATGGCGCGGCGGAACCGGTGCAGCATCGTCCAGGCGGTCTGGTAGCTGCCCAAGCCGAGCACGCGCTGCAGTCCCAAGGCGCTGACACCTTGCTTCTGATTGGTCAGATACCAGGCTGCGGCCAGCCACACACGCAGCGGCGTGCGGGTCTTGTCGAAGATCGTGCCGGCAGTCACTGTCGTCTGGTGCTGGCAGGCACGGCACATCAGGCGGGTGCGGCTGGCGCGGTATGCCTCGCCAATGCTTCCGCACTTCGGACAGACGAACCCATCGCCCCAACGCAGCCGCTCCAGATAGGCGAGGCAGTCGTCCTCGGTGGAAAACCAGTCGAGGAATTCGTTCCAGGTCTGGGGGTAGTCCTTGGCTGCCATCGGCGCTAATATCTGTATGTCCATCCAGTGGTTCTGCAGTTGCTGGAGCTAAGAGGATACCCCTTACAAATATACAGTATCCGGCTGGGCCTCGACCCTTCCCCCTTCAGGCGACACGCTTCAGCGGAAAGACGTTTCTTGGCGGAGGCGGCTCGCCTGTCTCGCAGGTCACCAGAAAGTCGGCCCAGATACCGAGAGCGTGCCGGCGCTCGGGGATTTCTTCGCGCACGTCGTAGATACCCTCCATGCCCTTCAGTTTGTGATTGAGGGCGATCTCGGAAATCTCACGCGACACGCCGAGGTTGCGCAGGTGCCCCTTGGCCGTGCTGCGCGTGTCATGAGGGGTGAACCTGCGGATGTCGATAGCGCCACGAACGAAGGCGCGATTGAACGCCGCCCAGAGCGTGGTGCGGCCGACAGGCACATCGCCCAACTTGATGACTCGATCTATCCGACGCGCGGGGAGCACCCACTGCGAATCGCCAGCCACCGAGATCAGCTCTCGGAACCACTCCACCACCACGGGCGGCAGCGGCACCGAAAAACCCGCACGGGTCTTCACGGAGTCGTCAGGCACCCACCAGGTGCCGGCGTCCAGGTCTACGTCCACCTTTTTCGCCTTCACCAGCTCGACGCCACGAACGCAGGTGACGAGCAGGATGCGGAACGCCAGCCCGTTTTCGCGGCCAATGAAGTCGATGCCAGACAGCAGGGCCTTGAGTTCGTCAGTGGCCAGCATGATGCGCTTGCGCACTGGTGGCCGCGGTCCCTTGAGCGATGTGAGCTTGATGCCCATGCAAGGGTTGGCAGCCACGATGGTTAGACCGCATGCATGGTCGAAAAGCTTCGACGCTGTCGTGAGTGCGCGCTTGGTCATCGTCCATGACCGCTTGCTGTCCTTGAGCACGGTGACGATGTCCATGCTGGTCACTTGATCGACGCGGCGCGCACCGAGCTTTGGCACGACGACTTGATCGATGTCCGCGTTGCGGTAGTAGATCGTGCCGGTCGCAAAGTCGCTCGGGAGCAGTACCTTTTCGCGGTAGTCATCCACCAGCTCAGAGACAGTCCACGCAGCGGCCGCTCGGGTCTTGCGCTCCTGCTTCTGAGTGGCCGGGTCAACGCCTTTGTCGATCGAGGCGCGAAGTGCTCGAGCGTCCTCACGCGCGGCGGCAAGGCTGATGTCGGGATAGTTCCCGATGGTCATTTCCTTACGGGCGCCACCGCCTTGACGGTAGCGAAGCACCCAGGATGCAGTCCCGCCCTTCGACAGGGTGAATGTCAGGCCGTCGCCATCAGATTTGGCGACAAGTGCGCCCTTGGCGATCCAGCGCTTGATCTGGAGGTCGGATAGCAGGTGACTGAGTTTGGCCATTGTCTGGAGAGGATGGGTAGCTAGGCGGTCTAGCTACCCACCTAGCTACCCAGCCAACGCGCGCCAGTGTGACACATCAGGATTCAGTGCGAACCGATTTCACCTGAAAAATCAACGACTTGCTGGTATCGCTGGCACGGCCTGACACATTGAGAATCACCAATAAAGATTCCAAGTTGCGATTTTCATAAGCAATTTATCTATCTGATATCCAGGGGCGGACCCCAAAAATCTTCGCTGTTCCGCATGGTTCGCGGGCCGGAGGCGGCGTGGCGCACACGGGTGATGCTACAGATTCGATTGGGCCGTATTTTGGGCGGACTCCGGTCCCACTTCGAGGGCATCCGGACAGACTGTTACTTGTGATCCGGTGGTCCGCGCCCTTCAACGAGCGGGAAGGCGCGCCCGCAGCGCCCGGATCGTCGTGCGCTGGTAGACCACCAGAAAGCACAGGACCAGCGTCAGGATCGGCCACAGCACGCAGAAGACGTAGACGTTGATCTCGTTGTAGGTGATGCCAAGAACCTTGGCCCAGTGGATCAGGAAATTGACGCACCAGTCAAAGACGTGGTCCACGAAGCTGTGTTTCGACATGCAGTTTTCTCCCGGTCGGATGCGAGCCAGACAAGCGCTGGAAAGTTTCGCATCGATCGCGGATCTTCCCCTCGCCGTTCGTCCGCCGCAGCGAATGCCGGGCCGGCGGCGACCGGGGTAAGTCCCTATCCCGCCCCGTCGAGCGAACGCGGACATTACCCGCGAGTAGAAAATTTACTGAAAAGTAGATTTTTGCTTGTGAGCCTCGAAGAACATCCAAATGGAGACAACAACATGAGACGTACTCACTGGCGGCGCGCAAGCCCGCTTTGCCTGTTGACCCTGATCGCCCTGACGGCATGCGGTGGGGGCGGCGGCGATGGCCCCGGCTTCCTGCCGGTCTTCGGTGGCAACCCGGTCAGCCCTCCCGCACAGGACAACTACAAGGCCGAGATCCGCCGCACCGCCTTCGGCGTGCCGCACATCAAGGCGGACAACTTCGAGGGCGTCGGCTATGGCTACGGCTATGCGCAGGCCCAGGACAGCCTCTGCACGCTGGCCGACTCGTTCCTTACCTACCGTGGAGAGAGGTCGCGCTATTTCGGCGCGGATGCACAGGGCGTCTACTCCGGCACGCTCGGACGGCCCCAGAACCTGGAGTCGGACTTCTTCCACAAGCATGTGATCACCGCCGACACGCTCGATGCGATGCGCGCGGCGCAGCCCGACACCCTGCACAAGCTGGTCGAGGGCTTTGCCGCGGGCTACAACCGCTACGTCCGGGAGATCAAGGCCGGCAGTCCGGAAAACGCGGCATGCGGCAAGGAAGCCTGGGTTGCGCCCATCACGCCCGACGACATCTACCGGCGGATGTACCACGCGGGCCTTGCGGGCGGCTACAGCAATTTCGTCTCCGGCATCGCCGCGGCGGTACCGCCGTCGCCGCAAGTCGCCAAGCTCGCATCGGGCAACGCCGGCGCGCTGAAGGCCGCGTCGTCCACTGCGCGGCGCGCGGTCTTGCCGCCGATACAGGTCGGCGGCCAGAAAGGCATCGGCAGCAACATGATCGGGTTCGGCACCACCGCGACCGGCGACGCGAGCCCCTTGCTGTTCGGCAACCCGCACTGGTACTGGCACGGGCCCGATCGGCTCTACCAGGCCCATCTCACTGTTCCGGGCCAGCTCAACGTCAGCGGCGCGAGCTTCCCGGGCGTGCCCGTGATGCTGCTGGGCTTCAACGACAACGTGGCGTGGAGCCACACGGTATCGACCGCCAAGCGCTACAGCCTCTACCAGCTGCAACTGGCCAAGGACGACGCGACCAGCTACGTGCGCGACGGCCAGAACGTGAAGATGCAGCCCACGGCCATCACGGTGACGGTCAAGCAGTCATCGGGCGGCCTGACGCAAGTCACGCGTACGCTGTACACGTCGGCATACGGTCCGCTCGTCGACCTGTCGGGCATCGACCCTTCGCTCGCGTGGAGCCGGTCCATCGCCTTCGCCGTGCGCGACATCAACAGCCAGAACTACCGCGTGTGGCGCAGTTGGCTGCGCTGGAATCAGGCCAGGTCACTCGACGAACTGGTTGCAGTCCAGCGCGAGGAGGCGGCCGTTCCATGGGTCAACACGGTCGCTGTCGGCAGAGGCAGCGCCAAGGCCTGGTATGCGGACATGGGCGCGATGCCCAACGTGTCCGACACGCAGATGGTCCAGTGCAGCACCGACGAAGGGCGCGCACTTGCGGCCTTGTTCGGCGGCGGGGCCGACGCGCCCATCGTGCTCGACGGTTCCCGCAGCGCCTGCGACTGGAAGAGCGATCCCGATTCGGCGCAACCCGGCGCCATCGGCCCGTCGCGCCTGCCCAGCCTGTGGCGCGACGACTATGTGGCCAACATGAACGACAGCTACTGGCTCGCGAACCCCAAGGCGCCACTCACGGGCTACCCGTCGATCATGGGACCGGCGGGCACCGCACCCGTCAGCTTCCGCACGCAGCTCGGCAACCGGCTTGCGCAGGACCGACTCGAAGGCACGGACGGCTATGCGGGCGACAAGGCCACGGTCGACACGGTCAAGCAGATGGTGCTCAACAGCCGCGCCTACAACGCCGAAGTCTTCAAGACCCAGATGCTGGACATCGTCTGTGCCGTGCCGACGATCTCGGTCATCGGAGATCCGCAGGGAGAAGGGGTCTTTCCCTCTGCGCGCGACGTCGACACCGCGCAGGCGTGCGACGTGCTCAGGCAATGGGGCAACACCGGCAACATCGGCGCGCGCGGTGCCCACATCTGGGACGAGTTCTGGAGCAGGGCATCGCAGCTCGATGCCGACGCCCTCTATGCGGTGCCATTCAGCGCCAGCGATCCGCTGCACACGCCGCGCGGCGTCAAGCCCTCGGCGGCCGCCGATCTGCAGCAGGCCTTTGGCGCGGCCGTCCTGCGCGTGAAGGCCAGCCCCTATCCGTTGGATGCGGCGCGCGGCGACTACCTGTTCACCGTGCGCGGCGGCGTGAAGATTCCGCTGTATGGCGGCTGCGTGGATGGCTACTTCACCCACATCTGCGCCAACAACCGGCTCGACAAGGGCGGCTACAACATGGACAGCGACGCCAATGCCAATGGCAACAGCTACCTCCAGATCGTCCGGTTTCCGCAAGGCGGGGTGGAGGCGCACACCCTGGTCTCGTACTCGGTCTCGGAAGACCCGGCCTCGCCGCACTTCGGGGACTACACGCAGGCCTACGGCAACAAGCAATGGCTGCGACTGCCGTTCTCCGAGGGGGAGATCACGGGAGATGCGGCGTACCGGAGCGTGACCGTGCGGGAGTAGCGAAGGGCGCGCACCGGAGCCCCACGGCCTGACTGACGCGAACCGGTTCAGTCGGGCGCAGCGGGCCCGCGCAGAGCGGCCAAACAGAACTGCACGACGATCTCGCTCAACTGGCTGGAGGTGGGGCGCTGCGTTGCCGATATCGGCAGCTTGCGGCCCTGCACGGCCAGTGTGGCCAGGCCATGCGTGGCCGCCCAGACGGCGAATGCCAGTTCTTCTTCGCTGAGCGTTCCGACCTGGGCGCCAGGAAGAATCAAGGCTATCGCGTTCCTCAGCAATTGGAAGGACGCACCGCTGGCCTGCATCAGGTCGGGGTACTGATCGCGGCGCACGATCTGCGGGCTGAACATCAGGTGAAAGCGCGCAGGGTGCGCCTGGGCGAACTCGACGTATCCCAGGATCACCGCGCGCAGCCGCGCCGGGCCATCGTTGGCGTCCACCGAGTCCAGGCGCGTCATGCGCAGCGACACCATGTCGCGAAAGGCCTGCGCCGCAATGGCTGCGAGCAGCCCGTTCCTGTCCTTGAAGTGATGAGCGGGTGCGCCCTGGGACACACCGGCGAGCCGGGCCGCCGCGCGCATGCTCATGCCGGCGATGCCTTCCGTGTCGAGCAGGTGGGTGCCCCATGCAATGAGCGACGCGTGCAGGTCGCCGTGATGCCACTGGCCTTCGGGTTTGGTGCTCCCCTCGGCTGGAGGGGGCTTGGGCGCAGCCCTCGACGGGCGTTTTGCTGCTGCCGGTTTGGTCATAGGTCGAGCGATGGATGTGTCCATGGACACCGGGTCACTTCAAATCGCTCATTTTGCCGTTCGGCAAACAGCTTGGGTCAGGCCTCCGCGCGCCAGTTGCCGTGGAAGCCTGCGGGCACGCGGTGCGACAGGTGGGCCAGCGCGACGGGGCCTGCCGCGAGGTCGGTGGCGTTGAAGACCGCCAGGTCGCTGCGGTTGTCCGCGCCGCGCCAGATGACCGACAGCAACCAGCCGTCGCCTTCCTCGGCATCGGCATGGCGTGGCACGAAGATGGGCTCGCCGCAATGGTCGCCCTCGGGCGGCTGCCAGCGCACGATGCCTCCGCTGGCCAGGTCGATGTGCGCCAGGCTGCCACGGGAGTGACGCCCCTTGATGGCTTCGGTGACGGCCGAGGCGCAGTAGTAGCCGTGCCTATAGGGGCGCATGGCGAAGCGCTCGTCGAGGCGGGGAAACTCGCCCGGCAGGTCGTCCAGCGGCTGCTCCTTGTAGGTTCTCGACGCACCGGCCAGGTCGAAGGTCCAGCGCACGAGGCGCGCGGTGGGCGGCCGCTCGGATGAGGGCCGTCCGTCGGGCAGCGGGAAGAGCGGCGCCACCTCGTACTTCATCATGTCGCAGACGATCTTTCCGTCTTCGGTGTCGAACCCGTTCATCGGATGGAACACATAGCTCGGGTCTCCCGTGAACCAGCGAACGTCCGCCGCCGTGCCGTCGCGCGGAACGATGCCGATGTGCGTGCCCTTGTCGGGCTCCCACGCATAGCCCGGGCGTCCGCTTTGCACGCGCTCCATCGATCCCGTCAGCGGGAAGATCGGAAACAGCACGTGCGTGCGCGTGACCACGAAGTCGTGAACCATGCTGGGGAAGGGCGCCACGATGTGCATCGAGCTTTGCAGCTTCCCGGCGCGGTCGACCACGTGCAGCATCAGGTCGGGCGTGAACGGTCCGCGCGCGGCATAGCCGAAGAAGACCATCTCGCCGGTGACCGGGTCCATCTTCGGGTGCGCCGTCATCGGGCCGGAGAGCTTGCCCGCGAAGTCGTGATAGCCGCGCGGCTCCAGCGACACCGGGTCCACCTCGAAGGGGGCGTGCACCTCTTCGAGTGCAAGCAGCCGCTCGCCGTGCCACACGACGTTGGTGTTGGCCACCGTGGAGTTCAACTCCAATATCCGGGGGTCGCTCAGGTGCCTGCTGCCCAGCGATCCGGTCATGCCCTCGCCGTGTTCGTTTTCCATGGCCCATTTCGGCGTGCGCACCCAGCGGTTGCGGTAGCTCACGCGTCCGTTGTCGATGTGGAACGCATGCAGCATGCCGTCGCCGGAGAACCAGTGGTAGCGCCCACGGGGAGCGAACTGCGGGTTGGGTCCGTTGCGGTAAAGCGTTCCGCGCAGGCCCGGCGGCATCTCGCCGGTGATCGGCAGATTCGGCGCATCGCTCTCCGCATGAAGCGGGGCGTAGTAGCCGGACAGGAAAGGATCGTCGGTGGGGAATGCCTGGGCCATGGGGGTGTCTCCGTTCTTCTGGGGTGGGAACTCGGTGGCGACGTGGTCGAAGCCGATGTGGCCTATGCGGGCTCTGCGACGCGATCGCGCGCGGAGGACGTGCGGTCCAGCAAGGCGTTGCGCGCGGCGTGGTATTCGTCGGCGAAGCGGTCGATCAGGTCGGCGGCATGCGGGATGTCGCCCAGCACGCCAATGCCCTGTCCGCAGCCCCAGATTTCCTTCCATGCCTTGGGCTTCTGGCCGTCCGAGCCGAAGTTCATCTTCGACGGATCGCTGGTCGGCAGATTCTCGGGATCGAGCCCCGCCGCCTTCAGCGAAGGCTTCAGGTAGTTGCCGTGGACACCGGTGATGAGGTTGGTGTGAATCACGTCGCGCGCCGCGCATTCCGTGATCATCTTCTTGTAGCCGTCCACGGCGTTGGCTTCCTGCGTCGCGATGAAGGCCGAGCCGATGTAGGCCATGTCCGCGCCCATCGCCAATGCCGACAGGATCGACCGGCCGGAGGCAATGGAGCCCGACAGGAGCAGCGGACCGTCGAACCACTGGCGGATTTCCTGCACGAGCGCAAAGGGCGACTGGGTGCCCGCATGGCCACCCGCGCCGGCGGCGACCGCGATCAGGCCGTCGGCGCCTTTCTCTATCGCCTTGTGCGCGAATGCGTTGTCGATCACGTCATGCAGCACGATGCCGCCGTAGCTGTGCACAGCGTCGTTGATCTCGGGGCGCGCACCCAGCGACGTGATCACGATCGGCACCTTGTAGCGCACGCACACTTCCATGTCATGGTCGAGCCGGTCGTTCGAGCGGTGCACGATCTGGTTGACCGCGAAGGGCGCCGAAGGCCGCTCCGGATGGCGAAGATCGTGCTCATGCAGTTCGCTCGTGATGCGATCGAGCCACTCGGCCAGCGCGGTGGCCGGCCTTGCGTTCAATGCCGGAAACGATCCGACGATGCCGGCCTTGCACTGCGCGATCACGAGGTCGGGATTGGAGATGATGAACAGCGGCGAGGCCATCACAGGAATGCGAAGGCGCTGCGACAGGATGGGGGGAAGGCTCATGCTTGGAACTCCTTGGGAACTGGAATGGGGTGGGTGGTGCGCGGCCTCAGATGGCGCGCGCTGTTTTCTGCCAGTGCGGATCACGCAGCAGGCGCTTGAAAATCTTGCCGGTGTCCTCGCGCGGCAGCGATGCGTGGATCTCCACGACGCGCGGCACCTTGTAGTTGGCGATGCGCTCACGCAGGAAAGACTGGACCTCGCCCGCCTCGATCCGGTGGCCGGGCCGGGGCTGGACAGCCGCGGCCAGCCCTTCGCCGAACTCCGCATCGGGAATGCCGAAGACGGCGCAATCCGCAACGCCCGGCATGGTCTGCAGAACCGATTCGATCTCCGCGGGATAGATGTTCACGCCGCCAGAGATCACCATGTCGGACTTGCGGTCGCAGATGTAGAGGAAGCCTTCCTCGTCGAGGTAGCCCATGTCGCCCAGCGTGATGAGGCCATCGCGCTCGATGGCCGTGCGCGCCTCGGGCCGGTTGATGTAGGTGAAGTCGGGCGCGGCGTGCTGGCGCACGTAGATCAGGCCCGTCTCGCGCGTTGGCACTGCATGGCCCTGTTCGTCGAGGATGCGCACCCGCGCGTGCGGGAGCGGCCGGCCGGCGGAGCCGCGATGCGTCTGCCAGGCATGGGCATCGATGAAGGTCGTGTAGCCCGCCTCGCTCGATCCGTAGGCCTCCGTGATGATGGGCCCGAGCCAATCGATCATCGATTGCTTGAGCGCGGGTGGACACGGCGATCCCGTGGACGCGATCTGCCGCAGCGACGACAGATCGTGGCGCGTGCGATCGGCCGGCGCCATGGCAAGCAGGCGCTGGTACATGGTCGGCACCAGGTAGGCATGCGTGACGCGATGCTGCGCGATGAGCGAGAGGGCCCGCTCCGCATCGAAGCGGGGCTCGAGTACCAGCGTGGCGCCCAGCTTGCAGATGTGCGCAAGATAGGTCATCGACGCGCTGTGATAGATCGGCGCCGAGAGGTACGCGACGACATCGGGGCCGGTGCCGTAGACGATGTCGGTGACCTGCTGCAGGTCGCGCTCCATGCTGGCGCGCAGGTTCTCGGGGGCGGAGATCCGGCGCACGCCCTTGGGCTTGCCGGTGGTGCCGGAGGTGTAGGCAATCGCACCGTGCGACAGCCCCGAGCGCGCAGGCATCGCGGGAAGGCCCGCGCCGAAGTTGGTCCAGCTCACTGCAGGATGAGGAGGATGCGCGGCGCTGTCGGCGCATGGCACCGCGATGACCGCCACGCCCTCAGGCAGGCCTTCGCTGATCTGCGGCAGCAGGTCCTGGTGCACGAAGAGCGCGCGGGCACCGCTGTCGACCAGCACGTGGTTGGCTTCCAGCGCCTTGAAGTGCCAGTTGACCGATGCGAGATAGAGGCCCGCATGGCGGCATGCGAGCACCAGCGCCACGTACTCCGGCCCGTTGCGCAGCATGGCCGCGATGGTGGTGCCTTCGTTGCACTCGAGCGCATGCAGTCCGGCGAGCACGCGGTCTATTTCAGCCTTCATCCAGTCGCGCGAGTACGCGTCCGCCAAACCAGAGCGTTGGAATCATCTTGTCTCCTGTTGCGAGCCGTTGCGACGACGGCTTCGATGGGCGGATCGTAAGCGGTTTAACTAGTCATTGTCTAGTTGGTGATCGAAACGTGTCGAACGCGAAGATGTTCCGTATGCAATGGCACAGGGAGGAGCGCCCTCGTGGGAGGGGAAATGCATAAGCACTTCTTCCATTCAAATCTCAGCTCTTTCGAGGTCGGACGAAAAAATGGCTGAACTGCGACACGAATTTCTTTGAACGCACCGAAATGGGGTTTTTGGGATCGAATTGGTTCATCAATCCTGCAAAATGCACGATCCTCATAAGGTTATGCACTGATTTGGAAAAAGGATTGGAATGAAGCACGCATCCGTCGGGGGGTTCCTGGCACATGTCGCACAACGCAACCCCGGACAGCCCGAGTACCTGCAGGCCGTGACCGAAGTGATGGAAAGCCTCTGGCCGTACATCGAGCAGCACCCGAAATACGTGGCCCACAGCCTGCTCGAACGCCTCGTGGAGCCCGAGCGCGTGATCATGTTCCGCGTGTCCTGGGTCGACGACCACGGCGAAGTGCAGGTCAACCGCGGCTTTCGCATCCAGCACAGCCTGGCCATCGGGCCGTACAAGGGCGGCATGCGTTTCCATCCGTCGGTCAACCTGTCGATCCTCAAGTTCCTGGCCTTCGAGCAGACCTTCAAGAACGCGCTGACCACGCTGCCCATGGGCGGCGGCAAGGGCGGCGCCGACTTCGACCCGAAGGGCAAGAGCCAGGGCGAGGTGATGCGCTTCTGCCAGGCCTTCGTGAGCGAACTGTTCCGCCACATCGGCTCCGACACCGACGTGCCCGCGGGCGACGTGGGCGTGGGTGGGCGCGAAGTCGGCTTCATGGCCGGCATGGTCAAGAAGCTCACCAACCGCGCCGACTGCGTGTTCACCGGCAAGGGCCTGAGCTTCGGCGGCTCGCTGATCCGCCCCGAAGCCACCGGCTACGGCAACGTCTACTTCGCGCAGGAAATGCTCAAGCGCAAGGGCCGCAGCTTCGAGGGCATGCGCGTGAGCGTCTCGGGCGCGGGCAACGTGGCGCAGTACACGATCGAGAAGGCGCTGGCGCTGGGTGCCAAGGTGGTCACCGTGTCGGACTCCAGCGGCACCGTGGTCGACGAGGACGGCTTCACCACCGAAAAGCTGGCCGTGCTGATGGACGTGAAGAACCACCTCTACGGCCGCGTGAGCGACTACGCCGAGCGCACTGGCACCCGTTTCGTGGCCGGCGCAACGCCGTGGCATGTGCCGGTCGATGTCGCGTTGCCAAGCGCCACGCAGAACGAACTCAACGAGGAAGACGCGCGCACGCTGGTGAAGAACGGCGTGATCTGCATGGCCGAAGGCGCGAACATGCCATCGACCATGGAGGCCGTGAAAGTGCTTGAAGGCCACGGCGTGCTGTATGCGCCCGGCAAGGCGAGCAACGCGGGTGGCGTGGCGACTTCAGGGCTGGAGATGAGCCAGAACGCCGCGCGCCTGTCATGGACGCGCGACGAGGTCGATGCGCGCCTGCTGCAGATCATGCAGGGCATCCACGAGTCCTGCCTGCACTACGGCGCGCGCAAGGACGGCAGCGTGAGCTACGTCGATGGCGCGAACATCGCGGGCTTCGTGCGCGTGGCCGATGCGATGCTGGCGCAAGGGGTGGTCTGAGGCGCTTTTTCTTGCAGGCCCGGTCAGAGTTCGATGAACGCGGAGGTGGCCTTGTTCAAGGCCAGTTTTCCCTTGGCGGTGATCGACTCCACCTGGGCCAGTTGACGGATCGCGCGCGCATCGGGCGTGCGGTCCGAAGGCGGAATGAATGCAGTCACCAGCTCGGCCGCACGCAGCACGCGCAGCCTGTCGATGTCCGCGGGCGTGTGGACGACGTATGGCAATTTCTGCTCGGAAAGAGCTCGAAGAAATTCCATGGACATGGTCCGTCTCCTTGTCTTGATGGCGGTTCGGACATTGTGCGCACAAACAATTAGCCGCGTTTAATCCCTGCGGCGCGCATGCCTTTCGCGGCGTGTACCGAAGTGTTCTTTTCACTCGATTGAAGAGACGAAGGTGCCAGTTTGTTTCTGGCTTTACCTTGCTGGTTGCGAGGGTTGGATCGGCCATGCCGTGGTGTCCGGCGTCAGGAGGTGCCAGAGCACCGGATCGATGCCTTCGAAGGTCGCGCGATAGCGATCCGACAGCCGGCCTTCGCCGGTCACGTCGCGGATCACGATGCCGTCGATGCGGCCTGCGTGCGCGCGCATCACTTGCGCATAGATCTCGGGATCGGCCTCGCCCGAGTCGCCCACCAGCACGAAGCGGCGCTGCGGAAATTCGATGAACAGCCGCTCGATCACGCCGAGCTTGTGCGCGCGCGAATCTTCTTCGCCGGGAATCAGCGTGCGCCATGTCGTGCTCTCGCGCAGGTGCATGCTGCCGGCGGGAAAGTCCGCGGCGCGAATGAAATCCGAGAGCGCCGGATAGAGCTGGATCGGGCTGGCCGACAGGTAATGAAAGCGCGTGTCGGGCGTCTTTGCCAACGCGCGGTAATACGCCGCCATGCCGGGCGCGGCCTCGAAGCGGCGCGCGAAGGTGTTGAGCAGCATCTCGCGCCGGTCGCGCACCTGCGTGTGCTTGATGGTGTCGTCGATGTCCGAAATGATCGACACGCCTTGCGCGGGCACGACCAGCGCCTGGCCCTTGAAGCGATGCAGCAGTTCGCCGGGGCCGGTCACGCCGTGGAACTGCTGCCACTCCTGCGAGGCCGCGGTGCGCGGTGCATCGATCACCACGCGCAGGTTGCTGCGGCCGTCCTTGCCCGAGGGCGGCATCGCGGTGCGGTTCGGCACGCCGTCGAAAACGATGTCGATCAACTTGCCTTCTTCGGACTCGGCATGAAACAGCGCGGTGCGCTGGTTGAAGCGCAGTCGCGCGGCGGGCGACAGCTTCTTCAGGCTCAGGCCGAGGTAACGCGCGAAGGCGGTGTTCAGCCCCCAGCGATGCTCGCGCTCGAAGATCCATGCATGAACGTCGACTTCGAGCCGGCCATCGGCGGTGGGGCGTGCGGTGCCCGTCATGAAGAGCGCTTCTTCATCGGGCTCGAGCGGTTCCGCGGCATGCAGGGCCTGCAGCGGTGCAAGGCCGGCGAGCAGCGCCGCGCCAGCCACCAGGGACCGGCGTCGCAGGGCCGGGGGCGGTGGGTGGTGCGGGCCGTCGCTCATGCCTGGGTGGTGTCGATGCGTTCGTAGGTCACGAAGCTGAAGGGCAGGCCTTCCTTGGCCGACACATGCGATTCGCGTTGTGTCTCGCGCCATGCGTCGGCATCGAGCGCGGGCGCATGGGCGTCGCCTTCGTAGTCGCGCGCGATCTCGGTCACGACCGCGCGTTGTGCGAAGGGCTCGGCCTCGGCATAGATCTGCGCGCCGCCGATCACCCACACCTCGCTCGCCTGCCGTTGCGTGCAGAGCGACAGTGCCTCCTGCAGGCTGCCCACATGGTGCGCGCCTTCGCCGCGCCAGTCGGCCTGCCGCGTGACCACGATGTTCTGCCGGCCCGGCAGGGGCCGGAAGCGCGGCGGCAGCGAATCCCAGGTCTTGCGGCCCATGATCACAGGCGCACCCGCGGTCTGCTGCTTGAAGTGCGCCATGTCCTCCGGCAGATGCCAGGGGATGGTGTTGTTCGCGCCGATCACGCCGTTGGCGGCACGGGCATAGATGAGGTTGATGCGGGGCGCGCTCATCCCGTTCACACCGCCACGGGCGCCTTGATCGGGTCGCCGTGCTGGTAGTCCAGCACCTCGAAGTCTTCGTACTGGTAGTCGAAGATCGAAGCCGGCTTGCGCTTGATGTTCAGCGTGGGGTAGGGGTAGGGCGTGCGGCTCAGTTGCAGCGCGACCTGATCGGCGTGGTTGCTGTAGATGTGGCAGTCGCCGCCGGTCCAGATGAAGTCGCCCACATCCAGGTCGCACTGCTGCGCAACCATGTGCGTGAGCAGGGCGTAGCTGGCAATGTTGAAGGGCACGCCCAGGAAGATGTCGGCGCTGCGCTGGTAGAGCTGGCAGCTCAGCTTGCCGCGCTCGCCGGGTGCCTGCGCCGGTGCCACATAGAACTGGAAGAAGGCATGGCAGGGCATCAGCGCCATCTTCGACAGCTCGGCCACGTTCCAGGCGCTCACGATGATGCGGCGCGAATCGGGGTTGGTCTTCAGCGTCTTGATGACGTCCGAGATCTGGTCGATGTGGCCGCCGTCGGGCGTGGGCCAACTGCGCCATTGCACGCCATACACGGGGCCCAGGTCGCCGTCTTCGCGCGCCCATTCGTCCCAGATGCTGACGCCGCGTTCCTTGAGCCAGTTGTTGTTGCTCGAACCGGTCAGGAACCACAGCAGTTCCTGGATGATGGATTTCAGGTGCACCTTCTTCGTGGTCACCAGCGGAAAGCCTTCGTTCAGGTCGAAGCGCATCTGGTGGCCGAACACGCTCTTGGTGCCCGTGCCGGTGCGGTCGCTCTTGTGCACGCCGTGGGTGTCCACGTGGCGCATGAAGTCTTCGTATTGGGAGCGGACGGGGCGGGTGGGCGTGGAAGTCATGGAAAGAGGGGGATGTCTGGCGGGTCGGGGCCGGGTGTTTCGAATTTTAAGTGCCTGGGCTTAGCATGGCAGGCATGAGCCAAGACCACCCCACGAACGGCCACGAACACGCCCATGGCCACGCGCACGAGCACAGCGAACTCGGCGAGATGGACCTTCGGGTCCGCGCTCTCGAAAGCGTGCTGACGCAAAAGGGCTACATCGACCCCGCCGCGCTCGATACGCTGATCGACACCTACCAGACGCGCATCGGCCCGCGCAACGGCGCGCGCGTGGTGGCGCGGGCCTGGGTCGATCCGGCTTTTCGCGAACGGCTGCTGGCCGATGCCACGGCAGCCATTGCCTCGCTCGGTTACACGGGGCGGCAGGGCGAGCACATGGTCGCGGTCGAGAACACCGATGAACTGCACCACATGGTGGTCTGCACGCTGTGCAGTTGCTACCCCTGGCCGGTGCTGGGTTTGCCGCCCACCTGGTACAAGAGCGCGCCGTACCGCTCGCGGGTCGTCAAGGACCCGCGCGGCGTGCTGGCTGATTTCGGCGTGGCGCTGACCGAGTCCACGCGCATTCGCGTTTGGGATTCGACCGCCGAGGTGCGCTACCTCGTGATTCCGCAGCGCCCGCCCGGCACCGACGGCCTGGCCGAAGACGAACTGGCCGCGCTGGTGTCGCGCGATTCGATGATCGGCACGCGGCTGGTCGAGGTGCCTGCCAAAGAGGAGGTCCCCGCATGAGCCACTACGTCACCAAGGCCGACCTGGGCGGTCAGCCGGGCTTCGGGCCGGTGACGCCCGAGCCCGAAGGCGAGTTGTTCCATGGCGCATGGGAGTCGCGCGCACTGGCGCTCACGCTGGCCATGGGCGCGACCGGCTCGTGGAACATCGATGCGAGCCGCGCGGTGCGCGAGACACTGCCCGACTACCGCGATCTGAGCTACTACCAGATATGGCTCAGCGCGCTCGAACAATTGATGCTGCAACGCGGACAGATATTTCCGGACGAGATCGCGTCGGGCGAGATGCGCCACGCGGCGGCGCCCGTCGCCCGTGTGCTGCAGGCCGCGAACGTGCCGGCCGTTCTGGCCAAGGGCTCGTCGACCGAACGCCCCGCGCCGGCCCCGGCGCGCTTTGCCTTGGGCCAGCCGGTGCGCATGCATCTGGGCAAGGTCGACCATCACACACGGCTGCCTAGCTATGTGCAGGGCAAGCAGGGCGTGATCGTGCATCTGCACGGCGCGCACGTTTTTGCCGATGCCAACGCGCAGGGCCTGGGCGAGCAGCCGCAGTGGCTGTACACGGTGGTCTTCGACGAAGCCGAGTTGTGGGGCGACGACGCGCCGCGCCAGAACCTTTCGGTGTCCGTCGATGCATGGGAAAGCTATCTGGAGGCGGTCGCGTGAAGGGCGATAACGACCACCGGATGCCGCTGGCGCCCGGCATGCCCCGCGATGCCGATGGACCGGTGTTCAACGCGCCATGGGAAGCGCAGGCCTTCGCGATGACGCTCGCGCTGCATGAAGGCGGCTTGTTCACCTGGGCCGAATGGGCCGAGGCACTGGCCGCGCAGATTTCCGCCGCGCAGGCTGCTGGCGATCCGGACACTGGCGAGACCTATTACCGGCACTGGCTCGCCGCGCTGGAACATCTGGTGGCGCACAAGGGCGCCAGCTCTGGTGACGAACTCGCGCGCTATCGCCATGCGTGGGACCACGCGGCGGATCGCACGCCGCACGGGCAGCCGATCGAGCTGCGCGGCGAAGACTTTCCGAACTGAGCCGGTTTGTTTTGCTCCTTCCCCCGCTGGGGGAAGGTTGGGATGGGGGCTGCCCCCGCATTGGTGGCTGTTTCGAGGTGAACGCCGCTGTGCCCCCACCCCGGCCCTCCCCCGGGAGGGGAGGGAGGAATACCAAAAGCTAGACGCGGATCACGCGGCCCGGGTTCAGCGTGTTCTTCGGATCGAGCCCGCGCTTGATCGCCCGCATCATCTCCATCGCCACCGGCGACTTGTGCTTTTCAAGCTTGTCGACCTTCAGCGAACCCACGCCGTGTTCGGCCGAGAACGAGCCTCCGAACTTCTCGACCGCGTCGTACACCAGCGTGTTGATGCGCTCTTCCTCGTTCGTCAGAAAGGCCTTGGTGTCGATGTTCTCCGGCGCCTGCACGTTGTAGTGCAGGTTGCCGTCGCCCAGGTGGCCGAAGTTCACGAGACGCACGCCGGCGATCTCGCGTGCCAGCAGCGCGTCGGTTTCCGCCACGAAGGCCGGGATGCGCGACACCGGGATCGAGATGTCGTGCTTGATGTTCAGCCCTTCCTCGGCTTGCGCCAGCGGAATGTTCTCGCGGATGTGCCAGAGCTGGTGCGCCTGCGTGAGGTTCTCGGCCACCACCGCATCGGTCACGCAGCCGTCTTCGAAGGCGGTTTCGAGCAGCGCCTCGAAGCGCGCGCGTGCATGGTCTTCGGACTCGTTGTCGGAGTTCTCCAGCAGCACGCAGTAGGGCACGGCCGCATCGTCGACGAAGGGCACGCGCAGTTGCGGCATGTGCTTGGCGACCAGGCTCAATGCGAACTTGCCCATCACCTCGAAGCCGGTGAGCCCCGAGCCCAGTTGCTTGTGCGCCAGGCCCAGCAGCGTGACCGCATGGTCGAGCGAAGGCACGGCCGCCCAGGCAGTGAGCTGCGCGGCCGGCAGTGGATAGAGCTTCATCGTCGCGGCGGTGATGATGCCCAGCGTGCCTTCGCTGCCGATCACCAGGTCGCGCAGGTCGTAGCCGGTGTTGTCCTTGCGCAAGCCGCTGGTGCCTTCCCAGATCTCGCCCTGCGGCGTGACCACTTCCAGCCCCAGGCACAGCTCGCGCGTGTTGCCGTAGCGCACGACCTGCGTGCCGCCTGCGTTGGTCGCGAGATTGCCGCCGATGGTGCAGCTGCCTTCGGCCGCCAGGCTCAGCGGGAACAGGTAGCCGGCTTTCTCGGCCGTCTCCTGCAGCGTTTGCAGGATGCAGCCGGCCTCGACGGTCATCGTGAGGTTGGCGGCGTCGATGGCGCGGATGGTGTTCAGCCGCTGCAGGCTCAGCACGACCTGCGTGCCGCTGTCGTCGGGCGTGGAGCCGACCGCCAGGCCGGTGTTGCCGCCTTGCGGCACGATGGACGTGCCGGCCGCTGCGCAGGCCTTGACCACATCGGCCACCTGCTGCGTGTTGGCCGGCCGCACCACGGCCAGCGACTTGCCGCGCGAGCGCTTGCGCCAGTCCTGCTCGTAGGCGGTCAGGTCGCCCTCGTTCAGGACGTGCGATGCGCCGACGATGGCGCGCAGTTGGTCGATCAGGGCGGCGGAAGAAGAAGTGGTGGTCGTCATTGGGCGGGAGCCTCCAGGGGGCGGGCAGCGTCTTTGGCATGGCGCAAGCGCAGGCGCACATGCCAGGCGCAGGCGGCGAAGAGCACGAGGCACAGCAGCACCTCGATGAGCGCGAGGATCTGCCCCACGACATTGGTGTCGCTCCACGCGCGCACCACGCCTTCGGTGAAATAGAGCCAGATCATCAGGCTGACCCAGCGGTAGGTGTACATGCGGTTCTTGTAGAGCCCCGCCAGCGGAATCACCAGCGGCAGCACCTTGAGCGCGAGCAGCGAGCCGCCCGGACGCAGCGGTGCCAGCCACAGCTCCCAGGCCAGGCCCAGCACGATGAGGCCGACGAGGCTGCCCACTGCAAGCCATCGGGTGGCGCGGACGGAAGAGGGCGGGAGTGGAGTGGCGGACACGGTGGGCGGCAAGGGAGGGCGCCCGGTGGGCAGAAAAGGGGGCAATGAAAGGGCGGATGGCATGATACCGGCCATGAATCGCAGGCAGCTTTGGAGGGATCTTTCGCGCTTTCCGTGGCGCAACACCGCGGCGGTGCTGGGCGAGCGTTTTCGCGAAGACCGGCTCGGGCTCACGGCCAGCAGCCTGACCTTCACCACCACCATCGCGATGGTGCCGTTCTTCACGGTGGCGCTGGCGCTGTTCACCGTGTTCCCGATGTTCGCCAAGATGCAGGGCCGCCTGCAGCGCTGGCTGATCGAAAGCCTGATTCCCGACAACATCGCGCGCCAGGTGCTCGGCTACCTGAACCAGTTCGCGAGCAAGGCCAGCGGGCTGGGCATCGCCGGCCTGATCGTGCTGCTGATCACGGCCATCGCGCTGATCCTCACGATCGACAAGACGCTCAACAACATCTGGCGCGTGCGCTCGCCACGGCCTCTTGCGCAGCGGGTGCTGATCTACTGGGCCACCATCACGCTGGGGCCGATCATCCTGGCGGTGAGCCTGTCGACCACGTCCTATGTGTTCTCGGCCTCGCGCGACGTGGTGGGCGGCACCATGGTCAAGCTGGCCTTCGACAGCCTCGAATTCGTGCTGCTCGCGGCGGGCATGGCGTCGCTCTATCACTACGTGCCCAACACCAACGTGCGCTGGTCGCACGCGTGGGCCGGCGGCATCTTCGTGGCGGCCGCCATCGAGATCGCCAAGCGCGTGCTGGCCTATTACCTGAGCCTGGTGCCGACCTACTCGGTGCTGTACGGCGCCTTCGCCACCTTCCCGATCCTGCTGGTGTGGATCTACGTGGCCTGGGTGATCGTGCTGCTGGGCGCGGTGATCGCGGCGTACCTGCCGAGCCTGCTCACGGGCGTTGCGCGCCGTGGCGGCGCTGCCGGCTGGCCGATGCAACTGGCGATGGAAGCATTGCAGCACCTGGCGCGTGCAAGGGCCACGCCGGCCAAGGGCATGGGCGCGACCGAACTGGTGACGCGCATGCGGGTCGATGCGCTGCAACTGGCGCCCGTGCTCGAAACATTGGTGGCGCTCGACTGGATCGCGCCGCTGGCCGAAGAGCCCGCCGACCAGGACCCGCGCTACGTGCTGCTGGCCGACCCGTCGACGCCCATCGAACCGCTGCTCAAGGAACTGCTGATGCCGCAGGCCGAGCCGCTCGAAGACCTCTGGCAAAAAGGTCCACTACGTACGCTGCGCTTGGGTGACGTGCTATTGATCTAGTAGCAACTAACTAGATCTTGACCCGGCCCAGCCAAATGTCGCGGTACATCGTCCAGTCGCCCATGAAGGAATAGAGCGGCCGCTTGAACGACGCCGGCTTGTTCTTCTCGAAGCCGAAGTGCCCGACCCACGCAAAGCCGTAGCCCGCCAGCAGCCCGGCCAGCAGCCACCAGGGGTTGAGCGTGACCACCAACGCCACCAGGCACAGCAGCGACAAGGTCGAGCCCGCGAAGTGCAGCCGCCGGCAAGTGCGGTTGGCGTGCTCGGTCAGATAGAACGGATAGAACTCCGCAAAGCTCTTGAAACGGCGCGGATCGACGGCAGATCCCGTGGCAGTCGTGGTGTTCATCGTGCGAGTCTCCTGTGCCCCTGGAGGGGCTTTGTCCATAATAGCCACGACCTTCCGGCCGCACCACCCCGGCCTTCCATTGACACCTTTGCCGCATCCGCCTTGAGCGCTCTTCCCGCCGTCCTCGAATCCGCCGAATCGCCCGGCAGCGATGCGCCCTGGGTCGTGTGCCTGTGCGCCGAATGGTGCGGCACCTGCCGCGACTACCGGCCGCTGCTGGAGCAGGTGGCGCGCGCGCATCCGCAGTTCCGCTTTGCCTGGGTCGACATCGAGGACCACGCCGATATCGCCGATGCCTTCGATGTCGAGACCTTCCCGACCCTGCTGGTCGCCGGTGCCGACGGCACGCGGTTCCTGGGCCCGCTGCTGCCGCATGCCGAAACGCTCTCGCGCATGCTCTCGGCGCTGCAGCAGCCCAAGCCGTCGAGCTTCGACGTCGACCTGCTGCTCGCCGTGCTCAACAAGAAGCCGACCGTCTTCACGGTCTGACCGGAACCTCCTCCATGAACATCCTGATCTTTGGCGCCACCGGCATGGTGGGGCAGGGCGTGCTGCGCGAGTGCCTGCTCGCACCCGACGTGGAGCGCGTCGTGACGATCGGGCGCAGCGCCACCGGGAACACGCATCCGAAGCTGTACGAGCTGGTCCACAAGGACATGTACGACTACACGGGCATCGAGTCGGAGCTGAAGGGTTTCGATGCCTGCTTCTTCTGCCTGGGCGTGTCGTCCGTCGGCATGAAGGAGCCCGACTACAAGCGCGTCACCTACGACCTGACGCTCGCGGCCGCCACGGTGCTCGCGCAGCTCAACCCGGGCATGACCTTCACCTACGTGACGGGCGCCGGCACCGACAGCACGGAGCGCGGCAGCAGCATGTGGGCACGCGTGAAGGGCGCGACCGAAAATGCCTTGCTGCGCCTGCCGTTCAAGGCGGCCTACATGTTCCGCCCCGGCGTCATCCAGCCGCTGAACGGCGCACGCTCCAAAACGCCGCTGTACAACGGCATCTATGTCGTCATCGCGCCGCTGCTCAGCCTGGCCTACCGGCTCTGGCCCGACAGGATGACGACCACCGAGCAGGTCGGCCGCGCCATGCTGATCGTGGCGCGACGCGGCGCCCCCAAGGTGCTGCTCGAAACGCCGGACATCAACGCGCTGCGCTGACTGAGCTTTCTCGGGCGCACCCGGCCGCTGTGCGAGGCTTGACTGCGCGCCATCCGCCATGAAATTCTTCGCCAACGCCTACGTTTCTCGCCGCCAGCTTCTTCTTGGTGCCTCAACCGTCCTGGCCGCTCCTGCCGTGGCCGCTGCAGAGGATGCGTGGCCGCGCCAGGCGATCCGCCTCGTGGTTCCCTTTTCACCGGGCGGCGGCACGGACATCGTGGCGCGGATGATCGGCGAAACCTTGTCGCAGCGGCTGGGGCAGCCCGTCGTCATCGACAACAGGCCCGGCGCGTCCACGGTCATCGGCACCGACATCGTGGCGCGGGCCAGGCCCGACGGCTACACCCTGCTGCTGTCGGGTTCCACCAGCTACAGCGTGAACCCGGCGCTGCGTGCCACGAGTTCCTACAACCCGTCGCGCGACCTCGTGCCCATCGCCATCGTTGCGCACGTGCCGCTGGTGCTGGTCGTGGGCAGTGCGACGACGTGGCGCTCGCTGCCCGAACTGATCGCCGAAGCCAGGGCCAGGCCCGGCCGCATCCGCTACGCCACCTTCGGCAACGCCTCGGGCCCGCATTTCACGGGCGAGCTGTTCGCGCTGGCGGCGGGCATCGCGCTGCAGGACATTCCGTACAGGGGCAGCAACCAGGGACTGATCGCGGTGATCGGCAGGGAAGTCGATCTGGGCATCGACACCGTGGCCTCCGTCGCGCCGCTTGTGCGCTCAGGCAAGCTGAGGGCGCTCGGCATTGTGGGCGCCGCGCGCTCCGGCCTGCTGCCTGGCGTGCGGACGCTGGCGGAGCAGGGGCTGCCCGAAGCCAGCTTCGACGCCTGGTACGGCTTTGCCGCGCCGGCACACACGCCGGTGCCCGTGCTCGCCAGATTGACGCGCGCCATCACCGCGACGATGTGCGACCCCGCGCTGCAGGCGCAATTGCGCGCGCAGGGCATGGAGCCGGTGGCCATCGGCGCGGCGGGATTTCGCCGCCAGATCGACAGCGAGATTCCGCGCTACCGTGCGCTGGCCCACCGCGCGGGCATCGTCACCGAATAGGTCGGTTGGCCGCCTCAGGCCACTTCAGGCCGCAGGGGCGCTGACGAAATCGCGCAGCGCGAACAGCACTTCGTCGGGCGCTTCGCTCATCAGCGCATGCCCGGCATGCACCGTCACCACCTTGCCGCGCCGTGCCTTGCCGGCCAGCGCCTTGATGGCGCGCGGCGGCGTCATCTGGTCGGCGTCGCCCAGCAGGAACAGCACCGGGCATTGCACCGCTTCCATCGCGGCGTCGCCGTTGGCGTAGTCGTTGCAGGCCTTGAAGCCGATGTGGAACACGTTGTGCTCGCGGTTGCTCGCCAGCACGCGGCGCATCAGCGCGCGCGAGCTGCCGTAGAGCCAGGTGCCGGGGCCCAGCGATGAGGGCGGCGGTGCCATCAGCGAATGCGAGAAGGTGTTGACCATCGCGATGGCGCGTTGCGGATCGCTGACCGAGCTTTCGAGCAGCGCGGGCGACACCACCATCGGATAGGCCGTGCCGACCATCGCCAGGTGCGTCACGCGTTGCGGCGCGCGGGCGGCGGCTTCGAGCGCGATCAGCGAGCCGAAGCTGTGGCCGATCAGCGCCGCCTTGTCGACGCCGGCCGCATCGAGCAGGGCGATGACGAACTGCGCCGCTTCTTCCACGCTCGCGGGTGGCGGGCCATCGCTCTTGCAATGGCCGGGCAGGTCGACCGCCAGCACGTTCCAGCCGTGGTTGGCGAACCAGCGGCTTTGCAGGATCCACACGCTGTGGTCATTGAGCACGCCGTGGATGAAAACGACCGTGGGCTTGGCCGCGTCGAAGGGCTTGCCGGCGGTGTAGCAGTAGGTGTTGTGGCCGTTGACGGTGTAGTTCATTTCAGGCCCCCGCCTTTTCCGCCGCCTTCAGCGCCCGCTTCAGGTCGTCGATCAGATCGGCCGGATCTTCGAGGCCGATCGACAGGCGGATCGTGCCTTGCGAAATGCCCGCCCCCGCCAACGCCTCGTCGGTCATGCGGAAGTGCGTGGTGCTGGCCGGGTGGATCACCAGGCTGCGGCAGTCGCCCACGTTCGCCAGGTGGCTGAAGAGCTTCAGCGCCTCGATGAAGGCCTTGCCCTGCGCGCGGCTGCCCTTGATGTCGAAGCTGAACACCGCGCCGGCACCACGCGCGCCGTGGCGCAACAGCTTCTGCGCGAGCGCATGGCTCGGATGCGATTCGATCAGCGGATGTCCCACGCGCGACACGAACGGATGCGTGGCCAGGAATTCGACCACCTTCTGCGTGTTGCCGATGTGCCGCTCCATGCGCAGCGGCAGCGTCTCGATGCCCTGCAGGATCAGCCATGCCGTGTGTGGGCTCATCGAGGCGCCGAAGTCGCGCAGTCCTTCGCGGCGGGCGCGCAGCAGGAAGGCGCCGACGGTGCTTTCCTCGCTGAAGACCATGTTGTGGAAGCCGTCGTAGGCCTGCGTCAGCTCGGCGAATTTGCCGGACTTTTCCCAGTCGAAGCTGCCGCCGTCGACCACCACGCCGCCGATCACCGTACCGTGGCCCGACAGGAACTTGGTCGCCGAGTGATAGACCAGGTCGGCACCCCAGTCGAAGGGCTTGATCAGGTAGGGCGAGGTGAGCGTCGAGTCGACCAGCAGCGGCACGCCGGCCTCGTGGGCGATGTCGCTCACGGCCGGGATGTCGAGCACGTCGAGCCCGGGGTTGCCCACGGTCTCGCCGAAGAAGAGCTTGGTTTCGGGCCGCACCGCCGCGCGCCAGCCGTCGAGGTCGCCGGGCTTCACGAAGGTGGTCTCGATGCCGAAGCGCCGCATCGTGTAGTGCAGCAGGTTCTGCGAGCCACCGTACAGCGCCGTGCTGGCCACGATGTGCGAGCCCGCGCCCATCAGCGTGGCCACCGACAGGTGCAGCGCCGCCTGTCCGCTGGCGGTGGCAATGGCGCCGATGCCGCCTTCGAGCGCCGACACGCGCTGCTCCAGCACCGCGTTGGTCGGGTTGCTGATGCGCGAATACACATGGCCCGCGCGTTCCAGGTTGAAGAGCGCCGCCGCGTGGTCGCTGGACTCGAAGACGAAGGAGGTGGTCAGGTGGATCGGCACCGCCCGCGCGCCGGTGGCGGGGTCGGGCGAGGCGCCGGCGTGCAGCGCAAGGGTGTCGAAACCGGGGTCGGAATAACCGGGCATTTGGGCCTTTCTGTTGTCTCTCGCAATGCCCCGTTACGCCTGCAAAAGCATGCGTGCGCGACAGGGGCGTTCAGGTCGGCGTCGATTGTGGGCTATATTCAAAAACGGCACGCCGCCGAGATAGAGTCCCGAGAGGAGCACACGATGAAAGTCAGCGACATCCTTCGCGTCAAGGGCAACACGCTCTTCACCATCACACCCGACGACCAGCTGGCACAAGCCGCCACCACCATGGCGGAGAAAGACATCGGCTCGCTCGTCGTCATGGAACACGGCGATCTGGTCGGCATGCTCACCTTCCGCGAGGTGATCGTGGCCATCGTCAACAACGGCGGGCAGGTCGGCACCACGCTCGTGCGCAAGGCCATGGACGACGCCCCCGTCACCTGCACGCTCGAGACCGACCTCGACGAAATCCGCCGCATCATGCTGGAGCGCCATGCGCGCTACATGCCCGTGATGGACAAGCGCATGCTGATGGGCGTGATCAGCTTCTACGACGTGGCCAAGGCCGTGGTGGACAGCCAGAACTTCGAGAACAAGATGCTCAAGGCCTACATCCGCGACTGGCCAGCGGAAGACGAGAGCAAGACCGGCTGATCCCGGCCCCGCCGTCGTTGTTCATTCAGGGCAGCCGCGCGATCTGCGTGCGCAGCAGCGCGTAGAAGCCCTCGGCATCGGCCTCGCTGATCCACAGCGTGTTGGGCGTGCGGCGGTTGTAGCCGCGAAAGTCGACCACCGTCGCGCCGGTCGTGAACTCGCCCTTCGTTTCCACATCCACGCTCACCTTCGCGCCCTTGAACAGTTCGGGCTGCAGCAGGTAGGCGATGACGCAGGGGTCGTAGATCGGCCCGACCGCCACGCCCCGGCGGCGCAGGCCGTAGGCCATCATCGAATCGAAGATGTCCGCCACCACCTTGCCGGCGTTGTTGCCCATGGCGCGGAAGGGCCCGATGCGCTCGGGCGTCAGCAGCACGCGACGCGCCGCGTCGTGCGACAGGGCCGTCACCGGCACGCCGCTGCGGAACACGATCGATGCCGCCTCGGGGTCAGCGTAGATGTTGAAGGTGGCCGCCGGCGTGATGTTGCCGCCCACGCCCCATGAGCCGTCCATCACCACGATCTCGGCAATGGCGGGCTTGATGTCGGGCGCCGCATTGAGCGCGGCTGCGAAGTTGGTGAGCGGCGCCAGGCCGACCAGCGTGATGCTCTTCGGCGCGGCGGCGCGCAGCGTTTCGATCAGGTACTGCACCGCATGCGTCGGCATGAGCGGGCCGCGCGGCGCGTGCAGCGTGGGGCCTTCCATGCCGGTCTTGCCATGCACGTCATCGGCAAAGATCGGCTCGCGCACCAGCGGGCGCGGGTAGCCCGCGTACACCGGAATGTCGGGCCGATTGGCCCAGTCGCGCACGATGCGCGTGTTTTTCTCGGTCACGCTGAGCGGCAGGTTGCCCACGCTTACCGTCAGCGCCTTGATGTCGAGCCTGTCGGTTGCGGCCATGGCCATCAGCAGCGCGATGGCGTCGTCCTGGCCGGGGTCGGTGTCGATGATGACCCTGCGCTTGCCCGGTTCGGCGCGTGGCAGTTGCGTGGCCGGCGTGCCGGCCATGGCCTGTGCCAGCGCGGCCGGGGAGCTGGCCTGCGCGAAGGCCATGCCCGCCAGGCTGGCGGCGGCGGAGGCGACGAGCGCGCGGCGGGACAGCAACAGGGTCTTCATGGCGCACTCACTCCTTGATGTTGGCGGTCTGCACGATCTTCTGGTTGCGCGCGTACTCGGCCTGCACGAATTTTCCGAACGACTCTGCCGTGCCGCTGCCCGGCAGCGCGCCTTGTTCCATCAGCTTGCTGCGCACGCCTTCTTCCTGCAGCACCGCGTTGAGTTCGTGGTTGATCTGCGCGACCACGGCCGGCGGCGTCTTCGCGGGCGCGAAGATGCCGGTCCAGCTCACCATGTCGAAGCCCTTGAGGCCGGGCATTTCGTCGAAGGTGGGCACGTTGGGCAGCGCGGCCAGTCGCTTGCTGCTGGTGATGCCCAGCGCCTTCAGCCGCTTGCCGTTCACATGCGGAATGGCGCTGGTGCTGACCAGCATCGCCAGGTCGACCTGGTCGCCGATCACGTCGGTGGCGATCTGCGCGCCGCCGCGGTAGGGCACATGCGTCACGAAGATGCCGCTGCGTTCCTTCAGCAACTCCATGGCGAGCTGCAGCACGGTGCCCACGCCGGAGGTCGCGTAGTTGTATCGGCCGGGCTTGGCTTTCGCGAGCTTCACGAAGTCGGTGAAGGTCTGGGCTTCGAGGCCGGGCCGCGCGACCAGCACCATCGGCGCGGTGTTGAGCAGGCCGACCGGTGCCAGGTCTTTCAGCGGATCGAAGCGAAAGGCGGTCGGGTTGACCAGCTTGCCGATGGCAATGGCGCTGTCGGGGCCCACCACCAGCGTGTAGCCGTCGGGCGTGGCGTTCACGGCCTTGGCCACGCCGATGGCACCGCCCGCGCCGCTCACGTTCTCGATCACCACCGATTGCTTGAGCCGCTCGCCGAGCCGCTGGGCGACGAGCCGGGCGTTCACGTCCACGCTGCCGCCGGCGGTGTAGGGAACGATCAGCGTGATGGGCTTGGCGGCGGGCCATGCCTGCGCGAGCGCAGCGGTGGGCAGTGCTGCGCAGAGCGCGGCGGCGAGGAGCAGGCGGCGGGGCGTATTCATGGCGTGGGCAATCAAAGAGGAGAGGAAGTGGGTTCTGTGTCGAGGCGGGCGCGCAGCGTGTCGAACGCCTCGCTCCACTGCGTGCGCCACGTGCGGCGCTGCGTGTCGTCGATCCACGCGCCATCGAGGCCGTTGTGCATGAAGCCGCGCAGGTCGTCGAGGTTGAAGCCGAAGTCGCGCACCATCATCAGCCAGGCCTGCGTGGGCGTGACCTTGTGCAGTGTCGGATCGTCGGTGTTGGGGTGGATGCGCAGGCCCAGGCCGGGCATCTTGCGGATCGGATGGTCGAGCGCCCAGCGCTCGGGCGGCAGCGTGCGCAGGTAATAGGAGTTGGTGGGCACCACCGTGAAGATCACGCCGCGCTCGGCGCACTGGCGCGCGAAGTCGGGCTGGTCGACCACCGTGTAGCCGTGGTCGATGCGGTCCACCTGCAGCACGTCGAGCGCGGTGCGCACGTTGGTCCAGGGCATGCCGAACTCGCCGGCATGCGCAGTGGTCTTGAGGCCGGCTTTCTTCGCATCGGCATAGGCCTGCGCGAAAAGCTCGGGCGGCCGGTCGTTCTCGCGGTAGTCGATGCCGATGCCGATCACTTCGTCGCAGCGGTGGGCCTTGACCCACTCGACCATTTCCACGGCCGCCTCGGCGCTGGCTTCGCGGTCGATGGCGGCGATGAGCCGGCCCGTGATGCCGAACTCCTGCTGCGCATCGTGGATCGCGCGGACGATGGCGCTTTGGGCCATGGCGTAGGGAATGCCGGAGCCGTGCACCGTGCCGGTCGGGTTCCAGAAGAACTCGGCGTAGCGCACGTTGTGCGAGGCCGCGTCCTGCAGGTATTCGAGCGTGAGCTGGTAGAGATCGCCGGCGCCGCGCACCAGTTGCGCGTCGAGCGCACGCAGCACGCGCAGCACGCCCACCGGCTTTTCTCCGCGCGTGTAGAAGCTTTCGATCTCATCGGCGGCCAGCGGCGCGCCGGCGCGCAGGTTGAGCTGCTTGAAGGTCTCGTGGCGCACGGTGCCGAACAGATGGCAATGCAGCTCGGCCTTGGGAATCGCACGGAGCATGGATTCCAGCGTGAGAGGTGCAGAGGTGGGGGCGGTGCTGCTGGTCATGCTGACCAGTCTAGGGAGGGATGCGCCATAAGGAAAATTTTGAATTTCTATAATTTGATTCACTGAATCAATAACCGGACTCGACAACCGGAACGACGCCCATGGCCACCTTGCCCCTGCGTGCGCTCACGCTGCGCCAGTTGCAGTTCTTCTCGGTGCTGGTCGAGGAAGGCCAGTTCGGGCGCGCCGCGCGGCGACTGGCGATCACCCAACCCGCCCTGAGCAATGCCATCAAGCAGATGGAAAAGCTGCTCGGCGCCGAGCTGCTGACCCGCTCCACCCACCGGCTCGAACTCACGCCCGTGGGCGCCGAAGTGCTGGCGCGCACCGACTTTCTCGTCAACACCTTCGAGGTGGCGCTGCGCGACATCGAGAGCACGGTGCAGCGCGGGCGGGCCTTCGTGCGCATCGGCGTGATTCCCTCGGCCAGCGCCCGCGTCGCGGCTGCGGCCAGTGAATTCCTGAAAGGCGGCCAGCGCGACGTGGAACTGGCCTGGCGCGATGCGCCCTCGACCACGCTGCTGGCCGAGCTGCGCAGCGGCCAGCTCGACATGGCGGTGGCGGCCATCACCGAGCCGCCGGGCGGGCTGACCTGCATCGACCTGTTTCGCGACCCGCTGGTGCTGGTGGTGCGGCGCGACCACGCACTGGCCGCCGCAGGCGACGCGAACTGGGAAGCCATCGGCAAGGAGCGGCTGGTGTTGTTCGAAAGCGGCAGCATGCCGGCGCTGGGCAATCCGGCGCGCGCCCAGTTCGCACAGGGCGCGGAGCCCTACCGCGTGAGCTATTCCGAAACCCTCTATGCACTGGTGCGCAGCGGGCAGGCGCTCGGGTTGATGCCGCGCCTGTACACCTCGTCGTTGCGCGACGACCCCGAACTGGTGGTCGTGCCGCTGCTGAAGCCGCTTGTCGAGCGCCGCGTGGTGCTGGCCTACCTGCCGGGGCCGATGCGCAACGTGGTGGCGCAGGAGCTGATCGCCTTCTTGCGTGAGCGGCTGCCGCAGGCCGGCGAGGTGACCGTGCGGCGCATGACCAAGGGCACGCGGGCGAAGCGATAGGCCGCCTCGGACGGTTCAGGTCATCTGCACCTCCTGCCTGAATCTCTCCAGCGTCCAGCCGTTGCCGAGCAGAAACATCCGCGTGTGAAGTTCGCCGAGCGTGGCATCGTCGATCTCGGTCCCGAGGTAAGTCAGGCGCTTGTTGCGCAGGTCGACGAACCCTGCCTCGTGGTTGCGGGCAAGGCGCTGCCAAAGCGCATTGGCACCCGGTGATTGCCGCGCGCCGCTCATCAGGCAGATGCCGCTGCCGAGCGCCCAGCGATACACCGCCGTGGCGAGCCCGCGCCGCCGATAGGCCGGGTCGTACTGGGAGTGCGGTGCCCTGACGTGGCGGTCGGCCCTGCGGCCCAGCTCGATCAGCCGGTTGAACACGGTGTAGCCGACGAGGCGTTCGTGGCGAACGTCTTCGATGTAGACATAGAGCTCGCCATCCGCTTCGCGGTAGCGGGCGCGCAGGTCGGGGTCGTCCTGTGTCGGCAGGTGCAGCGGCTGCAGGCGATCTTCCAGCGCGCGCATGCGTTCGTGGACGGGCGTCAGCGGCTCGCTCGGCCTGCCTTTGCCGGGATCGACGTCGATGCGCAGCTCGGCCGGCTGCATGGTCCGGGAGGGGCGCGAAGCGAAGAGGGGCAATGCAAATGCCATGCTGCCCTCACTGCTTCAAGGCCGGCGGCAACGCACCCTGCGTTGCCGGTTCCGCATTGGCGGGCAATGAGATGCCGCTGCCGCGCGGCACGACCAGCACATCGCTTGCGGACCACTTCAGCACGCGCTGTGCCACGCTGCCGAACACGAAGTCGGCGATGGCCGAGTGCCCGTGCTTGCCGACCACCAGAAGCTCCGCTTTCGAGTACTGCTGCTGGACGGCCGCCTGCCGTGCCGGGTCGCCCTGGCCGATCGCGGAGACGACGCGGTTGCGCCGCGCCGTCGACGAGTCGGACAGCGACAGCATCCTCTCGCGCGCATGCCGTGCGCAGGCGTGGCGCAGCGACTTGATGGTGTAGTCGGACACGTCCGCGTAGCGCAGCTTGCCCTCGTGCAGGGTGTTGAGTGCGTGAAAGAGCTCGACCTCGGCGGTGCTGTCGAAGGCCCAGGCCAGCTCGACCAGATGCCTCGATGCATCCGTGAGGTCGACCGCCACCAGAATCCGCTGGTAGCGCGTGGCCGCATCGAGGCGCGCGACCAGGACCGGCTTGCGCACGGCGCGCAGCAATCGCTCCACGGGCTGTCCGTGAAAGACGGCGAGCGTGCAAGGGTCGCGCGCGTCGCCGACCACCAGCAGGTCGGACCAGCGTGCCTCCTGCGCGATGGCTTCGAGGCGGCCGCTCAGGTCGTCAATCTTCTTGACGAGGATGCCGAAGCCTTCGGCCATCTCGATGGCCAGGCCGGCCAGATGGCGCGCGGCATGCGCGCCCGTTTCGGTCGCACCGGCGAATGCCATGGGCGCGTACATGATTTTCAGCAGCGCGCCGTGCGCCGCGGCAATCGATGCCGCGCGGAGAACCGTGCGATGGCCCCGCGCGGACAGGTCGGTGATCGCGAGGATGGATTGGATATGCATGCTTCTGTTCCTTCCGCAGGAGAAAGCAGGCCGCGCGGCCACAGCGGTGCTGCGGCGGCGAGCCGGAAGATCGGAGGGCGAGAGCGCGACCGTGCTGTGCGCGAACGCAACCCGTCGCGAGGGGCGGGCGGGTGCTACCGAGCGGGGCTGTGGTGGCCCGGCGGTCGGTGGATGGCGCTGTAGAAGGGGAGGCTGACCGCCGGGCTCAGGGATGTGCGAGGGTCAGCTCTGACCCTGCCATCACCGCCGCATGTGCGACCGCGCGCGATTCGCTCCACGCCGGCGACTCGAGGTCGACCGGAGAGCGGTTCTTGCTGCGGATGAAAGCCTTGCGTTGCATGGGGCCCGAGTGTAGGAAGGCCTGCGCCTGTCTGCAATCAAAGGCCCCGCACCCTCTGCCAGATTGCGAGGTTGAATGAAAGGGGCCGTGGCCTCAGTGCAGCTCGGCCGCGGCGTAGATGGTCTCGCGCACCCGCGGATAGATCTGCGCGTTCCACTTGCTGCCGCTGAACACGCCGTAATGGCCCACGCCGGCCTGCAGGTGATGGGTCTTGAGGTAAGGCCGGATGCCCGTGCAAAGGTCCTGCGCCGCCACCGTCTGGCCGACCGCGCAGATGTCGTCGCGCTCGCCCTCCACCGTCAGCAGCGCGGTGCGGCGGATGGCTGCAGGGTTCACCGTGCGGTCGCCCACGGTGAGCACGCCGCGCGGCAGGTCATAGGTCTGGAACACGCGCTCGACGGTCTCCAGGTAGAACTCGGCCGGCAGGTCGTTCACCGCAAGGTACTCGTCGTAGAAGGTGCCGATGGTGCGGGCCTTCTCGATGTCGCCTTCGACGAGGTGGGTGAACATGTCCTGAAACTGCTTCTTGTGGCGCTCGGGGTTCATGCTCATGAAGGCCGAGAGCTGCAGGAAGCCGGGGTACACGCGCCGCATCACGCCCGCATGCGGCCACGGCACATGGCTGATGAGGTTGCGGCGGAACCATTCGATGGGCTTGCTGGTGGCCAGCGTGTTCACGCCGGTCGGGTTGATGCGGCAATCGACCGGCCCGGCCATCAGCGTGAGGCTGCGCGGCGTTGCGGGGTTGTCGTCTTCCGCCATGAGGGCGGTGGCGGCGAGCGCGGCCACGCAGGGCTGGCACACCGCGACCATGTGCCCGCCCGGGCCGATGGCTTCGAGAAAGCGGATGAGCTGCAGCGTGTAGTCATCGAGGCTGAAGCCGCCATGCCACAGCGGCACGTCGCGCGCGTTGTGCCAGTCGGTCAGGTACACGTCGTGGTCGCGCAGCAGGGTGCGCACGGTTTCGCGCAGCAAGGTCGCGAAATGGCCCGAGAGTGGTGCAACCAGCAGCACAGGCGGGTGCACGGCCTTGATGTCCTTGCGGAAATGCAACAGCGTTCCGAAAGGCGAGATGAGGGTTTTCTCTTCGTGGACAGCCACTTGCGCGCCGTCGACCGTCACGGTGTCGATGCCGTAGGGCGGCCTCGAATGGGTCAGCCGCATGCGCGAGAACACCTCGAACTGGGCGGCCATGCGCCGCATGATGGTGCGCTCGGTGCCGTCCTGCCAGAGTGCCTTGCCCAGGTACTGCGCCGTGAGCCGCGAGGGCGAGAGAAGGTCGGCTTGGTTCTGATAGGCCCGGTACAGCATGCAAGGGGTGCAGGCAAGTTGCGGGCCAGCCGGGTGGCATGGCGCTTGCACGCAGCCTTGCATCGTCAAGGAGCGTCCGATGGCCAAACCCGTTCTCACCATCAGCAGCAAGAACTACGGCGCGTGGGCGCTGCGCGGCTGGCTGATGTGCAGGCTGGCCGGCCTGGACTTCAGCGAGAAGATCATCCCGCCCGACGATCCGGCCATGAAGGCCGAGATGCTGCTGCTGTCGTCGTCGATGCTGGTGCCCTCGCTGCAGCACGGCAGCGTGAAGGTGTGGGACACGCTGGCCATCGGCGAGTACCTCAACGAGATCAAGCCCAAGGCCGGCTTGCTGCCGGCCGACATTGCGGCCCGCGCTCATTGCCGCGCGATCTGCGGCGAGATGCACTCGGGCTTTGGTTCGATGCGCGGTGCGCTGCCGATGAACATCAAGGCGCATTTCAAGAGCTTCAAGGTGTGGTCGCGGGCGCAGGCCGACATCGACCGCATCGTCGCGATCTGGCGCGAATGCCTCAAGGCCTATGGAGGGCCTTTCCTGTTCGGCAAGCAGCCGGGCATGGCCGACGCGATGTACGCGCCGGTGGTCACGCGTTTCCTGAGCTACGACGTGGCGCTCGACAGCGTGTGCGCCGCGTATTGCAAGCGCGTGATGGAACTGCCGGCCATGCAGGAGTGGGTGGAGGCTGCGAAGCGGGAACCCGAAGAGATCGACGAACTCGACGCGGAGTTCTAGAAGGCCTTCTCAAGAGTCCTAAAGCCTCAGGCAGGCGGTGGCCCGAAGCCGGCCTGCTGGAGCTTGCGCTCGATGCCCTGCGCCGCCCGCTGCATGTCGGCCAGATGCGCCGCCACGATCTCGCGTTCGCTCTTCACGGCTGGTAGCCATGCGCAACTGAGACAACCCACGACGAGGTCGCCAAGACGCACCGGCACCGAGACCGCGCCGAAGCGGTCGGGTGAGTCCATGCGCGTCGAGGTCGGATCGCGCGCGACGTACCCGAGGTCGCGCGCATGCGCCACCATGCGGCGGACGTTCTCCGGCCGCCGTGCGTTGCGGTCGAAGTCGTTCGGCGAACGCGCCAGCGCCGACAGTATCTTTCGCCGCTCGTCTTCGGGGCAGAACGCCAGGTAGCAACGCCCCAGCGACGACAGCAGCATCGGCGGGCGAAAGCCCAGCACCCGGTAGTTGACCGCCAGGCCGTTGCGAGGCCGGTCGGTATCGAGGATCAGCATGGCCGTGCCGTCCCGCACGCCCAGGTCGATGGGCCACGGCACCACGCGCTGCAGCGTGGCGCGCGACTGCGCGGCGAGCGCTGAAAGGCGCGTGCGCCATGCCACGGCTGGCCCCGATTCTCCCGTTGCCGAAGTGGGCACATAGCGCTTGTCGATTTCGCTGCGCTCGGTCCATCCGGCCTGCTGCAGTGTCTTGAGGATGCGCAGCAGCGTGGCTTTCGACAGCCCGGTCTGCCGGTGCAGCTCGGAGAGCGTGACGGCCGACGAACGCTGGATCGCCAGCATCACGTCGAGCCCGCGACGCAGCGCATCGATGGACTTGACGCTCTGTGCACCGGTGATGTCTGACATGCCGTCTCCAGAAAAATGGTTCACCTGGTGAAACTATATCTTCTGCCTTCAAAGCCGCGTTCCTACAGTGCGTCGACCCACCACAGTCGTTCCCACAGAAGGAGACAACATGAAGTTAACCCGTCGAAACGCGGTTTGTGCCGCTGCTGGAGCCGGTCTTTCGTTGCTGCTTGCCGGCACCGCCATCGCCCAGCCCTGGCCGGCCAAGCCCATCACCATCGTCGTGGCCTATCCGGCGGGCGGCGACACCGATGCCATTGCGCGCACCTATGCCGAGAAGCTCTCGCAGCGTGTCGGCCAGCCCGTGCTGATCGACAACCGGCCCGGTGCGAGCGGCATGATCGGCAACGTCTGGGTCGCCAAGGCACCGGCGGACGGCTACACGCTGCTGTTCACGCCCAGCACCTTCCCCATTGCGCAGCACGTGCTGCGCGTGGGCAGCGGCGTGGCGCACGACGTGGTGAAAGACTTCACGCCCATCGTGAAGACCGGCAACATCCCGCTGCTGCTCGTCACCGCGCCGTCGACCGGCATCAAGAGCGTGGCGCAACTGATCGCCGACGCAAAGGCCGGCAAGGTGCTGACCTACGGCACGCCAGGCGCGGGCTCGCCGATGCACATCGCGGGTGAGCTGCTGAACAAAGATGGCGGCGTCGCGATCACGCACGCGCCGTACCGCGGCGTGGCACCGGTCGTCAACGACGCGCTGGGCGGGCACGTCAGCGTGGGATGGATCACGCCGGGCGCCGTGGCGGGCCAGATCGCCACCGGCAAGCTCGTGCCGCTCGCCGTCGCGGAACGGCAGCGAACGAAGCTGATGCCCACCGTGCCCACGCTCATCGAGCTGGGCTACAAGGACGTGGACGTGAGCGCATGGATGGGGCTGCTCGGCCCCAAGGGCATGCAGCCCGAGGTCGTGCAGCTGCTGAACCGGCACTTCAACGACATCCTGCGGATGCCCGACGTGCAGGCCAAGATGGCCGCGCTCGGCATCGAGCCCGTCGGCGGTGCGCCGTCGGTGTTGGCGCAGCAGATCGTGGACGACGACCAGCGCTTCGGCAAGCTGGTGCGCGAGTTCGGCATCCGTGCCGATTGAAGGGAGACCACGCATGCTGAGCGAAGAAAAGAACCGCCTGCTGACCGAAGTGGGCCCCGGCAAGCCGATGGGCGACTACCTGCGCCGCTACTGGCACCCGATCGCGGGCGCGAGCGAGTTCGACGACAAGGCGGTCAAGCCGTTGCGAATCCTGGGCGAAGACCTCGTGCTCTACAAGGACCTGAGCGGCAACTACGGCCTGGTCGATCGGCGCTGCCCGCACCGCAATGCCGACATGTCCTACGGCTATGTCGAGCAGTGCGGCCTGCGCTGCAGCTACCACGGCTGGCAGTACGACCAGAGCGGGCAATGCATTCACCAGCCCTTCGAGGAAACGCTGGACCCCGATGCGCGCATGCGCAAGAACACGAAGATCAAGGCCTACCCGGTGCAGGAGAAGGCCGGGCTGCTGTGGGCCTACATGGGCCCGCAACCCGCGCCGCTGCTGCCCGACTGGGAGCTGTTCAATGTCAGGAATGGCTTTGCGCAGGCCGTGTTCGCGCAGATCCCGTGCAACTGGTTCCAGTGCCAGGAAAACTCCATCGACCCGGTGCACTTCGAGTGGACGCACAACAACTGGACCACGCGCCTCCAGGGCGAAGAAGGCCCCTACGTGCCCACGCACCTCAAGCTCGCCTTCGAAGAGTTCGAGCACGGCTTCGTCTACAAGCGGCTGCGCGGCGGCGAGCGCGAAGACAACGTGATGTGGACCACCGGCCGCGTCACGCTGTGGCCCAACGGCTTCTTCCTCGGCCATCACTTCGAATGGCGCGTGCCCATCGACGACCACCACACGCTGAGCGTGCTGTGGGTGCTCAGCCGCGTACCGACCGAGCAGGAGCCGTATGTGCAGCCGCGCATTCCCTCGTGGTACGGCCCCATCAAGGACCCGGTCACCGGCCGCTGGATCACCAGCCACGTGGCCAACCAGGACTTCGTGGTCTGGGTCGGGCAGGGCACGGTGACCGACCGCACGCGCGAGAAGCTGGGCCAGAGCGACAAGGGCGTGGTGATGATGCGCCGTCGTTTCTTCGAGGAACTCGAGGCGCTGCAGGCCGACCCGGCGCACGAGCCCAAGGGGCTGATTCGCGATCCGGAAAAGAACCGCGACGTGCATCTGCCATCGGCCTGCCGCGACGAGATGCTCCACGGCCTGCCGCGCGCGGAACTGGCTGCGCATCCGCTGCTCGGTCCCTACCTGAAGGACTTCTTCGGCCAGGCCGGGCAGCCCGACGATGTGCGCGCAGCCTACGAAGAGGCGATCGGCCAGAAGGTCGAGGGCGCGCGATTCTTCAAGGTGCACGGCGCGCCGGCCGGGGAAGAGCAGCAGACGGGCTAGTTAGTGCCGGAACATCCGCAGGTCGAGCACGCTTTCATTGCCCAGCCACATCGCATGGGTGGTGTGGTCGGCAAAGTCGTCGCCCGTCACGCCGTGCACGAAGACGTCGAGGCCGTCGCGGTTGGCTTCAAGCCAGCCGATGACCTGGTCGAACTCGGCGGCATCGAAGGCCAGTTGGCAGCTCCAGTGCGGATGCGGCCCCACGAGCCGTTCGTGCACGCGGCCCACGACCACCATCAGTTCATGGCCCGCCCGCTCGCAGAGCGCGCGGGCCTGCGCCAGCGTGGCGGGGGCGAAGTAGACGTGGGCGTGGTATTGGGCGTAGAGGTTTTCAGGGCGGCGCGGCATGGTGCGCTCATTGTGGCCCCAAGCGCGCCAATCGGAATCGCCCGCTGTAGCGGAAGACATCGCCGAACCAGCGATGGCGCAGCAGCATCTTCATCGTGAAGTGGTCGGGGTCGGACGGATCGGGCCGTTCCTCGACGTAGGCCGTGCCCAGTAGCAGGCCCAACGGCAGCGGAATGCGCAGGCCGGCGATGCGCCAGATGTAGCCCAGGTCGCGGAACACCAGCGCGCCTTCTTCGGCGCTCACCGCCAGCCGCATGCCGATGCCGAAGCGCACGTACTCGATCACCTCGCTGCCCTGCGCGGGCGTGTGCTCCATGTGCGAGCGGAAGTGGAAGTCCGGGCGGCCCTTGAAGTGGAAGACGCGGTCCCAGTACAGGTGGGGGTTGTCGGGGTGGCAGCGGTAGTGCACTTCGATCGGCACGTCGGTGCCGGTGTGCGGCACCAGCGCGCCGAAGATGCGGCCGAACGGCATCAGCAGCGCGGCCCAGGGTGCGTGATGGACTTCGCTCATCGTGCCGCGAACGCACACATGGTCGTCGGAGAAGGGCGCCATCGTGTAGTGGCGCCGGATCACGTCGCCGAGCTGGTCCCATCCCGGGCCCAGCGCCTGCTGGAAGACGGGTTGCGTGTTGTTGTTGTTCTTCGTCATCATCCTGCGGCTGCCATGGTGCTTTCGCTGCGCGCCTTGTAGAAGCGCAGGATGTGTTCCGCGCCGTCACCCAGCAGGAACTGCAGGACCGGGTCGGCATACCAGTTGAAGCGCGTGCTCACCCGCCATGAGACGTCGATGCGCAGCTCGGTGCCGCCGTTGCGTGGTGTCAGCGTGTAGGTGGAGTCGCGCAGGTCGAAGTACTGGCCGCCGATCATCACGTGATCGTCGAGCGCGCCGGCGGGGAAGGAATCAGGCGTGAAGCGGTAGCGCCACTTCAGCACGCGGCCGGGCTGCCAGTCGGTGATGAGTTCGTCGAAGTGCACGTTCTTTTGCCACTGCACCTGACGCACGCGGCCTTCGGGCGTATCGACGGTCACGCCGGACACCGGCATCGGCACGCCGATGCGGTAGGCCCAGGCATCGCCGACTTCGCTCGGGCGGATGTCGCGTGCATCGTTCAACTCGTGCCACACGCGCTCGGCGGGCGCGGCGATGAAGAGCGTGCGCGAGGTGTAGGAAAACTGGTCGGGGTCGGGCAGTTGCGGCTCGATGGCGCCGAGTATCAGCGGCAGCATCGCGAAGCTGTACAGCGCGGGCTTGGGCCAGTTGGTGATGCGGCACACGATGCCCATTGCAAGGCCGCCGACGCTGCCCATGATGGCGAACAGCGGGATGATGACGATCGCGCAGATCAGGCCTTCGATGAAGATCGCGAGGGTGCCGGTGACGAACAGCGCCGTGGAGACCCAGGGCGCCCAGAGGTAGTAGCCCCAACTGCGCCGTTCGATGCGCTCGGCCATGTAGACCGTGACCGCGCCGCAAAGCGAGGGCACGAAATAGACGAAGGCGCCGAGCATGGGCGAGAAGCGATGGCCCGGTCCGCCGCTGAAGGCGATGCGCAACAGCAATGCCACCGCTGCGCCGGCCAGCAGGGGCCAGAACCAGGCGAAGGGCATGCGGCGGCGGGGTTCGTCGGTCGGCTCACTGTCATCGGGTGTGGCGGGCGCGAGTTCGGACAGGCGGGTGTCTTCGTGTTCTGTGCTCATGGGCTTTTGTGCTCCTTTGTCGTCTGTTTTGTTGCGTTGTGTTTGACGGTTGTTGTTCAGGGCGACGCTCCCGCCGACACGGTGCTCTTTTTCGCGAATGTCCCCCGCTTCGCTCCTCCTTTATTTCGCGAAAAAGAGCCCCGTATCGGCGCGAGCGTTGGACAGAGCGGTTGTTGATCGGCTGCACGCCAGCAGCGCGTCCATGTGCGAATGACACCAGGTGCTCCCCGCAGCGAAATAAAGGAGGAGCGAAGCGGGGGACATTCGCGGAGGGGAGCACCTGGTGTCATTCGCACAAGCCTTGAACGACAGCACCAAAGACTCACGCGCTGCGAGTAGCAGTCACCATCCCGTAGTCGAAGTCGCGCCAGAACATGCCCAGCGCCAGCGCGCAGTAACTCGCCACGATGTGCTTGCGGCGCCAGGGGCTCAGCTGGCCGCGCGCCTTCCAGAGTTCGGCCAACGTGAAGCGCGTGGCCAGCACGGGAATGTGCAACGCACTGGGCGCGATGCGCCAGCGCAGCGACTTGAACTGGATGTCCTCGAAGCCGTTGTTGCGCAAGGCTGCAGTGAAGTCTTCACGCACGGCCAGCGTCGGCACGGCCCAGCTGTCGGCCCACAGGCGATGCAGCCAGCCGGCGACGCGGCCGGGCTTCTTGCGCAGCAGGAAACCGTCGATCACCACCAGCCGCGCGCCGGGCTTCAGCAGGCGCGCGGCCTCGCGCACGAAGTCGACCTTGGCGGTGCCCTCGGCGTAGCAGGCGCTTTCGAGGGCCCAGGCGCCATCGGCCTGCGCGGCGGGCAGGCCGGTGCGCGTGTAGTCGGCCTCGATGTGCGCGACGCGATCGGCCACGCCGGCCCTGGCGTCGAGCCGTGCGGCGATGCCGTTCTGCACCGGCACGTTGGTCACGGTGACCGCGTAGAGCGAAGCGTCGTCGCCGACCAGCGTGCGCGCGGTGGCGCCGGCGCCGCAGCCCAGGTCGAGCACGCATCGGCGCTGCGAATGGCTTGCCGGTTCATCGAGCCTGAGCGCCCGTCCGACCATGCGGTTCATCTCCACCAGCATGCCTTCGCGCCGCAGCGGGTTGAGGCCCAGGCGCCAGAAGCCGAAGTGCATGTTGTAGCTCGGGCTCCAGGCGCTGTAGTCGACGGCGACCTCGGTGAAGTAGTCCTGCGTGTCTTCGCGTGTGATCGACGAAGTGGCCGACGAGGCCATCGCGGGCCGTGCTGCTTCGGACGTGCCGGGCATGCGGAAGTCGGGCTGGAAGACGTTGGGCATCGAGGCTCCTTCGGACGTTGGTTTCTTGTGATTCCCTGGGGGCGTGACAGCGTGATTCGTTCGTTCGCTTTTCAGATGCGGCAGTTGCTGTCATCTGCGCAGGTGGCCGGCGCGATGGCGCCACGCCCCACGAGCCGTGCGACGAGCCAGCGCGGCAACCGGTAGCGGTTGCGCGCGAGCCCGGCATAGGCGCGGTCGGCCAATGCGCCGACGAGCGGCAGGTCGAGCAGGAAGCCGCCGGCCGGCAGGCCCACCGCTGTGCGGCAGGCGCGAATGGCACCGACGCCGGACAGCACGCGGCCGCTGGCATCGACTGCATGCATCGCCGTCATCAGCGCTTCACGCGAGGCCGGGCCCCCGGAGAAATCGGCGGGCGAGCAATCGATGAGATCGAGCCGGCCGGCCGCATCGCGTGCCTTCATGGCACCCATTTCGGCCACGCAGAGCGGGCAGGTCGCGTCGAAGTAGACGGTGAGCGGGTACGTTGTGAGGGCGGCGCTGGACATGATGTTCTTTGTTCTCGATATTTCAGTTGAAACAGAAATTGATAGGCAAAAAAAGAGAACTCAGATCATCGGCAGGCTGGCGTGGTGCGCGTCCGGGTCTTCGCCCTTGCCACCCTTGTCCGTGGGTGCCGCATCGCCGCGCACGAACTTCTGCACGCTGGCACCCAGCGTCAGCACCTTGTCGAGCGTGCCGGGCGACAGCCGCAGCATCTCGTCGGCCCAGGTCGCGAGCTTGTCCATGAGTTCCATGGTGGAGCGGATGCGGTCCTGCGCGTCGGCCGGTTCCTTCTGGAAGTCGGGGCTGGTGACCAGCTCGCGCAGCATGCGGACCGTGGGGTCGAACTCGCGTTCCTTGCGCTCGCGCACGACCGTGCGGAACAGCTCCCACACGTCGACGCTGGTCTCGAAATAGTCGCGACGGTCGCCCATGATGTGGGTGATGCGCACGAGGTTCCAGGCCTGCAGCTCTTTCAGGCTGTTGCTGACGTTGGAGCGCGCAACGCCCAGCGTGTCGGACAGCTCTTCGGCATGCATCGGCTTGCCGTGGGCGAAGAGCAGGGCGTGGATCTGCGAGACGGTACGGTTGACGCCCCACATGGACCCCATTTCGCCCCAGTGCAGGACGAACTTGCGTTGAATGTCGGTGAGTTCCATGGCCGCGAGTTTAGGATTTCCTATATTTCTGTCAATAGAGAAATGTAAAAACGCAGTGGTGTTGGTGAATCGGTGGAATACTGTATGAATAAACAGTAAATTCCATCCAAAGGATTTGCCATGCCCGCTGCCCAGGTTCCCATTCACATCATCAAGGGCCGTGGTGCGGCCACTCGGCTGGCGCACCGTTTCTCGAAGGACGAGCGCAATGCCTTCGACGACGGCTGGGGCACGCTCGAAGAAGGCGTGGCCGAAGCCGAAGAGCTGATGCCGATTGCGACCGAAGTGCGCTTCGAGGACGTGAAGTCGGTGCTCACCGAGAACGACTCGCCCGACATCTACTTCGACCGCGCGCTCAACCCTTATCGCGGTTGCGAACACGGTTGCATCTACTGCTTTGCGCGCCCCACGCACAGTTACCTGAACCTCTCGCCCGGGCTCGACTTCGAGACCAAGCTGATCGCCAAGCGCAACATCGTCGAGGTGCTGCGCGCCGAACTCGGGCGCAAGAACTATCGGCCGAGCCAGATCGCCATCGGCACTGCCACCGACTGCTACCAGCCCATCGAGCGCGAACTGCGGCTCACGCGCTCGGTCGTCGAGCTGCTGAAAGAAGTGCGGCATCCCTTTGCGTTGGTCACCAAGTCGAGCGCGATCGAGCGCGACCTCGACCTGATCGCGCCGATGGCGGCCGAGCATCTGGCCGCCGTGTACATCACGATCACCACGCTCGACGGCGAGCTGGCCCGCAAGCTGGAGCCGCGCGCGGCCGCGCCGCATCGGCGACTGCGCACCATCCGCACGCTGGCCGAGGCCGGCGTGCCGGTGGGCGTGAGCGTGGCGCCGCAGATTCCCTTCGTCACCGAAGACATGGAGCATGTGCTCGAAGCGGCGTGGGAGGCCGGCGCGCGCCGTGCCTTCTACACGGTGGTGCGGCTGCCGTGGGAAGTGGCGCCGCTGTTCAAGGAGTGGCTGGCGCTGCACTACCCGCAGCGCGCGGACCGCATCATGGCGCGCATCCACGAGATGCGCGGCGGCAAGGACTACGACGCCGACTTCGCCACGCGCATGAAGGGCAGCGGCCTGTGGGCCGACCTGATCCACCAGCGCTTCCAGAAGGCGACGAATCGCCTGGGCTTCAACCGCGAGCGAATTCCGCTCGACCTCACCGCGTTCCGACCACCTGGCGCTGTGGGGCAGGGCAACCTGTTTTGACGCTCGCAGGCCGCCGGTCGCGCGCGCAAGCTCACTCCATCGTGGCGCCCGAGTTGCGAACCAGTTCCGCAGCCTCGGGCATCTGTTTTCTGACGAACAGCCAGTATTCGTCGATCGACAGCGGCCTGGCCGCAAGCGCGCCCTGGTCGGCGAACTGCTTCTGGATCTCCCGGCTCTCGATGGTCTTGATCAGCGCGGCGTTCAGCGTGTTCAGCGCGGGGCGCGGCGTGTTGGCGGGCGCGACGAGCCCGTACCAGCTGTCTGTGTAGAAGCCTGCCACTCCCGCTTCCTCGAAGGTGGGTACGTCGGGCAGGGCAGGCAGACGCTGCCGGGCCGCCACGGCCAGTGCACGCAGCTTTCCCGAATGAACGAAAGGCGTCGCTCCGGTGGTGATGATCATGTCCACACGGCCCGCGATCAGTTCGACCATCGCCGGGGCGGTGCCCTTGAACGGTATGTGCGTCATATCGGCGCCGGTGAGCTTCCTGAACATGGCGGCGGCCATGTGCTGCGAAGAGCCGACGCCGGCCGAGCCGTAGTTCAGCTTGCCCGGGTTCGCCCGCGCGAACTGGACGAGGTCGCGCACCGTGTGGAACGCAGACGCCGCGGGCACCAGCAAAGTCCCGGGCGACGTGCTGATCATGCCGACGGGAGCGAAGTCTTCCATGGGGCTGTAGCCGAGCTTCGGGTACAGCGCCGAGTTCCACCCGTGCGATGCAACCGTGGCGAGCATGAGGGTGTAGCCATCGGGCCTGGCCCTCGCGGCGAACTCGGAGCCGATGTTTCCGCCCGCACCCGGCCGGTTGTCCACGATGAACTGCTGACCGAGCAGCACCGACATCCGCGCGGCGATCGGCCTGGCCACGTTGTCCGCCGGGCCGCCGGCCGGCCATCCCACGACCAGGGTGATGGGGCGCGTGGGGTAGCCGGTCTGTGCGCGGACGCTCGCATGCGCTGCGCCGAGGCTGGCAAGGGCCACGCAGACCTGCCTGCGATTGAATCCGGAGGTGGTTTTCATGTTGTCTCCTAATGCGAACGCAGGTCCGCCAGAAATTTGCGTGCGCGCTCGGTGCCAGGGTTGGAGAAGAAGCTCGTCGGTGTGCCGGTCTCCAGCAGGCAACCCTGGTCCATGAACCAGACCCGGTCTGCCACCTCGCGCGCGAAGTTCATCTCGTGCGTCACGCACATCATCGTCATGCCGTCGCGTGCCAGCGACTTCATCACCTGTAGCACCTCGCCGACCATCTCGGGGTCGAGCGCGCTCGTCGGCTCATCGAAGAGGATGGCCGGCGGATCCATCGCAAGGGCCCGGGCGATGGCCACGCGTTGCTGCTGGCCGCCCGACAACTGGCCCGGGAATGCGTCCGCCTTGAAGGCCAGGCCCACGCGCTCGAGCAATTCGAGTGCGCGAGCCCTGGCCTGTGCGCGCTTCTGCTTGCGAACGTTCACGGGGCCCAACATGATGTTCTGGGCCACCGACAGATGCGGAAACAGGTTGAAGCTCTGGAACACGAAGCCCACGTGGCTGCGAAACCTGTTGATGTCGAGCGACGGCGCATTCACGTCCTGGCCGTCGAAACGGATGGTGCCGCCCTGTATGGTCTCCAGGCGGTTCACGGTGCGTATCAGCGTCGATTTGCCGGAGCCCGAAGGGCCGCAGACCACGACGACTTCGCCCTTGCGAACCTCCGCGCTGATGTCGTTCAGTGCGCGGTAGTCGCCATACCACTTGTTCACGAGATCGAAGGCGATGAGGGCGGGAGTGGGGTTCGAAGACATGTTCATGCGGCTTGCTCGGGTGCGATGGGCCCGGCGGCAGCGGGCGCGAGACCCGTCGCCTGCCGGAGGGTGCCTTCGCGCCGTGTGGCAATGCGGCGCTCCAGGAAGCGTGCCAGCCGCGTCAGCGAGAAGCACAGGCAGAAGTAGACGGCCGCAAGAATGAAGTACACCTGAAACGGCTGCGTCATGAGCGAGCTGTTGATCTGGTTGGCCGAGAACGTCACTTCGTTCACGCTGATCACGTAGCCCAGCGAGGTCTCCTTGATGGTGGAGACGAACTGGCTGACCAGCGCCGGCACCATGTTGTAGAGCGCCTGCGGCAGCACGACCTTCGTCATCGTCTGGATGTAGCTCAGCCCCACGGCGCGCGCCGCTTCGGTCTGCCCGCGCGGCAGTCCCTCGATGCCGGCGCGCACGATCTCCGCCAGGTAGGCCGCCTGGTAGATCACCAGCGTGATCACCATGGTCGTGAAGCCGCTCACCATGCGCCCGGTCAGCACGGGCACGAAGAAATAGACCCAGAAGATGAACATGAGCAGCGGCACGCCGCGCACCACGTAGATCACCGCCATGGCAGGCATGCGCAGCCAGCCGAAGGGGCTGATGCGTGCCAGCGCAATCGCAACGCCGAGGGGAAAAGCCAGCAGCAGGCCCAGCGCGGAGAGAACCAGCGTGATCGCCAGCCCGCCCAGCGGCCCGTTCGGGTACTGGCCGACCAGCAGCAGGACGCCGTACTCGCGCAGGATGGAGAAGATGCTGTCCACGGCTTATCTCGCGCTGATGCGGTAGCGGCTTTCCAGCCGGGCGCCCGCCGTCATGATCAGCAGGGACACGCCCAGGTAGATCACCGTCGACAGCAGATACACCTCCACCGTCTTGAACGACTGGCTCTCGATTTCCCGCGTGGCATAGGTCAGTTCCGCAACACCGATGGTCATGGCCAGGCTGGTGTTCTTGAACAGCAGCACCGTGTGGCTCACCAGGGTAGGCAGCGCGATGCGCAGCGCCTGCGGCAACACCACCAGGCGCGACGCCTGCAGGTAGGACAGGCCGATGGCACGCGCCGCTTCCAGCTGCGACTTGGGAATCGACCGGATGCCGGCGCGCAGCCCTTCGGAGACATAGGCCGCCATGCACAGGCCGATGGCGATCAGGGCCAGCAGGAACTCGCTGTCGTGGGCATTGAGCCATTGCTGCGCCGCGTGCGGCAGCAGCGCCGGCATGCCGAAGTACCAGAGGAAGACCTGCACCAGCATCGGCACGTTCTGGTGGTACTCGACATAGCTCGCGACGAAGGCCTTTGCCAAGCGGTTGTCCGCCATGCGTATCACGGCCAGCGCCGTGCCGAGGATGAGGGCGAACAGCCACGCGGCCAGCGTGAGCTCGAACATCGTGAGCACGCCATGCCATATCCATTGCGGATATTCGCCGCGCGTCAGTACCGAAAAGTCGATCTTGCTACCCACGTCGTGCGCCTCGTTGCATTGCCGTGCTCAACCCTTGATCGGCTCGATCCTGAAGGCGCGCTGCATCTTGTAGGAGGTTCCCGCGCCCAGCCACCGGTTGAAGATCTGCTGCGCCTCGCCGGACTTTTCCATCGCCTGCAGCGTGGTGTTCACATGCTTGATGAGGCCCGCTTCTTCCTTTCGCATGCCGATGCCCCAGGGCTCCAGCACCAGGGAGGGTTCGAGCACGACGATGGGCACGGTGCTCTCGGATTGCTGGCGAAACTTCGCGAGATTGAGTTCGGAGGCGGCCAGGCCCTCGACCTTGCCTTGCTGCATTGCGAGGAAGGCGCTGGGTGGGTCCTGGAAAGTGATGGTCGCAGCACCCGGAATCACCTTGCGCACCAGCATCTCGGAGCTGGAGCCCTTGACCGCACTGACGCGTTTGCCCGCCAGGTCCTTGAGGGCCGTGAAGCCGCTGTCCTTGCGCGCGGCAACCTTCTGCTCGCTTGCGAAGTACTGGTCGCTGAAGGCAATCTGCTCGGCACGCTCGGCGCTCCATCCCAGGTTGGCAATCACGGCGTCGACGCGGCCTTGCTGCAGCTCGGGGATGCGCGCAGCCACCGAGATGAGCTTCAGCTCCAGCTTGACACCCAGCGACGTGGCCAGCGCCTTGCAGAAGTCCACGTCGTAGCCCTCCACTTCGCGCGTCTGGGCATTGGAAAAGCTGAACGGCTCGGCCGTCCCGAGGGTGCCGCAGGTGAACACACCCTTGGCCTTGATGTCGGCGAGCTGGTCCGCGCAGGCCAGGTTGGCCAGCAATGCCAGGCAGGCGCCGGCGATACGGGTCGATGCGCTCTTGTTCATGGAACTACTCCGAAAAAGTTGTACGGAACGATGAAACGTCAGGACAGTTCGCGCAATGCGGCTTGCAGCAATTGCCCGCCCTGGTCGATCACGTCGACCCCCGTGGCGAAGGACATGCGCAAGTGGTTGGGCATGCCGTAGGAGGTGCCGTCGATCGCGGCCACGCCGGCGTGCTCCAGCAGGTAGTGCACGACGTCGATGTCGGAAGAAAGAACGTTTCCCGCGGGCGTGGTCCGCCCGATCAATCCGGCCACGCTGGGGAACACATAGAACGCACCGTCCGGCGGGGCGCACTCGAATCCCGGCAGCGCCTGCAGCATCCGCACCATGCGGTCTCTGCGCTGCCCGAACAGGGCCGCGGCCTCGGCCACGCTTTGCTGCGGCCCGTCGAGCGCAACCACGGCGGCCGCCTGGCTCACGGAACTGGGGCACGAGGTGCTCTGGGAGAGCAGCATGGTGATGGCCCTGATCAGCGCCGCCGGCCCCGCGCCGTAGCCGATGCGCCAGCCCGTCATGGCATAGGCCTTGGAGACGCCGTTGATTACCAGGGTGCGCTCGGCCAACTCGGGCGTCACGTTCAATGGAGAAAGGTGCTCGGCGCCGTCATAGACGAAGTGCTCGTAGATCTCGTCGGTCATCAGCCAGACCTGCGGATGCCGCTTCAGCACCTCGCCGAGCGCGGCCAGTTCGGCGCGGGTGTAGACCGCGCCTGTGGGGTTGTTGGGCGTGTTGAGCACCAGCCACCGCGTGCGGGACGTGATGGCCGCCTCGAGGGCCGGGGGCGTCAGCTTGAAGCCCTCGCCGGCCAGGCTCGGCACCACGACCGGTGTGCCGCCATGCAGCGCCACCATGTCCGGATAGGACACCCAGTACGGCGCGGGCACGATCACTTCGTCGCCTTCGTTCAGCGTGGCGGCGAAGGCGTTGTAGATGATGTGCTTCGCACCGTTGCCCACCGCGATGTTCTCGGGCCTGTACGACAGTGCGTTCTCGCGCTGCAGCTTGTCGGCGATGGCCTGCCGCAGGGCCGGCGTGCCGTTGGAGGCCGTGTAGCGGGTGTGTCCGGCCATGAGGGCGGCCACCGCGCCTTCGACGATGTGGCGCGGCGTCGGGAAGTCGGGTTCGCCGATGGTGAAGTCGACGATGCGGCGGCCGGCCGCGCGCATGGCGTCGACGCGTGTCTTCGCCGCCATGCTGGGCGAGGGTTTGACGCCGCCGAGGCGTTGGGCCAACAGGATGCTCACTGAGTTGTCTCCAGGCAAGTCGATGGGAATGAGGCCGTGCGCTTCACGGGTTCAGAGGCCGTGCGGCGCAAAGGCCTTGGTGAGCCAGGACTGCCCGGCCTTTCCGTTCGCGATCTCGGCCTTGATGGCGGCCTCGAACCGGGCGGTCTGCTCGATGGCGTCGAGCAGCCGTGGTGCCTCGGAGAGCGGAAAGCTCACGATGCCGTCGTCGTCGCCGACCACGATGTCGCCGGGCTGCACGATCTGCCCACCCACGCAGACGGGCACGTTGACCGCGCCGGGTCCGTTCTTGTAGGGCCCGCGATGAATGGCGGCACGCGCATAGCAGGGAAAGTCGGCCTCGCGAAAGGCCGCCGAATCGCGAATCGCACCGTCGATGACGATGCCGGTGCAGCCGCGCTGCTGTGCATAAAGCATGATGAGTTCGCCCACCAGTGCGTTGGTGGTGTCGCCACCGCCGTCGACCACCAGCACATGGCCGGCAGAGGCATCCATCAGCGCCTTGTAGATCAGCAGGTTGTCGCCGGGACGGGTCTTGACCGTGATCGCCGTTCCCACCAGCTTGCGCTGCCGGTGGAATCGCTGCAGGCCGACGATGCCGCTCAGCCGCTGCAGGTTGTCGCTGATGTGCGGGGTGGCCACTTCCCGGAAGGCGGCCAGCACCTCCTGCGGTGCGACGGCCGGCGTCGGGTGAACTGCAAAACTGGAAGCAACCATGACAAAACGCCTCAACATCCATTCGATGACGCGATTGTGAAAGTTGCCTAAAATTTCAAAAAGCGAAAAATTCCGGAGGAATCGGTGGAGAAAAAGGAAACCAACAAGGGTTTTTCCTGACCATGATGACGTTCAAGCAATTGGAGGCCCTCTATTGGGTCGTGCAGCTCGGAGGCTTCTCCCAGGCTGCACAGAAGCTCCACACCTCCACATCCGCCGTCTCCAAGCGCGTGCATGAACTGGAAGCCGGCTTCGACCTGGAACTGTTCGACCGGTCCCAGCGCACGGCCCGCCTGACGGAAAAGGGCGAAGAGATGTTCGTGCTGGCCAGGAAGCTGCTCGAACACAGGGACGCCGCCATCGACCAGATCGGCAAGCCGGAAGTCATCGAGCGCCGCGTGCGTATCGGCGTGACCGAGTTCACCGCGATGACGTGGTTGCACAGGCTGGTCGAGGCCATCCAGCGCTACTACCCCAAGGTCACGATCGAGCCCGACGTGGACGCGAGCGGCAACCTGCGGGAAAAGCTGCTGGCGGACGAGCTCGACCTGGTGCTGGTGCCGGATGTGTTCGCACAAGCGCATCTGCCGAGCCATGTGGTCGGCGAGTTCTCCAGCGTGTGGATGTGCAAGCCGGGCTTCGTCGAGCCGGGCAAGATCTTCAGGCTGCACGAGCTGGCGTCGCGCCGGCTGCTGCTTCAGGGAAGCAAGTCGGGCGCCGGCATGGCGCACAACAGCTGGATGAAGTCGCAGGGCGTGCAGCCGTCCGACGTGATCATCGTCAACAACCTCGTGGCGATGATGGGGCTCACTGCCTCGGGCCTGGGCATCGGCTGCATGCCGGAGAAGTGCCTTGCGCCCATGGTGGCCAGGGGCGCGCTGATGGTCGTGCCGTGCACGCCGGCGCCGCCGGTCATGAAGTACGTCGCCATGTACAAGGGTGACCAGCGCAGCACGCTGATCTCGTCGATCGTCATGCTCTCCCAGGAGTGCTGCGACTTCACGCGGATGTTCGAGATATCTTCCTCATGATCCCCGTGGCGGTTGATCCGGACTGGTTCAACCCGCCTTTGCAGTCCGGTCGGTCGCGGCGGAGGGGCAGGATGTGGAGAGCTTTGCGGCTGCACCAGCCGCGCCCGTGCCGCACCAGTCGCCGCCGAGCGCCTTCACGAGAAACACCGAGGTCAGCAGGCGTTGCCCCTGCAGTTGCGCGGCCTGTCGCTCCACCGTCAGCAATGACTGCTGCGCGGTGATCACGTCGAGATACGTCGAGGCACCGCCTTCGTAGCGGCTGGTCGCCATGTCGAGCACACGGCGCGCAGCAGCCACGGCCGACTGAGCCTGCGTATTGGCACTGTCGAGCGCCGACAGCCCCGTGATGCCGTCCTCCACTTCCTGCATCGCCGTCAGCACCGTGCGGCGGTAGTTGCCCACGGTGACGTCGTAGCCGGCCTTCGCAAAGTCGACGTTCGCGCGCACGCGGCCGCCGTCGAACAGCACCTGCGTGGCCGACACGCCGACCGACCACAGCAGGCTGGGGCCGTTGAACAGGCTCTCGATCAGCCGGCTGTCCACGCCGACGGTCGGCGAGATCATGAAGCTCGGATAGAAGGCCGCGGTGGCCACGCCGATCTGCGCATTGGCGGCGGCCATCGCGCGCTCGGCGGCGGCCACGTCGGGCCGGCGCTGCAGGATCTCGGAAGGCACGCCCAGCGGCACCGCCGGCGGCCTGATCTCGCGCAGATCGACCGCCAGCGCGAAGCTCGGCGCCGGCGTGCCGGTGAGGGTGGCGAGCGCATGCTCGTACTGCGCGCGCTGCTTCTTCAGCACATCGACCTGCGTCAGCGTGGTTTCGAGCAGCGCCTGCTGTTGCGCCACATCGAGCCCCGACACGGCGCCCAGGTCATGGCGCGCGGTGACCAGTTCCAGCGCGCGGCGCTGCAGGCCGATGGAGCGCGCGACCACGTCGAGTTCGATGTCGGTCGAGCGCAGGTTGAAGTAGTTGCTGGCGACATCGGCGCCCAGCAGCAGGCGCGTGTTTTCCAGGTCGGCCGCCGATTGCTCGGCCGACGCCGTCGCGCCTTCGACCGTGCGCTGCACGCGCCCGGCCAGGTCCACCTCGTAGCTCGCGTTGAGCGACAGCGCAAAGTCGTTCTGCACGGTCGACGAGTTGGCGGTTGCATAGCTGGTCAGCGGCCGGTTGGCGGAAATCTTGAGCCGCGAGGCGCGTGTGCCAAGGCCAAGCTGCGGGTACTGGCTGGCCGCACTGCCCGCGAGCGTGGCGCGTGCCTGCGCCAGCCGCGCATTGGCGATCGCCAGCGTGGGGCTGCCGGCCAGCGCCTGCTCTTGCAGCGTGTCGAGCTGTGTATCGCCGAAGCGCTTCCACCAGGGGCCCTTGTCGGCGCTGTCGTTCGGCGCGCTCACGCGCCAGGGTTCTTCCAGCTTCCAGCTGACGGGCAGCGGGGTGGCCGGCGTCTTGTAGTCGGGGCCGACCGCGCAGCCTGCCGCGAGTAGGGCGGCGAGCGCCGTGGCGAGCAGGCGCGGTGTCACGCGGGGGCCTTGGGCGTGGGCGCCTTCGGGGCAGCCGCCGGTGCGGGCGCTTCGGGTGCGACCGCCACCACGTCGCCTTCGGCCAGCGAGTCGGAGGGGTTCAGCACCATGCGGTCCTTGCCGTCGAGCCCATCGATCACCTCGACGTTCTCGCCATAGTTGCGGCCAAGCGTCACGGCGCGCAGGCCGACGCGGCCCTGCGCATCGACCACCGCGATGCGCGTGCCCTCGGCACGGAACAGCAGCGCATTCGATGGCACCGTGAGCGAGCGGCTCGCCGCCAGCGGCAGCGACACCTGCACATAGGCACCCGGCAGCAGCGCGCCGTCGCTGTTGGGTAATGAGACCTCGACCTGCATCATCCGCGTGGTCGTGTCGATCGATCCGGCGGTGCGCGCCACCTGGCCCTTGAAGTTCTGGCCGCGCAGTTCGGCCTGCGTCACGACCACCGGCTGGCCCGGCTTGACGAGTTGCGCGTAAGCCTGCGGCACGTTGATGTACACGCGCAGCGGATCGGTCTGCGCCAGCAGGAACAGCGCCCGCCCGGCACCACCGCCCGCGCCCGCATCGATCAGGTCGCCCACGTCGACATTGCGCCGCGTGATGACGCCCGCAAACGGTGCGACCACGCGCTTGAAGCCTTCGGTCTGCTTGAGCCGCTGCACATTGGCATCGGCCGCCGCCACGTTCGAGGTGGCTTGCGCGACGGCGCTGCGGCGCTCGTCGAGGTCTTGCTGCGAGACCACGTCCTTCTTGCGCAGCGCTTCCCAGCGCTCGGCCGTGCTCTGCGCGAGCTGCAGTCCCGATGCGGCCTGCGCGCGTGCGGCCACGGCCTGCGAAAGCTGCTGGTCGATTTCCGGCGTCTCGATCTCGGCCAGCAGCTCGCCCTTTTCGACGCGGCTGCCGATGTCCTTGGTCCAGCGCTTGAGGTAGCCGCTGGCGCGCGCCGAGATCGGCGACTGCACGAAGCCTTGCAGCGTGCCCGGCAGCGCAAGCGTCTGGCCGGCGGTGGGCGTGCGGGGCAGGGCGGTCTGCACATATTGCTTGGCGCGCTCGGCGGTGCCGGTTTCGAGTGCGCGCGCGTTGGCGATGCGCACGACCACCGTGCGCGCCGCGCCCAGCGCCAGCAGCACGAGGACGATCAGCACCAGCCAGCGCGTGCGCCGCACGATCTGCCGGCGGCGCAGCAACTCGCCTTCGCCTTCTTCTACAGCGATGGGGTGGATGGCCAATGCCGAGTGGCGTTGCTCCGTCATGGAATCAGTTCTCCTGGGGCGTTGCGCCCGCTGGCGGTTGGGGAGGCTGCGAGGCTTCGCGTGCCGCCCGGCGATGCGCAAGCCGACTGTGCACCCCCGCGAACACGGCGGGCACGAAAAACAATGTCGACACCGTGGCGAAGATCAGCCCGCCGATCACGGCGCGGCCCAGCGGCGCGTTCTGCTCGGCGCCTTCGCCCAGGCCCAGTGCCATCGGGATCATGCCGATGATCATGGCCAGCGCCGTCATCAGCACTGGGCGGATGCGGGTGGCGCCGGCTTCCAGCGCGGCCGACAGCGGCGGAATGCCCGCCTGCAGCCGTTCGCGCGCGAACGACACCAGCAGGATCGAATTGGCCGTGGCCACGCCCATGGTCATGATCGCGCCCGTGAGCGCGGGCACGCTCAGCGTGGTGCCGGTGATGAAGAGCATCCACGCGATGCCCGCCAACGCGGCCGGCAGGGCGGTGATGATGATGGCCGCGTCCAGCCACGACTGGAAGGTGACCACGATCAGCAGGTACACCAGCACGATCGCCATCGCCAGGCCCACGCCCAGGCCGATGAACGACGACTGCATGGTCTGCACCTGCCCGCGAATCTCGACCCGGCTGCCGCGCGAGAGCGTGGGGCGCATCTCGTCGACCAGCTTCTGCACCTTCGATGCCACGCTGGCCAGGTCGGTGCCCTGCACGCTCACGTACACGTCGATCACCGGCGCGATGTTGTAGCGCGACATCACGGCCGGCTGCCGGTCGGCCTGCGTGCTCACGAGGTTGCCCAGCAATTGCTGCGAGCCGGCCCCGCCCGCGCCGATGCCCGCGCCCACCGGAATGTTGAGCAGCGAGTCGAGCGAATCGACGGTGTACTGCGGCGTCTGCACCGCGATGCTGTAGACCACGCCGTTCGCCGGGTTCAGCCAGAAGGCGGGCGCCGTCTGCGAGCTGCCCGACAGCGCAATGAGCACGTTCTGCCCCACGTTGGCGGCGGTCAGGCCGTACTGCTGAAGCCGCGTGCGGTCCATCTGCAGGCTCAGCGAGGGGCCGTCCAGCCGCTGGTGCACGTGGGCATCGACCGCGCCGGGAATCTGCCGGATCGCCTTGGTCAGTTCGGCCGCGCGCAGCGCGTTGCCGGCCATGTCGTTGCCGCTGAACTGCACGTCGATGGCCGCGGGCAGGCCGAAGTTCAGGATCTGCGTGACGATGTCCGCGGGCTGGAAGAAGAACTCGATGCCCGGAAAGCGCTTGGGCAACTCGGCCCGCAGCAGCGACACATGCTGCTCGGTCGGCTTGTGGCCTTCTTTGAGCGACAGCAGCAGCTCGCCGTCGAAGGTGCCGATGGTGCCGGCATTGCTGTACGACAGGTTGATGCCGCTGTTGGGCACGCCCAGGTTGTCCAGGATGGTCTCGAGCTGATCGGGCGGCACCAGCTCGCGGATGGCGGCCTCGACCTGGTCGGTCAGGCGCGCGGTTTCCTCGATGCGGGTGCCGGTGGGCGCGCGCAGGTGCAGGCGGATCTGGCCGGCATCGACAGTCGGGAAGAAGTCGCGGCCCAGCGCCGGGTAGAGCAGGCAAGACAGCAGGCAGAAGCCGAGGAACAGGCCGATGAAGCCGGCGCGCTTGGACAGCACCGCCGACAGCACCAGCGTGTAGGCGCGGCGCACGCGCTCGAAGCGGCGATCGAAGGCGCGGTACAGGCGCTGCAGCGCGCTCTGCTTCGCGCCTTCGGCCGGTGCGTGTTCGCCGTGCGAGCCGCCCATCAGCAGCATCACCAGCGTCGGCACCAGCGTACGAGAGAGCAGGTAAGAAGCCAGCATGGCGAACACCACAGCCTCGGCCAGCGGCACGAACAGAAAGCGCGCCACGCCCGAGAGAAAGAACATCGGCACGAACACGATGCAGATGCACAGCGTGGAGACAAAAGCCGCCGAGCCGATCTCGCCCGCGCCGACCTCGATGGCCTCCTTCAGCGGCGTGCCCATGTGCAGGTGCCGCTCGATGTTCTCGATGGTCACGATCGCCTGGTCGACCAATATGCCCACCGACAGCGCCAGCCCGCCCAAGGTCATGAGGTTGAGCGTTTCGCCCAGCGAATACAGCACCAGGATCGAGGCCAGGATCGACAGCGGAATCGTCAGCCCGATGATGAGCGTGCTGCGCCAGTTGCCCAGGAACAGCAGCACCATCGCCGCCGTGAGCGCGGCGGCCAGGATGGCTTCGAACACCACGCCCTTCACCGCCGCCTTCACGAACACCGACTGGTCGAACAGCGGCGTGATCTTGATGTCTTCCGGCATCGTCTGCGCCGCGATGGGCAGCATGGCGCGGATGTTCGACACGATGTCCAGCGTGGACGCGCCGCCGTTCTTCAGCACCGACAGCAGCACGCCGCGCACGCCGTCCTGGCGCACCACGTTGGTCTGCGGCGAGAAGCCGTCGCGCACGTAGGCCACGTCGCGCAGGTAGGTGGTGGCGCCGTTCACGGTGCGCACCGGCAGGTCGTTCAGGCCCGCGATGGCGTCGGGCGAGCCGTTCATCTTCACGTTGTATTCGGTGGCGCCGAACTTGGCGGTGCCCGAGGGAAGAATCAGGTTTTGCGTGTTCACCGCGTTCACCACGTCGGCCGGCGAAAGGCCGCGCGCCTGCAGCGCCTGGGTGTCGAGGTCGACCGAAATCAGCCGGTTCTTGCCGCCGTACGGAAACGGAATGGCCGCACCCGGCACCGTGATGAGCTGCGGCCGAAGCTGGTTGACGGTGGAATCGAACAGCGAATTTTCAGAGCGCGTGGGGCTGGACAGCGCCAGTTGGATCACCGGCACGCTGGAGGCCGAATACTTGATGACCAGCGGCGGCGTGATGCCCGGCGGCAGTTGCCGTACCTGCGCCTGCATCGAGGCCACCACTTGCGAGATGGCCATTTCGATGTTGGCGGTCGGCTGGAAGAACACCTTGATGATCGACACGCCCGCCAGCGACTGCGATTCGATGTGCTCGATGTCGCTCACGGTCGTGGTCAGTCCGCGTTCGACCTGGCCGGAGATGCGCTGCCCCATTTCCTGCGCCGGCAGGCCGGTGTAGCTCCAGATGACGCTGACCACCGGGATGTTGATTTCCGGAAAGATGTCGGTGGCCATGCGCGCCAGGACAAATGGCGTGGCCAGCACGATCAGCATCGCCATGACGATGAATGTGTACGGGCGACGCAATGCGAGCTGGACCATGGACAGGGCTCTCTGCTTCCGACGGAAAAAGGTTTCGCATCATAAGGAAGTAGATTTAAGTTTGCTGGTGCTGCTTTTTAGGGCGTGGCGCTTTACCAAAAGAGTGCATGTGGACAGCGTTGGGCTGGTAGTGGTGGGGGTGTCGGGGCGCCTTCGGGTTCGGGTGCGGGTTCGGGTGCGGGTTCGGGTTCATTCGGGGCGAGTGCGAATGACACCAGGAGCTCCCCTCCGCGAATGTCCCCCGCTTCGCTCCTCCTTTATTTCGCTGCGGGGAGCACCTGGTGTCATTCGCACATGGACACGCTCTGCGTTTGCGGCCGATCAACGACTGCTCTGAGCGCTCACGTCGATACGGGGCTCTTTTTCGCGAAATAAAGGAGGAGCGAAGCGGGGGACATTCGCGAAAAAGAGCACCGTGTCGGCGTGAGTGCCGCCCTGAACAGCAGCGCCAGTTTCCAGCGACTGACAGCGCAACTCAGCGTTCGCCCAATGCCAGTAGCAGCCGAGTGACGTTCGGATTACCCGGATCGCGTTGCAACTTGAAGCCCAGTTTGCGTGCCAGCGCCAACATGCCCATGTTGTCGTAGAGCGTGATGTCCGACAGTTGCTTCACGCCAGCCTCGGCGGCTGCATCGATCAGCTTGCGCATGAGCTTGGCTGCGACGCCGTGGTGCTGCCACGCGTCGGCGATCACGACCGCGAACTCGGCCGTGGCCGCGGTTTCGGGTGTGTCGCCGCGTACATAGCGAACCACGCCCATCTGCTGCTCGGTGCCATCGACTTCGGTGGTCGCGATGAGCGCCAGTTCTCGGTCGTAGTCGATGTGGGTCATGCGCCAGAGTTCGTCGGGCTGCGGCTTGCGCGGCGACAGCAGGCGATGGAAACCCGTTTCGTTCGACAGCCCCGCCACGAAGGCGGAGTGCATGTCGAAGTCTTCTGCGCGGATCGGACGGATGCGCACCGACGTGCCGTCGCTCAGTTGCCAGTCCTCGACCAGATGGCTGGGATAGTCGAGGGTCGGCATGGCGGCATCAGCCGATGACTTCGGGCCAGTCCGTGTGGAAGAACTGGCCTTCGGGCTTGTCGATGCGCTCGTACGTATGGGCGCCGAAGAAGTCGCGCTGCGCCTGCAGCAGGTTGGCCGGCAGGCGCTCCGTGCGGTAGCTGTCGTAGTAGGCCAGCGACGCGCTGAAGGCCGGCACCGGAATGCCGTTGCTCACCGCCAGCGCCACCACTTCGCGCCAGCTTTGCTGCGTGCGGTTGAGCAGGTCCTTGAAGAACGGATCGAGCATCAGGTTGCCCAGCGCCGGATCGGTGCGGAAGGCGTCGGTGATGCGGTTCAAAAAGCGCGCGCGGATGATGCAGCCGCCGCGCCAGATCGACGCGATGCCGCCCAGGTCGAGCTTCCAGTCCTTCTTGTCGCCCATCGTCTTGATGAGGTCGAAGCCCTGCGTGTAGCTGATGACCTTGGAGGCATAGAGCGCGTCGTGCACCTTGGCCACCAGCGCCTTCTTCTCCAGCGACAGTTCGATCTTCGGCCCCTGCAGCAGCTTGCTGGCCACCACGCGCTGCTTCTTCTGCGACGACAGCACGCGCGCCTCGACGGCGGCGTTGATGGTGCTGATGACCACCGCGTTCTCGGCCGCGTTGATCAGCGTCCACTGGCCCGTGCCCTTCTGGCCGGCCTTGTCGAGGATCAGGTCGACGATCGGCTTGCCCGTTTCCGGGTCTTTCTGCTCCAGCGCCTTGGCGGTGATCTGGATCAGGTAGCTCTGCAGTTCGCCGTCGTTCCATTCGTTGAAGATCGCGGCCATTTCGTCGGTGCTGAAGCCGGCCGCCTTGAACAGGCTGTAGGCCTCGCAGATGAGCTGCATGTCGCCGTACTCGATGCCGTTGTGCACCATCTTCACGTAGTGGCCCGCGCCGCCGGGGCCGATGTGAATGACGCAGGGCTCGCCGTCGACCTTGGCCGCGATGCTCTCGAAGATGGGCTTCATCACTTCCCAGGTGGACAGCGGGCCGCCCGGCATGATCGACGGGCCCTTGCGCGCGCCTTCCTCGCCGCCCGAGACGCCCGCGCCGATGAAGCGCAGGCCCTTGCTCGACAGGTAGGCGTCGCGGCGCTCGGTGTCGGTGTAGAGGCTGTTGCCGCCGTCGATGACGATGTCGTCCTTGTCGAGCAGCGGGATGAGCTGCTCGATCACCTGGTCGACCGGTGCGCCGGCCTTGACCATGATCTGGATCTTGCGGGGCTTGGCCAGGCTTTGAACGAACTCTTCGAGCGTCTTGGCGCCGACCAGCTTCTTGCCGGGGTTGGCGGCCACGAAGGCCTCGGTGGTGGCTTCGGTGCGGTTGTACACGCTGACCTGGAAGCCGCGGCTTTCCACGTTCAGCACGAGGTTTTGGCCCATCACGGCCAGGCCGATCAGTCCGAAATCGCTTTTGTTGCTCATGGCCCTACTTTCGTGTGCGGTTGGAGACGGTTGGAGATGGCGGTCATTGTGCCGGGGGGCGTCTGGGGGCGGCGTCGGAGAGCGTCTATACCCGCTTGGCAAATGAGCCCGGGCTGGCTATGTTCGCGGCATGAGCGCCATCGCCTCCGCCCCTGCCTCTTCAGCGATCCACACCTGGTCGACCGACAACGTGCCGCCTGCGCAGCGGCTGGACTACTGGGTGGGCGCGGTCTGCGAAGGCTTCCTGGAGATGGACGTGACCAGCCCGGCAGCAGGGGATTTCGGCGCGACGCTGTTGTCGGCGCCGCTCGGCCCCATCGTCGTCAACCAGGTGCGCGGCAGCGCGCAGGACGTCTATCGCACGCGCCGGGCCATCGCCCACAGCCGCCACAACTACTTCTACCTGCTGTGCAAGACCGATTCGGCCTGGGTCGCCGTGCAGGACGGCCGCGCCGCGCGCCTGCTGCCGGGCGACGCGGTGCTGGTCGATTCGCGCCGTCTTTATGAATTTCATCTGCTGCAGTCGGCCGACACCATCTCGCTCGAACTGCCGACCGCCTGGGTCGATGCATGGCTGCCCGACGCCGGCGACCAGGTGGCGCGCCGCATCGATGGGCAGGCGGGCTGGGGCGGCGTGCTCAGCAGCTTCGTGCGCCAGTTGACGCCGGCGCTGGCTGCGAACCCGCCGCTGCCGGCCGAACTGCTGGGCGACCAGCTCGGCGGCCTGCTGGCACTGGCCGTGGGGCATGGCCCCGCGCAGGTGCCGGATGCGGGGCGTGCCGTCTTGCGGCAGCGCGTGCTGGAAGCCACGCGCGAGCGCCACGCAGAGCCCGGCCTCACGGCCGCCGGCGTGGCGCGCGGGCTGGGCATTTCGGAGCGCAGCCTGCACCGCTGCCTGGGCGAGGGCGGCACCACCTTCGCGACCGCGCTGGCCGGCTTTCGCATGCAGGTGGCGCGGCGCATGCTGGGCGATGCGCGCTTCGACCGCCTGAGCATCGCGGAGATCGGGTTTCGCGTCGGGCTGGCCGACGCATCGCACTTCGTTCGCCAGTGCCGCCGGCATTTGGGCGGCACGCCCGGCGAATTGCGCCGCCGCCGCTGACGTCGAGCAGCCTTGCGCTCAGATGCTGCGCAGGTTGACCCGCTTCGACAGTTCTTGCGCGCTCTCGCGCCGTTCGCTGTAGCGGTCGACCAGATGGTCCGCGCAATCGCGCGTGAGCAGCGTGAACTTGACCAGCTCTTCCATCACGTCGACCACGCGCTCGTAGTACGGCGAAGGCTTCATGCGGCCGTCATCATCGAATTCGAGAAAGGCCTTGGCCACCGACGACTGGTTGGGGATGGTGAGCATGCGCATCCAGCGCCCGAGCACGCGCAACTGGTTCACCGCGTTGAAGGACTGCGAGCCGCCCGACACCTCCATGACCGCGAGCGTCTTGCCCTGCGTGGGCCGCACCGAGCCGATGGCCAGCGGTATCCAGTCGATCTGCGCCTTCATGATCCCGGTCATCGCGCCGTGGCGTTCCGGCGACGTCCACACCATGCCTTCGGCCCATTGCGCAAGGTCGCGCAGCTCCTGCACCTTCGGATGGTCGTCGGGTGCGCCATCGGGCAGCGGAAGGCCGTGCGGGTTGTAGATGCGGGGCTCTGCCCCCATGGCCTGCAGCAGGCGCGCGGCCTCTTCGGTCAGCAGGCGGCTGTAGGAGCGCTCGCGCAGCGATCCGTAGAGCAGCAGGATGCGCGGGGCGTGGGTGGCGCGCTTGGCGGGCAGCAGGCGTTGCAGGTCCGGCTTGCGGAACGCTTCGGCATCGAGGTTGGGCAGTTCAGGGCTTGGCGACACGCTGGCCCTTTGCGTCGATGACCATCTCGCCGTCTTCCTTCGTGAAGGCGCCGCGCTGCGGGTGCGGCAGGATGTCGAGCACCGCCTCGGACGGCCGGCACAGGCGCGTGGCGATCGGCGTCACCACGATGGGCCGGTTGATGAGGATCGGGTGCTGCAGCATGAAGTCGATCAACTGTTCGTCGCTCCACTTCGGGTCGTCCAGGCCCAGTTCGTCATAAGGCGTGCCCTTGCGGCGCATTACCTCGCGCACCGGCATCGCCATCGCGGCGATCAGGCGCTGCAATGTGGCGCGGTCGGGCGGGTGCTTCAGGTACTCGATGACCTCGGGCTCGTCGCCCGTGTTGCGGATCAGTGCGAGCACGTTCCTGGACGTGCCGCAGGCGGGGTTGTGATAGATCGTGATGTTGCTCATGGGCGTGAAGTCCTTGATGGGTTGATGTGTCAGCCGATGCTCAGCCGCAGCGCCAGCGCCGCCAGCGTGACCAGCAGCACCGGCACCGTCAGCACGAAGCCGACCTTGAAGTAGTAGCCCCAGCCGATGGTGGTGCCCTTCTTCGCGAGCACGTGGAGCCACAGCAGCGTGGCAAGGCTGCCGATGGGCGTGATCTTCGGACCCAGGTCGCAGCCGATCACGTTGGCGTAGACCATGGCCTCTTTCACCACGCCGCTCGCGCCCGATGCGTCGATGGACAGCGCGCCGATGAGCACGGTCGGCATGTTGTTCATGACGGACGAGAGCAGGGCCGAGAGAACCCCGGTGCCCAGCGCGGCGGTCCACACGCCGCCCCTGGCGAACACATCGAGCAGCGATGCGATGTGGCCGGTCAGCCCGGCATTGCGCAGCCCGTAGACCACGAGGTACATGCCCAGCGAGAAGACGACGATCTGCCATGGTGCCTCGCGCAGCACCTTGCGCGTGTCGATCGCATGGCCGCGCGCCGCCACCGCGAACAGCACCACGGCACCGAAGGCGGCCACGGCGCTGACGGGCACGCCAAGCGGTTCGAGCCCGAAGAAGCCGACGAGCAGCAGCACCAGCACGACCCAGCCCGCGCGAAAGGTCGCGAGGTCGCGCACGGCGGTGGCGGGCGCCTTGAGTTGCGCCACGTCGTAGCGCGCGGGAATGCCGCGGCGGAAATAAAGCATCAGCATCACGAGGCTGGCGAGCACCGATGCGATGTTCACAGGGACCATGACCGCCGCGTAGTCGCGAAAGCCGATCTTGAAGAAGTCGGCCGACACGATGTTCACGAGGTTCGACACCACCAGCGGCAGGCTCGCCGTGTCGGCAATGAAGCCGGCCGCCATCACGAAGGCCAGCGTGGCGGCGGGCGTGAAGCCGAGCGCGAGCAGCATCGCCATCACGATGGGCGTGAGGATCAGCGCGGCACCGTCGTTGGCGAAGAGCGCCGACACCGCCGCGCCCAGCAGCACGATGAACGCGAACAGCAGCCGGCCGCGCCCGCCGCCCCAGCGCGCCACGTGCAGAGCGGCCCACTCGAAGAAGCCGGCCTCGTCGAGCAGCAGGCTGATGACGATCACCGCGACGAAGGTGGCGGTGGCGTTCCACACGATGCCCCAGACGACGGGTATGTCCGCAAGGTGGACCACGCCGAGGGCCAACGCCACCAGCGCGCCGAGCGAAGCGCTCCAGCCGATGCCCAGGCCGCGCGGCTGCCAGATGACCAGCACGAGCGTGCAGACGAAGATGAAGACGGCAGTCAGCATGTCGGGGATCGCAACAAGGGGTCAGCAGCCGCAGCCTGCTGCGCCGTCGGCAAGGCAGGGCTCGCCCTGGCAGCAGTTTTCCGTGAGGTAGCCGAGCAGGGCGTTCATGCGCTCGAAGGCCGCGCGGTAGACGAGGTTGCGGCCCTGCCGCTCCTGCGAGATCAGCCCCGAATTCGTCAATTCCTTGAGGTGGAAAGACAGGCCTGTGGCCGGCACGCCGAGCGCCTCGGTCAGTGCACCCGGCGTCAGGCCCTCGGGCCCGGCCACCACCAGCGCGCGAAACACCCGCAGGCGGATTGGCTGTGCGAGGGCAGCCAAAGATCGAACGACGTCGTTTTCTTCCATTGTTCAAGTATCGTTGAATTATTGAATGAAGGCAAAGGCGGGCGCGAATCGGCCATCGGGCTGGCAGGCAGCGGCCATCGGCACTGCGTTGGTTTTTCTACAGTCGTGCTCCTTCACCCACCAGAAGGAGACACCCATGTCCGACACCTATGTTCTCGTCCACGGCGCGTGGCACACCGGCGCCGAGATCGAAGCCGTGGCCGATGGCCTGCGCGAAGCCGGCCACACCGTGCATTGCCCCACGCTCGCGGGAAACCGCGCCGGCGACGACCGCGCGCGCACCGGCCTCAGCGATGCCATCGACTCCGCCGTGCGCTTCATCGAAGAGAAAGACCTGACGCAGGTTCGCCTCGTGGGCCACAGCTATGGCGGCATGGTGATCTCGGGCGTGGCCGACCGCATCGCGCAACGGCTGCGGCGGCTGGTCTACATCAATGCCTTCGTGCCGCTCGACGGCGAATCGCTCAACGACATGGTGCCGCCGCACTACGTGACGATGTTCGATGCCATCGCCGCAGCCAACGGCAACGCGGTGACGCTGCCCTTCGAGATCTGGCGCGAAGCCTTCATCAACGATGCCGACCTCGCGCTCGCGCAGGCCGCCTACGAGAAGCTGAACCCGCACCCGTACCGCACCTTCACCGACAAGATCAAGCTGCAGAAGCCGCTGGCCGAGCTGGCACTGGGCAAGTCCTACGTCAACTGCCAGCAGGACACCGCGCTGCCGCACAGCCTGCCGTGGCATCCGCGCCTGTCGGAGCGGCTGGGGCTGTTCAGGCTGGTCGAATGCCCCGGCAGCCACGAGATGTTTTTCTCGAATCCGCGGCGGCTGGCGCAGGCCATCGTGGAGGCGGGCCGGGACTGATCCCGCCTGGCGGCTCAGGCGCCGGGGAACAGCGCGTCGAAGACGCGGATCGACGCGTAGGCGTCGTTCGCCGCATAGCGGATCTGCGCTTCGGTCAGTTGCTTGTTGGCCCAGTTCGAGGTCGTCGCCTTGCGCGACTTCACGAAGCGGCGGTTGAACACCAGCGCCACCGCCGCCTTCACGCCCACCGACTTGCGGTAGCCGCGATGGCGGAACTCGGTGTCGATGTCGAACACCGCCTGCGGCTCGATCTGCAGCTTGTTGCGGATCAGCGTGAGGTCGCCCGAGAGGCCGAAGCCGACCTTGCGCAGCTCGGTCGATGCGATCAGCTCGGCCACCAGCGGGTTGCATTCGGTGCGATGCAACTGGAACAGCCAAGCCGTGTCGCGCGTGGAGAACTGCACCACGTGCGGGCCGCCCGAGACTTCGTTCTTGGCGAAGGTGGGCTTGGATTCGGTGTCGAAGCCGGCCACGCGCGCGGCCAGCAGCGTGTCGGCGGCGCGTTCGGCGTCTTGCAATGTGGCAACGACGACGATGTTCTTCAGGCCGAGGCCGTCGAAGGGTTCGAGCAGTGCGATCTGTTCGCGCTCGGGCAATGGGGGCGGCGCGGGGTTGTTGCTGTTCACCGGGGAACTGCTTTCTTGGTCTTCTTCACTGCGGCTTTCTTTGCGGGTGTTTTGCTGGCCGCCTTTTTCTTGGCCGCCGGCGTCTTGTTCTTCGGTGGCTGGCCCGAGCGCAGCGCGGCCTCGTACGCGCGGCGGCCCCACAGCGCGGCTTCCTCGCGGTCTTCGAACAGGTCGGCGGGCGCCTGCCGGTACGACATCGGCATCGACTTGCCCTGCCGCTCGTAGGTGAAGGGCGGCAGGTTCTGCTGGTCGAAGTGCGTGGCGCTTTCGGCGTCGGCCTTCAGGTAGAGCGTGTCGCGGGCCACCAGCGCGATCATGCGGCCCTCGTGCCACACGCCGTGGCCGCCGAACATGCGGCGGGTTTCGATGCGGCCGAGGCGCTCGAAGATTTCGTGCAGGCTCTGGACGAAGGCACTCATGGTGCGGGCCTCGTGTTGTTCATGCGGTGATCTCGATGCGGTTGCCGTCGGGGTCGAGCACCACGCTCTCGTAGTAGCCGTCGCCGGTGCGGCGCGGGCCATCGAGCAGCGGATAGCCGTCGTTCTTCAGCCGTTGCGTGAGTTCGTCGACGGCGGCGTCGGAACCCACGCTGATGGCCAGGTGCGTCCAGCCCATGCGCTGCGCGCCGGCTTCGATGGAGACGGGCGAGAGCGTGCTGGTGGTCATGGCCTCGATGCGCGCGCCGTCGCCCAGGCTCAGGAAGCACGAGGCGAAACCCTTCGCCGGATTGACATAGCCCGCGCCCGCCGTGGCGCCGAAGTAGTCGATGTAGAAGCGCTTGCAGCGCTCGAGGTCGGTGGTCCAGAGTGCGATGTGGTCGATGCGCATGGAGAAGAAAAAATCAAGGAGTCTTCACACCGTGTCAGCCGACGCGCCACGGCGGGCGCGAAGGTGACCAGTGGTAGGCAATGCGTTCGCGGCCGCTGCTCGGATGCCGGTCGACCGTGCCGCGCTCCAGGCCATAGCGTTCGTAGAAGCGCTGCGCCGAGGTGTTGGTGGTGGCCACATGCAGCCGCCAGCCGGTAGGGATGCGAACGCAGGCTTCGTCGAGCAGCGCCTTGCCCAGTCCCTGGTTGCGCAGGTGCGGCTCGACAAAGAGCTGAGCCACGTACTCGCGCCGCTCCAGCAGCACCATGAAGGCAAGCACCTGTCCATCGCGTTCGGCCAGAACGACTTCGGCCGGTGGCACGAATTCGGTTCGCACGCGCTGCAGCCAGTGGCCGATCGGCTCGATGGTGGCGGCGCCCCGGTTGGCGGAAATCCACGCACGGCGCCAGATGCCGGCCAGCACCATGCTCTCTTCGGTGGAGCCATCGCGCGACCGCAAATGGAAGGCAGGAATTTGAGCTGCGGACATGCGTTCCATGATACGGCGCACACCCGCCGCGGTCGATCAGCCGTGCAATGTTTGCGCGTGATGCGCAATGTGGTCGGCCATGAAGCTCTGGATGAAGTAGTAGCCGTGGTCGTAGCCCGCATGGCGGCGCAGCGTGAGCGGCTGGCCGGCCGCGAAGCAGGCCGCCTCGAACACTTCGGGATGCAGTTGCTCGGCCAGGAATTTGTCGGCGAGGCCCTGGTCGATCAGGATGCCGTGGGGATACGGCGCGACAGTCTGCGACTGCATCAGCGCGCTGGCGTCGTGCGCCAGCCACTGGGCACGGTCGTCACCGGGCGCGCCCAGGTAGCCGCTGAACGCTTTCTTGCCCCACGGGCATTGCGTGGGCGCGCAGATCGGCGCGAAGGCCGACAGCGACTTGAAGCGCCCCGGGTGCCGCATGGCGAGCGTGAGCGCGCCGTGGCCGCCCATCGAGTGGCCGAAGATGCCCAGGCGCTGGCCGTCGATGGCGAAGTGCTGTGCCACCAGCGGCAGCAGCTCATGGACGATCCAGCTTTCCATGCGCCAGTGGGTGGACCAGGGCTCGGCGGTCGCGTCGAGGTAGAAGCCGGCGCCGATGCCGAAGTCCCAGTTGTCTTTTGCGCCCGGCAGGCTTTCGGGCTCGGCGCCGCGCGGGCTGGTGTCGGGCGCGATCAGCGCAAGGCCCAGGCTCGCGGCCATGCGCTGCGCGCTGGCCTTGGTCGCGAAGGTTTCCTCGTTGCAGGTCAGGCCCGCAAGGTAGAGCAGGGCGGGCACGCGCTCGTGCGCGGCCTGCGGCGGCAGGTAGACCGAGAAGCGCATCGGCAGCCCGATCTCGTGCGAGCGGTGCTCGTGAAAGCTCTGCACGCCGCCGAAGGCGTGGTGCTCGGAAAGGGTCTTGAGGGTGGTGTCGGTCATCGGGATGGGTTGTGCAGTGCGGGCACCAGTTCGAGCACGGCGTCGGCAAAGGTGCGCGGCGCTTCCTGCGGCATGTTGTGGCCCACGCCCGGCACGAGCCGGTGCGAGCGCGGTCCGCTGAAGCGGTGCGCGTGGGCCGAGGCCTCGGCCGGCGGTCGGCGGTCGCACGCCGTCGTCGATGCCGTCGAAGGTGATGGTGGGCACGGTGATCGCGGGTTCGGCCGCGAGGCGGCGCTCGATGTCCGCATAGGCCGGGTCGCCGGGCACGAGGCCGAAGCGATGGCGGTACGACTGGATCACCACGTCCACGAAATCAGGATGGTCGAAGGCGGCGGCGCTGCGCTCAAAGGTGGCGTCGTCGAACCTCCACGTGGGCGACCACAGCTTCCACAGCAGCTTGGTGAACGCCTTGCGGTCTTTCGCGAGCCCGGCGCGGCCGCGTTCGCTGTGAAAGTAGTACTGGTACCAGAGGCTGTGCTCCTTGGCCGGCGCATCCGGCTCCATCGCCTGGGCGATGTTCTGGATGTTGTAGCTGTTGAAGGACACCAGCCCCGCGCAGCGTTCGGGCCACAACGCAGCCACCACGCAGGCAGCGCGCCCGCCCCAGTCGTAGCCGGCCAGCACCGCGTGTTCGATCTTCAGCGCATCGAGCAGCGCGAGCAGGTCGGCGCCCAGCGCGGCCTGTTCGCCCGAACGCGGCGTGGCGTCGCTCAGAAAGCGCGTGGTGCCATAGCCGCGCAGGTACGGCACGATCACGCGGCAGCCTTGCGCCGCGAGCATCGGCGCCACTTCGGCGTAGGTGTGGATGTCGTACGGAAAGCCGTGCATCAGCAGCACGGGTGGGCCGTCGGCGGGCCCGGTCTCGAAGTACGCGATTTCGAGGACGCCCGCCTCGATCTTGCGCAAGGGTTCCATGCGGTTCATGGCGGGCGCCTCCCGTCAGTCTTAGTAGAGGACCACGCCGCGAATGGATTCGCCGCGCTTCATCAGGTCGAAGCCCTTGTTGATGTCTTCCAGCGGCATGGTGTGCGTGATCAGGTCGTCGATGTTGATCTTGCCTTCCATGTACCAGTCCACGATTTTCGGCACGTCGGTGCGGCCACGTGCGCCGCCGAAGGCAGAGCCTTCCCACTTGCGGCCGGTGACCAACTGGAACGGCCGCGTGCTGATTTCCGCACCCGCCTCGGCCACGCCGATGATGATGCTGCGGCCCCAGCCCTTGTGCGTGCATTCGAGCGCCTGGCGCATCACCTTGGTGTTGCCGATGCACTCGAAGCTGTAGTCGGCGCCGCCGTCGGTCAGCTGCACGATGGCATCGACCACGTTCTCGGTGTTCGTCGGGTTGATGAAGTGCGTCATGCCGAACTTGCGCGCCATGGCTTCGCGCTCGGGGTTCAGGTCGACACCGATGATCTTGTCGGCGCCCACCATCTTGGCGCCCTGGATCACGTTCAGGCCGATGCCGCCGAGGCCGAACACGACCACGTTGGCGCCGGCTTCCACCTTGGCCGTGAAGATCACCGCGCCGATGCCGGTGGTGACGCCGCAGCCGATGTAGCAGACCTTGTCGAAGGGTGCGTCTTCACGGATCTTGGCGAGCGAGATTTCGGGCGCGACCGTGTAGTTGCTGAAGGTCGACGTGCCCATGTAGTGGGCGATCGGCTGGCCGTCGAGGCTGAAGCGCGAGGTGCCGTCGGGCATCTGTCCCTTGCCCTGCGTGCCGCGGATCAATTGGCACAGGTTGGTCTTGCGGCTCAGGCAGAACTTGCACTGGCGGCACTCGGGCGTGTACAGCGGAATGACGTGGTCGCCCTTCTTGAGCGTGGTGACGCCGGGGCCGACGTCGACCACGATGCCCGCGCCTTCGTGGCCCAGGATCGCGGGGAAGATGCCTTCGGGGTCGGCGCCCGAGAGCGTGTAGTAGTCGGTGTGGCAGATGCCGGTGGCCTTGATCTCGACCAGCACTTCGCCGAAACGGGGGCCGTCGAGATCGACGGTTTCAATGGTGAGCGGGGCTCCGGATTTCCAGGCGACGGCGGCTTTGGTTTTCATGGCGGGTTCGGGGAAAAGAGGGAGAGAAAGAGGCGCGAAGGCCCAAGGATACTCAGGCGGGGCCGGCAGGGAAGATACCCGACATGCCAATGAACCCGGACAGGTGTCGGAAATCCCAGCCCCAGTTTCGCAGGGCCGGAAATTCGTCCAGCGAAATGCCGCCTTCGCCAGCCAGCGCGACATACGGAAAGCAGGCCAGGTCGGCAATCGTCGGCTTGGGTGCCGAGGCCAGCCAGCGCAGGCCCATGCTGGCCTGTTCGGCGAGGTGGTCGTCGAGCACGCGGAACACGGCGCGCGCGCCGGTGCGGCAGGCGTCGATGTCGAGATGGTGATAGCCGAGCGCATCGTGCAGCCGCGCGGCCGAGGCGGTGCGGGTGATGTCGTCGGCGGTGGCGAGCCACATCGCGATCTGGCCGCGCAGCTTCGGATCGTCGGGATACCAGTGGCCCCGCGCGTCGTGGCGGCTCGCCAGGTAGACCAGGATGGCTTGCGCATCGCGTAGCAGGAAACCGCCGTCGTCGATCACCGGGAGCTGGCCGAGCGGGTTGACGTTCGCCAGGAAGGCGGCCGACTTGTGCTCGCGTCCGGGGTAGAAATCGACCGGGACGGTTTCATGGGCGACGCCGAGCCACGCCAGCATTTGCCGCACCTTGAAGCAGTTGCCCGAGAGCGGGTAGTCGTAGAGCTTCAGTGTTGTGGTCATGCGGCGGCCCTCACGCCGAAGCGCATGCCGCGCTCGCGCAACCAGCGGCGGTAGGTGACGGACGAGGTGTCGCCGCGCGTGGGCGTCTCGGCGCGGCCTTCGAGCGGCATGCGCTTGAAGGCGTGGTTCTCCAGGATCGGCTTGTCCTGCCCGAAGATCGTGTGCTGGAAAGCGATGAGTTCGGCGTCGGTGGAGTCGTCGTCGTAGCAGGCGAGGATCGTGTGGGCGATCACGTGCTCATCGTCGATGGGCTGCAGGAAGAGCCCGATGGCATCGAGTTCGCCCGCGCGAAAGCTCGACTTGTAGAGCATGGCCGAGAAGGGCTGCATCACGCGGTACTTGTAGAGCACCTCGCTGCCCGAATCGTGCGCGGCCGAGGCGCGCGGCTGCCAGAAGCGGCAGTCGGTGGCCCAGATTTCGCCGGTGGTGGGCTCGACCTGCACCTGGTATTGCGCCACCTCGGTGTGCGGTACCTTGCCGAGATAGTCGGCGTGCACGAAGGGGAAGTGCGCCATGTCCAGGAAGTTCTCGATCACCCGCAGGCCCGACACCGCGACGCCGATGCCGCCGCAGTCGATGGTGCGGCGGCCGGGCTCGCTGTATTCGGGGAAGTCGAACAGCGGGCGCGCGGGCTGGCCGCTGGGGCAGACCCAGAGGTAGCCGTAGCGGGATTGCACCGCGAGCGGCTGGTCGCCCATGCGGCATTGAGGTGTGCCGTCGGCATCGATCCAGAGCCGCACCGTTTCGCCGAGCAGGCGGGTGGTGCGCACTTCGGTCGTGGCCGGTCCGACGACCAGCCAGTCGTCGCGCATGTTGGGGTCGTCGGTGACGAAGGGCATGGTTTCTTCTTTCAACCTTTGGGAAGGGCTTCGATCTCGCTGCGCAGGCGGCGGACGGCGGTGTGCAGGGCCGCCATTGCATCCGAGGCGGGATTTGCATCGCTCCAGAAATGAACAAAGGCGAGGTGGGGCTGGGCGTCGAGGACGAGGGCGACGGTGCTCACGTCGTTGAGTTGGCCGCGCCATGCACCCGACGCTCCATCGGCGGCCAGGCCGCGCCGGGCCAGCATTTCGCGCACTATGCCGGCGGGGGCGCGCACGGTCAGCGTGCGGCAGAAGCTCCAGCCGGTGGGGACGGCATCAGCCAGTTCCGCTGGCGCAATGTGCGTCTCGGGCGACAGGTGAACCCACAGCATTCCCGAAGCCTCGGCCACGTTGAACGTCTTCGCGCAGACGTTGCGCGGCGCCTGCATGGCCGGGTGCGCCGGGATGCTCGTGCATTGCCCGCTGCCGGCCGCGTACTGCCAGCCGTGGTAGGCGCAGGCCAGCCGGTTCTCGATCACCTGGCCGAGCGTGAAGCGCACGCTGCGGTGCGGGCAGCGGTTCTCCCAGGCTTGCGCGGTGCCGTCGGCCGAGCGCCAGAGGGCGAGTTCCTGTCCTTCGGCAAAGCCGGCGACGATGTTGGCGCCGGGGCGCAGGTCGGCCGACCGTGCCACGGGATGCCAGGGGGCGGTGTTGCTTGTGTTCATGGTGCGTGGGGCGCGGGGGCGTGAGGCTCGGCGCCGGTGATGGCATAGCATTGACGCCACCCCGGCCATGCCGCCTACCGTACCGCGTCTGCCGCACCGATGAAAGCCACATGAAGAGACGCAACTTTTCATTCCTGAAACGCTGGATGAAATGACGCCTTGCTGTTTTGTTTGTCGCGTTGTGTCTGGCGTGCGTTCTTGGCGCTGCTGTTCGTTCAGTTCAGGGCGACGCTCACGCCGACACGGTGCTCTTTTTCGCGAATGTCCCCCGCTTCGCTCCTCCTTTATTTCGCGAAAAAGAGCCCCGTATCGGCGCGAGCGCTCAGAGCACTGGTTGATCGGCGATCACCAGCAGCGTGCCCATGTGCGAATGACACCAGGTGCTCCCCGCAGCGAAATGAAGGAGGAGCGAAGCGGGGGACATTCGCGGAGGGGAGCACCCGGTGTCATTCGCACTCGCCCCGAACAACGGCGTTCAAAAACGGCACCTCGACCAGTTTCACGTGTCGTGGATCAAGCGATCGCACCGGGGAGCAACTGGCATGAGCCGCATCGATCTCGCATTGGTCGAGGCCTTCGTGCTGGTCGCGAAGGGCGGCAGTCTCACAAAGGCCGAAAGCCTCTCGGGCGTGTCCAAGGCCACCTTGAGCCGGCAGCTCACGCGACTGGAAAAGCTGCTGGGTGCACAACTGCTGATGCGCAGCCCGCGCCGCATCACGTTGACCGAAGCCGGCCGTGCGTATTTCGCGCGCTGCGAAGGGCTGCTCGACGAAGTGACGGGCCGGCTCGAAGCGGCCAGCACCGAAATCCACGAGCTGACGACCGGCGTGTCGGGCAGCCTCTCGCTGCTGTCGGACACGCAGTTCAGCACCTCCTTCGTCTGCCACGTGGTCAAGCTGTTCCTGGAGTCACATCCGAATGTGCGCTGCCAGCTCGACGTGGCGAACGGCTTTCACGCGCCGCAGGTCGGCGATGTCGATTGCTATGTGTGTTCGGAGCCGCCCGATGCGCCGAACCTCGTGGCCAAGTTGCTGGGCAAGTTGAACTACGGGCTCTACGCGAGCCCGCAATACCTCGCGCGCCACGGCACGCCGCAGGCGCCGGATGAACTGGCACGGCACCAGTCGATCGTGATGAAGGCGCCGTCGGGGTTGTCGCAGGTGCTGCTGGTGTCGGGGGCGTCGAGCTTCGCTTTCCGCCCCGAGCCCGCCTTCGAGACCAACGACCACTGGGTCATGAAGACCTTTTGCATCGATGGCCTGGGCATTGCGCTGCTGCCGGCGTTCTTTGTGCGGCCCGAGGTGGAGCAGGGCGTGCTGATGCCGGTGCTGCCGCAGTGGCAACCCGAGCCGCGCCGCATCTACTGCGCCTACCAGCGGCAGCGCTACATGGGCCAGAAGCTGCGCGATTTCGTCGACCTGATGGCGCGTTGCGTGGTGGACATCGACTCGTACAACTACTACGTCGGATCATCGACAACGAAGCGCCGCAAGACCGGCGCGAGACCATAATCGGCAGCGTTTGCCAGTTGCCTTCAGGCCTTTACTCATCATGAAGAAAATACTCGTCCTCAACGGCCCCAACCTCAACCTGCTCGGCACGCGAGAGCCAGAGCAATACGGTCGCGACACGCTGGCCGATGTCGAACGCCTGTGCAAGGACACGGGCGCCAAGCACGGCGTCGAGATCGAGTGCCGCCAGTCGAACCACGAAGGTGTGCTGATCGACTGGATCCAGGAAGCGGGCCGCGAAGTGGCGGCCGGCAACATGCTGGGCGTGGTCATGAACCCCGGCGCCTACACCCACACGTCGATTGCGTTGCACGATGCGATCAAGGGCGCGAGCGTGCCGGTGATCGAGCTGCACATCTCGAACGTGCATGCGCGCGAAGAGTTTCGCCATCACTCCTACATCTCGCCCGCGGCGCGGGGGATCATCGTGGGGCTGGGGGTGAAGGGCTATACGCTGGCTATTGCGGCGCTGGTTCCCTAGGCTTGTTTCAGGGGCTTTCGCGCTGCGTGTCAGGTGGTTCGGGTACGGGTTCATTCAGGGCGCGTGCGAATGACACCAGGTGCTCCCCTCCGCGAATGTCCCCCGCTTCGCTCCTCCTTTATTTCGCTGCGGGGAGCACCTGGTGTCATTCGCACAGGGGGCACGCTGCTGGTGATTCCGCGATCAACGACTGCTCTGTCCAACGCTCGCGCCGATACGGGGCTCTTTTTCGCGAAATAAAGGAGGAGCGAAGCGGGGGACATTCGCGAAAAAGAGCACCGTGTCGGCGTGAGTGTCGCCCTGAACAGCGGCAGCCCCAAATTTCAGTAGAGCTGCTTCGGCGCCGCAGCCTTCCAACTGCGGCTGATGCGCCCCGCACTGTCGATGCTTTCGAGGTGCACGTCGAACCCCCAGAGCCGGGCGACGTGCTTCAGCACTTCTTCCGCACCGTCATGCAACGGCAGGTTGTTGCGCTGCGTATGCCGCAATGTCAGCGAACGGTCGCCGCGCGTGGCGACGTTCCACACCTGGATGTCGGGTTCGCGGCTGCTGATGTCGTACTGCCGTGACAGCGATTCGCGCAACGCCTGATAGCCGCTGTCATCGTGAATGGCCGACACCTCGAGTTCGGACTCGCTCTGATGATCGCGAATCGAGAACAGCCGGAAATCACGCATCGTCTTCGGACTCAGGAACTGGCCGATGAAACTCTCGTCCTTGAAGTTGCGCATCGCGTAGTCGAGCGTCTTGACCCAGTCGGTGCCCGCGAAGTCGGGGAACCAGCGGCGGTCCTCGGCGGTCGGCTTCTCGCACACGCGCCGCAGGTCGGTCATCATCGCGAAGCCGAGTGCATAGGGGTTGATGCCGCTGTATGCACGATGGCCCACCGGTGGCTGGAAGATCACGCCCGTGTGCGAGCTGAGCCATTCCATCATGAAGCCGTCGGCGAGTTGGCCACGGTCGTACATGGTGTTGAGCAGCGTGTAGTGCCAGAAGGTCGCCCAGCCTTCGTTCATGACCTGCGTCTGGCGCTGCGGGTAGAAGTACTGCGCGATCTTGCGCACGATGCGCACCACCTCGCGTTGCCAAGGTTCGAGCAACGCGGCGTTCTTCTCGATGAAGTAGAGCAGGTTCTCTTGCGGCTCTGATGGAAAGCGCCGCGTGGCGTCGGAGTCGGCCGCCTGCTCGGCGCGCCGTGGCAACGTGCGCCACAGGTCGTTCACCTGCTGCTGCATGTGACGCTCGCGGTCCGCGCGCTGCACGCTTTCTTGCGCCAGCGAGCGCTTCTGCGGGCGGCGATAGCGGTCGACGCCGTAGTTCATCAGCGCATGGCAGGAGTCGAGCAGTTCTTCGACCGAATCGACGCCGTGGCGCTCCTCGCATTCGGCAATGTAGTGCCGCGCATAGACGAGGTAATCGATGATCGAGGACGCATCGGTCCACATGCGGAACAGGTAGTTGCCCTTGAAGAAACTGTTGTGGCCATAGGCCGCATGCGCAATCACCAAGGCCTGCATGGCCATGGTGTTCTCTTCCATCAGGTAGGCGATGCAGGGATCGGAGTTGATGACGATCTCGTACGCCAGGCCCATGTGGCCGCGCTTGTAGTTCTTCTCCGTGGTGATGAACTGTTTGCCGTACGACCAGTGGCGGTAGATCATCGGCATGCCCACGCTGGCGTAGGCGTCCATCATCTGCTCGGCCGTGATCACTTCGAGCTGGTTGGGGTACACGTCGAGCCCGAAGCTCTTGGCCGTCTTGGCGATCTCGGTGTGGTAGGTCTCGATCAGCTCGAAGGTCCAGTCGGAGGGACTGGGCAAGCGCTCCAGGACACGATCGGACGAAGGGCGGTCGGTGTTCATGAGTTGACCCCTTCCTTCTTGAACAGGTCACGAAAGACCGGATAGATGTCTTGTGCGTCCGATACCTTGCGCATCGCAAAGTTGGGCTGCACGCCTTCGAGCTGCTGGTATTCCTGCCACAGGTTCTGCTCGGTCTCGGCCACCTGCACGTAGGCGTAGTAGCGCACCACCGGCAGGATGTTGTCGACCAGCAGTTCGCGGCAGCGGCCACTGTCCTGGTGCCAGTTGTCGCCGTCGCTGGCCTGTGCGCCGTAGACGTTCCATTCGCCGCTGGGGTAGCGCGCCTTGATGATCTCGTCCATCAGCACCAATGCGCTCGACACCACCGTGCCGCCGGTTTCGGTGGCGTGGAAGAACTCTTCTTCGGTCACTTCCTGCGCCTGCGTGTGGTGGCGCAGGAACACGAGATCGATGGTCTCGTAGTGCCGCGTGAGGAACATGTAGAGCAGCATGAAGAAGCGCTTGGCCATGTCCTTGCGCGCCTCGTCCATCGAGCCCGACACGTCCATCAGGCAGAACATCACGCACTTGGCGCTGGGCACCGGCGTCTTCACGCGGTTGCGATAACGCAGGTCGATGGGATCGATGTAGGGCACGTGCCGCATGGTGCGGCGCAACTCGGCGATGCGCTCCTCGACCTCGTGGATTTCTTTCTGGATCAGCGCCGATGTCACCTGCGGATGCTGCTTGAGGTGTTCGAGATGCGCTTCGAGCCGCTTGAGCTCCTTGCGCGGTTCGCCGCCGAGCGCGATGCGGCGGGCCAGCGCCCCGCGCATCGAACGCACCACGTGCAAGTTGTTGGGTGAGCCATCGCTCGTGAAGCCGGCGCGGTGGCTCTTCCACTCGGGCACGTCGGCGATCTGGGTGCGAATGAGGTGGGGCAGCGCGAGGTCGTCGAAGAACACGCGCATGAACTCTTCGCGCGTGAGGCGGAAGACGAAGTCGTCCTCGCCTTCGCCGCTGTCGCTGGCCTCGCCGCTGCCCGAGCCGCCGCTGCCCCCGCCTTCGGGGCGCTTGATGCGATCGCCCTTCAGGTACTCCTGGTTGCCGGGGTGCACATACTCGCGGTCGCCGCCACGCGCATGCCCGAACACCGGTTCGGACACATCGTGGCGCGGCAGGGTCACGTCTTCGCCTTGCTCCAGTTCGCGGATATTGCGGCCACTGACGGCGCGCCTCACCGCTTCCTGGATCTGCCCCTTGTAGCGCCGCAGGAAGCGCTCACGGTTGCCAATGGACTTGTTCTTGCCCGATAGCCGGCGGTCGATGATCTGCTGCAGGATGGCCACGATGGTGTCTAAGCTCCTTGCAAAGAAGAGGACGATTCAGGTGCCGTTGCTTGCTATGAACTCTTGCGCACCCGCAGGTACCACTCGCACAGCAGGCGAACCTGCTTGGCCGTATAGCCCTTCTCGACCATGCGGGTCACGAAGTCTTCGTGCTTCTTCTGTTCGTCGGCGCTGCTCTTGGTGTTGAAGCTGATCACCGGCAGAAGCTCTTCGGTGTTGGAGAACATCTTCTTCTCGATCACCGCGCGCAGTTTTTCGTAGCTGGTCCACGCCGGGTTGCGCCCCGCGTTGCCGGCCCGTGCGCGCAGCACGAAGTTGACGATCTCGTTGCGGAAGTCCTTCGGGTTGCCGATGCCGGCGGGCCGTTCGATCTTCTCGAGTTCGCCGTTGAGCGAGGCCCGGTCGAACACTTCGCCGGTGTCCACGTCGCGGAATTCCTGGTCTTGAATCCAGTAGTCGGCGTAGGTGACGTAGCGGTCGAAGATGTTCTGGCCGTACTCGCTGTAGCTTTCCAGATACGCGGTCTGGATTTCCTTGCCGATGAACTCGGCATAGCGCGGTGCCAGCAGCTCCTTGATGTAGCTGATGTACTTCTGCTCGACCTCGGGCGCGAACTGCTCGCGTTCGATCTGCTGCTCGAGCACGTACATCAGGTGCACCGGATTGGCGGCGACTTCGGAGCTGTCGAAGTTGAAGACCTTCGAGATGATCTTGAAGGCGAAGCGTGTCGACACCCCGCTCATGCCTTCGTCGACACCCGCATAGTCGCGGTACTCCTGGATCGACTTGGCCTTGGGATCGGTGTCTTTCAGGCTCTCGCCGTCGTACACCTGCATCTTGCTGAAGGTGCTGGAGTTCTCGGGCTCCTTCAGGCGCGTGAGCACCGAGAGCTGGGCCATCATGCGCAGCGTGCCGGGGGCGCAAGGCGCCTTGGCCAGCGACGAGTTGCGCACCAGCTTCTCGTAGATCTTGATTTCTTCCGAGGCGCGCAGGCAGTAGGGCACCTTGACGATGTAGATCCGGTCGAGGAAAGCCTCGTTGTTCTTGTTGTTGCGGAAGGCCTTCCACTCGCTCTCGTTGCTGTGCGCGAGCACGATGCCATCGAAGGGAATGGCGCCGAAGCCTTCAGTGCCCTTGAAGTTGCTTTCCTGCGTGGCCGTGAGCAGCGGATGCAGCACCTTGATGGGCGCCTTGAACATTTCCACGAACTCCAGCAGCCCCTGGTTGGCCAGGCACAGGCCACCGGAGTAGGCGTAGGCGTCGGGGTCGTCCTGCGCATAGGTCTCCAGCTTGCGGATGTCGACCTTGCCGACCAGCGAGGAGATGTCCTGGTTGTTCTCATCACCGGGCTCGGTCTTGGCCACCGCGATCTGCCGCAGCACCGACGGGTAGCGCTTGACTACCTTGAACTGGCGGATGTCGCCGCCGTATTCCTCGAGCCGCTTGACGGCCCAGGGCGAGAGAATCCGATTCAGGTAGCGCTGCGGGATGCCGTATTCCTTTTCAAGGATCTCGCCGTCTTCGGCGGTGTCGAACAGGCCCAGGGGCGATTCGTTCACCGGCGAGCCCTGGATGGCATAGAAGGGCACACGCTCCATGAGCTGCTTCAGGCGCTCGGCGATGGAACTCTTGCCACCGCCAACGGGGCCCAGCAGGTAGAGGATCTGCTTCTTTTCTTCCAGTCCCTGCGCGGCATGGCGGAAATAGGAGACCACCTGTTCGATGGCATCTTCCATGCCATAGAACTCCTTGAACGCCGGATAGATCTTGATGACCTTGTTGGCGAAGATGCGCGAAAGCCGGGGGTCGTTGCGCGTATCGACCAGCTCGGGTTCGCCGATGGCCTTGAGCATGCGCTCGGAGGCGGTGGCATACGCCGTGGCATCGCGTTTGCAGATATCGAGGTAGTCCTGCAGCGAGATGACTTCCTCGCGGGTGCGCTCGTAGCGGGCGGCAAAGTTGCTGATCACATCCATGGTCACGCCTCCATCAGGTCAGTGGGCTTTTGGCCCCGGAGCCTGCAGCAAAAGCAATGCGCGCCATTTAAAAGGTGTGCCCGCCCTCGCTGCATGCGGTGGAAAACTCCCTTACAACAATCTGCTAACAATCAGCATAAAGCAAAGATTGAACCCGGCAAATCATTTCTTAAATCAGAACCACACCAACAAGTAAAGTTCCTCGAAAAAAGCGGAACTACTATTCAAATTTCGGGTAAATTCAAAAGCTCGCTTTTCTAATTCTCTCCGGGTGAAAACACCTATGCCGAACGGCCATCTGTCGCTTTTCGGTTTTTCCGGGAGAGCATCGCCTATTGAGCCCCTGTGCTCAATAAAACCGGCGTCTCCCTTCAATAACGTGTGATCTGCCGTTTGGTTTATTGCACATCAAAAAAAAATATAAAAGCAATCCCCGCGCCACTTTTTGAGGAGGCGCTTGCGCGAGTTGATGTGGGAAAGGAGCGCGGACGCCGGTCGGCGTGTTCCGTGAAGGTGCGAGCAGCACCTTTCGTGTGCCGGGGGGCGGATCAGCGGCCGGCATGCACCATTTGGACGAGCTTCACCTCAGAGGCGGCCGTGAAGCAGCCGGTGTTCGAGGTGAGGGTTTGTCGCCCTGAAGCCAGGTGCCGGGCTTCACGTGGCAGGCGAAGAAATGGGCCAAATGCCCGCGCCGCAACTGGATGGCGGTGGGGTTCAGGCCGTTGAACAGGTCCTGCACACCCTTGGTGCGTATTGCATCCGCGTGATTTCTTCCGTGGCCTGCGAAGAGCAAGCCGCACGGAGACGCCAGGCCAGTGAGCCACTGGCCTGGCACTACCCTCAACTGAAGAACTCTTTCGCCTTGTCGAACCAGCTCTTGTCGGTCGGGCTGTGCTTGTCGCCACCCTTCTTGAGCGACTCGTCGAGCTCCTTCAACAGCTTGCGCTGATGCTCGGTGAGCTTCACCGGCGTCTCGACGCGCACGTGGCAGTACAGGTCGCCAGGGTAGCTCGAGCGCACGCCCTTGATGCCCTTGCCGCGCAGGCGGAACTGCTTGCCGCTTTGCGTGCCGTCGGGAATGTCGATGGCCGCCGCGCCCTTGAGCGTGGGCACGTTGATCTCGCCACCGAGCGCGGCCGTGGTCACGCTCACCGGCACCACGCAATGCAGGTCATCGCCATCGCGTTCGAACAACTCGTGCTTCTTCAGGCGAATCTCGATGTACAGGTCGCCCGGCGGGCCGCCATTGGTGCCTGGCTCGCCATTGCCGGTGCTGCGAATGCGCATGCCGTCGTCGATGCCGGCCGGGATCTTCACCTCGAGCGTCTTGTTGTTCTTGATCTTGCCTTGGCCGTGGCACACGGTGCACGGGTCGGGAACGATCTTGCCGCTGCCGTGGCAGGTCGGGCAGGTCTGCTGCACGCTGAAGAAACCCTGGCGCATCTGCACCGCGCCGGCACCGTGGCAGGTGGTGCAGGTGATCGGCTTGGTGCCGGGCTTGGCGCCCGTGCCCTTGCAGGTGTCGCAGTTGTCCCAGCTCGGAATGCGGATCTGGGCTTCCTTGCCGTCGGCCGCTTCTTCGAGCGTGACTTCCATCGCGTAGCTCAGGTCACTGCCGCGGAACACCTGGCGTCCGCTGCTGGTGCGGCCGCCGCGGGCACCGCCGAACACGTCGCCGAAGATGTCGCCGAAGGCTTCCGCGAAACCGCCGAAGCCTTCCGCGCCCGGACCGCCGCGCATGTTGGGGTCGACACCGGCATGGCCGTACTGGTCGTAGGCTGCGCGCTTCTGGCCGTCCGACAGCATTTCGTAGGCTTCCTTCACCTCCTTGAACTTGGCCTCGGCGTCCTTGCTGGTGTCGCCGTGGTTGCGGTCAGGGTGGTGCTTCATCGCGAGCTTGCGATAAGCCTTCTTGATTTCTTCCTCGCTCGCGTTCTTGGGGACGCCGAGGGTTTCGTAATAGTCGCGTTTGGTGGCCATGGCAGGTCGATCTGGAAGCAGCGGGAACTCGGGTAACGTTGAAGCGAGAAAGGCTGGATCACCCCTTCAGGTGATCCAGCCTTGCTCATCGGACTGAAGATCAGCCCTTCTTGACTTCCTTGACTTCGGCGTCGACCACGTTGTCGTCGGCCTGTGCATGCGCAGCAGCTTCCGCGCCAGCCGGGCCGCTGGCGGCCGAGGCACCGGCCGCAGCCTGCGATTCGGCATACATCTTCTCGCCGAGCTTCTGGCTTGCGGTCATCAGCGTGTTGGTCTTTTCCTCGATCGCGGTCTTGTCTTCACCCTTGAGGGCTTCTTCCAGGTCCTTGATCGCGGTTTCGATCGCTTCCTTCTCGGCGGCTTCGAGGCTCGCGCCGTGTTCGCCCAGCGACTTCTTCACGCTGTGAACCATGGCCTCGCCCTGGTTGCGGGCTTGCACGATCTCGAGCTTCTTCTTGTCGTCTTCGGCGTTGAGCTCGGCGTCCTTCACCATCTTCTGGATCTCGTCTTCGCTCAAGCCCGAGTTCGCCTTGATGGTGATCTTGTTTTCCTTGCCGGTGCCCTTGTCCTTGGCGCCGACGTGCAGGATGCCGTTGGCGTCGATGTCGAAGCTCACTTCGATCTGCGGCGTGCCGCGCGATGCCGGCGGAATGCCTTCGAGGTTGAACTCGCCCAGGGCCTTGTTGCCCGAAGCGATGTCTCGCTCGCCCTGGAACACCTTGATCGTCACGGCCGGCTGGTTGTCTTCGGCGGTCGAGAAGGTCTGTGCGAACTTCGTCGGGATCGTGGTGTTCTTAGTGATCATCTTGGTCATCACGCCACCCATGGTCTCGATGCCGAGCGACAGCGGGGTCACGTCGAGCAGCAGCACGTCCTTGCGGTCACCCGAGAGCACCTGCCCTTGAATGGCGGCGCCGACGGCCACGGCTTCGTCGGGGTTCACGTCCTTGCGCGGTTCCTTGCCGAAGAAGGCCTTCACCTTTTCCTGCACCTTGGGCATGCGGGTCATGCCGCCGACCAGGATCACGTCGTTGATGTCACTCACGCTGATGCCGGCGTCCTTGATGGCCAGGCGGCAAGGCGCGATGGTGCGCTCGACCAGCTCGTCGACCAGGCTTTCCAGCTTGGCGCGGGTGAGCTTGATGTTCAGGTGCTTCGGACCCGATGCATCGGCCGTGATGTAGGGCAGGTTGATGTCGGTCTGCGCGCTGTTCGACAGTTCGATCTTGGCCTTTTCAGCGGCTTCCTTCAGGCGTTGCAGAGCGAGCACGTCCTTGCTCAGGTCGACGCCCTGGTCCTTTTTGAACTCGCCGATGATGTAGTCGATGATGCGCTGGTCGAAGTCTTCGCCGCCCAGGAAGGTGTCGCCGTTGGTCGACAGCACTTCGAACTGTTTCTCGCCGTCGACGTCGGCGATCTCGATGATCGACACGTCGAAGGTACCGCCGCCCAAGTCATACACGGCGATCTTGCGATCGGCCTTGTCCTGCTTGTCCAGGCCGAAGGCCAGGGCCGCAGCGGTGGGCTCGTTGATGATGCGTTTGACGTCCAGGCCCGCGATGCGGCCGGCGTCCTTGGTGGCTTGGCGCTGTGCGTCGTTGAAGTAGGCCGGCACCGTGATCACGGCTTCGGTCACGGTTTCGCCGAGGTAGTCTTCGGCGGTCTTCTTCATCTTGCGCAGGATGTCGGCGCTGACCTGTTGCGGGGCCATCTTCTTGCCGCGCACTTCGACCCATGCGTCGCCGTTGTCGGCCTTGGCGATGGTGTAGGGCATCAGGTCGATGTCCTTTTGCACTTCCTTTTCCTCGAACTTGCGGCCGATCAAACGCTTGATCGCGTACAGCGTGTTCTTGGGGTTCGTGACGGCCTGGCGCTTGGCCGAAGCACCGACCAGGACTTCACCATCTTCCTGGTACGCGACGATCGACGGCGTGGTGCGTGCACCTTCCGAGTTCTCGATCACGCGTGTGGTGTTGCCTTCCATGATCGACACGCACGAGTTGGTGGTGCCGAGGTCGATGCCGATGATCTTTGCCATGTTCTTTACTCCTGAAAGCCTGAAAAATATGTTGTTATGAACTTGTGGATAACCCAGCGCGATTCAAGGGATGAAGCGTGGATTTCCTGTGGGAATCTTGTGTGCCGAATGGATTACTTCGGCGCGCTGACCGTGACCAGCGCAGGGCGCAGCACGCGATCGTTGATGGTGTAGCCCTTCTGGAGCACGCTCACCACGGTGTTCGGTTCCTGCTCGGCGGGCACCACCGAGATGGCCTGGTGCTGGTGCGGGTCGAACTTGGTGCCGGGGGCCGGGGCCACTTCGATCACCTTGTTGCGTTCGAGCGCGCTCTTGAGCTGGCGCAGCGTGGCTTCGGCGCCTTCGCGGATCTGCTCGGGCGTGGCGTCCTTGATGGCAAGGCCGGCTTCGAGGCTGTCGGTCACCGGCAGCAGGCTCTCGGCGAAGGCTTCGACAGCGAACTTGCGGGCCTTGGTGATCTCGTCGTCGGCGCGGCGGCGGGCGTTCTGCACGTCGGCCTGGGCACGCAGGTACTGATCGGCCAGCTCGGTGTTCTTGGTTTGCAGCGCGGCAAGTTCGGCTTGCGCAGCGGCCAGGGCGTTCAACGCGTCGGCTTCATTGGCGGCTTGCGCAGCCTCCAGTTCTTCGGGGCTGGGCTCGCCTTGCAGCATTTGCGAATTCTGTGCGGATTGTTGCGGGTCAGACATTTTTCAAAGAACCGGCTGTGGACCGGGAAACAAATCGATAGCCAGCCACTTGGGGCTGGCCTAGGGCTTTTCAAGCGAAAAAATGCGGCCAAAAGGGCCGCAGAGGCATGAAAAAGGCCCGGAACCGGGCCTTCAAGCCGTGTTTTGGCGTCGAAACGCGCTCAGTGTGCGTCGAGCAGCTCGACGTCGAACTTCAGGGTGGCGTTCGGGGGAATCACGCCACCGGCGCCGCGGGCGCCATAGCCCAGCGATGCGGGAATGATCAGCGTGCGCTGGCCGCCGATCTTCATGCCGGCCACGCCTTCGTCCCAGCCCTTGATGACCTGGCCGGCGCCCAGCGAGAAAGCGAACGGGTCGTTGCGGTCGCGGCTCGAATCGAACTTGGCGCCTTGCACGCCGTCGTTGTAGAGCCAGCCGGTGTAGTGCACATGCACGTGCTGGCCAGCCTTGGCTTCGGCGCCGTCGCCGACGGTGGTGTCTTCGTACTGCAGGCCGGAGGGGGTGGTAGGCATCTTGAAACGCTCCTTGCGTCGATAGGGGAAGAATGGATCGAAGGCGCGGAGTTTACCGAGGCCGGACCGGGCCGGCCTGTCGGCGGTCAGCTGGTGCTGCTGTCGTCGGTGGGTGGCACGGGCGGAACCGCCGGTGCGGGAGCCGGGGCCGGGGCGACCGGCGCAGCGGCCGGCGTTGCCGTGGGCGCCGCGGCTTTCTTGGCCTGGCCCAGTTGCCACTTGCCGGCAAAGGCCTGCAGGTCGGACAGCCGCTTGAGCAGGTCCTGCCCGCTGAGCGTGAGGCAGTAGCCGTCGCTGCCATGGCTCACGATGCCGGCTTCGCGAAGCTCCTTGATGCGGGTGTTGAGCGTGTTGGGAGTGATGCCGCCCACGCTGTCCTGCAGCAGCCGGAAGGTTTGGGCATGGCCGTCGCGCAGGGCCCAGAGTACGCGCAACGCATAACGGGCCTCGAGCAGTGCGAGCAACTGGCTGACGGCTGCGTTTTCCTTGGTACTCATCGACATCATCTCCTCGAAGCTGGGCGGGCCAGCGGCCTGGTGGACAGGGCCGATGTCGCGCGCTTTTGTGTTTGGTTATGGACCGCCTTGCTGGCCGGCGACTATAGCGCAAGGATCATGATGCTACTAGTTTTATAGCTGTGGGGGCATGCTGGACGCGGGTTGTGAGACAAAGCTTCACAAATTCGAATAATTTGCCATGGCTTCGCCCAGGCGGATTGCGCGGGTGGGCGACCAGTCGGGGTTGAAGGCGAGCGCGGGCGCCGGGAACAGCATGACGACCGTGGAGCCGAGCAAGAAACGGCCCATCTCGTCGCCCTTGCGGATGTCGATCTGCTGGTCGTCGTAGCGCCATTCGCGCAGTTCGCCAACACGCGGCGGATTCACCACGCCATGCCACACCGTCGCCATGCTGCCGACGATGGTGGCGCCCACCAGCACCAGCACGAACGGGCCGTGCGCCGATTCAAAGACGCACACCACGCGCTCGTTGCGCGCGAACAGCCCGGGCACGCCGCGCGCCGTGGTCGGGTTGACCGAGAACAGGTCGCCGGGCACATGGATCATGCGCACCAGCCGCCCGTCGCAGGGCATGTGGATGCGGTGGTAGTCCTTCGGGCTCAGGTATAGCGTGGCGAAGCTGCCGTGCGCGAACTTCGCGGCCAGCGCGGCGTCGCCACCGACCAGCGCCGTGGTCGTGTAGTTGTGGCCCTTGGCCTGGAAGATCTGGTCGCCCTGGATCGCGCCGAACTGGCTGATCGCGCCATCGACCGGGCAGATGAGGTCGGCTTGCGCGAGCGGCCTTGCATCGGGCTTGAGCGCGCGCGTGAAGAACTGGTTGAAGCTCTTGTAGTACGTGATGTCCGACTCGAGCGCTTCGCCCATGTTCACGCTGTACTTGGCCACGAAGCGCCGGATGATCCACGTCGTGACAGCCCCCCGTTCCTTGCCCGCAACCCAGCCGGCGAAATTGGTCAGTGCCTGTTTCGGGAACAGGTATTGGGGCAGTACTGCGGAGCGGTCGGACACGTGGGGAAGGCCTGGAATGCGGATCGGAGGGGCATTCTATAAAGGGCTTCCCGCGCGGGGCGTAGGAAGCTTCCCTTGGTTTGGGCGCGATGCGCCCGGCGTGCCGGGAACCTTTGGCTCAATCGGCCTTGATCCCTGCTGCCTTGATCACCTGCGCCCACTTCTCCACTTCGGCCTTCTGGAACGCCGCGATCTGCGCGGTCGAGAAATCCGTGGGCTCCATGCCGAAGCCCTTCAGCTTGTCCTGCATGTCCGGCGTCGCGAGGATCTTGCGGATCTCGGTGTGCAGCCGGTCGATGACGGGCACCGGCGTTCCCGCGGGCACGAAGATCGCCTGCCACGACACCACCTCGAAATCCTGCAGTCCCGGCACGCCTGATTCGGCCACCGTCGGCACATCGGGCATCGAGGCCAGCCGCTTGGCCGATGTGACCGCAATGGCGCGCAGCTTGCCGCTCTGGATGTGCGGGCCGGCCACCACCGTGGTGTCGAACATCATGTCCACCTGCCCGCCGATCACGTCCTGGATGGCCGGCCCGCTCCCCTTGTACGGAATGTGCGTGAACTTCACGCCCGACTTGTAGGCCAGCAACTCCAGCGCCAGATGCTGCGAGGTTCCCGTGCCGGCCGAGGCCGACGAAAGCCCGCCCGACCTGGCCTTGCTCGCGGCCATCACGTCCTTCAAGGTCTTGTAGGGGCTGGCCTGGTTCACCACCAGCACCACCGGGTTGGTGCCGATCAGCGTGACCGGTGCGAACGACTTGATCGGGTCGTAGCCGATCTTCGGATACAGGCTCACGTTGATCGCGTGCGAGCTGATCGTGCCGCCGACCAGCGTGAAGCCATCGGGCGCCGCGCGTGCGCCCACCTCCGAGCCCACGCTGCCGCCCGCGCCGCCCTTGTTGTCGATGATCACGGTCGTGCCCAGCACGGTGCCGAGCTTCTGCCCGATCAGCCGGCCCAGCACGTCCGTGGTGCCGCCCGCGGGAAAGGGCACGAGGTAGGTGATGGTCTTGCCCGTCGGCCAGTTGTTGCTGCTCTGCGCGAAGGCCGGAAGACCGGCGGCGAGCGAAGAGGCGAGGGCGGTGCGAATCAGTGTGCGGCGTTGCATGGTCATGGTCTTGTCTCCTTGTTGTTGGGGGGCATGCCTCCTCAGGGCATGTCGACGATCTCGATCCAGTTCGGGTTCTTGCCCACGTCCAGGTGCGTCGGCTTGCCCAGCGCGCCTGTCGCGGTGTCGATGGCGTACAGCGAAATGCCGTTCGACTCCTGCCCGGCGGCAATCAGGTAGCGGCCGCTCGAATCGATCGCGAAGCCGCGCGGCCCTTTCTCGGTCGGCGTGTGGCCCAGCGGCTGCAGTCGCCCCGTCGCCGCATCGACCTTGAACGTCGACAGCGTGCTCGACGTGCGCTCCGATGCGTACAGGTAGCGCCCGTCGGGCGTCAGGTGCAGGTCGGCCGCCCAGGGCTTGCCGGTGAAGCCCGGCGGCAGCGTGGTCGTGCTCTGTTCGAGCTTCAGCGTGCCGCGCGTCGCATCCCAAGCGAACACATGCAGCGCCGCATCGAGTTCGTCCAGCAGATAGACGTGGCGCTGCGCCTTGTCCCAGACGAAGTGGCGCGGCCCTGCCTTGTCGGCCGTGGTGGTCAGCGGCGGATCGTTGGGCGACAGCAGGCCCTTGTCGGCGTCGAAGCGCCAGCTCGACACGTTGTCGCCGCCAAGGCTGCTCGCGAGCACGAAGCGGTTGGCCGCATCCGCATGAATGGCGTGCGCGTTCGGTGCGGTCTGGATCAGCTGATGGATCGCGCCGACAGCGCCGTCCTTGCCGATCGCATTGACCGTGATCTTCCCGCCTTGATAGGAGGCCGCAAAGAGCCACTTGCCGGTTGCGTCGAGATCGATGTTCGCCATGCTGTCGGCCAGCGGCGCCTCGCCGAGCTTCTGCAGCTTGCCGCTGGCGCCGTCGATCGACAGCGCGGTCACGCGAAACGGCTGCGAGCGCAGCGCGGCGTACAGCACGCGCTTGTCGTGGCTCACCACCATCGGCATCACCGTGCCGCCGACATTCAGCGTCTGCACCGGCTTGAGCGCGCCCTGCGCGCGGTCAAGCTCGAGCACCGAGATCTCCTGGCTGTCCGCGTTCGACACGTAGACCCAGGTTGCGGCCGAGGCCGGGCCGGCCGCCGCCAGCCACAGCAGCGATGCGATGGTCGCTTTCATGGCTGTGCGGCTCAGGGCTTGATGCCGAGCTTGTTGATCAGCGCCTTGAAGTACTCGTTGTCCTTGGCCAGCGTTTCCTTGAATGCAGCGCCATCGGTGTAGGCGTAGCCCAGGTTCTGCTTGTCCATCACCTCGCGCAGCAGCGGTTCCTTCGCGGTCTTCGCGGCGATGTCGCGCAGCTTGGCCATCACGTCGGGCGGCGTGTTCTTCGGCGCGCCGAGGCCGCGCCATGTGCCGATCGAGATGTCGATGCCGCGCTCCTTGGCGGTGGGCACCTTGTCGAAAGCGGCCAGGCGCTTGTCGGCCATCACCATCAGCATCTTGAGCTTGCCGGCCTGCACATAGGTCGACACCTCCGCCGGGCTCACGGCCACCGCGTCGACGTGGCCGCCGAGCAGCGCCAGCACGGCAGGGCCCGCGCCCTGGAACGGGATGTGGTTGAACTTCGCGCCGGTCTTGTCTTCCAGCGCCGAGGCGGCCAGGTGCCAGATCGAGCCGGTGCCCGAGTTGCCCACGCCCATCTCGCCTGGCTTCTTCTTGGCTGCGACCAGGAATTCCTCGATCGTGTTGTAGGGCGAGTCGGCCTTCACCGTGATGGCGGCCGGGTCGGCGTTGAGCTGTGCGATCGGCTGGAAGTCGTCGTAGTTGAACTTGGCCAGGCCCAGGTGCGGCAGCGTCAGCAGCTCGACCGTGAGCACCGCGAGCTTGTAGCCGTCGGGCCGCGAATGGATCACCTCGTTCCAGCCGATGGCGCCGCCCGCGCCGGGGCGGTTCACGATGACGATGCTTTCCGACATGTGCTTGCGGCTCGCGTCGGCGAAAGCACGGGCCAGTGCGTCGGTGCCGCCGCCGGGCTGGTAGGGAACGATCAGCTCGACCGTATGGTTCGGGTAGTCGTTGCCGGCGGCTTGCGCGGCGGGCGCCACGGCACCGAATGCGAGGCAGGCCACGCCAGAGAGGGCCGCGAGCTTGCGCAGGAATTTCGTCGTCATCTGTCTTGTCTCCGTTATTGGTCTTGGGTTGCAGAAAAGAAAAAGCGATGGAACTCAGGGCATGTACTGCCCGCCGTTCACTTCGATCACCTGCCCCGTGACATAGCCCGAGAGCTGTTCCGAGGCGAGATACAAAAAGGCGCCGACGCATTCCTCGGATGTGCCGATGCGGCCCATCGGAATGCTGGCGCGGAAGTTCTCCAGCATCGCGGGCGTCGAGAAGCGGTCCTGAAAGGGCGTCTGGATCACGCCCGGCGCCACCGCGTTGACGCGGATGCGGTCGCCCACCAGTTCCTTCGCCAGGCCATGCGTCGCGGTGCTCACGAAACCCTTCGAGCCCGCATACAGGTACGCGGCCGGTCCGCCGCCGGTGCGCGCCGCAACCGAGGTCACGTTGATGATGTTGCCGCCGCCCTGCGCGCGCATCAGCGGCACCACCTCGCGGCAATAGGCGAGCACCGAGCGCGCGTTGATGTGCATCACTTCATCGAACAACGCATCGTCGAACTCGGCGATGGGCACGCGCTTGACCAGGCTGCCGGCGTTGTTGACCAGCACGTCGATGCGGCCGAACTGTGCAGCCGTCTGCTTCACGCAGTCGCGGATCGCCGCGGTGTCGCGCACATCGGCCTTGACCGCGAAGGCCGTGCCACCTGCCGCGCGAATGGTGGCGACCACCTGGTTCGCCGCGTCGGCCGAGCTGTTGTAGTGCACCGCCACGCGCATGCCGCGCGCGGCGAACGCAATGGCCACCGCGGCGCCGATGCCGGTGCTCGCGCCGGTGACGAGCGCGGTCTTGCCCTTGAGGTCTTCCATGATGAGTAGCTCCGTGTGAAGGTGTTTCAGGTGACGGGCGCGGGGTTGAACAGCACCAGCGCGTTGTGCAGCTTCCAGTGCTCCGCCCAGGTTTTCTTGCGGCCGCTGGCCACGTCGAGCATCAGGCGGAACAGTTCCCAGCCCACGTCCTCGATGCTGGCCTCGCCATCGGCGATGCGACCCGCGTTCACGTCCATCAGGTCGTGCCAGCGGCGCGCGAGGTCGCTGCGCGTGGCGACCTTGATGACCGGCACTTCGGCCAGCCCGTAGGGCGTGCCGCGTCCGGTGGTGAACACATGCAGGTTGATGCCGGCGGCCAGCTGCAGCGTGCCGCAGATGAAATCGCTGGCCGGCGTGGCGGCGTAGATCAGGCCCTTCTGCGTGGCTTTCTCGCCCGGTGCCAGCACGCCGGTGATCGGTGCCGAGCCCGACTTGACGATGGAGCCCATCGCCTTCTCGACGATGTTCGACAGCCCGCCCTTCTTGTTGCCCGGCGTGGTGTTGGCGCTGCGGTCGACGCGGCCCTTCTGCAGGTAGGCGTCGTACCAGGCCATCTCGCGGATCATGGCCTGCGCCACCTCGGGCGAGGACGCGCGCGAGGTGAGCTGGTCGATGCCGTCGCGCACCTCGGTCACTTCCGAGAACATCACGGTGGCGCCCGCGCGCACCAGCAGGTCGGTGCAAAAGCCCACTGCCGGGTTGGCGGTGACGCCCGAGAAGGCATCGCTGCCGCCGCACTGCACGCCCACCACCAGTTCGCTGGCGGGCACGGTCTCGCGGCGGCGCGCATTCAGGCGCACCAGGTGCGTTTCGGCCTGCCGCATCACCGAATCGATCATCGACATGAAGCCGACGTGCTCCTCGTCCTGCAGGCAGACCACGTCGAGCGCCGCATCGCCATCGGCTTCGCCGCGCTTGTCGGCGATGGGAATGCTGCCCGGCGGCAGCAGCCGCTCGGGCTGCAGCTTCTCGCAGCCCAGGCTCACCACCATCACCTCGCCGCCGAAGTTCGGGTTGAGGCTGATGTTGCGCAGCGTGCGGATCGGCACGATGGCGTCGGGCGCGTCGATGGCCACGCCGCAGCCGTAGCTGTGCGCGAGCGCCACCACATCGTCGACGTTCGGGTACTTCGGCAGCAGCTCGGCCTTGATGCGCTGCACCGCGAAGTCGATCACGCCGGCCACGCATTGCACCGTCTCGGTAATGGCGAGGATGTTGCGCGAGCCCACCGAGCCGTCGGCGTTGCGATAGCCCTCGAAGGTGTAGCCCTCCAGCGGCGGCAGGGCAGGGGGCTTGATGGTCGCAATGGGCAGGCCGTCCAGCTCAGGTGCGACCGGCATGCGCATCACGCGCTCGTGCACCCAACTGCCGCGCGGCAAGGCTTTGAGCGCGTAGCCGATCACGACGTCGTAGCGCCTGATCGCCTCGCCTTCGGCCAGGTCGGCCAGCGCCACCTTGTGGCCCTGCGGCACGTTGTCCACCAGCACGAGGCCGTCGGCGAACGTGGCACCGGCCTTCAGGCCGCCATCGTTCGCGACGATGGCGACGTTGTCGTTGGCATGGATGCGGATGTAGAGCGGCGAGGCTCCGGCGGCGGCATTGCTCATCGTGAGGGCCTTTGTTGCTTACAGCACCTTGTGGCCGGTCAGCATCGTGGGCAGCCAGGTGGAGAAGGCCGGCACGTAGGTCACCAGGGTGATGGCGATGAAGATCGCCAGATAGTAGGGCCAGGCCGTTTTCGTTGCCTCCCCGATGGATATCTTCCCTATCGCGCAGCCGATGAACTGCACCGTGCCCACCGGCGGGTGCACGAGGCCCAGCGCGCAGTTCAGCAACAGCATCATCCCGAACTGCACCGGGCCCACGCCCATCTGGATCGCCAGCGGCAGAAACAGCGGCGTGGTGATCAGGATGTGCGCCGCCATGTCCAGGAAGATGCCCAGGAAGATCTGGATGATGTTGATGTACAGCAGCATCAGCCAGGGGCTCGAAGTCGCGGCCAGCAGCACCGTTTCGATGGCGTCCGGAATCTCCAGGTAGGCCATCTGGTAGCGCAGCATGTTCGACACGCCGATCAGCAGCAGGATCACGCCCGTGGTCTTCGAGGCCTTGGCCAGCGACTTGAAGAGCTTTTCGCGCGTCATGGTGCGGTAGGCCACCACGGTGAGCAATAGCGAATACGTCACCGCGATGGCCGCCGCCTCGGTGGCTGTTGCCACGCCCTGCATCACGCAGACCAGGATGATCACGATCACCATCAGGCCGGGAATCGCCGCCAGGAAAGTCTTGGACACCGTGCCCCAGCCCGGAAAGCGCTCGACCATCGTGCTGCCATCGGTGCGCTTGGGGTAGCCGTGCTTGGCGGCTTGCCAGTAGGCGGCGATCAGCATGCACACCATGATCCAGAACACCGGGATCAGCCCCGCGAACATCAGGTCGCCGATGGACACGCCCTTGATGATGTGCCCGTCGATCGTGCCCACCGCGGCCTGCGCGGCGAAGGCATAGATGATCATGTTGTGCGAGGTCGGCATCAGCGCGCCCGAGAGCGATGCATGCGTCGTCACATTCACCGCATAGGCCGCGCTGTAGCCCTCGCGCTTCATGATCGGGATCATCACGCCGCCCATGGCCGAGGTGTCGGCCACCGGCGAGCCCGAGACGCCGCCGAAGAGCGTGGACGCCACCACGTTGGCAAGGCCCAGCCCGCCCTTCCAGTGGCCGACCAGGCTGCGCGCGAAGGCGACGATCTTGTCGGCGATGCCGCCATGCAGCATCAGCTCGCCCGAGAAGATGAAGAACGGAATGGCCAGGAACGAGAACACGTTCATGCCCGACACCATCATCTGGATGGCGGTCTCGAACGGCAGGCCTTCGTACGCGAAGGTCGCCAGGCAGCTCAGCCCGATGGCGAAGGCCACCGGCATGCCGAGCAGCAGGAAGAGCACGAAGCTCAGCGACAGCACTGTCAATGCCATGATGGAACGACCTTCCGGCCGGTGAATTGAGCAGCCAGGTGCTCGAGAGAAAAGAGGGTGATCAGCACCCCCGCGAAGAGAACCGGCACGTAGCGCACGGCCTCGGACAGCCCCAGCGTGGGAATCGTCGATTCGCGCGTGGACACGGCCATCTCGGCCCCGCCCGCGAACAGCGCGATGGCGAAGCCGATGGTCAGCACATAGACCAGCGCCTTGCACCAGAACTGCGCCTTCTCAGGCAGCGCCTTGACCAGCGAATCGAGACCGATGTGCCCCGCGTCCCGCACGCCGGCGGAGGCGCCGAACATGGCGACCGAGATCACCAGCAGCAGCGCGACCTGCTCGACATACGGCGGGGCGTCGTTGAAGACGTAGCGCAGCACCACGCCGTAGACGACGACGCCGAGCAGGCCGACAAGGCACACGCATGCGACGTACATCGCCCAGCGGGAGAGCCGTGCGTTCAGATGGGTCAGCAGGTTCATGTGGATTTCCTGTCTTGCCCCTTCCCCCTCCGGGGGAAGGTTGGGATGGGGGCTGCCCCCAACGAGCGCCATTCAGTGGCCAAGGCCGCCGTGCCCCCACCCCAACCCTCCCCCGGAAGGGGAGGGAGCAAGACGGTGGGCCTCATTTGATGTTGACGATCTCTTGCACCAGCGCCTTCTGCTCTGGCGTGGTCGCGAACTTGTCCCACACCGGCTTCTCGACATCGACGAAGCCCTTGCGATCGATCTCGGAGGCCGCGACGATCTTGGCGCCGCCCTTGATGACGGCCGCCTTGGCGTCCTTCTCGCGCGGCTCCCACAGCTTCACGTAGTAGGGCACCGAGTCTTTCGCGGCCTTGCGGATCGCGACCTGTTCTTCCTTGGTGAGCGTGTCCCAGATCTTCTTGGAGAACACCAGCACTTCGGGCGTCATGACGTGCATGGTCTCGGAGTAGACCGGCGCGGCTTCGAAGTGCTTGGCCTCTTCGTACGAGGGGTAGTTGTTCTCGGCGGCATCCACCAGCCCGGTCTTGAGACCCGTGTAGACCTCGGCGATGGGCATCGGCGTGGGCGATGCACCGGTGGCACTCACCAGGCTCACCATCAGGTCGGAAGGCTGCACGCGGATCTTCAGGCCCTTCATGTCGGCCACCGACTTGATCGGCTTCTTGGCGTAGACCGAGCGCGCGCCGCTTTCGTACATGCACAGGCCGATGAAGCCGGCCTTCTCGAAGGCGGCCAGCACCTTGTCGCCGGCCGGGCCGTACATCGCCTTGCGGAAATGCTCGATGTCGCGGAACAGGAAGGGCAGCGACGGAATGACCGACTCCGGCACGATGCCGTGGAACGACGCGCTGCTCACGCGCACCATGTCGAGCGCGCCGATCTTCACCTGTTCGACCGTGTCCTTTTCAGAGCCCAGCGAGCTGTCGGCAAAGATCTTGATGTTGTCCTTGCCACCGGTGGCCTTCGACAATTCTTCACCCATGAACTTCACCGCCTGGTTGGTCGGGAAGTCCTTGGCGTGCACCTCGGCGGAGCGGAAGGTCCGCGCCATGGTGACGTTGCTTGCCGTGAGGGCGATCAGGCCGATCGCGATCAGGCCCGACAGCTTCTTCATTTGTAGTGATTTCATTTTTGATGGCTCCTCGGTGGATGAAAAGAAAACGCAGCGGATGAACAACAAACAGGCTCAGATTCCGAAAGCGGGCTCCGCAATGCCCTGCACGCCGGGCCGCAGCGCGAACACGCCGCCGGCCAGTGGTTGGTCCGACAGGTCGATGCCGCCCGGTCGGATGGAGGTGACGAAAAGGGTGTCGAGCCCGGCGCCGCCGAAGGCGCACATCGCGGGCTTCTTCACCGGCACTTCGAGCGAACGATCGAGCCGGCCGTCGGGCGTGAAACGGTGCACCAGGCCTGCGTCGTTGCCGCAGATCCAGTAGCAGCCGTCGACGTCCATCGCCGCGCCGTCGGGGCGGCCGGGCAGGGGCTTCATGTCGGCGAACAGGCGGCGGTTGCTCGGCGTGCCGCTGTCGGTGTCGTAGTCGAAGGCCCAGATGGTTTGCACCGTGGGGTGCGAATCCGAGAGGTACATCGTGCGGCCGTCGGGGCTGAAGGCCAGGCCGTTGGGCACGATGAAATCGTCGAGGCGCTGGGTGGCGTTGCTGTCGCCCGTGCCGTAGTTGTAGAGGCGGCCGACGCGTGCGCCTGCTGCCATGTCGAGCAGCATCGTGCCGGCCCAGAAGCGGCCCTGGCGGTCGCAGCGGCCATCATTGAAGCGCATGGCCGGGGCTGCGTGCTCGACGGGCGCCAACGACGTGGCGGCCAGCGTGCCGTCGGCTTGCGGTCGCAGCGAGAAGAGGCCGCTTTCCATGCCCGCAATCCATTCGCCGGGCACGTCGGCGCGCGGCGCGATGCAGGCGATCATTTCGTTCGCCGTCCATTTCGCATGGCCTTCGCCCGCGTGCCACCGGTTCAACGTGCGCGCTGGAATATCGACCCAGTAGAGCGCCTGCTGGCCCGCATGCCACACCGGGCTTTCGCCGGTGCCGTTGCGCGCGTCGAGGACGAGTTCAGCGTTCATCGCCGAACGGGCCCTGTGCGGTGAAGGCGCCGCCCTGGTAGATGGCGTTCGGATCGGTCGGCGCGACGGGCGGCTGCGCCTCGACCTTGTCGCGGAACACCTCCGAGCTGTCCTGCGGCACGAAGCCCAGGTGCGCGGCCGCGCTGTTGTCCCACCACACGTCGCGGTTGTTCGACATGCCGTAGACCACCGTGTGCTTCACCTCGGGCGTGAACAGCGACTTCTCGATCAGCGTGGTCAGGTCGCGGTAGCTGAGCCAGGTGCTCATCATCCGGCGGTTGAGCGGCTCGGGGAATGAAGAGCCGATGCGGATGCTCACGGTCTCGATGCCCCAGCGGTCGAAGTAGAACTGCGCCACGTCTTCGCCAAAAGACTTCGACAGGCCGTAGTAGCCGTCGGGCCGGCGGGCAGCGTGCGCGTCGATGTGCTCGCTCTGCTTGTAGAAGCCGATCACGTGGTTCGAGCTGGCGAACACCACGCGCTTGACGCCGTGGCGGCGCGCGGCTTCGTAGATGTGGAACACGCCCTTGATGTTGGCTTCGAGAATTTCCTCGAACGGTCGCTCGACCGACACGCCGCCCAGGTGCACGATGGCGTCGCAGCCGTTCACCAGCGCATCGACCGCTGTCTTGTCCGACAGGTCGCAGGGCACGACCTCTTCATGCGCATCGGCGGCGGGCGCCAGCGAAGCGATGTCCGACAGCCGCAGCACATCGGCAAACGGCTTGAGCTGTTCGCGCAGCACCTTGCCCAGGCCGCCGGCTGCGCCGGTCAGCAGCAGGCGATGGAGTTTGTTCTTGTCTTGCATCGTTGCTCGCTCGTTCACAGCTTGGTGATGCGCTCGGGCAGGTCGCGGCCGTGGTACTTCTTGTAGATGGCGTTGAGCTTGCCGTTCTTCTGGTTCGTCACGACCCAGTTGTTGACCCATTCCTTGAGCTTGGGCTGCTCCTTGTTCAGCGCGATGCCCAGGTCGAAGTCTTTCTGCGCGAACTTCAGCTCCAGGTTCTTGGTGGGTGCCTGCTTGACCATCTCGCTCAGGTTCGACGGCGTGCTGGAGAACAGGTCGATCTGGCCGGTGACCATCGAGGTGATGAGCGTGGCGTCGTCTTCGTAGCGCACGATCTCGGCGCCCTTGGCCTGCTGCGTGGTGAGCGTGTCGTTCACCGTGGCGCGCGTCAGGCCGATGCGCTTGCCGTTCAGGTCGGCGTAGTCGGTCACCTTGATGCTCTTGGGGCCGCCCACGATGATGCTGATGACGGCGTAGGGCACGGAGAAGTCGACGACCTTCTCGCGCTCGGGCGTGATGGACAGGTCGGCGATCACGAGGTCGGCGCGCTGGGCCTGCAGCGTGGGCACGCGCGCGGCGTTGGTGATCGACACGATTTCCAGCTTCACGCCCAGGTCCTTGGCGAGCTGCGTGGCGGTGTCCACGTCGGAGCCGGTGGGCTGCAGGTTGGCGTCGGCAAAGCTGAAGAGCGGCGTGCCCATGGCGATGGCCACGCGTACCTTGCCCGCCTTCTTGATGTCGTCCAACTGGTCGGCCATGGCGGCCTGCGCGACGCCGGCCACGAGGGCCAGCGCGATGCATGTGCGGGTGAAGGTGGTGCCGAGTTTCATGAATATCTCCTGGAGTTGGTTGGTATGGAGTGAATGAAGTGACCCGGGCCGCCTGCTTACAGCCCGTTGTTCAGGAAGGTGCGCAGCTCCTGCGTCTTGGGCGCGTCGAGCATGTCGCCGGGGCCGGTCTCCCAGACGGTGCCCTGGTGCATGTAGATGATCCGGTTGGCCAGGCGCTTGGCGAAGGCCATCTCGTGGGTGACGAGCAGCATGGTCATGCCGCCGGCCGCGAGGTCTTCCATCACGCGCAGCACTTCGCCGGTGAGTTGCGGGTCGAGCGCGGAGGTGACCTCGTCGAACAGCATCACCTTGGGCGACATCGCGAGCGAGCGCGCAATGGCCACGCGCTGCTGCTGGCCGCCGGAGAGTTGTTCGGGGTAGGCATCGGCCTTGGCCTTCAGGCCGACCTGGTCGAGCACGCGGATGGCCACGTCGGCCGCTTCGCCGCGCGACTGCTTCTTGACGTGGCGCAGCGCCAGCATGATGTTTTCCTGCACCGTGAGGTGAGGGAACAGGTTGTAGCTCTGGAACACGATGCCCACTTCGAGCCGCAGCTTCTTCAGATCGACGCTGGGGCTGTCGACGCGGATGCCGCAGACCTCGATGGTGCCCTTGTCGATCACTTCGAGCCGGTCGATGCAGCGCAGCGCCGTGCTCTTGCCCGAGCCGCTGGCGCCGATGATCGCGATCATCTCGCCCTTGGTGACTTCGAACGAAACGCCCTTCAGGACCTGGTTGCTCCCGAAGCTTTTGTAGACGTGGTCCAGCTTAACGATTGGCGACATTGAGTTTCTTCTCCATCGCTTCGCTCCAACGCGACAGCGGATAGCACAGGGCGAAATAGAAAGCGCCGACCAGGAAGAAAACCAGGAAGGGCTGGAAGATGGTGTTGTTGATGATCTGGCCGGCGCGCGTGAGCTCGACAAAACCGATCACCGAGGCCAGCGAAGTCATCTTGATGATCTGCACCAGGAAGCCGACCGTGGGCGGCAGCGACAGGCGCACGGCCTGCGGAATGATCACCAGGCGCAACGTCTGCCAGCGCGAGAGGGCCAGGCATTCGGAGGCTTCCCACTGCGGCTTGGGCATGGCCTCGATGCAGCCGCGCCAGATGTCGCCGAGGTAGGCGCTCACGTAAATCATCATCGCCAGCCCGGCCGCCACCAGCGAGGGCAGCGAGAGGCCGTACACCGACAGGCCGAAGTACACGATGAACAGCAGGATCAGCAGCGGAATGCCCTGGATGCATTCGATGTAGACCACCGCGAACCAGCGCAGCCAGGCGCGCGGCGAGATGCGCGCGAGCATCAGGCCGAAGCCACCGATGGCACCGAGCGCGAAGGCGATGGCCGAGAGCACCAGCGTCCAGCCGATGGATTGCACCAGGTACATCAGGTGCGTGAAGGTGAAGTGCCCCAGGCTCATGCGGCGCCCCCGTGGATCGCAACGGCGGCTGTCGATGCCGCCGGTTGCGCCTTGCCCGCTCGCGCAGCGGCGCGGCGCACCACGCGGCGGCGGCGGAACAGGTACTCGCCCAGCGCCCAGGTCACGAGCTTGATGAAGAGCGACAGCACGAGGTACAGCGCCGCGACCACGATGTAGGTCTCCAGCGAGCGGAAGGTGTCCGACTGCACGGTGTTTGCAATGGCCGTGAGTTCTTCGGCCGAGATCTGCGAGGCCATGGCCGAGGCCTGCATCATCAGAAGAAACTGGCTCGTGAGGGCGGGGTACACCTTCTCGATGGACGGCTGCAGCATCACGTGCCAGCCGATGCGCCACTTCGAAAGGCCCAGGCATTCGGCCGCCTCGATCTGCCCGCGCGGCACCGACTCCAGCCCGGCGCGGATGATCTCCGCCGCATAGGCCGCGATGTTGATCACCATCGCCAGCACGGCCGCCGCGAAGGTCGGCATGCGCACGCCGAAGCTCGCAAGGCCGAAGTACAGGAGGAAGATCTGCACCAGGAAGGGCGTGTTGCGCACGATCTCGATGTAGACGGTGCAGGCACGCGAGAGTGGCCTGATCTTGCTGCGCTTGGCAAAGGCCACCAGCGTGCCGATGCAAACGCCGATCACGACCGCGAGCGCAGTCATCTTGAGGGTCAGCCAGGCACCGTTGATGAAAACGGGCCAGTACGATGCCAACGGAGCGAAGTCGAGGGAATACTTCATGTGAGTGCCGTAGAGACCGCAAATGCCCCCGACGAGGCGGCTTGCGAAACGGCTTCGAAAGAGGTCAGAGTGATAAGTTATCGGTTGTCGTACAACTAATTGCAGATTATCATCGTGGCCATGGTTCAGTCGACTGCGGGTAATCCCTTGATGTCAGATGAAGCGGCGGAAACGGCCGCTCCGGCGGCGCCCGGCGCTGCTTTCGTGGGGCGCCCGCGCCCGCGTGCGCGCGGGCTGGCGCATGGACTGGTGGATGACCTGGGCGAGAAGATCCGCAGCCAGTCGCTGCGCCCCGGCGACAAGCTGCCGACCGAGTCGGCCATCATGCAAGCCTATGGCGTGAGCCGCACCGTGGTGCGCGAAGCGCTGTCGAAGCTGCAGGCCGGCGGGCTGGTCGAAACCCTGCACGGCGTGGGCACCTTCGTGCTGCAGCCGCGGCCGGGTGGGGTGTTTCGCCTCGACCCAGGCGAGATCGCCGCTTCGGTCGACGTGCTGGCGGTGCTGGAACTGCGCATCAGCCTGGAGACCGAATCGGCCGGCCTTGCTGCCAGCCGGCGCACCGACGAGCAACTGGTCGCCATGCGCCAGGCGCTCGACGACTTCGAACACAACGTGACAGTGGCCGGCGACACGGTGGCGCCCGACTTCCGCTTTCACCTGCAGATCGCCCAGTCGACCGGCAATCCGTACTTCGCGGACATCATGCGGCACCTGGGCACCACGATCATTCCGCGCACGCGCATCAGCGCCATTCGCACCCATGAGGGCGGCGGTGCGCCGTACCTGAGCCGCGTCAATCGCGAGCATGAAGAAATCTATGCGGCCATTGCGCGGCGCGACCCCGAGTCGGCCCGCGCCGCCATGCGCATCCACCTGACCAACAGCCGTGAACGGCTGCGCATGGCACAAGAGGCCGCGCAGCAAAAGGCAAAGGCCGAAGCCTCCGTGGGCATGCCTGCAGCAGGCGGCGCTGCTTCGTCCGACAACTCCCCCTCTCGCTGAGTTTTTTGTCCAGCCATGCTGGACAACTTGTTTCTCTAGTTGTACGATGACTGATCTCTTGTCCGGACATCCGGGCGAAGCCATGAGGCAGATCGAACAACAGGAGGCAGCAAGCATGACCATCAACCGACGCGGCGCACTCGGCGCCGCACTGGCCACGACGCTGGCCGCGACCTTGCCCGTGCGCGCATTCGCGCAGGGCAGCGGCAGTGGCGGCACGTGGCCGTCCAAGCCGCTCAGGCTCATCGTTCCGTACCCGCCGGGCGGATCGTCCGACATCATTGCGCGGTCCATCAGCCAGCCGCTGTCGGAGGCGCTGGGCCAGTCGGTGATCATCGACAACCGCGCCGGTGCCAACGGCAACCTCGGCGCCGACCTGCTGGCCAAGGCGCCGGCCGACGGCTACACCGTCATGCTGTGCGACCTCGGCGCGCTGGCCATCAGCCCGTCGCTGTACCCGAAGCTGCCTTTCGATCCGTCGAAAGACCTGCGCAGCGTGGCCATGCTGGCCTACTCGCCGCACCTGCTGGTGGTGCACCCCTCGGTGCAGGCGAGCACGCTCAAGGAACTCGTCGATCTGTCGAAGAAGAGCGATCTGAACTTTGCCGTTACCGCCAGCGGCAGCACCGCGCACCTTGCCGGCATCGAGCTGCAGCGCAAGGTCGGCGCCAAGTGGGAGTACGTGCCCTACAAGGGCGGCGTGCAGGCCGTGCTCGACACCGTCTCGGGCCAGACCCAGGTGCTCATGAACGGCATGCTCGCCACCTACCCGCAGGTGCAGGCCGGCAAGCTCAAGCTGATCGCCGTGTCCAAGGCCACGCGCATGCCGCTGATCGGCAACGTGCCGACCATCGCGGAGCAAGGCGTGCCCGGCTACGAGTCGGGCACCTGGCAGGGTGTGGTCGCGGCACGCGGCACGCCCGACGCGGTGATCGCGCGGCTCAACCGCGAATTGACCCGAATCATCCGCACACCCGACATCCGCGCCCGCCTCGCGGGGCAGGGCGCCGAGGTCGTGACCATGGCCGCGCCCGAGCAGGACCAGTTCTTCGCCAAGGAGCGCGCGCGCTGGGCGCAAGTGATCCAACAAGCCAACGTCAGGCTCGACTGACTGACTGGCCGCCAACCCTTCTTTCCTTTCCCAATCTTCACTGGACTTTTCCCGATGAACCCGCAAGAACTCAAGACCATCATGGGCTCCGGCCTGCTCTCGTTCCCGCTGACCGACTTCGACAGCAACGGCGACTTCAACAAGAAGGGCTACCAGCAGCGCCTCGAATGGCTCGCGCCCTACGGCGCGAGCGCGCTGTTCGCGGCCGGCGGCACGGGCGAATTCTTCTCGCTGACCGGCGACGAGTACCCCGGCATCATCCAGACGGCGGTCGACACCTGCCGCGGCGTGGTGCCGATCATTGCTGGCGCCGGCGGCCCGACGCGCTTTGCCATCCAGTGCGCGCAAGCGGCAGAGAAAGCCGGCGCGCACGGCATCCTGCTGCTGCCGCACTACCTCACCGAAGCCGGCCAGGAAGGCCTGGCCGCGCACGTCGAGGCCGTGTGCAAGAGCGTGAAGTTCGGCGTGATCGTCTACAACCGCGCATCGAGCCGCCTCAAGCCCGACACACTGGCCGGCCTGGCCGAGCGCAACCCGAACCTTGTCGGCTTCAAGGACGGCGTGGGCGACATCGAAGCCATGGTCGCGATCTACCAGCGCATGGGCGAGCGCTTCGCCTACCTGGGCGGCCTGCCCACGGCCGAGGTCTATGCCGCGGCCTACAAGGCCATGGGCACGCCGGTGTATTCGTCGGCTGTCTTCAACTTCATCCCGAAGACGGCGATGGACTTCTATCACGCGGTCGCCAATGACGACCTGCCCACGCAGCACCGCCTGCTGAAGAACTTCTTCATGCCCTACCTCGAGCTGCGCAACCGCGTGCCCGGCTATGCCGTGAGCATCGTCAAGGCGGGCGCAAAGATCGTCGGCCACGACGCCGGCCCGGTGCGCGCACCGCTGACCGACCTGAAGCCCGGCGAGATGGAACAGCTCAAGGCGCTGATCGACGCACTGGGCCCGCAGTAAGCCCCTTGCACAGGCACAACAACAAAAACGACGGAGACAACACGTCATGTCCTTCAAGAAGTTCTTCCTGGTCGCCGCCGCGGCCGCCATGTTCTCGGGCTGCGCGATGATGCCCGCGGGCAGTGCTGCCTCGGCGCAACCCGAGGTGGCCGCGGCCGCCGAGCGCCTGCGCGTCGCGATGATCGACCCGACCGCCGCCGCGCTCGGCGCGCTGGTGGCCGACGACCTGAGCTACGGCCACTCGGGCGGCAAGGTCGACACCAAGGCCAGCTTCATCAGCGACCTGCTGGATGGCAAGTCCGACTTCGTCAGCATCGCCATCACCGAGCAGACCATCAAGGTGGTCGACAGCAGCACGGCCATCGTGCGGCACACGCTCACGGCCGACACCAACGACTCGGGCAAGCCGGGCAAGGTCAGCCTGAAGATCCTCGGCGTCTGGCAAAAGCAGGGCGGCACGTGGAAGCTGCTGGCCCGCCAGGCCGTGCGCGTCGCACCCTGACCGGACACGCGAATGATGAACAGAAGACAAACGCTTGCGACGGGCCTTGCGCTCGCCGCCACCGCGCTGCTGCCCCTGCATGCTTCGGCCCAGGCCGATGCATGGCCGCTGCAGAAGCCGGTGACCATCATCGTGCCGTTCCCCGCCGGCGGTTCCACCGACATGGTGGCGCGCGCATTGGCGCTGCAGTTGCAGAACAAGCTCGGCGGCAGCTTCGTCGTCGACAACCGCCCCGGCGCCACCGGCACCATCGGCACCGGCTTCGTCAAGCGCGCGGCGCCCGATGGCTACACGCTGCTGGTGTCGTCGCTCGGTGCTTTCGTCGTCACGCCGCATCTGCAAAAGAGCGTGCCCTACGACGCGACCAAGGACTTCGACTACATCAGCGTGCCCGTGCAGGCGCCCAACGTGCTCGTTGCCAATGTCGCGCGGCCCGAGCACACGGTGGCCGACGTGCTCGCGCTGCTGCGCAAGACGCCGGGCAAGGTCTCGTTCGCGAGTTCGGGCAACGGCTCGTCCGACCATCTCTCGGCCGAACTCTTCTGGCAGCAGACAAAGACCGAAGGCGTGCACGTGCCCTACAAGGGCGGCGCGCCGGCAGTCAACGACCTGCTGGGCAACCAGGTCGACTTCTCGTTCCAGAACGTCAATGCGGTGCTGCCGCACATCCGCGCGGGCAAGCTGCGCGCCATCGCGGTTACCGGCGACAAGCGCTCGCCCGTGCTGCCCGACGTGCCCACGCTGGCCGAGGCCGGTGTGAAGGGTGCCGAGGTCTACTCGTGGCAAGGCATGGCCGCGCCCAAGGGACTGCCGCCCGCATTGAAGAAGAAGCTGAGCGACGCGGTGATCGCCGCGATGCAGGACCCAGAGACGAAGAAGCGCATGCTCGACCAGGGCCTTGAAATCGTCGCCAGCACGCCCGAAGATTTCACCGCCTTCCAGTTGCGTGAATGGACGCGATGGAAGACGCTCATCGACACCCGCCACATCACGGCAGACTGAAGCACCGAGCCTGAAGATGACAAGTCCTGAATCCGTAATTTCCAACGCCGTGTCGGGCGCGCCCGTCGTCACCGGCATGCGCGTCGTTCCCGTCGCGGGACACGACAGCATGCTGATGAACCTCAGCGGCGCCCATGGCCCCTTCTTCACGCGCAACCTGCTGATCCTGACCGATAGCGCCGGCCACACCGGCGTCGGCGAAGTGCCGGGCGGCGAGAAGATCCGCCAGACGCTCGAAGATGCGCGCGGCCTCATCGTGGGCCAGCCCATCGGCCGCCACAACGCCGTGCTCAACAGCCTGCGCAGCGCCTTCGCCGGCCGCGACAGCGGCGGCCGCGGCCAGCAGACCTTCGACCTGCGCGTGACCATCCACGCGGTGACTGCCGTCGAAGCCGCGCTGCTCGACCTGCTGGGCCAGTTCCTCGAAGTGCCGGTCGCGGCATTGCTCGGCGAAGGCCAGCAGCGCGATGCGGTGCAGATGCTCGGCTACCTCTTCTACGTGGGCGACCGCAAAAAGACCGACCTGCCGTACGAAACCGACCCCGGCGCCGACAACGACTGGTTCCGCCTGCGCCACGAAGAAGCCATGACGCCCGAATCGATCGTGCGCCTGGCCGAAGCCACGCATGCGCGCTACGGCTTCACCGACTTCAAGCTCAAAGGCGGCGTACTGCGCGGCGAAGAAGAAGTCGAGGCGATCCGCGCACTGCACGAGCGCTTTCCGCAAGCGCGCGTCACGCTCGACCCCAACGGCGGCTGGCTGCTGCAGGATGCGATTCGCCTGTGCCGCGACCTGCACGGCGTGATGGCTTACGCCGAAGACCCGTGCGGCGCCGAAGGCGTGTTCTCGGGCCGCGAGGTGATGGCCGAGTTTCGCCGCGCCACCGGTCTGCCGACCGCGACCAACATGGTCGCCACCGACTGGCGCGAGATGGTGCACAGCCTCTCGCTGCAGTCGGTCGACATTCCATTGGCCGATCCGCACTTCTGGACCATGCAGGGCTCGGTGCGCGTGGCGCAGTTGTGCCAGGCCTGGGGCCTGACCTGGGGCTCGCATTCCAACAACCACTTCGATGTGTCGCTTGCGATGTTCACGCACGTGGCCGCTGCCGCACCCGGCAAGGTCACGGCCATCGACACCCACTGGATCTGGCAGGACGGCCAGCGCCTGACCAAGGCACCGCTGCAGATCGAAGGCGGCTTCGTGAAGGTGCCGACACGCGGCGGCCTGGGCATCGAACTCGACATGGACGAAGTCGAGAAGGCGCACCAGCTCTACCTGAAGCACGGCCTGGGCGCACGCAACGATGCACAGGCGATGCAATACCTGATTCCCAACTGGACTTTCGACAACAAGAAACCATGCATGGTTCGTTGAAGGCGTAGTCTTCGTTTTCCATTCCCGCAGCCGGAGCTTCATCGCTCCGGCTTCTTTCTTTTCATCGAGCAGCAGCAAAGCAAGGAACCCCTCATGCAGAACTTCGACAACCTGATCGCGGGCGAATGGCGTGCCGGCGCAAGCTACAGCCCCAACCTCAACCCCAGCAACCTGGCCGATGTGCTGGGCCAGTACACGCAGGGCGATGCCACGCACGTCGATGCGGCCGTGGCAGCCGCCACCGCAGCCTTTCCGGGGTGGGCCACGGGCAGCATTCAGGCGCGCTCGGATGCGCTCGACAAGATCGGCACCGAGATCCTTGCGCGCAAGGAAGAGCTGGGCACGCTGCTCGCACGCGAAGAAGGCAAGACGAAAGCCGAAGGCATCGGCGAAGCCACGCGCGCGGGCCAGATCTTCAAGTTCTTCGCGGGCGAATGCCTGCGGCTGTCGGGTGAAGTCTTGCCTTCGGTGCGCCCTAACATCGGCGTCGAGATCACGCGTGAACCCGTTGGCGTGGTCGGCCTCATCACGCCGTGGAACTTTCCGATTGCCATTCCCGCGTGGAAGATCGCACCGGCACTGGCCTTCGGCAACTGCGTGGTGCTCAAGCCCGCCGACCTCGTGCCGGGCAGCGCCTGGGCACTGAGCGAAATCATCAGCCGCTCGGGCATTCCGGCAGGCGTGTTCAATCTCGTGATGGGCCGTGGCAGCGTGATCGGCGAGGCGCTTGTCCAACACCCCGGCATCCATGCGATCAGCTTCACCGGCTCGGTGGGCGTGGGCCGCAACATCGCGATCCAGTGCGTCACCAACCACAAGAAGGTGCAGCTCGAAATGGGCGGCAAGAACCCGCAGGTGATCCTGGACGACGCCGACCTGGCACAGGCCGTGGAGCTGAGCGTGCAGAGCGCCTTCTATTCGACCGGCCAGCGCTGCACCGCATCGAGCCGGCTCATCGTGACCGAAGGCATCTACCCGAAGTTCATCGAGGCGATGAAGGCGCGCATGGCCAAGATCAAGGTCGGCGATGCGCTCGCGCAAGGCACCGACGTGGGCCCGGTCTCGTCGAGGTCGCAGCTCGACCAGGACATGGAATACATCGCCATCGGCAAGGGTGAAGGCGCCACGCTCGCGGCCGGCGGCGAACGCCTGAAGCTGGAGACCGACGGCTACTACATGTCGCCCGCGCTGTTCAGCGAATCGGCGGCTGCCATGCGCATCAACAAGGAAGAAATCTTCGGCCCGGTCGCTAGCGTGATCCGCGTGAAGAACTACGAAGAAGCGCTGGCCACCGCCAACGACACCGAGTTCGGCCTCTCGGCCGGCATCGCCACCACCTCGCTGAAGTACGCCACGCACTTCAAGCGCCACAGCCAGGCCGGCATGGTGATGGTCAACCTGCCGACGGCGGGCGTCGACTATCACGTGCCGTTCGGTGGCCGCAAGGGCAGCAGCTACGGCCCGCGCGAGCAGGGCAAGTACGCGCAGGAGTTCTTCACGACCGTGAAGACCGCCTACACGCTGGCCTGATCTTCAGGCTGGTGGCAGCGAACTCGGTGGTGCGCGTCGACGGCGGCGCATCACGAGTTCGATCAACTCGAAGATGCCTTCGCTCAGCAGCGCCATCGCGGCGGCCGGCAGCGCGCCGGCCAGCAGCAGTTCGCGGTCATTGAGCGCCAGCCCCGTCACGATGCGCTCGCCGAAGCCACCAGCGCCGATGAAGGCCGCGATGGTCGCGGTGCCGATGGCAATGGCCGTGGCCGTTCGCACGCCGGCCAGCAGCGTGGGCAGCGCAAGCGGCAGCAGCACGAGTTGCAGGCTCTGCGGCGGCGTCATGCCGAGCGCAGTGCCGGCCAGCCGCAGGCCGTTCGGCACTTCGCTCAGGCCCGTCACCGTGTTGCGCATGATCGGCAACAGTGAATAGAGCGTGAGCGCGATCAGCGCCGGCAGCGCGCCGATGGCGCCGAGCATCGAGATCAGCACCGCCAGCAGCGCCAGCGACGGCACGGTTTGCAGCACGCCCGCAAAGCCGAGCACCAGCGCGCGCAGCCGCAGATGCGGAAACACCAGAATCGCGAGCGGCACGCCGATCAGGATGGCGACGCCCACCGACACCGCCACCAGCAGCAGATGCTGGCGCGCGAGCTGCCAGAGGTCGGGGCCGAACAGCTTGGCGGTGAAGCCGCGCTTGGCCTCTTGCGGCTGCTGCGCACGGCCGTCCTTGCCGGCGCTCGCGATGAAGTCGCTCGCAATCACATCGAAGGGCGCGCTCTGCAGCTCGGCGCGCGCGTTCATCGCGATCATGGCGTGCTCATCGACCTTGCCTTCCAGCGTTTGAAGTGCGGCCCACGCCTTGGGCAGTCGTGTGGGCAGGTCGAGCCTGTAGAGCACCACGGCGTCGTAGCGCGGAAAGTATTTCTTGTCGTCTTCCAGCACGCGCAGGCCGAGGTGGTCGATCTTTGCGTCGGTCGTGTAGATGTCGATGGCATCGATCTGCTTCGCCGCCACGGCCTCGTAGGCCAGCCCATGGTCGAGGCCGGTCGGTGTCTGCGTGAAGCCGTAGCGAGAGGCCAGCCCCTTCCAGCCATCGGCGCGGCCGAGGAATTCGTTCGACAGCCCGAGCTTGAGTTCGGGGTGCTTCGCCAGGTCGCTCAGCGTGCGCAGGCCGAGCCGGTCGGCATCGGCCGCCCGCACCGCCAGCGCATAGCCGTCGTTGAAACCGAGCGGAATGGCCACGCCCAGGCCCATCGGCGCGAGCGCGGCGTTCATCGCCTCGCGTGTTTCCGCCGGCGAACCTTTGAGGATTTCGAGCGCGATGGTGCCGGTGTATTCGGCATAGAGGTCGATGGCGCCCGAGCGCAGCGCCTCGTAGACGATGGCCGTGTTGCCCAGCCCTTGCCGCACCACGGGCGGCGATGCGGTGTGCGGCGCAGCGGTTTGCGCCAGCAGCTCGGCCAGGATGTACGACTCGGTGAAGCGCTTGGAGCCGACCCGCAGCGTCTCGTCGGCGGCTTGTGCGGATGCCGTGACACCGAGCCAGACCAACGAGAAGAGCAGGATGGCGCGCCAGAGGGTGCGGCGGGGCGATTGCATCCAGGCCAGTGTATAGACATGCATGGCGCCCGGCCACCCGCAGCCTCAGGTGGCGAAGAGCCGTGCCAGTGCATCGATCGATTCCGGCCCGTAGCCGACCGAGCCCACGGGCACCGCGCCGTCGATGGCCGAAAGCACCGCCGCGGTGCCTGCAGGGCCGAAGCCGCCGCAGAGTTCGATGAGCTGGACGCCTTCGGACAGCAGCGCGCGTGCGGCCTGCGGTCCCTCGGCGGCCGTGGGCACGCCGACGGTCACCATCCGGAAAGCACCGGCCTCCAGCACGCAGCGGTCGCGCGACGGGTCGAGCCCGGCGCCGGTGACGATGAATCCGAATCGGGTGAGAGCCATTTCATTTCTCCAGGAAAGAGGTTGCGATCGCCGGATGATTCCGCTTCGGTCTATGCTCGTCCACGTCCGTTTTGAATAGAAAACAGACCTGAAAGGTCTCAATGCTCGACTTGCAGCAGCTTCACTATTTCGTGGCCGTCGCCGAATCGGAAAGCATCGCGCGTGCCGCCGAGCGGCTGCACATCTCGCAGTCGCCGCTCAGCCGGCAAGTGATTGCGCTCGAAGCCCGGCTCGGCCTGGTCCTGTTCGCGCGCAGTGGCAAGCGCCTGAAGCTCACGGCCACCGGTCGGCGGTTTCTGGATGAGTGCAAGCTTCTGCTGTCGGCCTCGGCGCGGCTGGAGTCCCGGGTGCGTGACGAAGCGACGGGCCGGGCCGGAAGCATGTCCATCGGCCATGTGGAGAGCGCGGTGCATGCCGGCGTGCTGCGCAAGGCATTGCGCGCGCTCAGGCGGCAGTCGCCGGAGGTCGAGGTCCAGTTGCATGCGTCGCGGTCCGCTGCGCAGTTCGAGGCGCTGCGCCGCGCGGAGATCGATATCGGCTTCACGCACAGGCCACCGCCCTCATCGGACGCGAACGAACTCGCCAGCCGGCGCGTGGCCCGGGAGCCGTATCTGTTGGCCGTTCCGGGCGACCGCGCATTGGCTTCGGGCCGCCGTGCCAGCGCCAAGGCACTGGACGGCGAACACTTCATCTTTCTGCCCCGACAGGCCACGGAGGAGGGGCGCTCGCAAATGCTGCAGGCCTGCGAGCAAGCGGGCTTTTCGCCCGACATTCGCCACGAGGCCGCCGAGCCTTCCACCGTTCTCGAATTGGTGGCCTGCGGGCTGGGGCTGGCCATCGTGCCGTCCGGGCTGAAGCGGCTGGCGCCGTCCGGCGTGGCGTGGGTCGAATTGCCCCGGGGGTTTCCGCTCGAACTCGAAGTCCATGCGGTGACGCGGCGGGTGTCGAATGCGCTGACGGATCGGCTGCTGGCGTCGCTGCCCGCCGTCTGATCTGCCGCCGCATTCGTTCGCCTCCTACACGCCGTGGTGCGCGAAGCCGATGCAGCCGGGCCGTGCATCGGCCCATAGTCGATCGCCATGAAGTCCAAGCCCACCAAGACCAAGTCGAAGACCAAGGCCCGATCACCCCAGCCGCAAAAGAGCGACCTGCCAGGCCCCGAAGTCCACGGCCTGCGCGAGCTGCCGGGCCTGCGGGTTGACGGCTACAGCCTGCAGTTGCGCGACAAGGACGGCTTTGTCGGTGACCAGGCCAGCCAGACGGCTTTCAGGGAACTGCTCGAACGCTGGCGCAAGCGTCGTCGCAAGAAGGGCAAGGACCCGCTGGGCCCCTCGCATTCGCGCGATCTCAGCAAGAGGGAACTCGACCGCGTGCTGCAGGAGAAAAAAGCCTCCGAAGCCGCCGACGTGATGCACGGCGCCATCGAGGAATTCGCGGAAGAACTGGCTTTCGTGATCCAACGCTTCATGCGCCAGCCTTCGTGGCAGAAGGTGCAGCGCATCGTGGTCGGCGGCGGTTTTCCCGAGAGCGACGTGGGCGAGCGCGCAGTTCTGCAAGCGGGTGCGATCCTCGAAGACATGGGTGTGCACGTGCAGCTCGGACGCCTCTCGCACAACGTGGACGACGGAGGCCTGATCGGATGGGTGCACCTCACGCCGCCCGCCATGCTGAAGAAGCACGACGCGATCCTTGCGGTGGACATCGGCGGCACCAACGTGCGCTGCGGCATCGTCAAGACACGGCATCGCAAGGCGGCCGACTTCTCGCTGGCCAAGGTGGTGCGCCGCGAGAAATGGCGCCATGCGGACGAGGGCCCGAACCGTGGCGACATGGTCGAGCACATTGCCGACATGCTCGAAGACATGGTGGTCTACAGCGAGCGCAAGAAGATCCGGCTCGCGCCCTTCATCGGCATCGGTTGCCCGGGCCTGATTCGCCAGGACGGCTCGATTGCACGCGGTGCGCAGAACCTGCCCGGTGACTGGGAAAGCCACGCGTTCCACTTGCCCAGTGCGCTGTGGCGCCGCATGCCGATGATGGGCTCGGGCCCGACGCTGGTGCTGATGCACAACGACGCGGTGGTGCAGGGCCTGAGCGAGTTGCCTTTCATGCGCGATGTGCGGCATTGGGGCGTGTTGACCATCGGCACGGGGCTGGGCAACGCGAGCTTCACCAACGTGCTTTGAGGGCGTGTTGGGGCGCTGCTGTTCAGGGCGGCACTCACGCCGACACGGTGCTCTTTTTCGCGAATGTCCCCCGCTTCGCTCCTCCTTTATTTTCCATCAGAGGGTTAAAACCACCGGCTTTCAGCCGGTCAGCTTTAG
>NZ_JBPJZR010000013.1:0-260512 GCF_051216615.1 Variovorax raffinosi
CACCTGAACAGCCGAATTGACGATCTCCTGCCACATCGCTGGCAACCGCTCACCTGACTCTGCAGCAGGGGCAACCGCTGATCGGGACCGTCAAGATGGAGCGCCCATCCGCTTACCGAGCAGGTGTCCATTCGCGAGATAGATAGCCGCACAGGACTGTCTCGCAACACCGTAAAAAAGGACTTGTGGATGGGGAAAAAAATTGCGCTACGTCAAGCGAACAAGCTCATGCAAGCTCGATTCATATGCCGAGAAGCTAGAGTGACCTAGCTCGCGATCGAGGCAAGCAATGGATGGGAAAAGCAGCACAATCTGCGACAGATCCACATAAAAGAGAACATCAGGCACTTATCCACACCGCGAAGCCTTCAAGCTCACAAACGGGTGGGTCAGTACTCGATGGGAATCCAGGATCAGAGATCAGTGAAATCCAACAACCTTATTATTCGGCGGTTGGCCGGTGCTTCACGCTTGCCGCGATGGTTTGAGCGAGCTTGATGAATTCGTCTTTGTCTAATGGCTCGATACCCTTGGCCTTAGCGTTCTTCGCATCACGAATCACATAAAGCATGAGATTGGGTGTATCTTCCTCGGCATCTGGATCGCCCTCCGCCACGGCAAGATAACCATAATCAATTTGATCGTCCGAACGGGTGAGCTGAACAAGGCTCGCTTTACCGCTGACATTGGCCAATTTGATTGGGCGTAGAAACTGCCATATGCTTTCCATGCGTTTTGGATCCTGATAAGACTGCCGCCAGAAAAAATCAATCTGCGCTTCTGGTGTGACCTTGTCGGGATTTGTGTCGCGAGAGATCGATTCAGCCTTGCTGTCTCGAAGCATGATCGTGACGTCAGGATGCTCCATCAGTCGATATGTCGTCGAAACATATCTGCGCGCAGAGCCGCCATCTTTGATGAAGACATATGGCAAACAAATGCCAGGCAATCTTGGAACATCCCCGATTGCGCGCAGAGCGGAGCCATAAGCGAGCACTTCGAATTCACCACGCACCGACGACCAGTCCTTGCCTGGATAAGAAACGTCGGCATAAAGTAAATGCGATCCAACAGGGACTGTCAGTGAATAGCTCGCGTTGACTCGAAATGCCACGCCACCCCTTTGTACCAGTTCAAGGTCTTCGAAGCGAGGAGCATCGCTGCTCGGAGGTTTTTGCTTCTTCATGATGAAGTCGCGCGTCCGGGCCTCACCTTTTTTTGCTTGGATAAGCAGGGTTTTTATTTGAGCCTCTGAAAGCGAGTGGGTTACGCGCAGGGGTGCGTTGTAAGAGGACCCCGAATAACCAGCAACTTGCCCATCTTGAAATTCGAAATTGCCATTTTCAACAATTGGTTGAAATAGCTTCTCTAACGAGCTTGCGGAATAGGCGGCAACTTCCACCTGGCCTGGCATGCTCAATTGCATTCGGCCTACACAGTCTGTAATCCAATTGGATGGTGCAGTCTTGGCGTTTTGCGCATGGCATCCGACCGCTGACGTGGCAATGCAAAGCGATGCAGTAGCTGCGCGCAAAAGGGCGGTTTGTTGTACGGTCTTCAATCTCAAACCACCTCGGCGCCAGAGTTAGTGTTTTGTGCTATTGAAGTTGAATCGGACTTCATGCTTGGTAGCTTTTCTCTATCAGCAATCAGTGCGGCGGAGTGCTCAAATCGTATGTTCTCACCCTTGGTCCATTCAATAGGAAATGCCGCAATAAATCCCTTGATCTGATTTGGCCAAATTGCGTGAGTTAAACAGCGTGACGTACTCAAAGAATTTTTCAAGTGGGATACTCTCGTAGTCCTCGTTATCGTCGTGTCGCGCACCGCTGTAGTCGCGGCCCTGAAGCCCACCGGTGCGGTCTTTGCCCATGAGTTCGCGCGTCTTCAAGTATCGGCGTGGGCCGCTGAGCAAAATTTGAGTGCCAAACACCAAGGTCTGCGTGTTCCAAAAATGTCAACTCGCACGCCATGCTCCTGGCCTGCGCTTGATGCTTTGCGCAATGTTTTTCACCAAATCACGAAACTCATTTTCTGTCATGGACGTCTTGGCGAAGCGACCAAAACGCTCGACCTTGAAGATGAGATTGGAAGAAGTACCGGGCGGTGCGTTCTTGTCGCCTGGTATGTAAGCCAGATAGCCCCAGTCCTGGTTCTTGTTGGCTTCGTTGTGGACTGGCGGCTCACTGAGAACGTCGCGTGTGATGAGCGCCATTCCACCAAGACCCTTTCGCCCATCTACATTGACAGGGCGAAGCGGCCGCATGCGACCGTCGAGAGGCTCTGTGAGTTTGGCTCCATAGAAGTAGCCTCGCTGCACCGCTTCGTTGACGAATTTCTCCGGATCGATGCTGTCCGCGCCCGAGGCATCCTTGTCGCTCAAATACACCACGATGTCGGGACGATTTGTGAGACGGAAAGAGACGGCAACATAGGCGGGCTTCTTCTCGCCGGTCATGAAGCCATAGGGGAGACACACACCAGGTTCGGATGGAATTTCGAACGGCATGCGGGCGCGATAGAACTTCAGGAATTTTGCGATCGTTTGTTCCGGCGTGCCTTCAAGCTTCCTACTGGCAGATACCACGTGATTGCCGACCAATGTGGAAAAATTGAACTTACCTGAACCATTGATGAATCCGAAGGAATTTCCACCGTCGTACGGTTGATAAAAACGGAAGGCGGCCGCGTCATCCAGGTCTGCTTGCCTAAGCTTTCCTCCTGGATCCATATCACTATGTCTTGCGAGCATGTCGGCGTGATCAAGCACGATGTCTTTTTGCTGTTGCCGTTTTCTATTGAGTTTCAATAGTTGTGATTGGAGGCCTGCGGCGCTGTTTAAGCTGGAAGAATGAATCGATCTGGAACTTTCATCTGCGTCGAATACCCCCTCACTGTCTACCAATTGGTATGTTTTCCAGACGCCAGCGCCAGTGTCAAATCTATAGCCTCCCCCGTTCGCTGGTGAAATATTTGGGGGCAGAGTCGCGTACTCGATATCTCCCGGGACTTCAATGGTCTGATAGCCCACGCACTCAGTGCGCCGCACTCCAGCAGCATCCTGAGCGTAGACGGGCCCATGCGCCAGTGCGCAAATCAGCATGAGCGAAAGCATTGTGACCGCGTCACGCTTCTTCATGTCGTCCTTTCGCTGGTATCTCCTTGCGGTACTGAAGCTTGTCGAGCTGGAGCATCCTTCGGTTTTGTCTCGTTGTGTACAAATAGGGCACTGTGCATGCCGCTGTTATTGTTCTCGCCCTGCGTCCAGAGGTGAGGATACAAGGTGAGATAGCCCTTGATCTCGGCGAGTTGAGCAACTCCTGCGGCGTGTTGAGGGGTGTTCCAAAATGCATCATCAAACGGCATCAGACCTGAAACTCTCTTGCCGTCTTCCATCCTGATAGTGGGCCAGATCGAGACATTCGGAGGCGAGTCTTCCTCTGATTTCTTGGGTGGCGGATTGTGTGGAATGAACGGGAAAGCGGCGTCGTATATCTTGCTGTTTTTTTCGGCTTGGAGACGTACTCGTTCTCGGCTGGCCTGAGCTGCCGGCTTGTCTATTGCAGCTTGCAACTCGCTGGCCGGCCTTTCGCCACCGGTAATGCCAAATATTTTTTTCCAGACGCTTTTGCGTAACTCGCGCGCGAACTTGCGTGTGACGGTAATCCCCTCGGCAGCTCCGATATCCTCGTATGTGTAGTCAGTGTCCATTACCAGCACCGCCAACTCCGAATCTCGATTGCCCAGCAAACTGCGATCGTTGACGTTTGCGCTGCCCACAATGGCATAGCGGTCATCCACCACCATCATTTTTGTGTGGATGTAGACCTGCTCCGTCACATAACGGTCACCTAGCTTTGCCCAAGTACGCAAGTTCAGCAGCGTGATGTACGGCCAGCAATACTCTATAGGGACATCCTTGTATTCGCTGTTCTTGTCGTCGAACGCACGCAGGTAGTTGGCTTCCTTCTGGTCAAGGAGCTGCCGGGCTTTGATCGCGCGTCTCGTGCGGTTGACAAGGCTCTGACTTCCAAACACCAGCGTCTGTTGTGTGTAATGGACTTGCGTCATCACCGCGGGGTCATTCAATAGACCTTCTGAATGCACTGGAACCGTGATGTAGATATGGAAGTTGGATGTCTTGCCGTCGGGGGAGGGGTTGCCAACATTCAGGATGACATCTTTGAGTTTTGCGCCCAGTGCTTCGCAGATCTTATTGGTCGGTGGGGCACTGGCATCTCCGACAACTGCTCGCGAACCCCACTTCGCGACATAGCCAGTGACTGATGACACGGGTTGCGAGGGGTCAAGTGTGGTGGAAGCCGTATCTCCAAATCCGGGTGTTCCAAACGCAGAAGTGAAAAACTGGTTCTCGATGTAAATGAAGTGATCGGCGTGTTCGATCAGGCGAACCATGGCATGGTGATTGTGGTTGTGTCCGAAAGCCTGATGCACTCTCGACCGATCGGCTGGCTTGGCGGTCTTGGCCTCCAGATCCACCATGACGCGAGAGGCGCTGCGCAGCATCTGGACGCTGCAACTCCCTGCCTTCGAATACGTTTTGGCCTCAGCAGGTAGGGCAAGTTCGCCACTTCCTTTGGCCGTGTTCCACCGTAACACGAAGTTGCTGGCAAGGTCGCTCGCGGCTGGACCTTCAATTTTGAGATGAACGTCTTGCCACGGCATGCGTGGCTGGCGTGTGGCATCGAGCATCATCCCTCCGGTCGGGTACTCGACCTTGCCGGCCTGAAGTCCTTGCTGCGCCTGTTGTGCCAAGGCGTCGTAGGGATTGCTCGACGCCATTCCCGGGGGCGCCGGTCTGTTCCCGCCGGATGACTGCAGATACATGGTGTTGAGCCCTTGTACGTAGTCACTCTCTTTGACCGAGAGCAAGCGTGGGACACAACCGTTGTAAGCATCATTGCCCAGCCGATCCTTGGCATCGAGTGGGAATGTGTTGCCATCGCGGCGGCCGTAGCACACATCGATGCCACCAATGAAGGCAATTTGATTGTCGATAACCACCTGCTTCTGATGGTGGCTGTAGAACATGTTCATTCCTGCACTGGCGTCAGGATGCTCGACAGCAATTCGCGCGAAGACTTGCGGATTGCCCGCCAACTGGGAATTGATTGATTTCAATACCGCGACCGTTTCATCGTCGCCTGTGGTGACAGGCGCTGAATCGTCCCACGGCAATACGTACACCTTGAGCTGAGGGTTCGCGGACGTTGCCTTGAGTACTGCATCGTAGAGCCGAAGCTTCTCGGCGGGTTTGAGCATGACATCCCAGTTGATTTGCCAACCGAGCATGTAGACGGACTCTTTTGCCTGCGCAATAGCATCCGCCAGTTGTTTGTAGTAGTCCTCTCCAGTGAGCAACGGGACCACCGAATTGCCATCCGTCTTTGGATACGGGTCGGATTCGCTGACCCATACACATGAAGTTGCATAACCCTCATAGGGGGTGCCGTCAGGCATACAGACCTGATGCACGGTGCGGTCGATCTCTACTTTGGGTTCTGGCGGAGCGGATGCCATTTTTTCTTCAGCCCTTGATCTTCTTAAGTAGCTTTTCGCCAGTGGAGCTCTTGTGCTCTTCGCGAGAGAGTCCGTTCAGCACTTGATCCTTGATGTTGCGACCGGTCGGTCCCAAGGTGTCCGAATACCCCATCGCATCCAGTGCGTGATCGAAGCGCTGTTCGTCGGTCCAGTCTTCCAATTCATGCGTCAAAGCGACTTCACGCACTTTCATTCCTCCGATCAGCCATAGACGCCCTGGATTCTTGTTGTATGCCTCAAGCAGTTCCTGCTCTTCGGTAGTAGACAGCTTTACCTTTCCGTCATTGCCCGTCTTGCCCATCAAGATTTTTTCGCTCGACATCAATGCTTTTGCTGGAGCACTTGCAACTACGACACGCCAAGGCACGTTGGGCAACGGAGCTCCCAGTGGCCCTGCGGTGTCGATGATCCGTAGATCGAATTTGAAAGGTTGGCCCGGAGGTAATGCGGAGCGCGGAAATTCAGGCAATTTATAACTGCCCCGCGTTGGCCCGGCCAGCTTCCGCTGCACCGCGTGATAGGTAATCTTCCCCGGACACTCGAACGTGATGTCCCCGTTCTGCAGCGTGATCGATGCGCCTTGCGCGGTGGCGATGCGGATCTTCTTTTTCGACGCGAACTCCACTGTCTTGTCAGTACTGGCAATCTTCAACGCATCCTTGGCCTGCACCCGCAGCTCATCGTGCTGCGCCTGAAAGTCCAGATCATCACTGCCCGCGATGATCGAAAGCCCCGCTTCAGCATCCGCCTTCTGCGCGCCAGCCAGCAACCCAATAGCCTGCCCGCTGTGCACCCTCAGCACATCAGCCAGCGCGAGGTTGATGTCCCCACCGCTGGCCAACGTCGCAGTCTCACCCGCCACGATCTGCAACTGCTGCCCGGCCACCATCGCCAGCCCGCCACGCGCAGCCAGCGCGATCACCGCATCGGTCGTATGCGGTACCTTGCCATCGCCGGTTGCAACAGCCTTGCCCGACGCATCCGAATAGGCCGTATCCAGCGCATCCCCGGTCACCATGCCGCTCACCGCATGCAGCATTGCTGCATAAGGTGCGCGCTCCTTGTCCAGCCGCGAATCGTTGCTCTTGTCGGCGCCGATGTGTCCGGCCAGTTGCACGGTCTCGTGCTTCATCGAGGCTTCGCTCAGCGCTTGCCCCAACTGCTGCACCTGCTTGAGCAGCGCCATGCCGGGGGCGAAGTCACCCACAGGCTCAAGGCGCTTTCCACCCGCACCGTGGTACGTACTCAGCAGCACGCCCTTGCCACCGCGCAATGCGGCATAGCCATCGGTGCGAAGCTCCAGTCCCTGGCCTCGGAAGCTGCCGCGGAAGTTGTCGGCCTGATGAATCAGATGCCCCAGGTTCAACTGGCTGTGCGCCGTGCTTGCATGCAACTGCACGCGCAACTGCTGGTTCGAATCGTCGAACACCAACTGGCTGAATCCGTCACCGCCGAACTCCTTGGTCTTGAAGCCGCTCAGCGCAGCCGCGTTGCGATGTCCCTTGTCGTCTGCACTGGCACCGTGCCAGGCCGGCGCATGGCCGGCGGCGAGGTTGGCCTGTGCGCTGGGCGCTGCGTCGTGGGCCTGCGCAAAGACATCGGCCTCCTGGCTTTGTCCTGAGCGTTCCCGATTGCGCGATGCGCCACCGGGCGTGGGGGCGATGCCGCCGTCGCCGCGTCCGTTGTACAGCGCACCGACCACGACGGGCTGGTCGACGTCAAGGTCGACGAACTTCACCAGCACCTCCTGGCCGATGCGCGGCAGCCACTGCCAGCCCATGCCGGGGCCGGCCTGACGTTGGGCCACGCGGATCCAACGGGTGCTGCGGTTGTCCTGTGCGTTGTCGCCGCTGCCACCGGTGTTCCCGGCCGTGTTGTTCTGCCAGTGGAATCGCACGCGCACGTCGCCGCGATCGTTGCAATAGAGCTCGTCGGCGCCGCTGGGCGATGTCTCGCCCGAGGGGCCGACCACGATCGCGCTGTGCACGCCACTGGCCGTGGGCTTGGCGTGCAGCCGCGCGCCGTCGGCGGCCGCCAGCACAGGGCGCCAGGGGCGCGCCACATGCACGGCCGAGAAGCTGTTGGCGTAGCCAAGGGCCTTCGCGGCCGCGAGACTTTGCGCCTGCGGGTGGACGTCGTTCGCGTCTTCGTGTGCATTGCCCGTGGCCGCAGACACCAGCCCGAACACATCGGCCTCGGAGGTGACGGACGCACATGGCATGTCGAACACGAGGTGCTCCGACAGATCGCCCAGTTGCGCGGCAATCGATGCGGCGGTGTCCTTCGGCAGGTTGTTGATGCCCACATGCTCGACGGTGTCCAGCAGCAGCGAGGGCTTCGCCTGCAGGCCGAGCGCGGGCGCATCGTCAATGTCGATGCGGGTGCCCGCGCGCAGCGTTCGCACGGTGCTGTGGCCGAGCATCACGTCGGCGCGGCATTCGGCCGCTTCCATCATCAGGCCGGCGTAGCGCTCGAGGGTGCGGTTGCTGTCCCAGCCGCGGCTGTGGTCGTTCAGGCCGAGCACGTCGTCGTATTCGATGCGCGGTGCGTTCTTGCCGCCCACTGCGAACCGTGCGGCGGCGCTGCCCGCAAGCTGACGCTTGCCGTCGACGTTCCATGCGCTCAGGTGCACCTGCGCCACGGACTGACGCATGCGGCGCACCAGCGCCTGCACGGCGTCGCTGCTCTCCTGCGAACTCTTGCGATGAAAGCGGATGGGTGAACCCGGATCGACCGGCTGCGCATCGTTCGCGGAGAAGATCACGAGCTTGTGCCCCATGGGCGCCTTCTCGTCTTCCTCGATGCGCCAGGCCAAACCCTCTTCGGTCAGCAGGCGCGAGAAGAAATCGAAGTCGCTCTCGCGATACTGCGTGCAGTAGGTGCGAACGGGCGCATCGGCGAGAAAGCCGCTGACCTCGGAAGAGAAGGCCCAACTGCCCGCATCGGCATAAGGCGCGAGCACGCGTTCGATGATGTCGGCCACGGAGCGTTGCTGGAACACCTGGCTGCGGCCCTGCTGCGTGGCCAGCCAGATCCACGGCACGAGCGTGAGCCGATAACGCGCAAGGCCCCCATCGGAGCCCAGCGATTCCACCGCGCGGATCAGCCCGGTACGTTTGCCGAGCGAGCCGTTGGCCAGCACGGTGATCAACGTGAGGGGCTGGTCGATCATCGAAGTGAGCGCGAGGTCCGCGCGCAGGCTCAGGCAGACGATGCGCATCTCGAACGGCTGCGACACGGCCTCGCGCTGCACCCAGCCTTCGACGCGCAAGGCGTCGATGCTGGCATTCGATGAAGCGCCTGGAACCTCGAGACGGTAGAGCCGGTTGGTCTGGCTGAGTTCGGCCCAGAGCGTGCTGCGGTCAGCCGTTGGCATTGTCGTGATTCGCGTTGGCACGGGCGCTCATGGTTTGCATCGCTGGCCGGACTTGCAATCCGCCGCAACCTCGGTCAGCGCCGACGGCTGCGGCGCGGGGTCTGATGTCTTGCTGCGTTTGAGCAGGGCGGTCAGCAGGTCGGTGTCTGGATCGGGCTTGCCTGGGCGCGACGCTGCTTGCGTGCTGTCGCCGGCGCGTCGCGGTGTCTTCGATGCGTTGGCGGCGGTCTTGACGGGCTTGTTGTTGTTTGCCGCACGCGTGGGCTGCTTGGACGCAACGTGCTCCGGCTTCTTTGCCGCAGCAGTGGCCGTCTTGTCGGTGCGTGCAGTCGATTTGGCAGGCGGCTTGGCCGCAACGTGCGCGGACTTTCCGGCGGGCGGCGCGACCATGGGCTGCGCGCCGATCGCCGCGAAGGGTGTGGATTGCTGCTGCTGTGAGGACGCGTCGCTTTCGACGATACGCGCAGGCGTGGGCTCCGGCGTTGCGGGGGAGGGCGCAGTGGCGGCGGCTGCAGGTGCTTCAGGCTTCGAAGGCGCAGCCACAACGGCCGGTGCCGGATCCACCGGCGTGGCGGCTGCAACATTCACCGAAGCATCGGCGCGCCTGGATTGCTGCAAATGGTAGGTCGTTGCACCCCCAACGCCGATCAGCAGCACCAGCGTGGCCCACACGCTGGGTCTCTTGATGAAAGACCGCTTGTCGGCGTTGTGTCCACCGAGTTGCGCGAGCACACGCGTGGATTCGCCACTGGGTGCAGCAGGCGATGCCGCTGTGGTGGCTTCGTTCGAGCCGAGCAGGCTCGGCCGCCCCTTGTTGGCGTCTGGCGCGCCCATCATGGATGGGTGGTCCCGAAAGCAGGCATATCTTCTCTCCCCGCGGCTTTATGGTGTGACTGATAACGACGCAACGTTGCAACATGGATGCAGTTGTTGCGCGCAACGGGTTTGAATGCGTGAGCGACTCATACAATGAATTGCACTCTTCAAACAACGTTGATCTTCTTCACTCTCTTTTGTTATTTTGCCCTGATGGTGGCCGCGCTTGCCATCTTCTTGTTCCCTTCTTTTCGCGATCGTGTGTTGCGAACGACGGTCGCAATTGCCACTGCAATTGCAGTCTTTTTCATCAAGATTGGCCATCGATTCGGATTAGTGTCCGAAGCAAGTTTTCAGTTGGTGCGCGATGGTGGTTCGGGTGTGCGTATTTTTGCAGTACGTCATCGTTATCTGCTGCTTTCTGGCATGGGCCTGCTGATTGTTCCGGTGATGCTGAGCGTGGCCTTCGGAACCGGCCGTGTTCTCTTTTTTGACGACTGGGCGACCACGAGCGATCCGAAGATCGAGGCGCTGCTCAAGGGCGAGCAACTGGTGCCGCCGCAGCCCTTGCCCCCTGAAGTCTTTGCAACGGCCGAGGTCGAGCAGGTGCGTCCGCTCACGAAGGAGGGCAGTCGCGACTGGGCTGTTCTCGATGCGGACTTTCGCAATCGCCTGCTGCTGGTCTACAAGATCATGAAGGAGAAGCATGGCTACGACCTCGCATTGCTCGAGGGTTATCGCAGCCCCGAACGGCAGGCCAAACTCGCTGCATTGGGCAATACAGTGACATTGGCCAAGGCCAATCAAAGCTATCATCAGTACGGACTTGCGGCAGACAACGCGTTCTTTCGCAATGGCAAATTGGTGATCTCTGAAAAAGACCCATGGGCCATGGAGGGCTACCGTCTTTATGGCGAAGTCGCCGAGTCCGTGGGCTTGGTCTGGGGTGGTCGATGGTCCTTCAAGGACTACGGTCACGTGGAGTACCGCAAGCCCGGTTTCAAATTGCCACGCGATTGAATGCCAAAGGCATCTGTTGCATCGACAAACCACGAGGCAAGCAAGGGGGAGTTCGAATGGATGAGGATCAACCCGCAGCGGATGACGATCGGCCATGGATCGTGCTGCATGACAAGACCGACCACGGCGGCATCGTGATCACCGCATCCGAGAACACGAGCATCGATGAACGCCGTGTGGCGCGCATCGGTGATCTGGTGTCATGTCCGATTCCCGGCCACGGCGTCAACCCGATCGTCACGGGAAGCCGCTACGTCACGCTCGATGGCCGTCGCGTGGCACGGCACGGCGACAAGAGCGCGTGCGGCTGCACGCTGCTGTCCAGCCAGATCGCTTCCGCATCCGAATGACAAAGCCTCTCCGATCGGCTGCACGTATGGCTTGCGGCACGGCGACCGTGTGCGCCGTCGCATGACACTGGCATCCGCGAACTTCTGATGCTGACGCGACTGATCAAGCCCGTCCTCATGTTCTGCGCCGTGTTCATCACGGTGTGGGTGATCGTGGTTGTCTATTGGAACTTCACCGCGCGCATGCCGAGCACGAGCGACATCCTGCTCTACCTCATCGTGTTGCCGCTGGCATTGGTGGTGTTCTATGTGGTGCTGCGACGGATCTTCACAGGCGCGCCGGCCGCCGCAGCACTGCCTTCGGCGGCACGCGGTGCATCCGTTGCAGTGGCCGGTGCGAGCACCGGCGCATCGACCGCAAGTGCAGCCGATGCGCAGCAGGAGCGCCTGCAGATGGCCGTGCTCGCCTTCGGCCTTCACACGCCGCGCGGCAATGACGCAGAAGCGGTAGCCGTCGCTGTTGGCCAGGCGCAGATGCCCGACCTGGTCCCCGAGCTTCGCGACAACGAAGGCTTTCCGGTTCTCGCAGGCTGTGTTGCCGACATCGATGCGAACGAACTTCGCGAACACCTGCGCGAGACGCTGCTGTCAACGCCAGGTGCCCTGGATGCAGACACGCTGCCCGACGACAGGCTGCGCGCCATCCAATTGATGTCGGACGTGCTGCAGGAACTGCTGGCTTCCGCTGCCGGTGCCATCGTCAATGCGGGCGATGCACTGCTGGTGCGCGCGCCCGGGCGTTTTGTGTCGAGCGGCGAAGTCATTCCCGGCGCCGCGGCCGCGCCGGTGCTGTGCATCTCGCTGCTACTGCCTGGTGCGTGGACCGAGAGCGAGCGCACGATCGCCACGCAGTGGGTGCAGCAACAGGCCCGCGAGGCGTACCCCTCGCAGCACTGGGCTGTCGACTGCTTCAAGAGCGAGCCCGGCGTTTCGGCCATGGCGCTGCTCGACCGCATCAGCATCGCGCTTCATCGCGAGCAACGGCCCGCACTGTGGATGGCGCTGGCGGCAGACTCCGCGATTTCCGGCGAGTGCATCGCCAGGTGGGAGGTCGAAGGCCTGCTGCATTCGGCGGCGCGCCGCAATGGCCGCGTGCCCGGCGAAGCAGCCGCAGGCCTGCTGCTTGCGCGTGCCGGCGATACGCTGTTTGCACCTGCCAATCCCGACACCGTGCTGCTGTCGCGTTGCGCGAGCGGCCAGCGCGAGGAGTCGGCCGACACGGCACGCGTGCCCAACGCGGACTTGCTCGCTCTCTTCGCCCAACGCCTGCTGGCGGCCTCGGCGCTGCAGCCCGAGGCCATCGACTGGGTGGTGAGCGATGCCGACCACCGCGCCAGCCGCGTGACCGAAGTGGCCAAGCTCGTGCAGGAGCGGCTGCCCCATGTGCCCTTCGAGAGCAACCTTTCCGTCTGCGCCACCCTGGGCTACCTGGGGGCTGCGGCCGACATGACCGCCGTGGCGCTGGCATGCCATCTCGCAACGCGTGAGTCACGCCATGTGCTCGCGCTTTCCGTGCAAGACGCGCTCACGCGAACGGCCATGCTGGCCGGTCGCGCGAGCCCTGCGCCCCAAGTTACTTAAACCGGACCGATTCCAGAAACAACTATGCGGCGATTTTTCAGTTTCCTGGTCGACCCACGCACCCTGTCGGTGATCGGCGCCATCGCGCTAGGCGCATTCCTGCTGATCGGCGCACAGACGCTGGAAATCGGCGCGATCTGGGCCGTCGCGATCTTCGCGGTGCTGCTGTTGTTGTGGCTGCTGGTCTGGTTCATCCGGCGCATGCGTACCCGTGCGGCCAACCGCAAGCTTGGCGACATGCTCGAAGAGCAAGCCGATGCGGCCGTGCGCGACAGCGACCCCGAGCGCAAGGCCGAGATCGACGAGCTGCGCGCCCGCATGGTCGAGGCCGTCAAGACCATCAAGACCTCGAAGATCGGTCAGATGTCGGGCAGCGAAGCGCTGTACGAGCTGCCCTGGTACATGGTCATCGGCAATCCGGCCGCGGGCAAGAGCAGCGCCATCCTGAATTCGGGTCTGCAGTTTCCGTTTGCCGACAAGGGCAATGCGGTGATCCAAGGCATCGGCGGCACGCGCAACTGCGACTGGTTCTTCACCACCGAAGGCATCGTGCTCGACACGGCGGGCCGCTATTCCATTCACCAGGAAGACCGCAAGGAGTGGTTCGGCTTTCTGGACCTGCTCAAGAAGTACCGCCCGAAGGCGCCGATCAACGGGATCATCATCACGGCAAGCATTCCCGAGCTGATCGGCAGCCGGCCCGACTTTGCGATCCAGCTCGCAAAGAACCTGCGCCAGCGCATGCAGGAGCTGACCGAGAGGCTCGAGGTGTTTGCGCCGGTCTATGTGATGTTCACCAAGGCCGACCTGATCACCGGCTTTGCCGAGTTCTTCGGCGACAGCGACAAGATGGAGCGCGACCGCGTGTGGGGCGCCTCGCTGCCCTACGACGGCGACGAAAAGCAGGACGCGGTGGCCCTGTTCGACAAGCGCTTCGACGAGCTCTACCTGGGCCTGAAAGAGATCAGCGTTTCGCATTTCGCGACGAACCGCAGCAGCGACCCGTCGCCCGAGCTGCTGATCTTTCCGCTCGAATTCGCGGCCATCAAACCCGCGCTGCGCGCTTTCCTGGCCACGCTGTTCGAGAGCAATCCGTTCCAGCACAAGCCGGTGTTTCGCGGCTTCTACTTCACCAGCGCGCTGCAGGAAGGCACGATGCGCAGCCTGTCGACCGAGCGCATCGCCAAGCGCTTCGGGCTCACGCTGAACAACGCGGCCACCAAGTCCAAGGAGATCTATTCGCAGAACGGCTTCTTCCTGCGCGACCTGTTCTCCAAGGTGATCTTTGCCGACAAGAAGACCGTGCGGCAGTTCTCCAGCCCGGTCAAGTCGCGGCTGCGCTACCTGAGCTTCTTTGCCTTCGTCGCGGTGCTGGGGCTGCTGCTGGGTGGCTGGACCTGGTCTTATCTCGGCAACAAGCAACTGGTGGAGAACGTGCAGGCCGACCTCGACAAGGTGGTCAAGCTGCAGGCCAGCGACAACGGGCTGCGAACACGCTTCGAGGCGCTGGGCATCCTGCAGGACCGCATCGAGCAGCTAGAAAAATTCCGCAATGACCGGCCGCTGTCGCTGTCGCTGGGCCTCTACCAGGGCAACCAGCTCGAAGACAAGCTCGTGGCCGAGTACTACGGCGGCGTGAAGCAACTGATGCTGGTGCCGGTGTCCGACAACCTGCAGGCCTTTCTGCGCGAGGTCAATGCGCATCCGGAGCGCTTGAAGCGCGCCGATGCGGCGGGCAACCCCGCCGCGCCGGTGGCGGTCTCGGCCGCCACGCCGGCCGTGGCGCCGGTCGCGGAGGGCGGCGGCCTGTATGCGGGCTCTTCGCCGGCCGACGTGCAGGATGCCTACAACGCGCTCAAGACCTACCTCATGCTGTCCGACAAGCGGCAGGTGGAGACGGCACACCTGACCGACCAGATCTCGCGCTTCTGGCGCGGCTGGCTCGAAAGCAACCGCGGCGACATGCCCCGCGCGGCTGTCATTCGTGATGCCGAACGCATGATCACCTTCTACCTGCGCCGCGTGGGCGACGACAACTGGCCTGCGCTGGCCGACACCAACCTCGCGCTGGTCGAGCAGACGCGCGACAACCTGCGCCGCGTGGTGCGCGGCATGCCGGCGCGCGAGAGGGTCTACGCCGAAATCAAGGCACGCGCTTCCACGCGCTTCGCACCGATGACGGTGGCACGCATCCTGGGTGCAACCGCCGGCAGCACCGAGAGCGAAGGCTCCATTGCCGGCAGCATCGCCATCTCGGGTGCATTCACGCGCGAGGCTTGGCAGCAGTACGTGGACGATGCGATCCGCGATGCGGCCAACAAGGAAACCTCGAGCAAGGACTGGGTGCTCAACGTCGCGGGCAATGACGACCTGACGCTCGAAGGCAGCCCCGAGCAGATCCGCAAGACGCTGGCCACCATGTACAAGCTGGAGTACGCCAAGGAGTGGCAGCGCTTCCTGCAGGGCATTGCGGTCAAGGACATGGGCAGCTTCGAGCAGGCGGTGGTGGCGATGAACCTGCTGGGCGACCCGCAAAACTCGCCGATCCGCAAGGTCTTCGACACGGTCTACGACCAGACTTCCTGGGACAACCCCTCGCTGGTCAACGCCGGGTTGCAGCAGGCGCGCACGGGGGCGTTCAACTGGATCAAGAACCTCTTCAGCCGCGCCACGCCGTCGCAGATCAACGTGAACATCGACGCCAGTGGCAACCGGACGGAAATCCCGATGGGGCCGATCGGCAAGGAATTCGCGGGCGTCGCGCGCCTGGTGGTCGAGCGCGACAACACCTCGCTGCTGCGCGGCTATCTGGCCACGCTGTCCAAGCTGCGCGGTCGCTTCAACCAGATCAAGAACCAGGGCGACCCCGGACCGGGCGCGCGCCAGCTCATGCAGCAGACGCTGGAGGGCAACGGCTCCGAACTGGCCGACGCGCTCAAGTACGTGGACGAGCAGATGCTCACGGGCATGGACGCCTCGCAGCGCCAGGCCCTGCGGCCACTGCTGGTGCGCCCGCTGCTGCAGGCCTATGCGGTGACGATCCAGCCGACGGCGGTGGAGGTCAACAAGATCTGGAGTGCGCAGGTGTACCAGCCGTTCCAGCAGTCGCTTGCCACCAAGTACCCGTTTGCTGCAGGCGCGAAGATCGAAGCCTCGCCGGCGGAAATCGCGCAGTTCTTCGGGCCTGAAGGCGGCATTGGCAAGTTCGTGACGACCACACTGGGCTCGCTGGTCATCCGGCGCGGCGACCTGCTGTCGCCGCGCGCCTGGGGCGACCAGGGCCTGACGCTGAGCCCCGATTTCGTGAACGGTTTCGCGCAATGGGTGGCGCCGTTGTCGGGTGCTGCGGCCAGCGGAGGAGGTGGGGGCGCCGCACAGCCGCAGACGCTGTTCCAGATCCTGCCGCAGCCCGTCTCGGGGCTGACCGAATACATGGTCGAAATCGACGGCCAGCAACTGCGCTACCGCAACACGCCGCCGCAGTGGTCCAACTTCGTCTGGCCCAACGCGCAGGGCACGCCGGGCGCGCGCATCACCGCCGTCACCTTCGACGGGCGCACCGTCGAGCTGATCAACGAGCCCGGCAACTTCGGGCTGGAGCGTCTGCTCAGCACGGCCCAGCGCACGCGGCTGCCCGATGGAAGCTTCGAGCTGACATGGTCGAAAGACAACGCGAGCGTGACCGTCAAGCTGCGCGTGATCCAGAACACGCAGGCGGGTGCCTCGGGTGGCGATTCGCCGCAGGGCAAGGGATTGCGAGGCACCGTGCTGCCTTCGTCGGTCGCGGAGATCGGCGTACCCGCGCAAGCGCGCGCACCGGTCACCGCACCAGCATCGGGAGTCGGCAAATGAGCGGACCGCAGACACAACAGCTGTGCTACTTCGGCAAGTTGCCCGCCCGCGGCGACTTCGTGAAGGGGCTGTACAACCCGCAGCTCATCAAGGTGTTCGACAACTGGCTGTCGCAGACCATGGAGATGCTGTCGGAAGACCCGCGCTGGAAGCTCATCTACGACAACGCGGCGCCCATCGATTTCGTTTGCCTGGGCTCGCGCAGCCGCGTGGCGATTGCGGGGCACGTGAAGGCGAGCCGCGACGAATCGTCGCGCCGCTATCCGTTCCTGGCGGCCACCTCGGTGGACGTCGACGAGGCGCTCGATTTCATGCGCGGCGCGCCGATGCTGATCGGCCCCTACTGGGACCGCATGGCGCTGCAGGTCAACGCACTGGCGGCCGGCACCGACCTCGACGGCGAACTGAAGAAGTTCGAGGCCATCGATCCGGCCATCGAGACCGGCTTCAGGAAGTCGGCGGCGCGGACTGCCTATGCGGCCTTCACGCGCGACAACAGCCTGCTGCGCATCGAGCAGATGCTCAATTTCGACGGCCACAAGGTGTCGCTGCGCCGCGCCATCCTGGCGCTGGGCCTGCTGCTGCAGCCAGTGATGGCCAGCGCGGTGTCGCACCTTGAAAAAGGGCTCACGCTGCCGCTGCCGCGCAATCCGGTCGACCGCTCGCTGATTGCCACGTTCTGGCTGGAGCTGGTGTCGCAGTTCCTGGCCAAGGCCGACTTCGAACTGGTGCTGCTGGTCACCGAGATCGACGGGCGCTCGCGGCTGGTGATCGGCTTCAACGGGCTGTCGCCGCGCAGTTTGCAGAGCGTGTTGCATCCGCAGGTCTACACCGAGCACAACATCGACATCGACAATCCGGAATGGGTCGAGGAGACCATCCACAGCAACTATGCGATGTTCAAGCTGGTGAGCTACCTCGACCAGCCGCAGCTGCCGTTGGACATCGTGCTTTCCGCGTTTCGCGAAGTCTTCATCGGGGAATGACACGGCCATGAATTGTTCTTTGCGAATTCTCTCTTTGGCCGTCGGGCTTGCGCTCGCCGCGGCCGCGCAGGCCCAGCAGACGACCGGGGCCGCCGGCGCCCGTGTCGAAACCACCACCGCAGCCGTTGGCAAGGGCGAGCAGGTCGTGGCCGGCGGGCAGGTGCCCGACGAGGCCACGCGCGTCGCGGTCATCGAGGCGCTGCGCCGCATCTACGGGCCCAGCGCCGTGATCGACAAGATCGAGGTGGTCAACAGCGTCAGCATGCCGGCCAACTGGGCCGCCAACGTGCAGCGGCTGATCACGCCCTCGCTCAAGGACATCCATCGTGGCCAGTTCCAGATCGAGGGCACGCAGATGGCACTGAGCGGCGAGGTCGGCAACGAGGCGCTGCGCCAGAAGATCGTGAGCGACATGGCCAATTCGCTCAATCCGACCTACACCATCAAGAACAGCCTGCGCGTGCCCGTGTCGGAGCAGATCACGGTCGACCAGGCCCTGGCCAACCGCACCATCGAGTTCGAGCTGGGCAGCGCCACGCTCACGCGCAAGGGCCGCGACATCCTCGACGAGATGGCACCCATCCTGCAGAAGCTCACCAACAAGTCGGTGGCGGTGATCGGCCATACCGACAACGCCGGCAGCCGGGCATCGAACCTGGCGCTGAGCCAGTCGCGTGCCGAGGCGGTCAAGGGCTATCTGGTGGGCAAGGGCATCGATCCGATGAGCCTCACGACCTCGGGCGTCGGCCCTGACCAGCCGGTGGCGAGCAATGCGAACGACGAAGGCCGCTCGCGCAACCGGCGCATCGAATTCCGGGTCGGGCGCACCTGAGCGGAGCCCGGGCGGGCGGCCTGCGTACGCAGGCCGCTCAATGCGACGTGTCGTCGCTCTTGGGCAGGTCGAGCAGGTCCACCAGTTGGGCCAGTTCCTGCTCGTTCTTGATCACGTTGCGCAGCCATGCATGCAGCGGCATGTCGGCCCAGCGCGCGGCCTTGTTCGCCATGTAGGCGGCGGGGCTGGAAGGCTCGGTCTTCTCGAAATACGCCGCCACTTCCTTGAGCTGTGCGATGGCTTGCGCGCGGCTGTGGATGCCGGCCGGCAGCGCGGCGGGGGCGGCCACCGTCGCGTGATGTGGATGCGGCACCACGACGTCGAGCACCGGCTCGATGCGTGACGGCGTACCGGTGGCGGCCCGCGCGTCGGGAGTGGCCGCAGGAGCCTGCGGTGCGCCGTTGTCGATGGGCACGCCGGCCTCGCGCGCAAAGCGCTCGACCGTCTGCCGAATGGCTGCAGCCGCATCCTTCGCGGTGCGAAAGCTCGGGCCGTTCGATGCGGTGTGTTTGTCGAACACGGTTTCGAATTCGGCCAGCGCCTGTTCGCAGGCCTGCACGTCGCGGTGCGTCTTCAGCAGAAACTTGGCCGGCGTGGCGCGGCGGATGCGGTCGAATTGTTCGACGGTCACCTTGTTGCGCTGCAGCTCGTCGGCCTGCGCCGGCGTGCGGCGGATGCTCTGTTCGAGCGCCAGCGCGGTCTCCCAGACCAGTGCGCCATAGCCGGTGTTGGCATCGCTCACGATGGGCGCGCGTTGCAACAGCTCGACCGAGCGCGCGATCAGCCAGGCGACGTTGCCCACGCGCATCTCGATGTCGCTGCCTTCGGGCAGCGGATGGATGTCGCTCCAGTAGCGCTCGCACAGGCCCGTGAGCAGGCGGTAGCCGTCGGCAAGCCCTTCAAAGCCGCGCTGGCTGGCCAGCGCATCGGTGAGCCACACGGCAAGGCGCAAGTCCTTGGTGGATTCGCGCAGCAGCTTGTCGCACTCGGAAATCACGAAGGGCCAATTGGCCTCTTTCAGTTCGATGACCCACTCGCCTTGCTCCAGCGACGGGTCGTCGTGCTTACGTGCCTCCTGAATGGCGTCGAACTGGCGCGAGAACAGCATATCCTCGCCGCAGGGCGAGGTCTCGGAGATCGGTGCCAGCAGGGCAGGGAGGTCGAGCCGTGCAGTGGTCATGGCAACGAGATGGTCAGGTTGGCCTGGCGCGGACCCAGCTTGACGATGTCCTGGTAGCTCGCGAGCGTGGTCTGCGTGGTGCTGCCCAGGTGGGCCGACAGGCCGATGAAGCCGAGCAGCCCGATCAGTGCGAACAGCGCGGCCACCACCCACTGCGGTGCCTCGCGCTTGAGCGAATGTGCAATCAGGTCGGGCAGCGGCCAGTGCGGTGCGAACGGCGTGCGCTTGCCGCGCGCATTGGCAATCTCGTCGCCCACGCGTGCGGTGAGGTACGAAAGCTTTTCTGTGCCGTCGATGGTGTACTTGCCCTGGAAGCCGAGCAGCAGGCACATGTAGAACACTTCCAGCGTCTGGATGCGCGCGGCGCCGTGGGCCCGCTCGATTTCCAGCATCCTGAAGAAGTTCTCGCCGGCCAGTTGGTCACCGAACAGCGTGAGCTGCAGCGGCCTGCGTTCCCACTCGGAGCGAATGGCGAACTCGGGCGCCGCGAGCACGAACTCGTCGATGGTCGCGCAGAAGGCGTACTTGGCCGCATGGATCTGCTCGGCTGTCACGTTGAGCTTGCGCGCATTGCGCTCGAACTCGGCCAGGTAGTTGCGGATGCCGACGAGAAACTGCTCGGTGGTGGCGGGTTGCTGCTTCTTCTTCAGCAGGAACAGCATCACGAAGCCGTCGTACAGCAGGTCGAGCAGGCTCGAATCGGCGTCGGGTGCAATGCCCGCAGGAGTGAACGACGCGGCGGGTGCGTCGCCGCCCATCAGGGAAGGCGCCTTGGTTGTGGTGGTGTTCATTGCGGTCAGCCGGTCACGGCAATCAGTTCGAGCTGCATGTCGGGAATGCCGGCCGGTGCGTAGATGGTGACGCTCTGCGCCTGCAGCATGCGGTCGTAGAGCTGGCTCTTGCTGTCGATAGAGAAATAGCAGGCGCCTGCGCGAATCGGAATGGCCGGCGGCACCTGCGGCGCATAGACGATGCGCACGCCCGGCATGGCCGAGAGCACCAGCTTGTCGACGTCTTCGGGCGCGCCGATCTTGAAGCGCTGCGGCACCGCCTCGGCCAGCTCTGCGGCCGGCATGCTGGCGGTGACGGACATGTAGAACACCGTCTTCTCGTCGATCTTCCCGGAGTCCAGGCGACCGAGGTAGAAGGCATTGCGCGTCTCGGTCAGCGCGATTGCGAAGTAGCGCGTGGATATCACCGTGTCGAGCAGGTCGCGCACGATGCGGTCCAGTTCGGCGAAGGCGGGGCCCGGCTTCTCGTGGTCGTACACCGGCAGGTCGTTCAGCGAGTAGGTCTTGGCGAAGGTCATCAGCGCACCGGCCAGGCTCAGCAGCTCCTGGAACAGCCGCTCCGGATGCAGCGACGGGTGATGGAACAGGTGCGAGAGCGACGCAAAAGCCGAGTTGGCGGTGTGCAGCAGCCAGAACGAAGCGATATCGCCCGAGCGGAACTCGATGATGTTCTTGCTCGGCTCGCGGTGAATGCCGTAGAGCGAGTTGACCTTGGCCTGCAACACGTCGAGCAGGCGGCGCAATTGCTGGAAGATGGTGGCCGATGCGTCGATGGAGGTGCACGGCGGCACGAAGCTGCGATCGATCTCGAAGCCGCCCGCGGCGGTGCGCCGGATGCGGATCACCGGGATCGACACGAACTGCTCGCGCGGCTCGGTGTCGGCCAGCAGCTTCACGCTCTTGCGAAGGAACACCACCTCGGCGCTCACCGCGTTCGTGTACAGGTCCAGCGACTGCGTCGCGTCGCTGGTGTAGCGCGCGGCAAAGCCTTCTTCGTTGGGGTCGGTGTAGTTCTTGCCCAGTTCCTTCACCGGGTGCAGTACCAGGTAGAAGGTGATCTCGTTCTGTCCCGGGTTGAGCGTGTCCAGCGAGATGGGCGGGGGCAGGGCGTCTGCCTGTGGCGCCGAGTAAGGCTCGCCGTCAGGAAAGACCAGCGACAACTGCGAGGCGCGGAGCATGCCGCTGGCAAGCGCGTCCAGGTCGAAGCTGATGGAGCGCACGCCCCAGAAGTACGGATGCAGCGTCTGCGCCGTGGCGCGCAAGCGTGCCTCGTGGTAGGCGTCCTGGCGCTGGAAATGCTGGGGGCGTAGAAACAGGCCTTCCCCCCAGAGGACCTTTGCGGCATAGCTCACGTCGTATCAGCTCCCCAAATTTTTCGGCAGTATCGCATCGTAGTTTGCTGATGGACAAGCATGTCAGGCGGGCGAAGGCCGGCAGTTCACCGGCCCCAGAAGATTGAGCGCGCCACCGGTCGCCGCGCCTTGCGCGTTCTGCTGGCCGACCACCGCGCCCTGCGTCACCGTCAACGCACAGGCATGCGCGCCCATCACGATGCCGGTCTTCTCGGCCTCTGCCGCGTTGAAGGCGAAGCGCCAGCGTTGCGCGTCGGGCGAATGGAACAGCACCACCACGCCCACCGCATTGGCAGTGCGCGGCACGGTCTCGGTCCAGGTGTATTGCTGGTCGGGAATCAGCGTGATCTCGCGGCTCTCGACGAGGTCGTCGCCGAGTTGCGTCTTGTCTCTTCCGGGGGTGACGAAGGCGTCGAACGACGACTGGTAGAAGCCCGTCGTTTCCTTCAGCTTGTAGATGCGCACCACCACGGCCAGCGGCCGGTTGCGACTGTCGGCATTGAGGTTCTTGCCCGCCGCGATCGACATCGACACCTTGCGCGGCGGCTTCTGCGACTCGGGCAACTCGGGCTTCTTCAGGCCGCTCGCCTCAAGGGCAATGTTGGCGATTGCAAGGGCTGGAGAGCTGCATCCGCCGAGCATCGACGTCATCAGCAGGACGCCGAGTGTGATTAGTATTTTCATGAGACGACGGATGTAACCAAATTTCAAATAAATGCCGTTGGGCTCGAATAATTAGCTAAATAGTTTTCCGATTAAGAAGTTTGGATTACGCATCTTCTGTTAATCAATGCAATCGATATGTAGTATCGTGTATTGTCATTGGTCGTAACTTATTGAATGATTGCGACCAGCTAAAAAAGTCAGATCCAAGCGGAGGGATTGTGTTGATTCGAAATTACATGACTTGCACGATGATTGCTGGTGCCATTGCGGCCACCAGCTTGCTGTCGGCCTGTACCACCACACCAGAGGCCGCAGTGGCGCAGTCCACCGACGCCTTCAACAAGAGCCTTGCGGAGGCCGATGCGGCTGCAGCAGCAGCCACCGGCGACAAGTCCGTCGTCATCCGCCAATACCAGAAGATCGCTACCGACAACCCGACCCGCGGCGAGCCGTGGTCGCGCATCGCGCAGATCTACTTCAACGAAGGCCGCTACAGCCTCGCAATTTCGTCGGCCGAGGAAACGCTGCGGCGCGACCCCACAAGCCGCCAGGCCAAGAGCATCACCGCCGTGGGCGGCCTGCGACTGGCAGCGCGTTCCATCGAAGACCTGGGCAAGGACAGCAGCCTGAGCGGCGATGCCAACGCCGACGCCTACCGCCTGGCCGCATTGCTGCGTGAAACCCTGGGCCTCTCGGTGCTGGTGCCTGGGAGCGCAGACGGCAAGGCGCCCCCGCGCCGTCCTGTGGCGGCCAATCCGGCGGCTTCGTCATCGTCGTCGTCTTCTTCTTCCACAAGCTCGCCGGCCCCAACCCCGGTTGCCGCGGTGCGCCCGCCGCCGCGCCATCCGGCAGCCGCGCCGGCCGCCGGCGCCGCTGCTGCATCGCCCCCGCCCCCGCGCGCGGGTGGAAGCGCCAATCCATTCGACGCACTGAAGTGATTCCGCCGGTGTTCTGAATTGGTTGTTCAACCAAAACATTAATTCACATGCGTGCGGCTTGAAATAAGACGCACAAAGTATTAATTCGTCTTGCAGTTCAATTGGGAAGGTAAAGAAGCTTATGGCGACAAAAAGACAGAGTGTGCAAAAGCGCCTCCAGAAAGTGCGCCCGCCGCGCGTGCAGCTCACGTACGACGTCGAACTCGGCGATGCCATCGAGAAGAAGGAATTGCCGTTCGTCGTCGGCGTGGTCGCCGACCTGGCAGGGCAGTCGGAGGTGGAGCAGCCCAAGCTCAAGGACCGCAAGTTCGTCAGCATCGACCGCGACAACATCGACGACGTCATGAAGGGCCTGGCGCCGCGTGCGGCCTTCCAGGTGCCCAACAAGCTCGACGAGCGCGGCGGCAGCTTCGGCGTGGACCTCACCTTCAACTCGATGGACGCCTTCTCGCCTGAAGCGGTGGTCGAGCAGATCGAGCCGCTCAAGCGCCTGCTCGACGCGCGCACCAAGCTGGCCGACCTGCGCAACAAGATGGCCGGCAACAGCAAGCTCGAAGACCTGCTGGCCGACGTGCTGAACAACACCGAGCAACTCCAGCGCCTGGGCCAGGGCGCCGGCAAGAAGGACGAAAGCTGAACATGACTGCGCAAGCACTATCGGCATCGGGCGCCGCCGCTTCTCCCGAGGCTTCGGTCGACCTGCTCGACCAGATCGTCGAGAAGAGCAAGGTTGCCAAGTCCGACGCGGAACACACGCGCACCAAGGACCTCATCGGCGAACTGGTCAGCCAGGTGCTCGAAGGCTCGGTGATCGTCTCCGACAACGTATCGGCCATGATCGATGCGCGCGTGGCCGACCTCGACGCGCTCATCTCGGCCCAGCTCAGCGCGGTGATGCACGCGCCCGAGTTCCAGAAGCTCGAAAGCACGTGGCGCGGCCTCGAATACCTCGTGAAGGAAACGCCCACCGGCACGATGCTCAAGATCAAGGTCATCAACGCCACCAAGCGCGACCTGATCCGCGACTTCAAGGCCGCCGTCGAGTTCGACCAGAGCGCGATGTTCAAGAAGGTCTACGAAGAAGAGTTCGGTACCTTCGGTGGTGCGCCTTTCGGTGCGCTGGTCGGCGACTTCGCCGTCACCCGCCAGCCCGAGGACATGTACTTCCTCGACCAGATGGCGCACGTGGCCGCAGCGGCCCATGCGCCTTTCATCGGCGCCGCCTCGCCCGAGCTTCTGGGCCTGGAGAGCTTCGACGACCTGGGCAAGCCGCGCGACATGGCCAAGGTGTTCGACACCGTCGAATACGCCAAGTGGAAGTCGTTCCGCGATTCGGAAGACTCGCGCTACGTGGGCCTCACGCTGCCGCGTTTCCTTGGGCGGCTGCCGTATCACCCGCGCGATGGCACGGTGGTTGACAGCTTCAACTTCGTGGAAGACGTCGACGGCACCGACCACTCCAAGTACCTCTGGTGCAACGCGGCCTGGGCTTTCGCCACGCGGCTGACCGCTGCATTCGACGACTTCGGCTGGTGCGCCGCCATTCGCGGCGTGGAAGGCGGCGGCCTGGTCGAAGACCTGCCCACGCACACCTTCAAGACCGATGAAGGCGAGATCGCGCTCAAGTGCCCGACCGAGATCGCCATCACCGACCGGCGTGAAAAAGAGCTGAGCGACCTGGGCTTCATTCCGCTCGTGCATTGCAAGAACTCGGACTACGCGGCCTTTTTCGGCGCGCAGTCGCTGCAAAAGCCCAAGAAGTACAACACCGACAGCGCCAACGCCAACGCGGTGCTGTCGGCGCAGCTGCAGTACATCTTCTCTGTGTCCCGCATCGCGCACTACCTCAAGGCCATGATGCGCGACAAGATCGGCAGCTTTGCCTCGGCACAGAACGTCGAACAGTTCCTCAACCGCTGGATCGCGCAGTACGTGCTGCTCGACGACAACGCGACGCAGGAACAGAAGGCGCAATTCCCCCTGCGGGAAGCGGCCATCCAGGTGGGCGAAGTGCCTGGCCGGCCTGGCGTGTACCGCGCGGTTGCCTTCCTGCGGCCGCACTTTCAACTGGATGAGCTGTCGATTTCACTGCGCCTGGTCGCCGATCTGCCGAAGTCAGTGAACAAGTAAGTAGGGGCGGATCGGGAGCGCGGCCAAGCGGCCGCGCATCAACTCGTTAGTTAGTCAGTCAGTCAATTGGTCAATTAATCAATCAATCAAGTAGGGGAAGAAACATGAAAGATATCTACGTCAAGTTCGGCAGCCCGGCCATCAACGGTGAGTCGCAGGACAAGGACCACAAGGACTGGATCGAAGTCAGCTCGTGGCAGCACTCCATCGTGCAGCCGCGTTCGGCCACCGCATCGACCGCCGGTGGCCACACCGCCGAGCGCTGCGAGCATGGCGAAATGATCTTCACCAAGGACATGGACGTGGTCAGCCCGCTGCTGTACCAGCACGCTTCGGGCGGCACCACCTTCGACGAAGTGACGGTGCAGTTCTACCGCGCCGACGGCGAAGGCAAGCGCGTGCAGTACATGGAGATCAAGCTCAAGTACGTGCTGATCGCCAGCGTGAACCCGAAGGTCGTGAGCACCGACGTGGCCAGCGTGCCCAGCGAAACCTTCTCGCTGAAGTACGCCGCCGTGCAATGGAAGTACACGCAGCAAAAGATCGGCGGCAACCAGGGCGGCAATTCGCAAGGCGCCTGGAGCCTCACGAAGAACGACAAGACCTACTCGGTCTGACGCCAGTCGGGCAATGCTGACCGCGGCGAGAGGCCGCGGTTTCTTTTTGGCGCCGTGTCCACGCGCGGTGCCGTGCCCGACATCCGGACGCACGAGGGGGACCCATGACCGAATTCGAACCGGGCTTGCTCGACAAACTGTTCGATGACGACTGGCGCGGGCCGGCTTCGCCGGTGCTCAGGTATCTGTCGCTCGAAGAAGTCAAGAACATGGTCGCCCGCGACCTCGAATCCCTGCTCAACACGCGCATGGTCTTCAGCGATGCGAAGCTGCAGACCTTTCCCGAGTGCCGGCGCTCCGTCATGACCTACGGCCTGAGCGATTTCTCGGGCCTGAGCCTGGCAAGCCACTACGACCGCTCGTTCATCTGCCGCTCGCTGGAGCAGGCCATCGGCCGCCATGAGTCGCGCCTGCGCGATGTCGTGGTGTCGCTGGAAGTCGATGCGCAGACCAGCACCAACATGCTCTATTTCGGAATCAACGCCTTGCTCGTGCTGCCGGACCTGGCCGAGCCGGTGAACTTCGACGCCATGCTGCAGCCCACGACGTTGCAGTACTCGATCACGCGCGGCACCGGCAAGAGCCGGTTCGCCTAGGACACCATGGACGAGTTGCTGCCCTTCTACGAGCGAGAGCTGGCCTTTTTGCGCAGCTACTCGCAGGAGTTCGCCAAGGGCTATCCGAAGATCGCGGCGCGCCTGGCCATTTCCGCCGACAGCAGCGAAGACCCGCATGTCGAGCGAATGATCCAGTCGTTCGCGCTGCTCACGGCCCGCATCAGCAAGAAGCTGGACGACGACTACCCCGAGCTGACCGAAGCGCTGCTCGAAGTGCTCTATCCGCACTACCTGCGCCCCTTTCCCTCTTGCTCGATCGCGCAGTTCGACGCAGGCGGCGCCGCGCTCGCCAAGCTGAGCAAACCCATCACCATCGCGCGCGGCACCGAGCTGACCTCGCAACCCGTGCGCGGCGGCGCCTGCCGCTTTCGCAGCGTCTTCGACGTGACGCTGGCGGCGGTGCAGGTGTCGAACGTGGTGTTCCATTCGGTGGTGAACGCGCCCGCGCATGCCTCGCTGCCGCGCAATGCCACGGGATGCCTGTCGGTCACGCTGGAGGCCACCGGCGAGCAGAAGTCACTGGGCACCCTGGCGCTGACCATGGCGCGCCTGCGAACCTTCATCGACGCCGAGCCTTCGCTGGCCACGGCGCTGGCCGATGTCATCTTTCTCAAGACGGCCGCCGTCTTCGTGGAACCCGAGCGCAGCGGCAAATGGACGCTGGTGCAGGGCGAGGCGCTGCACCCTGTGGGCTTCGACGAGGCCGATGCGCTCATCGAGTTGCCGCCGCGCTCGCACCCGGCCTACCGCCTCCTGAGCGAGTACTTCGCGTTCCCCGAGAAGTTCAACTTCGTCGACATCGACCTGGCGAATGCCATGCGCCACATCGGCTCGTGCCGCTCGATCACGCTGCATCTGGTGATGACCGGCGTGCGCGCCGACTCGCCCACGGCGCGGCTGCTCGAAGGCGTTTCCAGCCGCAACCTGCGGCTGGGCTGCACGCCCGTCATCAATCTCTTCAAGCAGCGCAGCGATCCAATCCGCGTGACGCATGCGGCTGCCGCCTATCCGGTGGTGGCCGATGCGCGCCGGGCCTTCGGCTTCGAGGTCTACAGCATCGACTCGGTCAAGCTCGTCAAGCAGACCGCCGAGGGCGACGCCTACATCGAGTTCAGGCCCTTCTATTCGCTGCATCACGGCGAGCATCCGAAGGAGGCCGAGCACTACTGGTTTGCGCGGCGCAACGAGCTGGTGGCGCAGCGCAGCCCGGGCTACGAGACGGAACTCTCCATCGTCGACATCGACTTCCAGCCCTCGCTGCCGCAGACCGAAACACTGAGCATCGACCTCACCTGCACCAACCGCGACCTGCCGCATTCGCTGGCCTTCGGCCTGCCCGGCGGGGACCTGTTCATCGAGGGCAATTCGGTCGCGCGCTCGATCCGCATGCTGCGCCGCCCCACGCAGACGTTGCGCATGCCGCGCGGCAAGGGCGTGCAATGGCGGCTGGTGTCGCATCTGTCGCTCAACCACCTGTCGCTGGCCACCAGCGGGCTGCCGGCGTTGAAAGAGATGCTGCGCCTGTACGACCTCGGCCGTTCGGCCGTGTCGGCGCGGCAGATCGAGGCCATCACTGCCATCGACCAGAAGGCCACCACGCAGTGGTTGCCGGGCAAGCCCTTTGCCACCTTCGTGCGCGGCATCGAGCTCACGCTCACGGTGGACGAGGCCGGCTTCGTGGGCAGCAGCCTGCAGGCCTTTGCCCGCGTGATGGATCATTTCTTCGGTCTCTATGTGCACCTGAACAGCTTCACCCAGCTGGTGATCGTTTCGGCGCGCGACAAGGAGGAGCTGGTGCGATGCAAACCCCGCAGCGGCGAATCGATCCTGCTGTAGCCGAGCGGCTGCTGCGCGAACCGTACCGCTTCGAGTTCTTCCAGGCGGTGCGGCTGATCGAGCTCGTGCTGCTGCGGCGGCAGGAGCGCGATGTGCACCATCGCCTGGTGCCCGGCGAGCGCATGGTGCCGCGCTGGGTGCGCTTTCGCAGCTCCACGAGCCTGAACTTTCCGCCCAGCGAGATCGAGGCGCTGGCGGTGCGCGACGCAGTGGGCCAGCTGGTGTCGGCCGCCGAATGGTGCGAGCCCTCGGCGCTGCCGGATGACGACGGCGCGCTCGGCCGCATTGAATTGACGCCGGCCTCTTTCGGCATGCTGGGTGTGTCGGGCGCCTTGCCGATCGTCTACACCGAAATGCTGATGCGGCGCGAGAAGCACCTGCGCGACAGCTCGGCGCGCGCCTTTCTCGACGTGTTCAGCAACCGCGCCGCCGCGCTGTTCTATGCAGCCTGGCGCAAGTACCGCCTGCCGCTGCACTACGAGCATGAGCGCAGCCGCGCCTACCTGCCGGTGCTGCTGTCGATGGCCGGCCTGGAGCACACGGCCCAGCGCGATCCGTTGACCGATGGCACGGGCACGGTGTTCGACGAAACCGTGGCCGGCTATGCGGCGGCCGTGCGGCACCGGCCGATGTCGGCCGCCTACCTGCAGCGCGTGCTGTCCGATTACTTCCGCAGCACGATCCGCATCGAACAGTTTTTGGGCAAGTGGTACGACATGCCCGAGCAGCAGCGCTCCAAGCTGGGCGAGGGCAACGTGAGCCTCGGGCAGAACGCGATGGCGGGCGAACGCATCTGGCAGCGCGACCTGCGCATCCGCCTGTGGATCGGCCCGCTCAAGCGCAGCGCGCTGCGCGAATTCTTTCCGGGCCGCGCGCACGCGAAGGCCCTCGAAAAAATGCTGGCGCTGCTTGCCGGCGTGACCTGCGAATACGAGGTGCGGCTGATCCTGGCGCGCGAGGAAGTCGGCGCCGTGCAGCTCAGCGACGGCGGCGGCAGCCACCTGGGGTGGGACAGCTTCATCAGCACCAGCGAGGCCGAGAGCGACCGCAGCGACACCCAGTACGAACTCCAGCCCCTGCAGTGACCGACCGTTCAACGAAGAAGACCGACAGAAGACACCACAGTACATGAGCACATCGCTGAAAACACTGATCACCAAGCTCAACGGCAGCGCACGCATTGCAACGCAGCGCGCCGCCAACCTGTGCCTGGCCAATGGCCACTATGAAGTGGACCTGGAGCACCTGTTCCTGGCCCTGCTGGAGCAGACCGACAACGACCTCGCGCGCGTGCTGCGCGCCAACCGCATCAGCGCCACCGCGATCCAGTCCGATCTTGAACGCGAGATCCAGACTTTCAAGAACGGCAACACCCGCACGCCGGTGTTCTCGCAGCACCTGCAGCAACTGTTTCAGCAAGCGTGGCTGCTGGCCTCGCTCGATGCGCATGTGGCGCAGATCCGCTCCGGCCATCTGCTGCTGGCGCTGCTGACAGAGCCCGACCTCGCGCAGCTCGCGCAACGCAGCTCGCCGCTGTTCGCGAAGATCCGCCTCGAAGATTTGAAGCACGACTTCGACAAGCTCACCGATGGTTCGAGCGAGGCGGTGGACGCCGGTGCATCGGGTGCTGCCAGTGGCGATGAACCGCAGCCGTCGGCGGATGCGCCGGCCGCGGGCGCACCCGCCAAGACGCCCGCACTCGACCAGTTCACCACCAACCTCACGCAGCGCGCGAAAGACGGTGCGCTCGACCCCGTGATCGGCCGCGACACCGAGATCCGCCAGGTCATCGACATCCTGATGCGTCGGCGCCAGAACAACCCCATCCTCACCGGCGAGGCCGGCGTGGGCAAGACGGCGGTGGTCGAAGGGCTGGCGCTGCGCATCGCGGCGCAGGACGTGCCCGAGTCGCTGCGCGCCGTGGCGCTGCACACGCTCGACATGGGGCTGCTGCAAGCCGGTGCGAGCGTGAAGGGCGAGTTCGAGAACCGCTTGAAGAACGTCATCGCCGAAGTCAAGAAGAGCCCGCACCCGATCGTGCTCTTCATCGATGAGGCCCACACCATGATCGGCGCGGGCGGCCAGGCCGGGCAGAGCGATGCGGCCAACCTGCTCAAGCCCGCGCTCGCGCGCGGCGAGCTGCGCACCATCGCCGCCACCACCTGGGGCGAGTACAAGAAATACTTCGAGAAAGATGCGGCGCTCGCGCGGCGCTTCCAGGTCGTGAAGGTCGAGGAGCCCAGCGAAACCCTGGCCGCGGCCATGCTGCGCGGCATGGTGCCGCTGATGGAAAAGCACTTCAACATCCGCGTGCTCGACGAAGCCATCACCGAGGCCGTGCGCCTCTCGCACCGCTACATCAGCGGCCGCCAGTTGCCCGACAAGGCGGTGAGTGTGCTCGACACCGCGTGCGCGAAGGTCGCGCTCGGGCAGAGTGCGACGCCTGCGTTGATCGAGGAAGCCAATCGCGGGCTTGAGCGCATCGAGGCCGAGAGCGCCGCGCTGGTGCGTGACACCGCAGCCGGTGGACGCCACGAAGCGCGCCAGGCCGAGCTGGCCGAACAGAGGGCCGCACTGCAGGCTGAGCTGGCCGCTAGCCAGCAGCGTCTGGCGGAGGAGGGCGCGCTGGTCGAACGCATTCGCACGCTCCGCGCGCAACGCGATGCGCCTGCAGCAACCGACGCAACGACGGAGCCACCGCCTGCAGAAAAAGCTGCACCGGCCCGCGCCGCCGGCCGCAAGAAAGCGGCTGCCGCCGCAGACCCCGAGCGCGATCAACTCGACGCCCTGCTGGCCGAATTGCGCGCACTGCAAGGCAGCACGCCGATGGTGCCGCTGCAAGTCGACGGCCTCGTCGTTGCGGAGATCGTCTCTGCGTGGACCGGCGTGCCGCTGGGCCGCATGGTCAAGGACGAAATCAAGACCGTGCGCAGCCTCGACACGCTGCTCGGCGAGCGCGTGATCGGCCAGGACCACGCACTCGCCGCAGTCGCCCAGCGCGTGCGCACCGCCAGCGCCCGCCTCGAAGACCCCAACAAGCCACGCGGCGTGTTCATGTTCGTCGGCCCCTCAGGCGTCGGCAAGACCGAGACCGCGCTCGCGCTGGCCGACATCCTCTACGGTGGCGAGAAGAAGCTCATCACCATCAACATGAGCGAGTACCAGGAGGCGCACAGCGTCTCGGGCCTGAAGGGCTCGCCGCCCGGCTACGTGGGGTACGGCGAAGGGGGCGTGCTCACCGAAGCCGTGCGCCGCCAGCCCTACAGCGTGGTGCTGCTCGACGAGGTCGAGAAGGCGCACCCCGATGTGCTGGAGATGTTCTTCCAGGTGTTCGACAAGGGCATGATGGACGACGCCGAGGGCCGCGAGATCGACTTTCGCAACACGCTGATCATCCTCACGTCGAACATCGGTTCGTCGCAGATCATGCAGGCCTGCCTGAACAAGGCCGATGAAGAGCGCCCCGAGCCCGATGCGCTGGCCGATGCCTTGCGCCCCGTGCTCATGAAGTCCTTCAAGCCCGCCTTTCTCGGCCGCATGAAGGTGGTGCCGTTCTATCCGATCACCGATGCGGTGCTGGAGCAGATCATCGCGCTCAAGCTCGGCCGCATCCGCGACCGCATTGCGAACAACCACAAGGCCGTGTTCGAGTGGGACGACGCGCTGGTGGAGGCCGTGCTCGCGCGCTGCACCGAAGTCGATTCGGGCGCGCGCAATGTCGATCACATCCTCAACGGCACGCTGCTGCCCGAGATTGCAGAGGTCGTGCTCACGCGCATGGCCGACGAGGCGCCGCTCGCCAGGATCAAGGCCGGCTGCAGCAAAGGCGGCGAGTTCCGCTACCGGGTCACCTAGGCGCGGCAGCGGTTCGGGGCAAAGGGAGAACTAAAAACATGACGGACTTCAACTCGGCTTCGCTCGGTGCGCTGTTGCGCGCTGGCACCACGCAGCGCGACCGGCTGCTGGTTCTGCACACGCCGCTGGGCGACAACAAGCTTCTGGCCGAACGCCTTGACGGCGTGGAGTCCATCGACGGCGGAGGCTTTCGCTTCGAACTCACCGCGCTGAGCGACGACGCCCACATCGAACTCAAGACCCTGATCGGCCAGGGCGTGCGCCTCGATCTTCAGACCGCACAGAGCCGCACCGAGCTGCGCCCCTTCCACGGGCACGTGACCGAGGCCGAATGCGTGGCCAGCAACGGCGGCATGGCGCGCTACAGGATCGTCATCGAGCCTTGGCTCGCGTTCCTGCGGTATCGCCAGGACAGTTGCCTGTTCCAGCACCAGGGCGTGGTCGAGATCGTCGATGCCGTGTTCGCCCGCTATCAGCAGCAAGGAAAGCTGGCCGTGCAATGGCGCTGGGAGATTGCGCAGCGCGACATCTACCCCGTGCGCGGCATCACCACCCAGTACCACGAGAGCGACTTCGACTTTGTCGCGCGGCTGCTGGCCGAAGAAGGGCTTTATTACTGGTTCGAGCACGCCACCGGCAAGGACGGCGCGCTCGGCAGCCATGTGCTGGTCATCGCCGACCATGCCAGCGCCTTTCGCGCCAACGCGCAGCCCACCATCCGCTTTCACCGTGCCGATGCGAGCGAAAGCGAAGACACCATCCAGCAATGGCGCGGCCACCGCCGGCTGCAGACCAACAGCCTCGACCAGCAGAGCTGGGACTACAAGAGCGTGAGCGCGCGGCCCGTGCAGCAGCAAAACCGCAGCACGGGCGCCGACAACAGCGGCTCGGGCGCATCGTCGCGCGGCCACCGCGTGCTGCAGTGGAGCGACGACCCCGGCGCCTACGGCTGGGAGACCTCCGCGCAGGGCGAACGCCTCGTGGCCAATGCCCTGCAGGCGCTGGAGCTGCGCAACAAGACCTTCGAAGGTCGCAGCGCCGTGCGCACCCTCGCGCCCGCAACAACCTTCACGCTGAGCGGCCACGAACAGCACGACAAGGACAGCGAGCAGGACAAGCGCTTTGCCTTGCTTGCTGTGCGCCATATCGCGCGCAACAACTTCGACGAAGACGTGAAGGCCGGAGTCGGTGAACGCCTGGGCCTGCCCGACGTGGCCACGGAGTTCGATGTACCAGCCGACAGCGGCAGCGGCAATGCGGATGCGAAACCCGACACCGTCACGCACTACCGCAACGAATTCAGCACCGTGCGCGCGGCCATCCCCTACCGGCCCCTGAGCATCGACGGCCACGGCCAGCGCATCCACCCCAAGCCCAGCGTGCACGGCAGCCAGAGCGCCATCGTCATCGGTGTGGGCGGCAATGCGCCGGTACACACCGACCGCGACCACCGCATCAAGGTGCAATTCCACTGGCAGCGTGGCAGCGGTTCCAGCGCGCGACAGCCTCGCAACGACGGGCAAGACAACGCCCCCGCTTCCGACAGCCTGGGCGCCTGGGTGCGCGTGGCCGCCAGCGCAGCCGGCGACAACTGGGGCCAGGTCACCTTGCCGCGGGTGGGGCAGGAAGTGCTCGTCGAGTTCCATCATGGCGACATCGATCGGCCCGTGGTCGTCGCGGCGCTGTACAACGGTGCCGGCCAGACCGACGCGCAACACAACCAGAAGCCCGCCGGCGCGGCGCAGTCCACCGGCAACGCACCCGCCTGGTTTGCCGGTGAAGGCAAGGAGGCGAAGGAACACGCGCACAACGCAGTGTTCTCCGGCATCAAGACCCAGGAGCTGAGCGCCAGCCAGAGCGGCGATGGTGGCTACAACCAGCTCGTGTTCGACGACACGCCCGGGCAGGGCAGCACGAGCCTGGCCACCACGCAGGCGCAGAGCCGGTTGCACCTGGGGCACCACAAGCAGCAGGACGACAACGCACGCGGCAAGGGACGGGGGCACGGGGCCGAGCTGGCGACCACCGCGCAGGGAGCCATCCGTGCAGGGGCGGGCCTGCTTGTCAGCGCGCATGCCCAGTCGAACGCCAAAGGTGCCTTCATGGCGAGCCAGGAAGCACAGCAGCAGACGAAGCAGGCGGAAGAGCTCGCCACGTCGCTGGCCCAGAGCGCGCAGACCCAGAAGGCGCAGATCAAGGGCGAAGGCGCCCCCGACAAGCTGCCAGCCATCGACGGGCTGAAACACGTGGCGGAAGTGCTGGGCGCGAAGCAGGAAGGAAACGCAGCGACCGGCGGTGCTGCGGGCTCGGGGGGCGGCATCAAGGCGACTGAGGGCGGGCAAGGCAGCGTCACCGCGTACAGCGAGCCGCACCTGCAGTTCAGTGCGCCGATGGGCATTGGCTTCGTCACGCCGAAGGAGGCGATTGCAGTGAGTGGAAAGAACACCGCGATCGTCGCCAACCAGGACATCGACCTGCCCGCGCAGGGCCAGATTGCAATGAGCGTGGCCAAGGGCGTGAGCCTGTACACGCTCGGCGCCAAGGCCGGCGCAGGACAGGAGCCGAACCAGGAGCGCGGCATCGCGCTGCATGCGGCCAGCGGCAAGGTGGCGCTGCAAAGCCAGAAGGGCGCCACGAAGATTGCGGCCGACAAGAGGGTGACGATTGCCAGCACGACGAAGGACGTGAACGTCGAGGCCCCGACGCACGTGCTGCTGACAGTGGCCGGTGCGTACATCAAGCTCGAAGGCGCGAGCATCAAGATTCATGCGCCGGGGAAGGTGACGTTCAGGGGGGCGCATAACTTCGTGGGGCCGCAGGGGGACAGCGCGAGCAACAGCGTGGGCAAAGCGCAAGCACAGCCGTGCCCCAAACAGAACGATGCCGCTGCCAGCGGTGCCGTAACCCTTTGAGGCGGAAGTCAGATGCTTCAACGCCTTGTTAGACAGTTGGGCGAGGCGCTGCAGGCGGACGAAACGCTTTCGGCGTACTTGCTGGTCGATCCGATGCTCAGGGAGCCTTTCGCCGTGGACTGGCTGCAGGAAGAGTCGCGCGATGTGTGGCCCGTTCCTGTTCGGCATCCGCTGCTCAAGGACCAGCAACGCCCCCGACTGATCCATCTGGATCCTCACGACACTCATTTGCTCGAGGCTTCCATTGCCTTGGCCATCACCGAGCAATCCGATCCCGATGAGGAAAGCCAACAGGGATTCGCGCTTGGTGGATGGCTGTTGACGAATGCATCCGGGGACGCGCTTGCGCGCCACCTCGCGCAGTGCATGCAACCCGCGTTCATGCCCAAAGCCAGCACTACGCTGCTGCGCTGGGCCGATCGACGGGTGCTCGAATGGATGTGGCCTGTGCTCACAGCACGCCAACAGGCGGGGCTGTTGAAAGCCATACCGCGCTGGTACGTTCTTGATCGTTGTGGCGAACTGGTGTGCTACGAGGCGCCGGCTGATGTGCTGCCGCAAGCACTCTCATTCAGTGCAGACCAATGGGCGCATGCGCAACAGAACGAAGCGGTTCAAGACCTGCTGCGAGGCTGGCTTCGGTTTGCCGGCGCATTGCCTGCCGACTATTTGCGAAGGGCGGCGCAGGCTGCAGGCGCAGTCATCGCAACCGGGCTGACGAATCGCCAAGACCGGGTTCTGCTGGGCGCTTACATCCTGCAGGTGCATCCGCAACTCACAAGCCATCCGGCATTGCACTCGGCCGTCGATCGCGCCTTGAGCGGGGGAGCCACCCTCGCGCAAGCGCTCGAAGGCATCCCCGACCCGGAGGGCTGGGACACCATCCGGGCCGAACTTGAGCGAGATGCCGCATTCGCCCCCACGCGACAAATCGAACAGAGAGAACAACTTGGCTAGTACACCGCCCCCCAGCTACTCGGCAGGCGCGCAGAAAGCGGCTGCCAATACTCCCGCATGCACCGCCGGCGGGTGCCCCGCGTGCGTCAAGGCGGGGCTGCCCGTGCTGCTCGTGCGCCCCGGTCTTGCCGAAGCTGGTTATGCACAGGCCAGGCAGGATGCGGCGCGTCCCATGCTCGACATGCACACGGCCGAAGTGGCGTTGAGCTTCAGCCGCTACACGATGCGAACCTTGCGGACGGGGTTTGTCATGGTCTATTACGAAAAGCCCCACACGGCTCAACTGAAGGCCGACAAGGGATGGGCGTTCTACCGTGTCAGCAATGGGGGTTATCTCAGTCCATTCCCATTGGGGGCGGCGCCGCTCACCAACAGCACCAGTGCCAATGGTGGCTTTGTGTGCCAGCGCTCGGACGCCTATGCCATGGCCATGCTGCTGGTGATTCCAGAAGCCAAGAAGGCCGGCTCGGTCTGGGTCGGCTACAGCGACCATCCCTGGTCCGAGCCCGTTCGCAATACCTACGCGTCGAAGGCGGATCTGCGCAGCAGGCGCATGACGCAGATACAAGCTTCGAGCGGCACGGCCAAGCGCTCCATGCCGTTGACCGCCGGGGCGGTGTTGTCGCTGGTTGCCGACTACGACGAAAAGTTGCCACCGGGTGCCTTGTTGGGCTCGCCATATCCGCCCTTGCAAGTGAAGGCGGGTGTTGCGGGAGATACCACTGTGCGGCCGGAGACGGCGGTGCAAGTCGTGCAGGCTGCACAGCGCCTGGTGGATGCTTCGCAGGGCCAATACACCATGGGCAACGTCCACATGGTCTGCGTACCTGACGCCATTGGAGTGACTTCCGAGTCGGCCTACATGCGAATGGCCCGTTGCAACACCGCGGCCGAGTGGTTGAACAAGGAAGGTCAAGGCCAGTGGAAGTTGCAGACCGCGCTCACCATCGAGGGTTTACTCAAGGAAGTGGATTCAAGCGGCGAGGCGGCCAAGCAGCGCGTGGCGGGGGCGGTGCAACTCAAAGGCAAACCCATCACCAACGAGGAATTTCAGGCCCAGCAGAAGGCGGGCACCTTGCCGCCCGAAGCGCGTTACCAGGGCGTGCGCCGAGGCATCGCCACGGGGCGCGGCGGCACTTACCCGGACCCGGTCAACGGCACGATCACCTTTCCTGACGACAAGGAACTCGACCACGAGACCGCGAACCGCAAGGCCGATCTGCTCAAGAAACTCGGATCTGGCGGACAGTACCCGTTCAGGGATTTCCTGCAGAATTTCAGTACGCGCGCAGAGGCGGACAAAAAGCTTTTGGCCAAAGTCGAGCCCGATCACGGTCATTGGCTCAAGTCGAATGCCCGCAAGCTGGTGACCGGCAACGACTTCGGCCCCAACGAACGCATCGACGGCCTGCACTACGCCTATGCCGTGGCACAGAGCACGCTCGGCGGCCACATGAGCACCACCGGCCTCGAGTGGTACCAGCCCTTCGTGGGAAGCAACCCGCACGACAGCGAAGCGCTGCTCACGCGTGCGCTTCTGGGCAACCAGGTGGCGTTCTTCGATGCCTTCAAGCCCACCAAGGTCCACAAGGAAACCAAGAACATCTTCAAGTTGTTCGAGGAAACGGCGCAGGCCATGAAAGACGCTGGCGCGGGCAAGGGCGCTCCCTTGGCCAGTCAGGTCCTGCTTGCCAGCTATCCGTTCTACGACAAGGTCGTCAGCAGCCTGCCAGCGTTGAAAAACGCCGCCTCGGGTCTGGTGCATCCGCTCATCACCATCGCCGGCGGGATCAGCATGGCCACGACGGGCACCGACCCGGTGTCGGTCAAGACACGGGAATTCCTCACCTCCGTTATCCAGAGCATTACCGCCACGGCAGGCCCGGACGGGGCTATGGCGCAAACGGTCAAGATGACCCTGTCCGAGGCTGTGCAGTACTGGGAGAGCCTGCGCGGCGAATTGGGGCGCCGCGCGGCGCAGGGCGTAGGCGCTGTGGCGGGTGCGGCCAACAAGGCCGGTGCCGCCGCTACAGGCAAGCTCAAGAACGTGGTACTGGCGGGCGGCCTGAGCCTGGCGCTGGCGGGTCATTCGCGCGGTCTCAACACGCTGATCGACGTGTGGGTCTTCACGACTGAATCGGCAGACGACCTGGCGAGAAAGGCCTCCGCCGCAGGGCGCTCCGCGACCGGTGCCGCAGCCCAGGCGGGTCGCTCCGCGGCCAACGCGGCCACCGCCGCAGGGCGGGCAGTCGGCAGTGCCACCGCTCCGGCGGCGCAAGCAGCCACCCGTGCGGCCGGCTGGACCGCTGGACAGCTCTCCGGCTTTGCCAAGGGTTCGGCCGCCGTCATGAGCGGCGGCGCAGCCTCTTTTTCGGCGGCCGGCGCGGTGCTGCATGGATTCTCGATTGCCAAGTCCGTCAAGACACTGGAGCACGGCACGCAAGACCAGCGCACTGCCGCGTGGTTCGGGCTGGCCGGCTCGGGTATGGGCATCACGGCGGCCACCCTCGAGGTCGCAGAGCAGGTGGCCAAGGCGAACAGTGCGTGGGCTTCGAGGGCGACCATGTTGAAGCTGATGGCGAGCAGGCTGTCGGCTGCGGGGTTGCTTGTCGATGCGGGGTTGGCAGGGGTCAATTCCTCGAGACGTTTGGATAACGACGACGTAGATTCAGGGGTGGCATATGGAGTTTCTGCAACGTTTTTTCTAGCGGCTTCTGCAGCCGGATGGATGGCCGCTGCGCAAATCAGCGGGTCCGCCGCGAGCGCGGGCCTGCTAGGCCTGTCTTGGACCGGCTGGGGCCTGATCCTGATCGGCCTGGCCATCGGTGTCGGTTACATCGCCATGCTGCTGCAAGACACGCCCACCGAAGAATGGGTCGCCAAGACCATTTGGGGCAAGGCCAAGGACAAATGGGGTAGTTTGGAATTCGAGCAGCAGGAACTCAACAAACTGCTCATGGGCATCCGCGTCGAATTCGACTACGGCATGAACACCATGGCCACGACCGGGGCCGGTATGGCGCGTGGCAATTCTGGCTTGGGCTCTTTATTCATGAAAGACCCGTTCGGAGACCACAGCGGCGTGTTCAAGTCGGTCGAGTTGCGCCTGTGGATGCCCAAGGCATTGCGTGACAGCCTCGAATGGACCGTCGGCATCACGTTGAGTGGCCGCGACGGCATCTCGACATTGGTCTATCTGCTGGGTCGCAGCGTGCCGCCTGCGGCACCGTTGAGCTTGAAGGGTGCGGAGAACCCGAAGCGCAGCGACGAGGGCGACTTCACTCACATCACCATCGACACCGATGGGTTGCTGTACCCACAAGCCCAGGTCCAGGTCCAGGTACTGGTCGATGCCACCAGCGGGGACTATGTGGTCGACCAAACCATGGTTGCGTCATGAGCAAAAAACCCGCCCCCGAATACAAGGTGCTGTTGCCAGAGTGGCAAGGGCCAGAAAGCCAATTCGACGACATCAGTGACGCGTTGCGCGCGATGCTCAACGGAACGATCACACGCGTGGCGCCCGAAGACAAGAAGCAGCCGGTCCACGAGAGTGCGAGCACCTGCGATTCACTGCTGGCGGTGCACCCGGACGCGATTCAGATCGGTGCGCCGTTCGGAACCGGGGAGACAGTGGGCAATGGGAATACCTTTGTGGTTTTCTTTTTGGCAGGAATGGCAATGGGAGGGTGGTTCCTTCTTGAAGCGCTGCTTCGACCAGACATCGTTCGCTTTCTTTTGGGAAGTCTTTTCTTTGTGGTTAGCTTTTTCCCTTTCTCCCACGTCATCCGCGCCACCTATCTAAGCCCTCGGGATATCCCCGTGGTCTTCAACCGCAAGACCCGAGAAGTCAGCATCAGCGTGTTGGGGCGCTTGCGCTTCTGGCGTTTCTGGGAGCGCGTGAGCATCGACAAGGTGGTCACCACGTCGTGGGACGAGTTGCAGGCCCGCAGCTACAAGATCATGCAACTCACCGGCGAAGCAGCACGCGACACCCATGTGCTGCGCCTGCTCTGGGGCGAGAGCCGCAACCCGCGCAAGCTGGAAGGCATCGCCTTGATCGGCTACCTCGGCTGGTACGAAGACGCCGCGCTTTGGCGACTGTGGGAGCACATCCGGCGCTACATGGAAGAGGGCGGCCTGGCCATCCAGCCGGGCGAGAGCTTGCGCACCAGCGGTGCGGGCAAGTTGCCGGAGTTGCCGGCGGAGGTCATTGCAGCGGCAGGCGGTCCGGCGTTGAGTGTGGAAGAGGTTGCCCGGCTGGCGAGTGTGACCGGTGTGGCGGCGTAGGTTGCAAGCCGAAGTGCTCCAGGCCCCCGTCAATCGGACGCACATGGCCATCAAAACTCAATCGGCGCTGGCAGTGCTGGAGATGACGGAATGACATGAAGAAATTATCTGAATACAACGTGCTGCTGCCGGACTGGCAAGGGCCGGAGACGAGGTTTGACGACATCGATGAGGCGCTGCGGCCGATGCTCAATGGAACGATCACGCGTGTGGCGCCCGTAGACAAGAAGCAGCCCGTTCACGAGGGTGCGAGCACCTGCGATTCGCTGTTGACTGTGCACCCGCATGCGATTGAGATTGGTGCGCCTATGGGTACGGGGGAGGTGATCGGAACGGGAAATACCTACGTTTTCTTCTCAATGGGACTTATGGGCTTGGGGGCATGGATGGCATCAAAAGATACTGATGTCGCGGGATGGACGCTGAGCGCAGTAATGTTTTTGCTTGGTTTTTTTGCGTTTTCTTTCGCCCTTCGCATGTCTCACTTCGCCCCGCGCGACATCCCCGTGGTCTTCAACCGAAAGACCAGAGAAGTCAGCATCAGCGTGTTGGGGCGCTTGCGCTTCTGGCGCTTCTGGGAGCGCGTGGGCATCGACAAGGTGATCACTACGTCGTGGGAAGAATTGCAAGTCCGTAGCTACAAGATCATGCAACTCACCGGCGAGTCGGCACGCGACACTCATGTGCTTCGCCTGCTCTGGGGCGAGGCCCAAAACCCGCGCAAGTTGGAAGGCATCGCCTTGATCGGCTATCTCGGCTGGTATGAAGATGCTGCACTCTGGCGGCTGTGGGAGCACATCCGGCGCTACATGGAAGAAGACGGCCCGCCTATCCAGCCAGGCGAGAGCTTGCGCACGAGCGGTGCGGGCAAGCTACCGGAGTTGCCGGCGGAGGTCATTGCAGCGGCTGGCGGTCCAGCGTTGAGTGTGGAAGAGGTTGCCCGGCTTGCGAGTGTGGCCGGTGTGGCAGCGTAGGTTGCGTGTCAATCGAATGCAAAAATCCATCAAAACTCAATCGGTGCCGACAGTGCTGGAGATGACGGAGTGACATGAAGAAACTACCCGAATACAACGTGCTGCTGCCGGACTGGCAGGGACCGGAGACGCAGTTTGACGACATTGGCGAGGCGCTGCGGCCAATGCTCAATGGAACGATCACGCGTGTGGCGCCCGAAGACAAGAAGCAGCCCGTTCACGAGAGTGCGAGCACCTGCGATTCGTTGCTGGCGGTGCATCCGCATGCGATTGAGATTGGCGCGCCTATGGGTACGGGGGAAGTGGTTGGGAATGGGAATACCTTTATTGCGTTTTCGCTCGGAATAATGGGTATCGGGATTGCCGCGTCCTGGGTCGCTTTGGGGGCTTCAGATTTCTGGACACCACTGCTCCTCGGGGTTTTCATGTTTGGGATGGGATTCCTGTTCGGTTCTTTTGCCCTTCGCATGTCTCACCTTGCCCCCCGGGACATCCCCGTCGTCTTCAACCGAGAGACCCGAGAAGTCAGCATCTGCGTGTTGGGGCGGTTGCGCTTTTGGCGCTTCTGGGAGCGCGTGGGCATCGACAAGGTGGTCACCACTTCGTGGGACGAGTTGCAAGCCCGCAGCTACAAGATCATGCAACTCACCGGCGAGTCGGCACGCGACACCCATGTACTGCGTCTGCTTTGGGGCGAGAGCCGGAACCCGCGCAAGCTGGAAGGCATCGCCTTGATCGGCTACCTCGGCTGGTATGAAGATGCCGCACTCTGGCGGCTGTGGGAGCACATCCGGCGCTACATGGAACAGGGCGGCCCGGCCATCCAGCCGGGCGAGAGCTTGCGTACCAGCGGAGCGGGCAAGCTGCCGGAGCTGCCAGCAGAGGTCATTGCAGCGGCTGGCGGGCCGGCGTGGAGTGAGCAAGAGGTCGCTCGGGTGGCCGGTGTGGCGGCGTAGGTTGCAAACCCAAACACCGCTTGCACCGGCTGGGGCCATGGCGAACAGATTCAACATTGTCGGCAGCGGTAACGAGAGCCTCAGGGATGAAGACGTGATCAATATCGAGTCGGACAAAGACCAGACGTACCGGTCGTGAAACCAGGGAAGGGGGAAGAATCCATGTCAGACACTTCAAACAGCTTCATGCCGACCTATGGCGCAACGCCATGGAAGTCCGACGGCCTGAACGTCGCGCGGCTCTCCGAGCAGGCACGCCTCATCAAGCTGCAACTGCCTGCGTCAGCGCCGCAGAACGCCGTTGTCGTCGAGCGCTTCACCGGCATCGAAGCCATCAACGAGCTCTTCGACTTCACCATCGACACCCTCGCCACGTCGAGCGAGTTCGATCCCTTCGCGTTGATCGGCGAAGAGTTGAGCCTGCGGCTGCTGTTGGTCAATGGCAATTTCCGCACTTGGCACGGCTGCCTCACGGCTGTCGACGCGCTCGGTGGCGACGGCGGCCTTGCGCGCTACCGGCTGCACCTGCAGCCCTGGCTTGCCACGCTGGGCCTGCGCCGCGACAGCTTCGTGTATGCCGCCAAGAACGTGCAGGATATCGTCAGCGAGGTGTTCGCCGACCACACCGCCGCCAGCTTCGGCTTTGAGGTCACGCAGGAGCTGCCCGTGCGGTCCACGTGCGTGCAGTACCGCGAGTCGGACCTCGCCTTTGTGCTGCGCCTGCTCGCGCAGGAGGGCCTGAGCTTTCGTTTCGAGCACGAGCAATCGAAAGGCGGCGAGGGCGGCATCAGCAGTGGCGGCAGCGCCAACAACAACGCCGCGCCCTCGCACCATCGCCTGGTGATCTTCGACCGCGAGGCCAAAGCGCCCGACTGCGCCTTGCCCGAGATCCGCTTTCACCGCGTCGACGCCACCGAGCAGCAGGACGCCATCACCACATGGAGCAGCCGGCGCCAGGTCGCCACCAACTCCGTGACGCTGAACGCCTGGGATGCCAGCGTGTTGCAGGCGCCCACCGGCTCAGTGCAGAGCGCGCTCGAGATGGGCGACGTGCCCGTGCTGGAGCACTACGACGGCGCCGGCGCGCAGCGCTACGCGGACAGCGCCGCTGCAGGCCGTCGCGCCGAGCAGCAACTGGTGGCCTTCGAGTCGCGCATCAAGCGCTACGGTGCCGCGGGCAGCGTGCGGCAACTGGGCGCCGGCGAGCGTTTCACGCTCACGCAGCACGACCGCTTCGAAGGCCAGAAATTCCTCGTGCTGCGCGTGCGGCACGAAGCCGCCAACAACCTGGGCGCGCAGGCCGCGCAGGTGCTCGAAGCCGGCGAGCTTGAAAAGGGCAGCTACCGCAACAGCTTCGAGGCGCAGCCGGCCGAAGCGCAGGTGGTGCCGCACTGGCGCCCGAAGCCCACGGCGCCCGAGGCGATGGTCGCGCTCGTGGTCGGCGCGGATGACGAAGAGGCGCCGACGGCAGTCCACACGGAGCGCGACCACCGCGTACAGGTGCGCTTTCATTGGCAGGCCCAGCGTGCAACGCAGCAACAGCAGCAGTCGTCGTCGTCGTCATCAGATCAGCCGGGCCGCAGCGGACAAGGCAGCCTGGTCGCAGCCGGCCGCCATGCCGGCAACCGCCAGTCGGTCTGGCTGCGCGTGGCCGCGCCTGTGGCTGGCCCGAACTGGGGCGCGCACCATCTGCCGCGCGTCGGCTCCGAGGTGCTGGTGTCGTTCATCGAGGGCGACATCGACCGGCCGGTGGTCGGCCAGCAGCTCTACAACGGACAAGACCTGCCGCCCTGGTCGGCGGGCACCGATTCGTCGGCCAACCATGCGGGCGTGCTCTCGGGCTGGCACAGCCGCGCGCTCGACGGCAGCGGCTACAACCAGTGGATTGCCGACGACGCACCCGGCCAGGTGCGCACGCGCCTGGCCAGCTCGCATGCGGCGAGCCAGCTGAACCTGGGCCACCTCAACGCACAGTCGCCCGACGAAAGCAATCGCGGCGCCTGGCGCGGCACCGGTGCCGAACTGCGCTCGGATGCATGGGTGGTCACGCGTGCGGGCGAAGGCCTGCTGATCTCGACGCTGGCGCAGGAGCGGGCGGCAGGCAGCGTGCAGGACACCCTCAGCGTGCGCGGCCAACTCGCAGGCGCCTTGCGCGAAGCGCAGAACCTGTCGGATGCGGCCGGTGGTGCGAAGGCGCTGGCGCTGGGTGCGACGGCGCTGCTGCAACCGCTCATCGACGACATCGATCCGCAGAAGAACGGTCACTACCCCGACAGCGTCAACGGCCAGGATGCGCGTGAGCCGAAAGGCGGCGAGGGGGCGGGCTCGCGCGAAGGGCAAGAGCCCGTGCCCGCCTTCGCACGGCCGCTGATGGTGCTCGACGCGAACATGAGCCTGAACATGGCCACGCCCGCAAGTGCCACGGTGTATGCGGGCGAGGCGATCCACTGGACTGCGCAGGAACAGGCGCACATGGCCGCGGGCAAGACCGTGAGCTTCGCGGCAGGCAAGTCCGTGGGGCTCTACAGCCATGAAGGTGGCATCCAGGTCATTGCGCAAGAAGGGCCGGTGAGCGTGCGGGCACATACCGATGGGCTCGAATGGCTGGCGAAGGAAGGCTTCACGGTCACCAGCAGCAATGACGAGATCCACGTGCTGGCCAAGCAGAAGATCACGCTCAAGGGGGGGCAGACGAGTATTGAGCTGGATGGGGCGAACATCACGCTGAAGATGCCAGGGCTGCTGGATGTGAAGGGAACGAGCAAGAGTTTTGTGGGGCCGAAGGGGAGTCCGGCGGAGCTGCCGCAATTGCCCATTGGAACGTTCACAGAAACGCCGCCGGACCTTGAGTTGCACTACACCTACGACGACCTGACCCCGGTGGTGCAAGCCACCTACAGGGTGACGTTCGACAGCGGCGCCGTGCTGGAAGGCACGCTGGACCAGGAGGGCTACAAGCTGTTGCGCGGCGTGCCCAAAGGCGGCTACCGCGTCGAGTACGGAGAGGATGCGCGCGATTGGAAGGCGCCCCCGCTGATCAAAGATGAAGCCGACTTTCAGAAGAAGGACGTGAAAGACCAAGGCGTTGCCCTGATTGAAAAAGCCGTGGCCACAGAGCCGCCCATTGATGGCTCGATGCCGGGAGAATTTCTATGAGCGGAACGCGTGGGGAAGTCGAGCGCTTCTTTCGCACCTTGCTGTTGGGCGACTTCGAAGAGGATCAGCATTTCGGCGCGCAGATCGTGGGCGGCCTGATCTCCTTGATTCCCATACTGGATCAGGTGATGGATGCACGCGACATCACCGGCACACTGTTCAAGATCAATCAGCACGGCGGCTTCGACAAGGCCAATGCGGATCAACTGGTCAACCTGGGATTCGCCGCTTTCGGCGCCATTCCCGAGATAGGCAGTGCCTTCAAGACCGTCTTCAAGCCGCTGTGGAGAGAGCGCCGTGTAGTCAAAGGCGCGGTTCACAGCGGCATGCATGCCGTCGAAGGGCTTTTGGGCCTGGGCAAGGGCGGCACCATCAAATGGATACGTCACGAACTCCTGGGCAAATGGGTTGCGCGCAGCAACTCGGCGATCCAGCAAGTCGACGTTGCCATGGCCTCCTGCATCGAGTTGCTGGAGTTCGTCTCCACGGCAAGTGGATGGAAGGGCTGGCTGATCCCCGACTCGGTGCAAAGACTGGCCAAGGAACTGCTGCCAAGCTTGAAGAATATGCGTGGCCAGATTCGGGCTCCGCTGCAGCGTGCCAGCAGGGAGATACGCGAGTTTCTGGAAGACCTGCTGGGTGAGCAGGCCGCGGCCATCGTCATGGCCGCGGGGGAGCGCGCGGTGGCTGCATCTGCCACGGCCGGTACACGGCCCAAGGCGGGGCACAACGCGGCAGAACTTCACCCCAAGGGCACGGTACAGCTGCGCCAGACAGGGAAAAAGGTCGGCGGCCGTCCTGAAACCGATATCAAAAAGGGCGGCGGGCCGCTTCATGTGGCCATGCAACTCACGCGCAAGGCCTTCAAGAGCCTTGCCAACCAGGAGAAGGGCTTGGTGGGCGAGCACATGGCCGACTACAGCGAGCTCAAACGCCTGAAAGGCAGTTGGCCGCACGACAAGCCCAAGGGCACCTGGAAACCGGAGACCATCAGAAAGCTCAACGTGGACAAGCGCCCGGTGAATCTGAGCCTGATCGATCTGCCCAAGGTGAACCATTCCGGGATCGACGCGGTATGGCAACACGGCACCAGCTACACGGTCACCGAGGCCAAGGCCCGCGAGAGTGTCATCGCCGTGTTGGCCGGCGCTCGGGCAAGGGTGAAGAAGGAGTCGGTTGCCCGGTTGAGCGAAGACCAGGAACTGCTGTACTACCTGCTGAGCGATAGCAGTGACAAGCGAGGGGTTGAGTTCCGGATGGTGCAGATGTCAGTCGATTGGGTGAGGGATCGCTCGGAAAAGGAAGGGATACCGGCCGCGGCGGTTGCCGCTCTTCAAAAGGCGAAAAATCGCCGTGTGTTGCTCATCACTATTGAATCCGACGGCATGTTCGATCACATCAAAGCTCTGGCCGACATCCACATGGGCAAGCCAGAGGCCGAGGTTCACCCGCACCCTGAGCACGGCTTCACGCGACAGTGGGAGGCTGCGGCAATTGACACGGTGGTTGAGGCGCGTGATGCGGCTCGCAAGAAAGCCAACGAAGCCAAGAAGGCCGCTTCCGAAGAGAAGGAAGCTACGAAGGCAAGAAGGTCAACCCCACCTCCTCGCAGAGGCAAATGAGCGCGCCTTGAGAACATTCGAAAAAAGAGCACACCATGACCGCTGAAGCATTCCGCGCCAAGCGCCGGCAGAAGTTTCTGACCGAGCAATATTTCAAGCTCAATCAGACTTTCCTGCAACTGCTGCTGGACACCTCCAATGAGACGATGAAAGAGAGCATCCTCGCTCACGAACCAGATCCCTCGAGCGCGGGCGGCATCTTCAAGGACAAGCTGAAGCTCCTCAAGCTTCACTACACCGCCGGTCGCCCCATCGAGGAGTTGAAGCCTTTGTATAGCGATGTGATGAACGCGCTGGGCGAGTGGCATGCTGCTGAGCACGAATATTCGAAGTGGCTTGCAAAAAAACGCAACGAAGATCTTCGGCTCGACATGACGCCTCTCGAACTCGAGGACTTGTATCACTACCAACTTGCCATCGACGTCGTGAGCTTGGGTGTGCTCTTTGGCGAGGGGGATGCGTTGCGCCAATGCGCCCTTTGGATGCAAAGCGCACGCGGCACCGATCTGCTGTTCGAATTCCTGCTTGAGCCCGCCGTGCTCGATCCGCGCGAAAGCACGGAATACTTTCACACCAGTCCGTACGACCCGTTGATCGACGCGATCTACGCGTTGGAAACGCCGCGGGAAGCGAGTGCCAAGGTCAAGGAATACCTCGAAGGCTGGTACAGGAGCTTCGATGGCGCCCCCTGGCACGATGGCCATCTGCATGCGGTCGAAGGCGAGTACATGCCCTATTACGGCTATTGGTCCTTCGAAGCGGCCGCCGTTTGCGTGATCAACGGCATCGACGACAGCACCTTCCGCGACCATCTTCTGTACCCCAAGGATCTTGCGGACTGGGCGCGAGCCAATCACTCGCTGGCAAACCTCAAGCCCGGCGCGTCGAAAGTGCAGGGCATCGACTCACGTCCGACCCGAGTGCCCGGCGGTGAATATTGCCCTCAGGCGGGTTGGTGGTTCACTCCTGCCTCAACGGGCAGTCGCCGTTATTTCAAACAAGGTGAGGTGATGCCGATCATCGAGGGTAGTGACTACGGATCGACGTTCTGGCAGTGGGATTTTGATCAATCTGCTCCTGCACTTTGAGTTCTCGGGTTTCTCGACTCGCTGGCGATGCGGATCAAAGCGATTCCGCAACGCTGCCATTGATTTGAAGGACCGTGGGAAGTACGCGATTGCAGGAAAGCTTGGCGATGGCCTGCTCATTGCCTGAAGAATGCAAGAGTGACGGCATGAGCACATCCGAAATCAAACCCTTCCATCGGCGCCAGCAGTTTCTCGACGAAAAGTATTGTCTTTTTGTGCAGGACTGGGTTCCCATGCATACGCTGAAGGACATCGAGAAGACGCTTCAACATGGCAATCTTTCGAGTGAGATGCGCTGGCTCGAGCACCTTCGCAAGGCTGGGCAGCTCTTTGAGCTGCTGTCGCTGGACTACACCGCGGGACAGCCGATCGAAGGGTTGCACGAGCGATTCGGCGTTGTTATCAAGGCATATGAAGAGGCGGCTTTTTTCAATCGAGCGCATGAAAAAGAACCGACGATGCCGCTCTTCGACTTCAAGTACAAGGACGACTATGTGCGAGTGGTGGCACTGCTGTCACTGGCCATTCTTCTGCATCGTGAAGACCTGATCCCTGCCGTGCATTCGCTGTTCAAGGGCGGAGGCCCCGACGAAAGCGACGCACTGGTCGAGGATTTTCTTGGCAAGTATTTGCCCAATCGGCCCTTCCTCGAGACCAGTTACCAACAAGTGCATTACGGGATCTTGCTGGATGCCACGGCTGAAACGCCCATGGACGAGAAGCAGGAAGACATCGGGCTATTTCTTAAAGCGTGGTATTTCGGGATGAAAGGGACTGGTTGGTACAACAGCCACAAGAACCAGTCGGCCCGAGGTGCCGGGGGCTACTTCGGCTATTGGGCATTCGAGGCGGCAGCCGTCGCGTACCTCTACGACGTGGACGACACGCCGTTCCGTGAGCATTGGGTCTACCCAAAAGATCTTGCGGACTTCGCACGCTCGATGCCACGGTTGCGGATCGACCTTCTGGCAATGGGACGTTGATCAGTCTTCATTAGGGCTTTGAGATTTCGCGCCAAAGCCCTGTTGACATCCGCATGGGTAACCCTCCGCGCGCTGCCGCAGATGCGCTCAGCGGCGCCGCCCCCCCACCGCACGAGGCTTGTCAGGCAGCAGATGATCCAGCGGCAACGCCGTCTCCGACTTGATCTCGCGCAACACGATGCTCGAACGCACATGTGTGACACCAGGCAGGCTGAACAGCACTTCGTGCAAGAAGCGTTCGTAGTGCTTCATGTCCGGCACCGTCACGTTCAGGATGTAGTCCGCCGGTCCGGTGGCTGATACGCAGCGGATGATCTGCGGGCTCGCGGCCACGGCCTCTTCGAAGCGCTGCACCATCGCTTCGCTGTGCCGGTCGAGGTTCACCTCGGCCACGGCCGAGACATGCAGGCCGACCAGTTCGGGATCGACCAGCGCGGTGTAGCCGCGAATGACGCCGGCCGCTTCCATGTCCTTGATGCGCTTCCAGCAGGGCGTGGGCGACAGCCCCACGGCCTCGGAAATCTGCTGCACCGTCTGCCGGCCGTCATGCTGCAGCGCAGAAAGAATCTTGAGGCAATGCTCGTCAAGAGAAACAGAATCGACGTTCATGGCGAATTTCGAGGGGATTATTCTTCAAACAAGGGTCTGCGCTAGTGTATTGAAGAAGCACTTCCGCAGGGCATCGCAGAACAATTCTGCGCATGAACGCCCCACAACCACATGACACGGCCGCACTCAGACGGCCCGGCTACCAGCTTTCCGACAACCTCTGGGCTCCTTCGGGCTCGGTCTTCATCACCGGCACGCAGGCGCTGATCCGCGTGCTGGTAATGCAGGGCCGGCGCGACGCGACGCGGGGCCTGCACACGCAGGGCTTCGTCAGCGGCTACCGCGGCTCGCCGCTGGGCATGGTCGACCAGGCGATCTGGAAGGCGGGCGAACGCTTCAAGGAAACAGGCATCCGCTTCGTGCCGGCCGTCAACGAAGAGCTGGCGGCCACGCAGGTGCTGGGCACGCAGCGCGTCGAGTCGGACCCGGAGCGCACGGTCGAGGGCGTGTACGCCATGTGGTACGGCAAGGGGCCCGGCGTGGACCGCGCGGGCGATGCGCTCAAGCACGGCAACGCGTACGGCTCGTCGCCGCACGGCGGCGTGCTGGTGGTGGCCGGCGATGACCACGGTTGCGTGTCGTCGTCTATGCCGCATCAGAGCGACCATGCCTTCATGGCCTGGCGCATGCCGGTCATGCAGCCCTCGTGCGTGGCCGAATACCTGGAGTTCGGCCTCTACGGCTACGAGCTGTCGCGCTACTCGGGCGCCTGGGTCGGCATGGCGGCGCTGTCCGAGATCGTGGAGAGCGCGGGCACGGTGGACCTCGACGCGGTCAACGCGCGCGTCATGGCCTGGGAAGACGCCGACACCGTGAGCGCCGCCACCGGCCATCGCGCACCACCGGATGGGCTGCACTACCGCTGGCCCGACCTGCCGTCGCTGCGCATCGAATCGCGGCTCGAAGACAAGCTCGCGGCCGTGGCCGCCTTCACCCGTCGCAACAGCATCGACCGCCATGTGATCGTGAGCGAGCGCGCCAAGGTGGGCATCGTCACCTGCGGCAAGGCGCACCACGACCTGATGGAAGTGCTGCGCCGGCTTGAACTCTCACCGGAGCAACTGGCCCGTGCCGGTGTGCGGCTGTACAAGATCGGCTTGAGCTTTCCCCTCGAGCAGACGCGCATCAAGGCCTTTGCGCAAGGGCTCGAAGAAATCCTCATCGTCGAAGAGAAGGGCGCGGTCGTCGAGACGCAGCTGCGCGACATCTTCTACAACGCACCGCCGCACGAGCGGCCCGTGCTCGTCGGCAAGCACGACCGCAACGGCCAGCCGCTGGTGTCCGCGCTCGGCGAGCTGCGTCCCTCGCGGCTGATCGAGCTGGTCGCGCACTGGCTGGCCGCGCATTTTCCCGACAACCACGACCTGGGCGATCACCTGCAGCATGTGCGCGACTTCACGCCGCCCGAGCTGCTCGGCAATGCGAGCGACTCGGTCAAGCGGTTGCCGTATTTCTGCGCGGGCTGTCCGCACAACACCAGCACCAAGGTGCCCGAAGGTTCCACCGCGCGTGCCGGCATCGGCTGCCATTTCATGGCCAACTGGATGGACCGCAGCACGGCGGGGCTGATACAGATGGGCGGGGAGGGCGTCGACTGGATCTCGCATGCGATGTTCACGAAGACGCCACACGTGTTCCAGAACCTGGGCGACGGCACCTACTACCACTCGGGCTACCTCGCGATCCGGCAGGCAGTGGCCGCCAAGGCGACGCTCACCTACAAGATCCTGTTCAACGACGCGGTCGCGATGACTGGCGGCCAGCCCGTCGACGGCGTGATCAGCGTCGATGCGATCGCGCGGCAGGTCGAATCCGAGGGCGTGAGCAAGGTGGTCGTCGTCAGCGATGCCATCGACAAGTACGACGCCATCAAGAACCGCTTTCCGCAAGGCACCGAGTTCCACGACCGCGCCGCGCTCGACGATGTGCAGCGCTGCCTGCGCGAGATGGCGGGCGTCACGGTGCTCATCTACGAACAGACCTGCGCCGCCGAAAAGCGTCGGCGCCGCAAGAAGGGCGAGCTGGCCGATCCGCCCAAACGCCTGTTCATCAACGAAGCCGTGTGCGAAGGATGCGGCGACTGCACCGTGCAAAGCAACTGCGTGGCCGTGCTGCCGCAGGAAACGCCGATGGGGCGCAAGCGCAAGATCGACCAGACCAGTTGCAACAAGGACTACTCCTGCGCCAAGGGCTTCTGCCCCAGCTTCGTGGGCGTGACCGGCGGCAAGCTGCGCCGCAAGAGCGGTGCGCTGGCTGCGGGGCGCGACGCGTTCCTGCACCGCGTGGCCGCATTGCCGCACCCCACGGCGCACGTGTGGACCGCGCCGTACGACCTGCTCGTGACCGGCGTCGGCGGCACCGGCGTGGTGACGGTCGGGGCCGTCATCGCGATGGCCGCGCACCTGGAAGGCAAGGCTGCCAGCGTGCTCGACTTCATGGGCTTCGCGCAGAAGGGCGGCTCGGTGCTGAGCTTCGTGCGGCTGGCCGATTCGCGCGAGCGGCTGCACCAGGTGCGCATCGACACGCAGCAGGCCGACGCGATCCTGGCCTGTGACGTGGTGGTGGGCGCATCGGCCGATGCGTTGCAAACCGTTCGGCATGGCCGCACACGCATCCTGGCGAACATCCACGAGATTCCGGTGGCCGAATCGCTGCGCAACCCGGATGCCGATCTGCATGTGGACCTGCTGCTGGAAAAGATGCGCTTCGTCGCCGGCGAAGCGCAGGTCGAGACCTTCGATGCACAGAGCCTCGCGGAAGAATTCCTGGGTGACACGCTGGCGGCGAACATCGTCGCGGCCGGCTATGCGTGGCAGCGCGGGCTGGTGCCGCTCAGCCTCGAAGCGCTGATGCATGCGATCGAACTCAACGGCGTGGCGGTGGCCGCGAACCAGTCGGCGTTCTCTTTGGGGCGGCTTGCAGCGGGCGATCCTGCGGCGCTCGATCAGTTGCGCGCAGCGCCCATGGGCATGCAGGCGCAACAGGCGGACGAACGCCCGCTGGAAGCCCTGTTGGCGGATGCGCGCCAGCACCTCACTGGCTACCAGAACGCCGCCTGGGCCGACCGCTACGAAGCACGCGTCCGCGCCCTGCAGACGCGCGAAGCGGCCCTGTCCGGTGGCGACGCCTCGTTGCCCTTCACGCGCAACGCGGCGCGCAGCCTGCTGAAGCTCATGAGCTACAAGGACGAATACGAAGTGGCGCGGCTCTACACCGACGGCGCGTTCCTGCAGAAGCTGCACGATCAGTTCGAAGGCGAGCTGAAGCTCGAATTCCACATGGCGCCGCCGCTGATCGCGCGCAGTGTGAACGGACAGGCACCCGCCAAGATCCGACTCGGTGCATGGATGCTTCCGGCCATGAAGTGGCTGGCGCTGGGCAAGCACCTGCGCGGCACCGCGCTGGATGTCTTCGGCTACACGCAGGAGCGCAGGCTGGAGCGCTCGCTCATTGACCGGTTCGATGCACGTCTCGATGAACTGGCGGCCGAGCTTTCAGCCGACAACCAAAGGCTCGCGGCGCACATCGCCGCCGTGCCGCTCGCGATTCGCGGCTATGGCCATGTGAAGCACGCCAACTTCGAACTGGCGACGGTTCGAGAGGCCGAGCTGATGCACCGCTTTTCGCCGGAGCGCTATCCAAGGACAACCGCGCCGGAAAAAGCAGGGCAGTTCAAGGGGATCGCGGTCGTCGCATCTGGAGGATGAGGCTGGCAGGGCTGAAGAAAACGAGGGTCGAAGTACGAATTTCGAACTTTGAATGCGAGTGGCAGCACCACAGAATTTCAAAGCCTTTCCTTTCTTCAACCAACCTTCCAAGGCTCTCATCGCCATGACCATTCCCAACACAGACCGCCTGGTTCCGCCCGCCCTCTCGGTGCTGCGCATCGTCTCGGCCTACCTGTTGATCCAGCACGGCTCGGCCAAGCTCTTCGGCTTTCCGCACGTAGCGTTCTTCGACAACCTCCAGCTTGTCTCGCTGCTGGGCGCGGCGGGCATCATCGAGTTCTTCGGCGGCATCCTGCTGCTGATCGGCCTGTTCACGCGGCCGGTCGCCTTCGTGCTCTCAGGCCAGTTGGCCTTTGCGTACTTCATCGGCCATGCGTCCAAGGGCTTCGTGCTGGCCCCTTCGCTCAACCAGGGAGAGGCAGCGGTGCTGTTCTCGTTCGTCTTCCTGTTCATCGCTGCAGCCGGTGCAGGCCCCTGGAGCATCGATGCCTGGCGTCGTCGCCCGGTGCATGCACCAACCCCGGCCGATGCGGCCGCATAAGCCTGCGACCAAGCGGCGTTGCGCACGCCGCCTGAGCAGCAGAAAGAACCCGCAGCTCAGGAGTGGCAGACCAGCCCGTCCTTGAGCAGCGTGATCTCGAACTGGAGATTGCCCGCACGCGCGCTGCGTGCCTGCGCCAGCGTGCCGTCCGCACGCCATTGGCGCAGCGCGGCGGCGATGTAGTCGCGCGAAGCGGTGTCGCCATCGGACAGCCGGATGGTCGCGTCCGATGGCGGGCGCAGATCGCTGGCCAGTGGCTTGTAGAAGCGCCATTCCTCGTTCTGCATGAGCCTTTCCAGCACCTCGCCGTCTTCGGCCAACGCCGTGCATTCGCCGGCCATGAAGGCCGATGCCGCATGCACCGACGAGGGGTAGCTGCGCGGCTGCGCACCGTACCGTTGCGACACCGCATCGGCATAGCCCGAGCCTTCGGCCACGCAGACCGGGGCACCGCGCAGTGCCGAGGCTTCCTGCACCGCACCCCGGCGCAAGACCACCACCAGGCCGCGCCCCGCGTCATAGCTGCCCGGGGCTGCGGCGATGTCCGGCATCGACGCGGCGGGCACGCCGGCGATCAGCACGTCGACGCGGCCGTTGCGCAGCGCAGCCTCTTGGTCGGCGGCGTCCAGCCCGACCAGTTCCAGCGGCACGCCAAGTGATTTCGCCAGTTGCCGGGCGAAGGTGGCGTCGAAGGCATCGGGTTCGGGCGGCGTCGGCGCTTGCGGCGGAGCAGGGCGCGGATAGTGGCGCACACCCACGATCAGCCGGCCGCGCTCGATGGCATGGGCGAGCACCGGTCCTTTGGGCAAACCAGCCAGCGAAGCCGATGGTGCATCGAAGACGCGCAAGAAGCCGTTGTGATTCGCGGCGGAGAACCACAGGCCGCCCAGGCTAGCCAGCGCCGCCGTCACTGCCAGCGCCGCGCCCGCCATTGCCAGGGTGCGCGGCGCCACCTTCCGCCACTCATCAGTCATCGAGACTCAGGCCCTTGCGCCAGCGCAACAGGTGCCGCTCCAGCAACGCGAGCAGGTAGTTGAGCAGCAGCCCGAGCACGGCCAGCAGCAGGATGCCGGCGTACATCGTCGGAATCTGGAAGGTCTCTTGCGAATTCAGCGTGAGAAAGCCCAGGCCCGAGTGCGCGCCGATCATCTCGGCCGCCACCAGCGCGGTGATGCTGTACGCGCCCGCGAGCCGCACGCCGGTGAAGATCGACGGCAGCGACGCCGGCAGCACCACCTTGAAGAAGATGAAACGGCGCGAGGCGCCCATCGACAGTGCCGAGTTGACCAGCAGCCGGTCGACCTGCTTCACGCCGCTCACCGTGCTCAGCAGCACCGGCCAGAACGAGGCCCAGAAAATGATCGCGACCTTCGACAGCTCGCCGATGCCCAGGAACAGGATGAACACCGGAAACAGCGCGAAGGCCGAGGTCTGGCGAAACAACTGCAGCACCGGATCGACGATGGTGGCCAACCGCCTGAATCCGCCGATCAGCAGGCCCAGCACCACGCCCGCCGTGCTGGCGAGCAGCAGGCCCCACAGCGAACGCTGCAGGCTTGCCGCCACATGCTTCCAGAGCTGGCCGTTGTCGATCAGTTGGCCGATGCTGGCCAGCACCGCGGAAGGCGGGCTCAGGTAGGCGTCGCTCACGATGCCCAGGCGCGGCAGCGCTTCCCACAGCGCCAGGAAGAGCACGATGCCGATGCCGCGCTCGGCCACGCGGCCCAGGCCACGCGCCAGCTTGATGAAGCGGCTGGCTGGGCGAACCACGGGTGCGTCGAGCACGGCGCTCATCGTTCCACCCCCGCCCTTGGCTGTTGCTCCCTCCCCTTACGGGGGAGGGTTGGGGTGGGGGCAAGCGGCGTATCAATCCCCAGCGGCTTTTCACAGGCCGCTTGCCCCCATCCCAGCCTTCCCCCGGAAGGGGAAGGAGGAAGACGGAGCGCGCTCATGACACCACCCCTTCGAGCGACCGGGGCCGCAGGCCGGCCTGTACCTCGTCCTTCAACACCTCCCAGGCGCGGTGGCGCAGGGCGGCGAATTCGGCCGAATGCCGCAGCTCGGCCGAGCGCGGGCGGGCCAGCGGAATGTCGATGATGTCCTTGATGCGGCCGGGCCGCAGCGTCATCACCGCCACGCGGTCCGAGAGGTACACCGCTTCTTCGATGCTGTGCGTGATGAAGACGATGGTCTTGCGGTACTGCTCCCAGATGCGCAGCAGTTCGCCCTGAAGAATCTCGCGTGTCTGCGCATCGAGTGCTGCAAAAGGCTCGTCCATCAGCAGCACGTCGGGCTTGTAGGCCAGCGATCGTGCAATGGCCACGCGCTGCTTCATGCCGCCCGAAATCTCGTGCGGATAGCGGTCGGCGAAACCATGCAGCCCGACCAGCTCCAGGTATTCATGCGCCGTGCGGCGACGCTCGGTCTTGCCCACGCCGCGAATCTCCAGCCCGACCGCGATGTTGTCCAGCACCGAGAGCCACGGAAACAGCGCATAGCCCTGGAACACCACGCCCTGGTTGCGGTTGATGCCCGCGAGCGGCTGGCCGTTGATGGCAATGCGCCCGCCGGTGCGTTCGGTCAGCCCGGCCAGGATGCCCAGAAAGGTCGACTTGCCGCAGCCCGACGGGCCCAGCACCGAGAGAAATTCGCCTTCGCGCACGTCGAGGTCGAAGCCTTCGAGCACGCGCACGCGTTCGCTCGCGCCGCGTGCGGCGTAGTCCATCCGCACATCGCGCGCCGAGATCTTGATGCTCATGGGCGTGCCGGCTCAGGTCTTCGCGGGCTGCTGCTGCGCAAAGGGGTTGAATTCGTTGGTGTAGACGTCCTTCACCGCCACCTTGCCGGCGGCGAGCTTGCCTTCGGACTGCAGGATGTCGATGTAGTACTGGATCGGCGGCTCGGTCACCACCAGGTCGTCGACGTAGGCGTAGCGGTCCACGTTCTTCAGGTCCATGTTGATGCGCCTGGCCACCAGCTTGCGGGCTTCCTCGGTGTTGGCATTGACCCAGTTGCCGGCCTTGGCCAGTGCCACCACCACGTCGCGCACCGCTTCGGGGTGCTGGCGGATGAACTGGCCGTGCGCGCTGTACGGCGCCATGCCGCCCAGGCCGCCGTCCAGGTCGAAGTCGCTCCACAGCCGCACGAGCTGCTCCGCGTTGTCGGCGCGGCCCGAGAAGGGCGCATGGATGATCGCCAGGTCGGTGTTGCCGGTCACCAGCGTCTGCTCGGCCTGCTCATCGGGGATGACGACGAAGTTGATCTTGTTCACGTCCACGCCGTTCTGGCGCAGGTACTTCTTGGTCACGAACTCGGCGCAGGCGCCGAAGCTGTTGAAGCCGATGGTCTTGCCTTCCAGGTCCTTGGGCGCGCGGATGCCGGAGTCCTTGCGCACGAAGTACTTCATGTGCGGCGCTTCCTGCAGCGTCTTGCCGCCGGCGGCCACCACCTTGAGGTCTGCACCCGATGCAATGGCCGAGATCACCAGCGGCACCATGCGGCTGCCGAAGTCGATTTCGCCGGTGCCCACCAGCGGAATGATCTGGGGCGCGGCGATCTTGCCGACGTACTCGGGGCGGGTGTTGGTGCCCTCGAAGTAGCCGAGTTCGTCGGCCAGGTAGATCAGGTCGAACGAGGGGTTGTTCGGGTACTTGAACGCGACCTTGTCGCCGGTCTTCTTCACCACGGCCGGGCCGCCGGCCGATGCGGTGGCGCTTTTTTCTTCGCGCGAGCAGCCCGCAAGGGCGAGGCCACCGATGGCGGTCAGCGAGGCGAGGGTCTTGAGTGCGGCGCGCCTCGATGGCGCGGTGCGGGAGGTATGCAAGGGGAACGTCTCGGTGGGCATGGCGGTGTGCTCCGGCAGCGGAGCGGCTTGTCGGGTTGCGGAGCGCAGATCGTAGGAATGCCATCGCACCGCAGCAACGAAGAAAAACGGATCTGCGTATGCGGATTCCGTGCTTCGCTTCCTGCACCCCTGCCCGAAGAATGGCCCGACTTGCTTTCGAGGTGAGTGTCTCCTCGTCGTTCCCAGGGCGACGTTCGGCGGGCCCCACGGGGCCCGCTTCTTTTCGTGCCGCCTTGAGTGAACAGGGGGCGCCGCTACCATCGGCTGTGCGCGCGATATGCGATGCGCCATTCGGCGGTGTGGCCTGCGACGGGCCATGCGGCACTTCTCAAGCCAACTCACGAACCCATGACCCAGACTCCCGGCCACCGAGGCGCCGACGCGCTGATCCAGTCCCTGCAGACAGCGGGCGTGAAGCGCATCTTCACGCTGTCGGGCAATCACATCATGCCGGTGTTCGATGCGGCCTTCGGCTCCGGCATCGAGCTGGTCCACACCCGCCACGAAGCCAGCACGGTGCACATGGCCGACGCCTGGGCGCGCATCACGGGCGAGGTGGGCATCGCCCTCGTCACTGGTGGGCCGGGCCATGCGAATGCGGTGTCCGCGCTGTACACGGCGCAGATGGCCGAGGCGCCCGTGGTGCTGTTGTCGGGCCATGCGCCGAACGATCAGCTCGGGCAGGGCGCATTCCAGGAGATGCGCCAGGCCGAGATGGCAGCGCCGGTCTGCAAGGCCGCCTGGACATGCGCACATGCTGACGAGGTGGCCGCCGATGTCGCCAAGGCCATCCGCATTGCCCGATCGGGGCGGCCCGGTCCGGTGCACCTGAGCCTGCCGAGCGATGTGCTTGAAGGTGCCGCAGTGGCCAGCCTGTTGGCGGTGGACGCGTTCGAACCCGAGCCGGTGCCGCTTGATCCGTCTCTTGCGGCGCAGTTGGTCGAGTGCCTTGCGCAGGCGAAGCATCCGATGGTGCTCGTCGGGCCGTCCTGCATGACGCGGGATGGGCGCGCGCTGACCGAAGCTTTGGAAAAGGCGACAGGCGTTCCGGTGATCGGCATGGAGAGCCCGCGTGGCATTGCCGATGCGAGCCTCGGTGCGTTCACGCAATTGCTGGCCCGCGTGGACTGCCTGGTGCTCGTGGGCAAGCGGCTCGACTTCACGCTGAAGTTCGGCTCGGCCTTTCCCGCGACGACGCAGGTGCATCAGGTCGATGCGGAAGTCACCGAGATCGAGCGCAGCCGCCGCGCCCTCGGCGATCGGTTGCAGCTCACGGCGCAGGCCGATGCCTGGTCCGCGCTGCGCGTGCTGACCCAGGCAGCGCGCGAGGCGGCCGGCCCCGAGTGGCTGAACGAAGTGCGCAGCGCAGTGGCATACCGGCCCGCCGCATGGAGCGACGCACGCGCGCAAGTGCCCGACCGTCTGCATCCCGTGCAGATGCTGCGGCCGCTTCAAGCCTTGCTCGACAGTCATCCCGAATCGGTCCTCGTCTGCGACGGCGGCGAGATCGGCCAATGGGCCATGGCATGCCTGCGCGCGCCGCATCGCGTGAACAACGGCGTGGCCGGATCGATCGGCGCCGGATTGCCCTATGCACTGGCCGCACGCTGCGCCCAACCCGATGCGCCCGTCGTCGCGGTGATGGGCGACGGCACCGTCGGCTTTCACATCGCCGAGTTCGACACTGCGGTCCGCTACGGCTTGTCTTTCCTCGTGGTGGTGGGCAACGATGCGCGCTGGAATGCCGAATACCAGATCCAGCTTCGCGACTACGGCGCGCAGCGCCTGATCGGTTGCGAACTGCGGCCCACGCGCTACGACACGGTCGCGCAGGCCTTCGGCGCACATGGCGAATGCGTCACCGATGCCGCGTCGCTCCCGCAGGCGGCCGAGCGCGCGCTGGCCAGCGGCTTGCCGGCATGCCTGAACGTGATGATCGAAGGGGTGCCCGCGCCGCTGATCCGTCTGTAGGGGCGCTGGCCGGGTTGACGCGCAGTTCACTATGTCGCTGCGCGAGATTGCTTGTACGAAAAGTTTCTTTCTCTCCTGAACGCCGGTCTTTGAAGATCGGTCATCCATCCGGAGAGAAACGAAAGTAGAAGCAATGAAGAAACGCAATGTGTTCCGTGCCCTCGGCGCGGTTGTCCTTGTCTCGGCGAGCTTGTGGGTCCAGACCGCCGCCGTGGCGCAGTCCACGACGCTGCGGGTAGGCGTGCGCGGTGGCGTCGACGAGGAAATCTGGGAAGTGGTCGCCAAGGTCGCCAAACAGAACGGCCTGACCGTCAAGCCCGTGGTCATCACCGGCTCGGCCAGCCCGAACGAGGCGCTGAACAACGGCGACATCGAAGCCAACTCGTTCCAGCACATTCCCTTCCTGAACGACCAGATCAAGCAGCGCGGCTACAAGCTGGCCAACGTGGGCACGACCTACATTTCGCCCATCGCCTTCTACTCGAAGAAGTTCAAGTCTTTCAAGGATCTGCCCGAGGGCGCCAAGCTCGGCATTCCCGATGATCCGAGCAACCAGACGCGTGCGCTCGTCGTGCTGCGCGACCAGGGCGTGCTCACGCTGCGCGACGGCTTCGATCCCGCGCTGGGCACGGCCACGCTCAAGGACGTGACCTCCTACAAGAAGAAGGTGCAGCTCGTGGAGGCCGCCTCGGTGGTGCTCGCACGCTCGCTGGAGGACGTGGACGCGTCCGCCATCGTCAACACCTTCGCCTACCAGTCCGGCCTGATCGCCACGCGCGACGGCATCGCGGTCGAGAAGAAAGAAAACAACCCCTACGTGAACATCATCGTCGTGCGCGAGCAGGACAAGAACGCACCGTGGGTCAAGCCCTTGGTGAAGGCCTACCAGTCCGAAGAAGTGCGCAACTTCATCCAGACGAAGTACCAGGGCTCCGTCCTGCCCGTCTTCTGAGCGCCGCAACTGAAGGAGCCGCGCCGCCGCACATCGTCTTCGATCAGGTCCGCAAGGACTATGCAGGCTCGGCGGGGCCGGTGAGGGCACTGGAGGCTGTGTCTTTCTCGATCGCGCGCGGAGAAGTCTTCGGCATCATCGGGCGCAGCGGGGCGGGCAAGTCGACGCTGCTGCGCACCATCAATGCACTGGAAGACGCCAGCGGCGGCAGCGTGCATGTCGACGGTGTAGATGTAGGCAGCCTGGACGAAGACGCGCTGGTGCATCTGCGCCGCCGCATCGGCATGATCTTCCAGCACTTCAACCTGCTGTCGGCGAAGACGGTGCGCGACAACGTGGCGCTGCCGCTGAAGGTGGCGGGCGTTGCGCCGGCCCGCATTCGCGAGCGCGTCGATGCGCTGCTCGAACTGGTGGGGTTGAGCGACAAGGCCGAGGTCTATCCGGCGCAGCTTTCGGGCGGGCAGAAGCAGCGCGTGGGCATTGCGCGCGCGCTGGTGCACCAGCCGCAGATCCTGCTGTGCGACGAGGCGACTTCGGCGCTCGACCCCGAGACGACGCAGTCGATTCTTGCGCTGCTGCGCGACATCAACCGCAGGTTCGGCCTGACGGTGGTGCTCATCACGCACGACATGGCAGTGATCCGCGAGGTGTGCGACCGCGTGCTGGTGCTCGACGCGGGCCGTCTGGTCGAGCTGGGCGAGGTGTGGCGGGTGTTCGGCAAGCCCGAGGCCGACGCCACGCGGGCGCTGCTGCAACCGCTGCTGCACGACCTGCCGGCCGACCTGGCCGCGTCACTGGTGCCCGATGTCGAGAGCCTGCACGGCCGGCCGGGCCGGGTGGTGCTGAGCGTCGGCTTCGACGGTGCTTCGCGCCCGCAAGGCGTGCCCTTCGATGCGCTGGCCGCACTCGGGCCCGGAACCACGTGGCTGCACGGCGGGCTGGACCGCATTCGCGGGCATGCGCAGGGCCGGCTGCTCGTGGCCGTGCCGGCTGTTGCAGGGCTTCCCTTTGACCCGGAGGCGGCGCGGCTTGCGCTGTCGACCGACCGCATCGAGGTACTGGGCTATGTCCACACCGCTGATTGAAAAGTACGTGCAGGCGTTCTTCCAGACGCTGGCCATGGTGGGCGTGTCGGCCTTCATCGCCATTTCGCTCGGGCTGGTGCTGGCCGTGGTGCTCACGGTGACGGCGCCGCGCAACCTGTACCCGAGGCCGCGATTCCACAGGGCGCTGTCGATTGCGGTGAACGTCTGCCGGGCGGTCCCCTTCATCATCCTGCTGATCGCGCTGCTGCCGGTCACGCGCTTCATCGTCGGCACCACGCTGGGCACCTGGGCGGCGGTGGTGCCGCTGGCGGCCAACCTGATTCCGTTCTACGCGCGCATCGCACAGGTGAGCCTCAATGACGTGGACGGCGGGTTGATCGAAGCGGCGCGCGCCATGGGCTGCAAGCGCTGGCACATCGTGCGGCACGTGCTGCTGCCCGAGGCGCTGCCGGGGATCATCGGCGGCATGACGGTCAGCGTGATCGCCATGATCAACGCCTCGGCCATGGCCGGCGCGGTGGGCGCGGGCGGCCTGGGCGATCTTGCGATTCGCTACGGCTACGAGCGCTACGAGACCCGCGTGATGTTCGAGGTGATCCTGATCCTCATCGCGCTGGTGTCGGTGATCCAGTTCGCCGGCGAGCGGCTGGCGCGCAGGGTCGATCACCGGCGTTGAGATTGTTCAGTTCTGCACCTCGGCAATTGCCTTGCGCGCGGCCGGGGCAGGGTGCGCCGGCCGCTTCAGTCCGAGGTGCTCGCGCAGGGTACGGCCCTCGTACTCGTTGCGAAACAGGCCGCGGCGGCGCAGCTCCGGCAGCACCAGCGCGATGAAGTCGGTCAGGCCGCCGGGCAGCGTCGGCGCCATGATGTTGTAGCCGTCCGCGCCGTACTGCACGAAGCGCTCTTCGAGCTGGTCGACGATCTGCTCGGGCGTGCCCACCAGTTGCCAATGACCGCGCGCGCCGGCCACGCGCTGGTAGAGCTGGCGGATCGTGAGGTTCTCGCGGCGCGCCAGCTCGATCATCAATTGCTGGCGGCTCTTGCTCGCATTGGTGTCCGGCAGCGGTGGAATCGGTCCGTCGAGCGGATGGCCTGAAAGATCGAAGCCGCCGGTCAGGCCCGACACCAACGCGAGGCCGACGACCGGATCGATCAGCGACTGCAACTGTTCGAACTTCTCCTTCGCCTCGTTTTCGCTATGGCCCACCACCGGGAACACGCCCGGCAGGATCTTCAGATCGTCGGCCTCGCGGCCGTAGCCTGCAAGGCGCCCCTTGATATCGGCATAGAAGGCCACGGCATCTTCCAGCGTCTGCTGCGCGGTGAACACCGCTTCGGCGGTGCGCGCAGCCAGTTCTCTGCCGGCTTCGGACGAGCCGGCCTGCACGACCACCGGGTGGCCCTGCGGCGGGCGTGACACGTTGAGCGGCCCCTGCACCGAGAAATGCTTGCCGCGGTGGTGCAGCACATGGCGCTTGGCCGGGTCGTAGAAGCGGCCGGCGGCCTTGTCGCGCTCGAAGGCGTCGTCCTCCCAGCTGTCCCAAAGGCCTGTGACCACATCGGCGAATTCGCCTGCGCGCTCGTAGCGGTCCGCATGCGCGAAGTGTTCCTCGCGGTTGAAGTTGCGCGCTTCGTGCGCGCTGGACGACGTGACAAGGTTCCAGCCTGCGCGCCCGCCCGAGATGTGGTCGAGCGAGGCGAACTTGCGCGCCACGTGGTACGGCTCGTTGAAGCTGGTGGAAGCGGTGGCCACGAGGCCGATGCGCTGCGTCACGGCGGCCAGCGCCGACAGCAGCGTGATCGGCTCGAACTGCGCCTGGTAGCTGTGCGCCGTGCGGCTCAGGAACGCGACGTCGTCGCCCCGCGTGCCCACGCCGTCGGCCAGGAAGATCAGGTCGAACTTCGCGGCTTCGGCGGCACGTGCCAGCTCGACGTAATGCCGGAAGTCGATGCCGGCATCGGCCTTCGCTTCGGGATGGCGCCATGCGGCGATGTGGTGCCCACTCGGATAGAGAAAGGCGCCCAGGCTCAGGAAGCCCTTGCGTTGAGTCATGGAGGTGTGCTTCTTTGAGGCGAAAGGAACGGCGCAGGCTACGCGCGGCCTGCGTGCTTGCCAAAGAAGGCTTTTGGGATTGCTTAGCCGGCGCGTGCATAAGGTCATGCGGCACACCGCGACGCATGCGGGTGCGCATCCGTGTTGCGCGGCGATGCAAGCCGGCGGGGGACCGCCCCGCCGGCTTTGCGTGCTTTCTTTCCTCAGGCCGTCACAGCGTGCAAGTGAAGCTGGCCGCAGCGTTGACGTCGCCCGTGCCGTTGTAGCGCGGATACTTCGGCGCCTCGCAGACCGGCATCGCCCGGGCCGTGGCGCCGGCAATGAACTTGTAGGTCAACTGATCCGGCGCCTTGCTGCTCTCCACCCAGTCGATGATGGCGCTGAGCCAGTCGACCTGCGCGAAGCTGGCTCCCGCACCGTGGCTCGAAGCGGGAACGATGAACATGCGCGCGTTGCTGCGAGGGTCCGCCAAGCCCATTCCCTTGGCGGAGTTGGTCATGGTGGCGAAGTTGCGCGCGTGATCGTTGGCCGACAGCAATGGATCGCCGGCGTCATGCCATGAAATCAGCTTGCGGCCCGACGCCACGTAAGCCGCGATGGCGTTCTTGTCGTGGTCGGCGCCCAGGCGCTGAAGGCCGCTGCTGAAGAGGTAGTAGTCGAGGTTGATGTCGAAAGTCGCCAGGTTGGGAGCGGGCGTCGTGCTCGGGGGCGGCGCACCCAACCAAAGGGGATCGTTCGTCGCCAGGAACGCGAAGCCGCCGCCCAGCCCGCCATAGCTGGTCACGCCCAGCGCCGGCACGCCGGGAATGGTGGATGCGGGCGCGAAGTTGGTCCAGTTGTACTTGCTGTAGGCGGTGGCACCGCTGCTCAACGTCAGGTTGCCGAGCAGGCCCGCGAGCGTGGGAACCTGCGCCGCCGACAGGCACAGCGTGGGGTCGGCATTCGCGCCGGGCTGGCCGCATTGCAGCGATGCGGCGGGCAGGGTGCACGCACCTGGGTTCGCAAGGTAGCCGTCGGTCGCGCCGTCGGCGGCATCGCAGGATGCCACCGCGGCCGTGTAGGCGGCGGCGTACTGGGCTGGGCTGATCTCGGCCGGCGTGGCCGCCTTGGCGGCCGTGTTCATCAGGCCGGTGATGGCACCGCCCATGTCCATGGTTTCGCAGCCGGCGACGATGCCGTCGAATTCATCGGGCCAGCGCTGCGCGGCGATGTAGGCGTTGCGGCCACCGTTGGAGCAACCGTTGAAATAGCTGTGGCTCGGTGCCTGGCCGAAGAAGGCCTTGGCGACGGCCTTGCCGAAGCGCAGCGTGGTGCCGCCGGCGGCGTAGGCATAGTCGATGGCCGACTGCTGGGCATCGGGCGTGCCGCTCACCCACACGCCCGGCGCGGCCTGTGCGGGAACGCTGGCCCTGTTGCCGCCGTTGGAGGCCGCGTACACCGCGCCCTTGAGGGCGAGGGTGGCATCGACTGCAATCACGGCGCCGCCCGTGTCCGTCGTCACCGCAGAGGGGATGCGTCCGTCGAAGCCACCGCCGCCTTGCTGCCAGTAGCGTCCGGTCCAGTTGTCCGGCACATCGACCTCGATGTCCAGGAACGGTGCGCGCGTGCCGAGCACCTGGCAAAAGCCTGATGTGTAGAGAGGTGCCTTGGCCTCGAAGCGCGTGGTCTTCGTGACCGACACACCCGCGATGACCTGCCCGTTGAGCGTGTTGCATGTGCTCTTGAGCTGTTCGGCGGTGGGGCCCGCAGGTGGCGGTGATGCAGGGGGCGCCGGCGCGGGGGCGGGCGGCAGGATCGGAAGGAAGCCGCCGCCACCGCTGCCACCACCTCCGCAGGCTGCGAGCACGGCGCACAGCCCGCTCGCTGCCGCCCAGGCGCTTGCGCGCAAGACGGCGTGGGTGGTGAACACGGGAAGGACGCCGGGCGTGCGCGCCATGCGGATGCCGACGTCCGTCGATGCAGGGTGCTCCTGCGGCTTGTCTCTGCTTTTCATGCGGGCATCGTAGGCAAGGCTTTTCATATTCGGAAATACCTTTTAGTGCAGGTTTTCCATACGCTGTAGATATCGATGGGCTTCGCCATCCCCGTTGGGTCGGCTGCGGTTTTTCGAGGAGATCGCCTGCGCGTGCACCCCTTTGTCGATTCTCATGTTCACCTATCGGACAAACCCATGGCCTCGCAAGAGTGGTGCGCGAACAATCCGAACGGACACCACCCAACCGCTAAAGACCATGTTCTTCTACTTCCCCGAAAACTACCGCTGGTCTCTTGCCGTGCTCCGCGCCATTGCCGCGGGCGGGCTGTTCGGAGAGATCGACTGGGCGTGTTCCCGCCTGCGTGATGCCGCGCGCGTGCAACCCTCGGGCGATGTCGAGGCCTGGCATCGCACGTGGGGAGAGCTGGGGCGCCAGTTGGAGCAATCCGCGGCCGACGCGCTTGCACGTGGGCACCGCGTGAGTGCCAGCGATTTCTCCTTGCGCGCCTCGGTCTATCACCAGTGGGCCGAAGGGCTGCTGGACCCGGACGATCCGCGCGCCGAGCAAGCCTATGCCAGGCACCTGTCCTGCTTCGCGACCTTCGCGCAGCATCGCGATCCCGCGATCGAGCTGGTCGACATTCCCTTTGAATGCAGCGTGATCCCGGCTTACCTCGTGCCGGCCGTGGGACGTCGCGGCCCGGGGCCGGTGGCGCTGCTGTCGGACGGCCTGGACGCGAACAAGGAGGAGATGTTCTACGTGGCGCTGAATCTCGCGCGGCGCGGCATCACCACGCTCGCCTTCGACGGTCCGGGCCAGGGCTCGGCCCTGCGCGTGCATGGCTTGACCGCACGCCACGACTTCGAGAAGCCGGTGACAGCCTGCGTCGATTGGCTGCTGCAGCGCCCGGAAGTGGACCCTGCGCGCATCGGCCTGGTCGCAGCCAGTTGGGGCGGCTACTACGCACCGCGTGCCGTGGCCTTCGAGAAACGGATCAAGGCCTGCGCGGTGATGGGCGCGGTCTTCGACACCCATGCATGCATGGTGCGGCGTGTCGGCTACGTGCAGGGGCAGGGCGCCACCCAGTTGGGCAACAACGCGCCGCTGGGCACCACCGGCAAGCAGATCCTGCGAATACTCGGCGTGCCGGATTGGGAAAGCGCATTCCGCAAGCTGGAAGATTTCCGCCTGGAAGGCGTGGCCGGCCGCATCGAGTGCGACCTGTTCATCGTGCACGGCGCCAATGACCGGCATGCGCCGCCTTCGGAAGCGCAGCGCCTGCTGGAGGCAGTGAGTTCGCGCCACAAGCAACTGCGCGTGTTCACCGAGGAAGAGGGCGGCGCCGCCCATGTGAACCTCGATCGGCCGGAACCGGCACTGAGCCTGGTCTGCGACTGGATGGCCGAGCGCCTGCAGGAGAAAACGCCATGAGCACTTCCGAAGAAACTTCCTGGATCGGCCTCGAGCTGCAAGGCGAGGTGACCATCATTCGGCTGCAGCGCCCGCAGGCCAACAACCGGCTGACCAACCCCATGGCGCTGGCATTGGCCGAAGCGCTGGACGCCGCGCGCGAGAGCCGCGTGATCGTGCTGAGCGCGGAAGGCGCGGACTTCTGCCTCGGCCGCGAAATGGCACCTCCGCCGTTCGGTGCCGGAGTCAATGCAGCGGACGTTCTGCGCGACGACGCGGGCCCGATTCAGGTGCTGTACGAGGCCTTCGGACGTTGTCGCGCGCCAGTGCTTGGATTGGTGGCCGGGCGAGCCTGGGGTATCGGCCTGGTGCTGGCCGCCCGGTGCGACCTCACGCTGTGCGAAGAGGGCAGCAGCTTTGCGCTGCGCGAACTCGAACGCGGCATTCCGCCATGCATCGCCATGGCCCCGCTGCTGGACCGGATGCCGGCCAAGGCACTGGCGCATCTGGTCTTCGGCGCGGAGCCCATCGGCGCCCGCGATGCGCTGGCTGCGGGGATCGTGGGCCGGGTCGTCGAGAACGGACGCCTGCAGGCAGAGGGCGATGCGCTGGTGCAGCGCCTGCTGTCCTTCCCCGCACCTGCCGTGCAGGCCGTCAAACAGTACCTGGCGACCGCGCCGCGCCACCACGAACCCAACGCAGTGCTTTACGGAGCGGGCCTGCTGGCCAACGTGCTGGGCTCGCGCTGAACGGCGGCAGCGCCGGTGCGGCGCGCCCGGGAACATAACAAGGAGACATCGCCATGCGCCTTTCATTTCTCGCGCGCCTTTTCGCGCCCCTTGCTGTGGCCTTCGCACTGGCGAGCGCATGCGCGCCCGCCGTGTCCGCCACCTTCCCGGAAAAACCGATCCGCATCATCGTCGGCTTCCCGGCCGGCAGCACCGGCGACCTGATCGCGCGCGTTCTCGGTCCGCGCATGACACAAGGCCTCGGGCAGCCCGTGATTGTCGAAAACCGGCCAGGCGCGGGCAGCAGCATCGCCGCCGAAGCCGTGGCCCATGCGCCGCCGGACGGCTACACGCTGCTGCTGAGCACCACCGCGAATGTCATCAACACCAGCCTGTATCCGAATCTCCGGTTCAGCTTTACCAAAGACCTGACGCCGGTCACGCTGCTTGCCGAGGCACCCGCATTGCTGATCGCCCGCGCCGACCTGCCCAGCCGCACGGTCAAGGAACTGGTCGCCGCGGCAGCGGAAGCGCCCGGCAAGTTCAGCTATGGCTCGTCGGGCAACGGCACCTTCACGCATCTGTATGGCGAGCTGTTCAACCAGGTGGCCCAGGTGCGCCTGACCCACGTGCCCTACAAGGGAGGCGCACAGGCGCTCACCGATGTCATGGCCGGCCGGGTCGACCTGGCCTTCACGCCGGCGGCGCCGGTGCTGGCGCAGGTCAACGCCGGACGGGTCAAGGCGCTGGCGGTCATCGGCCGGCAGCGCATCGCAACGCTGCCGCAGGTGCCGACCTTTGCGCAATCGGGCATTGCCGACTTCGACTCGGCGCTCTGGTTCGGCCTGCATGCGCCCGCGGGTACGCCGGGCGCCGTTGTCGAACGACTGTCCTCCGAATTGCAGAAGGTGCTGGCCGACCCCGACGTCCGCCGGCAGTTGAACGACCAGACCGTCGAGGCCATCGGTGGCACACCGGCCCAGTTCGCGGGCATCATCGCGAACGAGTCGGCGAAATGGGGCCGGGTGATCGGCACCGCAGGCATCAAGATCGACTGATGCGGCACGCACGCATGCAAACACACAAAGGCAAAGGAGAACGCACATGAGTCTGGGCCACGAGATCCGGGGCAGCGGCCCCCAGCGGGTGATGGTTGCGCATGGCTGGTTCGGCGACCATGGCATATGGGCACCGATCTATCCGCTGCTGGACGAGGAGCGCTTCACATACGCCTTTCCTGACTACCGAGGCTACGGCGCCTCCCGCGCCATCCAGGGCGAGCACAGCATCGCCGAGATTGCCGCCGACATGCTCGCGCTGGCCGACCGCTTGGGGTGGGAGCGCTTTGCCTTGCTCGGCCACTCCATGGGGGGCATGGTGGTGCAGCGCATCGCCATCGATGCGCCCGACCGCATTCAGGCGGCGGTGTGCGTGACACCGGTGCCGGCCTCCGGCGTGCCGTTGCCTAAAGAGGTCGCGGCGGTGTTCGCGTCCGCAGGCAGGAGCGAGCAGGCGGCGCTGGGCGTGCTCGAAACCTCGCTGGGCTCGCGGCTGACGCCAGCCCTGGCCCGCTCGATCCTGGCCCATCAGCGCGGCACCTCCGACACGGTGGCCTTCGAGCACTACTTTCACGCCTTCTCCAAAACCGACTTCTCCGACAAGGCCGCCGCACTGCGTGCGCCGCTGCTGGTGCTGGTGGGCGAGCACGATGCGGGCGTGTCGTCGGACTTCGTGCAAGCCACCTTTCCGCGCTTGTATCCGCATGCGCAGATCGAGCTGCTGCCGAACAGCGGCCACTACCCGATGCTCGAAACGCCGGCCTACCTTGTGACGCGGATCGAAGCCTTCCTGCGGCAGCACAGCGGAGGTTGAAAGAGCCGCTGCTGCCTCAAGCCTTCCGCTTGCGCAGCAGGATTTCGACCGACTGCGTGGCGCCGCGCAGCATGTCGGCCACCTGGGCAATGCGCCGCTGGCTCAGGCGCTGCGACAGGGCCGCGACGCTCAGCGCGCCCACGGCTTGCCCCATCGAGTCCCTGAAGGGCACGCCGACCGCCTTGACCCCCAGGCTCACGCGGTTCTGGATCACCGCGGCACCCAGCGCGCGCGCCTGCACACAGGCTTCCGCCAGGTCCTGCGTCGACAGCTTCCCGAAGGCCGAGAGGCTGGGGCCGACCCGCTCGATGATGCTCGCGCGCTCTTCATCGTCGATGGCCGAAAGAATCGCCAGACCTCCCGCGCCCACGCCCAGCGGCCTGCGGCTGCCGACCTCCAGCACCAGCGCGCGGATGGGAAAGGTGCCCTCGCGGCGATGCATGCAGACCGCATCGAAACTGCTGCGCACGACCAGGTAGACGGTGTCGCCCGTCTCTCGCGCCAGCACGTCCATCGCGGGCTCGCACAGGTCGCGGATGTCATGCATGGTCGAGCTGGCCACACCCAGCTCGAACGCCAGCGGGCCGAGCTTGTAGCGCCGAAGCTCGTCGTTGAAGACCGCCAGCCGTTCCGCTGCGAGCTGGCCCAGGATGCGGTGCACCGACGGGTGCGGGATCTGCGATTTCTCTGACAGCTCGGTCAGCGCCAGTCCACGCGGGCCTGCGGTGGCCAGCAATTTGAGAATCACCACGCCTCGTTTCAGCGAGCCTGCATCGGAGGGCGTTTTCATGTTCGATTGATGGACAAACGACTGGTTTGAAGCGGCTCATTAGAAAACAATTCCCGCTGGAGCCATAGCGGTGCCCCGTCTATCGGACAGCAATCGTTCAAGGCAGCAAGGCACGTACATGCAACGCAACGACCAAGGGCATTCATTCATGAAGAACCGAGCGCATCGCGGGAGATTTCAATGAGCAGCACGGCACAGGACGGCGTCGGCGCGCTGCAAGGCAAGATCGCCGTCGTCACCGGGGGAAGCAGCGGCATCGGCGCGGCCTGCGTGCGCGCATTGGCGCAAGCCGGGGCCACGGTCGTCATCGGCTACAACGAAGGCGCGGCGCGTGCACAGGCGCTGCGCGACGAACTGCCGGGCAACGGCCACCGCACATTGCAGATTCCGCTGACCGATGCCGTGGCGCACGCGGCCATGGCGGAAGTGCTGCATCGCGACTTCGGCCGCGTCGACGTGCTGGTGAACTCGGCCGGCTTCACGCGGCGCATCGCGCACACCGACCTGAACGCGCTGGCACCAGCGCTGTTCGACGAGATACTCGCCGCCAACGTGGGCGGCCCCTACGCGATCACGCGTGCGCTCATGCCGCTGCTGAAAGCGTCCACCGATGCGGTCGTGGTCAACGTGTCGTCGGTATCCGCATTCACGGGGCTGGGCAGCAACATCGCCTACTGCGCGGCCAAGGCCGCGCTCGACACGATGACCGTGTCGATGGCAAGGGCCTTCGGCCCGGTGCGCTTCGTCAGCGTGTCGCCCGCTGCGGTCGACACCGATTTCGTGCAGGGCCGCAACCGCGATGAACTGGCGAAGAAGGCCGCCACCACGCCGCTCGGGCGCATCGTCACGCCGCAGGACGTGGCGCTTGCCGTGCTTGCATGCGCGACGCATCTGCGCACGGCCACGGGCACGCGCATCGTCATCGACGGAGGGCACAGCCTGTAAGGGCGACCCGACACACCATGCTCGTCGAACAACGCACCTACACCACCCATCCCGGCCAGTGGCGGGCCTACCTGTCGCTGTACGAGGCCAAGGGCCTGGCCATCCAGCGCCGCATCCTCGGCCGCATGGTCGGCTACTACCGCACCGAAACCGGCGCGCTCAACCAGGTGATCCACATGTGGGCCTACCTGGACATGAACGAACGCGCGCAGCGGCGGGAGCTGCTGATGGCCGATGCCGGATGGAAGGCCTACGTGACGGAAATGCTCCCGCTGCTGCAGAGCCAGGAATCGAAGATCCTGGTTCCGGCGACCTTCTTCACGCCCCAGTGGCAGGACTGACGACAAGAAAGAAGGAGACGCCATGGCAGCACACACCGCGCAGGACGACACAACGCCCGGCTACCAGAGCGGGTTCGGCAACCAGTTCGCCAGCGAAGCGATTCCGGGCGCGCTGCCGGTGGGCCGCAATTCGCCGCAGCAGGCGCCGCTGGGGCTGTACGCCGAGCTGCTGTCGGGCACGGCCTTCACGGCACCGCGCAACCACAACCTGCGAACCTGGATGTACAGGCGGCGCCCCAGCGCCATGCACGAGGCCTTCGCGCGCATCAACGACGGCGGCTGGCGCAGCGGTCCGTTCACCGAAGCGGAAACGCCGGCCAACCGGCTGCGCTGGAACCCCTGGCCGATGCCGGCCCAAGGCACGGACTTCATCGACGGCATGCTGACCATCGCCGGCAACGGCGAGCCGCACGCACAGGTCGGATCGGCGGTGCACGTCTATCGCGCGAACCGCTCGATGGACGGGCGCTACTTCGTCAATTCGGACGGCGAGCTGCTGATCGTGCCGCAGGCCGGCGCGTTGCAGCTCCACACCGAGCTGGGACGCCTGCACATCGCCCCCGGCGAAATCGCGCTGGTGCCGCGCGGCATGCGGCTGCGCGTCACGCTGCCGCAGGGCGAGGCCCGGGGCTACGTCTGCGAGAACTACGGCGCGCCGTTTCGCCTGCCCGAGCTGGGCCCGATCGGATCGAACGGGCTGGCCAATGCACGGGACTTCCTCGCGCCCGTCGCGGCCTTCGAGGAAGACGCCGGCCCCGTGCGCATCGTCAACAAGTTCATGGGCCACCTCTGGGAAGGCGGGCAGGCCCACACGCCGCTGGACGTGGTCGCATGGCACGGCAACCTGACGCCCTGCAAGTACGACCTGGCGCACTTCATGGCCATCGGCACGATCAGCTTCGACCACCCCGATCCGTCGATCTACACCGTGCTGACTTCCGGCAGCGACACGCCCGGCGTCGCCAACTGCGACTTCGTGATCTTCCCGCCGCGCTGGCTCGTGGCCGAAGACACCTTTCGCCCGCCCTGGTTTCACCGCAACGTGATGAGCGAGCTGATGGGGCTGGTGCGCGGCGTCTACGACGCCAAGGCCGAAGGCTTCGTGCCCGGCGGCGTGAGCCTGCACAACTGCATGCTGCCGCACGGCCCCGACGCCGCCACCTTCGAGCGGGCCAGCACCGCCGACCTCAAGCCGCATCGCCTGGACGACACGCTGGCCTTCATGTTCGAGAGCCGCCATGTGTTTCGCCCGACCGCGCAGGCGCTTTGCGCCGCCAACCTCCAGCCGGACTACGACACGGCATGGAAGGGGTTCAAGGCCGGCAACACATAAAACAACGACAGGAGACAAGACAACCATGAAGACATCGACCCGGCGCAGCTTCGTCGCCACCGCCGCCGCGCTCGCGCTGCTGCCTTCGGCGCGCGCGCAAGACGGCTACCCCAGCCGCCCGATCCAGTTGAACCACGGCTTCGGCGCGGGCGGCAATGCAGACGTGGTTTCGCGCCTGCTGGCGCAGAAGATGCAGGAGAAGCTCAAGCAGCCCGTGGTCGTCGAAATCAAGAGCGGGGCGGGCGGCCTGATTGCCACCGACTTCGTGGCCAAGGCCAAGCCCGACGGCTACAACATCGTCATGCTCACCGGCGCGCACACGGTCTCGGCCGTGCTGCGCAAGACGCTGCCCTATGACCCGGTGAAAGACTTCGCCTTCATCTCGACCGTGACGAGCTTTCCCTTCGTCATTGCCGTGCGCGCGGACCATCCGGCCCGCAATCTCGCCGAACTGCTTGCCACGGCGAAGCAGACGCCGGACCGGGTCACTTTCACATCGGTGGGCGTGGGCTCGACGCAGCACATGGTCGGCGAACTGCTGGGCGTCAGCGCGGGCGTCAAGCTGCTGCACGTGCCCTATCGCGGCGGCGGCGCGCCGGTGCAGGCGGTGATTGCCGGCGACGTCGATGTTCTTGCGGACACCCTGACTGTTGCGACGCCGCACATCCAGTCGGGCCGGCTGCGCGCGCTGGCGGTCACCAGCGCGCAACCCTGGCCGTCGATGCCGCAGGTGCCCCCCGTCGCGAGCGTGCTGAAGGGCTTCGAGATCCGGTCCTGGCTGGGACTCGCGGCGCCTCACGGCACGCCGCCGCAGGTGGTCGAGCTGCTAGAGCGCAACGTGCGCGTGGCGCTGGACGATGCCGGCGTCAAGGCCACGCTGGCATCCCTGGGCAGCGAGGCGGCCCCGTCTTCTCCGGCCCAGATGAAGTCGATGGTCGAGCGTGAAATCAGGCGCTGGAGCGAAGTCGTCGCCCAGGCCGGGATTGCCCAGCAATGAGCGCCGAAGCCAAGGCCGGGGCGGCCCTGCGCCCCATCGACGTCGTCGGGTTCTGCGGCAGCCTGCGCAGCGGATCACTCAACGGCATGGCGCTGCGCCTGGCCGGCGAGCGCATGCCGGCGTCAATGACGCTGGACGTGGTCGATTGGCGCGACATTCCGCCGTTCGATGCCGACGTGCTCGCGCATGGAATCCCTGCGCCCGTCGAAGCACTGCGCGATCGCATCCGGCGCGCGGACGCGGTCCTCATTGCAACGCCCGAATACAACTTCTCGATTCCGGGCATGCTGAAGAACATGCTCGACTGGGTGTCGCGCGGCACCGATCAGCCGCTGCGCCACAAGCCCGTCGCGGTTTTGAGTGCCGCGCCCGGCCCGGTCGGCGGTGCGCGCGTGCAGTACGAGCTGCGCAAGGTGCTGCTTTTCATGGACGCGATGGTCCTGTCGAAGCCCGAGGTCTTCATCGCCCACGCGGCGAGCAAGTTCGCACCGGACGGGGCGTGCAGCGACGAGACGACGCGCCGCTTCGTCACCGACCAGATGGCGGCATTCCGGCATTGGATCGATCAGGTCGACTTGATGCTGCAGCGGCGATAGAGGAAAGTGTCGACCTGAAACGGGGCAGTGGATCAAACAGGAAACGCCTATGCAGATGCCCGTATTTCTCGCCACACGCGCCATGGCCATCGTGCTCGGCATTGCCGCCCTGGCCGCACCTTGTCAGGCCGACCCGGCCGCCGGAACCTGGGTCCAGAAAGCGCCTATGCCCACGTCCCGCGCCGAGCTTTCGCTGGCGGAAGTCGGCGGCAAGCTCTACGCCCTGGGAGGGATGATCGACGGCAGCTCCGTGCCTCTCAATGAGGCCTACGACATCGCCACCGACACATGGCGTGTGCGCCGCCCCATGCCGCGTGCGCTCGACCATCTGGGCGTCGCGGTGGTGAACGGGAAGATCATCACCGTCGGCGGCTTTGTCGGCGCGGTGCACAAGGACGGCCAGGCAACGGTCCTCGAATATGACCCGGTCGCGGACACATGGCGAACGCTCGCGCCGATGAGTGCCGGTCGCGGCTCGGTGGGCGTGGCGGTGCTCGACGGCAAGGTGTATGCGATCGGCGGGCGCAATCCGGCCAACGCCACTGTGACTACCAACGAGGTGTACGACCCGGCCACGAACACATGGACGGCATTGGCGCCATTGCCGAAAGCGCGGGATCACGCGGCGGTGATTGCCGCCGGGGGCAAGATCCACGTGATCGGTGGCCGGTTCACCGGGCCGGGCGATCGAACCGATCTCCACGATATCTACGACCCGGCCAGCAACACCTGGACTTCGGGTCCGCCACTGCCCACTGCACGCAGTGGCCTGGCCTATGCCCTCTACAAAGGGCTCGCGGTGGTGCTGGGCGGTGAGTTCCCACAGGAGAAGCGGGCCTTCGCGGAGAACGAAGGATTCGACCTGAAGACGAACACCTGGCGAACGCTGACGCCCATGCCGCGCGGCCGCCATGCCGTCGGGGCTGCGAGCGATGGCAAGTCTCTCTATGTCGCCGGCGGCTTCTTCCTGCCCGGCGGCATGGGCGGCGAGACGACCAACGAACTCATGGCGTTCAGCCTGCCCTGAAGCGGCATCGAAACGCCGAGCTGCCTATCCCTGTGCCGACTCAAAGAGCGCCAGGTGGCCGTTGCGCAACTGGAACTTCTGCACCTTGCCCGTCGGCGTCATCGGCAGCGCACTGACGAAGCGGATCGACTTGGGCACCTCGAAGCGGCCCAGGCGCTCCTTGCAGAACGTGAGCAGTTCATCTTCGCCGCATGCACCATCGGCCTGGCGCAGCACCACGAACGCCGCGACCGCCTCACCCCAGTGCGGATGCGGCAGGCCCACCACGGCCGCTGCACCGACTGCGGGATGGGCCAGCAGCACCGCCTCCAGCTTGATGCTGGAGACGTTCTCGCCGCCCGACTTGATCATGTCCTTCTTGCGGTCCAGAAACAGCATCTGCCCATCGGCATCGAACATGCCGATGTCGCCCGTGTGGTGCCAGCCGAAGCGGCGCGCGGCAGCCGTGGCCTCGAGGTCCTTGAGGTAGCCCAGGAAGACATTGGGGCCGCGATGCACGATCTCGCCGATCTCGCCCGGCCCTAGCAGCTTGCCGTCGTCGTCCATGACGGCGGTTTCGACGCCCGCCACCGACACGCCCCAGCAGTTGCCGTCCTTGTCCGGGTGCTCGCTCGCTCGGTAGACCATGGTCGGCGGGTACATCTCGGTCTGGCCGGTGCCCAGGCGCACGTCGGCGCACATCTCGCGCTGGACGTCCGCAAGCAGATTCTTCGGCATCGGCGCCAGCCCGTACATGCACAGGCGCAGCGACGAAAGATCGGTCCTGGGGCGCTGCGGGTGCTTCATGAGCGCGTCGAACATCATCGGCAGGCATGAGAGCCAACTGATGCGCTCACGCTCGACCGCCGCCAGCATGGCCGCCGGATCAAAGCCGCTGGCCAGCCAGATCGTCGCGCCGGCCATCAACGCGCCCATGCTGATGGTGTGCTGCGCGCAGTGAAAGAGCGGCAGCACCGAGCCGACGACATCGCGTTCGGTGGCCTCGAAGCTCTGCGCGCAGCTCAGCAGCGCGCCGTGAATCGAGCGGTGCGAATGCATCACGCCTTTCTGCTTTCCCGTGGTGCCGCTGGTGTACATGATGAGCGCGAGGTCGTCGTCGCCCCCGGGGTCTGCCAGCGGCTGTGCGGGCGGGCGCGATGCCAGCGCGTCGAACTGCAGCGTGCCGGCGCTGGCTTCGCGCGCGCCGATCACGACCGTAGCCAGGCCCAGGCGCGCGACCAGTTCGCGCAGCGCGGGCACCTCGAACAGCACCGCGTCGATGAAGACGCCGCTGACTTCGGCATGGCTGAGCACATGCTCGATCGAGGCCGCGTCGAGCTGCACATTGACCGGCACCCAGACATTGCCCGACTTGTGGATGGCCTGGATGGCCGTCAGGTGCTCGATCGAGTTGATGCACATCGTCGCGACGCGGCGACCGGCCAGCCCGTGGTCGCGCAGCGCCTCGCCGACGCGCTCGCTCGCCGCGTCGAGCGCCGCGAAGCTGATCCGCCGGTCGCCCTGTATGACGGCTGTCTTGTGCGGGTTTCGCCGGGCGCTGCGCCGGATGATGTCCGCGAGAGAGATGCGGGCGATGCCCGTGCGTTCGATGTCGGCTGTCTGCATGCGATGGTCTCCTGAATGGGCTTGCAACCGGGTCACGGTTCCACGAAGAAGTCGATCAATGGCTCGACGCCCGGCGTCACCAGGTACGGCGCGAAGTCGGTCACGCCGACATCGCGCAGCACCTGCTCGTCGATCAGCAACTGGCCGGTGAGTTCGCGGCTCGGCCGGGTCAGGATGTGCCATGCGGCGTCCGCCATGATGGCCGGCACGCGCGCCTGTCCCGCGACCTCGGGCGCCGCGATCCGCAGGGCGCTGGTGGCGATCACGGTGCGCGGCCACAGCGAATTGCTCGCGATGCCGCGCTCGCGCAGCTCTTCGGCCAGGCCCCGGCTGAGCATGCTCATCGCGTACTTCGAGGTGGTGTAGGCCGCATGGCGCGCGAACCACTTGGGGTTCAGGTCCAGCGGCGGCGACAGGGTCAGGATGTGCGGGTTGGCCGCTTTTTCGAGATGGGGCAGGCAGGCCTGCGCGCACAGGTAGCTGCCCCGCGCGTTGATCTCGAACATCAGGTCGTAACGCTTCATCGGCGTGTGCTCGACCGTCTCCAGGTGGATCGCGCTGGCGTTGTTGACCAGGATGTCGATGCCGCCGAAGCGCGCCACGGCGGCATCGACGGCGGCGCGCACCTGGGCTTCGTCGCGCACATCGACCACCACCGCGAGCGCCTGTCCGCCGGCGGCGACGATTTCCTCGGCGGCGCTGTGGATGGTGCCGGGCAGGCGAGGGTCGGGCGTTGCCGTCTTCGCCGCGACCACGATGTTGGCGCCGTCGCGCGCGGCCCGCAGGGCAATGGCCTTGCCGATGCCGCGGCTGGCGCCGGTGATGAAGAGAGTTTTCGATTTCAAGGATGGCATGGGCACTCCGCAATCGCGATCCCCTGATCGCATGAGCCCGTCAGGCTATCCGCCGATGCGGCAAAAGACTTGCGTCGATTGGCTGCGCGCGCGCCAGCCAATCGACGCAAGGCGCAGCGGGGAGGGCGTGCGACGATCGGGGCCGCAACTCCTGGCGTCGAGCCCTCCATTCGATGATCACGCTCTACCACTGCCCGAATGCGCGCTCGTTCCGGGTGCTCTGGATGCTCGAAGAGCTTGGTGTTCCCTACCAGTTGGAGGTGCTTCCGTTTCCGCCACGGGTGCTGCACCGCGAATACCTGAAGCTCAACCCGCAGGGCACGGTGCCGCTGATGGTCGACGGCGAAACACGCATGACCGAGTCGGTGGCCATCTGCCAGTACCTGGCCGGCCGCCATGCGCCGACGCCGCTGAACGTGGAGCCCGACGAGGGCGCCTATGGGGCGTACCTGAACTGGCTCTGCTTCGGCGAAGCCTCACTGACCTTTCCGCTGACGGTGCTGCTTCGCTACGTGCTGCTGGAGCCCGAGGAACGCCGGCAGCCCCAGGCTGCGCACGACTACGCGCAGTTCTTTTACGGACGCCTGCGAACGCTGGAGAAGCTGCTGGAGGGGCAGGACTTCGCATGCGCCGGCCGGTTCACCGCCGCCGACATTTCGGTGGGCTACGCCTTGCTGCTGGCCAGAGTGCTGGGCCAGCAGGAGCGCTTCGGCCCGGCGGTGCAGCGCTACTGGGAGCACCTGAGTTCGCGCGCGGGCTTCGAGCGTGCGATGTCGGTGCAGGACACGGCCGCCGACCGATTGGGCATTCCACGCTTGCCGACGTCGGGGGTGGGACTGGGGGCGCGGCCGTCGAGCGCGTCAGGCGGACGGTGACGAGGGCCATGGGCCTCCAGGGAAGGTCGAGGCGGGAACACCGGCCGTCGAGGCTGGTGCTCATGCCAACGGTTCAGTGGCAGTCCCACGCCATCTTTACTCCAGGCTGAGACCGGACTTCTGCACCAGATCCTTCCACTTCCTGCTGTCGCGCGAAACGAAGCCCTGAAGATCCGCCGGCGAGCCCGGCCGTGGGTCCATGCCCGCTGCATCGACCGCCTTCCTGAAGGCCGGCAAGGTGACGATCTCGCGCAGCGCCGCATTCAGCTTCTGCACCGTCGCCGCAGGCGTCTTTGCCGGTACCGCGACGGCAAACCATTGCGTCGCCTCGTAGCCCGCAAAGCCCGATTCGGCAAAGGTGGGCACGTTGGGGAGGCTGGCGATGCGGCTGGGCGTCGTCACGGCGTAGGCCTTGAGCTTGCCGGCGAGAACGAAGGGAAGCACCGTGGAAGAGCCGAGGATGGCCAGCGGCACCTGTCCGCCCAGGACATCGTTGAGAGCGGCGCTGCCGCCCTTGTAGGGGATGTGCGCCATCTTCACGCCCGCCATCTGGTTCAGCAGTTCCCCCGCGAGGTGCTGGCCCGTCCCGTTGCCCGAGCTCGCATACGACCAGGCCGCAGGGTTCTTCTTCGCCTCGGAGATCACGTCCTTCAGCGATGGCAGCGCCTGCGATGCCGGGCCGACCAGGATCATCGGGCCATCGGCCAGTTGCATGACGGGTGCGAGTTCCGTGCCGATCTCGGGCTCGGGCCGGGGGAACAGGATGGGGCCGGGGACGGTGATCAACGTCGTTCCGTCGGGCGCGCTTCGGGCGGCGGCCTTCAGTGCGATGGCACCCGCCGCGCCGGGGCGGTTGTCCACCACGACAGACTGGCCCGTCTTCTTCGCCAACTGCTCGGCGGCCACCCGGGTCAGCACGTCCACCGTGCCGCCGGGCGGGAATCCGACGATCCAGGTGATGGGCTTCGCAGGCCAGGTGTCGGCCTGTTGTGCAAGAGCGGCTGGCGGGGCAAGGACCAGAAGTGCCGTGGAGGCGAGGATGCCGGCCCAGAGGGAAATGGCTTTGGTCATCGTGGTTTCTTTTTCTGAAGTCGCTCAGCTTGCGTTGCCGCGCTGCACTGGGGCCGTCGCGGGACCTTCGGGCGCACCCGGCGGCGTGTTCGGATGCGCGACAAAGCTCTGCTGGAAGTTGCGCACCAGGCGCAGGACGGGGCCGAACACCCAGGTGTTGAACACCCCCACGTCGGTTTCTTCCTTCGGGTCGCGCGTCAGGTTGAACAGATAGGGCGACTCCAGCCGTCCCTGGCCGCTGTTCACTTCGGGCTCCCAGAAGAAGTGGAGCTTCCAGTCGCGCCACTTGACCGCCCGCAGGTCGTTCTTGATGTAGAACGGAAAGCCCTCGCGGTTCGATTTCTCCTGCTGCCCCAGCAGGAAGGGCAATTGATCGACGCCATCGATCGGGCGGTCCGATGGCAACTCGGCGCCGCCCAGCAGGCTCAGCGTGGTGAAGAGGTCGGTCACATGCACGATCTCGTTGCTGACCCTGCCTGCCTGCACGTGCCCCGGCCAGCGCATGATGAAGGGCACGCGCAGGCTGCCTTCCATGGCCGTGTGGTACGTGCCGCGCCACGGGCCCGCGGTGCCGCGGTAGGGCGCGCGAAACTCGGGACCGTTGTCGCTGCAGAAGATGAACACCGTGTTCTCTGCGATGCCGAGCCGGTCGACCTCGTCGATGACCTGGCCCACGCGGTGGTCCATCTCCGCCATCGAATCGGCGAAATCTCCCGCGCCGGTCTTGCCGGCAAAGTCGGGGTGCGGCAGCGTCGGAAAGTGCAGGTGCACCAGCGGCAGGTACAGAAAGAACGGCCGCCGGGCCGCGTGCTGGCGGCGCATGAAATCGATGGAGCGCTCGGCCAGTTCTGCATCGATGTGGCGACGGCTGTCCAGGTCGTACACCTTCACCTGCTGCGACGGCTCGCCGCTGCGCCCCTGCATGATGTACGGCAGCTCCGCAACGCTCGGGTCGTAGCCAACCGAAGAGGTGAACTGGCTCTCGTCGGTGGTGCGCGGAATGCCGTACCACTCGTCGAAGCCCCGGTCGCTGGGGTAGCGGCCGGGCACGTCGCCCAGGTGCCATTTGCCGAAGTGCGCCGTTGCGTACCCCTGCCCCGAGAGTTGCTGTGCGAGCGTGATCTCCCCCGGCGTCAGGCCTTGCGGCAGGCCCGGCGGCACCGATTGCAGGCAGCCCGTGCGAATGGGATGGCGGCCGCTCATCAACGCGGAGCGCGTCGGCACGCAATCGCTCTCCACGTTGTAGTTCTGCAGCAGCAGTCCTTCGGCCGCGAGCCGGTCGATGCGCGGTGTCGGGGCGCCGCGCAGCGCGCCGCCGCCGTAGCAACCCAGCTCCCCCCAGCCGAGGTTGTCGGCCATGATGAAAACAATGTTGGGCGCGGGGTGCTTCATGGTTCGGACTCCAGTGAGATGCTTGCTTGCTGTCACTGTAGGCACAGGCAGGTGCCGGCGCGTGTCCCGAACCGATGGGTGGTCTTAACTTTTGTTCATGTCCTGGCCGGCCGACCGCAGCGCTTGCGCGAATTCGTCCATGAGCGGGGACCAATAGGCTTCGGGCCGGAAGAAGAGCGACACGGCGCGAACGAGGACGAGCTGCGCCAGCGGAACCGCAACGATGTGATGCGTGACCGGCGTGTCCATCAGCGAACTCGGGGCAAACGAAATCAGGTCGGTGGCACGCACGATCGACAGGGTCCAGGCCGAGCTGACATCGACCTCGATCGACACCTGGGGCGGCTTCAGGCCCACGCTTGCGAACAGTTCGTCGAGCCTTGTCCTTGCCGCCGAAGCGGCGCTCGGAAGAATCCAGGAGCAGGCGGACAGATCCGCAAGGCGCAGCCTTTGCATGTCCAGCAAGGGATGCCCCTCGCGAACCACCGGCACCAGCGAATCGCTTCCCACCACCAGTTGCTTCAGATCGGCCGGGACCGTGTCGTAGGTGGGCACGACGGCCATGTCGACATGGCCGTTGCGCAGTCGCTCGAGCATCACATCCGAGGCCGCGACGCTGACCTGCGCATGCATGGCAGGGCGCTTGGGTTGCAGCTTCGCCAACGCGGGCGCCACGAAGGTCTCCAGCATGGCGATGGAGGCCCCGATCCGCAGCAGCCCAGCGCGGCCCGTGCGCACATCGCTTGCGTGCCGCAGTGCTTCATCGTGCTCGACGCAGATGCGCCGCGCGCGCTCGACAAACGCGGTGCCGAAAGCCGTCAACTGCATGCCCTGGCCTGATCGCTCGAAGATGCGAAGGCCCAGTTCATCTTCGAGGCGCCGGATCGACTTGGACAAGGCCGCGGGCGTCAGGCCCAGGTTGCTCGCGGCCTGCGCCAGTTGCCCGACCTCGGCGACGGCCAGGAAGTACTCCACATCACGAATGGCGAGCGGCATTGTCGGAAAGAGAAGGTTCGGGCAAGGGGTGAAGAACGCAGTAGCCCGGCCATTCTCCGGCACTCGATGGACTACTGTGTTCGCTGCCTGGCCACGAACTCCGGCGTCACCGTGCCTTGCTTGTTGCCGAACTGCGCGATGACGTAGTTGGCCAGCGCGGCGACTTCGGTGTCGGTGTAGGCCTTGCCGAAGGCCGGCATGTAGACCTCCTGGTCGTGCACCCGCATCCTCACGCCCTGCAGGATCATCTGCGTGACGTTGGAACCGTCGGGGTCGTTCACGCCGCGCGTTCCCAGCAGCGACGCGTTGGCGCTCTGCTGGCCCTGTCCGTTCCACTGGTGGCAGCTCGCGCATGCCGCCGCGAAGAGCCGCAGCCCCTGCTCGTGGCCCTCGGCCGTGTTGGATGCGGGCGCCGCCGCGCTCGCGGCCACGGCCCAGGGCGCCTTGGCATCGATCTCGATCGGGTTCTTGCCCGGCTTCGCGGGCACGGTGCGCAGATAGCTCACCAGCGCCGCGGCGTCGTCCGGCTTCAGGTACTGCAGGCTGTGCTCCACCGCCTCGCCCATCGGGCCCGAGGCCGAGCCGCGGCCCGGTGCGTATCCGGTCGTCAGGTAGGCGGCAATCTCGGCGTCGCTCCAAGCGCCGATGCCGTTCTTTGCATCCGAGGTGATGTTGTAGGCGCGCCAGCCCTGTATCGATTCACCCGCGAGGTTGTTGCTGGTTTCCATCGCGAAGCCCACGTTGCGCGGCGTGTGGCATTCCGCGCAGTGGCCGAGCGCCGTGGCGAGGTACTTGCCCTGGTTCCATGCGGGCGGCTTCGACGGGTCGGGCTCGAAGCGGCTGCTCTTGAAGAAGGCCGCGTTCCAGAAGCCCATGGCCCAGCGCTGGTTGAACGGAAAGCCCAGGTCGGCTTCCTTGTTCGGCTGGTTCACCTTGGGCAGGCTGAAGATGTAGGCCTTGATGGCCAGCGCGTCGTTGCGGCTCAGCGCGGTGTACGAGGTGTACGGGAAGGCGGGGTACAGGCGCTTGCCGTCGGCACGCACGCCGTCATGCAGCGCGCGCACGAACTGGTCGTCGCTCCATTTGCCGATGCCTGTTTCAGGGTCGGCCGTGATGTTCGACGAGTAGATCGTGCCGAACGGCAGCACGAAGGGCAGTCCGCCCGCAAAGGGCTGCCCCTTGCCGCCGGGCACCGTGTGGCAGGCGATGCAGTCGGCCGCCTTGGTGAGGTACTCGCCGCGCACGAGCAGCGCCGCATCGGGCGCGGCACCGGCCAGCGCCGGCGCCTCGCCCTCGGACTTGTCGGTACGATTCAGAAAGAAGTACAGCGCCGCGCCGACGACGAACAGCACCACCAGCACCTTGAAGAGTCGCTTCATGCTGCGCTCCTTTCGCCGTGTTCACCGCGTTCGTTGGGCCCGGCACTGGCGATCTTTTTCTTCAGCGCTTCCTTGTCCTGCGCAAGCAGCGCGCGGTTCACCGGCAACGCGCGCAGCCGCACGCCGGTGGCCGCGAAGATCGCGTTCGCGAGCGCCGGTGCGGCGATGGCGGTGCCGACTTCGCCGAGGCCGCCAGGCGCTTCGCCGCTCTTGATGGTGTAGACCTCGATCGGCGGCGCCTCGTTGATGCGCAGCATCCGGTAGTCGTGGAAGTTGCTCTGCTCGATGGCGCCGTCGCGCAGCGTGATCTCGCTGAAGAGCGCGGCGCTCAGGCCGAACAGCAGGCCGCCCTGGAGCTGCGCCTCGATGGAGCTTGCGTTCACGGCAATGCCGCAGTCGAGCGTGACCACCGCGCGCCGCATGCGCACTTCGCCCTGCGGCGAGACTTCGACTTCGATCATGGCGCACACGCGGCTGCCGAAGGGATCACCCACCGCCACGCCGCGCCCGACACGCGCGGGCAACGCGCCCTTGCCCCAGCCCATCTTTTCGGCGGCCAGGTCGAGCACGGCCAGCGTGCGCGGGTTCTTCTTGAGCAAAGCCCGCCGGTAGGCGACCGGGTCTTTCTTGGCGCGCTGCGCCAGCTCGTCGATGAAGCTCTCCATGACGAAGAGGTTGTGCGTCGGGCCCACGCCGCGCCACCAGCCGACGTTCAGGCCCGGTGGCATGTCGTGCCGCACCCACTCGACCTTGAGGTTCGGCAGGTCGTAGCAGGGCTCGGCCACGCATTCGATCAGGTCGCCGTCCATGCCGTCCTTGCCCATGAAGGCGGGGGCCCAGCGGCCCAGCACGGTGCCGCCCGAGATGCGGTCGCCGAACCAGAGGATCTGCCCGTCACCGTCGACCACGGCCGAGATGTCGTCGTGGTACATGGGGCGCACGATGTCGTGGCGAATGTCTTCCTCGCGCGTCCACACCACCTTGAGCGGGTAGGGCACCTGCTTGGCGAAGGCCACCGCCTGCTCGACCGAGTCGGTCTCCAAACGCCGGCCGAAGCCGCCGCCCAGGTACTGGTTGTGCAGCACCACCTTGTCGGCGGCAAGGCCGGTGATCTTGGCCGCCACGCTCACGCAGCGCGTCGGCACCTGCGTGCCGACCCATATCTCGCACTGGTCGGGCCGCACGTGCACCGTGGTGTTGAGCGGCTCCATCGTCGCGTGGGCCAGCATCGGCAGGTCGTAGGTGGCCTGCACCAGCGTGCCCTCGGGCCGCTTGCCGGTTTCCTTGCCGATGATGGCCTTGTCCTTCGCCAGCGCATTGGCCAGCGCCGAGCGCAGCTCCTGCGTGGTGAGCGTGGCGTTCTGGCCCGGCGTCCACTGGATCGTCAACGCATCGAGGCCGCGCTTGGCCGCCCAGAAATGCTCGCCCACCACCGCGACCGCGTCCTTGATGCGCAGCACGTCGATCACGCCGGGAATCGCCCGCGCCGCCTTGTCGTCCACCGAGGCCAGCACGCCGCCGAGCGTGGGGCTGGCCCTGACCGTTGCCACCTTCATGCCCGGCAGGCGCACGTCGATGCCGAATTGCGTGGTGCCGTTGACCTTGTCGGCCGAATCGACGCGCCGCAGCGGCTGGCCGATGAGCTTGAAATCTTTCGGCTCCTTCAGCGTCACCTTTTCCGGCATCGGCAGCTTGGCAGCGGCACTGGAGAGCGCGCCGAAGCCCGACTGCCGGTTGGACGCGGCATGGCTCACCACGCCGCGCGCCACCGTGCAGCTCGCGGGGTCGACCTTCCATTGCGCGGCGGCCGCACTGACCAGCAGCGTGCGTGCCACGGCGCCCGCCTCGCGCAGCACGCCATAGGTGCCGCGCGTGCTGGTCGATCCGCCGGTGATCTGGCCGCCGAGCAGCGGCATGCCGTAGAGCGCCTCGTTCGGCGGCGAATGCTCCACGCGCACCTGGTCGAGTTCGACGCCCAGTTCCTCGGCCAGCAGCATCGCCGAGCCGGTGTAGATCGCCTGGCCCATCTCGACCATCGGCATCACGAGGCGCACGCCGCCATCGGCATCGATGCGAACGAAAGCATTCGGAGCGAATGCGGGGTTGCCATCCGCGAGCGCGGCGGCTGCGTCGCCCGGCTGCTGCCGGGGGCTGATCGCGGCGAAGGCCTTGCTGCTGCCGCCGACCCAGGTGAAGGCGAGCGCCAAACCACCGGCCTGCAGCGCGGCACGCCTGCTGATGCCTGCGGCCGGCTTCATGATGCGCTCCTGGCCGGCATCGCGACCACCGACTGCAGCACTTCGGCCTTGCCGGTCGCGGCCTGCTTGATGGCCGCGCGGATGCGCGAGTAGGTACAGCATCGACAGACGTTGCCCGACATGGCCATGTCGATGTCGGCGTCGCTCGGGTTGGGCGTGCGCTGGATCAGCGCGGCGGCGGACATGATCTGCCCCGACTGGCAGTAGCCGCACTGCACCACGTCGACGTCGAGCCAGGCTTTCTGGATGCTCTTGCCCGCAGGGGTCTGCGAGATGGCTTCGATGGTGGTGATGGCCTTCTTGCCGATCGTGCCGACCGGCAGCACGCATGAGCGCACGGGCTGGCCGTCCAGGTGCACGGTGCAGGCGCCGCATTGCGCGATGCCGCAGCCGAACTTGGTGCCGGTCAGACCGACGATGTCGCGCAGGGCCCAGAGCAGGGGCATGTCCTCTGGCGCGTTGACGGCAACGGACTTGCCGTTGATGTTGAGATCGATCATGGATCCTGCCTTTTTTCTGAGGTTCATCGTGGGCGGCACCGAACCATAACGCGACTTTGAAGAATGTGCTTGGGTCGCTTCGGCTGTGGATGGCGCCCGGCCCCGGCATCGGGTTACTCTCGCTTCCATGCTCAGCATCCACGCAGACACCTCCCATGTGATCCAGTTGGCCGTCGGGCCGTCGTTCATGCTGGCGGCGATCGGGGGCACTCTCACGGTCCTCACGAACCGGCTGGCACGGGTGAACGACCGCATGCACAAATGCCGCGACGAACGCGAGGGCGCCGTGCCCGCCAGGTGCACCGAACTCGACTCCGAACTTTCCATGCTCAACCGTCGGGCAAAGATCCTCAATGCAGCGGTCTCCACCGGCGCGCTGTGCGGCGTCATCGTCTGCCTGCTGATCGGTTCGCTGTTCGTGGCGAACGAGCTTGGGCTGGCCTTCGACCGGCCGGTGGCGGTTCTCTTCGTGGTGGCGATGCTCGCGCTGATCGCCACCTACGCGCTGCTGCTGGTCGAGGTTTTCGTGACGCAGCGCAGCATCAACCCGACCTAGCGTTCATGGCACAAGGCGCGGTGGGCGCGCCTGCTCAGCAGGGGTCCAGTGACGAGTCGTCGGCCTGCGCCTGCGCCTGGGTGCTGCGCCGCGACCGGGCACGCTGCACCAGCAGGCCGATCAGCAGCGCGGCCGCTGCGGAGCCGGCAAGGCCGCCCGAGCTGGTGAGCAGATGCGCGAGGCTGTCGACGGTCTCGACGCTCACCTGCTGCGCATGGTGGACCAGCGCCACCATGTCGGCGGCGTGGATGTTCTGGAGGTCGTCCACGCGCACGTTCAGCTCTTGCCCCGCGTTGCGGAACCTGATCTTCGCGAAGATGCCGTTGGCGATGGCCACAAGCGAGAGAACGCCCAGCGGCCGCAGCAGCGTTTCGACGAGGTGGCAGCGTTCCGCCGCGGGTGCCGATTCATAGACCTGCGCCACCAGCGTTGGAATCGCCAGCTCGGACTGGGTATCGAGAGATGCCGGGGTACTCCCGCCGGGTTGCAATGCAATGGATGTCATACCGTCTTCTTCCTTTGCGTCATGCGTCCCGGCAGCATCGGCCGACGAATCGACATCGGGCACCGGCTGCCGGTCACCCGGATGTTGGCGTTGCGGTGTGCGTTCCTTGATGAAGGAGCCGTAAAGCCCCGGTGACTTTACGCAAACGGAGGTGACTGCTGTTTGCCCTGGGTACGCGCCGATGAGCGTTGCTGCGTCATCTCGGCCGTGGCCTTCACGACCACGCCTTTCAATTCCCGCACCATGACGTTCTCTTGCAATGCAGCAGTGGTGAGAAAGCTCACTGGCGGAAGATTCCAACCCAGTTGGTAGGGCAGTGCCCGCCAGTGCCCTTTGGCCTCCATGTCGTCCACGACGTCACGGGAAAGAATCGAAATCGCGTTCGGCTCGTCGCGCAGGGCGGTCTCCAGGGTCCGGATGGACGTGGTCTCCAGCATGGGCACCGGCGGCTGCACGCCTGCGCCGACGAAGACCGCGTTGTAGGTCCGTCGCATCGGTGTGTTCGGCGGTGGAAGGATCCAGTCGAGCTTGGCCAGCCGGGCCCAATCCAGCGGACCACGCGAAAGCCTTCTTGCACTCTTGGCGGACACCACGAGGCATGGCGCCTGCTCGTAGAACGCCTCCTGCACGAGCCCGGTGGCGTCGCCGTCGTAGGAGCGGCCGATCGCGCAGTCGAGTTCCCGGGCCAGCAGCAGGCCCACCAACTCGTCGGTGGTGCCTTCGCGCACCATCGCCGTCACGCGCGGTGTGCGATGCAGCAGATGGTCCAGCAGGGCGGAGATGAATTTTTGCGGCACCTGCTGCGTGAGTCCGAGCCGCACGCGGCCGCCCCGGCCCGCTTCGTAGGATGAAAGAACCTGGGCGGTGGCTTCCAGCTCCGCCAGCCAGCGTTTCGCATAGGCCAGGACTGCTTCGCCCGAGGGCGTTGGCACGAGGCCGCGACTCGTGCGCTCGAAGATCGGGCTGCCGAAGATGTCCTCGACCTCCTTGAGCGCCTTGGTCACGGCGGGTTGGCTCAGCCGCATCTCGGCGGCGACCCGGCCCAGTGTTCGATGGCGATCGATGCGCTGCAGCAAGGCGAGTTGCCGCAGCTTCAGGCGGGAGAGCAGCGTCTGGTGCAGTGCAGCAGCGGGATCGTGAAAGAGCGCCAAGCCATAACTCCAGGGTTATCAGTTCATCAGTTTATAAGCGCTTCTTGTGAATTGCCTGACCTAGACTTTCTTCATGAAATCGTCATGCAGCCTCGAAGACCAGGACCTGGACGTTCTCGCGGCCTGCGCCACGCAGGAAGAGGGAATGCACACGCTCGACAGGCTCAGGCGCCGGATCGCCCCGCAGTCGATCTTCAGCATCCAGCGCAATGTGACGACCGCGCGCGATGCGGCGGGCGAAGTGCTTCTGCGTCGATTCCATTCGTCGGAGGCGGCCAGCTTTCCGGTCGACGGCACGAAGCGCAAGACGCTGACGCCCTGGGCCGAGTGCCTCTTCGTTCAGGGGCGCGTCTTCATCGGCGAGGGCGAGGATGTGCTCGCGCAGCACTTCGACGACTTCGATCAGATGCGCTCGCACAGGCTGCGCAGCGTGATCAACGTGCCGCTCATGCAGGGCACGCTCTGTTACGCCACCTTCAATGTCTTCGGCACCCGCGAGCGTTGGCTGCCGGAAGAAGTTTTCGGCATCCGGCTGCTGGCGCTCGCAGCCATGCGCTGGGTACCGGCCATGCCCGGGCTTTCCTACCGATTCGACTGAAGGAGCACTGCCATGCCCGTGACCGCCTTGCACCACTACACGATCCGCTGCGCGCCGGACGAGTTGCCCGAGCTGGTGGACTTCTACACCCGCGTGATGCGCCTGCAGGTCGGCGCACGGCCGGAGATTCCGGCGCCCGGTGCCTGGCTCTACGCGAACGGGCAGCCGATCGTGCACCTGTTCGCGCACCTTTCCACGCGGGATGCCGCGCCGCAACCGCCCACGGGGCATGTCGACCACATCTCCTTCCGTTCGCACGGCCTGGCCGAGATGCGCGCGCATCTGGGCGCGCTTGGCGTGCCCTTCAGCGAGGCACCGATCCCGGGCTGGGACATCCATCAGTTGTTCCTGCATGACCCGCGCGGACTGAAGGTGGAAATGACCTTCTGGCTGGCCGATGAAGCGGGAGGCGCCGCATGACGACGCACTTCCTGCAGGTGGGCGAGGTGCGCATCGCCTACGACCGCGAGGGCGACGGCCCGCCGCTCGTGCTCATGCATGGCGCAGAGGCCACGCGGCAGATGTTCGCAACGCTCGTGCCGCATCTGAGCCGCCACTTCACCGTGATCGCCTACGACCAGCGCGACTGCGGCGAAACCGAGGCCCCGGAACGCGCCTCCACGCTGTCGGATCTGGCGGACGATGCGCAGCGATTCATCGGCGCGCTGGGCTTCAAACGCGCGCATGTCTTCGGGTCGTCTTTCGGCGGCCGTGTGGCGCAGGCGCTGGCCTTGCTGTATCCGCGCGCTGTCGATCACCTGGTGCTGGGCAGCACATGGCCACTGCCCAGGCCCATCGAAGAGCTGTGCCCCGATGCGCGGCGTCTTGGCGAGTTGCGACGCGGTCTTCCAGGCACTGCGGAAGAGCTGGCGACCTGGTTCTTTCCCGAAGCCTTCCTGAAGCAAAGGCCGGAACTGCGGCGCATCTTCGCCAGTGCACGGCCCGAATCGGCACGGTCCGCACGCCGCCTCGCGACCGTGCAGACCGGCCTCGAATTCGGCGTGGCCGACATCGTCGCGCCCACGCTGTTGCTGGCCGGCGAGCTCGACCGCGTGGTGCCGCCGAGCGTGACGCTGGCGATGGCCGCTCGCATCCGTGGTGCCGACGCGGTGCTGATGCCGGGCGTCGGGCATGTGACGGCGCTGCAGGCACCCGAGGTGCTGGCCCGCCACATGGTTCGTTTTCTGGACCCCGCGGGAGCCATCGCATGAATGCACCGCTACGGCCCGACTACATCCGCATCGAGGGCCTGTCCAAGACCTTCGGCGGTGGCAGCGAAGGCGTGCTCGCGCTGAAAGACATCGATTGCAGCATCCAGCAGGGCAGCTTCGTCACCATCGTCGGGCCCAGCGGCTGCGGCAAGAGCACGCTGCTGCGCATCCTGGCCGGGCTGCTCGACTACAGCACCGGCTCGGTGATGCTCGACGGCCAGCCGATCCGCGGCACGCGGCGCGATGTGGGCGTGGTCTTCCAGAGTTCCATCCTGCTGCCCTGGCGCACCATTCTCGAAAACGTCATGCTGCCGGCCGAAGTGCTCGGGCTGGACGCGAAGAAGGCGCGCGAACGCGCCATGCAGTTGCTGCAGATGGTGCGGCTCGAAGGCTTCGAGCACAAGCTGCCGCGCCAGTTGAGCGGCGGCATGCAGCAGCGCGCATCGATCGCGCGGGCGCTGCTGCATGACCCCAAGATCCTCTTGATGGATGAGCCCTTCGGTGCGCTCGACGCCATGACGCGCGAGCGCATGAACCTGGAGTTGCAGCGCATCTGGATGGAAAGCGGCAAGACCGTGGTGCTCATCACGCATTCGATACCCGAGGCTGTGTTCCTGGGCGACAGGGTGTTCGTGATGTCGCCCCGCCCCGGCACGCTTGAGCGCGTGCTGCCCATCGACCTGCCGCGCCCGCGCTCGATGGACGCGATGTCCCACCCGACCTTCGCCGCGGCTTCCGCGTCGATCCGCGAGCGTTTCTCGCATGCCGCTTCGTTCGACTGAAAGGCAGTTTCCATGACCACCGCCATGATGACCTCCGCCTCGTCTGCACAGCCAGCCTCCGAAGCCGTGCCGCCGCCGCGTCGCAAGCGAGCCAATCCGCTGGCATCCACCCGCGTGCAATCGATCCTGCTGCTGGTCACGCTGCTCGGCTCGTGGGAAGCCGCCGTGCGCTTGTTCAAGGTGCCGGGGCACCTGGTGCCACCGGTCAGCGACATCGGCATTGCGCTGTGGCGCGGCCTGGCCACAGGGCCGATGGCGAAGGACGGCTTCTGGTACCACGGCGGCGTCACGCTCGCGGAGATCCTGCTCGGCTTTTTCATCGGTGGCGGCATCGGGCTGGCGATTGGCATCGTGATCTCCCAGATGCCCCGGCTGGAAGCGCTGCTGGAGCCCTACGTGGCGGCGCTGCAGAGCGTGCCCAAGGTGGCCGTGGCGCCGATCATCGTGGTCTGGCTGGGGTTCGGCATCAGCTCCAAGGTCGTGATCATCTGCCTGCTCACTTTCTTCCCCGTGCTGGTGACGAGCATCGCGGGCTTCAAGGCGGTGGACAGCGACCGCATCGACCTGTTGCGCTCGCTGTCCGCGACGCCCTGGCAGATCTTCCGCAAGGCCAAGTTCCCGGGGGCGCTGCCGTACATCTTCGCGGGCCTGAACATGGCTGCCGCCTTCAGCGTGGTGGGTGCCGTGGTCGGCGAGTTCGTGGGGGCACAGGCGGGGCTGGGCGTGCTGATCCTGCAGATGGAAGCGCAGGCCGACACCGGCGGCAGCTTCGCGGTGTGCGTCGTGCTCTCGGTGATCGGCATTCTGCTGACCTCGGTGCTGCGCCGCGTGCAGCGGCGGGTGCTGCACTGGATGCCGGCCGACGCTTCACAGCGCACGGTGAGCACCTGAGCCGATTGCAACCCCGGCTGTTTTTTTGATGAAGGAGCAGACCATGTTGACGCGACGTGATTTCGGCCTGGGCATGGGTGCCATGGGTCTTGGCGCCGGCCTGCCGGCACTGGCGCAGAGTGTGCGTGTGATGAAGCTGGCGAACACCGCGGCGGTGAACGATCCGCAGCAGAGCTTCTGCACTGCGGGCCAGCATCCCCGGCTCAACTTCTACAAGCCGAACGGCGTGGACGTGGAGTACGTCAACATGTCGAGCATGACGCAGGCGCTGCAGAGCCTGCGCGCCGGGCACGTGGATTTCGGTCCCGCGGTGCCGGGCATCCTGCTCCCCACGATGGCCAAAGATCCGTCGCTCGATCTGGTCAGCGTCTACAAATGGCTGCCCGGCAATGCGAATGTGATCGTGGTCAAGCCGGGCAGCCCGATCAAGTCGGTGGCGGACCTTGCCGGCAAGCGCATCGGCGTGCGCAGCCAGGGCGACGCCGGCATCGTCGTGACCAAGACCATGCTGGCCGAGCTGGGCCTGAAGGACGACAAGTGCGAGTACATCGCGATCGGTGACGGCGCACCCGCCGGAGCGGCAATCGACAACGACCGGGTGGACGCGATGGTGGCATTCGACACCGCGACCGCGCGCATCGAACTGGTCGGGACCAAGCTGCGCTACGTACCGCTCACGCCGAAGTTCGCGCAAACGGGCTCGGGCTGGTTGTGCGTGCCGCGCAAGCTGCTCAAGGATGAGCGCAAGGCGCTGGTGGCGCTGTTCCAGGGTCTTGCGAAGTCGACCATTTTCTCGAGCACCAACCTCGATGCGGCAATCAACCTGCATTGGGCGGTGTACCCCGAAAGCAAGCCGAAGGGCCGCAGCGAGGACGAGGCGCGCAAGGAGCTGGCCTTCATTCTCAAGGACCGCAAGAACAGCTGGATGCGTCGCCCGGACGATCCGGACCAGCGCATGGGCGCGTCGTCGCTGGCCGAATGGAATTCGAACATCGAGATGGCTGCGGAGAGCAGCAAGAACCCCAGGCTGGCGGAGGAACTCGGCAGTCCGAGCCGCCTGTTCACGAACGAGCTGATCGACGAGGTCAACAGCTTCGACAAGCAGGCGGTGATACGGATGGCCAGGGACTTCAAGCTTTAGGCATTGAGCCGGTGCAGTCCCGTCCTGGTTCCCACGCTCCCCAACACTCAGGAGTCGCACGATGAATGTCCTCATATCCGGCGCCAGCATGGCCGGCCTCTCGGCGGCCTACTGGTTTGCCAACCTCGGTCACAAAGTGACAGTGATCGAGCGCACCGATGGCCTGCGCCCCGGCGGTGCGCCGATCGATGTTCGCGGACGCGCGCTCGGGACCGCGGAGCGAATGGGCGTCCTCGGGAAGATCGATGAGCAAAAGGTCGTTATCTCGGACCCGGCACCGGTCCTCGATGGCACGGGTGCGCAAGTCGCGACCCTCGACCTGCGCTGGTTCGCGAACGAGACCGACGAGGACATCGAAATCTCGCGCGATCGGCTCAACCAGATCCTGCTGGGCGCCATACCGGGCGATGTGACGTTTCGCTTCAAGGCTTCCATCGCATCGATCGGCGACGGACCCCATGGCGTGGACGTGACCTTCGCGGACGGGCTGCAAGGCCGCTACGACCTGGTGGTCGGCGCCGACGGCCTTCACTCCAATGTGCGCAAGCTCGCCTTCGGGCCCGAGAAAGATTACGTGCGGCACTTCGGCTACTACGTCGCGCTCGTCGATCTACCGAACGATCGCCAATGGCGCCGGGGCCTGCTCAATGTGCCCGGCCTGATGATCGGCGTGCGCGATGCAGGCGACGGACCGCAGGCACTGATGCTCGCCGCCAGCCCCGAGATCGACTACGACTACCGCGATATGGCCGTTCACCGGAAGATCATCGATGGCTTCCTGTCGCGCGTCGACGCCTGGCAGGTGCCCGCGCTGCGCGCGGCGTTCGCGGACCCTGCCGCCAAGGGCTTCTATTTCGACTCGGTGAGCCAGACCCACATGCCGGAGTGGACCCGTGGCAACGTGGCCGTCATCGGCGATGCTGGCCACTGTGCCGCTCTGTTGTCGGGCATGGGCACCACATTGGCGATGGTGTCCGCGGAAACGCTTGCGAAAACCTGGACCGAATGCGGCGGCGACATGGGCGCTGCATCTCCCATCCATCACGAGCGCCTGCGCCCCTACGTGGAGCAATGCCAGGCGTTCGCTCAGGAGGGCGCTCCGATCATGGTGCCCATGACGCAGGAGGCGCTCGACCAGCGGAATGCGAGCTTCCGGATGCATGCGGCGAAGTTCGCGAAAGGTACAGCGCCCGTTCGCGCTTGAGAGGCAGGTCCGTCAGGCGAAACGGCGCCGCTCGACGCATTCATTTGCCCAACCATCGCCCCTGCGGCCACGCACCGGATTCGACCGCCTGCCGCATCTGCGCGATCAACAACTCGACCGCGCAGCGCACGTGGCGCCCCGAGGGCCGGTTGGCCGGCAGGGCCAACACGATGGTGCGCGCGACAGGTGGATCCGCGAGTGGGGCGCCCGACAGTTTTCCGGTCTGCAGGTCTTCCGCCACGGCGATGGGGGGCAGAATGGTCAGCCCGTGTCCACCCAGCACCAGGCTGCGTTGGACACTCAACGCATTGGTCTCAGCGGAGATGTCCAGCGTGACGTTGCTCACCGCACAGGCGTGCTCCACCAGCGCACGGATGCCGTGCGGCGCGCTCGGCAACACGAGCTTGCCGCCGGCAAGGCTGGCCAGCGAAACCGGCGTGTCGCTTCGCAGCCCGGCCTTTCGGGAGCCGATGACCCACAGCGGCTCTTCGATCAACGGCGTGGTCTGCACTTCGGGCGAGCGATCGGCACCGTACAGCAGCGCCGCATCGACTTCCCCGGAGACCAGCCAGCGCATCAACGTGCCGGCATAGCCCATCGCAATGCGGATGCGTATGCCCGGATAGGCGCTGGCCAGCGCAGCGACCAGCGGACTGGAGAGGGTGTCGACGGTGCTTGGCAGCAGGCCGAGCGTGACCAGCCCCGCCACGCCTGCACCCGTGCCGGCAATCTCCACGCGTGCCCTGTCGAGTTCCAGCATGGCACGTCGCGCATAGCCCACCAGCGCGTGGCCGGCATCGGTCAGGACCATGCCATGCCGCTCGCGCTCGAACAGCGGCGTGCCGATGTCTTCTTCGAGCAGGCGCAACTGGCGTGACACGGCGGGCTGCACCAGGTGCAGCACCTCGGCCGCGCGCGTCACGTTCCCGGTGTCGGCGACGGTCAGGAAGGCGCGCAGATGTTTCAGGTCCATGGGCAATGTCGGATCGTGATAGTGGAATGCTGAAATTCTATTTTCAGGTATTGGCCATCAAATTCTATGATTCCTCGGCCGATCCACTCCACGCCGTCTACAGCGCATGAATCACACACCCACACCGGCACCTGCCTGGCAGGAGACCGTCTTCAAGGTTCTCAAGGAGGGCGGCGTCGACCAGATCGCCTACGTGCCCGACGCCGGTCATTCGCACGTCATCCGCAGCGCCATCGCCGACCCGGACATCGAGGACATCGTCCTCACGACCGAGGAGGAGGGCGTCGCCATCGCTGCCGGCGCTTGGCTCGGCGGCAAGCGCGCCGTGCTGCTGATGCAAAGCAGCGGCGTCGGCAACTGCGTGAACATGTTCTCCTTGTTGCAGGCGGCAGACTTTCCGTTCTTCACGCTGGTCACGATGCGCGGCGAATACGCCGAATTCAATCCGTGGCAAGGCCCGATGGGCAAGGCCACGCAGGGCGCGCTCGAACTGATGGGCATCCACGTGCTGCGCGTGTCGCATCCCGACGAGGTTGGGGAAATCGTGAGCGCGGGCTACGACGCCGCATTCGAGGCCGGCGAGAAGGTCGCCGTGCTGCTGGGACAGAGCCTGATCGGGCGCAAGAAGTGGGAGCGCAAGTGATGAACCAGGCCGCAATGAAACCCCGTGCCGACCGTCGCGCCTTCGTGTCCCGGCTGCTGTCGCCTGTGCCGCAGGCACTGGTCGTCACGGGCCTGGGCTCCGCTTCCTACGACGTGTTCGCGGCCGGCGACCGTGACCTGAACTACTACCTCTGGGGCGCGATGGGCGGTGCCACGGCGCTCGGCCTCGGGCTTGCATTGGCCCAGCCCTCGCGCTCGGTGGTGGTGATCACCGGTGACGGCGAACAGCTCATGGGCATCGGCAGCCTTGCCACCATCGCGGCCAAGCAGCCGCGAAACCTGAGCATCGTTGTGCTGGACAACGGGCATTTCGGAGAGACCGGCATGCAGCGCAGCCACTCGAGCCTGGGGACGGACCTGGTGGCCGTTGCCAAGGGCTTCGGGATCACCGATGCCTTCACGACAGACAGCCTGGAAGGCTCGGACCAGGTCGCGCGGCGCATCCTGGCGCGCGACGGCGTGTCTTTTGCGCAGGTGTTCATCGAGGCCGACGAGCCACCCCGGGCGCTGCCGCCGCGCGACGGTCCGTTCATCAAGAACCGGTTTCGTGCTGCGCTCGGCCTGAGGCCGTTCTGATGCAGCGCTACCCATTGCGCATCGGCGGGAAGCCGGTTCCGCCGCAAGGCGAAGCCTGGTTCGAGAGCCAGAACCCGTACACCGGCCAGAGCTGGGCCGAGATTCCGCGCGGCGATGCGCGCGACGTAGATGCGGCCGTGCAGGCTGCGCATACGGCATTGACCAGCGGTCCCTGGACCGAGTTCACGGCCACGCAGCGCGGTGCGCTGCTGCGCCGTCTTGGCGACCTGATCGCTCGCGATGCCGTCAGGCTGGCGGCCACTGAGGTGCGCGACAACGGCAAGCTGCTCGCGGAGATGCAGGCGCAGCTCGACTACATCCCGCAGTGGTTCCACTACTACGGCGGGCTTGCCGACAAGGTGCAGGGCAGCACGCTGCCGCTCGACAAGAAGGGCTACTTCGCCTTCACTCGCCATGAGCCCGTGGGTGTCGTGGCCGCCATCACTCCGTGGAATTCGCCGCTGATGCTGTTGAGCTGGAAGGTCGCGCCCGCGCTGGCCGCGGGCTGCACCGTGGTCGTCAAGCCCTCGGAGTTCACTTCCGCCTCGACGCTCGAGTTTGCCGAGCTGTTCGACGAAGCGGGTTTTCCGCCCGGTGTGTTCAACGTCGTGACCGGTTTCGGCCCAGAGGTTGGCACACCGCTGGTCGAACACCCACTGGTCAGCAAGATCAGCTTTACCGGATCGGACGCGACGGGCCGCCTCATCAACGAGAAGGCCGGCCGGCAGCTCAAGCACACGGCGATGGAACTGGGCGGCAAGTCGCCCAACATCGTCTTCGACGACGCCGACATCGAGCAGGCTGTGTTCGGCGCGATCTCGGGCATCTTCGCGGCCACGGGGCAGACCTGCATTGCAGGTTCCCGGTTGTTGGTGCAGGACAGCATCCACGACGCATTCGTCGAGCGCCTGCTGGCGGTGGCGCGCACCGCGCGCATGGGCGACCCGATGGACCCCGACACCCAGGTCGGCCCGGTGACCACGCCGCCGCAGTACCAGAAGGTGCTGGAGTACATCGACATCGCGCGCAGCGAGGGCGCCACGGCGGTCCTTGGTGGCCACAAGGGCACGGCGCCCGAATGCGGCAAGGGCTGGTTCGTGGAGCCGACCATCTTCACCGGCGTGCGCAACGACATGCGCATCGCGCAGGAGGAGGTGTTCGGCCCGGTGCTGTCGGTGATCCGGTTCAAGGACGAGGCGGATGCACTGCGCATCGCCAACGGCGTGCGCTTCGGGCTGGCCGCAGCCGTCTGGACCCGCGACATCGGGCGTGCGATCCGCATGTCCGAGAAATTGCAGGCAGGCACTGTCTGGGTCAACACCTACAGGGCCGTGAGCTTCATGGCGCCGTTCGGCGGCTACAAGGACTCGGGGCTGGGGCGCGAGAACGGCATCGATGCCATCCGCGAGTACCTGCAGACCAAATGCGTCTGGATCAACACCGGCGCTGTCGCCGCCAACCCGTTCGTGATGCGCTGACCCTGCCGGTTTACATTGCGAGCCTGGGCCGATCCCATCGCGAATGGTCGCGCAGCAGGCTATGGAGCAAGGAAACCGGATGCGACTGGACGAACAGGTACAAGGGTGGCTCACGCGAACGCCCGGTCTGGTCGAGACACTTTTCGACAGGCTGCCCGACGTGCTGTTCTACGTCAAGGACGAGCAAGGCCGCTACCTTTGGGCCAACCAGACGCTGATTGACCGCGCCGGCCTGCAGGACGGGCAGAGCGTCGTGGGAAAGACGGCGGACCAGCTCTTTCCGGTGACCGGATTGAGCACGGTGGCGCAAGACCTCGAAGTCATCGGCAGCGGCCGTCCGATGCGCGAGCTGCTGCGCCTGTACCAGACCTACCGGGGCGACCGGTACTGGTGCCTCAGTTCCAAGTTCCCTTTGCTGGATGCCGGCAACCGCATCGTCGGATTGGCCGGGTTGTCACGCGACTTGCCGCGCCCCAACGAGCGCCATCACAGCTACCGCCGGTTGAAAAAGTTTTTGGACTTCATCGACGAAGGCCTGGATCGACCGGTCCTGATCACCGAGGCGGCGGACCACGCGTCGGTATCGATGGACACGCTCGGACGGCTGGTGCTCGAGGTTTTCCACGTGACGCCCAAGCAACTGCTGATGAAAAAGCGCATCGACAAGGCCTGCCAGTTGCTGGAGGAAACGTCGGCGTCCATCACGGAAGTGGCTGCGGCGTGCGGGTACGCGGATCACAGCGCCTTTTCGCGCCAGTTCAAGGTGGCGACGAACATGACGCCGGCGCAGTACCGCGCTTCGCGTCTCGACTATGCAGAAAACCGCAACCAGGTGCGTCGTGCGTTCTAGCTGAGCCCGCCTCTGCTGCGGACAATTTGCGGCATGAACTGCCTGATCGTTTATGCCCATCCCGAGCCTGCATCCTTCAACGGCGCGCTGAAAGACGTCGCCATCCGCGAACTGGAGCGGATGGGCCATACGGTGGTCGTCAGCGACCTCTACCGCATGGGCTGGAATCCGGCGCTGGGGCCCGCCGACTTCGACGGTGAGCGCGTCGACCCCGACTACCTGGACCTCTCCAGGGAACAGGAGCATGCATTCGCCACGGGCGGGCAGAGCCCGGACGTGCTGGCCGAGCAGGCCAAGGTCATGGCCGCCGACCTGGTGCTGCTGCACTTTCCGGTCTGGTGGTTTTCAATGCCCGCCATCCTCAAGGGATGGGTCGACCGCGTTCTCAGCCGGGGCTTTGCCTATTCGGCGGGGCGCAAATACGAAACCGGGCACTTCAAGGGCAAGCGCGCGATGCTCTGTATCACGACGGGCACGGCTTCCACGCTCTACGAGCCCAACGGCATCGACGGCGATCTTCATCACGTGCTCTGGCCCATTCACAACGGAATCCTGGGCTACACCGGATTCACCGTGCTGCCTCCCTTCGCCGCATGGATGCCTGCACGGGTGCAGCCGCAGGAGCGGCAGTCGTACCTGGGCGCGTATGTCGAGCGCTTGCGCAACCTCGAGCGGATCGAGCCGCTTTTCTTCCACCCCTGGAGCGACTACGACAAGTCGCAGCGGCTCAAGCCGAATGTTGCCGCGCGGTCGGGCGTTCAGTGGAACCCGAACGCCGGACAGACCTTCGAGGAATCCGCGTCGGAGTTCGCGCAACAGCAATCGCCGCGCGCGCCTGTGGCCGATGCCTGAAACCTCCGACCCACGAAACACTCAGCGATCGATCATGCCGTCTGCAAATTCAGCCCGCGTTGTCATTGTTGGCGGCGCCATCATGGGCAGCTTCTGTGCCTGGTCGTTGCGCAACGAGGGCTTCACGGGGCCGATCACCGTCGTGGAGAAAGATGCGTCGTACCAGCTTTCTTCGACGGCCCTTTCCGCCGCCTCGATACGCACCCAGTTCGCAACCGTCGTGAACATCCAGATGAGCCTTTTCGGGGCTCAAATGTTCCGCAGCATCAAGGCTGTGTTCGGGAATGAGGCGGACATCGGGTACAGGGAAAAAGGCTACCTGCTCCTTGGCGGCCACGATCAGGTCGCCGAGCGCATCGAGGCCGTGAGGCTGCAGCGCAGCCACGGCGCGGACATCCGGGTGCTCGATCCCGACGAACTCGGTGCGCGCTTTCCGGGCGTCAACGTTGAAGACGTTGGCATCGGAACGCTGGGCGTTCAGCACGAAGGCTGGTTCGATGCCTGGAGCCTGCTCTCCGAGGTGCGCCGCGCGGCGCGCCGGCTTGGCGTCGACTACGTGGAAGCAGCGGCCAACGGGTTCAAGACAAATGGCGCGAGAGTCACCGGGGTCGAGTTGTCGAACGGAGACTCGCTGGTGTGCGACTTCTGCGTTCTGGCCGCAGGGGCGCTGTCCGGTCGCCTGGTGGCATCGCTCGGCATCGAACTGCCGGTCGTGCCGAAGAAGCGCACGGTGTTCTCCTTCAAGACGCCTTTCAGGCTGAATGATTTCCCGATGCTGTTCGACTCGAGCGGCATCTGGGTCAGGCCCGAAGGGGAGGGCTACATCGGCGGCATCCAGCCGCCGGCGGAAATCGACGTGGACGCCGATGGCGACTTCGAGCCTCATCACGAGCTGATGGACGAGCTGTTCTGGCCTTTGCTCGCCAGGCGCATTCCGGCCATGGAAGAGCTGCGCCTGAACCGGGCGTGGGCTGGCCACTATGAAGTCAACACGCTGGACCACAACGGCGTCGTCGGCGCCCATGACGAGTTGAACAACCTGATCTTCGCGACGGGGTTTTCCGGCCATGGCGTCATGCATGCGCCAGCGGTCGGCCGGGGCGTGGCGGAACTGATCACGGCCGGCGAGTTCCGGTCCATCGACATGACCCCGTTGGGTTGGGCGCGCATCCGCAGCTCGACGCCATTGTTTGAATCCATCGTTTACTGACCAAGAGGAAATCGAAATGAGGCTTGCAGGCAAAGTTGCGGTTGTGACAGGGGCTGCGCGAGGCATCGGGCGCGCGACGGCCGAACGCCTTCTGTCCGAGGGCGCGAAAGTGGTCGTCTCCGACATCGATGCGCAGACGCTGACAAAGACGGCCGGGGAGATCGGTACGGCCGCCGATGTCTTCGCAGTGCGCGCGGACGTTTCGAAAAAGAGCGAAGTGGTCAGCCTTGTCGAGGCCGCTGTGCGGCATTTCGGTGCCATCGACATCATGGTGAACAACGCCGGCATCGCGCCTGTGGTGGAGTTCCTGGACGTCACCGAAGAAATGCTCAGCCGCGTGCTGGACGTGAATCTCAAAGGGGCCTTCTACGGCACGCAGGCGGCAGGCCGCGAGATGATCGGCCGCGGCAAGGGCGGGGTGATCATCAACATGTCGTCCATCAACTCCGGCCTTGCGAACCCCAACGTTGCGCCGTACGCGATTTCCAAGGGCGGCATGAACCAGGTGACGTCCACCGCGGCGGTGGCGTTTGCGCCGCATGGCATCCGGGTTGTGGGTGTCGGGCCAGGGACCATCATGACCGACATGGTTGCCGGGGCGTTTGTCCAGAGCGCGGGCAACCATGCCATCCTCTCGCGGACCCCGCTCGGCCGCTACGGCCAGCCGTCTGAAATTGCATCGGTCGTCGCATTCCTTGCGAGTGACGATGCGTCGTACATCACCGGAGAAACCATGTACGTGGACGGTGGACGGCGTGTTCTGAACTATGTCGTTCCAGTGAAGGGTTGAGCCATGTCACATCCACTCAGCAAGCTTCACCACATCTGCATCGTGGTGCACGACATCGACAAGACGCAGGCCTACTACGAATCGATCGGCGTCGGCCCCTGGGCCGAGTACCCGCCCTTGTCTGAATACGAAGAACTGAGCGTGCCCAGCGAGGCGGGTTTTCGCACGCTCAAGTACAGGATGTGCAACTTGCCGAACGTGCAGATCCAGCTTTGCGAGCCCAACGACGAGCCATCGCCCCAGCGTCTTCATCTGGACAGCAAGGGAGAGGGGGTCTTCCACATCGGGTTCGAGGTTCCGGATGCCGATGCGGCAGAGGCGCAAGCCGCAACCCTGGGGCTGCCCGTGCTGATGCGAGGGCGTCGAACGAACCGGACAGGCTTTACCTACTACGCTTCGGCCGACGGTGCAGGCGTCACGCTGCTCACCCGGGCAACGAATCTCCCCGGCAAGTAGAAACAACAAGGCGAGGACGCAAGGATGCGGATCGATCTGAATTCCGACCTGGGTGAGGGCTACGGCCCGTGGGTCATGGGCAACGACGCGCTGATCCTCGACTGCGTCACCAGCGCGAACATTGCCTGCGGCGGTCATGCCGGTGATGCGGAGACGATGTACAAGACCTTGCGACTGGCGGCCGACCGTGGCGTGAAGGTCGGCGCCCATCCCGGCTATGCGGACCGCGAAGGGTTCGGGCGGCGCGTGATACCGATGCAGCCCGCCGAGATCGGCCGCATGGTTGCGGTGCAGGTCGGCGCCCTTGTGGCAATGGCTCGTCTGGCGGGCACCCGGGTGCGCTACGTCAAGCCGCACGGCGCACTGGGTAACCTCGCCGCGGCAGACATGGCCGTTGCCAAGGCCATTGTCTCGGTGGTCAAGACGATCGATCCCGCTCTTGCGATTCTTGCCATCTCGGGCACGAGCCTGGAACACGCCGCTCGCGAGCAGGCGCTTCAGGTCTTCTCGGAGGTCTTCGCCGATCGTGCGTACCTGCCCACTGGCCAGTTGGTGCCGCGCAGCCAGGAGGGCGCGGTGCTGCACGATGCAAAGAGTGCGGCGGATCGCTTGATCGGTTTCCTGAAGACCGGAAGGATGCCTGTCTTGGGTGCCGATCCGATCTTGTTGAAGGCTGAATCGATCTGTGTCCACGGCGACAACGCGCAGTCTGTCGAGATGGCCCGCCACGTGCAGATGCGATTGGAGGCCGAAGGGGTCACGCTGGTCTCGTTTCTCGACTAGCGGCCGGCACGAGGACGATTGATGCTGGAGCAAGAATGGCCAAGGTACGTGCCTGTCGCGGACCACGCGCTGCTGGTTTCCTTTGGAGAGGTGATCACCGACCATGCCAGCGCAGCAGTGCTCGCGCTCGACCGGGCCTTGGCCCAGTCACCGCCCGAAGGAATGGTCGAATGCATCCCGGCATTTGTCAGCTTGCTGATCGACTTTGATCCCCTGGTCACGGATCACACCCGCATTCGAGAGGCTGCTGAAGGCCTGCAGCAAGATCCTCCGGCTGGCCAGATTGAAGGAGCCCTGCGCGAGGTCGAGGTTTGCTACGAAGAAGATTTCTCGCCCGACCTTGCGGCGGTGGCCCAGGCATCAGGCCTTTGCATCGATGAAGTGATCCATCATCACCTGCAGGGCGACTACCAGGTTCGCATGTATGGATTCGCGCCGGGCTATGCGTACATGTCGGGCGTGCCGGGCGAGATCCAGGTGCCGCGCAAGCCTTCGGCGCTTCGGGACATCGCAGCCGGAAGCGTGCTCATTGCGGGGCCGCAATGCCTTGTCACGACACTCAGGATGCCCACGGGCTGGTCCAGCATCGGGCGATCGCCCACCCGGATACTGACCGGCGATGAACGCGCGCCCTTTCTCTTCGGCGTGGGAGACAGGGTGAGGTTCAAGCGCATCGACTTGGCGCAGTACGAAGCACGGCGCGAACGTGGCAACCATGGCTGAGGCCCGGTTGCTGGTCAGGGCCTGCGGCCCGTTGGTCTCGTACCAGGATGGCGGGCGACCGGGCATGCTGAGGTTCGGTGTTCCCGCCTCGGGCCCCATGGACCGGCTTGCACATGCCGCGGCCAATGTCGCGCTGGGATGCCCCGAAGCATCGACCGCCATCGAAATCTCCGTGGGCGGACTGGAAGTGATGTGCGAATCGGGCGAGGTGACGTGCTGCGTTTCCGGGGGAGATTTCCAGGTCCGCCATTCAGACGCCTTGACCAGGTCCTGGTGCGTGCGAACCCTCCGTGCGGGAGACGTGCTGTCGGTTCGTCCCGGCAGTTGGGGAAGCTGGGCCTACCTGGCGTTCTGTGGCGAACTGGTGTGCAGTCAGTGGGCAGGGCACACGGCAACGCATTCGACGTCTGGTCTGGGTGGCGGAAGTCTTGGTGCTGGTGCTGCAGTCCTGCTGCGCAACACCAGTGTTGCGCAAGAGCGCGAGGGTGATCTGCCAGTTCCCGCGTTTGCCTATTTGCGCAAGCCTGCACGGGTTGTGCTGGGGCCACAGACTGAAAAATTCGAACCCGAGTCGATGGCCGCGCTTCTTCACGAGAGTTTTTCGGTCACCCCGGCCTATGACCGGATGGGGATGCGCCTTTCCGGCCCGAAGTTGGCTCTGAAAGACGCCTTGTCCATTCCCTCGGAGCCGATCGTGCGAGGCTCGATACAGGTCGGGGGTGATGGCGTGGCTTCGATATTGTTGGCCGACCACCAGACCACCGGCGGATACCCGAAGATCGCCACGGTCCTGTCTTTGGATCTCGATGGCTTGTCTCAACTTCGACCGCATGACCGCCTGGGTTTTCAGGCTGTGGAGGCATTGGAGGCGATCCGGTTGGCGCGCTTGGAAGCATCACTGAGAAGTCGCTTCCTCAAAGAGATCGCAAGCCCGTTGGGCAGCTTTGAAACCCGGTTGATGAAAGCGAATTTGATCAGCGGGTTCGTTCTGGCGTGACGTGAGGCCTGTTCAAAAAGCGCGTTCGTGACCGAGGCTTCAACAGCGTTTGACCCGCTCTGTCAGGCGAAAAGTTTGCAGACGGCATGACTGCTGCGATGCCGGAGCGGCGGTGGGTTTCATGCTAATCTCAACCACCGCCGCGCGCCTTGCAGCGGGCCTGACCGAGGACGGCCTCGGCTCTGGAATACATCCGAGGGACGGCCCTTCAACCTCTTGAAGGTGTGCCGTGGCCAATCTTCTTCTCGCGTTTCTGCGACCTGTTTTTCTTCCCCTTCTTCGAATCCTGCGTCAGCAGGAAGTCTCGCGGCATCGCGATGCCTGCACCTCAGGCTTCCATCTCGATGTCGCACGCTGGCGCATCCACGTAGCACCCGGCCTCGGCAGGCTTATCTATCGCCTGCATACGACGCCACACGCCAGAGGTGCGAATTGATGGGCGCCGAAGTCTGGATCGGTCTCGCCTTCACGGCCGCCATGGCCTATGGCGCATGGTCCGCGAAGAAGCAGGGGTGCGAGGCGCGCGACGTCAAGGCGCTGGCGGCCGCAGGCGCGATCTCCCTGCTTGCCAGTGCGGTCCTGGGCGTGTCGGGTGTTCTGTTGCCACCCGGTTGAAGCCAGCGCCATGAAGCTTGGCGCGTCATTCGCATTTCCATCGAAGCTATCGCATCATGGCCCCTGCCATGGCGCTGCAAAGGATTTCCCAGCATGCAATCTGCATCCCATCAAAGACTCATCCCCGGCGTGACCTGGTTCCGGTTGATCTGGTCCTGGGCGGTGGTCGGGCTCTTCATCTTCTTCGGGGATGCATGGCTCGCGGAACCGCTCACTCCGACCATCGCAGCCGCGACGTTTGTCCTGCTGTTCGGCACCATCATCGCCGCTTCCTTCGGCGTGGTGCGCGAGGCCGACCATCTGGCCCATCAGTTGGGTGAGCCCTACGGCACGCTGATCCTCACGCTGTCCATCGTGCTGATCGAAGTCATCCTGATCGCCTCGGTACTGCTGGGGCCGGGCGACTTTCCCACTATCGGGCGCGACTCGATCTTCGCGGTGATGATGATCATCGTGAACCTCGTGATGGGCGTCTGCCTGCTGGCAGGCGGCCTGCGCCACGGCGAGCAGGAATTCAACGTGCAGGGGACCATCGCCTACCTGTCGATGATCGTCCTGCTGACCGGCACGGCGCTGGTGCTGCCCAACTACACCTCGGGCGCCGGAGAGTTCACCTTCAGCCAGGCCGTCGCCGTGGCCGCCCTGACGGCCGTGCTCTATGGCGTGTTCCTCGCCATGCAGATGGGCGGCCACCGCAGGCTCTTCGTGCAGCCCCGGCCGGGCATGCTGGTGGTTCCGTTCTCGGCCTCGGGCAATGAGGAGGAGGGCGCCGCCGCACAGAACGCCGGCGACGCAGGCGGCAAGCGCGCCATGCTGGTCCGCTCCGGCGTGCTGCTGGCGATGATTCTTCCCATCGTCCTGCTGGCGCACTACCTGGCCATCGTGATCGACTACGGAATCGCCGCCTCGGGCGCACCGGTCGCCCTCGGGGGCGTGCTGATCGCAATCATCGTCTTCACCCCGGAGTCCATCACGGCCGTCAAGGCCGCGCTCAACAACGAGATGCAGCGCGCCATCAACCTCTGCCTGGGGGCGTTCGTCTCCACCGTGGGGCTCACGGTGCCCGCGGTGCTGGTGATCGGCCTGGTGACCGGCAAGCAGGTGACGATGGGCATTTCTCCCATCGAAACCGTGCTGTTCATCGTGACGGCGGCGCTCAGCGCGCTGACCTTCAATGGCCAGCGGACGTCAGCGCTTCAGGGGCTGATGCACATCGTGCTGTTCGCGATCTTCGGGTTGCTGCTGTTCAACCCTTGAGGCGGGGCAGGCCGTCAGCCCGGAATGTTCGGCTCGACCAACTGGGCCAGGGCGACAAGCGATTCCTGCCAGCCCAGGTAGCACATCTCGACGGGAATCACGTCGGGAATGCCTTCCTGCACGACGGACATTTCCGTGCCGCAGGACACCGGCGTCAGGCTCACGGTGGTCTTCATGGTGCCTGGAAGATTGGCGTCGTCGAAGGTCGCGTCGTAGGCGATGCGCTGGCCGGGGATGAGTTCGAGGTACTTCCCGCCGAACGAGTGGCCGTGGCCGGTGCCGAAGTTGGTGAAAGACATGCGCCATACGCCGCCCACCACCGGCTCCATGGTGTGAACCTTGCCGGTGAATCCGAAGGGCGGCAGCCAGCGCTCGAAGGCGCCGGGCTCGGTGAAGGCACGGTAGAGCCGGTCTGGCGAGGTGCGCAGAACGCGGTGCAGGCGGACGGTGTTGGTTGCCATGGTGGATTGCTCCTGAAGAAAAAGAGGAAGGCCCTCAATGGATACGTCGAACGAGCCTGCTCGAAATCGACACGCATCCCAGCGCCCCCCGATCCTCTCCGAAATCAGGGCGCCAATCCCGCCGTCTTCACCACCGCCGCGTACTTGCCGGCTTCCTCGGCCACGTAGGCCGAGAACTGCGCCGCATTGCGCGCATCGGGCTCGGCGCCGAGGTCGCGCAGCCGTTGCGCAAGCACCGGGTCTTCGAGCACGCGGGCCATGGCGGCGGAGAGCTTCTTCACTACCGGCGCCGGCACCTTGGCGGGCGCGAACACGCCGAACCACGCGCTGACCTCGAAACCGGGCAGGCCGCTTTCGGCGACGGTCGGCACGCCCGGGAGCAAGGGGCTGCGCTGGCTGCTGGTCACGGCCAGCGCCTTGAGCTTGCGCGTCGCGATGTTCGGCAGCGAAGTGGTCTGCAGGTCGAACATCAGCGGCACATGGCCCGCGAGCACGTCGGCCAGCGCGGGCGCACTGCCCTTGTAGGGCACGTGCAGCAGCCTGATCTTCGCGGCCGACGCGAGCATCTCGCCGGCCAGGTGGTTGGACGTGCCGGGCCCGGCGGACGCATAGCCGATCGATCCCGGCCCCTGCCTGGCGGCCGCGATCAGGTCGCCCACGCTGGCGTACGCCACGCCCGGGTTGGCCACCAGCACGAAGGGGATGGAGGCCAGCGCGCTGACCGGCACGAAGTCCTTCACCGGGTCGTAGCCGACCTTCGACATGGCCGGGTTGATGGCTTGCGAACTCACCGTGCCCAGCAGCAGCGTGTAGCCGTCAGGCTTTGCTTCCGCGACGAAGCGCGCGCCGATGGCGGTTCCCGCACCGGCCCTGTTCTCGACGATCACCGGCTGGTCGAGCTGCACCGACAGCTTCTGGCCGACCGTGCGCGCAAGGATGTCGGCCGAGCCGCCGGCGGGGTAGGGCACGACGATCGTGACGGGCCGCTCGGGGTAGCCCTCGGCCAGCGCCGGCACGGCGGTGCTGGCGGCGAGCAGCAGAACGGCAAGCAACTGGCGAAACGATTTCATCGGCTGGCTCCATGTGGGAAAGCCCATGGTGCGAACGGCGGTGCCCATCTGTCCAATACGTTCATTGGCGGTGGCTCATACATGGCGTGAATCACCACGGCTTTGCGACATGGTTGGCGCGGACTACCGCTCCACCAGTTCGACCGTCTTGCGCGCCACCGCGAGAAAGGACTGCACCACCGGGTTGTCGTTGTGGCTGGTGTGGGCAAACATGAGCTGGTAGGTGGGCGGAGCGCGGGTGTCGACGATTTCGAGGAAGACGACATCGGCCATGGCCAGCGTGCGCATCGATGCCGGCACCAGCGCGATGCCCAGCCCACCGGCCACGAGCGTCAGGATCGACTGCATCTGCGCAGCCTCCTGCACAACCTTCGGCAGGAAGCCGGCCGACTGGCAGGCGCCCAGCAACGCGGCGACGAAGCCCGCGCCCTCCGAGGCCGGAAACGAGATGAACGGTTCCGCCGCCAGCTCCTTGATCTTCACCGAGCTGCGGCTCGCCAGCGGATGGCTGCGCGGCACCGCGATCACGAACTTCTGCGCCTGCAGGTCGACCAGCACCAGGTCGCGCGCCTCATACACCGGGCCCACCACCAGCGCGAGTTCGACCTCGCCCTTGCGCAGGTCTTCGAGCTGGCGCGCGGTGGTCTCGGCGGTCAGGCGCAGTTGCACGGTCGGGTAGTCGTGCTGGAAGCGCTTGAAGATCGCGGGCAGCACATTGAGCGCCGCGCTTGGCACGAAGGACAGGCGCAGCGAGCCTTCGAGCCCTTGCGCCGCGCGGCGCGCGCGCTCGGTGGCCGCCTGCGCCTGCTGCAGCAGGCGTTGCGCATCCTTGTGGAAGACCTGGCCGGCGGGCGTCAAGCGCACGTGGTGCCGGCTGCGGTCGAACAGCATGGCGCCGACCTGCGCCTCCAGGTTGCGCATGGCCACGCTCAGCGGTGGCTGCGACATGTGGAGCCGGATGGCGGCGCGGCCGAAGTTCAGCTCTTCGGCGAGCACCACGAACTGGCGCAGTTGCCTGAATTCGATCATGGGCGTGGAGATACCTGCGGCGAATGACGAGCCACTTTAAACAGTATTGGATGTATGAGCACGGCCTTCCTAGCATGGCCGTTCGTCTTGCCACCTCGCCACCCCATCCATCCACGACGGACATTGCCCATGCAGCCTTCATTGCTCGAAGAAATCCCCTCGGTGCCCAACCCCTACCCGGTGGTCTCGCAGATGGAATACCCCGAGGTCTGGCGCCTGTGCACCCAGGCGCGCGAGCTGGCCTGGGACCCGGCGGCCGACATCGACTACACCGACCTGCGGCAGGCCGACCTGCCGCCCGAGGTCCGCCAGGCGGGCGCCGAATGGTGGAGCCTGCGCGCCTGGATGGAGCACGGCGCGACGCCCTACGGCGCGGAGCGGCTGCGCGATGCGATCTTTGGGCACCAGCCCTTCGAGATCAAGCAGCACATCACGAACTTCATTGCCGAAGAGTTCCGCCACCACGAAGCGAGCTTTCGCATTGCCGAGCACCTGGGGGCGTACGAGCCCACGCCGCGCGCCGACTACTTCCGGGACATCATTCCGCGCTTTCACGACGAAAAAGACGAGCGGGCGATGAGCTTCTTCGCCGGCCTCTCGGTCAACACGCTGTTCGAGCAACTGTCGGGCGAGCTGCTGCAGGCGCGCTACGAAAACGCGCGCTTCGATTCGATCCGCGAGGCCTGCCGTCTGATCCTGCGCGACGAGGCGCGGCACATTCAGTTCGGCCGCATCATCATGCGGCGCTTTTTCAGCGAACTGCCGGCCGACGAGAAGAAGACCATCGGCATCAAGGTCGCGAAGAAGCTGCGCGGCAGCCTGCTCAACGGTGTCTATGCGGTCGTGAACCTGCCCGAGGACGAGCGCCGGCGCTCCGGCCGCAACCGGGCGCTGGCGGCGGACCACGGGCTCGGCGCCACCCATCCCGACGAAGAGATGGGCATCATCAAGCGCGGTGTCGACAAGATCCGCGAGGACATCGGCGTCTACGGCGTCGAGATTCCGTTCATTCCCGAACTCGACGGGGCGGTGCACTGATGACTGCCACGCTCGCCACCCGCATCGTGCTGCCCGATGTCCCACCGCCCGGCGGCCCCTACAGCCACGGCATCGCGGTGAGCGGCCCCGGCACCTGGCTGCACATCGCCGGACAGGTCGGCATGGCCCTCGACGGCAGTGTGCCCAACGACTTCGAGGCCCAGGCCCAACTGGCCTGGACCCACCTTGTGGCGGTGCTGCGCGCTGCGGACATGGATGTGTCGCACCTCGTGAAGGTGACGACCTTCCTGACCGATGGCAGCGACGTGCGGCGGCTCGGTTCGGTGCGCGCCATGTTCCTGGGCGAGGCGCGTCCGGCATCGACCTTGCTGGTCGTCAGGGCGCTGGCCCATCCGGCGTGGCGCGTGGAAGTCGAGGCTTCGGCTTTCCGGCCCGGCTGAGCGCGGGACTGAAATGCCGATAGCCAGGCCCAGGCCCGACGCGATCGAGCAGTTGCTGCGCGAGACCGGTCCGGCGTGGCAGCGGGACATTCGCGCGGCCGGCGATCGCGTCAAGGCTGCGTACCTGCCGCTGCTCATGGCGGCGCCGAATGACGGCTACGAGGTGATCCGCGATCTGCCCTATGGCGCGCATCCGCGGCAGGTGCTCGATGTCTACCGGCCGCATGGCGCACGGCATGCGCCCGTGGTGATGTTCGTCCATGGCGGCGCCTTCGTGCGCGGCAGCAAGGACATCAACGCGGCGATGTACGGCAACGTGCTCGCGTGGTTCGCGCGGCAGGGCTGCGTGGGCATCAATGTCGAGTACCGGCTCGCGCCCGAGGCCGCGCATCCGGAAGGTGCGCGCGATGTGGGCAGGGCCTGCGAATGGGTCGCGCGCCATGCGGCCGAACACGGCGGCGATGCCGATGCCATCTGCCTCGTCGGGCACTCGGCGGGCGGCACCCATGCGGCGAGCTACGCCTGCGACCCCGCGCTCGGCTTCATGGGCCGGCACCTGTGCTGCCTGGTGCTGGTGTCGGCGCGCCTGCGGGCGGATGTGCTGCCCGAGAACCCGAACGCGGCCGGCGTTCGCGCGTACTTCGGCGACGACATGACAGCCTACGGACATCAGTCGCCGATGGCGCATGCGCACCGGCTCGAGATGCCCACCTTCATCGCGCATGCCCAGTACGAAAACCCGCTGCTGGATGTCTATGCGACCGAGTTCGCGTGGCGCATGGCCAAGGCAAGGCGCATCGCGCCGCGGCACCTGAGCCTGGCCGGGCACAACCATGTGTCGGTCATGGCGCACTTCAACAGCGGCGAGCAGTTGCTCGGCGAACAGGTCCTCGAGTTCTTCGAGGCGGCGAGCCGTTGATGCGGTCTTCATCGCCGTATCTGGGCGAGGGGCGCGTGCCTGAGTGTGAGGATTTCGGCAGAGTATATTCAAGCGTATCCTCCGCCCACGATGCCTCCTTCAATGCCCAAGCCGTCTTCGATATCCAGCCGCCCGTCGAAACGCCCCGCGGCGGCAGCGGCAGCAGCCGTGACGTCCTCCGACACCCTGACCGACCGGACCTACCAGAAGCTGCGCCAGGCCTTGATGACCGGCGCCCTGTTGCCCGAGCAGGTGCTCACGGTACGCGGCGTGGCCGAGGACTTCGGCGTGAGCCTCACGCCGGTGCGAGAGGCCGTGCAGCGTCTGGTGGTCGAGCATGGGCTGGAGGTGGTCAACGGCCGCACCATCCGCGTTCCCCGGCTGGGTGTGGAGACCTACCGCGAGATCTTGAAGATCCGGATGGAACTCGAATGCCTGGCGGCCAAGGAGGCGGCGCCACGCATTTCCAATGAAGAGATCGAACGTCTCGACGCCGTGATGCAGGCGCACCTTGCCGCGATCAAGGCGGGCGACGCGCACCAGACCTTGGTGCAGAACTCGGAGTTTCATCTTTCAATATATCGGGCGTCGGGCCAGCCCATACTGATCCGCATCATCGAGAGCCTGTGGCTGCGCGTCGGTCCCACGCTCAACCTGTTGTTTCCCCAATATTGCGGCAGCCTGACCGGCCACGAGACGCATCTGGTCGCCGTGGATGCGCTGCGTCGGCGCGACGGCGATGCCCTCGGGCAGGCCATGCGTGACGATCTGGCGCACGGCTCCCGCTTCCTGATTCGCCTGCTCAAACCCTGAGATTCGCGCGTGGGTGGGTTTTGGAGCATTCTGAATATATTCAAGCGCTCCTAAACTGCCGGCCGGGCCCGCCATGCGGTGGGTTTCGTTCTTCCTTCGTCCCAGGAAAGGCCGCCCCATGAAGCTGAATCTCTCTCGTCGTGAGTTCCATCTGACCGCCGCGAACATGCTGCTGGCATCGTCCGCCGGCAGCGTGTTGCTGGGCAGTGCCGGCCCCGCGTTCGCGCAGTCGCGCTCGGTGAAGCTCGGCACCTTCGGTGCGATCGACGCGCAGAACTACATCCGCGCGAAGAACCTGACGCCCAGGACATTCGGGCAGGGCGTCAGCAGCGACTTCGTGACGGTGCGCGCGGGCTCCGAGGTGATCTCGGCCATGGCCGGTGGCAGCCTGGACATGTGCAACATCGGCTCCAGCCCGATGATGGTGGGCTACGCCAATGGGCTCAAGGCCTCGATGGTGTACGTCTACAAGAACATCGTGGACAGCGAATGCCTGGTGGTGCAGGGCAACTCCGGCATCACCACCGTGGCCGGCCTCAAGGGCAAGAAGATCGGCCTGCCGTTCAACACCTCGGTGCACTTCGCGGCCGTTGCCGCACTCAAGTTCGCGGGCCTGGGGCTGAACGACGTGCAGCTCATCAACATGCGCGCCGACCAGATCGTTTCCGCCTGGCAGCGTCGGGACATCGACGCGAGCTACATCTGGGTGCCCGTGCTGCCGCGCCTGACCGACGACGGCGGCAAGATCATCTTCAAGACGGGCGACCTGAATCGCCAGAGCCTGCTGATCTTCGATGGCCTGCTGGTGCGCGACGAGTTCAAGCAGAAGTCGCCGGACCTCGTGCTCGCCTTCCTCAAGGACTACGAGCAGATCGCGCGCGGCTTCAAGCAGGAGCCGAAGGACGTGGTGGACACCATGACCAAGTTCCTGAATGTCGACGAGGCAACGGTGATGCGGTCGCTCAACACTTTTTATCCTGTGCCCGCCAGCGAGCAGCTCAGCAGCCGATGGATGGGCAAGCCCGGCGAGAAGGACACGGGCGTGTTCAAGACGCTGCAGACGCAGGCGCAGTTCTTGTTCGAGTCCGGCCAGATCACGGCCATGCCCAAGGACGTGGGCGGACTGGTCGATTCGAGCTTCGTCGCCAAGATGGTGGCCTGAAGCGATGCCACCGGCAGAACGCACGAACGACGATGCGCCTAAGGTCCGCTTCGAGCAGGTGAGCAAGCGGTTCGGGCAGGGCGCCGATGCCGTGCAGGCCCTGGAGCCGATCACGCTGGACATCGCAGAAGGCGAGTTCACTTGCCTGCTGGGCCCTTCGGGCTGCGGCAAGAGCACGCTGCTCAACATTCTTGCGGGCTTCGAGCGGCCCACCAGCGGCCGGGTGCTGATGGATGGCCTGCCGGTGCGCGGCCCCGACCCGCGGCGCGGCGTGGTGTTTCAGCAGGGCGCGCTGTTCACCTGGATGAGCGTGCGCGACAACGTGGCATTCGGGCCGCTGGCCACCGGCAAGCCGAAGGTGGAGGCCGAGCGCATCGCGGCGCACTATCTGGAGATGGTCGGGCTCACCGGTTTCGCCAGGCGCTATCCCTACGAACTCTCGGGCGGCATGCAGCAGCGCGTGGGCATTGCACGCGCGCTGGCCAACGACCCCGAGATCTTGCTGATGGACGAGCCCTTCGCCGCACTCGACGCACAGACGCGCGAGCTGCTGCAGGAAGAAATCAAGCGCATCTGGCAAGAGACCCACAAGACGGTGCTGTGGATCACGCACAGCATCGACGAGGCGCTGTTCCTGGCCACCGAGGTTGTGGTGATGTCGGCGCGGCCAGGGCGCATCAAGGCGAGCTTTCGGCCCCAGTTCGCGCAGAGCGCCGACCCGGCGGTGGTCACGAGCGCGGAGTTCGCGCGCATGAAGGCCGAGATCTTCGGCCTGCTGCGCGAAGAGGCGCTGACGGCGCAGCGCCAGGAGAGCGAGCGATGAGCGCCTCCGCCTACGCGCCGGGCGCCAAGGGCCGTTCGCGCTGGATCAACCTGGGTTCTTTCGCGGTGCTGCTGGCGCTGTGGTTCCTGATCACCACGCCGCTGGTGGGCGACAAGCCGCTCGTCGCGCCGCTGTTCCTGCCGTCACCGGTGTCGGTCTGGCAGACCTTCCTGCAGCTCATGCAGAACGGCTACCAGGGCAAGACGCTGGCGCACCACCTGGGCATCAGCCTGTTTCGCTTCGGGCTGGCGTTCGTGCTCACCGTGGTGGTTGCCGTTCCGCTGGGGCTGTGGATGGGCATGAACGAAACGGTCAAGGCCGTGCTCGATCCGCCCATCGAGATCTCGCGGCCGATGCCCAAGCTCGCGTTGCTGCCGCTGCTGATCATCTGGTTCGGCATCGGCGAGGTCGCCAAGATCGTGATCATCGTGCTCGCGCTGTTCCCGATCCTGTCGATCAGCGCGATGCAGGCGGTGCGTGGCGTGGGCCGGCGCAAGGTGCAGGCGGCGATGGCGCTCGGTGCCTCGCGCACCATGATCTTCCGGCGCGTGATCTTTCCGGCCAGCCTGCCGGGCATCTTCACCAGCATCCGCGTGAGCATCGGCATCGGCGTGACGATGCTGGTGGGCGCCGAGATGATCGCCACCAACGCGGGCATTGCCTACATGGCGATGTCGGCCTCGGACTTTCTGCTCACCAATGTCGTGATCGTCGGCGCGCTGATCATGGCGGTGCTGGGCTATGCGCTCGACCTGCTGGCGCGCGCACTCGAAAACAAGGTCGTCCACTGGGGCGGCAAGGAAGGATGACGCCCACCATGACCACCCGACTTCCCGACCATGGCATTGCATGGGACGAACTGCAGCGCCAGCTGAAGGACGCCAGCAGCAACGACGCCGACTGGCGCGGCGGCCGCGTGCCGATGTTCATTCACTACGCGGGCGAAGACGTGCTCGAGGTGGCCAAGCAGGCCTACCTGATGTACTTCTCGGAGAACGGCCTGGGGCCGCGCGCCTTCGGCAGCCTTGCGAAGTTCGAGAAGGAAGTCGTGGACATGGGCCTCGGCCTGTTGCATGGCGGCCCGCAGGCCTGCGGCGCGATGACCACCGGCGGCACCGAGAGCATCTTCCTGGCCGTCAAGTGCGCGCGCGACCGGGCGCTGGCGCGCCGCCCCGGCATGGGCAAGCCACGGATCGTGATGCCGCAGAGCGCGCATCCGGCCTTCGACAAGGCCGCTTACTTCCTGGGGCTGGAGCCGGTGCGCACGCCGCTGGGCGCGGACTTTCGCGCCGACGTGGCCGCGATGCGCGCGGCCTTGACGCCCGACACGGCAATGCTTGTCGGCTCGGCGCCGGCGTTTCCGCACGGCGTGGTCGATCCGATTCCCGAACTCGCCGCACAGGCGCGCGAGCAGGGCACCTGGATGCACGTGGATGCCTGCGTCGGCGGCTATTTCGCGCCGTTCGCGCGCGAGCTTGGCGCCGACATTCCGGACTTCGATTTCGTGGTGGAGGGCGTGACCTCGATCTCGGCCGACCTGCACAAGTACGGCTACACGGCCAAGGGTGCTTCCACGCTGTTCTTTGCCGATCCCGAGGCCTTCGCGCTGATGGGCTACTACTTCGACAACTGGCCGCGCGGCCAGTACTTCACGCACACGCTCGTCGGCACGCGCGCCGGCGGCGCGATCGCTGCCGCATGGGCCGTGATGAACTACCTGGGCAAGGACGGCTACCTGCGCGTCACGCAGCGCGTGCTGGCCACGCGGCGTGCCATGCAGGCGGGGCTGGATGCGCTCGGCCTGCCCACATTGGGAAATCCGGCGCTGTGCATCTTCGCCTTCGGCTCGCCGTCGCGCGACATGGCGGCTGTCGGAAAAGGAATGACCGCGCGTGGATGGACCGTGGGCTATGTGAACGACCCGCCGGGCATTCACCACATGCTCAACCTCACGCATGAGCCGGTGGTCGGGCAGTACCTGAGCGACATGGCGGCGGTGCTCGAGGGGCCGGAGACGAAGGCGTCGGCCGGGTCTGGCCGGGTGGAGGCCCAGTACTAGGTACTACTGCGGCTGCGCGAGCGTCTCCATGAGCCGGGTGACGAGGCGCTCTGCCATGGCCGCGTCAGGGTGTATCAGGTCTTCGGACGAATATGCGACACCGTTCCAGCTTGCGTGCGCGCACTGCAGGTCGGCGGCAAGTTTCCTGATGTCGTCGTTTGCCCGCTGCCAACTGTATGCACAGGGCAATTCGCGGTGCGTGATGCCTGTGAACATGACACGGCGGCCCTCGGCCATCGCGTGCTTCGCCATGCGGCGCAGGTACGGCACCGGGTCGCGCCCCGCGGAGAGGTCGTTCGTGCCGTGTTGAAGGACGACGGTCTGCATGGTGCGCAGGTCATAGGCGAAGCGGCGCCATGCGTTGGCGGCCGAATCTCCGGACTGGGACAGGTCGTTGACCACCACGCCCGCAGCCTGCAGGCGGTGCGCGATGCCGTTCGCCATGATGCTGTCGCCGTAGAGGGCCACGCCCGGCACGAGAAAGCCATTCGGCGTGGCCGAGGGCATCAGGAAGGCACGTATCGGATCGAAAGGGGTCATCAACTGCATCACCTCTTGCAGGCCACGATGCAAGGACGGTTGTCGTTGCCCGTGGTCCCGTGGCTTTCATTGGCAAGAACGTCGAAGCCCGCTGCGGTCAAGTGCTGGCTCAGCTCCGTTGCTCGGAAGACGCCAGCATAGGGTGCGCTTCCGATTGCGCGCATCGCGGGCAACAAGGCAAGCCGGATGAGTGGGTTCATGTCCCCGAGGCAGGGTGTCTTGGAGATGAACAGGCCCTTCGTCGGGAGCAGGGCGTGAATGCAGCGCAAGGTGCCAGGCAGGTCGCGGACCAGATGGAGATAGTTGAATCCCAGAACGGCATCAAACTGCGCCGCGCCAGACGCGATCGATTCCGCGGTTGCGGTGCGGAAGGCAAGGGACCGGATCGGGCTGGCCGCGTGCCTCTCGTTGGCAATCGTGATCATTCCATCGGAAATATCTGTCGCAAGATAGTCCTGGACATCGCCTGCGAGCTGAAGCGCCGTTGTTCCTGTTCCACAGCCGAGTTCCAACACCCTGTCGCTGGCTTTCAGCAGGGCTCGGGTCCGCTCCAGCGTGCGCTCATATCCGGCCTGATCCGCGATCGGGTTCTTGGCATAGCTTCGTGAGGTCCGGTTCCAGAAACTGGCGTCGCTCGCTGTGCTCATGATGCGCTTTCGGTGGGGGGACGCTGACCGCCATCGGGGGCCTTGCGTGTCGTGCATGGCATCGATCACTCACCCCCAAACGCGGTGCTAGACTGATTATTCTTGCTCGAAACCTTGGCGCCGAGTCCCTACTCGAACAGACTGCCCAACGGGCATTGGTAAGCCGAGGTTGCGTTTCTCCCCTGTGACAGCGCTCGAAGACCGCCACAAAGGACCCGAATGAACGCGATTAAGAAAGCACGCCAGATCATCACGGCCGAGCCGAACAGCGAGGAATCGCTGGCCTTGGCACGGCTCGTTCTGGCGTTGGAGTCGGACACCGACTTCCCCCTTGCCAGCCTCTACACGTTGAACCTCAACACCTTCGGGCTTGCGCTCGAGATCCTGAAGGAGTGGCGCCTGGACCGCTACTACGCGCAGAAGGGAAAGCTGTTGGACGTGTCGTACCAGGCGAGCGTCCTGGCCGCGCACTGATTCCGAAAAAAACGAGCCTTTGCGAGTTCGATCTCGCACTTGACGCCGGCTTCGCGGCCTTGAAAGAACTGACGCGCGAGCACAGCCATCGACTGTGCCCGCGCTGCCGGGGAGGGCGGCAGGATCAGTGGTGCGAAGCGCGACGCGTTCAGTTGGCGGCAACCGCCACCTTGTCGGCCGCGCGCTTGATCAATGCGGCGACGGCCTTGGGGTTCGAGACATAGATGGCGTGGCTGCCGGGCGTTTCGACAACCACCGCACCCGCGCGCTTGGACATGCCGCGCTGCGCTGCTGGCGGGATCATCTTGTCATCCTTGCTCACGAGATACCAGCTCGGCTTGGACTTCCACGCCGGCTCGCTCACCGCACCGCCCAGGGCGGCAACGCCCCATGGCACTTGTGAATTCGCCATGAAGGCGGCCGTGCCGCTCTTCACGTCCCCTGCGAAGGAGGCGGCGAACTTCGTCTTGTCGAGCATCAGGAAGCCGTCATGCGGCGGCAGGATCGGGGGCACCGGAGCGCCGGGGGCGGGGTTCTTGATCAACGAATCGACCGACTCGCCCTTGTCGGGCGCGAACGCGGCGATGTAGACAAGGCCCGCGACCTTGTCGTCGTTGCCGGCCTCGGTGATGACCACGCCACCATAGGAATGGCCGACGAGAACGACCGGCCCCTTCTGATTCGCGATCGCACGCTTTGTGACCGCCACGTCGTCGGCCAGCGAGATGGTCGGATTCTGGACGATGGTGACGTCATACCCGTCCTTCGACAGGATCTTGTAGACGCCTTCCCAACCCGACCCGTCGACGAAGCCACCGTGCACCAGAACGATGCTGGGCTTGGCCGCCGTGGCGGCCGCTGCGGTGGTGAGCCCACCGGCCCCGCTGGCGGCGACGACTGCGGCGCCGAAAGCGGCGGTGGAGAAGAACCTGGCGATCTTGAGCATGGACATTTGCGACTCCTGAGTGCGCGTGTTGGCGCGCGGTTTGAACGAGTGCGTAAGAGGTGATGCCACCGAGAGCCGCACACGAAGCTCTCGCGGCGACGTAAATTTATGACTGAATTGTTTAAGTGTCAACTATTTATTTTGGAATCAAATTCGGGTCATGCTGCGGGCATCGCTCATGGCGCTTCGCCCACACACCCCGGCCTGATACTTGCTGCGCGGTGGAAAGCAACAGCTATCCACTCGAGGCCGCACCATGTCGAATCCACAGGAAATCGTCGAACTCACTCACCAGGTCAAGAAGCTGGCCACCGGGAAAATTTCCGACATCAACGACATCAACCGGGAGACCACCTTCCTTGCGCTCAACGCGCTGATCGAAGCCGCGCGAGCGGGTGACGCAGGCAAGGGCTTCGCGGTCGTCGCCAACCAGGTCAAGCAGGTGTCGGTGCGCATTTCCGACATCACCACCGGGCTCAACAAGGAACTCGCCGGCTCGCTGTCGAAGCTGACCGACCTGGGCGACAGCATGATCGAGCGGCTGCGCTCACACGAAGGGCAGCGCTGCGCCGACCTGGCACTGAACATGATCGACATCGTCGATCGCAACCTGTACGAGCGCTCGTGCGATGTGCGCTGGTGGGCCACCGATTCATCGGTGGTCGACTGTCTCTCCGGTGGCGGGGTGCCGGAGCGTGAACACGCGTCACGCCGGCTGTCGGTGATTCTCGACAGCTACACCGTGTACCTGGACCTGTGGATCGTGGACGCCTCGGGCACGGTGGTCGCGAACGGCCGGCCGCAAAGCTACGCGGTCGCCGGCCGCAACATCGCCGGCGCGCGTTGGTTCAAGGACGCGATGAAAACGCCGTCGGGCGCGGACTTCGTCGCCGGTGACGTCGAAGCGTTGCCGCTGTTGAAGAGCGCGCACGTCGCCACGTATGCCACCGCGATCCGCGAGCGCGGCGCTGTGAACGGCCGGCCGCTCGGCGCGCTGGTGATCTTCTTCGACTGGGCCGCACAGGCCTCGGCGGTGGTCAAGGGCGTGCGGCTCAGCGACGAGGAATGGCGGCGCACGCGCTGTCTGATCGTCGACTCCGAGTTTCGCGTCATCGCGAGTTCGGACAAGGCAGACACGCTCAACGAGCATTTCCGCCTCGTCACCGAAGGGCGTCGCGCCGGCTTCTATCGCACGGCGGACGGGCGCACCGTGTCGTTCGCGGCGACGCCGGGATACGAGAGCTATCGCGGGCTGGGCTGGTACGGCGTCGTCGTGCAAGGGCCGGCCGCGTAGCGCACGCCTCGCATATCTCACCGCCTCATGCCATTCGTCATGGGGCCACTCCGGTGAGCCGCGCCAGTCGGCGTTGGCACTCCTGAGTACCTTTGCCGCAATAATCTCAATTTCTCATACTGCTTAAGTAGCAGGCCGTAGAGGCGCGCGCGTACCAATCGCGCAACAAGAGCAATAGCCTGTAACGAGGCTGTACGGGTTGCATTGGAATTGTTAATTTTGGGCAACAAAGTTAACAATCATGTACTACCCAATCCGGTACCAGTTCGTTGCTTCTGCTGCCTATGCGCTCTTGCTGTTCTCAGCCTTGAAACCAGGGGATGCCTATGCGGCATGCACCGTGTCCGGGCTGACGACGAACTGCGATACGACGGCGCCCAATCCTTGGACCTCGACCATCGGCATTGGACCGACCACACCATCGGGATCGATCGTCACAGTGGGACCCAATGCGCAGGTTGCCGTGGGGAACGCGAACGCGATCAGCCTGGGTGACAACGCAAACATCACGATTCGAAGCGGCGCGATCGTGCGAAACAGTGCCACGAATACCAATGGCCTTTATGTCGCCGGCGGCAACACCATCGAGTTCAGGAACAACAGCACGCTGACGGTGGAGCAGGGCGCGCAGGTCATCGCGGGCGGATCGCAAGGGAACGGGGAGGCGGTGAACCCGATCGGCAGCGGCAACACCATCATCAACAACGGAACCATCCGCAGCGTCAACGCAGCCGCCATCTGGTTCGAGAACTCCAGCGGACTGAACACGGTCATCAACAACGAGACCGGCATCATCCAGGCGCCCGGCAACGTGATCGGCGCCTCTGGCAACGGCTCGGTCGATTTCAGCAACAAGGGCCAGGTCATCGGCAACCTCGTGTTTGCCGGCGGCAACGACACGCTGCGGCTGTACACCGGCTCCGTCATCACAGGCAACTTCGATGGCGGCGGCGGGAACAACACCATCTTCCTGAGCGGCACGGGGAGCGCATCGCTGCCCGGGAACATGGTCAATTTCACGACGCTCTACAAGAACGACCCGGGCATCTGGACATTGACCGGCACGATCGCCGGGGTCACGGTGGCGCAGGTACAGCAGGGCACGCTCGTGCTGACGGGCAACAACAGCCAGTACACGGGCAAGGTGATCGTCGATCCGGCGGGCACGCTCGAAGCGCGCGCGCAGAGTTTGCCGCCCACCGTGACTGACAACGGACTGGTGCGCTTCGCACAGCCCGACAACGGCACATACACGGGCCTGATCTCGGGCACCGGCTCGGTCGAGAAGACGCAGGTCGGCACGCTGGTGCTCGCACCCTCGGCCGCCGGTGGCAACACCTATTCGGGCGGCACGACGATCACGGCGGGCACCATTGCCCTGAGTGCCGACAATGCCCTGGGCGCGAACACGGGCGGGCTCACATTCAATGGCGGCACGCTCCAGCTTCAGCAGAACCTCGACCTGGCCGCATCCCGCGCAGTCACGCTGAACGCACCGGGCGGCACGATAGACACGCAAGGGTTCACGTCCACGCTGACACAAGGCATGACAGGGCCCGGTGCATTCACGAAGGCCGGCACCGGCAGCCTGACATTGACGGGCGCCAACGCCTACGCGGGCGGCACGACGATCTCGGCGGGCACGCTGCAACTGGGCAACGGTGGCACCAGCGGAAGCATCACGGGCGACGTGGCCAACAACGGTTCGCTCGTGTTCAACCGATCCGACACGGTGGTCTTTCCCGGTGCGGTTTCCGGTACAGGCTCGGTGACCCAGGCGGGCAGCGGCACCACGGTGCTGACGGCCAACAACAGCTACAGCGGCGGCACCACGATCTCGGCCGGGACGCTGCAACTCGGCAACGGGGGCACGACCGGCGCGATCGTCGGTGACGTGAAGAACAACGGCTCGCTGGTCTTCAACCGATCCGACAACGTGATCTTTCCCGGAACGATCTCGGGCACGGGAACGGTCACCCAGGCAGGCAGCGGCATGACGGTCCTGAATGCGAACAACACCTACAGCGGCGTCACCACGGTCGCCACCGGCACGCTCGCCGTGGGCGATGCCGCGCATCCCGGCGCGGCGCTTTCCGGCGGCGGCAACACGAATGTCTCGCCGGGTGCCACGCTGGGCGGCTACGGCAGCGTCACCGGCAAGGTCACCAACAACGGAACGGTCGCTGTGGCCGACGGCCTGCCGCAATTCGCGGGCTCGGGGATGGGCACCTTCACGATCAACGGACAATTGATCAACGCAGGGCTGGCGCAGGTCGGTGGCCTGGGCGTGGGCAACCGGCTCAACGTCGTGGGCAACTATGTGGGCCAGAACGGCGTCATCGGCCTGAACACCTATGTGGCGGGAGACGGTGCGCCGTCCGACCGGCTGGTGGTCGATGGCGGAAAGGCGAGCGGAACGTCCAGCCTGCGCATCCGCAATGTCGGCGGCGGGGGCGCGCAGACGCTCGCCGATGGCATCCAGGTGGTCCAGACGACCAACGGAGCGACGACCGATGCGAGCGCCTTCAGGCTCGCGGGCCCGGTCAAGGCCGGTGCCTACTCCTACTACCTCGCCAAGGGCGGCGTGAACGGCGGTACGTCGCAGAACTGGTACCTGCGCAACGTGGTGCCGCCTGTGCCAGGTGGCGACACCGAAACCCCCACGCCATCCGACGACACGCCACCGCTCCCGCCTTCGGGGATCTTGCCCATTCCGCTGTACCGGCCGGAGGTTGCGATCTATGCCGAATTGCCGGCCATCGCCCGCCAGATCGGCATTCAGCAACTCGACAACTTCCATCAGCGGCAGGGTGACCAGTCGCTGTTGACGGCGGATGGCAAATTGCCGGCCGCATGGGGACGCGTGTGGGGCGGCCGCACCACGCTGCGCCAGGACGGCACCGTCAACCCCGGATACAAGGGATCGATCGCAGGCTTGCAGACCGGTCTGGACATCTATGCGGATTCCAACGCCAGCGGCCATCGCAACCACTTCGGGGTCTTCGTCGGCTACGCGCGCGCAAGCGGCGATGTCAATGGCTTTGCAATGGGCTGGCAGGGCTCCGCCGTCGGCCGCCTCGCGATCGATGCGTACAGCCTGGGCGGCTATTGGACGCACATCGGGCCGGGAGGCTGGTACACGGATGCGGTGTTGATGGGAAGTTCGCTGTCCATCGACACGAACTCGCGCGACGGCCTTGGCACCTCGGTGCACGGCAAGTCGTTCAGCGGCTCCATCGAAGGCGGCTGGCCGATCGCGTTGAGCGAGAACCTGACGATCGAGCCGCAGGCGCAGTTGCTCTGGCAGAAGGTGTCGATCAACGACCTGAACGACACGGCATCCACGGTCGCATTCAACAGCGGCAACACCTTTCTCGGCCGCGTGGGCGTGCGCTTGCAGGGCCGCTTCGACACGCCGGGCGTCGTCTGGCAGCCCTATGTGCGCTTGAACCTGTTGCGAAATTTCGGTTCGAGCGACAACGCAGTCTTCGGCGGCGCGACGGCCATCACGACGAGCGTGAGCCAGTCGGCCGCGCAAATCAACGCGGGCCTGGTCGCCAGGATCAACAAGTCGACCAGCGCGTTCGTGACCGCAGGCTATACCGCCAACCTCGGTGGAAAGCGCCAGCGAACGGTGATGGGCAACGCCGGGATACGCTGGACCTGGTAGCCCGGCAAACGGATAGACGCTGGCCGGGTCGCGAGCGCTGAGTTCGTGGCAGTGCGCAAGGGCAACCTCGACGTAGCGTAAGCAACTGCGCAACACACCGCTTCCCGGGCCGCGCCCGCGCAGGCCCTTCAGCGCGGGTGCGGCAAAGACTCCCGACGCGTGCGCTAGCACGACGTCGTGCGCATCGGCATGCGCGCTTTCCCCGTGATCGCACAAGCGAATTCCATCCATCGGTTTTCGACCACACCAGCGTCAGAAATGCGATTGGACGGGGGCAGCGGTCGGCTTTGACACTTGCATCCATTCAGGAACGCGCGGCACAGCGCGATGCAAGAACAAACAAGCAGACAACCACGCGAGACAAAGCCGATGCCCCACGTCATGCACACGAGCGTTCCTTCTCGTCCCTCGGGTCGACGACCAGACCAGCCCGAGAGAGCCGGGATCAACAGGCGGGATTGCGCCTGCCCGACCAGTCATTGCGCCCCAAGCCATCCAACGATGGCGGATGCGGTCGCCACGAAATGGATCGAACGCTATGCACCGCCGCTGCTGGTGCGCACACGCCCTCCGATCTGACGAAAAAGCCGACAGGAGTATCGAAATACCCATGGGCTTTCGTCTCTGGCACGTCACCTCACTCTTCTGTAATTCGACCACTCCACCCACCAAAGACCGTCGAAAAAATGCCAGTCGAGCAACTCACTCCCCACGCCGTTCCGGATGCCGCGACGCAGGCGCGCCATCGACAAAAACCTTCCATGCCGCGTAAAGCCTCGGGCTCCAGTGGACCACTGCAATGCGCCGCCGGATGGACGCGCGCCTTCGCACTGACGGCGACGCTGGCCGTGGCGTTGAGCGGCTGCGGTGGTGGCGGCGGAGGCGGTGCAGCATTGGCCTTGCCAACCCCGCCGCCTCCTGCAAGCGCAGGCGCAACACCCGACACACCGCCGCCTCCGGTTGCAAACCGGGCACTGGTCATCGACCTCGACGGTGCCACCTACAGCGCCGTGCAGAGCGGCATCGCCGCGGGCACGCTGCCGAACCTTGCCAAGCTGGAGATCAGGCTGGCCTACAGCGGCGGCGTTGCCGGCACGCCCAGCCAGCAACCCACGCTGGATACGCCCGGCTGGGCCACGCTGCTGACCGGCACCTGGGCCAGCCGTCATCAGGTGATGTCGGAGGCCCCCAGGCAAGCGCTTCGAACCGGCACCTTGTTCCAGATGGCCCGCCAGAAGAACACCGGATTGAACGGCGCCGCTGTCGCCTCCGCCGGCCTGGCTCAATTGCTGTCGTCGGACCATGACAGCGGCTACCTCGACGCGCTCACCGACTGCTCCAAGGATGCGACCGCCACCGATTGCGTGACCACGCAGGCCGCGCAACTGATCGGCAGCGACTACGCGACGGTGCTGGCGCAGTACCGCTCGACCAAGGATGCCGCGCTCGACTTCGGGCTCGGCTCCAACCAGTACGCGGGCACCTTGGCCAATCTGGACAAGGCGGTCGGCACTCTCGTGGCCGCCACCGCGAAGCGCGAGAACAGCCGATGGCTGATCGTGGTGACCGGCAACCACGGCTTCAGCGCGAACAGCCAGGACGACGGGTTGCCGCTGGTGCCTGAGTCGAGCACCTTCATCGGTCTCAACCAGGCGGCCAACATCGCAGCGCAAGGCGTCGGCGCCCCGGTGCCTGCGAAGCTGGCCGACCTGTATGCCTACGCCAGCATCGCCGACGTGGCACCGACCGTGCTCGGCCATCTGGGCGCGTTGCCGGACACCAAGACCTATGCGATGGATGGCGGCCGATTGGTCGGCGCGCAGCCCGTGTCGCAACTGGCCGCATCTGTTGCCAGCAACAATTCCTCCGACGCGAACGTGGTGCTGAACTGGACGGTGCCATCGACCGGCGCGATCACGGTGCTGCGTGACGGGCAGGTCATTGCGTCGAAGCTGCCGGCCGGCACCGCGTCGTACACCGACAACCAGCTCTCGCAGGTCCTGAGCGCCAAAGGCACCTACCAGTTCAGCTACACCGTGCAGGCCGGCGACGATGCGGCCGCTGCATCGAAAGCCGTGCTTTCGCCACCGGTGTCCTACGTTCCTCCGGTGCCGCTGGCGCCGACGCTGAAGAACGGACTGGTCTCCTACTACCCGTTCAGCGCCACGCTGCCGCCCATCGATGCCATGGCCCACAGCACGATGGGACCGGCCGCGAACGATCTTCCGGCAGCGGCCGGGCTCGTCGTGCCTGGGCCATTCGCGGGCAGCAACGGCCTGCTGGTGGACACGAACTTCGTCAACACCAACGGTTTCGAGGGCTACAGGCTCACGCCGGCCAGCGGTTTCGACATCTCCACCGGCAGCGCGCCGCAGTTCACGATCGGGCTCTGGTTCAAGACGCCCTCGTGCATTGCCACGAACAACGTGACGATCATCTCGAACAAGAACTACGTCAGCGGCGCCAACGCCGGCGTCGCGATCGGTCTGTTCGCCAGTTCGGGCAACCAGTGCGGCGTGGCTTTCAACATCGGGTCGGGCGGGGGCGTGCGTGCGGACGGGCCGACCAGCCCCTACACGCAGATCACCGTCAACCGCTGGGTGTACATCGCCTTCTCGGTCGACGGCGTGGCCAAGACCATGAACATGGTCGTGTTCGATCCGGTGACGAGCACCACCAACCGCGTGGCTGTCGGCAAGTCGACCGGCGCCGTCGACCTCTCGAAGCTCTCCCCGTATCCGCAATGGGGCATCGGCGACGACGGCACCGGCACCTTCCTCATGAACAAGTGCGGTGGCAGCGTCACGCCGCCGTACGTCGCCGGCAAATGCGCGACTGCGCCCACGTACCAGCATCACTTCGGCGATCTGGCGATGTGGAACCGCGTACTGACCGATGCCGAGCTGCAATCGATCTTCCTGTCGAACAGGCCGCTGTCGACGCTGCCGGTCAACTGAGGGTGCGCGCAATGACGTTCAAACATTCCATGGGATGGCGTGGCGCCATGCGGGCGGCGGGCACGGCATGCGTTGCATGCCTGCTGATCGCCGGATGCGGCGGTGGCGGCAGCGGCGGTGGTGGGGGAGGGCTGCCCTTGGCGGCGATGCTCCCCAACGCGCCTGCAGCGTCCGTCGCGTCCGGCGATGGCGCCGCAACTGCCGAGGTACCGATCACCGCACCGCCCACGCCCGGCAATTGCGCCGCGTGCGGCCCCGACGCGCAGCCCGCGCCCGTTCTGAACTCGAAGCTCGACTGCGCGCCGTGACCGCACGGATGCAGCCGTACATTCCCCACCGCCGCCCTCCAAAAAAACAATGACCACATTCAACCGCCGAACCTTCCTGCGCGCCGCCGCGGCCAGCGCCGCGCTCGGTCCGTTTCCGCCCGCCATCCAGCGCGCGCTGGCCATCCCGGCCAACAACGCGACAGGCACCATCAACGACGTCGAGCACGTCATCATCCTGATGCAGGAGAACCGCTCGTTCGACCACTACTACGGCACCATGCCCGGTGTGCGGGGCTTCAGCGACCGCTTCACCATCCCGATGGCTTCGGGCAAGCCGGTGTGGCTGCAGCAAGGCACAGCCGACACCGTGCAGCCGTACTACCTCGATGCGACCAAGGGCAATGCGTTGCGCACCGGCGGTGCGCACGACTGGAGCAACCAGCAAGCCGCATGGGACGGCGGGCGCATGGCGGCATGGCCGAAGGCCAAGAACACCAAGGTCTCTATGGGCTATCTGCAGCAATCGGATCTTCCGTTCCACTGGGCACTGGCCAATGCATTCACGATCTGCGATGCGTATCACACGTCGATCCATACGGGCACTTTTACCAACCGCATGTTCCTGTGGAGCGGCACGAACGGTGCCAACGTCGCGGGCCAGGCGTGCGTCACCAATGCCAACTGGGGCGGCCTGGGTCCTTCGACCGATGGCCTGACGTGGACGACTTATCCCGAGCGCCTTCAGGCGGCCGGCGTGAGCTGGAAGGTCTACACCAGGCCGGGCAACAACAGCAACAACAACCAGCTGGTCGCGTTCGCGTCCTACCGCGCCGTCGATGAACAGCTTCGGTCGCAGGGCTCGCCCAATGCGGTGTACACGCCGGCGATGGAGGCGCAGTCGCCGCTGTACAAGGGGTTCGGCAACACCATGCCGGACGGCGGCTACCTGCAGGCCGTGGCCGACGACATCGCGGCGGGCACGCTGCCGCAAGTCAGCTGGATCGTCGCGCCGGGGCCCTACAGCGAGCATCCGAGCATGTCGATTCCGGGGCAGGGCGCCTGGTACATGCAGACGCTGCTCGACATGCTCACCGCGAATCCGGACGTCTGGAGCAAGACGGTGCTGATCGTTAACTTCGACGAGAACGACTGCTTCTTCGACCACATGCCGCCGCCGGACCCGCCCTGGCGCAATGCGGATGGCACCCTTGCCGGAAAGTCGACGGTGGACATCGGCAGCGAGTACTACACGATGCCGGCGCCTCCCGGCGACACGAGCAAGGTCACGCCCGACGGCAAGCCCTTCGGTGCCGGCGTGCGCGTGCCGATGCTGGTGATCTCGCCTTGGAGCGTCGGGGGCTGGGTCAACTCCCAGGTGTTCGATCACACCTCGACCCTGCGCTTTCTCGAACAGCGCTTCGGCGTGCGCGAAACCAATATCAGCCCCTGGCGCCGCACGGTGTTCGGCGACCTGATGTCGTGCTTCGATTTCCGCAACCCGAACAGCGCCAAGCCCGCGCTGGCGACGGCGCCGACCAAGGCACAGGCAGACGCCACGTACACGCAGCAGGTGGCTTCGCCTGCCGTGCCCGTGCCGGCGGCGGGCACCGTGCCGCTACCGACACAAGCGCTTGCCGTGCGGCCTTCGCGCGCATTGCCCTATCGCCTGCACACCAGCGCCAACGTCGAGCTGGCCAACGGCCAGGTCTGGCTGACCTTCAGCAACACCGGAGCCCAGGGCGCCGTGTTCCATGTGTACGACGAGCTGAACCTGTCGCGCTACCCCCGGCGCTACACCGTGGAAGCCGGCAAGATGGCTTCCGATGCATGGGCCGCGGTCGCGGACAACGCGGGCAAGTACAGCCTCTGGGTGTTGGGGCCGAACGGCTACCACCGGCGCTTCAAGGGCGATCTGGGCGCGCTGGCGAGCGGGCCGAACCCGGAGGTGCGCGTCTGCTACGACCCCGACGGCAATTCGGTCTACCTGACGATCATGAACATGGGCAACGCACCGGCCACGCTGACCGTGAACTCCAACGCGTACCGCACTGACGGGCCCTGGACCTACACCGTGGCGCCCGGCATGCAGGTGGAGCCGTCGTGGACGCTGGCGGGCACCCATAGCTGGTATGACTTCACGCTGACCATGGGCAACAGCTTCGAGCGGCGCTTCGCGGGGCGGCTGGAGACCGGCAAGGACGGCACGAGCGACCCGGCCATGGGCGTCGCCGCCGCATAGCGCGCGGCGGATCCAAGGGCTTACACACGGCCATCATGATCGGCCGGCATGATTTCCCGCTTTGACTTCAGACGATCAGAAGCCCGGGAGACCTTGCATTGACGCTCAACCAGATACGCGCATTCATCGCGGTCGCGCACGACGGTGGTTTCACCGCCGCCGCGCGCACGCTGGGCATGAGCCACAGCACGCTCAATTCGCAGATACAGATGATGGAGCGCGAGTACGGCGCCGAGCTGTTCCATCGCCGTGGCCGGCGCGTGGAACTGTCCGCGCTGGGACTGGAAATGCTGCCGCTGGCCAGGCGGATGATTGCGCTCGAAGGCGACATGAGTTCGCTGCTGGACGAAAGCGGCAAGCTGCACCGGGGATCGTTGAAGGTCGGTGCGGTGGGGCCCTTTCATGTCACCGAAATGATCGAGGCCTATCACGCCATCCATCCGCGCATCAAGCTTTCCGTCACGCTCGGGAATTCCGAGGTGGTCCTGAGTGCGCTCGACAAATACGTGAGCGACGTGGCGGTGGTGGCGAGCTGGTTTCCGGACGAGCGCTACCACATGCAGCTCTATGCGCGGTATCCGGTGATCGCATTCGTGCATGTCGACCATCCGTTTGCCAAGCGTGAATCCATCGCGCTGAAAGAGCTGTCGGGGCAACCGCTGCTGATGCGCGAGGCGGGCTCGACCACCCGCAAGGCACTTGAGGAAGCACTGCTCCAACAGGGCGTGACAATTCAGGTCGCGATGGAAATCGGAAGCCGCGAAGCACTGCGCGAGGCCGTCGCCAGGGGGCTGGGCGTCGGCACGGTCTCCCAGTCCGAATACGTGCCCGATCCGCGCCTGAGGCCCGTGCGCATAGAGGGCGACGTCGTCTCCACGCACATCCACGTGTGCTGCCTGCGCGAGCGGCGGGAGAGCCGGCTCATATCGTCATTCTTCGAGGCTATCGAGGGGCGTCAGTTGTGCAGTTGACCTGACGGCGCGAGGCCACACGCGACACTGCTACAGCTTCTCGCCTTCCTTCAGCACCCCCGCATTGCGCAGGGCCGCATCCAACCACTTGGCCGCCGTGTTGCCTTGCTTGATGGCATCGATGCGCGCGGCTTCGTCCTCGACCTTCTTTTCCGCCGCCTGAAGAAGCATCTCGACCTTCTCCCGCTCGACGATCACCACGCCATCGGCATCGCCGATGACGAGATCGCCAGCACGAACGCTGACGCCGCCGACGGACACCGGATGCCCGATCCGTCCAGAGGCCAGTTTCGTCGGGCCATTGGGGTTGGTGCCAACCGAGAAAACCGGAAAGTCCATCTCGTCGATCTCGATGCTGTCGCGTACCGCACCGTCGATCACCACGCCGGCAATGCCGACCTGCCGGCAGGCGTTCATCATGATCGTGCCCATGAGCGCGGCGCTCTGGTCGCCCTTGCCGTCGATCACCAGCACGTCGCCCGGTCTTGCCAGTGCGATGGCGGCGTGGATCATCAGGTTGTCGCCGGGCCGCACTTCCACCGTGAGCGCGCTGCCCACCAGCGTCATGCGATGGCGCAGCGCCTGGATGCGGCCGTGCAGGGCGCCCCTGCGGCCATTGACGTCGGCAAGAATGGCCGGCTGGAACGCAGAGGCCTGCCGGACCAGATCGGAGGGAACGCGCTCGAAGTCGCGAACGATGTCGGGAAACTGGTTCATCGCGTGTTTCTTTCTTACTCGGCCTTGACGTCGGCATCCTTCACGACGCGGCCCCATTTGCGTTTGTCGGCTGCCAGGAAGGCGCGGAACTGCTCGGGCGTGCTCCCCACGGGCTCCAGGCCGTCGGCGGCGAGCCGCTTGGCGATTTCGGGCATCGCCAGCACCTTGGCGACTTCGCGCTGGATGCGCTCGACCACGGCGGGCGGCGTGTTCTTCGCCGCGCAGATGCCGGCCCAGGTCACGGGGTCGAAGTCAGGCACGCCGGCTTCGGTCACGGTCGGAATGTCCGGAAAGGCCGCCAGCCGGTGCGGGCTGGCCACTGCCAGCGCGCGCAGCTTGCCCGCGCGGGCGTACTGCATCGAGCTGACGGGCTGGTCGAAGATCATCGAGACCTGGCCCGCGATGAGGTCCGTCATCGCCTGGCCGGTGCCCTTGTAGGCCACGTGCACGATGTCGATGCCCGCGCGGCTCTTCAGCATTTCACCGGCAAGATGCCCGCCGGTGCCCGTGCCCGAAGAAGCGAAGTTGATCTCGCCGGGCTTCTGCTTGGCGTAGGCAACGAGTTCCTTGACGTTCTTCACCGGCAGGCTTGCATTGACCAACAGCATGTAGGGCGCGTTGACGACCTGCGTGACCGGCGCGATGTCCTTCTCGGGGTCGAAGGGCATGCTCTTGAGGATGAACGGCTGGATCGACAGCGTTCCCGTGGTGCACATCAGCAGCGTGTGCCCGTCCGCCGGCGCGCCAAGCATCGTCGAGGCCGCGATGTTGCCGCCGGCTCCGGGCCGGTTTTCGACCAGGACCTGCTGCCCGAGCCCTTCGGCCAGCTTCGGTGCGATCAGGCGTGCAACGACGTCGTTGGAACCACCGGGCGAGAAGCCGACGAGGATCTTCACGGGCTTTGTCGGGAAGGCATCGGCGGCCCATGCGTGGGTGGCGCCGAGGCAAACGATGCCGGCGGCAAGGGCTGGCAGCAGCTTGAGAAGATCGAGAAGAGGGCGAAGTTTCATTGCGGTTCCTGGTTGATGGCTTGGCCCGAGAGTTCGCCGCGCGCCCGCGCGATGCGGCGGCAGCCCTCCAGCAGTTGCTCGGTGCTGGCGGCAAAGGAAAGGCGGAAATGCGTCGGCACGCCGTAGGCGCTGCCTTGCAACGCCGCGAGGTCCTGTGAATCGAGCAGGTGCATCACCCAGTCGTCGCTGGTCTCGATCACTGTGCCTTTGTCCGTGCGAAGGCCGAACAGCGCGCTGCACGACGCGAAGACGTAGAAGGCGCCATCGGGCACATCGCAACGGATACCGTCGATGGCATTGAGCGCTGCAACCACCGTGTCTCGGCGCTTCTGGTATTCGCGCCGGTTCGTGGCGATGGTGTCCTGCGGCCCGGTGAGCGCCGCGACGGCCGCCGCCTGGGCGATCGAGTTCGGGCCGGAAGTGCTTTGCGACTGCAGCTTGACCATCGCCTTGATCAGCGCAGAAGGCCCCGCGCCGTAGCCGATGCGCCAGCCCGTCATCGCGTAGGCCTTGGACACGCCGTTCACCGTCAGCGTGCGGTCCTTGAGGTCGGGCGCCACCTGGGCCATGGTGGCGAACTCGATGTCGCCATAGATCAGGTGCTCGTAGATGTCGTCGGTCAACACCCAGACGTGCGGGTGGCGCCGCAGCACCTCGGCCAGTGCCTGCAGCTCGGCGCGCGTGTAGGTCGCGCCGCTCGGGTTGTTCGGCGAGTTGAGCATCAGCCAGCGTGTCTTGCCGGTGATGGCACGCTCCAGGTCCGCGGGCTGCAGCTTGAAGCCTGCCGCCGCAGGGCAGTCGACGAAGACCGGCACGCCGCCGGCCAGCAGGGCGATGTCCGGGTAGGACACCCAGTAGGGCGCCGGCACGATGACTTCGTCGCCCGCCGCGACCGTGCACATCAGCGCGTTGAAGATCACCTGCTTGGCGCCGGTGCCGACGATGATCTCGCCCGGCGCATAGGCCAGTCCGTTCTCGTCGAGCAGCTTGCCGGCAATGGCCTCCTTGAGCAGCGGCGTGCCGCCGACGTCGGTGTAGCGGGTCTGTCCGGCCGCCATGGCGCGGATGGCGGCCTCCTTGATGTGATCGGGCGTCTCGAAGTCCGGCTCGCCGGCGGTCAGGCTCAGGATGTCCCGGCCCATCGCGCGCAGCTCGCGCGCTCTCTGGCCGGCCATGGAGCTGGGGGATGGTTTGATCCGATTCAGGCGTGGTGCGATGTGAAGCATGCAGGCAGTATCAAAGTGCGTGCACCGCAGGACAAACGAGAAATCGGAGCAGCGCGGTATTCCTTTTTCTCCTGGCTGCCCATGGGCGTACATTCCGCAGCCATGAACTTCACCTTCAAGCAGCTCGAGGCCTTTCTCTTCAGCGCCAGGCTCCAGAGCTTCAGCGCCGCGGCGGTGAAGCTGCACACCACGCAGTCGGCCATCTCCAAGCGGCTGGCGGAGCTGGAGGAATCACTGGGCGGCCCCTTGCTGCATCGCACCTCCCACGGCCTGGAGCTGGCCCATGCAGGCCGTGAGCTGCTGCCGCTCGCGGAAGAAGCCCAGCGCCTGTGGCAGCGCATCCATCACGACATCAGCGTCGACAAGACACTGCGCGGCACCTTCCGCGTGGGCGTGACGGAACTCATCGCCATGACCTGGCTCACGCGCCTGATCCAGCTTCTGCAGAAGCTGCACCCCGAGGTGACGCTGGAGCCGGTGGTGGACGGAGGGCTGACGCTCTTCGAGCGCCTCGAAGCCAACAAGCTCGACCTGTCCATCATGCCCGGCACCTTCTGGGGACAGGCCTTCGAATCGATCAAGGTGGGGCAGGTCGACCAGGCCTGGATCGCGAGCCCGCGGCTGGACATTCCCCATCGGGCACTGAAGCCGCATGAGTTTGCCGACTACCCGGTGATCGAGCAGCCCGCCGGGGCGTCGAAGAACAGGTTCTACGAAGCCTGGCGCGCGGAGCACGGCTTCCGCTTCGGCAAGGTCCTGCTGACCAACAGCACGACTGTCTTGCGCGAACTGACGATCAGCGGTTTCGGCATCAGCCAGCAGGCACTCGACTATGTGCGGCCGGACATCAAGAGCGGCTTGCTGCGCATCGTCAAGAGCGACCCCATGCCGCCGCCGCTGGTGTACAGCGCGGTCTACCGGCGCGACAACGCCAGTCCCGCGCTGGCGCGAATCGTCGAGCTGGCCGTGAAGACCTGTGACTTCACCCTGCGGGCGAGCCAGCACGATGTGGCGGTCCCGGCGCGCGCATCGCGAGGTTCAGGCCCGCCCCAGCGGCAGCGGGCGCTGCGCCAGGGGGCGAAGAAGCCTGTGAGGAAGGCCCTGAGATAGGAGCGCCTCGAATTCGAGGCATGAGGGTGAGCGCACGAATGCGGACGTCAATGGAAACTCAGGCGGCCCGCGATGACGCTTCGCGTGTAAACAAAACGTCACATCTCGGTCATTGACCGTTGTTAGCCTCCGGCACAAGCACCAACGAGGCGGATTCCAGACGGCCGCGGGCGCCGGATTCCACAAGTCTTCTCGCCATTGACCTCCGCCACATGACACGCAGTTCCGCACCCGGCGGCGCATTGACCTTGCCCTGGTGCCTCTTCGTCCTCGCGCTGATGATCGGTGCGCGCATGGCGGCGGCGCAGAACGTGGTGGCGTCGGAGGACGTCAACAACGACAAGGTGCTGCACTTCGACCTGCAGGTCCAGTCCCTCGAAACGGCGCTGGCCTTGTTCGGAAACATCACAGGCCATTCGGTCCTTGTGGCCGGCAGCCTGATATCCGGTCGTCGGTCCGCTGTTGTCCAGGGCGACTTCGCGCCGCGCCAGGCCTTGCGCCGCATGCTCGACGGCACAGGGCTTGTGGCGAGATACAGCGCCGCCAACGCTTTCACGCTGATACCCGAGCCCGAGGCGGAGGCCGCCTCGGCCGAAGGCCGCGCCTCTTCAGGCGTTGCCACGCCTGCGGACACGCGCGCGCAGTCTGCCTATGCACATGTGCTCCAGAACTCGATCACCCGCGTGCTCTGCATCGCCCAGCCCGACGCATTCGGCCGCTACCGCCTGGGCATCCAGTTGTGGATCGACCCCACCGGGCGGGTCGAGAACGCGCGCCTGCTCGAAGGCAGCGGCATTGCCGAACGCGACGCCGCCGTGCTGTCCAGCCTGCGCAAGCTGGAGATGGACACGCCACCGCCGGGCGCAATGGCGCAGCCCGTGACCATCCTGCTGACTCCGCGTGCCGATCCGGCGCGCGAATGCCGCCCCTTCGGTCCGAGAACGCCGTCGCGCGCGGGCTGAGGGGCACACGGCATGCCGGATTCGATCAGAGCCTCGCTGCGCGCGCTGTTCCTTGCGCGCTACGCCCAGTTCAGGAAGCACTTGCAGATCCGGCTGGGCTCGGAAGACCTGGCCAACGATGCGTTGCAGGAAGCCTATCTGCGCGTGGAAAACACCACCGTGCGCAGCGAGGTGCGCTATCCCTCGGCCTATCTGTTCCGCATTGCGCTGAACGCGGCGGAAGACCAGCGCAAGAGCAATGCCCGCCTGCTGAACGCCGGCGAGGTCGAAGAGCTGTACGACATGGCCGACGAGATGGCCGATCCCGCGCGCGGCGCCGAGGCACGCAACGAACTCGAGGCGCTCGAACGCGCGATGGCCGAGTTGCCACGCCGCCGGCGCGCGATTGTGTATGCGGCGCGCGTGGACGAAATGCCGCACAAGGACATCGCCGTGCGCTACGGCATCTCGGTGCGCACGGTCGAGAAGGAATTGCGCGCCGGCCTCGAGCACTGCTGCGAGCGGCTGGGAAGAGATTTCATCCAGCGCTTCGGTCCTGGCGCGGGAAAACCGTCTAAGCGTGATGGCAACTGAGGAATCGGAACAACCCGGAGATGGCGAAGCGATGAAGACCATGCAACGCGAAGCGCAGGCGTGGGTGGTGCGGCTCGGCTCGCGCCTGGCGACCGAAGACGACGCACGCGCCTTCAGGCGCTGGTGCGCGCAAAGCCGTGCGCACGCGCAGGCTTTCACGCGGGCACGCGAGGTCTGGCAATCGATGGCGCCGGCCGCGTTGCGCGTGCGCCAGGAAGAAGAACGGGCCGCGCATCGCCGCGCGCCTTCGGTGGGGCGTCGCGCGCTGCTGGGTGGCGCGGTGGCTGCGTCGGTCGCCTACCTCGCGGTGTCGCCGCCGCTCGGGCTCTGGGCCCCGGCGGTCGAGTGGGGCGCGGACTACCGTACCGCCACGGGCGAGCAGCGCGAAGTGGCCGTTGCCGATGGCGTGATGCTGCAGATGAACACGCAGACGCGCGTCAACATGCAGCGCGAAGGCGACGGCCGCGAGCATGCCGGGACCATCGAACTCCTGGCCGGCGAGGCGGAAGTCGTGGCCGACACATCGGGTGTCTCGGGCATCTCGCGCGTCAGCGTCACAGCGGCGGGTGGCGTCGTGTCGGCAACGCGGGCTCGCTTCAACATTCGCAACATCGACGACGAAGTCTGCGTGACCTGCCTGTCGGGCCAGGTCGAAGTCACGCGGGGCGCGCAGCGGGAGCGGCTCGACGCGGGCCGTCAGTTGCGCTACGGGCCCGCCGGCCTGGGCGTGGTCGCGGCGGTCGACACGGGCGCGGTCAGTGCGTGGCGGCGGCGCCAACTGGTGTTCAACCAGGTCCCGCTGGCCGAAGTGGTGGCCGAGGTCAACCGCTACCGGCGCGGCCGGCTCGTGATCACCAGCGAGGCGCTCGGGCGCAGCAAGGTGCAGGCGAGCTTCTCGATCGACCGGCTCGACGACGTGGCCTTCCTCGTGCGCGACGTGTACGGCGCCGAACTGACGCAATTGCCCGGTGGCATCGTGCTGTTGGGCATGGCGCGGGCGTGAACCCGCGCGCAAATCCTTCCGTGAAGATTTCGTGACATGGTGCAGTCGCGCCGCTGCTTCGCTGTCATAGCTCGGTAGACCACGGGCCGTCCGCCTTCCGGGCGCGGGCTTCGTGGCATCGATTCGAGCAATGAAAAACGAACCCATGGAAGTCCGCATGCAACGCAGCAGCACGGTGTCCCAGCGCAATCCGGCCCCCTCTTTCTTCTTTCCGCAGGCACGGCTCACGCCGCTGGTCCATGCCATTGCGCTGATGCTGGCGGCCAGCGCCGCAACCGAGAACGCGCATGCGCAGCAGGCCTTCAGCGGCGCCTGGATGGCGCAGAAGAACATGGCGCAGAACACCGCCATTGCCACCGGCCGGCTGCCCAACGGCATGCCCGCGTCGATGCTCACCAGCCCGCAGGCCCAGCAGCAGCGCGCGGCCGACCAGCTGCAGCGCTCCATCGGCAACCTGAACATTGCCGCGCGCGGCATCGCGGCGCAGCAAGCGGCGCAAGAGGCGGCACGGCGCGCTGCGCTCGAAGGCGGGCAGGGCGTGCCCGACGGCCTGGCCGAAGGCGGCCTTCGCGTGGACACCGCCAGCCTCACGGCAGGCTGGGCCAACGCCAATGCACCGGTGCAGACGCAGGAGGGAGGTCGCACGCAGGTCGTCGTCACGCAGACCGGCGAGCGCGCCATCCTGAACTGGGAAACCTTCAACGTCGGGCGCAACACCACGCTCAAGTTCGAGCAGCAGCCCAGCTGGGCGGTGCTCAATCGCGTGAACGATCCGAAGGCGCGCCCTTCGCAGATCCAGGGCCAAATTCAGGCGGACGGCACCGTGATGGTGGTCAACCGCAACGGGATCGTGTTCAGCGGCAGCAGCCAGGTCGATACGCGCAACCTGCTTGCAGCGGCCGTCGGCATGACCGACGACCAGTTCAAGCGCGGCCTGTACAGCCAGGCACTCGGCGCGGGCTTTGTGCCCACGCTGGCCAACGACCTGAACGCGACGGCCTCGGGCTCGTCGAACGGCAATGCCACGGGCGACGTGACGGTCGAGGCCGGCGCGCGCATCTCCACGCGCGCGCCGCAGTCCGTCACCGAGGGTGGCGGCTATGTGCTGCTGGCCGGACGCGAAGCGCACAACCACGGCACCATCGTCACGCCAAGCGGTCAGACCCTGCTTGCGGCCGGCGACAGCTTCGTGATCCGCAGGGGCGTGGGTACCGACAGCAACCAGCAGTCGAGCACGCGCGGCAACGAGGTCACCGTGGCGCGCAATGCCGACGGCACGGCCGGCCGCGTGTCCAACACGGGCCTGATCCAGGCGCTCACCGGGGACATCACGCTGAGCGGCCACACGGTCGAGCAGTCGGGCGTGCTGTTGTCCAGCACCAGCGTCAACACGCGCGGCACGCTGCACCTGAGCGCCACCGGCGACGCCGATGCGCGCGTGACGCTGGCAGCGGGCGGCGTCAACGCCGTGCTGCTGGACAACAGCAATGCGACCGCGCTCGATGTGCAGCGCGACGCGCTCATCAAGGATTCGGCCCTGCTCTCGGACGGTGCCTACAACCGGCGCGACCAGTCACTGGTGCAGATCGCATCGAGCGGCGACGTGGCTTTCCTGTCCGATTCGATGACGCTGGCCACCGGCGGCCAGGTCAATGTGAACGCGGTGCGGCGCATCCAGGTGGCCGAGCGGGCCGCCATCGACGTTGCGGGTGCGGTGGGCGTGAGCGTGGCCATGGCGTCGAACAACATCGAGGTCAACGTCCAGGGCAACGAGCAGCGCGACGCGCCGGGCAACCGGGACAGCAAGAACCTCAACAACGCCAACCTGTGGATCGATCGCCGCTACCTTGTGCGCGTGCCCGCCGGCACCAACGGCTACACCACCGATCGCTGGTACACCGGCGGCGGCCTGCTCGAAGTCGGCGGCTACCTGAACACCGGCGCGCACGGCATCGGGGAATGGGCCGCGTCGGGTGGCACGGTGGCCTTCGGCGGCGGTGAGCTGGTGACGCGTGCCGGCTCGGCCATCAACGTGTCGGGCGGCTCGATCGACGTGCAGACCGGCATGCTCAAGCAGAGCTGGCTCATGGGCCAGGACGGCCGGCTCTACAACCTCTCGACGGCGCCGGGCGACGTGCTCTACGCCGGCGTGTACCGCGGCTTCGAGAATCCGCACGAGCGCTGGGGAAAGAACACCACCGAGTACTTCTACAACCCGCTGATCGGTGCGCGCGAGCGGCTCGAAAGCGGCTACACCGTGGGCCGCGACGCCGGCCGGGTGATCGTCGGCACCAAATCGGCGGTGCTCGAAGGCGACATCGAGGCCACGGTTTTCCAGGGTGACCGGCAGCGCAATGCGCCCGACGTCGCGCTCGACGGCTACAGGCAATCGCAGACGGCCGCGCCGCGCGGCGGACGACTCGTCATCGGGCAACTGCAGCAGATGTTCAACACCGACACCGGCCTGCTGCGCGACAACCCGAGCGCGCTTGTCGAGCGCGTGGACATCGGCGCGGTGCAGCGCATCGCGCAAGACCTGGCGCTCGAAGACGCAATGCCCGAAGACCGCCAGGGCCGGCTGCGGATCGACGCCGGCTGGCTCAACGGCCTGCATCTGGGGGGCTTCACGGCCTACGCCAGGGGCGGCATCACGGTCGACGGCGACGTGGCCGTGGCCAACGGCGGCCGCATCGCGCTGCATGCGACGCAGGTGGACGTCAACGCCAACCTCAGCGCGCGCGGCGGCAGCATTGCGCTGGGCGACATGGTCGGCCGGCTGTTGCCCGGCAGCATCACCAACTGGGCCGAACAGCCGATCGCCGCCACGCCGCTCGACGGCTACGCACGGCGCGTGGACGTGGCCGGCGGCGTGCTGCTCGACACGCACGGCCTGTGGACCAACCTGCGCAACAACCCCGGCGACATCGGCGGCCTGCCGTACATGAACGGCGGCAGCGTGGTCATCAGCAGCTCCGGCGACGTGCGCCTGCATGGCGGCACGGTGATCGACACATCGTCGGGCGCGGCCTTGATGGCCGATGCATCGCTGCAGGGCGGGCGCGGCGGCGACATCACGCTGCGCTCGAACCAGGGTGACGCGAACGGCCTGGGCGCGGGCGCCTTGCTGCTCGAAGGCGAACTGCGCGGCCATGGCGTCAAGGGCGGCGGCACGCTGACCATCGATACGGGCATTGGCGTGGCGCTGGGCGGCGGGCTGCTGGCCAACCCCGGGATCCTGCGGGCCGGCGAATCGGTGCCGGTGCACCTGACGCTGGCCGAAGCCTTCACCATTCCCGCCGGCACCGTGTTGCCGCAGGACTTCAGCTACGTCACCAATGTCGTCGCGCCGGGCGAGGCGATGAAGATCATGCCGGTGTTCACCGCCGCGCGTTCCTACACGCTGCCGGCCGAGTGGGTGGTGCCCGCTCCGTCGGTCCCGTGGGAATACGTGTTCGTCTTCAGCAAGGCCGGCAACATGTACATGAACGGCTCCACGGTGCCGGCGGGCACCGAGCTGGTCAACATCACCGGCACGATGGCGCCGGGCTACGTGGTGCCCGCGGCGGCATTCCCCAAGGGCATGCCGGTGTCCGACTACACCGCCACGGTGTCCGCCGGCACGCCGTTCGCACACGACGTGATGCTGGGCGAGGGTGCGCTGCTGCTGGCCGGCAACCGCCTTCCCACCAGCGTGGCGGTCAAGCCGCTGCTGGTGCTGGACAAGAGCGTGTTCCAGGGCGGCTTCTCGCGCTATGCGGTGAGCGCGCAGCAGGGCGTGCAGGTGGCCAACGGCGCGAACGTCGAAGTCACGATGCCGCTGCTGCGCGCGGACATGGACGCGGCGCGCGCCACGCCCACCGGGGCCGATCCCTCGGCCGTGCTGCAGCGCTGGCTGCCACCGCTGTGGCAGGAGGCACCGCTCAAGGGCGTGCTCACGCAGCGAGCCGGCGCCGACCTTGCGCTGGGCGCCGGCTCGATCTATCGGCAGGCGCCGGTGGTGGTGGGCGAGGGCGCGACGCTTTCGGTCGACCCCGGCCGCTCGCTCACGCTCACCGGCAATGCGCAGATCACCATCGACGGCACGCTCAATGCCTGGAGCGGCCGAATCGGCCTGCTGCCAGGCAGCTTCGGCACCGGCAACGATGCGGACCGCCCCAGCGGCACGCCCGACGCCACCTCGATCTGGATCGGCAGCAAGGCGGTGCTCGACGTGGCCGGACGCGCCGACACCGCCGTCGACTCGCAAGGCCATGTGTACGGCCATGTGGGCGACGGCGGGCGCATCGAGATCGGCGCGGCCTACAGCGCCAATGCGCGCATGGTGAACCCGGCCGACGCCTTCGTGGTCGTGCGCCCGGGCGCGCGGCTCGAAGCCTCGGGCGCCGCCGCGCGGCTCGACCTGCCCGGGCGCGGCACGGTCGAAGTGGCCGGCAACGGCGGCGTGATCTCGCTGGCCTCCTACCGCGGCCTCTTTCTCGACGGCAGCATGCGTGCCGCGGCGGGTGGCGCGGGCGCGGCCGGCGGCACGCTCGCGCTGGCGCTGGAAACGCCGAACTACGGCGTGGTCGACAAGCTCAGCCTGAAGGGCGTCAATGTCGACGACGCCGTGCGCGTGTCGCGCGAACTGGTGCTGGCGCAGGTGCAGGGCGACAGCGGCCTTTCGGCGGACCTGAAGGTCGGCAACCGTGAAGATGCCCTGGCCTATGGCCGTGCACGCATCGGCGTGGACCGCATCGCGCAGGGCGGCTTCGACAACCTCTCGCTGCTGGCCAATGGCCTGCTGAGCTTCGACGGCAACGTCGACCTGCGCATGGGCCAGAGCCTGGGCCTCACGGCCAGCACGTTCGACCTGGCGTTGAACGCCGCGCCGGCGGTGCAGGTCAGGCTCGCGGCGCCCTACATCCGGATGGCGGGCACCACACGCCTGCAGGACGACGGCTACATCATGCCGAACCCGGTGCGGGGTTCGAAGAACGGCGGCAACGGTGGCGGCGCGCTCGGCCTGCCGCTCGTGGACGACGGCGCGCACCTGCAACTCGATGCGCAGTTGATCGACATCGCGGGGCTGGTGAACACCGGCGCGCGCGGCGCCATCGTGCAGAACGCGGGCGATCCGCTGAAGGTGGAGCGCCTGGCTTTCGGGCAGATCACGATGCGCTCGGGCGGCGACCTGCGCCTGTCGCAGGCGATGCAGTTCTACACACCCGGCAGCCTGACGCTCGCGGCCTCGCAGATCTACCCCGCGATGAACGACAGCGGCGCCTTCATGGTGGGCGAGCGCGGCGTCTTCGACAAGTACGGCACCCTGAATCGCGAGTTCGACCCGGCGCGCAGCTTGAACATCGAGCGCATCGATCCCTCGGCGCCGCTGCCGGCGCAGCCCTATTCGGCATTCGGCAAGCTGAGCTTCGCCTCGGCCGTGGTGAACCAGGGCGGCGTGGTGCGCGCGCCGCTGGGCGAGATCACGCTGGGCGCGAGCGGGGCAGCCTGGCCCACGGGCGAGGTCAACCTGCTGCCCGGCAGCGTCACCTCGGTCAGCGCCAAGGGCCTCGCGATGCCGTACGGCGGCACGCTCGACGGCCTGAGCTACCTGCAGGACGGCAAGGACGTGGTGTTCAAGGGCGTGGGCAACGACCCCGTGGTCACGCTGGCCGCGCACGCGGTGAACGTGCGCGAAGGCGCGGTGCTCGATCTTTCGGGCGGCGGCGAACTCACGGGGGCCGCCTTCCTGGGCGGGCGCGGCGGCTCGACCGACGCGCGGCTGAATCCGCTGGTGCAGACCACCGCGCGCGGCAGCTTCACGCTGCCCGGGCTGGCCACCAATCCGGTGTATGCCATCGTGCCCGGCGCGCAGGCGGGCTATGCGCCGCTGGTCAACGAGCACGGCGCCGGCGATCCGGCGCTGGGCCGCCAGGTCACCATCGGCGCGGGCGTGCCCGGGTTGCCGCCGGGCACCTACACGCTGCTGCCTTCGACCTTCGCGCTGCTGCCCGGCGCCTTCCGCGTCGAACTCAACGGGCTGGCGCCGAACCTGCCGCCCTCGGGCGTGACGATCCCGATGCGCAACGGCTCCTACGCCGCGGCGGCGCAGTTTGGCGTGGTCAACACCGGCATCCGCGACACGTTGCCGACGCAAGTGTTCCTGACCCCGGGCAACGTGCTGCGCAGCTACTCGCAATACAACGAGACCAGCTATGCCGACTTCGCCATCGCGCAGGCCGAGCGCAACGGCGTGCCCCGGCCGCTGCTGGAGCGCGACGCGAAGATGCTGCGCTTCGACCTGGCGCTGCCGACGAGCGCCGGCGCGCTGCACCCCGCCGGCAGCACGCCGGCGCTGAGCTTTGCCGGACTGGCCGATTTTTCCGCAGCGGCGGGTGGCTATGGCGGCAGCGCGCTGGTGGACGGCCGCTTCAGCGGCAGCATCGAGGTGCTGGGCGACGGCGCCTCGCCCACGCCGGGCTTCAAGGGCGTGTCGGTGGCCGCCAGCGCGCTCAATGCCATCGCCGCGCCGCGCCTGGGCATCGGCGGCCTGCCGAGCGTGACCTACGTGGACAACACCGGCAGTTCGCAGCGCGCCAACATCGCGGGCTTCAGCTCCGCGGCCGGCAGCATCGTGCTGCGCGCAGGCGCGGTGCTCAAGGCCGGCGAGGTGTACCTCGTCACCAACGTGAAGACCGGCAGCATCGTGGTGGAGCAGGGCGCCGGCATCAACACGCTGGGCCGCGGCAAGGCAGCCTGGGATTCGCGGGACGGCTTCGTCTTCGCGCCGGGGATCTTCAGCGTGGTGGCCGTGTCCAACGGCTGGCTCGACCTGCTGGCGCCGGCCTTCAGCGGCGCCAGCCAAAACGGCCCGGGCCGCATCGACATCGGCGCATGCAACAGCGCGTCGCTGTGCCGCGGCGTCACGCAGCTCTATTCCGAAGGCACCATCGCGGCCTCCACCGACCAGAGCTTCGAGCTGCGCGACTCGGCCCGCTACGGCACGCGCAACCTGGTGCTGTCGGTGGGCGGCATCAACGCCGGCAGCGAAGCCGCGCTGGCCGACGCCGCTGCTCGCCGGGCCTTGCCGCCGGGTCTCACGCTGAACCAGGGCATCCTCGACCGCCTGTTGCGCGGCGACACGGCGGCCGGCGCGCCGGCACTCGAGAACCTGGTGCTCACGGCGCGCGATGCGATCAATTTCTACGACTCGGTCCAGCTCTCGACCATCGATCCCGCCACCGGCCGCTCGTCGCTCGAGCGGCTGGTGCTCACGGCGCCCGCGTTCTACGGTGCGGGCAATGCCGATGCACTGGCGAGCATCCGCACCGGCACCCTGGTGTGGAACGGCTCGGTCACGCCACCGGGCCTGACCGCCGCGGGTGGCGCGGGCACCGGCAGCGGCAGGCTGCGGATCGACGCCGACCGGATCGAATTCGGCTTTGGCCCGGGCAGCCGGCCCGACACCATCCACAGCATGGACCGGCTGATCCTGGGCTTCGGCGAAGTGGAGTTCAACGCCAGCGAACGCATCACGGCCAACCACACGGGCTCGCTCGTGGTCTACCAGTCGCGCGGCGCATGGGACGACGCGATCAAGGGCTACGCCTTCAGCGGCGGCAACCTGCGCCTGCAGACGCCGCTGCTCACCGGGCAGGCCGGTTCGGTCAACAAGATCAAGGCGGGCGGCGACATCGTCGTGACCGCCCCCGCCGGCGGCGCGGCGCCCGCGCTTTCCGGCAAGGCGCTGGCCGACGCGCTCGGCGCCGAGATCGGGCTCGATGCCGCCGGCAGCCTCACGCTGGACAGCCGCATCGCGCTGCCCAGCGGCAAGCTCACCGCCTCGGCGCAACGCGACCTGCAGCTTGCCGACGGCGCGCAGCTTGACCTGGCGGGCCGGAAGATCGATTTCTTCGACGTCGCCAAGTACAGCTGGGGCGGCGACGTGATGCTGGAAAGCCGCGCCGGCAACGTGCGCCAGTCGGCCGGCTCGCGCATCGACCTGTCGGCCGACCACAACCGCGGCGGCAAGCTCACGGTGCTCGCGCTGGGCGAGGGCGCCGGCAGCATCGAGCTGCGCGGCGCCATCGCAGGCGGTGCCAGCGGCCAGTACGACGCGGGCGGCACCCTGGTGCCGTACGCAGCGGGCGGCGCGGACATCCGCGGCCAGCGCATCGACGACTTCGCGGGCCTGAACCGCCGCCTGACCGAAGGCGGCGTGCTCGGCAGCCGCAGCTTCCAGCTCAAGCAGGGCGACCTGGTGGTGGGCGATGAACTCAAGGCACGCGAGATCAACCTGTCGGTGGACGGCGGCCGCCTGGTGGTCAACGGCACGGTCGACGCCAGCGGCGACCAGGCCGGCAGCATCCGCCTGGCGGCGCGCGACGGCGTTGTCATCGGCGGTGCAGCCGTGCTCGACGCGCACAGCCGCGTGCTGCGCGTGGACAGCTATGGCCAGGTGATCGAGGCGCCGAACCGCGCGAGCATCGAGATCGACAGCGGCAGCGGACGCCTGGTGCTGCAGGACGGCGCACGGCTGGACGTGCGCGCCGGCACCAATGGCAACGCGCAGTCGCTGGGCACGATCGAGCTCAGTGCGAAGCGCATCGGCGGCGAGCGCGGCAACGACATCGCCATCGACGCAGGCGGCAAGCTGCGGATCGACGGCGCGCGCGCGATCACGGTCAACGGCTTCTGGTCGTACAACGACGCGGCGTACGGCACCGACCCGTCGGTCGACGGCCGGCCCTACCAGGTGGTGAACCAGGCGTATCTCGACTGCAAGCATGCGGACAGCGTGGCCTTCATGGGCAACGCGCTGGCCAATGGCGACCTGATGAACAACCGCCTGGCCGGCCTGCGCGCCCATGGCGATGCCTTCCACCTGCGCCCCGGCGTGGCCATCGTCAGCGCCACGCCGGATGGCGACCTGCATGTCGACGGCGACATCGACCTGTCGGGCTACCGCTATGCGAGCGTCAACCCCCGCACGCAGCGCAGCGGCGTCTATGGCTCGGGCGAAGCGGGCGCGCTGGTGCTGCGCGCCGGCGGCAACCTGCAGGTGTATGGCAGCATCACGGACGGCTTCGACACCTCGGTGCTGCCCGCGACGCCGGGCGACCAGGGCTGGGTGCTGGTCAAGGGCCACGTGCCCTGGGGCGGCGACGTGGTGATTCCGCGCGGCAACCTGGTCGAGCTGGCCGCAGGCACTTTCTTCCAGTCCGGCCGCACGCTCAACTACGACCTGCCGATGAAGGCCATGACGCTGAAGGCCGGCACGGTGCTGGCTGCTCCCGCTGTGCTTTCGGGCAAGTTCGTGCTGCCCATGGGCACCGTGCTCGGCGGCGCGGTGCGCGATGCGGCGGGCAATGTGCTGTATGCGGCGGGCACAGTGCTGTCGCAGGCCGTCACGCTGCAGGCAGGCATGAAGCTCGACGCGGGCAACCGGCTGCCCGGCAATGCCGGCGTCAAGGCCATGACCTGGCCGGCCGGGGTGCCGCTGCCGTTCCCCCCGGGCATCGTCAGCGACAACTTCGACGGCAACGGCCGGGTCAACGGCGTGGTGCTCGCGGGCTCGCTCAAGCTGGCCAAGGGCGCGATCATTCCCGCCGAAACCCTGGTGGTGCTGCCCGGCGGTGTGACCTCGGTGAACCTGCGCCCGGCCGACGCCGATGGCAACCAGGGCCGCAACCTCGCACTGGCGCCGATGCTGGCGCCGGGCTCGCAGTCGTGGTCGATGCGCCTGGTGGCCGGCGCCGACACGCAGGCGGCCGACACCCGCGCGCTGCGCCCCCGCGACGCCCACGGCCAATTGATCCTGGCCGACACGCACTACGGCATGGGCTCGGCGCCGCTGTTCATGGCGCCCGCGCCCGGCGTGGAGGGCGTCTACTACTGGATGGGCAATTCGCAGGGCGTGATCGGCAGCGCGCCGGGTACCGCCATCAACCTCGACGAATGGGGCGGCGAGGAGGCGGTGCAGGACATCAACAACTGGGGCTACGGCAACCTCGTGACCTGGGCACCGCTGGGCTCGCGGCCGAAGACCGAGGCGCTGCCGGCCACGCAACAGCTCTTCAGCGTGCTGCGCACCGGCACCGGCGACCTCGACCTGCTGGCCGGCGGCAACTTCACGATGAACTCGCTGTACGGCGTGTACACGGCGGGCACGCAGTCGGCAGGCGTGGGCGCGGCCTACAACCAGCCTCGCGCGAGGATCGACGGCACGGTGCTGGGCGCCGGCGGCGTGGACTACGAGCCTTTCGTCGACGGCGGCGGCAAGAGCCTGTATCGCGCCTGGTATCCGGAGCACGGCGGCAACGTGCTGCTGCGCGCGCAGGGCGACGTGCGCGGTGACCTGATCGGCGCCGCACTCTCGTCCCGCAAGGATGCGATCGGCAGCCTGCATTCGACCGGCGCGAGCGTCGACGTGGGCAATTGGCTGTGGCGCCAGGGCACGGGCAGCGCGGTGGCCGGCAGCGAAGGCCTGCCCGCGGCATGGTGGATCAACTTCGGCAGCTATGTGCCCGGCTCCGCGACTTCCGGGGATCTGTTCGCCAGCGCGCCTTCGATGCTGGGCTTCATCGGCATCGGTACGCTCGGCGGCGGCAATCTCGTGCTGGAGGCCGGCGGCAATGCCGGCATGCTGACGCAGCGTTCCGACCGCGGGGTCATCTATGCGCCCCGCAGCACCGGCCTCAACCTGGTGGTGGCCAGCACCGGCCGCGTGTCGGCCGACGGGCGGCAGCTCACGCTCACCGGCGGCGGCGACCTCGACGTGCGCATCGGTGGCGGGCTCAACCCGGTGGTTGAACTGCGGTCCGTTCCGGACACGAGCTCCGACACGCCGCAGACGAACTACGCCGGCAACCGGTCCGACCTGAACAGCAACTTCGTCAACCTGCGCGGCGCGCTGCGCATCGAGGCAGGCTCGGTCGGGGGTATCGAGCTGCGCTTCGACAGGGCCGACCCCGAGGAGTCGCGCGCCTACCAGGTCTACACCGCCACCTCGTCGGTCGCGGGCGGCGGCCCGGTGCTGATGCCGGGCGATTCGGGCGTGCGCATCGATGCGCGCGGCGACCTGGTGCTCGGCGGCGTGGGCGACCCGGGCCGGGTGAGCCTGCGCAGCGGCGGCACGCCGTTCAGCGCCAACGGCGCCCAGTTCCAGGGCGACGGCTATAGCTGGTTCTCGCTGTGGACACCGGGCAGCGCCATCGACCTGTTCAGCGCCGGCGGCAATCTCACGCCGAACAACAGCACGACCGAGGCGTTCTCCCGCGGCAACGGCCAGGCGACCGACGGCCGCTTCGTGATGCCGTCGGTGCTGCGCGCAGTGGCCGCCAGCGGCAGCATCTACTACGGCAACTCCGCCACCGGCGCCATCGACGGCAGCAACAAGCCGGTGCAGTCGCCCGTCGGGCTCATGCTGGCGCCATCGCCCGTGGGCGCGCTGTTCGCGAAGGCCGGCACGGGCCAGCTCGAGCTGCTGGCGTCGGACTCGATCTACGCCGGCGGATACAGCGTGACCCAGTCGGGCGCCGACCCCACGGCCCTGCCGAACCCGCTCAACCCGGGCTTCAGCGGCACCGTGGAGCAGGCCTGGTATGGCGCACGCAAGCTCAGCAACGTCAACCCCGATGCGCTGGCGCCCAGCGTGTTCCTGGACGCGCTCGATCCGAGCGGCAGCTTGCAGCTCTACCCGCTCTTCAGCCTCACGCCGCCGACCGCATCGGGCTACCAGGTGCAGGGGCAGCCGCCGGCGCGCTTCTATGCGAGCGAGGGCGACGTGATCGGCGTGCGCACCGGCTCCATCATCACGCGCGGGCTGGGCGGCGTCGGCAACCTGCCCACCTGGTATGAAGGCGGCGGGCCGGTGGCGATCCGCGCGGGGCGCGACATCGTCAACTCGGGCACCGGCCTCGGCAAGTCGGAGCTGATGCCGGAGGAAGGAATGGGCTGGACCAGCCAGCCCTACAACGGCAACCCCAGCGCGCCGCCGAAGCCCGTCACGCTCACGCAGGGCAGCGCGCGCGGCAACCTGATCGTGCACAACAACCCCGACGACGTGTCCGTGGTCCAGGCCGGTCGCGACGTGCGCTACAGCACCTTCTACGTGGCCGGCCCCGGCCTGCTCGAAGTGACGGCGGGGCGCGACGTGTACATGGCCGACAGGGCGGAGCTCAAGAGCATCGGCCCGGTCGCCAACATCACGCCGGGTGACCGCAGCAGCGGCGCGGGCATCGCGGTGGCTGCCGGCGTGGGCCGCAGCGGGCCCGACTTCGCGGCCTTTGCCGCGCGCTACCTCGATCCGGCCAACCTCGCTGCAAACGGCCAGGCGCTGGCCGAGCAACCCGGCAAGGCGGTTGCCGTGTACGGCGACCGGCTCACGCTGTCGCGCTGGCTCGGCGAACAGTTCGGCTACAGCGGCGACGAGGCCGGCGCCCCGGCTTACCTGGCGAGCAAGCAGGCCGAGATCGACAGCGCGCGCAAGCAGTCCGCCGGTGCGCCCAGCCGCGACCTGCAGCGCGAGTACGGGCTGAGCGGCCAACTGCACCTGGTCAACTGGCTCGAGGCGCGTTTCGGCGACGGCAAGCGCAACGGCCTGGGCCTGCACTTCGACGCCGCGTCGATGGACGCGCGGGCCTTCTTCGCGGCGCTGCCGGCGGAGCAGCAGCGCGCCTTCCTGCGTCCGGTGTACTACGCCGAACTCAAGGCCGCGGGCCGCGAGTACAACGCCGTGGGCGGTCCGCGTGAAGGCAGCTACCTGCGCGGTCGCGAGGCCATCGCCACGCTGTTCCCGGCGAAGGACGCGCAGGGCAACGCCAACGACTACCAGGGCGACCTGACCATGTTCAGCAGCGCGCTGTACTACGACGACATCAAGGGCACGGGGATCGTGCAGGTCGCGACGCGGCCCCGCGCGGGCGTGAAGTACATGACCAAGGAGGAATGGATCGCCGCCGGCCGAGAGAGCTACAAGACCGCGCACTACGAGGTACAGGACGCGGGCGTGCACACCGACTTCGGCGGCGACATCCGGCTCATGGTGCCGGGCGGGCGCACGCTGGTCGGCGTGGACGGCGGCTTCGTGCCGGGCGAGGGCTCGGGCGTGCTGACGCAGGGCGCGGGCGAGATCGAGATCTTCTCGAACGGCAGCATCCTGCTCGGCCAGAGCCGCATCTTCACCACCTTCGGCGGCAACGTGCTCGCATGGTCGGCGCAGGGCGACATCAACGCCGGACGCGGCTCGAAGTCGACCGTGGTCTACACGCCGCAACGCCGCGTGTATGACGACGTGGGCCTGGTCACGCTCTCGCCCAACACGCCGAACACGGGCGCGGGCATTGCCACGCTCAACCCGGTTCCGGAAATTCCGCCGGGCGACGTCGACCTGATCGCGCCGCTGGGCACCATCGACGCGGGCGAGGCGGGCATCCGCGTGTCCGGCAACGTGAACCTGGCGGCTCTGCGCGTGGTGAACGCGGAGAACATCCAGGTCAAGGGGCAGTCGGTGGGCATTCCGGTGATCGCGGCAGTGAACGTGGGGGCGCTCACCAACGCGAGCGCCGCTGCATCGCAGGCGGCTTCCGCCGCGCAGGACGCCGTGCAGCGCGAACGCGCGGCGCAGCGCCAGGCGCTGCCCTCGGTGTTCACGGTGCGCGTGCTCGGCTTCGGCAACGAAGGCGAGGGCGGCGGCGGCAACAACAGCGCGCCGAAGGAACGCGACCAGCGCGCGGCCTATGACCCCAAGGGTGTTGTGCAGGTGTTGGGCGCCGGCACGCTGACGGCCGCGCAGAGGCAGTCGCTGACGCCGGGGGAGCAGCGTGCGCTGAATCAGTGAGGCCAAGCATGAAGCCGACGCTGATTTCAGGGCATCCGCCGTGGGGTCCCGGCGCGGCCGAGTGAACGCGATGCCGTCGCCCGCGGGGCGCGGCATCCCGATAGCGATGTTGCAGCGGTATCTCTTCGAGCTTTGGATCGAGGTGAGTTCGGCGTTGGTGAGCCGGCTAACCAGCACACCCTATTTCGATGCGCCCACTGTTCGTTTGCGCTAGGCCGTCTTGCGAATAGGCGCCGCACAAGGCGGCACCTAGACTCTCCCGCGAAGTCTGCCCAGTCCACAGCAATCAACCATTGAGGGGGATACCATGGCCGAGACACGGAAGATCGCCATTCTGCGGGGCCGTCACGACACAAGTGCGATTGCTCTGACCCCTGCGCTCGACGAGGCCTGCACCAGGATGCTCGTCACCAGCGCCAACCCGAAAGGTGACGCCGTCCTCGAATACTGGACCGAGAACACCGACGGCCTTTTGAACTTCGAGGTGACGATGGCGCCTTGGGTGGATGTCACATTCAGCGTCGCTGATGTCACGCCGAGCCTCGGCAAGATCAGTCGGGACACGGCCTTCAGCAAGATTTCCGCTGCGACACGGTTGCTGCAAGGATTCTCCGATCTCTCCATCTACGACGGATTCATTTGTCTCGTAGCGCCTGGCACGGATTTGCCAAATCCGAATGCCGCGCAAGCCAACCAGCCGGCCACCTATCCTTTCGATGGAGGTAGCAGTAGAGGCTCGTACTGTGTATACCCGCTTGCCCCGTCATCGTTCTTGTCCTCGTCGTCGCACACATTCATGTGTCATGAGTTCGGCCACGTATTGGGCTTGTTCGACGACGATGGTTTGCCATGGGGCCCAGGTGGGAGTACCGGTTACGGAGACCCGCTCGACATCATGTCGGCCGAAGCGTTCGCGGGATCGTGGCCCATGTTCACAGGCATCCCCGTGCCTAACTGGCCAAACCCGAATGCCAAGGATCGCATGGGGCCGGCACCATCCCGCGCGGTGGTCCACTACTGGAATCCCGACGCGCAGCGCAAGACCTTCGTGAAGTCGCTGACCGTGCCAGATGACTCGGTGCCTCCAGTTCGACTCTATGCCGCATACACCGACATCGGTGCGCCGAGGCTCCTTGTCATCGAAGCAGACGCGCCACAACCCTACGCCATCGGGCGGGCCTACCTCGAGTACAGGGACACACAGAAATGGGACCGTGGGCTCGAGATCGCCGGCAGAACGCTTGACCGACGCAGTGTGGTTGCGCATGTCGCTGCGATGCGGCCGGCACCCGATTTTGGCGCTGGAGATACGATCGGAAACCGCTGCTTCTATCGAGGCCAGATTCTTGTGCCAGTCGAGATTGACAGTGATCTGAAGATACTGGGCACGCCATACACGGTGCGTGTCGTCGACGAGAACCTGGACGAGGCCTGGGTCGACGTGAAGCTCACACGCTCCAACCCACTTGGCTTCGAGATCGAGGTCGTGAGATCGGAGGAGATCGCAGGGGCTGACGGTCCGATCGAAACGCGCTACACGCCCTGCCGCGATGCATTGCACTACGCGACGTGGCTCTTGATTGCTCACCATGCGTTTCGACCCGTCGTTTGGGGCCTTGGAGGCACGGGCTCGGCGACCAGCACACCGGCCGTCCCGCCCATCGTGCGATGGACCGTCGGCGGAGTAGCGATTCCCGCGAGATCGTCCGGCGGCACGCTCATTGGCTGTCAGTCGCCAACAGGCGTGTTCAACGTCAACTACGTGCTGGACGCAACCGGCACGTTGCACCTTTCAAGCACGACGCCCGGTCAGGCCTACCAAATGATCATCGCAGCGACCGCGACCGATCCAGTGACCGCCGAGAGCGTATCGGCGCAGTCGACGTTCGTGCCGCGCGGCCGCTTTCATGGGTTGCCCTGGAATGAGCAGACGGCGATCCTGCGCTGCTTGCAGCGCACCGTGGCTGTGTTCCCGCCGAACCTGCGAGATCTGTGGCCATCGAGCGATCGACCTCGCCCGAACTGGAGCGAGCTCGCAACCCACGTGCTCGAACGCTCGGGACTGCAGGTGGGCCGCTATGGCACCGAGCGCAGGGCGCTTGAGCAATTGCTGGAACTCAGCAGGCTGGCTCGTGAGCAGTTCAGGTAGGAACAGCGTGTGCTTTTTTGCAATGGAGATCTCTGCAAATGGTGACCGCAGACGACTACGCCTGGGCTTGGCTCCACGCGAGATCAGGTCGCCAACTTTGTGCCTTGCGTTTGAAGCGCGCCGAAAAACGAGGTCAAGATGCCGATGAAATTCACGCCCGATGAACTTGCAGCCTTGCCTTCAATATTCGAGGGCAGGGAGGCGATTATCTTTTCGCCGGTGCGCGTGGCCAGAGTGCGAGTCTTCGGCGTGAAGGCAAACGATCGTGCGGTTTTTGGGCAATATCAGTGCCTCGAAACACTTGGACTTAACCATGCACAAGCTGCGGCCGACTTTTCGGCGCCCGTCAGCGAACTCTGCGCGACCCCCACCTTTTTAGCGGGTTATCACAACGATGGCCGCTTCTTCTTCGACCCAGTCGTCATCGAGCGCGTTCGTGCGATCGTTTCGGTACTGGCGCCGGGCCTTATCTACAGGGATGACTACACCAGCGGCCCCCCGTCAACAAAGCCGGGGGTGCTCTTCGGCACTGTTGCCATGCTGCCCGGGCCTTGTGCTTCAAAACTGACTGCCTACCTGCGCAGGCAGGCTTTGATCGAGGACCCGGATGACGCTGAAATTCTTGCGTATCTGCTCAAGAAAGAGTCAAACGAGGGAATGAGTCCCGACGAACGGTAACCCCACGCGCGTGTGCGACAGCCGCGCCGTCTACGACAGCGTGATCAAGCTCCAGCAGCGCAAACTGGCGAGCTGCGCCACACATGCCCCAACATTGGCCTGAAAATCCGGCCATGGTTCAACAAGGTTCGTTAGTGGCTGCGGTCGTCGCAGGAGATGAAGCACGTGTACGGGAGCTTCTGCAATCGGGAGCATCTGTCCGTGAGGAGGCAAGCTCAGGCCCCTTTCTCCAGGAGTCGGCCCCGGCCGCCGACGAGACAAGATTGGGGGGCGGCGTCATCGCTAGCAGTTGGCAACCGCTCCATATCGCGGCGTGGTTAGGGCACGTGGAGATTGCCGGGCTGCTGCTGTTGGCAGGAGCGGATCCAAATGCCCCAACTCCCCAGATGTGGCGGCCAGTCCTGGCTGCCGCCCGTCAAGGGCATCTCCCGTTGGTGGAGTTGCTCGTCGAGCATGGCGCAGACCCGGGCGTACTCGAAGAAACCCTCGGCGCACCGCTGGAGGTAGCCAGCTTCCAGGGGTACGAAGGTGTCGTCAGGTTTCTACTCGCGCGAGGCGCCGATCTGAACCGCACTCGTCGCAATGGTCGTTCCCCATTGATCGCCGCTGTGATCGGTGGGAGGGACACCGTTGCTCGCGAGCTGATTGCTTGCGGTGCGAATCCCATTCACGCTGACGACAAGCAATGGACCGCGCGCATGCATGCCGTCTGGTACGCCAGATACGGTCTTGCTTCCGCTCTCTCCAAACCCGGACTCTCACTTCATCTGGCGGATGCGGCAGCGAGCGGGGACCTCGTGCAGATCGGCGTCCACCTCGCAGCCGGCAGCCCGGTCGATCAACTTGATGGCTACGGAGATTCCCCGCTGGTGTGGGCCTGCCGGGCCGGACATCGCGCTGCAGTTGAGCGCTTGCTCGATGCGGGGGCAAGCCTCCGTGCGGACGGCCTCGGTGGAGCCCCGATTGAGCCAGCAGCAGAGCGTGGTCACCTCGCAGTGGTCGAAATGCTTCTCGCGCGTGGTGCAGATCCTCAGATCGCACTCCGCCAGGCTGCGCAGGCGGGTCAATTGAAGATCGTGCGGCTTCTCGTGAGTGCGGGTGCAAGCGCAGACGTCAAAGCTCTGGTCGCCACGGTCGCGGCCGAACATCTGGAGAGCGTTCGGCTTCTCATCGAATTGGGTGCACCGGTCAATGAACGGAACGGGGCCGGATTCACCGGGCTGCACTGCGCGGCATACAGCGGGAACACGGACATCGTGGCGCTGCTTCTGGCGCAAGGCGCCGACCCGTCGATCATTGACCAACATGGCAAGACCGCCACTCAAATTGCTGAAGAAGAGGGTTGGGATGAACTCGTCGCGATTCTCAAGCGTTAGAGAAATACCATGCCGCTTTCAAGCCCGAAGAGGCGCGAGACCAAGTACAAAAAAGAGCGGTGCATCATCCTAGGGCGACGTCAAAAATTCGAGAAACGCCGGCAGCGCAGCGCTCTTGTGGCTGCGATGTGGGGTACGAGTGGTTGATCAAGTACGGCACGTGCGATGACGGCGCGCCGCGCGGCCTGGCGCGTCAAGCTATGACTTGACCCGCTTCGCCCGGCTGTCCCGGTGGATCTCTTCCTCCAGCATGGCCAGCGCACCGACGATGAGCGCGTTCATGCCCTGAACGAGTTCGGTCTCCATCTCGGCTTCTTCCGCCGCGCGGTCTGCACCTTCGAGCGGCTCTCGGCCTGCCACGGAGTACACGGTGTCGGCTACGGCGATGCAGTGGAACGCCACGGTTGCCAGCAACCATTGCGCATGCTCCTTGGAGATGCCGTATGCCTTCGCGATATGGCTCTGGTGCCCATCGATCTTGGCGATCATGGGCTGCGTCGCGGCCAACCTGCGGATCACGAACGGCGTGAGTCCGGGATGCGCCTTGACGAACTCGCGTGCCGACGTGGTGAACACGGTCAGGTACGCCTTCAACTCGTCACGCCCGGTGCCGCATGCCTGCGGAATCTGCCATCGGCTGAAGATCTCCTCGGCGACCAGGCGCTTGAGCGCCTCCAGACTCGGAACGTGCTTGTAGAGCGCCATATGGCTGACCCCGAGCGCCGCTGCAACACCGACGAAGGTGATGTTGGGCAGGCCGATCCCGATGCCCGCTTCGACGATGCGCTCGCGTGTGATGGTGGGTGGGCGCCCGCGCGTCGCAGGTGGTGTTGGTGGCGGTTTCATGTGTTTTTCCTTGATCGGTGGTGAGCGCCATGCAGCCGTCTTGCCTCGTGTACGACAATTAGTTTATAGTCATGCAACTAATTCTCGTTTCGATTCGCAAGCGCCCGTCATGACCGATCCATCGTGTGCCTCGCAAGGCAGCAATCCCTGGGCCGCCATTCTGCTTGGTGCCGCTCGCCGCCTTGGCGTGGGTGAGGTCGACGCGACCTAGCGATCCGCCCGGACGGGTCTCGCCTTCCTGTTTTAGGACAGGCCGGAACCGATCCCTTTTTTGAATTTCTGAAGTTCGTTTTTCATGAGCACTCGTGACGCGGCCGCGGCCACTTCCAAGGGGCCTGGCCCGATCGCTTCGGTACTGGGGCCCATCCGCGGGCGACTGATCGTTGCAGCAGGGTTGGCCGGCGTGGGCACCATGCTCACGCTGGTGCCGCTGGCGGGCATCGCGCATGTCGCGAAGATCGTCCTCGGCGCTGGCGACCTGGGCAGCATCGCCAACACGGCTGCAGCGCAGCGCGACATCTGGTGGACCGTCATCGCCAGCGTGGCGAGCGTGTTCATGGGCATGGCGCTGGTGTCCGCGGGCGAACTGGTCTCGCACCTGGCCGACAACCGCATCACCCATCACCTGCGCCTGGCGGCTGCGAAGCGGCTGGCCCGTGTGCCGCTGGGCTGGTTCACCAGCCGGGCGTCGGGCGAGGTCAAGCAGGCGATGCAGGACGACATCGGCACGCTGCACAGCCTGACCGCGCACTTCTACACCACGGCAGGGCGCGCAGCGGGCGCGATCCTAATCTCGGTCCTCTACATGTTCGCGATGGACTGGCGCATGGCCATCGTGTCGGTCCTTTCGTTTCCCGGCTTCTTCCTGTTCTTCGGCAGGGCGATGAAGGCCAGCGAAGCGAACATGAAGGCATTCGTCGACGGCATGGGGCGCATCAACAACGCGGTGGTCGAGTTCGTCAACGGCATTCCGGTGGTCAAGTCCTTCGGGGCTGGCGGCAAGGCGCACGGCGGCTATCGCCAGGCGGTCGATGCGTTCGCTGACGCCTTCGCCGGTTTCACGCGCCCGCTGGTGGGCTCGATGGCCAATGCCAACGCGATGATCGCGCCGGTGGCGGTGCTGGGCGTGGTGCTGGTCTTCGGCACGTTGTTCGTGAGCCTGGGCTGGATCGCGCCGGTGGACGTGCTGCCGTTCGCGCTGGTGGCGCCGGGCCTGTCCGCGCCGCTGCAACTGCTGCACTACATCACCCACGACCTGGGCAACGCGGGCAGTGCCGCCCGGCGTGTGCAGGCGCTGCTGGAGACACCCGTGCTCGAACAACCCGCGCCCGACATGCGGCAGTTTCCCGTGGGCTCGGAGATCCGCGTCGAGCGCATCGGTTATGCGTACGACGCACGGCATCCGGTGCTGTCGGATGTGAGTTTCACGCTCGCGCCCGGCACGGTGACCGCCATCGTCGGCGCCTCCGGTGCCGGCAAATCGACCCTGGCCCGGCTGCTGCTGCGCTTCTTCGACCCGACCGAAGGGCGCATCACGCTCGGCGGCGCGGACCTGCGGCAGATCGCGACCTCGGACCTGTACCGGCACATCGGCTTCGTGCTGCAGGAGGTGCGCCTCATCCACGCCAGCGTGCGCGAGAACATCGCCCTGGGCCGGCCCACAGCCAGCCTGCAAGAGATCGAGGATGCCGCGCGCGCGGCCAACATCCATGAGCGCATCCTGGGCCTGCCGCGCGGCTACGACTCGGTGGTCGGCGAGGACGCCCAGCTCTCCGGTGGCGAGCAGCAACGGGTGAGCATCGCCCGCGCCGTGCTGCTCGATCCGCCCGTGCTCGTGCTCGACGAGCCCACGGCGGCCGCCGATGCCGAGAATGAAGTGGCCATCCAGGACGCGCTCTCGCGCTTCGCGCAGGGCCGCACGCTGCTGGTGATCGCGCACCGGCTCGACACCGTGATGCATGCCGATCACATCCTCGTGGTCGAGAACGGCACGGTCCGGGAGCAGGGCAGGCATGCCGAACTCCTTGCGCGCCAGGGCCGTTACGCGCGGCTGTGGGCGCTCGGCGGCTACGGAGAACGCCTGGAAGAAGCGGTGGTGTCGTCATGCTGAAGACCTTCGTTCAATTGCTGGGCGCCGATGCGCTCGTCTTTCGCCGCTACGCCTGGATGGCCGTGCTCTACGGACTGCTCAGCGGGCTGACCATCACCGCGCTGGTGCCCGTGCTCAGCCACCTCCTGGCGGGGGACGCGCGCGCCGCGGCGTTGTGGCTCGTCGCGCTGCTGGCCGGCATGGCGGCCTGCTGGGCCTGGCGGCGCAAGGTGGAGCGGGCCGGCGTGCGCGTGGGCGTTGCCGTGCTGCAGGGCGGGCGCCATCGCATCGGCGACCACGTGGCACGCCTGCCGGTCGGCTGGTTCACGCCGGACAACACCGCCCGGCTGGGCCACGTCATCACGCAGGGCATGATGGCCACGGCCCAGCTTCCCGCGCACGTGTTCACGCCGGTGATCAGCGGCGCTGTAACGCCGCTGGTGATCGTGGTGGCGCTGTTCGTGCTGCACTGGCCGCTGGGCCTGATCGCACTGGCCGCGCTGCCCGTGCTGGCCGGCTCGTTCCTGGTCACGTCGCGCCTGGGCCGGCGCGCCGACCGGGCCTTTCACCGCCACTTCGCCGATGCCAGCCAGCGCATGGTCGAATTCGCGCAGGTCCAGTCGGTGCTGCGTGCGTTCAACGGCGAGGGCAGCGCCGCGCGCTGGCTCGAAGAAGCGATCGACCGGCAACGTGCGTCCGCTGCGCGGGCGATCTGCCAGTCATCGCTGTCGACCGTGCTCAACGCCTGGGTCGTGCAGGCCGCTTTCGCCGCCTTGCTGATCGCCGCCGCGCTGTGGTTCGATGCGCGCCTGGGCGGCACGCTGCAGGCAGGCTCGGTCGTGGCCGTCATCGTTTCGCTGCTGCTGGTCAACCGCTACATCGATCCGCTGCTGGAAGTGGCTGGCTATGGCGAGGTCCTGCGGGGTACGCGTGAAGCCCTCGATGCGGTGCGCCAGATCCTTGCGGCCGAGCCCTTGCCGCAGCCCGACCGGCCGCAGGTGCCGCGCGATGCGTCGGTCGAACTGCGTGACGTGCGCTTTGGCTATGCGCCCGATGATCGCGAGGTGCTGCGCGGCGTGAGCCTGCGCATCGAACCGGGCCGCATGACCGCGCTGATCGGCGCCTCGGGCTCGGGCAAGACGACGCTGGTGCGGCTGATCGCGCGCTTCTTCGACGTGAGCCACGGCAGTGTGCTCGTGGGCGGCGTGGACGTGCGCCAGATGTCCGGCGAGCAACTGGCCGGCCAGATCAGCCAGATCTTCCAGGACACCTACCTGTTCCAGGGCAGCATCGCCGACAACATCCGCGTCGGCAAGCCCGGCGCCAGCGATGCCGAGGTGCGCGAGGCCGCGCGACAGGCCGGCGTGAGCGAGATCGTCGAGCGGCTGCCACAGGGCATCGACACGCCGGTCGGCGAAGGCGGCGCACGCCTGTCGGGCGGCGAGCGCCAGCGCGTCGCGATCGCGCGGGCGCTGATCAAGGACGCACCGATCCTGCTGGTCGACGAGGCCACGGCCGCGCTGGACGCGGAGAACCAGGCCGCCATTGCCGACGCGCTGGCGCGCCTGCGCGGCAAGTGCACGCTGATCGTCATCGCGCACCAGCTCTCGACGGTGGCCATGGCCGACCAGATCGTGGTGCTCGACGACGGCAAGGTCTGCGAGCAGGGCACGCCCGCGCAACTGCGCGCCAGCCAGGGGCGCTATGCGCATTTCCTGGCCCAGCGCGAGGCCGCGAAAGGCTGGCGCATTGCGCCGGCGGCACCCGGCGGAGTGCGTTCCTGATGCGTGCACGCCTGGCCTGCCTGTTCATCGTCTTGTGCGGAGCCTCGTTGCTGGTGGGCGCGCGGCAGATGGCGTGGTCGCAGGCGCTCACGCCGTCGGGCGATGCCTGGCTGACGCTGACCGCGAGCCGACTGCCCCGGCTGGTGGCGCTGGTGCTGACCGGTGTGGGCCTGTCCGTCTGCGGCGTGATTCTTCAGCACATCGTGCGCAACAAGTTCGTGGAGCCGGCCACCTCGGGCGGGCTGGATGCTGCAAAGCTCGGCATCCTGGTGTCGCTGACGCTGGTGCCCACCGCCGGCGCGATGGGCCGGATGCTGTTCGCACTGGTCTTCTGCTTCGCCGCGAGCCTGGTCTTCGTCGCGGTCATCCGCCGCATCCGGTTCAAGAACACGGTGCTGGTGCCAGTCATCGGCCTCATGTATGGCGGCGTGCTGAGTGCCGTGGCCGAGTTCTACGCGTACCAGAACAACCTGCTGCAAAGCATGCAGGGCTGGCTGCTGGGCGACTTCTCCAGGGTGGTGCAGGGCAACTACGAAATCGTCTACCTGATCCTGCCGATCATCGCGCTCACCTACCTGTATGCGCATCGCTTCACCGTGCTCGGCATGGGGGAGGGCATAGCCACGGGCCTGGGGTTGAACTACCCGGCCACGGTCGCATTGGGCTTGATGCTCGTGGCCGTCACCGTGTCCGCCACGGTCATCACCGTCGGCTCGATCCCCTTCGTCGGGCTGGTCATTCCCAATCTGGTCGCGCTGCGCTACGGCGACAACCTGAGCCGCACGCTGCCCGTCGTGGCGCTGGGCGGTGCGTCGTTGCTGCTGGCCTGCGACATCCTCGGGCGCCTGCTCATCCATCCGTTCGAGGTGCCCGTCGGCCTGATGGCGGGCGGTGTGGGTGGCGTGCTGTTCCTCGCACTGATCGCCTGGAGGAGGCGGTGATGCGCGCGGCAACCCGGCACGCGGTCTGGGGCGTGGTCGTGGCGCTGGCGACGGCCTTCGTGTTCATTCGCTCCGGCTTCGACTTCGACTACGTCATCCCCAAGCGGCTCGCCCGGCTGGCCACCATGGTCATCGGCGGCATCTGCATCGCCTGGTCGTCGATCTCGTTCCAGACCCTCACGGGCAACCGCGTGCTGACGCCGTCGATCATGGGCTACGAGGCGGTCTATCTGCTGCTGCAGGCGGTGCTGATCCTGGCCATGGGCACGCAGAGCCTGGTGGTGCTCGGCGCGAACGGCAACTTCTTCCTGTCCGTGGTGCTGATGCTCGCCTACTCGTGGGCCCTGCATCGCTGGCTGTTTCGCGACGGCAGGAACAACGTGTACTTCCTGCTCCTGCTGGGACTCGTGCTGACGATGGTCATCGGCACGTTCACCCAGTTCGTCCAGCTGCGGATCAGCCCCGGCGAATTCTCCGTGCTGCTGGGTTTCAGCCAGGCCTCTTTCAACAGGGCGCAACCGCAGCAGCTGCTTTATGCGGGGCTGCTCGTCGCGGCGGTGTGCGTGGCGGCCATCAGGACCTTGCCCACGCTCGACGTGCTCTCGCTGGGCCGCGAGCAGGCGATGTCGCTCGGGGTCGACTTTCAACGGACGGTGCGATTGCATCTCGCACTGATCGCCGCACTGGTGGCGGTGTCGACCAGCCTGCTCGGGCCGACGGCCTTCATGGGCATCTTCGTGGCCAACATCACTTACGCGGTGGCCCGCACCTTCAGGCACCGGGTCACGCTGCCCCTGGGCTGCGCCATTGCCATCGGCCTGTTCATCCTCGCCCAGTTGCTGGTCGAGCACGTTTTCAACTACCGGACGACCGTGGGAATTCTTGTCAACCTGGTGTGTGGCACCTACTTTCTTGCGCTCATGGTTCGCACGCGAGGCAACGCATGATCACGGTCAACGACCTGCACAAGGCCTATGGCACCCGGAGCGTGCTGTCCGGCGTGAGCGCGCGGTTCCCGGCGCAGCAACTGAGCTCGCTCATCGGGCCCAACGGCGCGGGCAAGACGACGCTGCTGATGATGATCGCGCGGCTGCTCGCGCCGACGCGCGGAGAGATCCTGCTCGAGGGCCGCAGCGTGGCCGGCATGCGTGCCACCGACTATGCGCGGCGCGTGGCCACCTTGCGCCAGTCGCCCGACTTCAACCTGCGCCTGACGGTCGACGAGCTGGTGGCCTTCGGACGCTTTCCCCACAGCCGCGGCGCGCTGACGCACGAGGACCACGGGGCGATCGACGAGGCGATCTCGTTCCTGTCGCTGGAGCCGCTGCGCGGGGCCTACCTCGACGAACTCAGCGGAGGGCAGCGCCAGATGGCCTTCCTGGCCATGACCATCGCCCAGCAGACGGACTGCCTGCTGCTCGACGAGCCGCTGAACAACCTCGACATCAAGCATGCCGTGCAGATCATGCGCGCGCTTCGCCGGCTGTGCGATGAACACGGGCGCACCGTGATCCTGGTGGTTCACGACATCAACTTTGCCGCCAACTATTCCGACCACATCGTCGCGATGAAGGGTGGGGCGGTGCATTGCGCCGGCACCGTGGCGCAGGTCGTGACCGAGGCCCGGCTGCAGGCGCTGTACGGACTGGACTTCGAGGTCACGCACAGCGAACGCGGGTGCCTGTGCAACTACTTCAACCCGTCAGGAGAACTGAAATGAACTGGAATCACGCAAGCACACGGTGGAGGTTCGGCCTGCTGATGGTCGCGGCTGTCGCGCTGCTGGGGTGCGACCGGAAGTTGGCCGCATCGCCACAGGCCGCCCCGCGGGAGGTCGCATCCAAGGAGGCTTTTGTGCCCGTCACGGTGCAGCACAAGCTGGGAACGACCGTGGTCCGGCAACTGCCGCAACGCACGGTCGCGCTGGACATGAACGAGGTCGACTTTCTCGACGAACTGGGCGTTCCTGTCGCGGGCATGCCGAAGGATTTTGTTCCGCGCTTCCTCGCCAAGTACAAGGACGCGCCAGGCGTCCAGGACATGGGCTCGATCGTGCAGCCCAACCTGGAGCAGGTGCATGCGGCCAAGCCGGACCTGATCCTGATCACCTCGCTGCAGGCGAACCACTACAAGGAGCTGAGCGAGATCGCGCCGACGATCCATTTCGACGTGGACTACCGTGACAGCCAGGTCCAGCACATCGAGGTCATCAAGGCGCACCTGCTGACCCTGGGGCGCATCTTCCACAAGGAAGACCTCGCCCGCAGCAAAGCCGCCGAGCTGGACGCCAAGGTCGAGGAGGCCCGGCGCGTGACCAGGGACCGTCCCGAGAAAGCGCTGGTCGTGCTGCACAACAACGGCGCCTTCAGCTCCCTCGGCGTGCAGTCGCGCTACGGCTTCGTCTTCAATGCCCTGGGCGTGAAGCCGGCCAGCCCGACCGTCGAGGCCGGCCTGCATGGCCAGCCGATCTCCAGCGAGTTCATCCAGCAGACCAACCCCGACATCCTCTACGTGGTGGACCGCACGGCCGTGATGCAACGCCGTCCGGTCATGGATGCCGAGAGCATGGGCAACCCGCTGCTGCGCCAGACCAATGCCTGGAAGAACGGCCGCGTGGTCTTCGTCGACGCCGAGGCCTGGTACGTCACCGCCGCCAGCGTGAACTCTCTGAAGCTCGTGATCGACGACGTCATCAAGGGCTACCGGAACTGATGCATTCCGGGGCGCGCCCCCCGGTTCCCCATTTCAAAGCGACATGCCCCTCTGTTCGGCAGAGCGGAGCTTGCCTGCGCGCTCGCCAGACCCGGCACGCGCCCACCTCATCCCAACTGAAAGCAGTCTGACATGACCCAACGTCACTCCAACCTTCGCATCCCGCGCCCTGCACGGCAGGCAACGCACCCACACCCCACCTTTGCCCTGAACCGTACGGCAGCCGCCGTGCACACGATGCTGCTGCTGGGCCTGACCCTGCTGGCCGCTTCGCCGGCACATGCACAGAGCGCCGCGCCAGAAGACGTCGCGACGCTGCCGGGCGTGACGGTGCGGGAACAGGCGGGTTCCGCAACCCAGCCGTACGCGGGCGGCCAGGTGTCGTCCGGCGGGCGCATGGGGCTGCTGGGCAACAAGGACTTCATGGAAACGCCGTTCAGCACCATCAGCTACACGGACAAGTTCGTCGAAGACCGGCAGGCCAAGGACATCACCGACGTGATCACCGCCACCGACCCCACCGTGTTCAGCAACGGCATCACCGGTTCATGGAGCGAGAACTACGCCATTCGCGGCTTCTCCTCCAACAGCAGCGACATCAGCATCAACGGCCTGTTCGGCATGGCGCCGTACTACCGCACCACGCCCGAGATGTTCGAGCGCATCGAGGTGCTGAAAGGCCCGTCGGCCCTGCTCAACGGCATGCCTCCGGGCGGCTCGGTGGGCGGCACCGTCAACCTGGTGCCCAAGCGCGCGGGCGATGAGCCGCTGACGCGCCTGACGGGAACCTACATGTCCGGTTCGCAGTTCGGCGGGCATGTGGACCTGGGGCGGCGCTTCGGCGAGAACAAGCAGTTCGGCATCCGCGTCAACAGCGTCTACCGGGACGGCGAAGGGCCGGTCGACCAGCAGAAGAAGAAATCCCAGCTGTTGTCCGTCGGCCTGGACTGGCGCGGCGAGCGCGCGCGCGTTTCCGCCGACCTCTACAGCAGCGACGACCGCGTGAACGGCGTGGCTCGCGGCATCAACCTGGCGCCCGGCGTCGCGGTGCCCCGGCCGCCCAAGCCCACGACGCTGCTGAACCCGGACTGGTCCTTCGTGCACAACGAGGACAAGGGCGCGATGGTTCGCGGCGAATTCGACCTGAACGACCAGCTGACGGCGTACGCAGCCTTCGGCACCAGCAAGACCCGCTACATGTACAACGGCGCCATGTCGGCCCTGGTGCTCGATGCGGCGGGCAACTTCCGCACCTCCATGGGCCAGTTGTCCTTCGACATCGAGAAGACATCGGGGGAGGTGGGCGTGAAAGGGCGCTTCCAGACCGGCAGCGTCAAGCACCAATGGGCCCTGAACGCCACGCGCTACTCGGACACCGAGCGTGACTACGGCCGCAGGTCGGTGCCGGGCGCGGACTGGACCAGCAACATCTACCGCCCGGTCTGGGGCCCGGCCGCCGGCATCAGTTGGCCGCCGACCCTTCACGCGGAAACCCGCCTGACCAGCTACGGCCTGGCGGACACCCTGTCTTTTGCACAGGACAAGGTGCAGCTGACCTTGGGCGTGCGTCGCCAGGAAGTGGTCAGCGACACCTTCAGCCTGACGAGCGGTGCGCGCAGTGCCCGCTATGGCGCCAGTGCCACGACGCCCGCGGCCGCGCTGCTGATCAAGGCCACGGACCATGTCTCCGTGTATGCCAACTACATCGAAGGGCTGAGCAAGGGCGCCACCGCGCCCGCCACGGCCGCCAATGCGGGAGAGCTGTTCCCGCCCTACAAGACCAAGCAGAAGGAAGTCGGCCTGAAGTTCGATCTCGGCGAATTCGCCCACACGGTCAGCGTGTATGAGATCGTGCGGCCCAACAGCTACACCGATATTTCAACCAACGTCTTTTCGTTCGGCGGCGAGCAGCGCAACCGGGGTGTCGAATGGGGTTTCTTCGGCTCGCCGCTGCGCGGCGTGCGCCTGATGGGCGGCATCGCCTATGTGCAACCCAAGCTCACCAAGACCACCCGGGGCATCAACCAGGGCAAGCTGGCCACCGGATTGCCCAAGTTGCAAGGCAAGCTCGGCGTGGAGTGGGACACACCCGCCGTGCCGGGCCTGACGCTGACCGCCAACGTGACCGCGGCATCCAGGCAGTACATCAGCGCCGACAACGCGCTGTCGGTACCGGGCCGCACGGTGTATGACCTGGGCGCACGCTATGCCACCAAGGTCGCCAACCATCCGCTGGTCTTGCGGGCGAGCGTGACCAATGTGACCAACAAGGCGTATTGGGGCATGCCGCTGCTGTCCAGCCTGGGGCTGGGGGCGCCGCGCACCTTCCAGCTCTCGGCTTCGGTGGATTTCTGAACGGCGCATGCGCATGCGCCTCTGGCGCTGCGCGTGCCCAAACCCCGATGGCGCGCTGTGCTGCGATCGATCAGGCCAGTGCCGTGCTGAATGTCGCCAGCAGGCGCGCCCAGGCGCGCTCGGCCTGGGTGGCATCGTAGACCTGGGTGTCGGGCGGGCACCAGCCGTGGGCGGCTGGGTACACCTCGACCTCGGCCGACAGCTTCGCGCTGTCGAATGCGGTGCGCAGCGTGACCTTGGCTTCGGGATCCTTGGTGTCGTCGTTCTCGGCCACTGCGATCAGGTAGCGCGCCTGCGTCTGGGCCACCAGGCGATGGGGGCTGTCGGGCGCTGCGGTCACCATGGCGGCGCCGTGGAAGGTTCCGACCGCGCCCACGCGGCCAGGAGCCACGGTGGCAGTGCGCACCGCGATCGGGCCGCCCATGCAATAGCCGGTGGTACCCAGCTTGCGCGCCTTGTCCACCTCTTTTTGGGCATCGAGCCAGGTCACGAAGGCTTTTCCGTCGCTCAGATGCATCGCCGGCGTCAGGGCCTGCATCAGCGGCATCACCTCGGCGATAGGCGTCCGGCCGCCCTGTGCTGCGGTGGGCGCCTTCTTCTGCCTGTAGAAGGGATTCACCACCAGCACGCTGTAGCCTGACTCGGCCAGCCGCCGACCCATTTGCCTGAAGGCCGAGCGAAGGCCGAATATGTCGGGCCACACCAGCACACCGGGTGCCGGCCCCGATGTAGGTGCGACAAAGTACGCGTCGCAACTGCCATCTGCGGTGGCGATGCTCACCTCGCGTTCGGCAACGGCCGCGGCGTTGGCCACGGTGGGCAACGCGGTCAGCAGGCCGGCGGATGCGGCCCACGTACCGAAATCGCGGCGGGTGTATTTCTTGAGCTCTTCCTGGTCGTTCAGATCACACACGGTTGTTTACCTCATGGGTTGGGATGACATCACACGCCAGCTTGTGCCACGAATCGCAACGGCCAGCAAGCAGGTGCTCGATTCCTGGAGGCCAACTCCCTGCGGCGGAGCGCATGAGCGGCTGAGCATCGAGCATGAGCAGGCGAAAATCGCCGATGCCCATGCCAAAGTCCGCCCGCCGCTCGATCCGACTCTCCAAGCTCTCGTGACATCCACTGAATTCAAGGGCTTCATCCTCACGCGCCACTGGCGGGATGCTCCCGCCGGCACGGAGATCGAGTATTGGCTGGCAACCGACGCAGGGCCAAGAAAAGTGGTCCTGACCTCCCGCAGCAGCGTCGCGTTCGCAGCCACCCGGCACAGGGCGGCGGTGGAAGCTCATCTCGCGACCATGCCGGGCGTGCAGTTGCGTGAGCTGGAACTCAAGACCTTCCATCAGGAAGCTGTCTTCGGTGTCTATGCGAAGCACTTTCGCCAGCTCGGCCGGTTGGCACGCGCCTTCCAGGCGCAGGGCATTCCTCTGCTCGAAGCCGACGTGCGCCCACACGACCGCTACCTGATGGAACGCTTCATCACCGCCGGCGTCCTGGTGGAAGGAGGGCAGGCAGAGCGCTCCACCATCGTCGACTGCAGGCTCAAGCCCGCGCCCGAGTTCCGGCCGACGCTGAAGGTCGTGTCGCTGGACATCGAGACGAGCCAGAACGAAGCGCTTTATTCCATTGCGTTGGACGGCATGCAGGAGCGTGTCGTCTTCATGCTGGGCGACGCGCCACCGGAGCCGCCATCCGGGTCGGATGAGCCCATGGCCTTCTCGCTGATCTATTGCCCAACCCGCAAGGCCATCATCGAGAGGCTCAACGACTGGTTCGAGCGGAACGACCCGGACGTCATCATCGGCTGGAACGTCATCCAGTTCGACCTGCGCGTGCTTCAGAAGACAGCCAACGACTGTGGCGTGCCGCTCCTCCTGGGGCGGGAGCGTCGCCCCATCGCATGGCGAACCCATCCGGGCAAGCAGGGCTATCTGTTCGCGCCCACGCCGGGCCGGGTCATCATCGATGGCATCGATGCACTCAAGGCCGCGGTGTGGAGCTTTCCGTCCTTCAGCCTAGAGACCGTCTCGCAAGCGATGCTGGGCGAGGGCAAGGCCATCGGCGACGAGTACGACAAGATGGCGGAGATCGAGCGGCGCTACCAGGAAGACAAGCCTGCGCTTGCGCTCTACAACATCCGCGACTGCGAGCTGGTCCTGCGCATCTTCGACAAGGCGAAGCTGCTGCAGTTCGCGATGGAGCGGGCCCAGACCACAGGCCTGCAGATCGACCACTTCGGCGGCTCCATTGCCGCGTTCAGCCACCATTACCTGCCGCGAATGCATCGCCTGGGCTACGTGGCGCCGAATGTGGGAGAGATTCCGAGCAAGGCCTATCCCGGCGGTTACGTGATGGACTCGAAGCCGGGGTTCTATGACTCTGTCGTGGTGCTGGATTACAAGAGCCTCTACCCCTCGATCATCCGGACCTTCCTTGTCGATCCGGTGGGCCTCATTGAAGGCTCGAACGCCAGCGACCCGTCGGTGCTCGTCAAGGGACCACAGGGGACTGTCTTCTCGCGCGACAAGCACTGCCTGCCAGAGATCGTGACCACGCTTTGGCGCGCACGGGACGAAGCCAAGCGGGTGAAGAACGAGCCGCTGTCCCAGGCCCTGAAGCTGCTCATGAACTCTTTTGCCGGCGTGCTGGGTGCGTCCGAGTGCCGGTTCTTCAATCCCAAGCTGGTGTCCGCCGTCACCCTTCGTGGGCACGAAATGATGAGGCTCACGCGCGAATTCGTGGAGAAGCGGGGTTACGAGGCCATCTACGGCGACACCGATTCCATCTTCATCTGGCTCAGGCGCACCCACACCAACGAGGAGGCGCATGCCGTCGCGGCAAGCCTGGCCGCCGATATCAATGACTGGTGGACGCGCACGCTGCGCGAGGAGCAGGGCCTGCAGAGCTTTCTGGAAATCGAGGTCGACACCCACTACAGAAAGTTCTTCATGCCCACCATTCGTGGCTCGGAGGTCGGCAGCAAGAAGCGCTACGCGGGCCTGAGTGCGGATGCCACGGGCAAGGAGGAGATGGTGTATCGCGGCCTCGAGATGGCGCGCAGCGACTGGACCCCGTTGGCACGCCAGTTCCAGGAGGGGCTGCTTTCACGCATCTTTCAGGGCGAGCCCTACAAGGAGTTCGTGACCGACTACGCGAGATCGACGCTGGCTGGCACCAAGGATGACCTGCTCATCTACCGAAAGCGCCTGCGCCATCAGCTCGATGCCTACCTGGTCAACGTGCCGCCGCAGGTCCGCGCTGCTCGCATCGCCGACGAACACAACGGCCGGATCGGTCGACCCAAGCAGTATCAGAAAGGCGGCTGGATTCAATACGTCATGACCCAGAACGGGCCAGAGCCGCTGGAAACCCGCCATTCGCGCATTGACTACGAACACTATCTGACCAAGCAGCTTCAACCGCTTGCCGATGCCATTCTTCAGCCTATTGGAGAAAGCTTCATGGCTTTGACGACGTCGCAGCGCGGGCTCTTCTAGCTGATCTGTCTCTCGCCCGCGCAGACGGCAACTTGGCATGGCCAAGCGAAGATAGGCCAAGCCAAGTCCATTCTCTCGCTCTACCTCATGGACACCGGTCGTCTCGTATAAAACGGCGTCGTGCGGCCAAAACTGGACTCTCGTCCGTGTCGGCCAGTTTTCCCGCCGCGGCGCGCTGACGGCGTTCTCCGACGAAGACTGCAGCTTGGCTGGGCAGGCACTCCTCGCTACAAATCAGAACTTTCGCTTGGTCGTTTCATTCTTCGCACATTGACCATTCGCCTCGGTGCTCGATGCACGCTGACCCGCGATCAGGGCCACCTTTCTGTACTCGAGTCGCCCGGATCGCCGCGAGATGCTCAGTGTCGTCGCGGTTTCCAGTTTGGCGTTCCCACTCTTCCGCTCAATCCTCCATTCATCGGAAGTGGCCGATCCCGTGAACCCTGGTTCGCCGGTAGATACCAGGTGGTCCTTGAACTCCGATCCGTTCAGTTCCACGGCGAAGGCATCCTTGTCGTACGTCTTGACGCGGACCTCGACTTCCTCGTTGAACGACCGCTGGACCGGTGTCACCTCAACAAAGTCACCTGTGACGATTTTCAGCTTGCACTGCAAGGTTACGGTACTCATCGAATGAGCCAAGCTGGGAATCAGGACGGCCGCGGCGACCAAGGAGATGATTTTTTTCATTTGACAGATTATCTTCGGCCCGCAAGCGCTGGCTCTGGCCGTCCCACCTAGATGCCGCGGTAGTAGCAAGGCAACTGCCAGCGCTACCACTCGCGGCGCCAGCAGCGAAGCGGCGCCGGGTACCTGGATTGGCGAGTGGCACGGTGTGTTGGCTGTATCTGAGCGCACGGATGGATGTAAGAGTGCGGCCAGAATCAGACGCTCGGTGCTGAGGCAGAATTTGGGCCAGAAGCCGACAGTTGACGATGCTTGGTTTCGGGCAGCGTTCATAAATGCGATCTGAGAGCCATAGTGACCGAACTGCTAGAAAATTTGGACCTGTTGAGGTCGCCATTACTCAGCCTGAATGAGTTGACAATTTCCGGTGTCGGCTACGGCTCCAAAGCTGGCGAATTTCCGATTGAGCGTGTCGTCGAAGTCTCGCTGGCGTCCATCGTGAAAGGGCAGTCTTTCTCTAGGGAACAAGGCCATGTATATCGAGATGGGAGTAGCCGGGAGCTTTCACTCGCGGAAGTGATCGCCGACGTGCTCGAACACGGTGGCGTCCTGCACTTCGGTGAGGAGGTTAGTTTCAAGATCGAAGATGGAGCTGTTGCCGGATTCGCTATCTACGGACCTCACCTCGACGCTTTTCAATACATCACATCACAAGAGCATTTGGTCAAAGAGTTCGGCAGGCCGGACGTAGTGGAGCCGAATGAGGCTTATGGAGACCTCATGGGCTACTTCAACTTCTGGAACGCCTCGCAAAAGTTAGTTGCCTGGGACGACTGGAAGAAGAGCATCTGCTTGATCAACATCGGTATGAAGCGCTCCGGGTGATGCCCTTTTTATCGGCGGCTTTAGCGCAAGCATCCCTGACGCCTGAGAGACCGCAAGGAGCCCGCTTACGACGGCAGTGGGATCTCATAGGCGAGGGGGCACTAAGTAAATGATTTCCGCGGCCAGCGGCGGCAGGCAGAATGCGGCCGCAACCGGGCATTCAGGACTTCATGCGAAATACGTTGAATAAGGTGACACGGAAGCGTCGAACATGGCTTGAAAGGACAGGCTATGTTCTAGCCGGCGTTGGCGTCTTGCTGCTGATACTGCTTAGCGTTGTCCTACCAATCCACCTTTTCGGTGGACAGCATCACTATTACCGCGTGGTGCCAGCCGAGAGCGGTTGGATCATGGCTGCAGCTCTCTCTGCATTCGGAATTTTGCTGGTGCTGATCGGACGTGCGCGACGCGCCAGAAGTCGTTGACGACGGTCGACCAGAAGCTGGACATCGCGATGCCCAACCAAATGAATTTAGCAAGTAGCGCAGAAACGCTTTGGCTTGCAACCCTTTCCGATGACGATTGCATTCGATTCATGTCGCTGCTTGCGCACGGCCTGACGATTGGGCAACGAGTGCTTTGCCATGACGGCAATGTCGAAGGGCTTCGGCAGCTCAACGAGGCCATTCATCAGGTCGCAGGGTTGCTCGTCGACCACTTCGATGGCCGCACCCGGCGGATGTTTGAGCTATTCCTCTTCAAGTTGACTGATGCGCAAGCACAAATCCAGGGCGGTCAGGCTTGGACCTATGCGAAAGAACACTTTGGAGCCTGACGGCCAGAATCAGACCTTCGCCCGCGGCACATGAAGTGGCTCGGGAATTTGCGACCTTTCACTAACGCCAATTTGCAAACGGCAGGCATGATCTAACGCTTGTTGCGATCTACATCACGTCAGGCTATCAACCCATGGAAGCTAGGAATCGCTTTGGTGTTATCTCGGTGTTCTTCGGTGTTGCAGGATTGCTCGCCGCCATCGGATTCACGGAAGCCGAGCGCACGCGCATACCGGGAATGGGCCATCTCCTAACCTGGATGGATCGACTGGGTTTGGTACGACCGCCGCCTCCAGGTCAAGCGCCCGAATGGCGGCCGCGAGGTCTTTTCGACCTCACGGACCACCGGGTTCTTGAGTGGACTCTTGTGTACTCGGTCTGCTTTGCAATTTGGGCCATGTTGATGGCACTCTTGGCCGAGCATCAACGCGAAGAGTCATCAAGTCTGGGCCTCGGCTTCATTCTGGGAGCGCTCGCACTCTATGTTCATGGCTTTGAGTACGGCATATCCGCATTGCTTGCTGGTGGCGCCGCCCTTGTACTCATTCGGCACGGAAAGACCTGATTTTTCATCAGACCGGATATCACTCCGGAAAGCCGAGGCGTCGCTTGCCAAGGCGATCACAACGAAATCTAGAACGGGGAAAGCGCGGAGAGATGCATCAGGCGTCAATACGAGATGCCTGAACACTCACAGTCTGCTGCGTTGAAGAGGATGCACAAACAAGGTCTCGCACCTCAGTTCGGATCGAACCCTTCGTAGACCAGCACCGCAGCGGCCAAGTCCTCCAGCGCGGTACCCACAGCCTTGAAGACGGTCCGCCCGTCGCTTTCGGCGCGTCCCTGAACCTTGCCCGCGGCCAGATCGGCCAACTCCCCCGTCACATCTGCGGCGGTGAACACGCCGCGTGACATAGGCCCGAGCAACTCGCCGCTCTTGAGCAACGCTTCTTGCGTGTCAACAAACAGACGTGCACCGGCAAAGCAGGCATCGTCGGCCTCGCGCATCTGCGGCGTGAAGCTGCCGATCAGGTCGAGGTGGCTGCGGGGTCGCAGCCACGCGCCTTGCACCAGCGGCTGCGTGGCGAGCGTGGCACAGCTCACGATGTCGACGTCGTTCACCGCCTTGGCGAGGTCCGGCGCAACGGTCGCCTCGATGTCCTGCGCGCACAGCCGTGCAGCGAGTGCCTTTGCCGCGGATTCGTCGCGGTCCCACACCACCACGCGTTCGATGGGGCGCACGGCACGGTAGGCCTCGGGAACGAGACTGCCGACACGCCCGCAGCCGACGACCAGCAGACTGCGCGCGCCCGCAGGCGCGAGATAGGACGCGGCCAGGGCCGATGCGGCAGCGGTGCGCCGCGAAGTGATCTCGTTGCCGTCGATCTGCGCCAGCGGCTCGCCCGTGCTTGCGTCGTACAGCACATAGGTCGAGAACAGGCCGGGCAGGCCACGCCGCGCGTTGTCCGGGAAGATGGTCACGGTCTTGATGCCCAGGTAGCGGTCTTGCTGCCACGCGGGCATGACCAGCACGGTGCGGGGCGGGGCGTCCGCTTCGGCCTGGAGCGAATGTGTGTGCCGCAGAGGTACCTCGCAGCCAGCGACGAACATCTCCCGAAGTGCCGGGATCAGGCGGTCGAAGGGCAGGGCGCGGCGGGTGCTTTCCGTATCGATGATTTTCATGGCGTTGCGAAGAATGGAATCAGGTGGATGAAAGTGCCCGCGGTCATGCCTCGAGCACCACGTCTTCGAGCGGGATGGCCTGGCAGGCCAAGCACACGGACGGGTCTTCCGGCTCGCTGCCGTGCAGATGACGGACCTTGCCGGCCAGCAGGCGCACGGCGCAGCTCTCGCACTGGCCCACGCGGCAGCCGCTGGCCATCTGCAGGCCAAGCGATTCGCCAAAGGTCAGCAGCGTGCCTTGCGCAGGCGTCCACGTCGCGGGGGCGTGGCCCGAGCGCGCGAAGCTGACTGTGAAGCGCTGGTCGCCGTCGGTGGGCGGCGTGGTGGGCGAGCGGAATACCTCGCTGAAGATGTCGAAGCGCGGAACGCCCCGCGCCACCAGTCCGGCGGTCACGGCGTCCATCATGGCGGGCGGTCCGCACATGTAGAAACGGGCGCGCTGCGCGATCAGCGCGTCGTCCACCACGCTCGCGTCGATGTAGCGGTCCGACTGGTAGTCGATGCCCTGGCGCTCCTGCGGCCGTGGTGCGTTGTAGTGGTCGACGACACGCAACTGCGGCAGCCGCGCGCGGTGATGCGCAATGCGCTCGCGAAAAGCGTGGGTCGTAGCGTTCTGATTGGCGTAGTAGAGCCAGATGGCCGGCCCCTGTGCGCCGTCGGGCAGCGATTCGAGCAGGCTGATGAAGGGCGTGATGCCGATGCCGCCCGCGAAGAAGACCAGCGGTTGCGGCGAGTGGCGCGGCAGCACGAAGCTGCCTGACGGCGCACGCAGCGCGAGGGTGTCGCCGACCTTCAGCGCGCGGTGCAGATGGCTCGACACGCGCCCCTCGTGCGGCGTGCCGTCGGCCGAGCGGCCGCGCTGGTGGCGCACGGCCACGCTGTAGCTGCGCCGGCCCGGCACCTCGGCCGCACCCGTGAGCGAGTAGGCGCGTGTGACCTGCGTGCCGTCGTCCAGATGCAATTGCATCTCGACGTGCTGGCCGGGGCGGTAGTCGGGCAGTTCGCCGTCGTCGACCGGCTCGAAGTGAATGCCCAGCACGCCATCGGCCTCGGGTCGCAGTTCGCTGATGCGGAAGGGGCGGTAGCCGGTCCACTTGCGCTGCCGCGTCTCGGTCGCCGGGTCGCGTTCGATGTCGCAGAGAAAGGAGCGATGCGGCACCGAACCGCTCACCGGGTCGCAACTGTCGGCGGATATCAGCGCGTTGAAGTTGCTGCCCAGTGCACCTTCGACAGGCAGGCCGTCGCGGTCGAGCTCGGGGCAGCTCTGCCACCAGCCGAACTCGGCCACGATGACGTCGTCCGCCAGTTGGGGCGTGACGCGTGCGACGAAACGGGCTTCGCCCACGCGCGTGCGGATGCGCATCCAGTCGCCGTCCACGATGCCCTTGGCGGCCGCAAGCGCGGGGCTCAACTCGGCCACCGGATCGGGCGCGCGCTTGCGCAGCGAGGGCAGGCTGCGGTGCTGGCTGTGGCAATAGAAGCCGTTCTTGGCCGAACTCAGTACATAGGGGAATCGGCCCTGGCGCGTGGCCTTCGCATCGCGCGGCGTGTCGGCCGGTTCGACGAAGGTGGCGATCGGTGGCTGGCCGTGGCGCAGCAGGGTTTCGGAGTAGAGCTCGACGCGGCGCGTCGGGGTATCGAAGCCGCGCACGCCGGTGGGCGTGGCGCGGGCGTATTTCTGCTCGCTCGCGTCGATGGCGCAGGCAATGCCTTCGGGCCGGGCGCGCAACTGGTCGACCGTGAGGCCGAGCGGCTCGAGCATGTGGTTCCAGCCAGCGTCGAGACTGCCGCCGAAGAAGTCGTCACCCATGCCCAGGCGGGTGGCCAGATCGAACAGCACGTCGTTGTCGGCGCGCGATTCGCCGCGCGGCGCAACCATGCGCTGGCGCAACTGCACCCAGCCGGCCGCGCGGTCGTCGATCTCGAAGCCGATGCGCAGGCCCTCGCGCTCCCATGGCGTATTGACCGGCAGCAGGATGTCGGCGTACTGCGCGGCGGGTGTTTCGAACAGGTCGCAGTGCACGTGGAATTCGAGCTGCGACAGCGCCTGATGTGCGAGCGCGGTGTCGGCCTGCGACACGGGCAGGTTGGTGCCGAAGGCCATCATCGCGCGCACCCTGTAGGGCTCGCCTTCGATGATTGCGCGGTAGGTGTCGCGCGCCGTCACCCAGCCGTGCGCGGGGGGGCCGATAGGGCGCTCGGCCAGACCGAGCGCCTTGGCACGCTGCGCGTCGGGCAGCAATGAGAGCGGGTTGACGGCGTTGACGTTCGGACCGACGCGAACGCGGTTCCCGCCGATGCGGTCGAAGCTGCCGCACAGCGCATACAGCGTGGCGACCGCGCGTTCGGCCTGCGTGGCGTTGGTGTGCTGGCCGATGCCGGTCCAGGCGTGATAGGCCACGCGACGGCAAGTGCCGAAGAGTTCAGCGACCGCGCGCAATGAGGCTTCGGCAACGCCGGTGATGCGTTCGACATTCGGCGGCGTGTAGGCCGCGCAGCCCCGGGCCAGCAGCTCGAACGCCGGTGCGCACGACAGGCGATGCGCGCCCACATCGATCTCGACCGCGCCGCGAAGGCGAAAGTGGGCTGCGTCCTGGGCTTGCGCTGCCTGCTCGGTGTCATAAGGCACCGCGCGGGCGAGCGCGTCGTTCCACACCACGAAGCGGTTGCCTTCGGCATCGGGCCACAAGTCCTGCTCGCGCAGGAAGTGTCCGTTGTCGCCGCGCACCAGCAGCGGGGCATTGGTCCACGCGCGCACGAAACCTTCATCGAAGCGCGCGTGTGCGATCAGCAGGTGGATCAGGCCCAGCGCCAGTGCGGTATCGGTGCCGGGCCGCACGGGCAGCCAGGTGTCGGCCTGCCGCGCGAGCGCGGTGGGGCGCGGATCGATCACCACCATCTTCGCCCCGTTCGCGCGGCCGCGGCCGATGGCATTGGCCTGTGCCAGCCAGGTGTTCGCGGGGTTGTGACCCCACAGCACGATCAGTTCGGCCTGCGCATAGTCGGCCGCGGGCATGCCGCAGCCGAAGGTGAAGGCGTGCGCGAAGTCCTTGTGCCAGTTGCAGACCTCGGTCGCGTAGCAGATGTTGGGGCTGCCGAAGAGGCGCACGAAGCGCTCGATCCAGTCGATGCTGTCCGTCAGTGGCGTGCCGCTGGGCGTGGTCACGGCGAACACCACCGACTCGGCGCCGCTCTCGGCCTTGATGGCGCCCAGGCGCTGCGCGGTCTCGGCCAGTGCCTCGTCCCAGCCGATGCGCACCCAGCCCGGGTCCGCTTCGGTCTTGGGCCTGGTGCGGCGCATCGGGTAGCGCAGGCGGTGCGGGCTGTGCACAAGCTCGGGCGCGGCCTTGCCCTTCATGCACATCGCCTGGCCGGTAGGGTGCGAAGCGTCGGGCCGTACCGACACCAGCATGTCGTCGCGTACCTCGTTGAGCGTGCCGCAGCGCGAACGGCAGAGCGTGCAGTAGCCCTGCTTGATTTGCGTTGTCGCCGCCGTCGTCGTCACTTGCATCCGGAACCTGTGTGGCTCAAGGAATTCAAGGCACTCAAGGCATCACCGGCGCGACGTAGCTCAGCGTGCGGCCGAAGATCCAGAGCATGAACAGCACCAGCGGTGCATGCACCAGCAGTTGCAGGAAGGTAAAGCCCACGATGTCGCGCGCCTTCAGCGACAGCACGCCCAGCAGCGGCAGCATCCAGAACGGGTTGATCAGGTTCGGCAGCGCCTCGGCCGCGTTGTAGACCTGCACGGCCCAGCCCAGGTGCACCTTCAGGTCGTTGGCCGCCTGCATGACGTAGGGCGCTTCGATGATCCATTTGCCGCCACCCGAGGGGATGAAGAAGCCCAGCACGGCGGAATACGCGCCCATCACCACGGCGAAGCTGTCGACGCTGGAGATGCTCACGAACAGGTGCGCGATGCGGTCCGACAGGGTGATGCCGCCATCGCCTTTTGCCGCGGTCAGCATGGCCGCGATGGCACCGTACAGCGGGAACTGGATGATCACACCCGCCGTCGACGGCACCGAACGCGACACCGCGTCGAGAAAGCTGCGCGGGCGCCAGTGCAGCAGCAGCCCGAGCATGAGGAACAGCAGGTTGTAGGTGTTGAGGCCCGAGATCGCGATCAGCGGGCTCTTGGCCATGAACTCCTGCGCCAGCCAGCCGAAGCCCAGCGCGCACAGGAGCAGCGTGAGCAGCGGGCTGCGCTCGAACCACTCGCCGGGGCGGCGCACGGCGGATTCGGGGGAGGCCGGCTTCGCTTCCGTGAGGTCCACGCCCAGGTCCTGCGCCGTGACCGCATGCTTTGCGTCGGGCGCGGACCACAGCGCGATGGTCACCGACACGACGATCAACACCAGCGCCATGACGACCGACTGCCACAGGAAGATGGTCTGACTGAACGGGATCACGCCGGTGATGTCGAGAATGCTCTTGGGCAGGCTGCTGGCGTTGGCCTGCAACTGCGCCGCCGACGAACTGAGCCCCAACGCCCAGGTCGCACCCATGCCGAGATAGGCGGCCGCGCCGCCGGCACGGTAGTCCATGCGCAGGTCGAGACGGCCGGCCAGCGCGCGCACATAGAGCGCGCTGAAGATCAGCGAAATGCCCCAGTTGAAGAGCGACAGGATCATGCTGATCGCTGCCACGTACGCGATGGCCTGGCGCCCCGACACGGGCAGTGCGGCCAGCTTGCGGATGAGTCGGGCGGCTGGCGGCGAGCTCGCCACCACGTAGCCGCCGATGGCCACCAGCGCCATCTGCATCGTGAAAACAATCAGGCTCCAGAAGCCGTCGCCGAAAGACCTGGCCACCGCCTGCGGACTCGATCCGTTGAGCAACGCGGCGCCCGCGACCACCACCACGGCGATGGCCGCGAAGACGAAGGCGTCGGGAAACCAGCGCTCAGCCCAGGCCGTGAAGCGCAGGCCCAGGCGGCTCAGCAGCCCGGCAGCGGCCTGGGCGTCTTTGGGTACAGGAGGGTGGGTGCCGGGGCGGGCGGAAGTCTGTGATGTCGATGGCATGGGTGTCTCCTGCTACTGCTGCTGGAACTGTGGGCGTTCTCGTCACACGCCTGACATGGCGTGTTGCCCGGATGTTAGGAATTGCCGTCGACAATTCATAATCTCTATTTTCAATAGAGCGATATAGGATGTCTCTATGTCGATAACGATCAAGCAGCTGCAGCACTTCGTGGCTGCAGCGCACACGGGGCAGGTGTCTCGCGCGGCCCAGCGCTGCTATGTGAGCCAGCCGTCGTTGACCACCTCACTGAAGAACCTGGAGTCCACGCTGAAGGTGCAGCTCTTTACGCGGCACTCCGACGGGCTGCGGCTCACGGTGCAGGGCGAGGGCTTTCTTCGGCACGCGGAGCACGTGCTGCACACGCTCGAGGCGGCGGTGGAGGAAACGCGCAACTCGGTGTCGTCGGTCGAGGGGCGTGTGCAGATCGCCATCACCGACACCGTGTCCGAATACATGCTGCCGAAGATCATCGGCGCGATGCGCAGGCAACTGCCGCTGGTCGATTTCGAGCCCGTGGAACGCAACCGGCTCGAGATCGAGGATGGTCTGCGCAACGGCGAGTTCAACCTGGCCGTGGTGCTGGTGTCGAACCTTTCTCGCGCGCCGGACATCCGGCGCGAGAACCTGCTGAAGTCGGAGCGCCGCCTGTGGACGTCGTTCGACCATCCGCTGGTGGCGCAGAAGTCGGTGTCGCTGCGCGAGATCGCGCAGTTGCCCTTCGTGCTGCTGGACATGGACGAGCACGTGGACACCGTGGGCCGCTACTGGGGCGCGATGAAGCTCAAGCCCAAGGTCGTGTTCCGCACCAAATCGATCGAGGCCGTGCGCAGCCTCGTTGCACAGAACGTGGGCGTGACCATCTTGTCGGATCTGGTGTTTCGTCCTTGGTCGCACGACGGCGGGCGCATTCGCAGGACGGTGGTGTCGAGCGCTGTGCCCTCGATGGACCTGGGGCTGGCCTACTGGCGCGGGGCCGTTCTTTCCGAGGCCGCTGCAGCCTCTGCGAGTACCTTGCGGTTGCTGGCCAAGACGCTGACGAGGGAGTCACAGCCGCGCATGGACTACGAGCCGCAGTAGCATCATCCCGGTGTCGGGAAAAAAGCCCGCAACAGGGAGTCGGTTCGCGTACACAAGGTCTTCATGAATGTGCCAACAAGCAGCACTGCCGATCTGGCATTGATCCGGCAGGCGTTGAGTTTGACCGAGGCTTTTTCTTCCTGGCCGGCCCCGCTCCTGGACAGGTTGCTGCCGGTGTCGCGCCTGGGTCGCCATCCGCGCGGCGCCCTGGTGCACAGTGAAGCAGAGGCGGAGCCGGAGATATTGACGGTGGTGTCCGGTCACCTGATGGTCAGCCGGGTGAATGTCGACGGCTCCCGGGCATCCATCTCCGTTCTTGGGCCGGGCCTGGTCATCGGCATACCGCGTGGCATGAACCCCGACGACGAGGCGCTTTATGACTACCGTGCCAACGACGACGCAGTGATCGTCCATGTCCCTGCGCGAATCGTGTTCCAGACGCTCGACGCCGAAGCCTTCCTCTGGAAGACCATGGCGCACATGCTCCTGAAGCAACACCGCCAGATGCTCACGACCGTGGTGGACCAGCTCGCCGGCAAACTGCGCAGGCGGCTCGCGGCCACCATCGACCGGCTCGCGCAGATCTATGGTGTCGACAGCCAGCAAATGAGTCTTCGGCTGCGTCTTTCTCAGGATGACCTGGCCGCCATGCTGCAGGTGTCGCGCGGCGCACTCAACAGGGAAATTGGCATGCTCGAAGAGCAAGGCCTGATCCGTGCCGAGTACGGGACATTGGTCGTTCTCGATCTGCCCTCGCTGCGCAAGCTGGCCGGCTCCGTCGAGGAGCTTGGGCAGGACGAGGAGCAAGCGTGACGCACCCGTTCGATCCGCAATCGGCAGACACCGGGTTCATCAGAAGCGAGCTGTTGGCCGCGGAGAGTTTTTCGGGGTGGTCGCCCGCCGCCATCGAGAGCCTGCTGCCCACCGCGCGGCTGGGCCGCTACGAGCGCGGAGAAATGGTCAAGCGCGAGGACGTCGGCGAGCCTGAAGTCCTGCTTGTGCTTTCAGGGCACATGCTGGCGAGCCGGCTTTATCCGGATGATTCCCGCGTGCCGGTTTTCATCTTCAACCCCGGCTATGTGGCCAGCATCCAGGCACCGCTCGACAACGAGAAGCATGCGTTCTATGCGTATGAGGCGCACGACAGTGCGTTGGTGTTGCATTTGTCGGCACGCCTGGTGCTCGACAGGCTCGATACGACGCCGTTCCTCTGGAAGGCGATGGCGAAGGTGGTCGTGAAGCAGCATCGCTCGATTGCCAGCACGCTGCTGGACTTTCAGAGCGGCAACACCCGCAGGCGGCTTGCGGCGACGATCTCCAGGCTTGCACGCATCTATGGCGTGGACGACGACACCCGCAATGTGCGCCTTCGCCTTTCCCAGGACGACCTGGCGGCAATGCTGCAAGTCAGTCGCCGGTCCATCAACGGCGAGATGCGCGCACTCGAAGCCAAGGGGCTGGTTCGCTCGGAATACAACGCCGTGACCGTGCTCGACCTGCAGGGGCTGCGCGGCCTGCACTCGGATTCCTGACGCACTGGGCCTTCAGGCCTTTCACCTGCTTGCAGCGTGGCAATCGGCGTGAGCTGATTCGGCCAACCAACGCCGGGCGAGCCCGCCATGAATGTACTGGTCGGCACGACCCACGCACCGCCATTGATTTCCGCCTCGTGCCGCGCTCTTGAATTGGCCCAGCCAAGACAAGCGGCGCCCGCACGGGCTTTTAAATGAGAAAAAGATTACTTTCCAAGGGCTTGAAAAAAGACTGCGCCTCTATCGGGAATGTGATGTTTGTCGCGTTTCAAGGGTGCCCACTGGTCGAAATGAGAAGAAGATTACTTTGAAAGAGTTAATTTTCCCCTGTCGAGCGGCGTCAAATTTACAGTTGACTTGCGAGATCAGTAGTCATCTGATTTTTCGCGATCCGAGTTCATCCTTGATGAGCAATTGACGCATAAGCCAGACCGAATTGTCTCGGCTGTTTTCGAGATTGAAAATGAACGAGAAACGGGCGCCGCACCACGTGGCACTGATCGACGGGCTTGCCACCCAGCGCGTCCAACTGCGCCGCCGGCTTGAGCATGCTGGCTGCACGCCCGTGTTGTTCGAGGACTCGTCCGAGCTTCTGGCCTTGCTGTGCAGTGGTCGGAGGTTCGATCTCTTGCTGATCGTCGAGGACGGCGCTTCGACGTGGCGTCAGCTGGTGACGGTGTGCCGCGTGTTCGGCATACCGACGCTTTTGCTTGCCGCCAATTCGGGCTTCGAGCGGGCTCACATATGGGGGCAAGATTTTCCCATTTCCCCATTGTTCGACTTCGCATTCCTGGATTGCAATGAAATCGAATTGCAGCAGCGCATGCTCAGACTGCTGCATCACGGTTCGGAGCACAAGGCTCAATTGGCCAGCAAAAAAGGCTCGGCCTTTGGGAATTACGAATTTCACGAAGGAATTTGCACGGTTTCGCATTTGGGGCGCGAAATCAATTTACAGCCTCGTCAATTCAAATTGGCGCTCGAGTTATTTCGAAACATCGGCAGCGTGCTGGAGCGCAATCGGCTCTGGGCCTTGCTGTGGACCACGCCACTTCCTTCGAAGGGCGTGAGAACGCTCGATGTGTGCGTGGCCAATGTCCGCAAGAAGCTTGAGCTCTTCCCTGAGAACGGCTTCGCGCTGAAGTCGGTCTATGGGCGCGGCTACCAGCTTCTGTCGGTAGCTCCGCTGAAAGCGCCCATGCCCGAGTTCGTCACCGCCGATCGGACGCCCGTCGGTTGGGCGGTGAATTCTTCCTCTTCTCCCGGGCAGGCGAGCTCTTCGCCGCACTGAGTTCCCGAGGTTCTCGCGTCTGCACCAGGCCCTCGTGTCCACGGGGGAGGGCGCGGTGCGCCTGCTCGATCGCTTTTCTCTTTTTCTTCTTCTTTTCGCAGCGTGGCTGCCAATCCAATGAACACGTCATACAAATCCATCTGGAACGAGTCGCTCGGAGCCTGGGTCGCCGCTTCTGAAGTCACCAAGGGGCGCGGCAAGCGCAGCCGTTCGGGCGCCGCCATTGCCACGGCGCTCGTCGTTCTGGCTGGCGTAGCAGGGTTTTCTTCGGAAGCACTTGCGGCTGGAGACTTTGAAGCAGTGGGAACGCCGGGTACGGGTGCAATCACCGTGAGCCCGTCTGGGTCTTCGACCAATGCGAGTGCAAATGGGCGCAACGCCATCGCAGTAGGCGGGGAGTCCAGCGCGGCTGGGGCTGGAACGTCGGCACTCGGTAGCGGCACCAAGGCAACCGGTGAGTCTTCGGTGGCCATCGGTGGCGGCAACGGCGCAGACAACAGCGAAAACAACAATGCAGCTGTCGCGTCGGGCAATCGGTCCGTCGCCGTTGGACGCAACTCGAATGCCACCCAAGAGAGTTCGGTGGCGATCGGCACGGGCACCTCGGCGAGCGCGGCTGGCGCCATTGCGATCGGTGGCGCGTACGACGCAACTGCGACTGGTGCCGTGGCAAATGCAGGGGCCCTCGCCTCGGGGGTGAGCAGCATCGCATTGGGTGGACGGTCTAGTGCGACAGGGGGCAATGCCTTGGCCATGGGCGTAAACGCCAACGCAGCAGGAAGCAATGCCGTGGCCATAGGCTCAAACACCAACGCAGCAGCGGGCAATGCCGTGGCCATCGGCATAAATGCCAATGCCACCGGAGGCAACGACATGGCTTTCGGCACCAATTCACTTGCCACTGGCGAGTCGGTGCAGGCGCCTGCGACGGCATTTGGTAACGGGGCGCAGGCGAAGGGCTACGCCACCGCGTTCGGCGTCCAGGCGCAAGCCTTTGCCTACGGCGCAATCGCCATTGGCGGCAACGCACAAAGTGGTCTCAATGGTGCGACAAGAGGCGTGGCGATTGGCGTGCTTGCGTCTGTCACCGGGGATCGCGGCGTTGCCATCGGCTCTGGAGCGAACGCCGCGGGAGACCGTGCCCTGGCTTATGGCTGGACATCGCATGCAGTCGGAAGTGGATCTGTCGCAGTCGGATCGAATGCTTCCGGCGGGGCGGCCGCGCTTGCGGCCGATTCGATTGCCATCGGTGGCCAGTCCCGCGTTGCTTCCGGGGCCACTTCGGGCATTGCCCTCGGCCGTGGCGCGACGACGAGCGGCGCGTTCGGCATCGCGCAGGGTGATGGTGCAGCGGTTTCAGGAGCGAATGCCATTGGCATCGGTACGAACGCCAATGCCACGGGTGATCGCGCTGCGGCGATCGGTGCCAACGCCAACGCGAGCTACAGCGATAGCATTGCGCTGGGCTCGTCGAGCAAGACATCGGCCACGCTGGCCGCGCTGCAGTCCACCGCAGCCCACACGCCTTTCAAGGGCGCCGCGATTGCGGGCGCCACGCCGGCCGGCGAGGTCTCCGTGGGATCGGGCGGCAGCGAGCGCCGGGTCACCAACGTGGCGGCTGGCGGCGCCGGGACCGATGCGGTCAATGTCAGCCAACTGCAGGCGGCGTCCACCGCGGCGGTGCAGTACGACAAGAACGCGGACGGCACGCTGAACAAGGGCAGCGTGACCCTGGGCGGCACGCCGGCCACGGCACCTGTGAAGCTGGGCAACGTGGCTGACGGCAACGTGGCCGCGGGCTCGAAGGACGCGATCAACGGCGGCCAGCTGAATGCGGTGAGCGAGACGGCCAACAAGGGCTGGAACCTGAGCGCCAACGGCGAGGGCGTCGCCGCGCAGAAGATCGCCCCGGGCGATACCGTCGACTTCATCAACGGCAGCAACACCACGGTCACTCGCAACGGCAAGCAGATCAAGGTGGACGTGTCCAGCACACCGACCTTCCAGTCGGTGACCGCGACCAATGGCACGCCGGGCAATCCTGGTGCCAGCGCGACGCTGGGCGCCAACGGCCTGACGACCACCGGAGCAGACGGCAAGGCGGGCCCGAGCGTGACCACGGCCGGCATCGATGCAGGCGGCAAGCCGGTCACCAACGTGAGCGCGGGCACGAACGGCACCGATGCGGCCAACGTGGCGCAGGTGAAAGCCGTGGAGGCCAAGGCCGACAACGCCGTGCAGTACGACAAGAACGCCAATGGCACACCGGGCAAGAGCACGGTGACGTTGGGCGGCGCGAACGCCGACGGCACGCCGGCGTCGGCTTCAGTGAAGCTGGCCAACGTGGCCGATGGCAACGTGGCACCGGGCTCGAAGGACGCGGTCAACGGCGGCCAGTTGAACGCGGTGAGCGAGATGGCCAGCAAGGGCTGGAGCCTTAGCGCCAACGGCGAAGCCGCGCCGCAAAAAATTATTCCGGGTGGCACCGTCGATTTCATCAACGGCAGCAACACGACGGTCTCGCGTACCGGCAGTCAGATCAGGGTGGACATGTCGAAGACGCCGACATTCGACTCGGTGACCGTGGGCAGCGGTGTGCCTGGTACGCCCGGCACTGGTCGCGCCACGCTGGGGCCCAATGGCCTGACGACTGTCGGCACGGACGGCAAGGCCGGCCCGAGCGTGACTGCCGCTGGCATCGATGCCGGCGGCAAGCCGCTCGCCAACGTGGGCGCCGGCGAGAAAGACACCGATGCAGCCAACGTGGGCCAGATGAAGGCGATGGCCGCGAATGGCGGAAATTCGGTGCAGTACGACGGCGCTGGCAGGAGCGCCGTGACGCTGGGCGGCACAGGCGCGACCACGCCCGTGAAGCTGGGCAACGTGGCTGACGGCAACATGGCGGCGGGCTCGAAGGACGCGGTCAACGGCGGCCAGTTGAACACCACGAACCAGAACGTCACGAAGCTGGGCGACAGCATCGCGGCAGCCACGATCGGTTCAGTGCAGGCGGTCCCCGACAAGGCTGACCAGCTGACGCTGGTTGCGCCGGGTGCGACCGGTGCGGCTCCCGGCAATGCGCAGGTACTGGGCAATGTGGCTGCTGGTCAGGCGCCGAACGACGCAGTCAACCGGGGGCAACTCGACGCAGTCAACGAAACGGCCAGCAAGGGCTGGAACCTGAGTGCCAACGGTGAAGCCACGCCGCAGCAGATCGCCCCGGGCGCCACCGTCGACTTCATCAACGGCAGCAACACCACGGTCATTCGCACTGGCAACCAGATCAAGGTGGATGTCTCGAAAACGCCAGTCTTCGATTCGGTGACAGCAGCGAGCGGCACGCCCGGTGTGCCCGGCAGCGCCAGCGCGACGCTTGGTGCCAACGGCCTGACGACGATCGGAGCGGATGGCAAGGCGGGCCCGAGCGTGACCACGGCCGGCATCGATGCTGGCGGGAAGCCGGTCACCAACGTGGGTGCAGGCACGAATGGCACGGACGCGGCCAACATGGACCAAGTGAAGGCGGTGGAAGCCAAGTCCGACAACGCGGTGCAGTACGACGCGAAGAACGGCGCACCGGGCAAGGACAGCATCACGCTGGGCGGCCTCAATGCGGACGAAACGCCGGCAACGGCACCCGTGAAGCTGGCCAACGTGGCCGACGGCAACGTGGCTGCGGGTTCGAAGGAGGCCATCAACGGCGGCCAGTTGAACACCACGAACCAGAACGTGTCCGACCTGGGCAACGACATCCGCACTGGCGCAATCGGTCCGGTGCAGGCCGTCCCCGGAAAGACGGACCAACTCATGCTGGTTGCACCGGGTGCCACCGGCGTCGCCCCCGGCAACGCACAGGTGCTGGGTAATGTAGCGGCCGGTTCGGCACCGAACGATGCCGTCAATCGCAGTCAGCTCGACACGGTGAGCGCGACGGCCAGCAAGGGCTGGGACCTGAGCGCCAATGGCCTCGACGCATTGAACGTCGCCCCCGGTGGCAAGGTGGACTTCGGCAACGGCAGCAACACATCGGTCTCGCGCATCGGCAACCAGATCAAGGTCGATGTTTCGAAGACGCCCGTTTTCGATTCGGTGACCGTGGGCAGTGGGGTGCTCGGCACGCCCGGCACCGGCAGTGCCACGCTGGGCGCCAAGGGCCTGACGATCATCGACGCGGATGGCAAGGCAGGTCCGAGCGTGACAGCGGCAGGCATCGATGCGGCAGGCAAACCCATCGCCAACTTGGGCGCGGGCGAGAAGGACACCGATGCAGCCAGCGTGGGTCAATTGAAGGCGATGGCTGCGAGTGGCGGTAACTCGGTGCAGTACGACGGTGCAGGCAAGAGCGCAGTGACGCTGGGTGGCGTCAGTGCGAACGGAACGCCGGCAACGACGCCGGTGAAACTGGCCAACGTGGCGGCTGGCACAGCACCGACCGATGCAGTCAATCGCGGCCAGCTCGACGCGCTCGCAGGCAGCGCGGTGCAGTACGACAAGAACGCCGACGGCACGTCGGGCAAGGACAGCATCACGCTGGGTGGATTGGACACGAATGGCAAGCCCGCAACGCCTGTGAAGCTCGGCAACGTGGCCGATGGCAAGGTGGCTGCAGATTCCAAGGACGCAGTCAATGGCGGCCAGCTGAACGCGGTGAGCGAAACGGCCAACAAGGGATGGAGCCTGAGCGCCAACGGCGAGGGCGCTGCCGCACAGAGGATCGCCCCGGGCGGCACGGTCGACTTCATCAACGGCTCGAACACGACGGTCACGCGCACCGACAACCAGATCAGGGTAGACGTGTCGAAGACGCCAGTCTTCGAATCGGTGACTGCGACGAACGGCACGCCGGGCAATCCTGGTGCCAGCGCGACGCTGGGCGCCAACGGTCTGACGACCACCGGTGCAGATGGCAAGGCGGGCCCGAGCGTGACCACGGCCGGCATCGATGCTGGCGGCAAGCCGCTCACCAACGTGGGGGCAGGCGAGAAAGACACGGACGCGGCCAATGTGGCGCAGGTGAGGGCGGCAGAGGCCAAAGCCGACAACGCCGTGCAATACGACGCGAAGGATGGAAAGCCGGGCAAGGACGGCATCACGCTCGGTGGCCTGAATGCCAACGGCACACCGGCGACGGCTTCGGTGAAGCTGGCTAACGTGGCGGACGGCAACGTGGCTGCGGGTTCGAAGGACGCGGTCAACGGCGGCCAGTTGAACACCACGAACCAGAACGTCACCAATCTGGGCGACAGCATTCGCAACGGCGCCATCGGACCGGTACAAGCCGTCCCTGGCAAGACCGACCAATTGACACTGGTGGCACCAGGCGCGACCGGTGCTGCACCTGGCAATGCGCAGGTGCTGGGCAACGTCGCCGACGGCACTGCGCCGAACGATGCGGTCAACCGCGGCCAACTCGACACAGTAAGCGCGACGGCGAACAAGGGCTGGAACCTGGGTGCCAACGGCGAAGCCACGCCGCAGCAGATCGCCCCGGGTGCCACTGTCGACTTCATCAACGGCAGCAACACCACGGTCATTCGCACTGGCAACCAGATCAAGGTGGACGTGTCGAAGACGCCGACTTTCGAGTCGGTGACCGCGACCAACGGCACGCCGGGCAACCCTGGCGTCAGCGCAACGCTGGGCGCCGATGGCCTGACGACGACCGCAGCGGACGGCAAGGCGGGCCCGAGCGTGACCACGGCTGGTATCGACGCTGGCGGCAAGCCGATCAGCAACGTGGGTGCAGGCACGAACGGCACCGATGCAGCCAATGTGGACCAAGTCAAGGCCGTGGAAGCCAAGGCTGGCAACGCCGTGCAGTACGACGCGAAGGATGGCGCACCAGGCAAGGACGGCATTACTCTGGGCGGCCTCAATGCCGGCGGCACGCCTGCAACGGCGCCCGTGAAGCTGGCCAACGTGGCTGACGGCAACGTGGCTGCGGGTTCGAAGGACGCAGTCAATGGCGGCCAATTGAACACCACGAACCAGAACGTCACCAATCTGGGCGACGGCATTCGCAATGGCACCATCGGGCCGGTCCAGGCTGTTCCTGGCAAGACCAATCAACTGACCTTGGTCGCGCCAGGCGGGACGGGTGATGCACCGGGCAACGCCCAAGTGCTGAGCAACGTGGCGAACGGCAAGGCGCCGACCGATGCCGCCAATGTCGGTCAACTCGACGCACTGGCTGGCAGCGCGGTGCAGTACGACAAGAACGCGGACGGCACGCCTGACAAGAGCGCGTTGACACTGGGCGGCAAGAACGCCGACGGCACACCGGCAACAGACCCCGTCAAGCTGGCCAACGTGGCCGACGGAAATGTGGCTGCGGGCTCCAGGGACGCGGTCAACGGCGGCCAGCTCAACACGACCAACACCAACACCAACACGTTCCTGGGTGGCGGCGCGGATGTGGCACGTGGCAAGGCACCGACGTACAACGTTGCGGGCGGCAGCTTCAACGATGTGGGCAGCGCTCTGGGCGCGGTGAACCAACTGGCGGGCAAGGGCTGGAACCTGAGTGCCAACGGTGAAGCCACGCCGCAGCAGATCGCCCCGGGCGCCACAGTCGACTTCGTCAGCGGCAGCAACACCACGGTCATTCGCACTGGCAACCAGATCAAGGTGGACGTGTCGAAGACGCCGACTTTCGAGTCGGTGACCGCGACCAACGGCACGCCGGGCAACCCTGGTGCCAGCGCGACGCTTGGTGCCAACGGCCTGACGACGATCGGAGCGGATGGCAAGGCGGGCCCGAGCGTGACCACGGCCGGCATCGATGCCGGTGGCAAGCCGGTCACCAACGTGGGTGCAGGCACGAATGGCACGGACGCGGCCAACATGGACCAAGTGAAGGCGGTGGAAGCCAAGTCCGACAACGCGGTGCAGTACGACGCGAAGAACGGCGCACCGGGCAAGGACAGCATCACGCTGGGCGGCCTCAATGCGGACGAAACGCCGGCAACGGCACCCGTGAAGCTGGCCAACGTGGCCGACGGCAACGTGGCTGCGGGCTCCAAAGATGCAGTCAACGGCGGCCAGCTGAACACGCTGGGCACCGGCATCGCCAACGTGCTCGGTGGCACCTATGTCGGCGGCATCTACACCCCTTCGGCCTTCACCACGGTCGGCGGCGGTAGCGCGACGACGGTGCAGGGGGCGCTCGACAACCTCGGCGTGGTGGTCTCCAACGGCGCGGTCGGTCCGGTCCAGCGAACCGGCAAGGACGACCAGCTTGCGCTGGTCGCACCGGGCGCCACGGGCGCTGCCCCAGGCGCCGCGCAACAGCTGACCAACGTGAAGAACGGCGAGTTGTCCAGCACGTCGACCGATGCGGTCAACGGCAGCCAGCTGCACGCGGTCAGCGAAGCGGTCGCAACGGTCGGCACGAAGGCGGACAACTCGGTGCAGTACGACAAGGGTGCGGACGGCACGCCAGGAAAGTCCAGCATCACGCTGGGCGGCATGGGCGCCGACGGCAAGACGCCTTCGATCGACCCCGTGAAGCTGGGCAACGTGGCCGATGGCAACCTGGCCGAGGGTTCGAAGGACGCGGTCAACGGCGGCCAGCTGTTCGCGACCAACCAGAACGTCACGAATCTCGGCAACGACCTGAAGAACCTGAGCACCAATATCAACGACGGCAAGGTCGGCCCGCTTCAGCGCACCGACAACGCCAACGAGCTGGTGCTGGCGGGCAAGGACGGAACGGCTGCCAACCCTGGCGCGGCGCAGCGCGTGACCAATGTGGCCAACGGCACTGGCGCCGGCGATGCCGTCAACTTCGGCCAGCTGCAGGAAGTGGCGAACACGGCAAACAACTCGGTCCAGTACGACGGTGCCGATAAAGGCGCGGTGACGATGGGCGGCACGACCTCCACGGACGGCGGCAAGACCGGTGGCACCCGGCTCGGCAACGTGGCGCAAGGAGCACTGAACGACAAGTCGACCGATGCCGTCAACGGCGCGCAGCTCCATGCCGCGAAGACCACCATGTCGAACCACCTGGGCGGCGGCGCGAATCTGAACGAAGGCAAGGCGCCGAGCTACACCGTTCAGGGCAACACCTACGACAACGTGGGCGGTGCGCTGGGCTCGGTGAACGACAACCTCACCACGGTCAACAACGCGATCAACGGCGGCGGCATGAAGTACTTCCGCGCCAATTCGACATTGCCCGATGCAACGGCTGGCGGCACCGACGCGGTGGCCGTGGGGCCGCAAGCGGTGGCCAGCGGTGCTTCGTCCGTGGCCGTGGGTTCGGGCGCGCAGGCCACGTCGGCCAGCGGCACGGCCATCGGTTTCAAGGCAGTGGTGCAACAGACGGGCGGCGTCGCACTGGGGGCAGGCTCGGTCGCCTCGACCGCGGCGGGCGTGGCCGGCTATGTACCGGAAGGTGCTGACGCGCAGCAGGCTTCGGCCGTGCGGGCGACGAAGGGCACGCAAGGAGCCGTGTCGGTGGGAGACGCCGGCAACGGCCAGTTCCGCCAGATCACCGGCGTGGCTGCGGGCACAGCCGACAGCGATGCGACCAACGTGTCGCAACTGAAGGCCGCGGCCAGTGCAGTCAAGGCCGGCAGCGTGCAGTACGACACCAACGCCGACGGCAGCACCAACTACGGGCAGATCACGATGGGCAACGGCCAGGCACCCGACGGCACGCGCATTTCCAACGTGGCACCGGGGGTGCGGGGGAACGATGCGGTCAACCTGAACCAGCTCAACAGCGCTGCCGCCGCGTCGATGAACTACACGGACGCACGCGTCAACCAGCTGGGCAACGCGATGAAGAACATCGAGAAGAAGTCGTACGCCGGCACGGCGGCCGCGATGGCGCTGGAGAGCGCGCCCTATATACCTGGCAAGGTCTCGTATGCGGCCGGCATGGGCCACTACCAGGGGCAGACGGCCGTGGGCGCCTCGCTGCGCAAGACAGCCGAAAGCGGCCGCTGGAGCGTGAGCGGCGGGGTGACCGCAACATCGGCCGGCACCGTCGGCGTGCGCGCCGGCATCAGCGGTGTCTGGGATTGATCGAGCGGGTCGCGCAAGGATGTGCACACCGTGAAGATTTCAAAGGAAAGGTCCGAATGCCTGGCACTGATCAGGCAAGCCTTTGGAGCGACGGATGTTTTTTCGACCTGGCCCGAAAAGCTTCTGGAGCGGCTGCTGCCAGAAGCGCGACTGCAACGGCACGTGCGCGGCGACTTGGTGCATAGCGAAGCGCTGGGTGAGCCGGAGATATTGGCTGTGGTTTCGGGCCACGTCATGGCAAGTCGAGTGAGATCCGACGGTGCGCATGCTCCTATTGCCATTCTTGGGCCGGGGTTGGTCATCGGTATTTCGCGTGGACTGAATCCTGACGACGATGTGCTGCATGGATATCGTGCGCACGATGACGCGGTGGTTGTTCATCTCCCGGCGTCGGTGGTGTTCCACACGCTGGGCTCCGATGCCTTGCTCTGGAGGGATATTGCCGGCGTCCTGTCGAGGCAGCATCGCCAGATCTTCACGACAGTGCTGGACCAGCTGACGGGCAATGCGCGCCAGCGTCTCGCGGCGGCGATCAGCAGGCTTGTATCGACCTACGGCATGGACCTGCACACGCAGAGTTTGCGCCTGCGGCTGACGCAGCACGATCTGGCCGACATGCTGCAGTTGACCCGCAGATCCATCAACAAGGAAATGCGGGCGCTTGAAGACATGGGGTTGGTTCGCTCGGAGTACAACGGAGTGACCGTTCTGGACATGCAGGCGCTGCGTGATCTGGGGCGCAATGCGGTGCAGGTGGAAGAGTGATCGCCGCGTCCAGCGACACCGTGAGTGGGCTGCCATGCCGGCCGTCACGAGACCGTCATTCGCAAATGTGATCCTTGCAGGAGTTGAAATACCGTCCACAAGCTTGCTGATCCGTTCCTCTTCTTCCTTGTCGACTTCTGTGCATGGTGATTGTGGGCGAGTTGTTGTACGGGACTCGGGCCGGGGCAAGGACGACAGGCGCGTGCGAGCCTTTGCCTCTGGCCTGACTTGCACCGCAATTTGCGTCGTCTGCATCGCCTGGATATCGACAGCGAAGGCAGTGGCCGCAGGCGCTGACGTGCAGGCAGCAGATCCCGCCACCAGCGCTTCGTCCGCATCGCAGATGCTGGACTTCGATTTGCCGGCGCAGCCATTGGCGGCCGCCTTGGCGCAATTCGGTGCGGTGTCGGGGCGATCGGTGATGTTCATCGACGAGTGGGTGGCTGGGCGCATATCCGCCCCGGTGCAAGGGCGCCATACGTCGCTTGCAGCCTTGCGAGCCTTGCTCGCCGGCGCAGGTTTCACCGCGGATGACGTGGACACGCAGCGTTCCGGTGCTTTCATACTGAAGCGCGTCGCAGCGGCGCCTGTGGTTGCGTCGACCGCCGGTTTGCAACGCAGGTACGACGCCCTGGTTCAGGCCCGTGTCTGGGACGCGTTGTGTGCTGATCTTCGTACGGCCCCCGGCCACTACCGCTCGATCCTGCAACTGCAGTTGGCCGCGTCGGGCAGCATCAGCCACGCAAGCCTGGTGTCGTCTTCGGGAGATCCCGGGCGGGACGCCGCCATGCTCGCGGCATTGGCAAATCTGAAGATGGATGGCCCCCCGCCAGCAGGCCTGGCGCTGCCGCTCACTCTGGCCATCCTTCCGCACGATGTGTTGCCCGGACCCCGCTGTGCCACGGTGCACTGACGCATGACGGAGAACGTCATCCCGCTGCTGCGCAGCTTCCTGGTGCAACGCTACGATCAGCTCAAGCAACGCTTGGCCGTGCGGCTGGGGAATCGCGAACTGGCGGAAGACGCCTTGCACGAAACCTGGCTGAAGCTGGAGCGCAGCCAGCCCATGGTGGGCCCCATTGCCACGCCCCAGGCGTATCTGCTGCGCATGGCGGTCAACCTGGCCATCGATGTCCGGCGCGCGCAGAGTCAGGTCTTGCTGTCGGACGACATCGAGATGCTGATGAATGAGCTGCCGGACCCGGCGCCCGGTCCCGCCGAGGTCGCCGAAGCCCGTTCGCAGCTGGAGGCGCTGGATGGCCTTCTGTCGCGCCTGCCGCCGCGCCGCCGCGAAATCCTGCTGCTGGTTCGCCTGGAGGGCTGGTCCCAGCGGGACGTGGCCACGCGGCTTGGCATTCCTGTGCGGACCGTCGAGTACGAACTGAAAGCCGCACAGGATTTTCTGTTCTCGCGACTGGAACCGCGATCTGGCAGGTCTTCATGACGGCACGAAGAAATAGTTTGAGGATTGTGGCGTCGGCAACCGTCTACCAAGTACGGGGCCCCTGAGACCAACATGACGACGCACCCTCCATCACCGACGCTTCCCGAGACGCTGCGCGAAGACGCGCGCGCCTGGGTGCGCAAGCTGCATTCGGGCGCCGCAACACAATGGGAGGCCCAGGCGTTCCGCCGCTGGCGTGACGCAAGTCCCTTGCATCAAGCGGCGTTCATCGAGGCCCGGCAGCAGTGGCGAGTGCTTCAACCCGCCCTGAACAGGCTGGTACGCACCGACGCCGAAGCGGCGACCCTTCATCGCGAGACCCTGCGCAAGCCCGAGGCGAGCCGCCGGGCCTTCCTGGGCGTGGCGGGCGCAGCCGCCGCGGCCGGTGTTGCGGGGGTGGCGGTCTATTCGCCCTTGGGGTTGTGGCCCACGGCCAATGAATGGCGTGCGGACTGGCGCACAGCCGCCGGCGAGCAGCGTGCGATCGCGTGGTCCGACCAGATCGGCGTGACCTTGAACACCCGCACCAGCATCCGCCGGGTGGCCTCGGACGACCAGGCCGAGGGGCTGGAGTTGCTGAACGGCGAAGCGGCGATCGAGATGCAGGCCAGTGCGCGCCACTTCAGCGTCGTGGCCGGCGCTGGCCGCAGCATTGGCGAATCGGCTCGCTTCGAGATCAGCCGCCTGGAAGGGCGGGTGTGCGTGACCTGCCTGGCAGGGCGCGTGCGCATCGAGCATCCGGCCGGCGACCGTCTGCTGCAGGCACGCCAGCAAGCGGTCTACCGCGATCACTCGATCAGCGGCATCGCCGCCGCAGACCCCGAGGTGGCTTCTGCCTGGCGGCGCGGTGAGCTCGTGTTCAAGCAGGCCCCCTTGTCGGTGGTGCTGGACGAGATCAATCGCTACCGCCCCGGTCGTGTGGTCCTGATGGTGGATTCGCTGCGGGGAAAAACGGTCACCGCGACCTTCAGGCTCGACCGCCTCGATCTGGCATTGCTGCAGATGCAGCGCTCCTTCGGTTTGAACGCCCGGTCGCTCCCCGCCGGTGTGCTGGTCCTGAGCTAGGTGGGCCCCGGGGCTGGGTGGTGACCCTGTCTCGATGTCGCGGCTTTCCATGGTTGTCGTGCGCAGCCACTGTGAAGCTTTCGTGACTTTGCCGAGGTGCTGCGCGTCCCCGCCGTTGATCTGCAAGGACTTTCCGGACCGAGGCCGCAGCGGCAAGCGCGCGCCCGCAACGAGGCCAAAAATATTCTTCTGGAATTCGACGTTTCCGTCCCGTCAAGGAACTGACGGCTCTTGTCGCGTTGGCTTTTTTCGATCGCCATCGCAGGGGCTTCTTGAATGGGGCTGGCCTACGCGACGCGCGCAGCCCCTTCGGCACAGGCTTTACTTCGGCGGGAACGAGAAATGACCATCAGTGGGTGCAACGAAAAGAATCGACCGGCGCGCGCGGCGCAGCAGGTTTTCAGGATGGCGCCCCTCGCGCGGGCCATCGCGGTGGCGCTGGCTGCCGGTGGGGTCCTCGGCAGCGCGCACGCCCAGCGGGCGTTCAGTCCGGCGTGGTTCGCCGACAAGGGTGCGGCGCAGGCGGGCGCGATCGCAACGGGCAGACTGCCCAACGGCGCGCCCGCGTCCAGCTTGCTCAACCCGACGCAGCCATCGGCAGCGGCGAGCCAGCAGCTGCAGACCTCCATCAACAACCTGAACCTGGCCGCGCGCGCAATCGCCGCGCAGCAGGCGCTGCAGACGCAGAAGCGGGCGGAGGCGCTGGCCAGCGGCGAATCCGCGCCGGACGGCCTGGCCGAAGGTGGCCTGAAGGTCGACACGAATTCACTGACAGCCGGCTGGCTCAATGCCAAGGACCCCGTTCAGACCGCAGCAAACGGCAGGACCACGGTCACCATCGAGCAGACCGCCGACAAGGCCATCCTGAACTGGGAGACCTTCAATGTCGGCAAGAACACGACGGTGAAGTTCGACCAGCGTGCAGGCACTCACGCCAAGACCGGCGTCAACGAGTGGATCGCGCTCAACCGCATCAACGACCCCAGTGGCCGCCCCAGCCAGATCGCCGGCCGCATCGAGGCCGAGGGCAGCGTCTACCTCATCAATCGCAACGGCATCCTGTTCACCGGCAGCAGCCAGGTCAACGTGCGCAACCTGGTCGCCTCCAGCCTGAAGCTCAGCGACGAACAGTTCAAGGCCGGTCTCAACACGCGCCTGGGCGCGAAATCGGGTGACCCGGGTTACTGGAGTGGCCTCGAAGTGGGCGTCGGGATTCCCACCTTCGGCGAGAACTCCAGGCAGATGCCGACCGATGCGAACGTGCAGTTCGCCGACATGGGCCCGGCCTTCGATCCGGGCAAGCCGCCGGGCGACGTCAAGGTGCTGGCCGGTGCGCAGATCACGGGCCAGGGGGGCCACGTGCTGATGTTCGCGCCCAAGGTCAGCAATGCGGGCAGCATCCGCACGCCGAGTGGCCAGACGCTGCTGGGCGCCGGCGAAAACGTGTGGCTGGAAGCCAAGGAAATCAGCCCCACCGTGCGCGGCTTCGATGCCGTCACCTCGTCGGTGCGGCCCTGGGTCTTTCCGGCCAAGTTCCTGATCAATCCACAGACAGCGCCCGCCTTCCAGCCCTACCTCATCGGTCGGATCGTGTCCGACATCGTGCCGCTGATGGAGCAGCGCGCGGCCCAGGTCGGCTACAGCGTGCACAACACCGGCATCATCCAGGCCGATCACGGCGACATCACCATGGTGTCGCGCGACATCAACCAGGGCGGCATCCTGCAAGCCAGCACCGCGCTGAACAACCGCACGGGCTCCATCCGCCTGCGCGCCTGGGGGCAGGGCGTTCACAACATCGACATCAATCTTGCGGCCGACGCCCCGCGCCTGGCGGCCTGGTCGGGCGGCACGCTGACCCTGGGGCCGGACAGCATCACCCAGGTCGTCAACGACTGGCAGGACACCACCCGAATCGAAAGCGGCTCGCTGGCCAACCGCTACCAGCCCGGGCGCATCGAGCTCTACGGCAAGACGATCGACGTGCAGACCCGCGCCCAGGTCACCGCCGCCGCGGGCAACATCGACATCCAGGCCCAGGCCAACCCGGCGGCCCTGCAGCGCAACACCCAGGTGGGCGACGGCAGCCGCATCCTCATCGGTGAACACGCCACCGTCAGTACCGCGGGACTGATGCAGATGCCGGTGGACATGGCCAGCAACTTCGTCGAGGCCGAACTGCGCATCAACGAACTGCGCGACTCCCACCTGCAAGCGAACACCTGGCTGTACGGCAGGAAGGTCATCGTGGATCGACGCAGGTCGGGCAGCTTCAAGGGGCTGATGGCGGGCGTCGAATGGGTCACCGACGAGTCCGGCAAGGCGCTCAAGGGCGTCTGGGTTGGCACCCCGCTGGCGGACGTGACGGGCTGGGTGGGCAACGGCCTGGTCGGCCTGTCCGAACTGGCGGCGCGAGGCGGCGACATCACCATCCAGTCCAATGGCTCGCTGATCACGCGGCCGGGCTCCATCCTGGATGTGTCCGGCGGCTCGGTGCGCTACAGCGACGGCTGGAACACGGAAACCCTGCTGCGCGGCGCGGACGGGCGCAGCTACACGATGTCGTCCGCTCCGGCGGACATGACCTACACGGGCATCGCGGGCCAGTACCAGCACACGCATGCGCGCTGGGGTGTCACGCAGACCTATGTCAATCCGATGTTGTCGGGGCGGCGCTGGGAGCCGGGCTACGAGGAAGGCCGCAATGCCGGTTCGATCGACATCCGTGCCGGCAGCGCCTTCATTCTGGAGGGTGAGTTCAGGGGCTCGGTGCAGCCCGGCGACCGGGTGCAGGAAGCGGCCGAGCTGCCTCGGGCCGGCCGTCTGACGGTGGGTTCCAACCGGGCACAAGAGGGCATGTGGACCCTGGGCCAGGTCATCATCAGCGACAAGCCCGCGTTGCTCCCGGCGGGTTTCAGCATCGACAGCCCGCTGGGCAAAGACGCCTTCCTGACCGAGCCCGAAGGGCAATCCCCCGGCGCTGGCGCGGGTGTGGGCCGCACCACCTGGCTGTCCGCCGCGGGGCTGAGCCATTCAGGCCTGGGCGCCATCGAGTTGAACCTCAACACCGGCTTCGTGCTGGAAGACAACGCGGTGGTGAATCTCCAGCCGGGGGCGCGCTTCACGGCCGCGGTCTACGACGGCCAGGGCATCCCCGGGAATTTCGACATCCAGGGCAAGCTCATCGCCCCGGGTGGCTCCATTGCACTGAGCGCCGGCGGCAAGGCGGACAGCGTGCTGCGCCTGGGTGCCAACAGCCTGCTGAGCGTCGCGGGCCAGTGGGTCAACGACACCGGCAAAGGCGTCACGCTGGGCCGCGCCATCCATGCTGGCTCGATTGCACTGGGGACCCCGATGAAAGAGGGCCTCGGCACGGTGTACGGCAAGGTGGACGTGGCCGCCGGCGCGGTGCTGGACGTGTCCGGCGGCGGCTGGCTGCCCGGTCTCGCGTCGGGCGGCAAGGCAGGCAAGGTGCAGGCGGGCAACGGCGGGGCCATCAGCCTGACGGCGTTCGACAACACGGCGCTCGAGACGCTGGACCTGCGCGGCTGGTCGGGGGGCGATGCGTCCCGGCTCACCCTCACGGCGATCGGCGACGTGCAGGTGGGCGGCGCCACACTCGCGGGCACGGGCGGGAAGGCATCGGGCGCGGCAAAGCCGCTGCACCTGCCGCAGACCCTGTATGCCGAGCGCGGCTTCGGCACGATCGGCATCCGTTCGCTCGGCGGAGACGTCGTGGTCGCGGAAGGCGCACAGGTGCACATCCAGCCCACGAGCTGGGACATGCCCGCCGCGGTATCGACGCTGCGCACGCTGCCCAGCGGCGGCGCGTTGGGCGATGTGCTGGCCCCAAAAGCACTGGACGAACTGAGCGGACAGCGCCGCGCCGCGCGCGCGCCCGGCGGCCTGTCGCTGGCGACCGGCGCGACCGGCGGTGGCATCCGCATTGGCGCGAACGCCAGCATCCAGACAGAAACCGGCGGCACGATCTCGCTGGACGCGGACGGGTCCGGGCAGGCTTCCGTGGTGGTGGCGGGCCGCCTTCAGGCGCCGGCCGGGACGCTGAACATCCGCGCCAAGAAAACCTTGACGCTGGCCGACGGGGCCGAGTTGCTGCTGCCCGGGGTGGCGCAAATCTTCCACGACCCGGCCATGCGCCTGCCCCAGGGCAGGGTGCTGCCGGGCGGCACGGTCACGCTGAGCGCCGGCACGCTGGATGCGCAGGCGGGTGCGCTGATCGACGTGTCGGGCGCGCGGGGCACGGTGGCGTATTGGGATCGCGGCACGGGGGCGCTCGGCGCCCTGCGGCGCGTGGAACAGGAACTGGGCAGCGACGGCGGCGCGGTCGTGATGGTGGCCGCGGCCGGCGGCGCCATGAATGCCAGGCTGCGCGCCCACGGCGGCAATGCCCAGGCGGCGGGCGGCTCCTTGTCCATCACGGACACCAGCGCGGCCGGTAGTTCGTCCGGGGATCTGGTGGCGCCGGACATCGGCTCCTTCCTCTACTACAAGAGCCCCACCGGCACGTACACGTTCAACGGCGAAAAGTACGCGCGGATCATCGGCACCAGCGGCAACCTCGACGTGCGCGACGAGTACGCCGGCGACGTCAAGATGAGCAGCGCCATGCGCACCGCGATCAACACCACGCTGCCGACGTCGGTGTCCAGCAGCAAGGGGCTCGTCCTCGACGCGGGTGCGGCGCCTGCCGCGGGACCAGGCGCCGACAGGGCGCCGTGGGAGCACGACGCGAGCATCGACAAGCGGGTGGTCGACCTGCTCAACAAGTATTTCTGGAGCGGAACCGGAACGGCACTGAGCCACAAGATCAACATCGGCAACATCGCCACCTCCGATGGCACCCTGCACGTATCGGCGAAGGCGCTGCAGGACACGGGCTTGTCGGCGGTCGATCTGCGTTCCACGCAAGTGGGCGTGCAGCTTGCCGGCGGCGTCGACCTGAGCATCGCGGGTCGCCTGGGCATCACCGCCCCGGTCATCAAGAGCGACGGGCTGGGCGGCGTGGTGCGCTTGCACGCCAACCATCTGCAACTGAACCCACTGACAGGTGCGGTGGGCGCGGTCGGGGCGGCCGGCGCCACGGCCCGCAATGCGGGTGAACTGATCCTGTCGGCCAGCCAGGCCATCGACATTGCAGGCAAGGGTGTGAAGGGCGAGTCTGCGTCGCCCGTCGACGTCAAGCTGCGCGGCTTCGAACGCACGGTGCTGGAAACCGGCGACCTGCGCTTCGTGGCGGGGGCCTACAGCGAAGGCGGCACCGATTACGACGACCCCCAGCTCAGGGCCACGCTCGACGTGGGTGGCGCGCTGCAGATCAAGGCCGCGCAGGTCTACCCGGCCACGGCCGTGACGGCGCGAATCAACTCGGACCAGTCCATCACCGTGCGCGGCAATGGGCGTGCCGCGGCGCCTCTGTCGGCCGGCGGCAGCCTGACGCTGAACGCGCCCGTCATCGAGCAGGACGGCGTGCTGCGCGCGCCCTTCGGGCAGATTGCGCTGAATGCCGGCGAGCGCCTGACGCTGGGCACCAACAGCCTGACCTCGGTGTCCGGTGCGGGCCTGGACGTGCTCTACGGCAGCTTGCGCAACGCCGAATACTGGATGGACCCGGCCAACCCGCAGGGCCGCAATCGTGCCAACGCCGGCGATGCCAATTCCCTGGACGAAAACCGCTATCTGTCGTCGCTGCCGGAAAAGCGCGTGCTCCTGCAAGCGCCCGATGTGGCCATGGCCGCGGGCGCGGTGGTGGACATCGCGGGCGGGGGCGATCTGCATGCGTGGGAGCACGTGCCCGGCTCGGGCGGCTCGCATGACGTGCTGACGCTGCCCGGCATGTACGCCGTGCTGCCGGGCTACCAGGGCCTGTCGCCCGTGGCGGGCGGTGCAGCGGGCCAGAAGGTCTGGCTGGCCGGCGGCGGCCTGGGCGCCGGCTGGTACACGCTCCTGCCGGCACGCTATGCGCTGCTGCCCGGCGCCTTTGCGGTGCAGAGCACGGGCCAGGCCTTGCCGGCATGGGCCGCGTCCCGTGGCGAGGTGGTCGGCCTGCGTGATGGCTCGACGATCGTGGCCGGGCGGGAACAGAACACGATCAGTGGCGCGCGCGATGCCACGGCTTCGGGCTGGCGCGTGCTGCCCGGCAGCCTGGTGCGCAAGGTCAGTGAATACAACGAGGCGCGGGGCAACGCCTTCTTCTCATCGGATGCGTTCAAGCTGACGCAATACCGCCTGACGGGGCAGGACGTCGTGACCCCGCGTCTGGCCCGCGATGGCGGCGCCGTGGTGTTCAAGGCCGACCGCGCCCTGACGCTGGACGGCGAGCTGCGCGCGCAACCCGATGCGGGCGGGCGCGGCAGCCTGGTGGACATTGCCGCCGCCAAGATCGCCATCGTCGGCGCGGGGCAGGACAGCAGCGACCTGCGCGCCGATGGTTACCTGGTCGTGGATGCCGGCAGCCTGACGCGCTTCGGCGCGGGCAGCCTGCTGGTGGGCGGCACGCGCACAGGCAATGTGCGGGGCCTGCAAGTGGACGTGGCCGCCAGCGATGTGGTGCTGCGCAACACGGCGGGCACCGCGTTGAGCGGCCCGGAGGTGATCCTGGCCGCGGCGAATGCCGTGTCGATCGAGTCGGGCAGCGTGCTGCGCGCGAACGGCCGGGCGTCGGGCGACGAGGCGAACCTGGTGCTCAAGCCGCAGGTGGCGGCCGTGTGGAGCGACAACAACACGCCGAACGACACCAGCGACGACCACATCGTCACGCCTTCCAGGGACTGGGGTGCGCTGGTGCGCGTGAGCAGCGGCCAGGCCGTGCGGGCGCTGCGCGAGAACGTGGACACCACGGTCGGCGGCCAGGTGCGCATCGGCGCCGGTGCGCTGCTGCAGGGCGGCGAGGCGTTGCTGCTCGACGCCACCAACAACACCGAGATGGCCGCCGGCGCGCAGTTGTCGGGCAAGGCCTTGTCGGTGGCCGCGAGCCGCATCGGCATCGGCGGAGGCAGCGGTGGCCTGGTGCTGGACGCCGACGCCCTGGCGCAGCTGTCGCGCGCGCAGTCATTGACGCTGCACAGCTACGGCAGCCTGGACTTCTATCGCTCGCTGGACATGCGCGGCCTGGCGCAGGTGGTGTTCGACGCCGCAGCCCTGCGGGGGCATGGCGCCGATGCCGTGCAGGTGCAGGCCTCCCACCTGACGCTGCAAAACACGGGCGCGTCGCTCAGCGGCGCGGGAACCGGCGGTGGTCGCCTGGCGCTGTCGGCAGACGAACTGGTGCTGGGCGTGGGCGACAAGACGATGTCCGGCTTCGACCAGGTGCTGCTGTCGGCCAGCCGGCGCATCGCCGGCGAAGGCACCGGGGGCCTGGACGCCGGTACGGCGGCGCTGACGCTGCGCACGCCGGTGCTGCAAGGGTTGTCCGGCGCCGACCAGGCCCTGCGAACGCAGGGCCAACTGGTGTTGCAGCAGGACGCGCAGGTGGATGCACAGGAGTTGGCAGGACTGGGCCGCGCCAGTCTGGGCGCGCGTCTGAGCCTGTCGGGCCAGGGCGTGACCGTGGCGCTGCCGGTGCTCGCGCTGGGCGGCAGCATTGCGGTCGATGCCGGCACGGGCAACCTGACGCTGGCAGAGTCGGGCCGCCTGCACGCGGGGGGCCTGGAGAAAGTCTTCTTCGACGTGGCCCAGCACGTGGATGCCGGTCAGATCAGCCTGGCGACGCGAGGCGGCCTGATCGACCTGGCTCCGGGAAGCCTGCTGGACCTGTCCGCCCATCCGCGCGGTGGCGACGCCGGCCGCCTGACGGTGGATGCATCGGCCGGCGGACGGGTCCACTTCGGGGGCACCCTGCAAGCGCAGGCCGGTGCCGGCGGCAACGGTGGCAACTTTGCGCTGGCCATCGATCGGCTGGACGATTTCGGCGCGCTGGCGCGAACGCTCAACGATTCGGGTTTCAGCCGGTCGCGGCAGTTCCGCGTCCGCCAGGGCGACCTGACGATCGCGGGCACCACGCGGGTGTCCGACTTCGAAGTCATCACCGACCGCGGCGTGATCTCTGTCGACGGCACAGCGCGCGTCGAGGCCAACGCGGCCTACGGCGGCAGCATCCGCCTGGTCGGCGGGGCAGGGCTGACGATGCAGCCTGGCGCGGTGCTGGCGGCCCATGCCACCGACGCCATCGATGGCCTGGGCAGCAGCCGCATCGACCTGGAAGCGGTCGACGGCCAACTGAACCTGGCCGGCGGCACGCTGGACCTGAGCGGCGGCGAAGGCGGCAAGCTGCGACTGCGGGCGCAGCGCACCGCAGGCAACGACGGCCTGAACGTCACGGCGCTGAACGCCGCAGTGCAGGGTGCGCGCTCCTCGGTGCTCGAAGGCGTGCGCCGCCATGCCAGCGCGGACGGCACGGTGGAATCCGTGGCCCCGCAGGCGATCACCGAAGCCAATGCCTTTGCAGGCAACACCGGCATCCTGACGAGGCTGGGTGGCAATGCAGCCGCCTATACGTTGGCGGCGGGCATCGAGATCACCAGCCCAGGCGACCTGAGGCTGGGCCGCGACTGGAATCTGTTCGACAGCTTCGGTGCGACGCACCGCGAAGGCACGCTGACGCTGCGCGCCGGCGGCAACCTGAACATCGAAGGCCATCTGAGCGACGGCTTCGACGTGGCGGGCCGCGACAACGGCGCGGGCAGGGCAGCGAGACTGCAGCAGGCCGCGTCGTGGAACCTGCGCCTGGTGGCGGGCGCGGACCTGAATTCGGTCGACGCACTGGCCACGCGCGCGCCGGGTGCGCTCGCGACCGATGCCGGCACGATCCGGGTGGGCACGGCTGACGCCGAGACGGGCGCCGGCAAACTGGTGCGCACGGGCAGCGGCGACCTGACGGTACGTGCCGGGCGCGACCTGGTGCTCGCCCACAAGGAGTCCGCGCTGTACACGGCGGGCCGGGCCGAGGCCGATCCCACCTTGGGTGGCGGCTTCGACACCGCCAGCGTCGATGCCCAGTACGGCACCGCAGGCGGTCATCTGGACGTCGCGGTCCAGGGCAGCGTGCGCGCGCCGACCCAGCAGGGCGTGCGTTCGGACCAGATACTGACCGAATGGCTGTTCCGCCAGGGACGCTACGGGGGCGAGTTCGACAGCCCCTCGGGCTACTACGACGCGTACAACATGGGCGACACCTGGGCGCCGGTCATGTCCGCCCGGGGCCAGCAACCGAGCTGGTGGGTGAACCACGCCAGCTTCCAGCAGGGCCTGGGCGCGCTGGGTGGCGGCAACGTGAAGCTGTCGGCGGGCGGCGACCTGGTGAACCTGGTGGTGGCCTTGCCCAGCACCATGCGCGTGACGGGCGGGCGTTCGGCCGGCGATGCCACGGCCTCCATCGTCACGCGCAATGGCGGGCAGCTGCAGGTGAGCGCAGGCGGCGCCTTGAAGGCCGGCCAGTACTACGTGGGCCGCGGCGCCGGAGAGATCGACGCAGGCACCAGCGCCGCCGGCTATGTCATGACCGGCACAGCGAGCAACGGGTCCGGCGCCACCTACGCCTACGACATCGCGCCCGTGCTGGCGCTGTCGGACGCCACGCTCAAGCTGCAGACGCTGGGCGACCTGGTCCTGCAGACCGTGATCGACCCCATGCAGATACGCCGTGCCTACATCGATCAGGCCGACAAGGACACCAGTGGCGGGGCCAGCCATGCGATGTTCATGAGCAGCCATACCGAGCGCAGCGCCGTCACGCTGGTGTCCACCGGCGGCAACGTGCGCCTGGAAAACCAGTCGGAATACGTGGCAGGCAACGACACGGGCAACACCACCAAGCTGGTGAACGGCATGACGGACACCAAGCTCCAGACCGACATGGTGGGCCTGTACCCGGCCAAGCTGAGCGTGTCGGCCCTGAGCGGAAGCATCGACATCGCAGGCCTGCTGCCGATGGCGCCGGCGAACACCAGCGACCTGTCTTTGCTGGCCGCCAAAGACCTGCGTTTCCTGCGCGGCAGCAGCCTGCTGAACACGGGTGCCATCGTCATGACCCAGACCACGCTGGACAAGTGGCCCTCGATCCTGCGTTCGTGGACAGGGCTCACGACCGTGCTGGGCGGCGCGTCGGCGTTTGGAGCGCCGCTGAAGTCGGTCTATGGCGGCTTCTCGGTGACGAATACCTTCCTGACGAACAGCCAGAACGGTGTGGAGCTGTTCGACAACCCGGACACACTGCCGATGCAGGCGCACGACTTCGTGCCCAGCCGCCTCTACGCGGGGGCCGGCTCCATCAGCGACCTGAACCTGATCGCGTCGGAATCGGTGCGCGTGCAGGCCGGCACCGACATCCGCAACTTCGAGCTGAGCGCGCGAAACCTGCGCGCCACCGACAGCACGGTGCTGGCGGCGGGCAACGACATCCTGGCTGTCGCCAACCGGTTCCTGTCGCATCCCTATGCGGGAACCAGCGGAGGCGCGGCCTCGTACTACTACGACAGGGGCAGTCGCACCGCGCTGCAAGGGCCGGGGGAGCTGCTGCTGCTGGCCGGGCGCGATATCCAGGGCAACAACTTTTCGCTGTACACCAATGGCAATCGCTATTGGGACTACGTGTCGGCAACGCCGCGCGGCGAGGAGTCGAACATCATCAAGGCCCTGCCCGTCGAGGGCGCCGACATCACCCTGATGGCCGGCATGAACAAGGCCGCCAGCTACGACGCCTTCGAGTTGGCCTACCTGAACCCGGCCAACGTGGCCGCCATGCCGCAGTACCTGAAGACCACCCTGGCGGACGGGACGGTGGCGCCGCTGTACCTGACCGACGGCGTGGACCACCGCGGCGATCTGCCCAAGCTGACGCGCCGGGGCCTGGTGTCCTTCGTGGAAGGCGTGCTCGGTTCCGACAAGGTCGCCAGCCTGACCGGCAACGCGAACGGCAAGCTGAGCCCGCAGCAGGCGTGGGAGCAATACCGGCAACTGCCGCCTCTGGTGCGCGAGCAGTTCCTGCGCCAGGTCTTCGTCTATGAGCTGCGCGAAGGAGGGCGCGACCAGAACCACGTCGATGGGCAGAACGGCCCGCTCAACGGCGGCTATCGCCGCGGCTCCGCGGCCATCGACACGCTGTTCCGCGGTGCGACGGCCGCAGGCCAGCCGACTCGCTACGCCGCGGATCTGCCGGACAACTGGCGCAGCAGCTGGTCCGGCGTGGGCAGCATCGCCGCGACCCGGATGGCGGCGCGCACCCACCAGGGGGGCGACATCAACGTCTTCACCCCCGGCGGAGGCCTGCAGGCGGCGGGGCTGGGCGCGGTGGTGCCGGACGGATACGGCCTGGTGACGCTGGCCTCGCCGGGGCAGATCAATGTGTTCGCGGACCGGGACATCATCGTGAATCGTTCGCGCATCCTGTCCTTCGTCTCGCAAGCCGAGCCTCTGGGCAGCGACCAGGTGTTGTGGTCCACGCAGGGCGACATCGACGCCGGCCGCGGCGCCAAGACCGTGCGCATCCCGCAAGCGCCGGAAGTCACCGCGGACGCAGACGGCAACATCACCGTGCAGGAAAAGCGCGACATGAGTGGCGCCGGCATCGGCACCGTGGGCGAGGGCGACGTGGACCTGGTCGCGCCCCGGGGCACCATCGATGCGGGCGATGCCGGCATCCGGGTCGCCAGCAACCTCAACATTGCCGCGCTGCAGGTGCGCAATGCCGACAACATTCAGGTCAAGGGCGAGACGACCGGGCTGCCGGTCGTGGCGGCGGTGAACATCGGGGCACTGACCACCGCCAGCGCGGCGGCGTCGGCAGCGGCCATGGCGGCGCAGGAGTCCATGCGACAGGAGCGGGCCGCCGCGCGGCAGAACCTGCCCTCGGTTTTCACGGTGCGGGTGCTGGGCTTCGGCAACGAAAGCCTGTCTCCGGCAGGTGCGGGTACATCGTCGCAGCCACGCCCCGACTCGCCATCGAGCGCTTCGCTTCGATACGACCCTACCAACTCTGTGCAGGTCCTTGGACACGGCAATCAGTTCGACGCGTCAGTGATGTCGTTGTTGACCGAAGCCGAGAAGACCAAGTTGCGGCATGGCAAGTGAGACGGTCCGCCCGATTGAATTCGGTCTCGGCGCGGGGAACGGCGAGCTCCCCGGCGTTGTGCTGCGCGCGTTCCTGACGGCGAACTACACGTACCTGCATCGCCGGCTGGCTCGCGATCTCGGCTGTTCCGATCAGGCCAGCGAGTGCTTGCACGACGCCTGGCTGCGTCTGGGCGATATGACGGCATCGGAGCCTGTGCGCAGTCCCGGGGCTTACGTCTATCGAACGGCTCGCAATCTGGCCATGGATCGCATGCGCAGCGATCGGCCCTGGCAGTACGTGGGCGAACTGGATGCAGCGCTTGAGCTCCTGGTCGATCATGCGCCCGGCCCGGATGCCATCGCCGAGGCGCGCTCGGCCGTGGAGGCCGTCGAGCAGGCCATGCAGCGGCTTTCGCATCGGCATCGTTCGGTACTCGTTGCGCTGCGAATAGAAGAGATGACCCGCCAGGACGTGGCAGACCTGCATTGCATTTCTCTGCGCAGAGTGGACACGGCACTTCGCCAGGCCCTGGACTATTGCGCGCATGCTTCCGGTCACACAGCAAGGGCGGAAATCTCTTCGCCCCGACATGGGCTTTCTCGACGATGGCAGGAGAAAGTCGTCGCTCCGATGCGTGTCAGTGAACGAAACGAGTAGGGCGGTGCCAACGAGCCTGGGATCGGGCACACGAACTGACCCGGACTGTCGAAAGTCCGAGCCAGGAAGCCTGTGACGGCCTGCCTTGATCAACGGATTCCTGAAAGCACCGGCGGTGCCTGGCGGTGTCTGTCCAGGTTCAGAGCGACTGCAGCCAGAAGAGGTAGCTGGCAGCCCGCCGTTCGGCACTGCCATCGAGAACGAAGATCACTGCCGCCTGGACCGCAAGGCCCGTTCCCGCGCCTTGCCAGGCGGAGCTCTTCGGCGCCAGCATGACGAGCAGGATCCCCGCCACGGCGAGCGCGAACTCGATCCGGCGATTCCTTGCAAACTCGTTCATGACGACCTGCATGCGAGGCATCTCTTCAATGCCCAGGCGTACCCGCTCATTCGCAACGATGTGCTGCACGCGCGCAAGGTCTTGCGGGCTGCGCAACCAGACCGAGCCGCCGACACCCATCTGGACCAGCGCCGCCAGGACAAGCGGCCCGGCCGCACCACGCCAGAAGGCGCCATGGCGCCAGCTCCATGCGGCCACGGCGATCGCCACCACCCCGACGATGACGAACGTCAGGCCTCCCCATCGCTCCGCATGGAAATAGGCTTCGGCCATGTTCATCCGCATGTCAGGGGAGGGGAGTCGTTGCATCGCGCCTCAGGCCAAGGCTGCCCTGGCGAGGGCTGCGTCCTGATCAGGTGTTCCACCGGAAACCCCGAGCGCTCCGATCAGCGCGCCGCCTGCGTCGAAGATCGGCAAGCCGCCGCCCATCAACAGCAGACCCCCTGCATGGACGTGATCGAAGTGCGGTGCCGGGACCCCCACTTGCAGCGGCGCGTTCAGTGACTCGCTGGGCATGCGGAACATCACCGACGCACGGGCCTTGGCCATGGCCAATTCATTTGACGCGAGCCGTGCGTCATCCATGCGTGAGAAGGTCACCAGGTTCGCTCCGCGATCCAGAATCGCAAACACCGCGTTGAGGCCGGTGTCCTTCGCCGCCTGGCGGCCGCGGGCCACGATGCGATGCGCATCGTCGATGGAGACGTCAGGCATTCTGGGTCCACTCCGTCTCTTGCCATTGCTTGGCCACGTCGATCGTCGCGAGCGGGCGCATCGTGCGATACAGGTGTTCCTTGGCGGGGATGATCTCGACCATCGCGTCGATCATTTCCTGCGGGTCTGCCTGGTTGGCCAGGCCCTCGGTGAAATCCGGCATTGGAACGACCGCGGTCTTGGGGTCGTACCACTGGACATGGCTCTCCACGCCCGTGTCGTTGAACCCGGTGAGGAAGGCGCCCGGATTGACGGTGGCCACCTTGACGCCGAAGGGCGCGAGCTCGACCTTCATCGAGCCCGCGATGGCCTCGATGGCATGCTTGGTCGCGCAGTAGATGCCAAGGAACGGCACCACCAGGATGCCGCCCATGGACGAGGTCCACACGACCTTGCCCGATCGACGGGCCACCATCTTGGGCACGATGGCCTGGACCAGCTCAAGATGCCCGAACACATTGATGTCGAACGACTCGCGCGCCCGCTGCATCGGGATGTCGGTGATGGGCCCGCCCTCCATGACGCCGGCATTGAGCACCAGCACGTCAGGATCGAAGGACCCCGCGTGAGCGATGTCGATCTTGTCGAGCAGGTTGAGTTTGATCACCTCCAACTCGACGCCCGCTTTGGCCGCATCGGCACGCAGGTCGCGAACCTGTGGCCATGTTTCGGCGCCGGCCACCACCTTGTGGCCAAGGCGCGCCAGTTCGATGGCCGTACCGCGGCCAAAACCCGAGCTTGCGCCCGTAATCAAGATCTTCTGGGACATGGATGAGTACCTGTGAGTGAATCGTGCATTCAGTCTAGGAAGACCGTAATATCAAGACAATCCCATCAATGCTTGTTGTTCCGATGAATCCCATTCATCAATTCAAGGGCTGTGACCTGCTCTCCCTGAATGTGTTCCTCGCCGTCGCTGCGCACGCCAGTTTTCGCGCAGCAGGCAAGGAACTCGGTATCACTGCATCGGCGGTGAGCCATTCCATCAAGGCGCTGGAGCAGCGCCTGTCTGTCAGGCTTCTCAACAGGACAACGCGCAGCGTGTCACTGACAGATGCGGGGGAGCGACTGGCGGCAACACTGAGACCGGCGCTGTCGTCGGTAGTCGACGCTCTGCAGGAGATCGACAACATGGGTGGCATCCCCAGTGGCACCGTGCGGATCAACGCCAGCGAAGGCGCGATCCGTCTGGTGCTGCAACCGGTGCTGGCGCGCTTTCTGCGCGAGCACCCGCAGGTGCACCTGGACATCGTGTGCGACGGGAAGCTCAGCGACATCGTGGCCCACGGTTTCGATGCAGGCATCCGGCTGGCGGAGGCCGTCCCGCAGGACATGGTGTCGATCCGCGTGGGCGCGCCGGTGCGTTTCGCCGCAGTGGCTTCGCCCGGCTATCTGGCGGCACGCGGCCGTCCTGCCGTGCCGCAGGATCTGCATGTCCATGACTGCATCCGCTTTCGCTTCGACAGCGGTGCGATCTATCGCTGGGAGTTCGAGCGCCACGGAAGCGCCGAGACCGTCAACGTCAACGGTCCGCTCACCCTCACTGATCAGCCCTTGATGGTCGATGCAGCCATCGACGGCATCGGCATCGCCTTCGTGCCCGATCACCTCGCTGCCAGCGCGCTGGGCGACGGGCGACTTGAGCGTGTGCTGGAGGCGTGGTGCCCGGCGTATCCCGGCCTGTGCCTTTACTACCCAGGCCACAGGCATGTCTCCAGCGCGTTGCGCGCGCTGATCGCGATGCTTCGCGAGGCGCTCCAGAACGACGTTCAGAGTGAGCAGACAGAATCATTGAAATTCCTTTTTCTGACAATAGCTTACGGCGCTATTGAACATTCCGAAATGCAGAAAAACAACCTGAATATCTGCCGAAGCGCGAGTACAAGTTCAGTACTCGCAGACGCGGAGCCGCTGGCGCATCATGAGTCGACGGATGCTGCCTAATCGCTTCCCCTTGCTTTATCGCCTGTTGTCGGCTTGCGGTACTTCTCGTACTGCGCGTTCTCGTCGGCGGCCATGGCAAGGGTCTGTTGCTTCATGCAAACGCAGATGCAGATCGCATGCCAACAGGGGACTTGATCAGCGCAGCCCTAGTTCGCCTTGCTCAAGAATGTAGGCTTGGCTTGAAGTCATGAGCGTCAAGCCGATGTTCTGTTCGATGAGAAGGATGACTCGACCATCTCATCGACCAGCGCCGAAATGATCCTCCCGGAAGGCTCGTCTAGAAACCATCTTCGGCTTGGGCACCAGGGCGCGAGCGATGACCAACATCTGCTGTTCTCCACCCGATATCGTGGCGGCCACCTGATCAAGCCGCTCCTTGAATCGAGGGAAGGTTTTCGCAATCATCTTCGATGACATCCGCCTCGTGTAGATACGGCAGCGAGGCCCCTTCCCATGGCTCGCGAGGGTTGCGCCGCTGCGAACGATGAAGGCTGTTTCCGCAACCTCCTCTTCCGATCAGTCCACCTTGATGGCTGCGGCTTTGACCACCTGCTGTGCCTTCGCGGTTTCGTCGGCGATGAACTTGTTGAACTGCGCCATGGGCATGGTGAAGGGTTCGGCGCCGAGCTTCTCCAGCCGGTCCTTCAGTTCGGGCGACACCATGATCTTCGCGACCTCGGCCTGCAGGCGCTCCACCACGGGCTGCGGCGTCTTCAGGCGCAGCGTGCCTGGCTGCGAGACAAGCTTTCGGAACCGTTCGCTGGATCGACAGTGGTCGTGACGCACCACGAGGTTCGCTGACAGACCGCTACGCCGACGATTGGGCCTCAGGCGCTTTCGTCAACGAGCTTCCGAATGAATTCTTTGATGTACCTGCCCTCTGGGTCCACGGCCAAGCGACCCTGTCGGTCTGCTTTAGGGTCAAGTCCTTGAATCATCAGTTGGTTCCTGGTGGATAAACGGGCACGTACGTGCCGAAGATGTGCCGTTCGACGCCGGGAGGAAGGCTCTGGGCCGCTGTATCGGCGAGGGCAGGACTGGCATAGGCGAAGAACCGCCACCCAGTGCCACCTGGACCGCCGGGGCGCTTCCACGGATAGGCGAGCCGTTCGTTGCTCGCCGGCCATCCGACGGCGGGATTAGCATCCACCGGGTGATCGCCCCGGGGTCCGCTTTGGCCGGCGATTCCCAGCACTACACCCACTTGGCGCCGGGCGTGGACCGCAGCATGCGGGACCGCGCCGGCGATGACAAGTTCCCGCGTGCGAAGAACGTCCCGCATCGCCAGGAACTCTTCGTCCCCTAACGTCCGAGCGTCAGCAGGCTGAGCCGCACGCGCGTTGACAACCTTGAGCGCCGTCACGTCACCGCCCAGCAGTCGTTCGGCAGCGAGATGGGAATTCAGTGGGAAGATGGTCAATGGGTCGACCATCGCAAGATCGATGGTGATGGCGCCGAACACACTGGAAAATGGAGCTCCCCGGGTCGACAACGCCGGCCGGTTCGATACGCCCGTGGAGATGTAGCGCTTCTTCCAACCGCGCGTATGGCTTAGAAGTTGCTGGGACGTCAGGAGGGCGGCTCCTGCAGGCACGTTATGGCGCGATGTCTGGCCGAGCGAGTAAATTTCGCGCTCCTGGGCGTTGCCTGCATGGAACGCCTGAAGGTCGAGGTCGAGGTCGAGGTTGAGGGCGTCCAACTGGTTGAGGCCGCGAGCGACAAAGCGCCTAACGTAGGTGTCCGTCGTCGGAGCGTAGATATAGTGCTTTCCGGGTTCGGCGATGCGCTCGACGACGGTCGACCAAGCGCCGGCGGGTTGAGCGGCAATCGGCCGAAACCGGAAACGTCCGAAATTGACTGAACCGAGCACGACGAGCGTGTTCTGGACGCCGTGTTCCGTAGAGTAGCGCGCCAAAATCCGGATGGAATCGGAGCGCATCAAATTGACGGACGAAGGATCTTCGCTGAACTGGATTTGTCCGGCGCATCGCTTGAGCAGCTGGTCGGCGAGGTCGTGCCAGTCCTTGCCGTGCTGCAGGTGCGCCTTTTCATACGCGTGAAGAATGGGATGCGCGTTTCCGCCCGCGGCCAGTGCCAGTGCATTCTGCATCGCCTGGTAGTCCGCGGTGGCTAGCTCGTGCTTCTCGCGCGCGTACGTGTCGAAGATGCTGGCGATCTTCGCGACGAGAAACGCCCACTTGGCAGGCACGTGCGCCGCTGGGATGAACTCGAACTTGTGTCGGAAAGCGGCCTGCAGAAACAAGCCCTTCGACAACGGCGCCGGTCCGGGGGCCGATGGCACGGCGGAAAAGTCGGGGGCGACGCCATCGCAAAGCGTTGCTACGACCGCGTCCGCAAAACGATCGGCCCCGGCCTCCAGTTCGGGATCTTCGAGCAGGACAGCCCGCTCGGGTGGCGCGGCAAGGATTCGGTGCTGGAGCGTGTGCGCTAGTTCGTGCGCTAGAAGCCGCAGGCCCTCGCGTGTCGCGACGGAAGGCGCGTCGTGCGCGAGTAGAACATCGCGCCCGGCGGCCAAGCCCCACATGCCCAAGCAAGACGGCAGCGCAGAACGCCGAATGGCGGTGCCCGAAAAATCGACCCCGAACCGGTGCTGAATTTCCCTTGACCGGTCGCGCGCGCGATGAACTTCCGAAATGTTGCTAGACGGTTTCGTCTCTTGAGCCTCCCGCGCGCGATCGGTCCAACGAAGAGAATCGAGCACCTGAGATGAATGCGGATTGGCACTTCGCTCACTGATGCCACGCCCGACAAATTGACCTGCCTTGTTGGTGACGAACAACTGAGCAATTAGGGTGCGCCGAGCCAGGTGTGTCGGGGGCCTGTTGGGGTCAGGAGCGAACGAGTACTTATGTCGATTGATCATCGCAGCTCCTACGAAATCCTTCAGCGCCGCGTGCGTGCGCAGCACCACGTGTTTCGAACTCCGAAGGCGCTGCTGCAGATTCTGCAGATCGAAAAGCTGGTCGAAATCGAACAGGGACGGAATGGCTTGCATGGTGTTCTAGCCTTCATGAATGGATGACACCCGAACCAAAAAGGATCCGGGAACGGAACGGATTTCAAGGCCTGCCGGGATCAAGCCGCTGAAGAAGGGATGCGTACTTCTCGATGGTCAATCGGTGCGAGGCATCCAGCTCGGAAACAACGAGCCGGAAAAGGGGCCAGTCGAACGAATCGCACATGACCACCGAGTCGATCCAGCTGTCGAACGCCGCACGCTTGGCCTTCAACGCATAGTGGGCCGCGAGGAATTCCTGCCACGGGTCGGGTATGGGCGCGATGGCGATGCTCATGGCGTTCGATCCGGTTCGGCCTCAATGCCCAGCATCGAGAAGTAGCGGTTGAGGTCGCCTTCTTCGCGCAGCACTTCCCGCATCAGTTCCGGCAAGGGCATCCGCCCCCAGGTCACCGCGCGGTTGACGAGGTAGGGCGTCGGGCTGTGCGGCTCTTCGCGCTGCAGATAGGCGGCCGCCAGTTCGAGCAGGCGATAGGCCTCGGCGCGGCTGCCGATGCGGCTGCTTGCCACGGCCTGCGGGAGCGCCTGCGAAGAAGAGTCCGGTGGTTCTTCGTTCATGGGGTCGTGCACGGGTGTTGAAGAAAGAGGCGATGCGTACGCGAACGCATCCGCCGGCGGTTCGGCACGCGCGGCTGCTTGTTCCTGGTCGCGGGGATCGCGCCCCTGGAGCAGGCTGCGCACGGCCTGGCGAAGCCGGGCGAGCATGTCCGTCACCTTGGAGAGGCTGGGCGCGTCGGCACCCAGGCGTTCGTCCAGCAGCGCTTCCAGCGACGCCCAGGCGGCGCAGGCCCGCGTGAAGCGTTCGTCGAGCGCCGTGAGCGCGCGCAGGTGATGGCCCGCCTGGTCGAGGATGTCCTGCCGCGAAATGCCGGGTGCGGTCGATTCGTCGTCCGATGCGGTGGCCCTGGCGCGCGCGGCGCCCGTGCCGAACTCGGTCGTGACGGCGCGCTGCCAGTCGCACAGGTTGATGAAGGGCTGTGCCGATGCGGGCCATGGCACCAGCGGCACATGCAGCAGCAAGGCCTGCGCAAGCGTGTCGTTGGCCCAGACGAAGGTGGCTGCGCGCACCTCGGCATCGCCGTCTTCGATGCGCGGATGCGCGCTGTCCCAGAAGTTGCGGGCCAACGCTTCGAGCAGCCGGGCGCCGGCGGCCAGTCCGTCGAGCGCATGAAGGTGCACCCAGGCTTCGGTGAGCCACAGGGCCACCTGCAGGTCCTTGCTGCGTTGCTGCAGCACCTCGGTGCACAGAATTTCGGCCGCGCGCCAGTCGGCCTTCTTGAGCGTGCGCGTCCATTCGCCCATGGGCAGGCTGGCGTCGTCCTCCGAACGGGCATCGCGGATGCGGGCGTACACCGGGTCGTAGCGCAGCGAAGGGCCCGCGGGCCCCTGCGCGTCGTCGAGCGGAAGAAGAAAGGCATCGAGGCCGGGGGCGAAGCCCTCCGGTGCCACAGGGGGAAAGTGCATGTCCATCAGGGATGGTTCCATTCGGGCGCACGCGCCGGGAATGCGCCGGGCCAGAGCAGGGCCGTCTTCTTGCCCGCCGGGCTGGCCGCGATGCGCAGATAGACGCGTGCCCGCCCGCCGGCTGGCGCCTGTGCGGCGTCGCCGGCCGACTGGGCCACGAGCGGAAACTCGAACCGCAGCAACTGCGAGCGGCCGTCCGGGCGCTGCGAAGACTCGGCTTCGCGCTGGCGCTGCGCCAGCGTGAGCAGGGCCCACGGATCGGTGAAGCGGTAGGTCACGGTCTGGCCGTCGGTCAGCAGCGCGGGCTGTTGCGCATCGGCGCGCGCGACGAGCGGTGAGTCCTTCGCGATGCGCAGCACCAGCGCCACCGGCATGCCGTACTCCCAGCGCAGGGTGCGCGGCGCATCGCGCAACCGCAGCACCTGGTCGCCGATCTCGAAGGACCAGTCGATGATCTTGCTGCCCTCGATCTCGGCGGCGGTGTTCACGCGGAAGTCCACGCTCAGGTCGAAGCCGGGTGCCGCGCCTTCCTCCGTGGGAAAGAGCGGGCCGAGGAAGTCGCGCGCACGCCCGAACTGTTCCGCGAAGCGCCGCGCCGCCTGGCCCGGCAACGCAACGCTTCGGGCATTGCTTTCCGCGCGGTTGTCCTTGAGCGAACGCGCGAGCGGATCGAAAGCCCTCAAGAGGTCGTTCACGTCGGCGGGGTCGGCCACGTCGAAGGCGCGGCCCGTCGCGGCGCCGAAGGGAGCCCGGCCGGCCAGCGAGCGGTTGAAGCGTGCCGAGAACTGCGTCCACACCTCCTGCTGGTCGCTGAAGTGCAGCTCGAAGCAGCGTGCGAGCAGGGCGCCGTAGATCTGCGCATGGCGCTCGGCGAAGTAGTCGTCGACCCGAGTTGCCGGCGCCTTGCCGGCGAGCTTGGCGGCGCAGGTCTCGCGGTCGATCTCGGCGCCGGTCGTGCCCAGGAACTGTTCGAGCAGCAGCAGGCTGCTGTTGGGGTTCTTCAGTCGGTAGCGTTCCAGGTCGCGATTGATGGCCTGCCAGCGCTGTGCGAGCACCGAGCCCGCACCCGCGCCGTCGAGCGCCGCGGTGTAGCCGTCGGCGAGCTTGCCCAGCGTTTCCACGCGGGCGAACTGCTGGCCCAGGTAGGCCGCGAGCGAGGCCGTGTCGGAGACGCCGAAGGCCACGAGCATGGGGCCGCGTTCGCCGCGCCAGTCCTGGAAGTCGCGCCCGCGCATCGCATACAGCTCCGAGTGGCTGAAGGTTTCGTCCACTGCTTCGAGGCGCTGCAGTGCATCGCGCGAGACCAGCGCGCGCAGGTCCTCGGCACGGGCCGCGGCGCCCAGTTCGACGAGCAGCGCCTGCACCTTGGCAAGGCGTTGGCGCGACGCTTCGTAGGCGCCGGCCTGGGTGTCGGTTGCCGCCGAAGCGAACGAGGCGCGCGGGCCATCGGCCACACCCACCGCTCCTGTCGCGGCCTCGGCCACCTGGTCGACCACCAACTGCGCGAAATGCGCGTTCAGCGCGCCCTCGATGCCGGGGCGAACCGATGACGGAAAAGCCAGCATGCCTTCGCTCATGTAGCGCTTGCGGACGTCGCCGAGCACCAGCGCCTGGTCGAGCCGGGACAGGTCCCAAGTGGCCAGCGAACGGGTGCCGGCCCCGGAAAGCTCGCGGTCGCGCGCGGCGGCCATGAAGGGCTGCGCCAGCAGCGCGGTGAGTGCATCGCGCAGCGCGACGCGTTCCGGCGCGAGCGCGAAGCGTCCTTCCTTTTCCTGCCAGACCACGCCCGGCTGCGCACCGCCCAAGCGCAGGTTGAACTCGGCGCGGAACTTCTGGAAGGCGTCCTGGGCGCGGCCACGCAGCGGCTCGGCCGTCTCCTGGCCCAGCAGGCGGTTCTGCTCGATGCGCGCCAGGGTGCGCTCGTAGGCGGTGCCGAGCATCAGCGTCGGCTGCCGCATCCAGCCGCCCTTGCCGGAGGCCACGAGGTCTTCCTGGTCCTTGATCGCGGCGATCACTTCGCGGTAGCCCGACAGGGTCCGGGCAAAGGTGTCGGACCCCGCGAGCGTCGGCGACAGCCGCGCCAGCACCTGCTCGGACACCAGCAGCTCGTTGTTGGTGAAAAGGCGCGCATCGAGCTGGGCCGTGCCCTTGCCCAGCGCGCAGCGCAACACGGCCTGCACGGGCGCGAGCGGAATCGACAGCGCGCTGCCCCCGGCGGCCTGCCGGAAGTAGCGCAGGTTGCGGCTCAGGTCGGCGGGCAGCTCGGCGCCCAGCGCGTAGCGCACGGCCACGCGCAGGTCTTCCGCGTTGCTGGCGGCGGGCTGGCGCAGGCGCTCGACCGCCTGCAGCGCGGCATCGAGCTGGTCGACCGATCCGAGGTAGCGCTGCAGCGCACCGAACTCGGGCTGGTCTTCCACCAGCAGGCCGTTCTTGCGCGGCGCATCGCCGATGGTCTTGAAGCTGGGCGGCACGCTGCAGTTCGCGCCGATGATGAATTCGCCCGTGGCCTCGTCCTGCGCCACGCCGCTGAGCTGGCTCACGCGGCCCAGCAGCTCGCGCCGCAGCGTGCCCACGGCGATGTCGCCGAACTCGCGCTCGATGCGCTCGATCACGCGTTCGTTCAGGTCGTCGAAGGGTTGCCATGAGCCCGGCATGAAGAAGGAGTGCGTGCCGTCGGTGCGCAGCCGTTCGTTCATTGCCAGCAGCGACAGCGCCTTGTTGCGGTACCAGGCTGCGGGCACCGTTTCGCCGCGCTGCAGTGCGCGCATGCGGTATTGCGCGTCGTGCTGCAGTTGCGAGAGCGCCGCCACCAGCGCACCGTTGTGCCGGTGCAGTTGCCAGGTCGCCACCAGCAGGCCGATGCCCCAGCCGCCGAGGAAGATGAGCGCGGTCCAGCGCAGCGCGCGGTGCAGTACCGGCCGCGCCAGCGTCTGGGTGCGCGAGGGCCGCGTGAGGCCGTACTCCAGGAAGATCTTCTTCTCGAACAGGTCGCGCAGAAAGGCCGGCTGGCGCATGAGCTGCGCGATCAGGTCGTTGCTGCCGGGCTCCTGCCGGCCGTAGACGTCCTGCTGCGCATCGATCGTGGCGACCGCCTGCGCCGATTCGCCGCTGTCGCCGGTCAGGTAGATGCCACGAAAGAAGAAGGGCTCGTGGTAGGCGCTCGGGCGCATCAGCTCGTCGACGTACAGCTGCAACTGGCCCCGCAACGCTTCGATGCGAGAGGGCAGCAGCAACTGCGCGCCGGCGCCCTGCGGCGCGGTCTCGGTGGCGAAGAGTTCGGCCGACACATCGGAAACCGAGCGCACCACCGTGCCCACGGCTTCGTCGACCCAGCCCGGCTGGTAGGTGGTCGACAGGTCGTAGGGCGAAGACCAGCCGAGCATGCTGGCGCGCAGCGGCTCGGGCAGCGCGCGCGCGAAGGCGCTGAAGCCTTCGAGCTGCTCGGCCCCGGTGACCAGCACATACACCGCGAAGCGCATCGCAAAGCGGTTCTGCGCAAGCCACAGGCGCCGGTGCGCGAGCTTGGCGCGCTTGGAGAGTTCGAGCCGGCCATCGATGCTGTCGTCCAGCAGCAGCGCCGCGGGAATGGTGATGACCACCGAGTCGAAGGGGCGCTGCGGCCGGTAGGCCCGGCACATGCCCAGGAACTCGTCCCAGGGTTTTTCGGACGCGTCATCGTCATCGGGCGAGCCGAGGTAAGCGCCCTGGATGTCGATGACCACCCCGCGATCGAAGAAATGCCACGAGATGCCCTGCGTGGCCGCGGCCGAGGCCGACTCGGTGCTCAGCGCACTGGCCACGCCCGACTGCTCGATGGGCAACTGGCGATGGTCGTCGCCTTCGTTGAGCACCATGATCCACGGGATGCCGTAGCGGTCGGCGCGCGAAGCGATGTTGCCCTCGATGAGTTCCACCGCCTGGCGGAACGAACTGCGCAGCGAGTCGAAGCGGATGCGCGCGACCTTCGGGTCGCTGGACGGCTTGGCGTGCGAGCGGCGGGCCGCGAAATACAGCACCATGCCCAGCACGAGCAGCACGACGACGGTCAGCACCGCGATGGAGATGAGGAACAGTTGGTCCGTCAGCATGGCTGCGCCTTCGTTGGACGGCGAAAGAAAGTCATCGCTGCCACGCTCCCGATGCATCGACGGCGCCGGGCTGCAGCACCTGGCGCACCGGCCACGATTGCCACAGCCACAGCAGCTCGGAGACGGCCAGCAGCGTGGCCGCGCCCAGCAGGAACAGCACGCTCCAGCGGCTCAGCGTGGGCAGCTTGCGCGGTGCGATGTGCGAGAGCGTGCTGGTGTAGGCGCGCTCCGAGACCACGCGGTCGCGGCCCGAAAAATCGGCCTGGCGCTGGTAGACGAACTGGAACAGCTCTTCGCGGTAGCCGCGCAGGCGCCCGTCTTCGCCGGTGCCGCGGTACTTGCCCTGGAAGCCCAGGGCCAGCGCGAAGAGGTACAGCCGCGCCAGGTCGCGGCGCGAAGGTTCGCGCGCGGACAGCAGTTCCTCGATACGGCTGAAGACAAGGTCGCCGGCGATGTTGGTGCGAAACAGGGACGACTCCAGCAGGTGCGCCGTCCAGCATTCGCGCCCGATCCACGGCGTGTGCAGCAGGATCTCGTCGGCAAGCGCGGCCTTGAGGTAGCGCGCGTCCGCCACGTTCTCCAGCTCGAAGCGCGTGCTCTCGCGGCGCGACTCCAGCGATTGCAGCTCGAGCAGGTTTTCCAGATGCCGCGCGAGCGCGTGGGCCACGGCATCGGGGTCGGTTTCGCGGGAGTCCGCGGTGCGGTCGCGGGCCTTCACGATCTCGTCGTAGAAGGCGCGGAACTGCTTGGTGATGTGGTCGTCGACCGCGAGGTCGGGGAGGTTGCGTGCCATGGTGGAGCGGGTTCTCAGGTGCGTCACTCTTTGACGAAGAGCACGATTTCCTGTGGTGGCTGCGCGGTCGCGCCTTCGTTCGCATTGGCGATGACCAGGCGTTCGCCTGGCACCGTCAGCGCGGCGCTGGTCTGGATGGCATAGAGCAGGTAGCCCGAGCCAGGCCGCACGCCGAGTTCGTCGGCGGCATCGATGGGCGTGCGCACCGCGCCCAGCACGCGGCGCTCGCGCAGCGAGGGGTAGGCCGACTGCGCGCCCACGATGGCGCTGTCCATCCAGGCCAGCAGGTCCTTGTCCGACTGGCCGCGCAGGCCGATCACGAGGCGCGTGCCGGCGAGCCAGCGCGGCTGCAGCGTGGTCTCGAAGGCGCCCTGGCGGAACTCGAACTTGTGCTCGCGGTACTCCTGGCTCACCTCGGACACGGCATCGCGTAGCGCCAGCAGCAGCGGCGTGAAGACCCGCGAGGGATCGGCATGGTCGTAGTCCGACGGAACCGGCGGCAGGCCGCCGGGGCGCAACAGGCTCAGCGACGAGAGCAGGGCGCACAGCGCCCAATACAGCGCCAGCGGATGCAGATGCGGCGTGCGCAGCACGGCTTCGGCATGCGGCAGGCCCGACAGCAGGCTGCGCAGGCGGTCCTTGAGTTCGAGATGCGCCAGCCGGTCGTCCACGCGCGACGAGGGCACGGCGGTCTGCTTCGCGACGAAGGCCGCCTTGCCGCGCAGCTGGCCGAGCAGGGCGGCCGCAGCGGTCCACAACGGGTTGTCGCGCGCCACCTCCAGCAGCGGCGGCTGCACGTCGCCGAGCTTCACGACCTCGTTGTCCTTGAACACGTTGCCGATGCGCAGGTGCACGTGCGTGCCGGCAGGCACCGCGCCCGCGCTGAGCGCCAGCCGGGGCAGCAGGCGCGCAATGCTCGCGGGCTCCGCGTCGGACACCATGTCTTCCACCGGCTCGCCGGCCACCGAGCGAAAGCGCAAGGTGGCCGAGCGATGCCGCGTGGGCGCCGCGACCGGCAGGGTCAGGTAGATGTCGAGCGGCTCGCCGGCCAGTTGCGCGGCATGCGGTGCGAGCGACAGCTCCAGCACACCGTGCTCGGGCTTGGCCGCCGAATACTGGACGGCCGTGCCGTCCGGCAGGATCGCCTCGAGTGCCAGCACGCGCAGAAGGCCGGCGGGCAGCAGGCCGTGGTCGAACACCAGGCGGCGCACGCCCCAGCTGAATGGCGCGGCGGCCAGCGTCTGCCAGGCCACGAGCGAATCCATGCGCGCGGCGGACTGCTGGAAGTGCTGCGGCGACAGCAGCATGCCTTCATGCCACTCGATGCGGTCGGTGATGGGCGCGGTCCTAGACATGTCAGACATGGCGGGCTCCTGCGCAGGGAAGGTGGCGTTGGTTTTTCACGGGGTGTCCGGGGTTGCTCATCGTGCGGTGGACACGTCGAAGTTCTGGATGTCGAAGCGGGCGGTGACGGCGCCCTTGAGGTCATCCACGCGCATCCGGTTGGCACCCGGCGTCGCGTAGTTGGCGTAGACGAAAACGGCCGTCACGCGCGGCGCGCCGAGGCTGCTGGCGGGCACGCGGATCGTCTGGCCCGGCACCAGCTCCCAGGAGCGGTACGTCAGGCTCTGCGGAAAGGTCTTCTGCAGGTCGGTGCGCGCGCCGAACCACTTGGCCGCGGGAAGTTCGGCCAGCCGCCCGAGCATGGCGTCGTCGAGCACCATCACAAGGTCGACCGCCACCGGGCTGTTCTGGTTGGCGCCGGGCGCGGCCGACAGGGTCAGCTCGCTCCAGTCCACGCGCGTGCCCTTGGGGTTCATGAGCCCGCAGCCCGCGAACTGCACGAGCAGCAGCAGGGCGCCGGCTCCTTTCAAGACCATCTTCCGATTCATCGCGAAACTCCGGGGGGCGGGCCTGAGGGGGACAGGGCCGCGGGGTAGGTGGGATGCATGGGCTGCAGCAGCGCCTGCCGCGCGCCCACGGCAACGCCCATCAGCATGATCAGGAGGGCGGCCAGCACGCCGCCGCCGGCCAGCAGCGCGACGTGGGCGCGCGTGAGCACCAGGCGCAGCGGCTGTGCGGGCGGCGCGGCCGCTTCTGGCGCCGCCACGCGCTCGGACGGCAGGCCGGCCGAAACGATGGCGATCAGCACGCAGGTGGCCAGCAGCGTCAGCAGGTTGCGCGGGCCTTCGCAGATCAGGTCGATGGCCAGAAACAGCGCCAGCGCCGCCTCGACGGGCAACTGGAGCAGCGACAGCACGATGCCGGCATAGCCCACGTTGGTCAGGCTGCTGTTGCCGGCCGAGGCGAAGGCCGCCAGCGCGGCGCCCATGCCGACCATGCCGATGTCGGCCGCGCTGAGCGAGCGGTCGTACAGGTTCGCCACGAAGAGCGCGAGCAGCACGTAGTACAAGGCCGAACCCGCGCGCAGGAAGACCGAGGCCGTCGGCACCACCAGCTCCACGATGCCGCGGCTGAAGCCCAGGCGCGCGCTCATGGCCTCGATGGTGTGGGGAATGCTGGCGGTCGTGCTCGACGACACCAGGCTCACGAGCATCGGCGTCTTCAGGTGCTGCAGCACTTCGGCCAGCGGCTGGTTTCCGCGCCGGTGGATCACCGCGATGGCGGCGCCGGCGAGCAGCAAGACCAGCACGACGAAGTGCAGCAGGAAGCCACTCATGGCGCGGATCGTTGCAACATCGGTCTGCGAGAGCACATGCGCGGCCATGCCGAAGGCCACCACGGGCAACAGGATGTTGGCGCGCGCGATGATGAGTTCCAGCGTGCGGTAGACGCCCTCGAACAGATGGTTCAGTGCATTGTTCTGCGCGCGGGCGAGCGCGGCGAAGGCCAGCCCGAACAGCAGCGCGCACGACAGGATGCCCAGCGAACGCCCCTCGGCCAGCACACGAAAGAAGTTGTCGGGCAGGAAGCTGGCGCGGGTGCGCTGCGTATCCGCTGCGGGTGTGCCGTCGTCTTCTTCCCAGAGCCGCATCTCGATGTCGCCACCGCCGCCACCGGCCTGCTGCACCAGCTCGCCGAGGTGGGCGCGCGATTCGCTGTCCAGCTGCGCGCCGGGCCCGTTGACCCAGCCCAGGGCCAGCCCGGTGCCCGCGCAGGACAGCACCAGCAGCAGCGCCAGGCCCGCGATCATGAGGATGCGCCGCCCCGGAAAGGGCAGCGCCATGGTCTGGCGCAGACCGAAGAAGGTGGCGACCACGAGCAGCGGAATGGCCGCCATGCTCACGATCGACAGGTAGACCTGCGCCGCGACGTACGCCACGTTCCCCAGCGCGGGCGCATAGACGCCCGCGAGGCCGCCGGCCGCCATGCACAGCAGCAGGGCGAACAGGCTGTGGGACATGCGCGTCAGGAAATCCATGCCGGCCTGTTCCATCCCTTGGCGAGCGCGAAGGCCACCGTGGCGCGCGCCAGCTCCAGCGAGCTGTCGACCAGCGCGAGCGGCGTGGGCGCGGCGGCGCGCGCGGCAATCGGGATTTCGGTGCAACCCATGATCACCGCCGTGGCGCCGGTCGCGGCGAGGGCCGCGAGGGCACGCTCGAACGCGGCCGTGCCCGCCGGCACGTCGCCCGCCTTCACGGCGCGGATGCAGGCATCCACGTGGTCCTGGCCGGTGCTGCCGTCGGGCACGAAGAAATCGATGCCGCGCTCGCTCAGCGCCGCCTGGTAGAAGCCCGAGGCCAGCGCGCCGCGCGTGGCCAGCACCGCCACCCTGGCCTGCGGCGTCGCGGCCACCGCGGCAACGCAGGACTGCGCGATGTGGATCACCGGCGCATGGCTGCGGGCCGCGATCTGCAGGTACCAGTGGTGCGACGAGTTGCAGGGAATCGCGACCACGCCCACGCCGATCCGGTTGAGCACGTCGACGCTGGCGAGCAGCGCGGGAAGCGGGTCCGCGCCCGTGCCCAGGATCGCGCTGGAGCGGTCGGGCACGTGCGGCAGGCTGGCCACGATCACTGGCAGGTGCTCCTGGTCGCATGCGGCCGGTGTGAGCTGGATGATCTTGTCCATGAAGTCCACCGTGGCCGATGGACCCATGCCGCCGAGAACGCCGATGCGTGACATGCGCGGCTCCTAGATCTTGAGCGGTCGCGGGCAGACCACGGCGACGGCGGCGGTGTTGCCGATGACCAGCACCAGCGTGCGCAGCATGTCGCACACCGGGTCCACCGCCAGGAAGAGGATGAACGCGGCCTCGAAGGGCAGGCCCAGGTAGGCGCAGGTCATGCCGACCAGGGAGACCGTGACCAGCCCGGTCATCCCGGCGGAAGCGAAGCCCGCGAGCACCGAGGAGGTGAGCACGATGCCGATCTCGACCGGCGACAGCGAGCGCCCGTAGATCTGGGCAATGAACATCGTGGCGCAGACGTAGTACACCACCGGCCCGATGCGCAACAGCGACACCGTGAGCGGCACCAGCAGCTCCACCCGCGAGCGCGCGAAGCCCAGGCGCGTCACCAGGCTCTCGATCATGATGGGCATGCAGGTCGCGCTGCTGCGCGTGGCCAGCGCCAGTGCGAAAGGCCCGCGCAGTGCATTGAGCGTCTGGCCCAGCGTGCCGTTGGAGCGCTTCCAGATGATGGCGGCCGCCACCGCCAGCAGGATGAGCGAGACCACCAGGAATGCCAGCACGAATTGCCCCATGGCGCGCAGCGGCTCGATGCCGGTCTTGCCCAGTTGCGCGGCGCTCATGCAGAACAGCACCACGGGCAGCGGAAAGCTCAGCCAGCGCATGAGCGTCTGGCAGGCGTGGTAGACCGTCTCCAGCGCCTGCGTCAGGCCGTCGGAGATGCGCGTGGGCACATGGCCCACCGCCAGGCCGAAGAGCAATGCGAAGACCAGCGTCTTGAGCGTGTCGCCATTGGCCAGCGCCGAAAAGATGTTCGCGGGCACCAGGCTCACGAGCAGGTCGGCAAAGCTCGCGGTCTTCTTGACCTCGTCCACGCCGCGCAGGTTCATCGCCGTGTCGCTGGCGCTCAGGTCGCCGCCGACGATCTGGCCGAAGGTCTGCATGGTGCTGCTCGGCAGGTTCTCGCCGGGGCGCAGGACCAGCAGGGTGACGGCGCCCGCGATGGCCACGAAGGCCGAGAACGCGAGGAACACAAGGGCCACGCGGCCGAGCAGGCTGGCCGTGCCGCCATCGCGGAACAGCCGCTGCAGGCTGAAGATCACGGCCGAGACCATGAAGGGCAGCGTGATCATCTTCAGCAGGTCGACATAGATGTCGCCGACGAAGCCCAGGCTCACCGCGAGCGCGGGCGCGAGCATGCCGAAGGCCACGCCGGCCGCCAGGCAGGTGATCACGACCCAGGGGTTGAGGACGAAGGCGTAGAGCTTGGTGAAATTCATGGCGATGGGGCGTGTGCCGTCCGGTTCAGCGCTCGAGCGCCTGCAGGACCTTGTGGATGTCCAGCTTCTCGGTGCGCTGGGCCAGGAACTGGTTGACGTAGGCCAGCAGCGTCGGATCGGTCACGGCCACGCCGATGCCCAGCGTGTCCTCCAGGTCCTTGAGGGTGACGGTGCGCAGCACGAGCGACACCGTGGGGTCGGCCTTGAGCACGCGCTTGACCTCGAACTCGTCGCGGTAGGCGCTCACGATGTCGCCCTTGTGCAAGGCCACCAGCACGTCGTTCCAGGTGGCGAACTCCTGGACCTTGGCGTGCGGGAAGTTGGTGCGCGCGTAGTCCGCGAAGGACGACTTGGCGATGACGCCGATGCTGCCGCTGAAGGTGCGGATGACTTCCGGCAGCGGCCGCCCGTGCGAGAGCTGCGCGAACTTCACGCGGTTGAGGATCAGCGAATGGTTGAGCGTGAGGTAGGCGTCGCTGAAGGCAATGGTCTGCGTGCGCGCCAGCGTGCGCGAGAGCTTGCTGATGGCCAGGTCCGCCTGGCCGCTGGCCAACAGGTCGACCACCGCGTTGAAGGTACCCGCGTCGCGGTTGAAGCGCAGCTTGACGCCCAGTTCCTTGGCCAGCGACTGGGCCAGGCCTACTTCGAGTCCGGTCCATTGGCCGCTGTCGTCGAAGAAGAAGAACGGCGGCGTGTCGACCTTGAGCATCGCCACCACGAGTTCGCCCCGGGTCACGATGCGCGCGATGTCGGGTGCGAGCAGCCGGCCGTCGGGCACGCGCACGAGTCCGTTCACGGTCGTGGGGACCGCGGGCGGGGCTGGCGCGGGGTCGGCTTGCACGGCGGGAAGAAGGGGGGCCGGCGTGGCGGGTGCAGCGGGCGCGGTGAGCACGCCCTGCGCCATCGGCCGTTCGCCCGCGGCATGGGCGATGCCGCCCGCGCACAGCGCGGCCAGTGCAAGGAAGGCGGGAAGGGCGAGTCGCCGCAGCGCACTGTGCATGCCCGAGTGGCGCCGGTCGTTCGTCGTGCGGTGGGTCTGTGTGTTCATGGGGTGGAGGCAGGGGGCGTTGGGGCGGCGGCGGGCGTGGATGGCGATGGCGCCGGCGGGGCGACGGCCGGCGCCGCCACGGCTGGAGCCACAGGCGCAACAGGCGCCAGCAGCTTGCCGATCTCGACACCCATCACGAAGAGAAGCACGCACAACAGCACCAGGCAGGTGACGGTGATGGCGACCATCCGGGAGGTCATCGTGAAAACGTATTGCGACATGGCGGGGCGATGGCTCGGGTCAGGGAATCATTGAAGTGAACTGCCCGGGTGCGACGACCTGGATCACGCCGGCCCAGTTGCACATGAGCTTCGAGCTGTCTTGCAGGCAGGGCAGGTTGCCGACCAGCACGGTGGGAGAGCCGGGCGCCCAGGGCGCGACCGTCACGGGCACACACGGCATCGGCGTCAACACGCCGAGCGCGGCGGCCGTGGCCGCGGCCACCGTGGGGTTCGCCATGCTGCTGCACATGCCGAAGGGCAGGATGTTCGCCATCGGCTTGTTGTCCATCACGGTGGCGGCCGGCAGGCTGCCGGCCATCACGCCGCTGACGGGCAGCACCACGAGGCTCGAAGGTGCGGCGCCGAAGCTGCACTGCAGCGTGGCCCCCATGCAGACGTGCAAGCCCATGCCTCAGCCCCCCTTCACGAATTTCTCCAGGCTCTTCATGAAGCCTGGTGGGGAAGACGAGGCCACGATCTCGCGGCCTGCGTCGTCGAAGCGGCGCGGACTGCCAGCGGGCTTGCCGTTGCGGTAGGCGATCTCCTCCATGAGCTGGCCGTTGGGCCAGAAGCGCCGCAGCGGGCCGTGCAGCACGTTGGCGCGATAGGTCGACGACTGGGCAACACCGCCCTGGGGCAGGTGGTCGAGCGTTTCGCCTTCGAGCAGGCCGGCGCGGTAGCGTTCGCGCCGCACCACGCGCCCTTCATTCAGGTAGACAGCATCGCCGTCGAGGCGTCCGGCCAGATAGGGCAGCCGGGCGGTCGCGTCGCCCGATTCGGCATACGCCACCGCCTCGCCATGCAGCACGCCGCGCACATGGCGCCTTTCCTGCATGAGCTTGCCGCTGGGGTAGTAGGTGCGGGTGATGCCATCGGCAAGCCCATCCAGGCGCTGCGTTTCCTGCAGCAACTGGCCCTGCTCGTCGAACAGGCGCATCGGCCCGTGCGGCACGCCGGCCAGGTACGAGGCTTCCATCGCGGGCTTGCCGCCCGCCGCGAAGACCAGCATCGGGCCATGCGGCACGTCGCCCACGAAAGACACGCGCGCCGCCAACTGGCCGCCGCCGTCGAAGGCTTCCCGCACCACGGCCTGCGGTGCGGCAGCAAGCGCTGGAGGGGAAAGAGAAGAAAGGGCCATGGCGCTCAATTGATCTTGACCAGCCCGCCCTTGAGCGCGAGCATGCCGCCGCCTTCGACGGCGTGCATGCCCGAAGCCTTGCTGCTGATGGCCGGCGCCTCGTTCGAGAGCGAGGCGCCGCCCTTGGTCGACAGGGCGATGCCGGCTTCGGCCTTGAGGTTGGCGGTGGCCTTGGCGCTGAGGTCGGTGCCCGCCTTCAGGTCGAGCGACTGGGCCGACTTGATGACAAGGGTGCCCGTCACGTCGATCACCAGGTTGCCCGTGACCTTCAGCTCGAAGTTGCCGGTGACCGTCTGCGTGAAGTCGGCCCGGTTGGCGTGCGTCTCGTTGCCCGTGATCTCCAGCGCGCGCGTGCCCTTGACTGTGTGGGTTTCGTTGCCGGTGTCGACCTTGATCGTGCGGTTGCCCTTGGCGACGCTGTGCGTCTCGTTGCCGGCCATCACGGTGGTGGCAAGGTCGTTCTCGACTTCCACGCGCATGTCTTTCTGCGCGTGCAGGTAGAACTCCTCGGCGTCCTTCTTGTCCTCGAAGCGCATCTCGTTGCCGGCCGCGCCGCCCTTGGTCGAGCGCGAGCGGATCGCGCTTTGCGTCGACATGCCCGGCAGCTCGAGCGGCGGGACCTGCATGGCGTTGTAGACGCTGCCCGAGACCAGCGGCCGGTCGGGGTCGCCATCGACATAGCTCACGACCACTTCCTGCCCGATGCGCGGCAGGAAGAGCGCGCCCCAGCCGCTGCCGGCCCAGGCCTGCGAGACCCGGACCCAGCAGGAGCTTTTTTCGTTCTTCCGGCCCTGGCGGTCCCATGGAAACTGCACCTTGATGCGGCCATGCGCATCGGTCCAAATTTCCTCGCCCGGCGGGCCCACGACCTGCGCCGTGTGGCTGCCGGCCACGACCGGGCGCGGCGTCAGGCGGGGCGCGCGGAAAGGCGCGGTCGGCGGCAGGGTCTCGAAGCTGTTGCTGTAGTGATCGTTTTGCGCATGGTGGCGCACGCTGTGCACCGCCTGGGAGCCGTTGAGGTCGGCGCGCGAGTGGCCGGACAGCGTGAAGGTGCCGCCCGGCAGCAGGTGGTGGCAATGGCTTTCGCCGCGCGCAACCTGGCTTTGTGCATGGTGCTCTTCCACCCGGATGCGTGCGCGCGCCGGGCCCGCGGCGGCCGTGACGCGCCCGGGGTATTCGTAGTCGAGCCCGCGGCCGTCGCGGCCGTCGGCTTGCGCGAGCAGGTCGGTCTCGGGCATGAGGAAGTCGTAGTCGTCCACCGCGTGCGACATGGCCACCAGGCGTGCGTCGGACTCGAAGCGGGTGACCGCATGAACGCGCTGGCGGCCCTCGGCCTCGCTGCAGACCGACAGCATCTGCGCATGCGGGCAGGGCGCGTACGCCGAGTTGCTGTCGGCCAGCACCAGCGTGTGGGCGCCGTCCGAGAAGCTGAAGAAGTAGAAGATGCCTTCTTCTTCCATCAGGCGCGAGACGAAGTCGAAGGCCGTCTCGTCGTAGCGCACGCAGTAGTCGCGCTTCGCGTAGCTGCCGCCCAGCCGCAGGTCGAAGGCAACGCCGAAATCGCTCAGCACCTGCTGCACGATTTCCGGCGTGTTCAGGCTCTGGTAGATCACCCGGTCGCGACCCAGCGTGAGCAGCCACATGCGGGGTACGAGTTCGAGCGAATAGAGCGCGAAGTCGTTCGCGCTGCCCAGGTAGGTGAAACGCGAGACGATGCCGTTGAAGTGGCGCGCCGCGTCGTCGGTGCGCTGCATCGTCACGGTGGCCGAGGTGCCGATCACCTGGTCCGCCGGCAAGGCGTCGGAGGCCGCGCGCATCGTGAGCGTGCAGGAAAAGAGCTGCGACAGGCCCTCGGTGGCCTGGAAGGTGTCGAGCAGCAACACGTCCTGTCCGAGCGCGGTGCGCACGGACAGAAAGGCCTCGTTCTGGGTGTAGCCGGCGCGCATGGTCATCCGCTCAAGGTGGCGGGCTCGAAGCGAAAGACGAAGGCCCCGTCTTCGTCCGCCGCCATGTGGACGGCGCTGAAGGGCGCGGCCATCGAGATGCGTTCGAGCACCTGGCGCGAGAGTTCGGGCAGCACCGCGTGGGCCAGGATGTGGTCGATGTTGCGCGCGCCGCTGTCCACCTCGGTGCAGCGCGCGGTAATGACGTCCTCGACCTGCGCGTCCCAGGTGAAGCTGGCGTGGTGGTTCTGCGCGAAGCGCCGTGTCAGCTTGCCGAGCTTCAGGGCCACGATGGCGCGGATCTGCCCGTCGCCCAGGTGGTGGTAGGGCACCAGCGCCAGCCGACCAAGAAAGGCCGGGCTGAACTGCTTGAGCAGCTCGGGGCGCAGCCGCTCCACCAGTTCTTCCGTGTCGGGGCGGCGCCCGCCCTGCGAGGCCTGCGTGATCACGTCCTGCGCGGCATTGGAGGTCAGCAGGATCAGCGTGTTCTTGAAATCGATCTGCACGCCTTCGCCGTCGTCCATGACGCCCTTGTCGAAGACCTGGAAGAACAGCTCCAGCACATCGGGATGGGCCTTCTCCATCTCGTCGAGCAGCACCACGCTGTAAGGCCGGCGGCGCACCGCCTCGGTGAGCACACCGCCGCGCCCATAACCCACGTAGCCCGGCGGTGCGCCCTTGAGGCTGGAGACGGTGTGCGCCTCCTGGAACTCCGACATGTTCACGGCGATGACGTTGCGCTCGCCGCCGTAGAGCAGGTCGGCCAGCGCGAAGGCGGTCTCGGTCTTGCCCACGCCGCTGGGGCCCACGAGCATGAACACCCCCACCGGCTTGCCGGGGTCGTCCAGGTCGGCATGGAAGGTGCGGATGCGCCGCGCAATGGCGTCGAGCGCCGGGTCTTGCCCGACCACGCGCTCGGCCAGCTTCTCCTTGAGGTTGAGCACGGTGTGCAGCTCGTCGGTCATCATCTTGCCGACCGGAATGCCGGTCCAGCCGGAGATGACTTCGGCCACGACGCCGCCGTCGACGCACACGGGCACCATGGGCTCGTCGCTCTGCAGCGCCTCCAGTCCCTTTTCGAGGCGGCGCAAGGTGGCGGTGAGCAGTGCGGGGTCGTTCTCTTCGTCGGGCGGCGGCGCGTCGTCGCGCAGGCTCTCGGCGATCTTGCGGCGCAGCGCGACGATCTCCACCACGGCGCGCTTTTCTTCGTCGAGCTTGTCGGACAGGCGCCGCTGTTTCTGGCGCGCGGTGTCCAGCCGCGCGGTGAGCGTGGCAATGGCTTCCTGGTGGTCGCCGCCGGTGGCTGTTTCGTGGCGCAGCACGCGCAGCTCGCTCTCGGCGGTGGCGATGTCGCGCGACACGGACTCCAACTCGGCCGGCAAGCCGTTCTGGCCGATGGCCACGCGCGCGCAGGCCGTGTCGAGCACGCTGATGGCCTTGTCGGGCAACTGGCGGCCGGTGATGTAGCGGTGCGAGAGCTTGACCGCTTCGCGCACGGCTTCGTCCACGATCTCCACGCCATGGTGCTTTTGCAGCGTCTCGACCATGCCGCGCAGCATGTCGATGGCCACGTCTTCGCTGGGCTCCTCGACCTTCACGACCTGGAAGCGCCGCGCCAGCGCGGGGTCGCGCTCGACATATTTCTTGTACTCGGCCCAGGTGGTCGCGGCGATGGTGCGCAGCTCGCCGCGCGCAAGCGCGGGCTTGAGCAGGTTGGCGGCGTCGCCCTGGCCTTCGGCACCGCCGGCGCCGATGAGCTGGTGCGCCTCGTCGATGAACAGGATGACCGGCGTGGGCGAGGCCTTGACCTCGGCGATCACCGACTTGAGCCGGTTCTCGAACTCGCCCTTCACGCCGGCGCCGGCCTGCAGCAGCGCCAGGTCGAGCGAGCGCACGGACACCTGGCGCAGCGCGGGCGGCACGTCGCCCTGCACCACGCGCTGGGCGAAGCCCTCGACCACGGCCGTCTTGCCCACGCCGGCCTCGCCGGTGAGGATGGGGTTGTTCTGGCGGCGGCGCAGCAGCACGTCGATGATCTGGCGGATCTCGCCATCGCGCCCGCGGATCGGGTCGATGGCGCCGTCGCGCGCCAGTTGCGTCATGTCGACCGTGTACTGGTCGAGCGAAGGCGTGGTCGAGCTGCCGCGGCGGGCGGTGGGCATCTGCAGCGTGGGCGTGTCGGGCGCCGTTGTTGGCGCTGCATGCGCGGAGGGCTGTGTGGCCAGCGCGGCTGCCGCCGTGTCTTCCGGCGAGGACTGCAGCAGGCCCGCGATTTCCTCGCGCAGCGGGCCACGCGGAATCTGCAGCAAGGCCGGTGCCGCGTCGACCAGCCGTCCACGCAGCCGGTCGACTTCGAGCAGCGCCAGCATCAGCGTGCCCGAGCGGATGTGCTGCTGGCCCAGCAGCATGGAACTCATCAGCCATGCCTCCTGGAACAGCGAGGCGAAGTCGGGCGCCAGCGTCGGTGTGCGGCCGTTGCCGCGCTTGAAGGTGTCCAGCGACTGCTGCAGTTGCGCCTGGACCGTGTCGGGGCGGATGGAAAAGCGCCCGAAGACCAGCAGCAGGTCGGGCGCCTCGTTGTCGACCAGCCGCAGCAGCAGGTGCTCCAGGTCGACGTCGTAGTGGGTCTGCTGCACGCACAGCTCGGCCGCCTGCTCCATGGCGCGCTTGCATTCGGGGTTGAGCCTGCCGAGCAGGGTGCGGATGTCGATGTCCATACGGGGCGTGCAAGTCAGGCGCGGTCTGCGCCCGTGTCGATGGCGTTGCGGGTCCACCGGTGTCGAACGGGTGGCAGCGGGCCGCGAAAGGCCGGGCCCGCGACCCACGATGTCCAGCCCAGGCGCATCGGATTCGCTGCGCCCAGGACGCTGCTGCGCGCGGCGGCGGGAGCGAGCTTCAGTTCCATTTCCACGTCGAGGTCGCGCGGCACGAAGCGGCGCACCAGCCACTGCGCGAGCGCGTGGTCGCCGCCGCCGGGCAGCAGGCCCAGCAGCCGCTGGCGGCTCAGGCCGCTGAAGGCCAGGCGAATGCCGGCGCCCTGGTCCCAGACGCGTTGGCCGAGCACGGTGGCCGGCCCCAGGCGCGTGCCCGCATCCAGCCGCAAGAAGGCATCGGGCTCCAGCGCGTGCCAGCCGCCGCGAAACTGCGTGCCCTGCACCTGCACGCCCAGGCGGTCGCGCAGCATCGCCAGCAAGCCCGTCATGGACCGTGGCGCGCCACCCAGCAGGCCGGCATGGCGCAGCCACAGGGCGGTGTTGTCCGGCGCGCGCACGCCCGACCGGATGCCCAGCGCACTGGCCGCATCGAGCGTCGCGGCAAGGGTGGATTGCGCCGGTGCGCGCGGATGCAGCGCCACATGGTGCTTGCGCCGGCTGCGGTAGAAGAACGCAAGAAAGCGGTGGTTGAAGATGTCGAGAAAATCCGCGCTGGCGTGGTCGCGGCGCTGCCGGCGTTCGAGCAGGAGTTCGGCCACGTGCAGCGGCAGCGGTCCGCCGGCGCCCGCGAGCGAGAGCACGCAAGTGGTGAGCGTGAAGGGCTCGCCGGTCTGCGCCGCGCCATCGATGGCGCGCACGTCGCTGGCCTCGAAGGCGAGCGAGACGAAGGCGCGCAGCCGGACCGCTTCGCGCTCGCGCGGGCCCTGCGCCCGGCCCACGGCCACGGCGTCGGGCGCGGCGCGCTCCAGCAGGCTGATTGCCTGGAACAGGTTGAAGTCCTGCGGGCGGGCAGTCAGGCTGTCGATCACAGCACCACCTGGCGGCCGGTCATCGGTGCCCACTGCTTTCTGACTTCGTCGCCACGCCGCACCGCGAGGCGAACGAAGGAGTTCACCGAGGTGTACATCGCGAAGAAGCGCGCGAGCACCGCCGACATCATGAGCGGTGAGCCGCCGACGAAGGCGTCGTCCTCGAAGTCGAGCGTGACCTGGGTGCCCCTGCAGTAGCCGCGCCATGCGTCGGTGCCCACATGGGCGGTGACGCTGCACGCCGACAGGCCGGCGATGCCGCGGATCTGCGCATGGTCGCGCCGGCTGTCGGATGCGAACAGCAGCAGCATCTCGCGCAACTGCGCGCGGCCGGTGGAGCCGTCGACCAGCGACTGGTGGTTGAGCGTGAGCAGCGACACCAGGCGCCACAGCGTCTCGCTGCCCAGCGGCGGATCGCGCTGCGCGGTGGGCTCGTAGAGGCAGCGCACATGGGTGGGCTGCGGCGGCCCTTCGGCCACCAGGCGCGCGCCCACCGGCACCTGTTCGGCCAGGCGCCGGTTGGTGCACAGCAGGTGCGCATAGACCACGGGCTGCGCGGGCCGCCCCGGTTGACTTGCGGGGTCCACGAAGGACAGGAAGACATCGGTGCCGGGGATGTTCTCGCGCAGGCAGTGCGCGCGCCGTGAAGACCAGAACACCGCGCCGTCGTCGGCGTCGATGTGCCCGAGCGCGGCGAAGCCGGGCACGTCCACGGGCTTGTCGGCATCGGGGTCGGAGGCCACCACCGAGACGATGGAATGCACTTCGGTGAAGGCATCGCGCTGGCGGTCGGGGACCAGCAGGTATTCGTAGTGGCGCTGGTCCATCACCAGCGGCTCGCTCACGCGTGCGAACAGGTTCACGATGGGCGTGCAGCCAAGCTGGAAGTTGTCGGCATCCACATGCCGCAGCGCGCGCGAAGACCGGTCGAGCTGAAAGGCCAGCTCGCAGCGACGACCGCGCCCGAGCCGCGCGCGCAGATGGTGCAGGTCGAAGAAATGGAACTTGCGCGGAAACGCGAAGTACTCCTGCAGCAGGCCGTAGGCGGGTTGCGCGTTGGCGGGCTGCGGAAGCACTTCCTGGTCTTCGGCATAGCCGACCTCGCGCCATGCGTCGGCGGGCAACGCATGGGGCACGCCGCCCTCGGGCGTCACGCTCACCGACTTCACGCCCGAGACCAGGGCGTCGTACAGCGGCATCGTGGTCATCCAGTCGCCCTGCAGGTGAATGCGCAGGTTGTCGATGTCGAGTTCGCCGAAGTCCACATCCGCATGGCATTCGAGCGTCAGCCGCAGCACGGCGTCGGCATCGATGCCCGCCTGCGCGACGCGCACCGGCCACAGCACGGTGTCCCACGCGGTGCGAAAGCGGCACTCCTGCGATTGCGTGGTGCGCGCATGCAGGGCGGTGTGGCGGGCCACATGAAAGCCGGCCGTGACCTTGCCCTGGGTCGCATCGAGCTGGAACTGCGCCACCGACATCGACGGCAGCGGCTGGACCAGCGAGGGGCACAGGTTGTCGAGCAGGGCGCAGGCGACGTCGGGGAACTCCTGGTCGAGGTCGCGGTGCACGCGTGCGGAAAGAAAGGCCACGGACTCGATCAGCCGCTCGGTGTGCGGATCGAGCGACTCGCCGCCATGCAGCGCGAGCCGCGAGGCCACCTTCGGATAGCGCTGGGCGAAGTCGGCGCCTTGCCCTCTCAGGTAGGACAGTTCGCGCTTGTAGTACTGCAGCAGGTCGCTGTGCTGGATGTCGGACACGTCAGGTGACTTTCATCAGGCTGTCGGGCGTGCCCAGCAGCATCTCGAAGTCGATGCGACGCCGTTGGAGGTCGGCCCGTGCCTGGGCGCCGATGCGAACAAGGGCCAGTTCATGGCGGTCCGGCGAGGCGCTCACGTGAACGGTGACGTCGGCCAGCCGCGGCTCGTAGCGCTGCACCGCCAGTCGCAGCGCGGCCGCCACCTGCTCCAGGTCGGAGGCGCTCTGCGTGCCGAGCGCGCTGAAGTCGGGAATGCCGTACTCCAGCACCGTGCCGCTGCCTTGCGCATAGTCGGCGCCCGACAGCGGCGAGCGGGTGTTGAACAGGAGGCGAAGCTCGCGCCCGATGGATTCCTGCAGCGATTCCATCGTCGCCAGATGGGCGCCGGTGCCGTGCGTTGACGGCGCCGACGCCAGCCGGTCGAACAGGGGGGCGACACCCCCTTTGGCGAGTTCGGACACAGTGAGGGCCGGATGCCTGCGTCAGTTGGGCGCGTTCGTCGAGATGTTCCACATGAAGGGTGCAATCCCTTCTTGGCCGCCTTTTTCCTTTTGCTTCGTGTACTCGACCTTGATCTTGGCGAAGTTCAGGGAAAAGGTTTCCGTCGGAGGTTCTCCGCCGCTCGACAGCGACACGCTGGTCAGGATCACGTCGGCCAGGGTCACGACGATCAATGGCAGAAGTTCGGCATTGTCTTCGCGGGTGAACGTGATGACGGAATCGCCCACGAAAATCTTGCCTTGCGCGAGCGCCTGCAGCAACTGGGGCGTGGCGGAATCGCTCAGGCGCACCATGCTGATCTCGGAAAAAAGCGGCTTGTCCTTGGTCCGTGTCTGGTTGGTCGTGCTGGTGAACACGTTGAGGGTGCCGCCGAACTGGAAGGTCAGGACTTCCAGCGATTCTTCGTGTCCCTTGACCTGGGTTTGCCCCTTGACGCCGGGGACCTTGAGATAGATGGCCATCTGGTGTTTCTTTCTGTCTTTGAATGCGAATGCAGGGGACTCAGGCCGCGGCAGCGGCCGGAAGATCCGCCACGAGACGGATGGATGCCGAGAGTTCTTCGAGCTGGAAGTGCGGCTTGAGGAAGGCGATGGCCCGGTACGAACCCGGCTTGCCCGGCACTTCCGTCACGTCCACGCGGGCCTGGCTCAACGGGTACGCGGCCTTCAGCGCCTGCGGGGCTGACGGGCTCACCAGCACGTAGTTGGCCAGCCAGTTGTTCAGGTGCTTTTGCAGGTCGGCTTGCGTCTCGAAGCTGCCGATCTTGTCGCGCACGATCACCTTGAGGTAGTGCGCAAAACGCGATGCGGCCAGGATGTAGGGCAGGCGCGCCGAGACCGCCGCGTTGGCGTTGGCCGCGTCCTTGTCGTAGACCTTGGGCTTGTTCACGGTCTGCCCGCCGAAGAAGGTGGCCGAGTTGGAGCCCTTGGAATTGACGATGGCGATGAAGCCCAGGTCGCTGAGTTCCTTTTCGCGGCGGTCGGTGATCGTGACCTCCGTGGGCGGCTTCAGCGCGATGTCGCCTTCGTCCGTCTTGTAGGCATGGGCCACGAGGCCGTCGACCTTGCCGCCGCCTTCGACGCCGCGGATGGCCGTGGTCCAGCCGTAGACCGAATGCGCCTGCGTGATGCGCAGGCCGAGTTGGTAGGCGGCATTGGCCCAGAGATACTTCGAGTGGTCGGTGCCGTCCACGTCTTCTTCATAGTTGAAGTTGTCCACCGGCACGGTCTTGGCGCCGTAGGGCAGGCGGGCCGCGTAGCTGGGCAGAACCAGCGAGACGTAGCGCGAGTCTTCCGAGTCGCGAAAGCCGCGCCAGGCGGTCAGCTCGGCGCTCTCGAAGGTCTTGGACAGGTCGCGCGGAATGCCCAATTCGGTGAACGACTTGAAGTCGAACAGGCCCGGCGCGGCGGCCGCGATGAACGGCGCATGCGCGGCGGCGGCCACGCGGGAGATGCGCTCCAGCAGCGCGATGTCCTGCGGGTGGCGGCCGAAATAGTAGTCGCCGATCAGCAGCGAATAGGGGTGGCCGCCGTAGGTGCCGTACTCCTCTTCGTAGATTTTCTTGAAGAGCACGCTGGTGTCGTGGTCCACAGCGGTCTCCAGGTCCTTGAGCAGGTCCTTCTTGCTCACGTTGAGCAGTCGCAGCTTCAGGTTGGAGCCGGTCTCGGTGCCGAACACGAGATCGCGCAGGCCGCGCCAGGAGCCTTCGAGGGCCTGGAACTCGGATGCGTGAAGGATCGCGTTGAGCTGGTCCGTGAGCAGCCGGTCGATCTCGGCCACGCGCTCGTTGATCAGCGTAACCACGCCCTTGCCGGGGCTGGTTTTCATACCTTCGTCGAGGATCTGCGAGGCGAGCTGGCCGATCAGCTTCTTCGCGTAGGCACCTTGCGAAGGCTCGGTCACCATGTTGCCTTCGTAGACGATCTTGTCCAGCAAGCCCATTTCACTGGTCGTGACGGTTGCTGCGCCGCCGGTATCGGCAGCCTTGGATTTATTGGCCATCTTCATCACCATTCAAAAGAGGTCGGGCACGCGCCTTCTAGGCAGCGGCCGACGGGTTGGTTACGCTGCCGGGGTTTCGGCCTCGGTGGACGACTTGGCTTCGGTAGAGGCCTGCGGGGCCGGCGCGGATGCGCCGCCGGCCTGGGCCTTGGCCTGGCTTTGAACGGTCTTGAGGTCTTCGCTGTTCTGCACCACGCTCTCGAGCAGGTCGTCGAGTTCGTCATTGCCGTCGAGCTTGGCGAGCAGGTCGCGCAGTTGCTGGCGGGCTTCGAGCAGCTTGGCTAGGCGAGGCACCTGGCGAACGATGGACTCGGGATGGAAGTCGCCGAACTCCTTGAAGTCCAGCTCGATCTTCAGGTTGCCATCGCCCTTCATGGTGTCGGGCACCGACAGGTCCAGGTGCGGTGCGATGTTGCCGAGCACCTCGTCGAAGTTGTCGCGATCGACCTCGACGAAGCGGCGCTCCTTGAGCTTGGGCAGTGGTTGCACCGGCTGGCCCGACAGGTCGGCCAGCAGGCCCACGACCAACGGGAGTTCCTTCTTTTCGACAGCGTCCCCGATCTCGACGTCGTACGTGATCTGGACGCGCGGCGGACGATTCCGTCCCACCCATTTTTGCAAGCTGTTCGACATTTTTTCGCTCTCAGAAAAGGTTGAATTGACAAAGGAAAGAACGCTGGAAATTCCGGCAGTTCTCTTCGCGCCGATGGCGTGCTGCGTGTTGTTGTTGAACTCCCCGGCATCGCGTTGGAGATGGGCGAAAGATACGAGTTGACATATCTGCTAACAATCCCGGAAAACTGGTAGAGAACCAAATACCGCAGGAGAAACAGGCCCGCCGCAGGCACGCCCGTCACATGGAAAACTTTTGATACCGACGGTAAGCATCGCCATCCTAGGAGCCCTGATCGCGATGCGCATTGGCCCAAAGTACGATGCCGCCGCGTGCGTTGTGTGCTACTGCGCGGGCGCATGCGCGTTTGAAAAGGGCCGTGTGAATCACGTCGAAATCGGTGACCGGATTTCGTGAACGCGAGATAGATGTCGCGGTGCATTTTGCGAATCGCGTGCGGCTTGAAGCACCTGAAATGCGATGGCTGAAAGCCCTTCGAATCGCAAGCCTTTGCGAAGGCTCGCTCGAGTGCCACTCGCCGCAACTCACCTAGAATTTCTCGTTACACGGCGTGATAAATCGCAGACGTGAAAGGGGGCCACCCAGTACCACATTCGCTGCGGACATTGCTGTTCTGCTGCAAGCCACCAAATGCCCACCATCCTGTTGATCGACGATCACGCCATGTTCCGCGAGGGCCTGGCGCTCGCATTGCGTCAGGAAGATGCCGGCCTTGTGATCGAGACCGCAGGCAGTGGCATGGAAGCCTTGGCTTTGCTCGCAGCAATGCCTTCGGTACCAGATGCCGTGATGACAGACTTCTATCTGCCGGATCTGGCGGGCGCCGCACTGCTGGGGCAATTGCGTCGACGCCGGGCGGGCCTGCGCATCCTCGTGCTCTCCGCCTCCGAAGATCCACTGGACGCCGAAATTGCGCTGGCCGAAGGCGCACACGGCTTCGTGCACAAGTCGGCCGACAGCAAGCAGTTGATGGAGGCGCTGCGCCGCGTCATCCAGGGCCAGAGCGGTGTGATGTGGGCATGCCCACTCGGGCCGGCGTCGATGCCGATCCTGGCGGGCACGGCCGGTCCGCTGGCCCGCTTGTCCGCGCGCCAGACCGAGGTGCTACACCTGTTGTGCGACGGACTGCGCAACGCCGACATCGCGCAACGGCTGAGCACCACGGAACGCACCGTCAAGGCGCACATCTCGGCCATCTTCTCTGCACTCGAGGTGAGCAGCCGCACCCAGGCCGTGATCACGGCGCGTCGCGCAGGCCTGCTGGGCCGTCCCCGATAGCCTTCAGGCCAACAGCTGTGCGATTGCTGTGCGCAGTTGCGTGGGGTCCACCGGCTTGTGCAGCAGCGGCCATCCGCGTGCGGCCACCTCGATCAGGCGCTGCGGATCGGTGTCGCCGCTGACCAGCAGCGCGGGAATGGTGTCATCGTTGTATTCCTCGTGCAGCCGGTCGATGGCCTGGATGCCGGTCTGGTGATCGCGCAGGCGGTAGTCGCTGACGATGAGGCTCGGCTTTCCTGGCACCGCCTCGATCAGTTCGAGCATTTCGGCCGCACCGGCAGCGGCGACCACGCGATGCCCCCAGCCTTGCAGAAGCAACTGCAGGCCGTACCGGCTGGGTGCGTCGTCCTCGATCACAAAGATGAGCGCGGACTCCGGTTGCGAGGGCGCCTGCAGCGCCGTGTCCGCGGTGACCTCATTCACGGGAGTGCCAACTTTGGCCATCGGTACGGTCAGCCTGAAAACTGTGCCGCGTCCCACGCGTGAGCGCATCGCGAGCGGGTGTCCCAACAACGTGGCCGTGCGACGCACGATGGCCAGTCCCAGGCCCAACCCCTTGGCGCGATCACGCTCGGGGTTGCCCAGTTGATGAAACTCCCAGAACACACGTTCATGCTCGTCGGGCGGAATGCCGGGGCCGGTGTCCCAGATCTCGATGCGAAGCGCATCGCCGACGCGTCGGCAGCCGACCAGCACTCCGCCGCGTCCTGTGTGGCGGATCGCGTTGTCGACAAGATTGCGCAGGATGCGGTCCAACAGCGCCGGATCGGACAGCACCGTGGTATCCGAAGGCCGCATGCGCAGCACCAGCGAGCGGCTGGCGGCCTGCGGCGCGAACTCCAGCGCGATCTGTTCCAGCAGCCCGTCCAACGCAAAGGGCTGCACGCGCGCCCGCACCACGCCGGCATCCAGCCGCGAGAGGTTCAACAGTCCTTCGAACAACGCCCCCATCGCCTGTGTTGCACGCGAGATGTTATCCACCAAGTGGCGACTGAGCGCAGGCAACGCTTGCTCGCGCAGCACGCCGACGAACAGGCTCAGGGCGTGCACCGGCTGGCGCAGGTCGTGGCTGGCTGCCGCAAGGAAACGTGACTTGGCCAGATCGCTTCGCTCTGCGGCTTCCTTTTCCTGTTGCAGCCGCTTCAACAAATCGAGGTTCTCGAAGCGCAGTTGCAAGGAGTCGACCTGCGTGCGGTGCATGCGGTGGGCGAAGGCCAGGGTCACGAAGAGATAAAGCATGCCGGCCAGTCCCATGACCTGGAGCAGCGGGTGTGGCAGTAGGGCCAAGACGATCATCGAGGGCAGGAAGTACGGCACCTGGAAGCCGTAGAGCAAAGGCAGGTCGATGCAATAGGCATAGATGGCCCCCGTTCCCATGGTCAACAGCGCGATGACCAGGAACATCTGGTGGGCCATCGGAACCTTCAACATCCAGCAGGCGATGGGCAGGCCCCAGAGCAGGCCACCAGCGGCTGTGCCTGCCAGCGTGTAGCGGCGCCAGCGATGCAAGCCCACCTCATCTTCTGCGAATCGATAGCGCCATGCACACCAGCCGCGCGCGGCCGTCAGCGCTGCGTTGGCCACGGCCCAGGCGGCCAATTGCGCATGCGGAACAACGCTGTAGAGGGCCGCGATCACCAGCGCCACGGTCAGCAGGACGCCGAGCAGCGCAAACGGCAGATTGCGCCGCAGAGCCGCCATGCGAGCGGCAAAGACCGGGATGCTGGAGGGAGTGGACGGCAGAGCATTCATCGGATCGTCGAGGTCCAGGCAAAAGGCGCAGGCGCGCGAAAACGGCCGGACCGCAAGGCCCGACCACGGCGGATGAATCCATATGCTGATGCAAGCCATCGCACCTGTCATTGGACTTTAGTCCAATGCGCCGCGCGCCAAGGATGCGTAGCATCGCGCCGCCATGCCTTTGTCGCACCATCGTCGCGACTCTTCAATTCAAAGAAAAAAGCAGGAGAACAAATCAATGTACCGTGTCTGTCGACCCGTTTTCCATCGCGCGCGTGCCGTGCGACATGGGCGCATTTGGGCGATGAAGGAGGCGCCAGAGCACTGGCCCGCGATTCCTCTTCAAGATTCACGATCGACTGCTCTCCCTGAATTCAGGGATTCCGACGGAGGGTTCGTCTCTGTATTTTTTGTCGAGCTGGTCAAGCGTGAAAGAGCGGGCTCGCGAGGTCGGCAGGGCCCGCCTGCACTTTCGTCTGGCGCGCCGCTTGCGGCCAGCGCCCGCGTCCAGCATTGCGGCGCCGCGCTGGCGGTTCAGCGTTTTTCCGTACTTCATAAAACCGGGGGAAATCCATGAATCACGTCTACCGCCTCGTCTTCAATTCCGCCAGAGGCATGCTGCAAGTGGTGTCGGAGCTTGCGCGCGCGCCCAGTGGCGCGGCGTCCGGCACGGCTCGCCAGGCGAGGCGCCGTCTCGTGGCGCGTCATGGACGTCTGGGTGGGCGAGGGAAGGCCGCTTTTGCACTTCTTGCACTGGCCGCGGCGATACCTGCGGGCGCTGGGGGTGGTATTCCTACGGCGTCGACGATACCCAGGAGTGGCTCGATCATCATGGGCAATGGTTCGATAGTCACCTCTGGCCAGACCGTAACCATTACGCAGGATACGCAGGTGATGGGACTGAACTGGAGCACGTTTGACGTTGGCAGCGCAGCGTTTGTCATCTACGTGCAGAGCGCGGACAGCATCTCGATCAATCGCATCCTTGACCAGACGCCCAGCCAGATCTATGGCTCCATCGGCTCGGAGGGCAAGGTTTTTCTGGGCAACACCAATGGCATCTTCTTCGGACCGGGTGCCCAGGTGAATGCGCGCGGCTTGATGGCCACCACGCTGGACATCACGAACAGTGGAAACAAGTACCTGCTCGATGTGAGCGGGAGCGGTCGCGGCACCATCTTCAACTACGGCCGCCTGAACGGTAGCTCGGTAGCGCTTGTGGGGGCCAACGTCACGAACCCCGGCACCATCGTTGCCCGGTCGGGTCGCATCAACCTCGCTGCTGTCGATCATGCGGAGCTGAATTTCGATGGCAACGGGCGGATCACCATCACCCTCCCTGCGAACGCTGCGCTCGCTGGAGTTATGAATGCCGGGGCGCCAGCCGTCAGCAACTCCGGGACCCTGCAGGCTGACGGTGGGGAGATCGTGCTGCAGGCGGCCGCAATGCCGCTGCTGTTCACCCAACTGGTCAGAAACAGCGGTGCGATCCAGGCCCAGGGGATCAGCGGCAATGGCGGCAACGGCGGAAGCGTCACGCTGAGCGCGCAGGGCGGTGATGTCGTCCAAGACAAGTACGGCTCGATTGACGTCAGCGGGGTCAATGGGGGGCAGGTCACCCTGGCCTCCGACACCGGGGTATCGGTCGAGGGGACGATCAATGCAACGGGGACCTCGGCGGGCGGGAGAGTCGCCATTACTGGCGGCGTGATCGACCTGCAGGCGGGCTCCAGGATCGACGCGGGCTCCGGGAAGATCTCCCTTGCGTCGACCGGTGCGATCACGCAAGACGCGAGCGGTACCTTGATCGCCGGCACTCTTGTTGGAAATTCAGGCTCAGCCCCAACCCATCTCGACGGCGACAACAAGATCACCAGCCTCGGCAGTTTTTCGGCCGACGACTTCCGCCTGAACAACGGGCAATCCCTGACGGTCGATGGTCTGCTCAACGGTGGTGCCAGCGTCGCCTTGAACACAACCGCTGGCGACCTGTCGATTGCTGGGGCCCTAGCTGGCGTAAGGACAACGCTTGCTTCTAGCCGCGCCATCAACCAGGACGCGAGCAGCAGTATCACCGCCAATACGCTTTCGGGCAGTTCCCAGTCCACGACCACGCTCACCGGTGCCAACCGGATCGTCACTCTGGGGCCCTTTTCGGCCAGCGGCTTTAGCCTGAAGAACGCGCAGTCGCTGACGGTCGCCGGCCCGCTCAACGGTGGCGCCAGCACGGCCCTGACAGTTGCCGGCAACCTGACGCTCGCTGGCGACGTCAGCGGCACGACCACGACACTCAATTCGACAGGTTCGATTATCCAGGTCGCCGGAGCCATCACGGCCACCAAGCTCTCGGGCAGTTCAGTAGGCGACACGACATTGGGCAATGTCAACCAGATCGCCGAACTGGGCAACTTCGACAGTGGCGGCGTGCTGAGCTTGAACACCGGCCAGGCATTGAAGGTCACCGGCAGCGTCATGGCCAGCCAACTCAACCTGAGTGCCGCGAATGGCGCCGTCGTCACCGGATCGATACAGACCAACACCAACGGCAGCGGCACGACGATCGGCGCGGGCACCTTGCAGATCGGCGATGGCGGAAACACCGGCTGGATCGAGGGTAACGTCAAGCTCGACACGCAGCTCATCTTCAAGCGCAACAACGCAGTGACCTTCGACGGGGCCGTGGCCGGCGCGGGTTCGTTGTCGCAGTCCGGCAGCGGCACGCTCACGCTGACAGGCGCCAGCACCTACAGCGGCGGCACGACGGTGGCGGCCGGCACGCTGCGCGTGAACAACACAGCGGGCAGCGCCACCGGCAGCGGCGCGGTGCAGGTCAACAGCGGTGCGACGCTGGCCGGCGGCGGCATCATCGCGGGCGCCGTCAACATCGCCAGCGGCGGCATCCTGTCGCCCGGCAACAGCCCCGGCACTTTGACCACAGGCACGCTGAGCCTGGACAGCGGCGCCATCCTCAACTACGAACTCGGCCAGGCCGGTGCACCCGGCGGTGCGCTCAACGACCTCATCGACGTGAAGGGCAACCTTGCCCTGAACGGCACGCTCAATGTCACCGAGTCGGCAGGCGGTGACTTCGGCCCCGGCCTGTACCGCCTCATGAAGTACAGCGGCGCGCTGAGCGGCAACGGCTTGTCGATCGGAACGTCTCCGGCCAAGGCCCCGGCAGCGGACCTGTACGTGCAGACCGGGGTCGCCGGCGAGGTCAATCTCATCAACAGCACGGGCGCCAAACTCAACTTCTGGGATGGCGGCGACCCGACCAGGTACAACGACGGCGCGGCCGGTGGCGGCTCGGGCACCTGGGGACTTCGCAGCCCCAACGACGGCTGGACCGATGCCGACGGCAAGCTCAACAAGGCCTGGACGCAGAACGGGTTCGCCATGTTCGGCGGCAAGGCCGGCACCGTCACCGTGGACAACGGCGCCGGCAACGTCAGCATCGGCGGCGCGCAGTTCTTCGCCGATGGCTATGTCGTCAAAGGCGGCGCGCTCACGCTCGGCAATGCGGCCACCACCATCAAGGTCGGCGACGGCGTGGCCTCCGGCGCGCGCATGACGGCCACCATCGAATCGGTGCTGACCGGCACCGGTGGCCTCGTGAAGGACGACATGGGCACGCTGGTCTTGAAGGGGGCCAACGACTACAAGGGCGGCACGACCGTCAAGGCCGGCGTGCTGCAGGGCAACACCACCAGCCTGCGGGGCGACATCGTCAACAACGCCAGGGTCACCTTCGACCAGCCGGTGAACGGCACTTACGCCGGCACGATGAGCGGCTCCGGCAGCCTTCGCAAGATCGGCGGCGGCGAGCTGTCGATGACGGCAGTCAACAGCTACAGCGGCGGCACGCTGATCGACGAAGGGACCGTGAACACCTCGGTCACCGGCGCGCTGGGCAGCGGCCATGTGCTCGTGGCCGCGGGCGCGGGCCTCGTCTTCAGCGGCAGTGCCGATCCGGGGAGCCTAGCCATCACGACGGCCGCGCGCGATGGTGCGACCCGCGGCGGGTTCGTGGCGTTCGCGGGCAGCGGCTCGGCGGCCGGGACCTCGCTTGTCAATGACGCGGGCGGCAGCCTGGATGTTTCCGGCGTCACCGGGGCAGGCATGACCGTCGGCTCGCTGGCGGGCGCGGGCCAGGTGCTGCTGGGCGGCAAGGTGCTGACGACAGGCAACCTCAATGCGAGCACGGAAGTCTCGGGCGTGATCTCGGGCACCGGCGGTTCGCTGGTGAAGGTCGGCATGGGTGCGTTGACGCTCTCGGGCGCCAACACGTACACCGGCGGCACGGCGTTGCGGCAGGGGCGCTTGAACCTGGGCAACAGCAATGCACTGGGCACCGGCGTGCTGTCGATGGACGACGACACCACGCTGGGCTTCAGCGCCGATGGCCTGACCATCGCCAATGCGATCAAGCTGACGGGCAACAACGATCCCGTCATCGACACCGGTGCGTTCTCCGAAACCCTGAGCGGCGCGATCAGCGGCGGTGGTTTCATCACCAAGCAGGGCACGGGCACGTTGACCTTCTCGGGCGCGAACACCTACACGGGGGCGACCGACGTGGCGCAGGGCACGTTGAAGGCCGGCGCGGTGAACACCTTCAGCGCTGCTTCGGCGCACAGCGTGGCGGCGGGCGCCACGCTCGATCTGGCAGGGTTCAATCAGACAGTGGCGTCGTTGGCCAACAGCGGCACGGTCTCGCTCATCGGCACCACGCCGGGCACGACCCTGACAGTCAACGGCCCGTACGTCGGCAACAACGGCGTGCTGAAGCTGGGCACGGCACTCAACGGCGCCGGCCCATCGGACCGGTTGATCCTCAACGGCCCCACGGCCATTGCCAGCGGCAAGACCAGCGTGCAGATCACTAACCTCGGTGGGCTGGGCGCGTTGACCAGCGGCAACGGCATCGAGGTCATCACCGCGCAGAACGGTGCGACCACGACGGCGCAGACGACCAAGGATGCCTTCTCGCTGGCTGGCGGCCATGTCGATGCGGGTGCGTACGAATACCGGTTGAACGCAGGCGACGCCACCGGCGCGGGCGAGAACTGGTACTTGCGCTCCACGACCAATGCTGTGTCTCCGAGCAACCCGGTGGGCTTGCCTGTCATTGCCTACCGCCCGGAAGCTGCGCTCTACGCCTCGCTGCCGAGCCAGTTACGCCAGGGCAACCTTGCGATGTTGGGTGATTTGCGCAAGCGCGTGGGTGATGACGATGTGAAGGGCTCGGCCACCGCATCGACTGGTTCGGACCGCCGCGCCTGGGCTCGCGTGCTCTCTACTGACATCGACATCCAGCAGGGCGGCAACGTCTCGCCGACCAGCAAGGGTCGCCTGACCGGCTTCCAGGCTGGCACCGATCTGCTCGCCACGCCGAATTGGCGCGCAGGCATCTACGTCGGCCAGCTCGACGGCGATGCGCGCGTCAACGGCTTTGCCAGCGGCATCAACAACCTGGGTGTGGGTCGCAACGATCTGCGCAGCCAGTACGTGGGTATCTACGGCACCTACACCAGCGACAGCGGCTTCTATGCCGACGCCGTGGTCCAGTCAGGCCGTCACCGCTACACGGTGGAGCCGAACCTGAGCGCCGGCATGGGTGGCAAGGGCAACAGCCTTTTGGCTTCCATCGAAGTAGGTCAGCCCTTCGCGCTGGGCGGCAGTGGCTGGAGCATCGAGCCGCAGTTGCAGCTCATCCATCAGCACATGAGCCTGAACAGCTCGCTGATTGCAGGCGCCGTCGTTCAGCCGCAGGCGGACAACGGCTGGGTCGCCCGTGCAGGCGTTCGCGTGAAGGGCGAAGTCGACACCGGCATGGGCACGCTGCAGCCGTACGGTCGCTTCAACGTCTACAAGACCTCGAGCGGCATGGACGTTGCACGCTTCACGAGCGGTGCGAGCGTCACCGACATCTCCGCGCCCGTGGGCGGCACGAGCACCGAACTCGCAGGCGGCTTCACGCTGGCCCTGAGCCAGACGACCAGCCTCTACGGCGAAGTCGGCAAGCTCTGGTCTTCGGGCGGCAATGCCAAGGTCAAGAGCGGAATCAACGGCTCGCTGGGCGTGCGCGTGAAGTGGTGATCGGGTCATCGCGCAGCGCTTCCAACCAACGCCTTAACGGTTCTCCGGGATTGCGAAACCACGCCGGTTCAGTAAGGTCCGGGGAAGAGGCTTGTGAATGGGCCGAATCACTGAATCGAAAAAGGAACCCTGTGACGTTCAAAATCCTGATCGTTGAAGACGACGCGCTGGCGTGGCAGCGGCTGCAGCGCATCGTTGCGCAGGTGTTTGCCGGGTGCCGGTGCGCCATCGCCGATTCGCTGGCGCAAGCGCGTGCGCAGATGACGGGGGCGCGCTTCGACCTCGCGCTGCTCGACGTGGGCCTGCCCGATGGCGACGGCATCGACCTGTTGCCATGGATGCAGTCGCACGCGCCGCAGACGGAGGCCGTGATCGTGTCCAGCCTTGGCGACGACGCGACAGTGCTGAAGGCCCTGCGCAGCGGTGCCGTTGGCTACCTGCTGAAGAACGGCGAAGACGTGGAGATCGAGCTGTCGCTGCGCAGCCTGCAGCGCGGCGGTGCGCCGATCGATCCGGTGATCGCGCGGCGCATCCTGCAACTGGTCGACATATCGGCCGCTGCGCCAACTGCGCCTGCGCTCGGTAACATCGCCGCTGCGCCGGAGGGGGCAGAGGGGGAACTCACCAAGCGGGAAATCCAGGTGCTCGAACTGGTGGCGCAGGGGCTCGGAAATCGCGAGATCGGGCTCAGCCTGAACATCACGACCAACACTGTCGAATGCCACGCCAAGAACATCTACCGCAAGCTCGCCGTGCGCACCCGATCGAGCGCGGTCCACAGTGCCCGCAGCCGGGGTCTGCTGCCCTGAGCCTGCCGGGACTGGCAATGCGGGGCATCTTCCTGTTGCTGCTTGCCTTCTTCTGCGGCCTGGCAACGTCCGCTCCGGCAGAACCGTCGCGGGCCTTCGAGCGCATCGAGGCCGTACGCGCGGATGCTTCGTCCGACACGCCGCCCGTGGAGGGATGGATGCCGCTGACACTGCCCGACAACACTTGGCCCGTTCGCTGGCCCGGCTACGACGGCGTGGTGTGGTACCGGCTTCGATGGAGCGAGGCGACGGGCGCGGCGTTGCCCCCGGTCGGTCTTGCCCTGGACCATTTCTCGATGGCGGGTGCCGTCTACCTCAACGGTGCGCTGCTGGACAGCGACGAGAACCTGCAGGAGCCACTGTCACGCAGTTGGAACCGGCCCCGGTACTGGGTGCTGAACGCGCCGCTGCTGCGGCCCGGTTCCAACGAACTGCTCGTACGCGTTTCGGGCATGGCCGCTTATCACCCCGGCCTTGGCCTTGCCACGCTGGGCACCCCCGCGTTGGCGCGTGCGCATTTCGAGCGGGAGCGCCTCGTGCGCCAATCGCTGCACCTGGTGAGCCTGGGGTTCACGGTCGGGATGGGCCTGCTGTATGGACTGTTCTGGCTGCTGCGCCGCCGCGACACCTTCTACGGCTGGTTCAGCCTGTTCTCGCTGCTGTGGGTGCCGGTGGGCTACAACTACGTCGCGATCTCTGCATGGCCGCTGGGCAGCACGCATGCCTTCCAGGCCATCGTCCAGACGGCGCAACTGCTGAGCATTCCGTGCTTTCTGATGTTCGTGCTGCTCGTCTGCGATCTGAAGAAATCTCGTGCTGCGAGGCTGGCATGGGCCGCGGCCGGCCTTGGCACCGCAGCGCTGTGGTTGGCGCCGCTTTCACTGCAGACGCAGATCCGCCAGGCGGTGGTGGTGCTGGAGCTGGTCATCTTCTGCTTCTGCGTCTGGCTCGTTTGCCGGCAGGCCCTGGTGTCGGGCAAAAGAGAAGTGCAGGCACTGGCGCTTTGCACCTTGCTGCCGCTGGTCGCCGGGTTGAATGACGTGGCGGTCTTCGTTGGCTGGCTCAACACCAACATGTACTACACCCCCTGGTCGGCCAGCTCGATGATGGTCGGCATCTCCTTTGTGCTGACGTGGCGCTTCGTGGTCGGCATGCGACTGGTCGAGCACTTCAACGTGGAGTTGCAGGTGAGGGTGGAGGAGGCCACCGAGCGCATGTCGTCGATGCTGCGCCACGAGCATGCGGTCGAACTGATGACCACGCGGCTGGCCGAACGCACGAACCTCGTGCGCGACCTGCACGACGGGCTGGGCATGACGCTCAGCGGCCACATCGCCTCGCTCGAAAGCGGTCATGAGATCAGCGAGATCGAGGCGCTGTGGGCACTCAAGGAGGTTCGCGACGACCTGCGCCTGATCATCGAGAACTCTACGCTCGACCAGAACTCGGACCGGCTCTCACAGAGGGTGACGGCACTGCGGCATCGCACGACACGGGTGCTGGAAGCTGCAGGGATCGAATGCATCTGGACACTGCAGTTGCCGGACGACTGCCGCCTCAGCGAGCGACGCTGCCTGGATTTTCTGCGGCTGCTGCAGGAGGCGCTGGCCAATGTGCTGAAGCACAGCCAAGCGTCGCAAGTGCGTGTCGATATGGAGGTGGCTGGCGGCAGGCTGCTGCTCACTGTTCGGGACAACGGGCGCGGCTTCAGCCTGGGGGAGAGTGAATCGGGGATGCACAAGGGCCTGGGCATGCGGAGCATGGCGGCGCGGGCTCGGCGGCTGAATGGCGAACTGGACGTTCGGTCGAGCGCGCATGGCACTGCGGTTGTGCTGGACTGTCCGATTGAATAAGGAAGGTGGATGCTGAGGCTGTTCGATCTGATCGCCGCAATCGCCCGCCATCACCCTATTCCTTCAGTCGCGATCGCAAATCGCGTTCTGCAGACCATCCCTAGAATTCGCAGGAGTTTTTCAACACAATCGGCCACAACCAGACCTTCCCGATACCTCTTCAACACGCGTGTGGTGAAAATCGTTGCCGACACTGTCGGCAAAATCACCGGGCTCACTAGCTGCTGTTTCCGATCCAGATCGTCATATGTACGCTGCCGCTTCCGCTCCGTGGCATCTTGGTATGGCCGCGATCTCGGTTTTCATCCCACTCGTAGGTGCCGGGGTACTCACGTATGCGTTCAAGGCGCGCAAGCGTCCGCGTTCAGAAATCTTGGCGCATCTTGTAGTGCCGGCCCTCGGCGGCGCATTCATGATGCTGGTGGGAATCGGTTCACTCGCAAGCGGCGTGATGCTCACGAAGAAGTGCCTCGCGCCAGGCGGCGCTGCTGACGTGAGGGAGTTTCGAGGCAAGATCGATCGTGTTGAGATGCTGGGCAAGCCAGGGGGCATAAGGCTCTACGTCGTGATCGGTGGAGAGGGGTTTCATACCGCGGGGCTCGGCTCAAGCTCAGAGTGCGGATTCAAGGCATCGCTGGGTCAATCCGTTTATCCACAGACAGGGGGTTTTGTGGAGGGTAAAGCTGTCGGTTCGACCATTGTCGAACTGCGCGAGGTGAAGTGACCTGCGCCCTCGCTTCATTCGGTTCAAGGTCCATCTGACACCATCTGGCCGGCGCCATTCAAAACGAACGAGCCATGCGATACCGATTCAACGTTTTCGGACAGATCATTGCGATCGAGCGGGTCTGTGACGTATGGGTGGCTCACCTGACAGGGGACGATGGAAAGCGGCGGCCAGCAGGACTGGCGATTCCGTCCGATGTGACGCGCGCCGAGCTGGCGCAGTATCTCTACGACATCTTCCACGAGTCCGCGACGCCGACGAACGGCGATGTTTTCGAGGTTGCCACCAGCCGAGACACCTAGCCTCTTCGTCACCGCGCCAATGCTTCGTGTCGTCGATCGGCCAAAGTCCTCCAGAACCGATCTTTGCGCCCCAGGGCCGCTATGCTCCGCATCACCACAGGAGCGAAGAAATGAAGGTTCAACAGGTGCGAGCCACAGCCTGTTTGACGATCGCCTGCTTGATCTCGCAGGGGGCTATCTCAGCGCCGATGCGCCTGCTCTGCACGGCGCGCGATGGAGGATCGAGCTGAAACTTGACGCGGTGACATTGCAGACGGCGCTTGGTGCGTTCGGCAAATTCGTGCTCCAGGAGGCTACTGGACGGCCATTCCTTCTTTTTTGAGCGCTTGGCAAACTCCTCCCACAGCCTCCCAATCGTTGACAGGCGCAGGTTCGGGCATTCGCTAATTAATTGGCAAACTGATCAGAATGACGATCCCACAACAAAGGAATGCGATGACATTTCGCCGAGAGACCATCGAGGAAGCGAACGCACGCGCGGTCGCCGAAGTTGCAGAGAAAAAGGCGCTGGAGGCACGAAAGAAAGAGCTTGAGGCTGCCGGCTTCACGGGCGACGGGTTGGCCAGTCAGCTGAAGAAGTTCGCCGACACCATGTCGAAGGAGGTGCAGACCGAACTCGATGAAAACAAGGGCCGATTCGCCAACGCCGAGTTGGCGACGAAGCTCCCGAACACGGCCGTGCTGTGTGTCAACACCCGCCTGCCCGCGATGTGCCCGGAAGCGAGGCCACAAAAAAACTTCAATTTTTGCCACGTGTGCAATAGGCGCGGAAAACTTGGATGAGCTCCCTTCAATTTGGCGTACTTCGCTCCTAACGACAGTGCAGGTCACCCGGAAGTACGACGGGCACACATCATCCTTTGACGACTATGCTCATTTCTGGGGAACGGCGGGGACCTGACCGACAGTAGTTTGTCGTACTGAGGACCCCTGCCTCCTTACGCTGCGCCGATCAAAAGCAAGAAGTCGCCCCATATCGCTTCCAGGGGGTCAAGCGCGTGGGTGACGACGACGTGAAGGGCTCAGCGACCACGCCGACCGGCTCGGATCGCCGCGCCTGGGCGCGCGTTCTCTCGACCGACATCGACATCCGGCAAGGCGGCACCGTCTCGCCGACCAGCAAGGGGCGCCTCACGGGCTTCCAGGCCGGCACTGACCTGCTGGCCACGTCGAACTGGCGTGCAGGCATCTACGTCGGCCAGCTCGACGGCGATGCCACAGTCAACGGCTTCGCCAGCGGCGTGAGCAACCTGCGCACCGGCCGCAACGACCTGCGCAGCCAGTACGTGGGCGTGTACGGCACCTACACCGGCGACAGCGGCTTCTACGCCGATGCGGTCGTGCAGTCGGGCCGCCACCGCTACACGGTGCAATCGAACATCGGCACGAGCGCCGAAGGCAAGGGCAACAGTCTGTTGGGCTCCATCGAAGTGGGGCAGGCCTTTGCATTGGGCGGCAGCGGCTGGAGCATCGAGCCGCAGTTGCAACTGATTCACCAGCATTTGGACCTGGGCAACTCCGTCATCGTCGGCGCGGTAGTTCAACCGCATGCCGACAGCGGCGGGATCGCTCGCGCAGGCGTGCGGGTGAAGGGCCAGATCGACACCGGCATTGGCGCACTGCAGCCGTACGGCCGCGTCAACGTCTACAAGACATCGAGCGGCACGGACATCGCGCGCTTCGTGAATGGCGCGACTGCGACCGACATCGCAGCGCCCACCGGCGGCACGAGCACGGAGTTGGCGGGCGGCTTCACGCTGGCCCTGAACCAGACGACCAGCCTTTATGGCGAAGTCGGCAAGCTCTGGTCATCGGGCGGCAACGCCAAAGCGAAGAGTTCGATCAACGGCTCGGTGGGCGTGCGGGTGAAGTGGTAGCAGCGCAGCGAAGCTGAAAGGGCTTGGCGCGCCTTCGTCCAGCTCGGGCGAGGAACTGAGCAGTTGGTTGCCAGTTCCCGCAGCGCGCGATGTGGGCCGACGCTCGGGGCTCGAGACGGACGAAAATCGGGCCAGCTCATCGTTCACTCAACAAGGGCGTTGTTACCTGGCCGCGTTCGTTGAACTCGCCTGAGCGAGGTCTGGAATTGCTTCCAAGCTTCCCTTAGCGCTTGGCTGGCAGCATGGGGAGCAGACTTGCGATCGAGGTGGCTCAGCAACTCATCAAGGGTCGTCGCGCCGACCGGGAAGGTCTTGTCGCGAAGTGCGTCCCGTGCAATGTCCCCAACAATGGTGTCGCGGTCCTTGCGTTGCTCCAACCAGTGATGGAACGGTCCTCGTGCAGCCTCTCGCGCCGCGGTGAAAGCACGTGCCGCCTGTTCCAACATGTTGTGCGCACCATGAGGCCGGCGGTGAACCGTCTCTGACGCAGGACGGCGCCCCCAGCGTTCGACCGCAGCGAGGCAATGCTCGAGGGTCTCCTCGCGCGGGTGCTTCGAGAAAAAGTGGCCGCCGTCAACGAAGAGGTCGCACTGGGAGCAGTAGAACTTGCCCGACGCGCCTTCCTCTTCGTCGCCATGCAGGTAGTAGCGTGCCGGCATTGAGGGCTTCGGCGCAGGAGGCGGCGCGAGCGGCGGCAGCGCCGGGGTCGGGCTCACTGGCGAAGAACGGCTAACGTGCTTGGCAAGCAGCGACCAGTTCGCGAAGCCGTTCTCTACCGCCAGGCGGTCCAGGGCTTCGGCGTGGGAAACAGAAGTGGCGCGGGTCAGCTTCTTAGCTTCGCGCTTGAGTTGCTCGAGGCGAGCAGCTGTGAGAGTAGTAGCCATGGTTGACGATTCCTACGGTCACCTCGACGTCGATGCGCCCACACATCGAGCCGCGGTGACCTTGAAGGTCAAACCAAGACTCATCTTCGATGTCGCTGCCGCGTACGGCTTCGCCTTGTGGGCGGGCAAGCCGGCGAATCGGCTGCTGCCCGCAGTATAGGGGAGATCGTCTGATAGGCGACGTCGTCACCACCAGGCACTAGACAGCAAAGCAGGGATTCCCCTCGCCAAAAATCTGCTCCGTATTGGACTTTAGTCCAATGCGCTCCGGGACGAGCCTCTATAGCATCGCGCGCCGATGGAGGGTCTTCCTATGTCGTTCGTTTCCTTCGCTGCCGGCCATTCCCTGTCGGCAAAAGTCCAGTTGCTCACTCGTCGCATGACGGCTGCGGTACTGATCTCAATCTTGGCCGCGTGCGGCGGTGGTAGTGGTGGCGGTGGCGGTGGCGCAAGCTTCCCGGTCCTTCCGATCGCGCCACCTCCGGCTCCGGTCACCTATCAGGCGACGTTGACGCCGACTGCGGGCGAGGTCACGGCCGGCAGGACGCTGCAGCTCACCGTCTCGATGGTCGACAGCCAGGGCCGCGGCGTGACCAATCCGCCGACGGTCTTCACAAGTAGCGATTCGACGCTAGCCACCGTAGCAAGCCAGGACGGCGCGGCATCCACAGGTGTTGTGACTGGGATCGCCAAGGGCTCAGTCCAGATCACTGCGAAGGCCACCGCCCCAGATGGCACGGTGCTCACGCAGCAGGCGACTGTGACGGTCGTTGCTTCATCGCTGACCTACAAGCTCGTGCTGGCCAACCCAACCGTCAACCTGCGGTTCAACCAGCCCATGACGGTCAGCGCGACCGTGTTGGCGAGCGACGGAACCGATGTGACCTCTGCGGCCACTGGCTGGAGTTGGGGAAGTAGCGACTCTGGAGTCCTCGCTGTCACAGCGTCCGGAGCAATTGCAAGCCTGCTGGCGAACAACACTTCCCCGACGACGCCTGTATCCGCCACCGTCACCATTCAGGCCACGGCCCCCAATGGAAGCGCCGTGAGTGGGCAAATCGCAGCAACGGCCCTGCCTCATTACACCTATCGGATTGAGCTTTCGGCGACCACAGCCAAGGTCGCAGCAGACCGTCCTGCCACCATCAATGCCAAAGTCATTCGCAACGATGGTGTGGATGTCACGCCGGCATCTTCGAACTGGAAGTGGACCTGGGCTGCGCCTCCATCCATTGATGGTGACCTGATTCTTGCGCCAAACGCAACTGCATCCGGCACGTTCACTTCGTCTCGACCAGACTGGTGGGATCTTGGCGACGCTGCTGGTCTGTATGCCATTCCAAGACCTGCACCAGATGCTGGTTTCAATGTCACCGTGCGCGTTCAAGCCGATCACGAAAGCGACACTGTCTCGCCTGCGCTTCTAGAGACAACGATGTATGCGCGCTACTCATTTGTCTACGAGGGCCCCCTCAAAATTCCTAGGGATAACATGTGGCATGGTGGGAAATTCTATTTTGAGCACAGCAGCGCAGAGGGACGGCCAGTTGTACCGTGCATCATGGAACAGGCTACTGCCTATTTCAGATACTCACCGCAGACCCTGCTGTTCGAGTTTCGCGTGAACAACGACGTCACATGGCCCGATTACGCTGTTACCAGTGGGTGCCAAAGCGATGATATGCAGTTAAAAACCGGTTGGAAAATTCACGTTCAAGCAATTCTCTAACACCGGCGCGGCACAACAGGCACATCGATTCCACCCAATCGGGCAGCGGCAGTACTGCAAGCTGCGCACCGATTGGGGGTAACCACAGCCTTATCGTTCAGGGCTCGGTGGCTTTGGCGAAGCGCTCGCAGATGCTTCCGGCAGCGTGGGCACCATCAGCGAACTTTCCCAGCTCGACAAGAGCCGATCCACTCCCACCAAACCATTTCGGAGCAGCCGCACTTTAGGGATTTCCCTCGCCAAAAATCTGCTCCGTATTGGACTTTAGTCCAATGCGCTCGGGAAGAAACCTCCCTACCGTCGCGCGCCATTGGAGGGTCTTCTTATGTCGTTCGTTTCCCTCGCCGCTGGCCAAAGCCCGTCGGCAAGAATTCAAGTGCTCGCTCGTCGCGTGGCGGCTTCGATGCTTCTCTCGATCCTGGCCGCGTGCGGCGGCGGAGGTGGCGCAAGCGTCCCGTTCCTTCCGATCGCGCCACCTCCGGCTCCGGTCACCTATCAGGCGACGTTGACGCCGACTGCGGGCGAGGTCACGGTCGGCAAGACGCTGCAGCTCACTGTCTCGATGGTCGACAGCCAGGGTCGCAGTGTTGCCAACCCGTCCACGGTCTTCACAAGCAGCGATTCGACGCTAGCGACCGTAGCAAGCCAGGACGGCGCGGCATCCACAGCTATCGTGACCGGAGTCGCAACCGGCTCGGTCCAGATCACGGTGAAGGCCACCACCCCAGGTGGCACGGTGCTCACGCAGCAGGCGACTGTGACAGTCGTTGCTGCACCGCTGACCTACAAGCTCGTGCTGGCCAACCCAACCGTCAACCTGCAGTTCAACCAGCCCATGACGGTCAGCGCGACCGTGTTGGCGAGCGACGGGACCGATGTGACCGCCACGGCCACCGGCTGGAACTGGAGCAGCAGCAATACCACCGTGGTGGGCGTTACGCCAAAAGGAGCAACTGCGAATCTGCTCGCGAGCACCGCACGACCTCAAGCTGAGTCCGCCACTATCACGGTCCAAGCCTCGGCACCCAACGGGAGCGTCGTGAGCGGACAGATCGCTGCGACCGCCTTGCTTCATTACACCTATCGGATTGAGCTTTCGGCGACCACAGCCAAAGTCGCAGTAGACCGTCCTGCCACCATCAATGCAAAAGTCATTCGCAGCGACGGCGCGGACGTCACGTCAGAGTCTTCGAACTGGAAGTGGACGTGGACTTCGCCTCAAGGCACTGAAGGCGACCTGATTCTTAAGACGCCACCAGCTGCCTCCGCAACATTCACATCGACGCGGCCAGACTGGTGGGACGTTCCTTACCCTGGAGCCGTCACGCCAAGATCTGCACCAGATGCAGGACTCGGCGTCACCGTACAGGTTCAAGCAGAGCATGGCAACGAAGCGGTCTCGCCCGCAACTCTTGAGACCACGATGTATGCGCGCCTCTCGTTCGTCTACGAGGGCCCCTTCACAATCCCGCGCGATGGCCTGTGGCATGGGGGAAATTCTATTTTGAGCACAGCAGCGTAGAGGGCCGACCGGTCATACCATGCGTCAGTGAAGTAAATTTCCCCAGTGCCAGATACTCACCGCAGACCCTGCTGTACGAGTCCCGTGCTGCAGAAGGATCGCCCGGCTACACTGTTGGCGGTAATTGCATTAACGACGATCCGCGGTTGAACTTCGGTTGGCAAATTGCCATTCAATTCGAGTAGTTCGCTAGCACCAGCGCGGAACAACAGGCACATCGATCCCACCCAATCCGACAACGGCAATGCCGCCAGCCACGCACAGATTGGAGGTAACTGCAGCCCAATCTGTCAGGACTCGGTGACGACGGTGGGGGGTGCGGATAAAAACTTGGACTGGTTTTATGTCGCAAGTCCAAGACTCTCTCGGTACTCGATGGGGCTGAGGGAGCCAAGGGAGATCTTGATCCGCTTTTCGTTGTACCAGCGGATGTAGGAATCAACTTCTTTGATGAACTGCTCGACCGTGGCGGCCCTCCAGTCCCGAGGGTAGAACAATTCCGTTTTCAGCCGCCCGAAGAAGCCTTCGCATGCAGCGTTATCAGGCGAACACCCCTTGCGAGACATCGAGCGAACCAGCTTCGCGTCACCGATCCTCGATAGCCAACCGGGCCAGCGGTAGTGGGCACCACGATCGGAGTGGACGACGGGCCGGTCGTTGGTATCGACCACCGTCTCGATGGCCGCATCCAGCATCGTGTTGACGAGCTCAGCGTCTGGATGTGTCCCAATGGACCAGCTGATGACCAGGCCATCGAAGCAGTCGATGATCGGCGAGAGGTACACCTTGCCGGCCGGGATCTGGAACTCGGTGATGTCGGTGAGCCACTTCTCGTTCGGCGCTGCGGCGTGGAAGTCGCGATTGATGAGGTTCTCGGGCGCCGGACTGATCTCCCCCAGATAGGAGCCGTATCGGCGCCGCTTTGGCTTGGAGACGATCAGGCTCTCTTGCTTCATCAACCGCTGCACAACCTTCTCAGAGATGGTGATGCACTGCCTGGCCAGAGACGCCTGCAGCCTGCGGTAGCCGTAGCAGCGGTGGTTCGTCTCGAAGATGTCGGCGATGCTGCGGCGCACAGCGAGGTACTTGTCCGCTACCTTCACACGGGCTTGATGGTAGAAGTACGAGCTCCGCGCCAGATCCAACTGGGCAAGGAGCTCTGGCAGGGCATAGAGCTCTTTGAGGGCGTCAACCAGCAATGTCTTCTCCCGGTTGGTCAGGAGTTGCAGATCGACGCCCAGGCCTTTTTTTAATATTTCATTGGCCTTCCTCAAGAGGTCGCGCTCGATCTGCAGTTGCCGGATGTCGCGTTGCAGAGATTCGAGTTGGCGTTCCAGTTCCTCTCGCTCTGGCACTGGCGGAGAGTTGTTGTGGCGTTTCATGGAAGCGGGAGCCTCACGACCGAGTAGTTGGTTTTTCCAGTTGTACAGCGTCGGCCTGCACACGCCCAGCTTTTCGGCCACGGCCTGCGCGCCTTTTTGTCGACTGCAAAGTCCGATGACTCCGGCGTGCTTCAGCGCCTCGGGATACCTTGGAGGCCCAGACCTGCCAACCATGGACTTCCTGGTCTCAGGAAGCGCCTCGCGCACCCATGCGGTCAACGTTCCACGACCGGGATAGCCCAATGCCCTCATCGTTGCAGCAATGCAGCGATCGTGAGTGAGGTAGTGTTCAACAGCCGCCTCCTTCTGCGCCAGGGAGTACTTGGCAGCCCGGCCCGCATAGCCCACAGGTAAATCGAGGCGTAGCTCGTATTCGCGGTGCCAGCCTTTCAGGGCATTCTTGGTTGGGTAACCCAGCTGACGGATGGTCGCCCTGACGCGTTTGTCGAGCTTGATGTATAGCTCGACCGCTCGAATCCTGTCTTCGTACGAATACATGAACTACCTCTTGGTAGTCCAAGTTTTTGTCCGCATCCTCCTAGGGTCAGAGATCAGCGGAATTCAACACATCGCTACTTGAAGCTCTGCGTCAGCCACTCAGTTGTAGTGGACCGCTCGTTGATAAAGTGATTGAAGTCGGCGGTCGACTTCCATGCGCGGCGACGCTACAACCAGGCGGTCGAGAATCTTAGACGTTCCGACCAACTGATCGTTGGTCTTTCCGCCGAGTAGTCGCCACAGCAGCGTCAGCGTTTCCTGTGGGAAATCTTCAGGTGCCCGCGACTTCTCGATTTCGTATGAAATGCCGTGCGTATCGGAGGGGCCCAGGTAGGGAAGAATCCACTCGAGTGCTTCAGGAAATGCGTTCCCTGTCGCGACGGCCAGCGCCGCGAAATGGCTCGTCTGTCTTTTCTCCCGCAGCGACCGCTCCCGAGGCCACACTTCGTCGAGTAGTGGCCGAATGCCATCGCGCCATGCCTGAGCGGGGCCGCCTTCGATCTGGCTGATCCATTCCTTCAGCAGTGCTGCGGCACCTTCGCGCAACGATGGTGGGCCGACACGAAGGCAATGAGCTGCATTAGCCGTTGTGATTCCCCATTGGCTGGCATCGCTCTCGTGTCGCACGATAGATAGTGCTGGTGCAATGAGCTTCGCCGCAGCACCTTTGGCTGCACGTCGATCATCACCGATCTCTAGAACTCCTCGCAGAATGTGCTCGTGAAACACTGCAGATGCACTCGATGACAGCCTTGCGTCAGAGACGAGAATGGACCGCAGTGCAGCCGCTTCTCCGCTGTCCTTCCGCAGTGCGGCATCCAGTATCTGAACAACTTTCTCTGCCTTGATGTTTACCAAGAAGCCTGCTGCATGGACAAGCGCTGCTCGCGCATACGCACCCTGCCGCCCGTGCGCAGCTGCCGCAGTTTCGATGGCGTCAAAGAGGCTTTTATCGATCGTATCGCCTGATTGCTGGTGAGTTTGAATATCGAGCAGTACAGCCTGTGTGAGACGACCGCCTAGGGAGTTGATCGCATGTCCATAGAGATCACGCGTCGATTGCAGTGTTTCGCCGTCTTGTGTAGCCGATGCGTTGAATAGGCGCGGCCACCAAGCGGCGATCGCGGGATTTTCACCGCGCGATGCCATCCTGTTAGTGCCGACGCAATCTTGACCAGCTAAACCGCAAAGTGCCGATCCAATATTGACCAGGGTGTTCCACTGACCTGCTGAGAATTTCAGCAGGGATTCAAGGTGATCACCATGG